>NZ_LNWY01000014.1 GCF_001681715.1 Tritonibacter mobilis | reverse complement strand
CTTTTGTCAACACGTCCTAGTTTTTGAAATTTGAATTTTCCGAGGTGACTCGGTCCCACAGCGTTGTATTGGGGCGGTTAAATGGTAGCCACTGAGGCGCAGGCGCGCGTCAACTTTTACTTAGGTGTTTGTTTGGCTCTGGTTTGCGCAGCCATGCTGATCCTGAATTTAACGCGCGGCGATTTTATTCTGTCTGGCGCGCTTGGGCTGCTCGTTTTGGTGGTCGTGATCGACCTGTGCGCCTTTGTGAAAAAGAAACGGCTACCAATCTCGATCCCGATGGTCCTGTTTCTCTTGGGCGCTGTGATTGTCCTGTCGGTGTGGCGCGCAGGCGCGGAGGTCGGGTTTTATGCCTTTCCGACCCTTATTGGCGCGTTTCTTGTGCAGCCCGGACGTTTTGCGGTGTGGTACTCTCTCGGGCTCACGATTGCGGTCGCAGGGACGGTGGCAACTGTGGGCGCAGACGCGCCGATGGCCATACGCCTTGGGCTGGCTTTGCTCTTGTGCCTGACCTTTCTGTGGTTCGCCGCCAAGCGCATCACAGAGGCGCAGGATCAGCTGGAAAACAGCGTGTTTCTCGATCCGCTGACAGGTTGCTTTAATCGTCGCCATCTGGCGCGCGTGTCAGAGACGCAGGATTTACGCACTGCAGCGCTGATCCTCTTTGATCTTGATTACTTCAAAAGCGTCAATGACACCTTCGGCCATCCAACCGGCGATTTTGTGCTGCGGTCGGTCACCGCTTTGGTGCGTCAGCAGTTGAGCGACGGTGATCTGTTTTTCCGCATCGGCGGGGAGGAGTTCCTGGTGCTGCGCCTCAGCCCGGAGAAAGGCACCACCCGCGCCTTGGCTGAACAATGCCGCCAAGCGCTGGATACCTCGCGTATTCTCGCCACCCGGCGTGTCACTGCGACCTTCAGCTGTGCGGATTTCGACGGGCGCGCAGAGATGGAACCGGTGCTCGGGCAGGCGGATGTGGCGCTGCTGAAAGCCAAGCGGGCAGGGCGCAACCGCGTCGTTTGACAAAAAGAACCGCCCCGCAAATGCAGGGCGGCCCTCAGAATTGCTTCAGCATAGATCAGAGTGCGATTTTGAACCGTGCAAACCCATCCGGCCCGTCGCCGGCGGGGGTGATGGTCACACCGGGCACATTGGCGGCGTACGCGGCCGCTTTGGGTCCCGTATCAAACAGCACTGAAGTTTCCGGCAGCGGTGCAAAGCGCCAGTTGCCATCCGCCTTGGGGCTGATGGTGCCTTGCTCCACGATATAGCGCACGATCACATCGCGGTTCGTGTCCGGCCCTTCAAAGACGATGGTATCGCCCATCGCGCCGGGAAAACTGCCACCGCCGCTGGCACGGTAGTTATTGGTGGCAATGATGAATTCCTGCGCGGGATCAATGGGGGCACCATTGAATTCGAGGTTCACGATCCGGTTGGTGTCCGGGTTGATAACCTCCCCCTTGGGCGCAAACATCGGTGGTTGGCTCAGATCGATCTGATAGGTCACCCCGTCGATCACATCAAAATTGTAGCTGGGGAACTCGGTGTTCAGCAGCACCTGATCTGCCTTGCCTTGCTCAATCTGATTGAACATCCCCGCCGAGCGTTCGAGCCAGTCCTTGACCTGCTGGCCCGTGACTTTTACCGCGCGCACGGTGTTGGGATAGAGGTAGAGATCGGCGACATTCTTGATTGCCACATCGCCCACCGGGACATCGGTATAATACTCCGGCCCGCCGCGCCCACCAGCCTTGAACGGGGCGGCGGCGGAGAGGATCGGCAGCCCCTCATATTCCGTGCCTTTGAGCATCTGAGAGATGTACCAGGTCTGCGCAATCGACACGATCTGCACCGATGGATCATCCGTCACCAGTGCAAAATAGCTGTGCAGCGGCGCGTCCGTCTTGCCCATCGCGCGGCGCACGTAGGCCAGCGTGGCGTCATGGTCTGCCTGCACCGCGTCAAGCACGCTTTGGTCGCTCTCCACCAGCGCGGTGACGCTGCGGTCTTCGTTGCGCTTTGATATGGGGCGCGCCTCGGAGGCGTGTCCCACCACACGCCAGCCCGTGCCGTCGCGCTCCAGCATCAGATCGATCAGCCCCATATGGCTGCCCCAATAGCCGCCCATGACGGCGGGGGTGCCGTGGATGGTGCCTTTGTCGGCATCAACACCCGCAAAATCCGCATAGGTGGAGGAGGGGAACACCAGATGGCTGTGTCCGGTCATAATGGCATCAATGCCCTCAACCGCCGCCAGCGGTACCGAGGCATTTTCCATCCCGTCACTGTGATCGGCCGAGCCGATGCCGGAGTGCGACAGCGCGATGATGATATCGGCGCCTTTCTCCTTCATCTCGGGCACATAGGCGCGGGCGCATTCGACGATGTCACGCGCCTGCACGTTGCCTTCCAGATGTTTGCGGTCCCAGTTCATCACCTGCGGCGGCACAAAACCGATCAGCCCGATCTTGATCGGGTGAGACTTGCCTGCGCCATCGGTCAGTTCGCGATCAAGGATCACATAGGGCGGCAGCAGCGTCTCATCCTCGCGTGGCGAGGCACCGGTCTTTTTGGCAATATTGGCACAGACCACCGGGAAACCGGCCCCGGCCAGCGATTTCATCAGGAAAGAGATCCCATAGTTGAACTCGTGATTGCCCAAGGTCGAGGCATCAAAGCCCACGGTGTTCATCGCCGTGATGACCGGGTGCTGGTCGCCTTCTTTCATGCCGCGCTCATAGGCGATGTAATCACCCATCGGGTTGCCCTGCAGGAAATCCCCATTGTCCACCAGCAGCGAATTTGTCGCCTCTGCGCGGATGTCATTGATCAGCGATGCGGTGCGGGCAAGGCCCAGCGTATCCACCGGTTTGTCGCTATAATAATCATAAGGAAACACATGCACGTGCAGATCAGTGGTCTCCATCAGGCGCAGGTGAACCTGACCCGAGGCAGCGGCGACAGAAAACGGATGCAGTGCGATTAGACCCGCACTACCCGCCAGAAAGGACCTGCGGTCAATTTGCCAAGACATCTAACTCTCCTGAAATATTCAATATTTTGTGCCCCGCACGACTGAGTGCCACAGGGGCGATTCTTCAAATGATAGAGCGAGAAGATGACATTTTCGCCGGGAAAAATCGGCGCCTTTGCCAGCCAAGGCCAATGCTCGGTCAGAGGGGGCAAGGTTGAGTAGTATTTCTAAAATTTTTCCCACTTCCAGAAAGTGAAAACTGAAACACAATGCTCAGACGCTCACAAAACAAAAGATGCGTCCAAGATCTGAGCGGGGACGGTGTAAGTGGAGATAAAAATGAGTAAAAAGTTGTTGGCCGAGTTTGTTGGAACCTTTTGGCTGGTCTTTGGCGGATGTGGCAGTGCCGTATTGGCTGCAGGAATTGAAAATGTAGGAATCGGTTGGCTGGGGGTGAGTCTGGCCTTTGGTCTCACGGTGCTGACCATGGCCTATGCGGTTGGCGGGATTTCGGGTGGACATTTTAATCCGGCTGTCTCGCTTGGTCTTGTGGTTGCAGGGCGCTTTCCGGCCAAAGACTTGATCCCTTATTGGCTGGTGCAGGTCATCGGCGCCATCGCGGCGGCGGCCACGCTTTATGTTGTGGTGTCTGGCATCAACGGCTTTGAGGGCGTTGGTGGATTTGCCTCAAACGGCTATGGGGCCGCGTCCCCGCTGGGCTATGGGATGATGTCCGCGCTGGTGATGGAGATTGTCATGACCGCGGCATTCCTGATCATCATCCTTGGAGCGACCTCTGCCACTGTGCCCGCAGGCTTTGCGCCGATAGCCATTGGTCTGGGCCTGACACTGATCCATCTGGTGTCGATCCCTGTGACCAACACATCGGTAAACCCTGCGCGCTCCACCGGGGTCGCTCTGTTTGCGGATGGACCTGCGCTGACACAATTGTGGCTGTTCTGGGTTGCGCCGCTTGTCGGGGCGGTCATTGGGGCGGTGATCTGGAAGATCCTGTCCACCGACGACTAAGGATCACGCAACATGTCCGCCCTTCCTCCTAAGGAGGGGCGGTATTCAATGCGCGAAGGTTCAGCGCAATCCGGTCTCTTCCAGCATACCGCGGCGCTTGGCCTCGTAGTAATAGCCACGCGAGTAGTGTTTGACCGCGTTATCCTGACTGCCATCGGAAATCAGCCAAGCGCCACGCAGATAACGCACGGCATATTTCAGATTGGTATCTGCATCCAACAGGTCCTGCGGCTCGCCCCGAAACCCCATGGAGCGTGCGGTGGCAGGCAGGATCTGCAGCAGCCCATAATAAGGGCGATTGGTGGCCCAGGGGCGGTGGGTGCTTTCACGTATAGCAAGGCGATGCACCAGACTGCGTGGCACCTCGTAATGATCGGCCCAGAAGTTGATCTTTTTCCGCAGCTCCGGTGTCTCATTCGGATAGAGGGGCGGGTTGAATGCACGGCTGACGGACTCGTCAGTGCTTGCACATCCCGCCACGGAGCTGAGGAAAAAGGCCGCCAAGGTCCACAGCAGGTGACGACGGTTCATTGGGCTGTCTCATGGTTGTTTCTCTGGCTCCCAACCTAGCGACGCTGTGTGATGCGGCAAACCTGCAATTTTAGACAAGGCGGAGCTTTGCCTATGCGCGCGCGATGCATGCGACAAACCTAGAAATATATCTTTAGATACAGTTGCTTGGCGCGGGTTCTTTATCGTCTGGCCGACGCCAAAGAGACCACGGAACAGACGAAAAACGCCCTGCCGTTTTAATCAATTATCCAATGCAATTGTCGCGGATTTTCGACGATTAGCAAATCATTCAGCTGTGTTAAAATTGTAGGGATGTAAAAGCCGCCCATTAAGGAGTCAGTAACAGAATACATGCCATTTTGACCGTGCATCTGGTGACGGATGGCGCTGACGCTGAGAGGCGGAAGGCAGGTTTAGGACGGGACCACTCGCCCCCGTGTAACGGGATAACCTGAATATAGGACAGATAAAAAATACTGTCCTGCCATTGAATAAGGTGCTCTATGTCCAGCATTCTGACCAATAACGGCGCAATGGTTGCGCTGCAGACCCTGAAGTCCGTCAATGACGACCTCGGCAAAACCCAAACCAGCATCTCCACCGGTAAAGAGGTGGGTACAGCCAAGGATAACTCCGCAGTTTGGGCAATCTCCAAAACCATGGAATCCGACATTGCCGGTTTTGAAGCGATCGAAGAGGGTCTCTCCGTCGGTGAAGCGACCGTTGCGGTTGCCTCTGCCGGTGCTGAGCAGATCGTTGAAAAACTGACCGAGATGAAAGAGCTGATCGTTTCCGCGCAGTCTGAAAACGTTGATCACGCCACCATTCAAACCGACATCGATTCCAAAGTGGAACAGGTTGAGGCGATCATTTCCGCAGCCCAGTTTAACGGTGCAAACCTGCTGGCGACCGATGTGGATGGCAATGGCGCAACTGGCGTTGGCGTTCTCGCCTCGCTGGACCGTGTGGGTGCAGGTGGAGCCGTGTCTGCGGTTGAGATCACCATCGCATCTGTCGATTTTGAGGCCGATCTGGACTTTGGCTCGAGCCTGACGACGATCACTGATACAGCCACGGCGGCGACCGCACTGGATGAGATTGAAGTGCTGATTCAAACCGCGATCACCGGCGCTGCTTCTCTGGGTGCGGATTCGGCCCGTCTGGAAGATCAGTCCGAGTTTGTCAGCAACCTCGTGGACTCCATGACCATGGGCGTGTCGACCATGACCGACACCAACATGGAAGAGGCCTCCGCGCGCCTGTCTGCGCTGCAAACTCAACAAGATCTGGCGACCCAGTCGCTGACCATCGCGAATGAAGCGCCAAGCTCGCTGTTGCAGCTCTTCCGTTAAGGTCTCCTGACCTGAGGAATATCACCGCCGGCTCCTTTGGAGCCGGCGGTTTTTTTGTGTCTCGTTCGACGGTTGCGATTTCTTACGGAAAATTTTTTGAAGCTTAGACAGTTATTCAACAGTGTTAAAATTGTAGGAATGACTCGCTGCCGCATTAAGGAATCGTAAGGGCTTTTGTGGCACTTTGATGGTGCATCTGGTGACAGGTGGCGCTGACGCCGTGAGGCGGAAGGCAGGTTTAGGACGGGACCACTCGCCCCCGTGTAACGGGATGACCTGAATATAGGACAGACATAAAAATCACTGTCCTGCCATTGAATAAGGTGCTCTATGTCCAGCATTCTGACCAACAACGGCGCAATGGTTGCGCTGCAGACCCTGAAGTCCGTCAACGACGACCTCAGCAAAACCCAAACCAGCATCTCCACTGGTAAAGAGGTGGGCTCCGCCAAAGATAACTCCGCGGTTTGGGCAATCTCCAAAACCATGGAATCCGACATTGCCGGTTTTGAAGCGATCGAGGAAGGCCTGTCCATCGGCGAAGCAACCGTCGCAGTCGCCTCTGCCGGTGCCGAGCAGATCGTTGAAAAACTGACCGAGATGAAAGAGCTGATCGTCTCCGCGCAGTCTGAAAACGTTGACCACGAGAAGATCCAGACAGATATCACCTCCAAAGTGGAGCAGATTACCTCCATTATCGATGCTGCTCAATTCAACGGTGCAAACTTGTTGAAGGCAACTGTTGACGGTACTGCTACTGGTCTTGGTGTTCTGGCCTCGCTTGATCGTGTTGGCGCAGGTGGTGCCGTGTCTGCGGTTGAGATTTCCGTCGCCTCCGTAGATTTTGAAACCGATCTCGATCTTGGATCGATGACACAAATCACCGACTCTGCCTCGGCCGCTTCTGCTCTGGGTGAAATCGAAACCTATCTGCAAACCGCGATCACCGGTGCTGCGTCCCTTGGTGCGGATGCTGCGCGTCTGGAAGATCAGTCCGAGTTCGTCAGCAACCTTGTGGACTCCATGACTTTGGGCGTGTCGACCATGACCGACACCAACATGGAAGAGGCCTCCGCGCGCCTGTCCGCGTTGCAAACCCAGCAAGATCTGGCAACCCAGTCGCTGACCATCGCGAATGAAGCGCCAAGCTCGCTGTTGCAACTCTTCCGTTAAGGTCTTCTGACCTGAGGAATACCCCCGCCGGCTCCTTTGGGGCCGGCGGTTTTTTGTGAACAAGTTTACCCAATTGGGCAAAGCGGCTTCGGTCGGGTTAACGACTGCGTTACGTGTTAGCCATATATTAACGTCTTTGTGGATATCGTTAACCTGCATCCAGCCGCACGTTGGGCGGATGGCGCCGGGGGACCACTTCGGCAGTGTCCGGAGCGATACGCTGCGATCTCAGAAACGGGATCTACACCTGTGGGACTGTCCAGTCCCTCGCGATGGAACCCGAACCCATGTCCAGCATACTGACCAATCACGGGGCACAGATAGCCCTTCGTACTCTGAAGACCATTAACGGCAACCTTACCGATGTGCAAAACTCCATCTCGACCGGTAAGCGGATCGGCTCGGCCAAAGACAATGCCGCCGTCTGGTCGATTGCCAAAACCATGGAATCCGACATCTCCGGCTTTCGCTCGATCAAAGACGGTCTCGCCATGGGCGAAGCCACCGTCGCTGTCGCCTCCGCTGGCGCAGAGCAGATCGTCGAAAAGCTGACAGAGATTAAAGAACTGATCGTATCGGCACAGTCTGAAAACGTCGACCACGCCACCATTCAGACCGATATTGCCTCTAAGGTCGAACAGGTGGAGGCGATCATCGCCGCCGCGCAGTTTAACGGCGCAAACCTCCTGTCTGCGGACGTCGATGGCTCCGGGGCCACGTCGCTGGGCGTGCTTGCCTCGCTGAACCGTGTGGGGTCGGGCGGCACCGTGACCGCAAATGAGATCACGGTGGCTTCGGTGAATTTCGATAACACCCTTGATTTGGCGAGCAGCCTCACCGCGATCACCGATAGCACCTCTGCCGCTACCGCGCTCACGGAGATCGAAGATTTCTTGCAAGTGGCCATCACGGGGGCCGCATCTCTGGGCTCTTCCGCCGCGCGCATAGAGGATCAGTCCGATTTTGTTGGGCGATTGATGGATTCCATGGAATTGGGCGTCTCTGCCCTGACGGACACCAATATGGAGGAGGCCTCCGCCCGACTGGCCGCGCTGAAGACACAGCAAGAACTGGCGATACAGTCTCTCACCATCGCCAATCAGGCGCCGAGATTGCTGCTGGAACTGTTCCGCCGCTAAGGCGCGTTTATCCGGGAATGCAAAAAAGGCGACATCCCTCGGATGCCGCCTTTCTTTTTGTTCCAATCGCAAGGGCGAACCCCCGCAGTCAGCCGGAGCTTACTTGGAGTCGTCTTCTTCTGCGGCCGCAACCGGTGCGTCGCCTTCGTCGTCGTCAGAAGCTGCGCCACCGATGTCGTCGAAGAGTTCGGAGATTTCGAACTCTGCTGCGGCTTCTTCTTCAGCGGCCAGTTCCTGAATGGACTTGCCGGAGGCCTGCAGTTCCGCTTCCTCAGGGGAGCGCGCAACGTTCAGCTCGATGGTCACCATGACCTCGGGGTGCAGGTGCACTTCTGCGATGTGCAGGCCCAGGGTCTTGATCGGCTCACGGATGATGACCTGCTTGCGGTCGACCGAGAAGCCTTCTTCGGTTGCAACGTCAGCCGCGTCACGGGTGGTGACGGAGCCGTAGAGGTTGCCACCATCGGAGGCGGAGCGAATCACGACGAACTGCTGGCCGTCGAGTTTCTCGCCGAGGGCTTCTGCTTCTTTCTTGGTCTCCAGGTTGCGCGCTTCAAGCTGCGCTTTCTGGGATTCAAAAGCTGCAATGTTGGCGTCAGACGCGGTCTGAGCCTTGCCCTGCGGCAGCAGGTAGTTGCGGGCAAAGCCGGGCTTTACGTCAACGACGTCGCCCATCTGGCCGAGCTTCGCAACACGTTCAAGAAGGATAACTTGCATGGATCAGGTCTCCTTACTTCACGGCGTAGGGCAGCAGGGCGAGGAAGCGGGCGCGCTTGATAGCACGAGCCAGTTCACGCTGCTTCTTTGCCGAAACGGCGGTGATGCGGGAAGGAACAATCTTGCCACGCTCAGAGATGTAGCGCTGCAGCAGACGAGTGTCCTTGTAATCGATTTTGGGCGCGTTCTCACCAGAGAACGGGCACACTTTCCGGCGACGGAAAAATGGTTTGGCTGCCATGGTTTAGCGTCCTTTTCTCAAGCGTTGGATCAACGGCGCTCGCGACGGCTGTCGCGTTCGTCACGTTTCTGCATCTGGACCGAGGGGCCCTCCGCGTGCTCTTCGACCTTGATGGTCAGAACGCGCATCACGTCGTCATGCAGGCGCATCAGGCGTTCCATTTCCTGAACGGCCGACGAAGGTGCGTCGGAGCGCAGGAAGGCGTAGTGGCCCTTGCGGTTTTTGTTGATCTTGTAGGCCATGGTTTTCACGCCCCAGTACTCCTGGTCGACCAGCTTACCGCCGTTGTCGGACAGAACAGCACCGAAGTGTTCGATGAGGCCTTCTGCTTGCGAGTTGGACAGGTCCTGACGCGCAATCATGACATGCTCATAGAGTGGCATGCGAACTCCTGTTTGTGTCTGGGCGCATTTCATAGGAGGGGCATATTTGCCTTCCGCTGCCCCACCACGAGAGTCTGCGCGGATCAAAAGATACGGAAGGAGGCCTCCCCTTAGACGGCTTTGTGCCAAAGCGCAACCCGCCACAGAAGGTCAGGGCGCGGGGTCGTTTGGCTCGGGGTCTGGCGAAATAGGATAGGGAACCAAGTTTTCCCTCACCCTGCCACACTGCTGCCCCATTCCAGCGCGAGTGAATAGGTTAACAAGTCGTTAACGGCGTCAAGGGCGCCCGCGAGTATAGAGGAAGAAAGCCATGACAGCGATTGATCAGAACGTCATCGACTTTACCCGTGTTGCACCGATCGATCATGTGCCGGGATTTCGCTCTGAGGCGCCCTCGCAAGTAACCCTACGCCCCGGCGGATCCGTGTCTGCTATGTTGCTGCGCCTGCTCGGTGGTTGCATGGTGATGGCCTCGACCGGGCTCTGGTTGATGCCAGACTCCGGTGCGGATCCGCAAATGGCGTTGATCCGCATTGGCGTATCGGTGTTTTTGCTGTTTGTCGGCCTGTGCTTGCTGTTGCAGCGGGAAATGAAGCTGCCGCCGGAATTTCATTTTGACGCACAGCGCAATGAGCTGCGCATCGAAGAGATCCGCAGCGACGGGCGTTCGGTTGTGCTGATGCGCCGCAGCTATGCCTCGCTTGGTGCAGCGCGTTTCAGCGGTAAGACGCTGCAAATCCTCGAAGGCGATGGCAGCGTTCTGATTGAACTGCCGCTCGAAGGTCGCACCACACGCAAGCTGTTGTTGTCTCAGCTGAAACCGCATCTGCGCATCATGAGCTGATCTGTCTTGACCGCAGCGCTTCGGCACCGAGGTCAAGACCCCACGTCATCTGACATTCGCGTGAGAACCCGCCGATCCGAGAGGATTTGGCGGGTCAACTGCGTTAGGTCAGCTTATATCAGACCCACCCGGCGCACAGCCGGGTGTTCATTTCCCAACACTCGATGTTGGGTTTTGCGGACTAGCTGACGCCAACCGCATGGCCGACATTATGACCATCGAACCACCACTCTGGAGCCCAGACACATGAAAAAGATCCTGTTTGCTGCAGCGCTGATCGGCACCGCCGCGACTTCTGCTTTTGCTGCACCTGAAAAATACACGCTCGACTCGAGCCACAGCCAGATCCTGTTCAGCTACAACCACCTCGGCTATTCCACCACTTGGGGCATGTTCTCCGGCTTTGAAGGCGAGATCATGTTTGATCAGGAAGATCCGGCGAACTCTTCCGTTTCCGTTTCCATGCCCGTGAAATCCATGTTCACCGGCTGGGAAGCGCGCTTCAATCACTTTATGTCCGATGATTTCTTCGGTGCTGCAGATGACGAAATGGTCTCCTTCACCTCCACCGGCATCGAAGTGACCGGCGAAGACACCGCAAAAATCACGGGCGATCTGACCCTCAATGGCGTGACCAAATCCGTGGTTCTCGACGCCAAACTGAACAAGGCCGGCGAGCACCCGATGGCGAAAAAGCCATGGGCGGGTTTTGATGCCACCACCACTTTGGTGCGCTCCGAGTACGAATTGGGCCAGTTCGCGCCCTTCGTCGGCGATGAGGTCGAAGTGAAGATCTCTGTCGAGGCAACCAAAGCCGAATAAACCAAAGACACCGAACAGGTGCCTTTTGGCCACCGGTCCCGATGGGATCGGTGGTTTTTTCGTATCCCGGTCAATGCCTTCATTGACCTTTGCGTCCCCGCGTGACCTCTGTGTCGCGTGTCCGTTATAGACTGTGTCTCATGCGCCGGTATTTTGACCATCTGATCCTCTGTCTTGGCTGCCTCATCATGGTGGGGCCGGTTTTGGGGCTGATGGGGCAGGTGCTGTCTGATCCTGACCTGAGCCGACAGATCCGGGCGATGTTCAGCGCCGATCTGACCCTCGGCTACCACATCGACCTTTGGCAGATGCTCGGGAATTCGCTGGTGTTGGCGCTCGGGGTGGCGGCTGTTGCTTGTGTGCTGTCCTTGCTGGCGGCGTTTGCACTGGTGTTTTTTCCGCTGCCGGGACGAGAGTGGCTCTTTGGGGTGATCCTGATGGCGATGTTCTTTCCCATCGAGACGCGCATCCTGCCCAGCTTTGCGGTGGTGCATCAGCTGGGGCTGTCAAATACCCATGCAGGGATGACCCTGCCGGTGGTCGCAAGCGGTCTTGGCGTATTGGTGTTCCGCCAATTCCTGAAACAAATCCCCAAAGAACTGATCGAGGCCGCGCGACTGGATGGCGCGCGCCCGCTGCGCTGTCTTTGGGATATTCTGCTGCCCATGTCCGCGCCAATGGTGGCGGCGCTGTTTTCGATCTTCTTTGTGCTGGGCTGGAACCAATATGTCTGGCCGCTGATGTTGTCGACCACTCGTCAGGACATGGTGACCGTGGTCAGCGGCGTGACCCGCGCCGGGGCAGGGAGCACCGAGGGGCAGATCTTGGCGCTCTTGGCCCTACTGCCGCCGGGGCTGGTGATGGTGATCAGTCAGCGGTGGCTGATGCGCGGGCTGACCTCGGGCATTCACTAGACAGCGGTGGCCGCCCTTGTGCCGTAAGGTGGTCGTTAAACTCTGAATCAGATCGTCAAAATTTCGCGGGTTTGCGTTAAGCCAGCGTTAGCTCGCCCAGCGGATCGTGACTTCACTTAGAAATCACAGCCATCCGTTCAGGAGCCATTTGATGTATAAAGCCACCTATTTTGCTGCCGCGCTTTCGCTGGCTCTGTTTCAGAGCCCGGCAGTTGCCACTGCTGACGAGATCACCATCCTCGCAGGAGACTTGCCGCCCATGTTCAATGCGGATGGCAGCGGGCGCGAAGCCGAGATCATTTCCACCGTGATGGAGCGTTGCGGCCATACTGTCTCCTTTGAGATCCAGCCCTTCACCCGCCACTGGAAAACCTATGCCAGTGGCACCGGTGATGCGGTGGCCACCGTGCCCGTGGGGATGCCGCTCGGCGGCCATCAGAGCGACGTCTATATCCAGTACCAAAACGGTGTGTCTTTCCTGACGGATGCGGGCAACACTTATGGCGATCTGGCCGCGCTCGCGGGCCATTCTGTAATCGCCTTTATGGGCGCCTCAGATATTCTGCCGGGGCTGAAGGACGCAGCTTCAAGCTTCAAGAGCTATAAGGAAGTGGCGGATCAGATCGGTCAGAGCCGTATGATCTTTGGCAAGCGCGTCGATGCGGTGGTGGGCGATGGCATGATTTTTGCCGAATACAATCGCCAGCTGCGCGAACAATCCGGAGATCTGATGTTTGACCCCAATCAGGGCGTGACCTTTCAGGCGATCTTTGAGCCATCAAGCTATGGGATGAACTTCCGCGACGCGCAACTGGCAGAGGATTTCAATCGCTGCTTTGCGGAGGCCGACGCCGAAGGGGCCATTGAGGCGATCAACAGCGCATGGGCGGAGCGTTACCGCGAAACCCTCGGAACACAGTATCTCGGCCACTAATTCACAAGATACGATCTGCAAAAGCCGCCGCGCAAACCATCAAGGTTCGCGCGGCGGTCTTGTGTGAGCGCAGGCCTATTGGGCGCGGTGGGCGACCAGATCGACCGTGATATTGACGCCAAAGGCCAGCGTTGCTTCGTCCTGCGTGCCCGTGCCGACGTTGAAATCGAGCCGGTTCACCTCGGTGCGTCCGCTCATAGTGGCAGTGTCACCCTCAAGGTCGAGCGTGAAGGGCAGGGTGGTCGGCACCGTCTGATCCCGGATGGTGAGCGTGCCGCGCGCCTCATATTGGCTGTCTTCAATCTGTACGATCTCGGCTGCAAATGTGGCGCTTGGATAGGTCTCTGCATCAAAATAATCCGCGCCCATCGCCTGATCTGTTACCGATCCAAGCGTCAGCGACGGGATGGCAATGGTGACCTCAACCTCACCGGCGGGGCCGGGGGCTGCGGGGTCTTCAAAGGCGATCTTGGCGTTCCAGTCGGCAAAACTGCCGCTCACCGCGCTGCCCATCTGCACCACCTCGATGCCGAGGCTGCCGCTTTCAACGCTCCAGCCGGAGCCTTCGACGGTTTCGCGCAGGGCAGGAGCGGCAGTCGTGCCTTTATCGGACGCGCTGAAATAGAGCGCGCTGCTGCCCGCGAGCACCCCGGCCCAGACCAGCAGGGCCGATAGGAACGGCAGGGCAGAATGCGTCTGTGCGGGCGGTTGTGGCAGCGCGCGGCGGCCGGGCAGCATCCGCAACAACGTGCTGTCTTTGTCCAGAACATGGTGCTTCAAGGCCCCCGCCACATGGGCAAGGATCGCCGCACCCAGCAGGAGCATGGCGTAGAAATGGATGGTGCTGAACAGCTTAGACACCAGTTCGGATTTGGGCACCATCGGCAGGTCTTGCCCAAACGGCCACCAGATCGGAGCAAAGCCATCGGTGGCTGCGTGATGTATCCAGCCCGAGAGTGGCACAATCACCATCGCACCGTAAAGGACCCAATGCGCAGTCTCCGCAGCCCAGGCTTCCAGTTTGCGATCCGGGTGCAAAAGTCCCGGCTTTTCCTGCGTGATTGCCCACAGGATGCGCAAAAGCGCGGTGAAAAACACCGCAACACCAAGAGTTTTGTGAAGCGAAAACAAAAGCGTGGCGCGCGCGATCACCGCTTGAGAGCCATCAAAGCCGCTGCTTTGGATCTGCTCTGCCAACTCAGTGGCAAAATAGCCCAGAGGAAAGGCGCTCAGGATCAGGAGCGCGGTCAACCAATGAAAGGTCTTGGTGATGGAGCCGTAGCTCTGATCTGTGTTCTGGCGAGACATGGAGGATCGGTCCTTGATATAAGGTCTGGCGGGTTTTGCCCAAGGTAGTGACGCGCAGGCGGGGCGCAAGAACGCACTGTCTTCGCTCATGCACAGTTGATCTGCACCTGTGCTGTCATCGCGCGGGTTTCGGCATATTTCATTGACGTGAAATGCTTGTGTGCCTTCCGTTGGGTCGCTAAACCAGCCCGAAAGACAGTTTTATGAATGAGGACAGCCATGTCGATCGCTTTCGTTTTTCCCGGCCAAGGGGCCCAGACCATCGGAATGGGCAAGGCGCTGGCCGATGCCTACCCGGCGGCCAAAGCGGTCTTTGACGAGGTGGACGCAGCCCTCGGCGAGAGCCTGAGCAGCCTGATCTGGGAGGGCGATATCGAGACCCTGACCCTGACGCAAAACGCCCAGCCTGCCTTGATGGCGACCTCCATGGCCGCGATGCGCGCGCTGGAGGCCGAGGGGGTCAGCATCGACAAGGCGGCTTTTGTGGCCGGTCACAGCTTGGGCGAATATTCCGCGCTGGCCGCCTCCGGCGCGCTCAGCCTAGCCGACACGGCGCGCCTGTTGCGCACCCGGGGGCAGGCGATGCAAAGCGCCGTTCCGGTCGGTGTTGGCGCAATGGCAGCGCTCTTGGGGCTGGACTTTGAGACGGTGAAAGCCGTCGCTGCCGAGGCCGCCGCCGAGGGCGAGGTTGTGCAGGCCGCCAATGACAATGATCCCACGCAGGTGGTGGTCTCCGGCCACAAAGCCGCGGTGGAGCGTGCCGCCGAGATCGCCAAGGAGAAAGGCGCCAAACGCGCGGTGATGCTGCCGGTCTCCGCCCCCTTCCACTGCGCCCTGATGCAGCCCGCTGCCGATGTGATGGCCGAGGCACTTGCAGGCGTGGAGATCAAGGCGCCAGCGGTGCCGCTGATCGCCAATGTGCGCGCCGATGCGGTCACAGACCCCGATACCATCCGCCAGCTTCTGGTGGAGCAGGTCACAGGGTCGGTGCGCTGGCGCGAGAGCGTCGAGGCCATGGCCGCCAAGGGCGTCACCGAATTCTGGGAAATCGGCGCGGGCAAGGCGCTTTCGGGTATGATCCGCAAGATCGACCGCGCCCTGGTCTCAAAACAGGTCGGCACCGACGCCGACGTCAAGGCCGTGAGCGGCGCATAATCCATAAGGAAGAGACAGACATGTTTGATCTGACAGGTAAGAACGCGCTGATCACAGGCGCATCCGGTGGCATTGGCGGCGACATTGCGCGCGCGCTCCACGCAGCGGGGGCGACTGTTGCGCTTTCCGGCACCCGGCCCGACCCGCTGCACGCGCTGGCCGAGGAGCTTGGCGAACGGGCGCATGTGGTGACCTGCAACCTCTCCGACGCCGAGGCCGTTGAGGCGCTGCCCAAGCAAGCCGCCGAAGTCATGGGCTCTGTTGATATCCTGATCAACAACGCCGGCATCACCAAGGACAACCTCTTCATGCGGATGAAGGACGAGGAATGGCAGAGCGTTCTGGACGTGAACCTGACCTCCACCATGCGCCTGTGCCGGGGCGTGCTGCGCGGCATGATGAAGGCGCGCTGGGGCCGCATCGTCAATATCTCCTCCATCGTCGGTGCCACGGGTAACCCCGGTCAGGGCAACTACGCCGCCTCCAAGGCCGGTATGATCGGCATGTCCAAATCGCTGGCCTATGAGGTCGCAAATCGCGGCATCACCGTGAACGCGGTCGCGCCCGGTTTCATTGCCACCGCGATGACCGACAAGCTCAACGACACCCAAAAAGACGCGATCCTCAGCCAGATCCCGGCAGGCCGCATGGGGGATTCGAAAGAGATCGCCGCCGCCGTGCTTTATCTGGCGTCGCAAGAGGCCGCTTACGTGACCGGCACCACGCTGCATGTGAACGGTGGCATGGCGATGCTCTGATCGCTGCCCGGTCGTATTCGTCAAAGCCGCGTTGGAAACAACGCGGCTTTTTTCGTGTTTTCAAGCGTTTACATGACGTAACGGCAGCTGTAAAACCGCAGTGAACCTGTCGCGCTGCGGCGCTCTTTCTGCTCTTTGGGGCAGAGGACGCGCGTCTGAAAATGCGGCACCTGCAAAGGCGCTTAAGATATTGGAAATCATTTGCGTCGGCTTGTGTCTGTGCTATAGGCCCCCCATCTTACGTGTTGGCAGGCGTCTCGCTGTGCCACCGCGCCCCTGTTTCCGAACGGGGACCCCACCGCCCGCTTGGGCAACAACCAACCTTCCCGAGTGGGCAAGGGCAGAACCGGGCGATAGCCCTGTAAAAAACGAGGAATAGACATGAGCGACGTCGCAGATCGCGTGAAAAAGATCGTTGTAGAGCACCTGGGTGTGGAAGAAGACAAGGTGACCGAGAGCGCCTCCTTCATCGACGACCTCGGCGCAGACAGCCTCGACACCGTTGAGCTGGTCATGGCGTTCGAAGAAGAGTTCGGCATCGAGATCCCGGACGACGCGGCCGAGACCATCCAGACCTTCGGCGACGCAGTGAAGTTCATCTCCGAAGCGTCCTAATCGGACCCTTCCAAGAGACCTCACGATTTCGTGATTGAAGAGGCGGCGCTTTCCTGATGGAAAGCGCCGCTTTCTGTTTGGTGCCGCCGCCTCGCGAGCTCTCAGCACGCGGGCCGCGTTTCGAAATGTGCCAACATCGTGCTACACTCATAATCATTATGAAACAGATCGGAGATGACGGCGCATGATGATTTATCCCACGATGGAACTTCTGGACGGGCGCTGCGTGACGCTCGACAAAGGCAACTTGGACGCGCCCATGATCTGGCATGTGGATCCGGTGGAGACCGCAAAGGGCTTTGCCGAAGCGGGCGCAGAGTGGATGCATCTGACCGATTTTAATGCGCTGCAGGGCGACGATAGCAATCAGGCTTTGGTCGAGGATCTCATTCGAACGGCAGGGCTGCCGATCCAGCTTGGCGGAGGCATCCGCTCACGCGAACAGGCGGAATACTGGATCGAGAAGGGCGTCGGACGCGTGGTGATTGGCACCATGGCGGCCTATGATCCTGCTGCGGTGGCGGAGCTCGCGAAATACTATCCGGATCAGATCGTGCTCGCGGTGGATGTCTGGCAGGGGCAGGTGATGACCGAAGGCTGGCGCAAAGCGGGGGCATGGACGCCCGAAGCCTTTGTCAAAGCGTTTGGCAACGCGCCGTTTGCGGGCATTCTGGTGACCGATATCGACAGCGATATGAGCGATCTGGACGCACAATTGGGGCTGATTTCCGCATTGGCAAGCGAAGCCCATTCACCGGTGATTGCCAGCGGTGTGGTGCGCAGCGCCGATGATATATCGCGTTTGAAATACCTGCCCAATATCGCAGGTGCCTTGGTGGGGCGGGCCTTGTTCAACAAGACAATCACGCTGGAAGAGGCGCTGGCGACGGCCCAGCCGGACCCGGAACCCGTGGCAGAGTTTCTCTGATCCGTCGGCACCCCTTCTGTGCGGTGCCGAAATCCCGCTCTAGAATATCACAGGCCGCAGGCAAGTTATTCGCCTACGGCCTGTTTTCTTGAGAGAGCGCCATATGGGAACCCGGGATCGTTGCTTCGTCCTAGGATCACTCTTGCGCATTCGTCTTACCAAAGCCTTACGGGCTGCGGAAAGTTGAGCGAGATTTAACGCAAATGTGCCGGAATGGCCCTGACGCCTTCCCGCCCTTGCGCCCTTTGGCCATTCCAAGCTATTTGGGTGGGCAAATTGCCTGAAGTGCTAAGGAGAGCAAGGAATGCGTCGAGTAGTAGTTACCGGACTGGGCCTGGTGACCCCCCTGGCATCCGGGGTTGAGGAAACTTGGGCACGTCTTCTGGACGGACAGTCCGGCGCGGGCCCCATCACCCTGTTTGATGCAGAAGCCAGCGGCGTGACAACCACCTATGCCTGCGAGGTTCCCCGCGGCGATGGCAGCAATGGCACCTTCAACCCCGACGATTGGGTGGTGAAGAAAGATCAGAAGAAGATCGATGACTTCATCCTCTATGGCATCGCCGCCGCAGAGATGGCCGTTAAGGACGCAGGCTGGACGCCTGAAGCCGAAGAAGATCGTCTGCGCACCGGCGTGATGATCGGCTCCGGTATCGGCGGGCTCAGCTCCATTGCCGACACGGCCGTGATGATTAAGGAAAAAGGCCCGCGTCGCGTGTCTCCGTTCTTTATCCCCGGCGCGCTGATCAACCTGATTTCCGGTCAGGTCTCCATCCGCCACGGCTTTAAAGGCCCGAACCACTCGGTTGTGACCGCCTGTTCCACCGGCGCGCATGCCATTGGCGACGCCTCCCGCCTGATCAAATCCGGCGACGCAGACGTGATGATCGCGGGCGGTGCCGAGGCGGCGATCTGCGAGATCGGCATCGCGGGCTTTAACGCCTGCAAGGCGCTGTCGACCAAATATGCCGATGATCCCACCAAGGCCTCGCGCCCCTATGACGCGGACCGGGATGGTTTTGTCATGGGTGAGGGCGCTGGCATCGTGGTGCTGGAGGAATACGAACACGCCAAGGCACGCGGTGCCAAGATTTACGGCGAGGTTCTGGGCTACGGTCTGTCGGGCGATGCCTACCACATCACCGCCCCCTCTGAGGACGGCGAGGGCGGCGAACGCTCCATGCGGGCAGCCCTTGCCAATGCGGGTTTGAGCGCGTCGGACATCGACTATATCAACGCGCATGGCACCTCGACGATGGCGGACACCATCGAGCTGGGCGCGGTCGAGCGGCTGCTGGGCGATCACGCCAGCAAGGCGACCATGTCCTCGACCAAATCTGCCACCGGCCACCTCCTGGGCGCGGCGGGCGCGATCGAGGCGATCTTCTCCATCCTCGCGATCCGCGATCAGGTGGCACCGCCGACGATCAACCTTGATACCCCTGCGGTTGAAACCCCGGTCGATCTCGCCCCCAATGCAAAACGCGAACGCGAGATCAACGTGGCGCTGTCGAACTCCTTTGGCTTTGGCGGCACCAATGCTTCGGTGATCTTCGGGAAAGTGAGCGACTGATATGTGGCGCAGTCTGGCCTCGAACATGCTGACGATCCTGATCGTCGGCCTGTTCCTCTTCGCGGGTGTGATCCTGTGGGGCAAGAACGAGTATACCTCTGAGGGTCCCCTGACGGAGGCAATCTGCTTTCAGGTTCCCGGTGGCACCAATATGGCGCGGGTCTCGCGCCGGCTTGAGGATGATGGCGTTGTCTCCAGCGGCACCATCTTTCGCATCGGGGTGAAATACTCGGAAAAAGCGCAGCATCTCAAAGCGGGCAGCTATCTGGTTGAGCCCGGTGCCTCGATGAAAGGCATCGTCGATCAGATCACCCGTGGCGGTGCCTCGACCTGCGGCACGGAGATCGTCTACCGCGTCGGCGTGACCCGCGTGTTGGCTGAGGTGCGCGAGCTGGACCCCGCAACCAACGCCTTTGTGGAACGCGCGGAATTTGTGCCCGGCGTGGATGAAACCCCTGCGGTCTATACGGAGAAAAAATCCGAGGCCGACACGCGCTATCGCATCGCACTCGCCGAAGGTGTGACCAGCTGGCAGGTTATCGAATCTCTGAAAGCCATGGACATCCTCGAAGGGGAGCCCGGCAGTCGCCCCGCCGAAGGCAGCCTCGCGCCGGATAGCTACGAGATACGCCCCGGCACCTCGCGCGAGTCGATTCTTGCGGAAATGAAAGCGCGTCAGGACAAACGTATCAAAGACGCATGGGAGGCGCGCAGCCCGGATGCGGCCGTCGAAACCCCCGAAGAGATGCTGATCCTCGCCTCGATCATCGAGAAAGAAACCGGCGTAGCTGCGGAACGCGGCGTGGTGGCCTCGGTCTTCACCAACCGCCTGAAGCGCGGCATGCGCCTGCAAACTGACCCCACGGTGATCTATGGGGTCACCAAGGGCGAAGGTGTGCTGGGCCGTGGTCTGCGCCAAAGCGAGCTGCGCGGCGTCACGCCCTGGAATACCTATGTGATCGAAGGTCTGCCGCCGACACCAATCGCCAACCCGGGCCTTGAGAGCCTGGTGGCGGCGGTGAACCCGGATCAGACCGATTATGTGTTCTTTGTGGCTGATGGCACCGGCGGGCATGCGTTTGCTGAAACGCTCGAAGAGCATAATCGCAACGTGGCCAAGTGGCGCGAAATCGAAGCGCAGCGCAACAACAACTAACGACATGAGGGGGGCACTGCCCCCCTCGTGCTTTGCAGGGCAAAGCCCTCACCCCCTGGGATATTTCTTGTTAGAAGAAGTTGGGGCGCGCGACATTCAACCTCTTCTAACTCTCAAGTATCCCGGAGCGCGAGGCAGAGCCTCGCATCAGCCGTTGCTCCGGCAGCGGACGGTGGTTTGAGGTGATGTTCATTTACGTCTTGTAAAACCATTCTCGGCAGCTGGAAAACGTGGGGGCAAGGATCGAAGGACCTGGACGGGTCAATGATCCTGGCCTCCCGTTTCTCCCGTCGGATCGTTATGAGACGAGGCCGTACCCCCATGACAGCACAGACCCCGGAAGAGCTGATTGAGATCAGTTCTGATCTCTTGCGCTCTTTGCACGACAGCCTGCGGCGTGCGCGCCGGATCAGCGAGGATTACCTCGCCCAGTTCGAGGCAGAACAGGACATCAACCCCGACACCGCGCAGTTAAAGCCCCAGATTGCCAAGCTCGATGGCCTGATCCGTGACATCCAGAAAGTGGAGAAAACCCTTGTCGACCGCAAAGACGCCCCTGGTGCCGCCCGCATGGTGGCTTTCGACCTCTGTGCCGCCCGCGATGAGATCGAGCGCCGCTTGGCTGGCCTCTGTGCTGCGCTTCATGACGCAGATCTGGTTGGATGAGATGGATGACCACACCCTGGCAGCGATGCCCTATGTGTTCGACCTCTGGGCGTTGCCGCATCAATGCGCGCCTGCGGGCGATTGGCGCGCTTGGGTGATCCTGGGTGGACGCGGGGCGGGCAAGACCCGTGCCGGTGCGGAATGGGTGCGGTCTGAGGTCGAGGGGGCAGAGCCTTTTGGCATCGGTCGCGCCCGTCGCATGGCACTGGTGGGCGAGACCTACGATCAGGTGCGCGATGTGATGATCCATGGCGACAGCGGCATCCTTGCCTGCTCGCCGCCGGACCGCCGCCCGGAGTGGCGCGCGGGCGAACGCAGGCTGGTCTGGCCTAATGGAGCCACCGCGCAGGCGTTCTCCGCCTCTGACCCCGATGGACGGCGCGGTCGAGCAGCTGGATCTGGCGCTGTCGGATCGGCGGATGTCGCGTGACTACCGCTTTGGCCCGGCGCGGCGCGCCTATGATGATCCGTCCTATGTGGCGCTCTCGGCGGCCTTTGACGGAAATGGTTTGCGCCCCTATGCGCCGGTGCATCTGCGCACCTCGCAGGCGTTGGGCGCGGATATGGCGTTTCACTGGATCAGGCGCACCCGTATCGAGGGCGACAGCTGGGATCTGGAGGAGGTGCCGCTGGGCGAAGAGGTTGAGGTCTACCGCGTGCAGGTGCGCGCGGGCAGCACGGTGCTGCGTGATCTGCGCGTCACCACGCCCCACTGGACCTATAGCGCGGCAGATCAGGCCAGCGATGGCGCAAGCGCGGGCGATGTGGTGCAGGTGGCGCAGGTCTCGGAGCGCTACGGGGCCGGTCCGGTGGCCGAGTGGGTGCTGGCGTGAGGCCCGTCACATTACGGCCCATCCTGTGGGAGGATATCCGCAGCCTTGCCCGTGCTTTATTGGCCCATCCCGCCTCGCGACGGGCGGCCCTGTGCCGGGTGATCCTGCAGGGTGCCAGCCGGGCGCGCCACCAGACAGAGGCCACCGGGCGCTGTCATCCGCGCTGGGGCGATGGATCACTGGACCGGGCGGCGCGCTGTTTTCCTTTGGCGGCAGAACCATTTCCCGGCGATCCCGACTATGCGCGCTGTCTGCAGATG
Organism: Tritonibacter mobilis; assembly: GCF_001681715.1. Taxonomy (GTDB): domain Bacteria; phylum Pseudomonadota; class Alphaproteobacteria; order Rhodobacterales; family Rhodobacteraceae; genus Epibacterium; species Epibacterium mobile. The sequence goes on along the minus strand of NZ_LNWY01000014.1, from coordinate 300,545 downwards.
GTGCTTGCGGCCGTGGCAGGTGGGCATAAAAAAACACCCCGGCGCGAGCAGCAACCGGGGTGTTCATCGTATTGATCAGCGCCGGGGCGGCACTGCGCGCGCCCCAAAACCAGCCCTTAGGCCAGTTGCAGATCGGATGCGGATTCGCGACCGTCACGACCGGACTGGATTTCGAAGGTCACCGCCTGGCCATCGGCCAGACCGGTCAGACCGGAGCGTTCCACTGCGGAGATGTGCACGAACACGTCGTTGGAGCGGCCTTCAACCGCGATGAAGCCGTAACCTTTGGTGGAGTTGAACCACTTCACGGTGCCATTAGCCATTTTCAAAGTTCCTTTTGGTCTTTGTCGCCCGCAACGTGCGGCGACCCGGCAGCTTAACGTCGAGAGCGGTCGGGTAGACGAAACTTCGAAAGTATAAGGTTGCAGTCCTCTTTTGACTGGAAATTGGATTCTTGACAAGTGGGTATCTCGGGCATTCACGCAGGGTTTGCGGGAAATTGCCGTAAGTAAACAAGGGTTTTTGCCTCATTGTTACATTTCTCGTGATGATGGGGGGCATCACGGGATTGCGCTTGGCAATTGACGTCATAGATCGATAGGTTAGGAACCCATGGTGCCGGAATAAGCCGGTATCTCGCCCGGAGCTTGCGCGGAGCGACCGCGCCAGAAGGACCAAGCCGATGTTGGACACGCATAAGGCCGTCAGGCAGATCGACCCCGTGTGGGGCCGGATTACCGAGGAAGCCGAGACCGCAGTCGCCGAACAACCCCTGATGGGGGGGCTGATTCACGCCTGTATTTTGCACCACAAAGCGCTTGATAAGGCGTTGAGCTATCGGATTGCGGCCAAGCTCTGTTCCAATGAGATGTCGATGGTGATCCTGCGCGAGATCGTCGATGGTGCCTATGAGGCGGAACCAGCCTTGGTTGAGGCAGCGCGTGCGGACCTGATGGCGGTTTATGAGCGCGACCCGGCCTGCCACCGGCTGCTGCAACCGATCCTCTATTTCAAAGGCTATCAGGCGGTGCAGGCCTACCGTGTCGGCCATTGGCTCTGGCAGCAGGGCGACTGGGATCTGGCCTATTTCTTCCAGATGCGGATTTCCGAGATCTTTGGCGTCGACATTCACCCGGCGGCAAAGATTGGCAAGGGCATCATGATCGACCACGCCCATTCCATCGTGATCGGCGAGACAGCGGTGGTGGGCGACAATGTCTCCATGCTGCATTCCGTCACGCTGGGCGGCACCGGCAAGGAAGAAGAGGACCGCCACCCCAAGATCGAGGACGGCGTGCTGATCGGCGCCGGGGCCAAGGTTCTGGGCAATATCCGCATCGGTCATTGCTCCCGGATCGCGGCGGGGTCTGTGGTGCTGCAGGAGGTGCCACCTTGCAAGACCGTGGCCGGGGTGCCCGCGAAGATTGTGGGCGAGGCAGGTTGTGATCAGCCCTCGGTCAGCATGAACCAAGTGCTGGGCGGGAAATAATCTGACCCTTCTGTTGGCGCGGATATGACTGTTACTAAATGGCAAAAGGGCACCCACTGGTGCCCTTTTGCAGTTTTGGTAGAGGGTGAGGCTTAGAGCATCGTCCAGCAAACTTGCAACGAGGGCGATGCTCTATCCACATATTCGGCGCGCAATGTGATCCGAAAACCGGTCCCCACTTTTCGGATTGCGCTTTAGGCCAGCATCACCATCGGGTTTTCCAGATTGTCGACGATCGCCTTCAAGAGGTCCGCACCAAGTGCGCCGTCAATCACGCGGTGATCCACCGACATGGTGACGCTCATCACGGTGGCGACGGTCAGCTCGCCATCCGCGCCCACCACGGGTTTCTTGACGCCGGAGCCGACGGCCAGAATGCCCGCATGCGGCGGGTTCACGATGGCGTCGAAATTGTCGATGCCGAACATGCCGAGGTTGGAGATCGCAAAAGACCCGCCCTGATACTCATGCGGCGCAAGCTTGCGATCGCGGGCGCGGGTGGCGAGGTCTTTCATCTCTGCCGAGAGTGCCGAGAGCGACTTCATATCGGAATCCTGCAGAACCGGTGTGAACAGACCGCCCTCAATCGCGACCGCAACGGCCACATCGGAGGCTTTCATCTTGAGCACGCGATCCCCGGCCCAGACTGCATTGGCGTCGGGCACCGATTGCAGCGCCAGCGCCACGGCCTTGATGATGAAGTCATTGACGGAGAGTTTGACGCCCCGCGGTTCCAGCTGCTTGTTGAGCTGGGAGCGGAATTTCAGCAGCGCGTCGAGTTGGATGTCGCGGCGCAGGTAGAAATGCGGGATGGTCTGCTTGGCCTCGGTGAGACGCGCGGCAATGGTCTTGCGCATGCCGTCGAGTTTGACTTCCTCGTAATCGCGACCCTCGTACATCTTGGCGACCGCATCGGCGGAGGGGCCAATAGGTGCGGCGGCAGCAGCCGGAGCGGCAGCGGGGGCGGCTTTGGCCTCTGCCTTCGGGGCGGAGGTGGCGTTTTCCACATCGACCTTGATGATGCGTCCACGCGGGCCGGAGCCTTTGATGGCGCTCAGGTCGAGACCCTTGTCGGCGGCGATGCGACGCGCCAGGGGCGAGGCAAAGATGCGCGAACCATCTGCCGCAGCGGGTGCCGCTGGGGCAGGGGTTGCGCTTGCGGCGGCGGGGGCAGCGGCTGCGTCGGAGCCCCCTTCGGAGGCCGCCTCCTGAGCCGCGTCAGCGGCGGGGGCCGCTTCTGGTTTGGCCGCTGATGTGTCGATATCATCAGCGCTTTCACCATCCTCCAGCAGGACCGCGATGGGGGTGTTGACCTTCACCCCCTCGGAGCCCTCGGCAATCAGGATCTTGCCGACGACACCTTCGTCCACGGCCTCGAATTCCATCGTCGCCTTGTCGGTCTCGATCTCGGCAATCAGGTCGCCGGAGGAGACGGTGTCGCCCTCCTTGACCAGCCATTTTGCCAGCGTGCCTTCCTCCATGGTGGGAGAGAGGGCGGGCATGAGAATTTCAGTGGGCATCCTTGCTCTCCTTAGCGGTAGGTCACTTGTTTCACGGCTTCGATCACCTCTTCGGTGGTGATCAGTGCGTGTTTTTCAAGGTTGGCGGCATAGGGCATCGGCACGTCCTTGCCGGTGCAGGTGATGACGGGCGCGTCGAGGTAGTCGAACGCCTGCTGCATCACCTCCGAGGCAATATAAGAGCCAACCGAGCCCTGCGGCCAGCCTTCCTCGACGGTGACCAGACGGTTGGTCTTCATCACAGATTTGATCACGGTGGGCAGGTCCATCGGGCGCAGGGTGCGCAGGTCGATGACCTCGGCGTTGATGCCTTCCTCGGCCAGTTTATCAGCAGCTTGCAGGGCGTAGGTCATGCCGATGCCGAAGGACACGATGGTGACATCGTCGCCCTTGCGCCAGATCTTAGCCTTGCCGAAGGGCACGGTGTAATCGTCGAGTTTCGGCACATCGAACGACTTGCCGTAGAGGATCTCATTTTCGAGGAAGATCACCGGGTTCGGGTCGCGGATCGCCGATTTCAGCAGGCCCTTGGCGTCGGCGGCAGAGTAGGGCATCGCCACCTTGAGGCCGGGGATCTGCATGTACCACGCAGCGTAGTCCTGGCTGTGCTGTGCGCCCACACGCGCGGCTGCACCGTTGGGGCCGCGGAACACCATAGGTGCGCCCATCTGACCGCCGGACATATAAAGCGTCTTGGCCGCAGAGTTGATGATATGGTCAATCGCCTGCATGGCGAAGTTGAAAGTCATGAACTCCACGATGGGGCGCAGGCCCCCAAAGGCCGCGCCGGTGGCGATCCCGGCAAAGCCGTGCTCGGTGATCGGGGTATCGATCACGCGTTTGGCGCCGAACTCATCCAGCAAGCCCTGGGTGATCTTGTATGCGCCTTCATATTCGGCGACTTCCTCGCCCATGACAAAGACGTCTTCATTGCCGCGCATCTCTTCGGCCATGGCGTCGCGCAGGGCTTCGCGGACAGTCTGGCTGACCACCTCGGTGCCTTCGGGATAATCGGGGCTTTCATCCACCTCGGGCGCAGCCGGGGCCGCGGCTGCAGCGACGGTCGGCGCGGGCTCCGCAGGAGCCTCGGCGGCTGGCGCTTCTCCGCCCGCCGCAGGTGCGGATGCGACAGCCTCCTCCACGCTTTCGCCCTCTTCCACGAGGATCGCGATGGGGGTGTTTACCTTCACGCCCTCGCTGCCTTCCTGAATGAGGATCTTGCCGACGATGCCTTCGTCGACAGCCTCGAATTCCATGGTGGCTTTATCGGTTTCGATCTCGGCGAGAATATCGCCAGAGTTCACGGTATCGCCTTCCTTGACCAGCCATTTGGCCAGCGTGCCTTCCTCCATGGTCGGCGACAGGGCGGGCATCAGAATTTCAGTTGCCATAATCTTGGTCTCTCCCTCAGGCGCTTTTCTGCGGAATGTCGTCGGCGTAAATATCGGTCCAAAGCTCCTCAAGCGCGGGCTCGGGGCTTTCTTTGGCGAAATCGGCGGATTTATTGACGATATCCTTGATTTCCTTGTCGATCGCCTTGAGGTCTTCCTCGGTGGCATGCTTGCCGGTCAGCAGCATTTCGCGGACCTGCTCGATGGGGTCACGCTCTTCGCGCATTTTCTGCACCTCCTCGCGGGTCCGGTATTTTGCCGGGTCCGACATGGAGTGGCCGCGATAGCGGTAGGTTTTGACCTCGAGAATATAGGGGCCTTTGCCAGCGCGGCAGTGGGCGACGGCGCGCTCACCGGCTTCTTTGACCGCCAGCACATTCATGCCGTCGACTTCTTCGCCCGCGATGCCATAGGCCTCGCCACGTTTCCACAGAGCCGGGGATTTGGTCGAGCGCTGGACGGAGGTGCCCATGGCATATTGGTTGTTCTCGATCACAAAGACCACCGGCAGATCCCAGAGCTGCGCCATGTTGTAGGTCTCATAGACCTGACCCTGGTTCGCCGCACCATCGCCAAAATAGGTGAAGGTCACACGGTCGTTGCCTTTGTATTTGTCGGAAAATGCAAGGCCCGCACCCAGCGGCACCTGCGCGCCGACGATACCATGGCCGCCATAGAAATGTTTCTCCTTGGAGAACATATGCATGGAGCCGCCCTTGCCCTTGGAATAGCCGCCCTCGCGGCCCGTCAGTTCGGCCATCACACCGCCTGCGTCCATACCGCAGGCCAGCATGTGGCCGTGGTCGCGATAAGAGGTGACGCGCTTGTCGCCCTCTTCGGCTGCGGCTTCAAGGCCGACCACAACCGCTTCCTGACCGATGTAGAGGTGGCAGAAGCCGCCAATCAGCCCCATGCCGTAGAGCTGACCTGCCTTTTCCTCGAATCGCCGGATCAACAGCATCTCGCGGTAGTATTTGGTCAGTTCTTCGGCGGAAACATTTGATTTTTGAGCGCTTTTTCTTGCGGCCATAACGGCTTGCTCCCCCTAAAGCTAAGGTAGTTTAACACTAAACTATCTCATAAAGCATTTTGTTCCTGCATGCGAGGAATAATGTGGATACGCTCCACATCTGGCTTTATTTCGCTGGAAATATTGCCAAAATCAGATCCTGCAACGACAGCTGCAAATACCTGCACAAGCGCTGTGGCGCAGATGAACGGATGGGTGGTTTATCTCTGGGTAGCGTGACCGGTTGGACAGGCAAAATCAAGCCTGAGTTGTGGGGGAGTGCCGCCCTGTTCAAACGGTCACATCGCAGCCATCGTGGCGCAATGATCGGGCGTGGAGAAGAGCGGCGGTCGCGCCCACACAGAACTCAGCGGGTACGTCAGAGCATGGGCAGGGCAGATGCCGTTATGGCGATCAGTCGACGATAATCTCATCCGCGCGGGCCATACCCAACATGGAGCGCGCCTGTTCGTCCAGCAGATCGAGATCAAGATAATCGTCGGAGAGGCGGCGGGTGAGGTTCTCCATCCGCGCGATTTCCAGCTCCAGCCGCTCCAGATCCTTGGTCAGGCCGTCGGCTTCGGCTTGTAGCTCTACCCGGCGGAACAGGCCAAAATCGCCTTGCACAGCGGCAAAGGTGAAATAAGCGCTCAGCAGGAACGCCGCAGCAAAGAACAGCAGAGTGCCCAAAGAGGGCGAGGGTTTTCGCGTCACGTTGAAGGGCCTGTAAATATTGCTCGGGCGCGCCGGTTGGTCCGACGTCTGAGAGGGTTATGGCATAAGCACAGATGCCTGTGAATTCCCAAAAGTGTTAATTCCCAAAGGTGTCGCAATCACGGGACAGTTGGGTAAGCCGCTTGTCGTTTTGGCAGGAGACGTGCGAGGCGAGAATACCTCTGGCGGTCCAAAGTGACGCAGTTTGGCGCTGGAGCGCGTGTTTCTTTAACGAACGATACGTTTAAGTTTCGACCGAACGATCTCCACCAGTTCCGGTTGCATGAATTCATAGGTGTCCGGAATGTCGAGGCAGACAATGCGCTTGCCCTTGAGGTGAGATCCCATGTGACGCTTGAGCCGGGAAAGCTGGGACTTTTCCATCACCGCAATCGTGTCGGCCCACAGCAAGTGATCGCGACTGACGCGTTCGTCTGAAACTGCGCTTAGTCCCGCAAAATCAGTTGGCTGACCGAGATGTTCCGCCGCAATGGACGCAGCAGTTGGACTTCTTTTTCGGCCCTTGCCGCAGATAAACAGTAGATTTCCCATCGGTGAGACATCACCCCAACATGTTTCAATATTCAAGCATAACATGTGTTTCGCGTCTGCACACTCGACCGTTGCCGGGGTGTTCTATGCGTGACGATAGAGCGACGTGGCAGGTTTTATGACATGGGCCGCGCTCGTTTTGCGGTCAATGCCAACCTGTTAGAAGGGTTTGCAACAAAGATACCCGGCGCAGAGGATGCGCCGGGATGTATAAGGAGATGTCTTGTGGATCAGGCTGCGCGGGCGGGAGCTGCGGTGCTGGTGCTTTCCTGCCCACCGGTAAAGCTCTGCAGAAGATCGGTGAGGCGGGTGGCTTGGGTGCGCATCTCTTGGCTTGCACCATAGGTTTCCTGCACCATCGCGGCGTTTTCCTGTGTGACCTTGTCCAGTTGTGCCACACCGATGTTGATCTCTTTGATACCAGCGGCCTGCTCGCCAGAGGAGGCTGCGATGGCGGAAACCATGCCGGAGACATTGGTGACGCTTTCGACAATCTGGGCCAGGGTTTCAGCAGTGGCTTGCACGAGGCGTTCGCCCTCATCCACTTGATTGGAGCTATCCTGAACCAACTGTTTGATTTCGCTTGCAGATTGCGCAGCCTTCAGGGCAAGGCCACGCACCTCCGAGGCAACCACCGCAAAGCCGCGACCCGCTTCGCCTGCGCGGGCGGCCTCCACCCCTGCGTTGAGGGCCAGCAGGCTGGTCTGGAACGCGATGTCGTCAATCGAGGTGATGATCTGGGTGATCCGGGCGGAATATTCCGCGATGGAGGCCATGGCCTGACGGGCCTGTTCCATCACCTCGCCACCTTGTTCCGCGCGGCGTCGGCCTTCGTCGACCTCGCGGTCCGCAGCCTGTGCCTGCTCGGCGCTGGATTGAACCGAGGCAGACATTTCCTCCAGCGCGGCGGCGCTTTCTTCGAGGGTGGCGGCCTGCGTTTCGGCGCGTTGCGACATCTGATCCGACATCCGCTCCATTTCGCGGGCGTTTTGGGCCACCACAGAAGAGCTTTGGTTGAGCTGCGCGACGAGATCCGAGAGCGATACGGAAAGCGCGTTAAAGTCATCGCAAAGCGCGGTGTAGCTGGGCCCGAGATCCGCCCAGTGACCGGCCGGGATGGTCTGGTCAAGCGCGCCGCTCTTGAGGCCGCTCATGGCCGCGCCCAGGACGTTAAACAGCTCCACCCGGCGGGCGTTTTCCTTGGCGTTTTGGCGTTCAAGCGCGTCGGCGTCGGCCAGTTGGCTGCGCAGATCCTGCAGGTTGCGCGCGATCACGCCCATCTCATCGCCGCGCTCGGTGCCTGTGATCTCGGCATCATAGTCCTTTTGCGCAAGTGCTGCGATCGTCTGGGCCGCGTCGGTCACGGGCTGGCTGAGCTTGCGGCCAAAGGCAAAGGCGACGGCCACCGCGATCAATGTGGCGGCTGCACTCGCGATGATCTGCAACAGCTGGCTAAAGCTGATCAGCGCATCGACCTCGTCGCGGACATCTATGCTTGTCTGGGCGAGCTTGTCCTGCAGGCTGTCCACCACATCGCGGACCGCGCCGGTGGCGGGAAACACCTGATCAAAGACCAGACTGAGCTGCGCCTCGCCCTCGGCGGCTTCGACCTTGAGCAGGGTGGCTTCGATCTGATCGAGCTGCGCCGAGGTGGCAATCAGCGCATCATATGCGGCCTTGTCACGGGCGGCCACAACCGGGGTGGATTTGAAATTGGCGTCGGCCTTGGCGAGTTCGTCACGGATTTCCTGAATGTTACCCCGCAGATCGTTCAGGCCTTCGGGCACGCCGACGGTGTAGGACAGCAGATCGCCAATCCCTTGTTCGATGTCTTCCTTGATGGCGTCGAGGCTTTTGCTCTGGGTGCTGACAGCGCGGTAATGGTAGGTGGCGCTGGCCATGCGCTGATTGGTGAACCACGAAATAGTCGCGGTGATCAGGATCATGGCAATAAATATGCTGGCAAAAAAGAAAACTTGCTTGCGTAGAGAAAAGTTGCTCATACCGGTAGTCCATCATTCCATATGAGCAAAATTGCCCATAACTTGCCGAAACCTTACCGCCGCGACCGTTAAAAGATCGTTGGCAGAGGTGGGCAGTGTTTGGATGAACCGTCAGGGATGGCGAAATAGTAGTTTCAATTTTCCCGAGTTCACCCGCCGCACATGACACGCGGCAAGTGAACGGTTTTCAGGATGCGTGGAGCGCCGAGATTTACGCTTGCAGCGCTGCGACGCCGGGCAGAACCTTACCCTCCATCCATTCAAGGAAAGCGCCCCCCGCGGTGGAGATATAGCTGAAGTCTTCTGCAACACCGGCCTGATTGAGCGCGGCCACCGTATCACCGCCGCCTGCGACAGAGATCAATGTGCCTGCCTTGGTACAGTCGGCGGCCTTTTGCGCGGCAGTGTTGGTGGCAATATCAAAGGGCGCGATCTCAAAGGCGCCGAGCGGGCCGTTCCAGATCAGGGTCTTGCTGTCGGCAAAAACGGTGGCGATGGCCGCAACCGACGCCGGGCCTGCGTCAAGGATCATCGCATCCGCAGGGCAGGCATCGGCAGGGACGGTTTCATTCTCGGCACCGGCCTTGAATTCACGCGCCACCACCACGTCAGACGGCAGCAAAATGGTGCAGCCCGCCGCCTCGGCGCGGGCCATGATATCCTTGGCAGTGCCGGTCATGTCATGCTCGCAGAGCGATTTGCCCACGTCGATGCCTTGGGCCGCAAGAAACGTGTTGGCCATGCCGCCGCCGATCACCAGCGTGTCGACCTTGGCCACCAGATTGCCCAGCAGATCCAGTTTCGTCGACACTTTTGCGCCACCTACAACCGCCGTCACGGGGCGCTCGGGTGTGGCAAGCGAACCTTCGAGCGCCTTGAGTTCGGCCGCCATCAAACGCCCCGCACAAGAGGGCAACAGACGCGCCAGCGCCTCGGTCGAGGCATGGGCGCGGTGGGCGGCGGAGAACGCATCATTGCAGTAGATATCGCCGAGCTTCGCCATCTCGTCTGCGAGGTCTGCGTCGTTCTTTTCTTCGCCCGCGTGAAAGCGGGTGTTTTCGAGCAGCAGGATCTGGCCCGGTTGTAGCGCCGCAATCGCGCCCTCAGCCGCAGGACCACGGCAATCGGCGACAAACATCACCGGGGCACCAAAGGCGGCCTCCAGCGCGGGAACGAGCGGTTGCAGCGACATCTCGGGCACCACCTGACCCTTGGGGCGGCCAAAATGGGCCAGAAGCACGGGCTTTGCACCCTTGGCCAGGAGGTCAGAGATGGTCGGCACCAGACGACGGATGCGGGTGTCGTCGGTGACCTTGCCGTTCTCCATCGGGACGTTGATGTCCACGCGGGTCAGAACGGTTTTGCCTTCAAGCTCCATGTCGTCGAGTGTCTTCCAGCCCATGTCCGGCTCCTCTTTGGTAACGGGCGTACCTGCGCAGGGGGCAGGTACAGAAAAGTCAAAGTCTTGCGCCTGTGTCCTGTGTTTCCGGGCCTCAGTCAATGGTCAGACCAAAGGGCGCGGGCAATCCTTGATCCGGCGCGGCATCCGCCCCAAAGCCGCATTGATCTTCACACTCCTGTCAGGTTCCTGCCGACGCCTGCGCTTGCGCGCATTGTTCCCTTGGCAAGCGCGAGCATGGACTTTAGGTATTCCGGCAATACGAATGTGACAGGAGGGCCTCATGGCCGAGATCAAGGATCCCGAAAACACCATCATCGTCGAGCTGAAGGACGGCAATGTCGTCATCGAGCTGCTGCCTGACGTGGCGCCGATGCATTGTGACCGGATGAAAGAACTGGCGCGTGAAGGCCAGTACGACAACGTGGCGTTTCACCGCGTGATCGACGGCTTCATGGCGCAGACCGGCGACGTGCAGCATGGCGACATGGAAGACGGGTTCAATCTGAACCGCGCAGGCACCGGTGGTTCTGACAAAAAAGACCTGCCGGCGGAATTCTCTGGCCTGCCGCATGACCGTGGCACGCTGGGCGCGGCGCGCTCGTCGAACCCGAACTCCGCCAACTCGCAGTTCTTTATCAACTTCAAGGACAACCACTTCCTGAACCGTCAGTACACCGTCTATGGCCGTGTCATTGAGGGCATGGAGCATGTGGATGCGATCACCCGTGGCGAGCCGCCTGCGAACCCGGACCGGATGATCTCCGTCAAGGTGGCAGCCGATGCTTAAGCACCTGAGCGCACTGGCCCTGCTGGCCGCGTCGCCTGCGTTTGCCACCGGTCTGGAAATCCAGGTCGAGGGGGAGGCCAATGGCACCATCGTGATCGACCTGTTGGAAGATGTGGCCCCCAAACATGTGGAGCAGATCACCGCGCTGGCCAATGAGGGTCAGTATGACGGTGTGGTCTTTCACCGGGTGATCAATGGTTTCATGGCGCAGACGGGCGATGTCGAAAACGGCCGTTTGGGCTCTGACATGCGCTATGCGGGCACCGGTGGGTCTGACCGCCCCAATCTGCCTGCGGAGTTCTCGGATGTGCCGTTTGATCGCGGTGTTGTGGGCATGGCGCGCTCGCAAGATCCCGACAGCGCCAATTCGCAGTTCTTCATCATGTTTGACGAAGGTCACTTCCTGAACGGTCAATATACCGTTGTGGGCCGTGTCACCGAAGGCATGGATGTGGTGGATCAGATCAAACGCGGCCATCCGCGGTCCGGTGCCATCACCGGCAAGCCCGATGTGATGACCAAGGTCACCGTCACCGAGTAAGGTGCTGGCGACCAAGGAATACCAAAGCCCCGCAGTATGATGCTGCGGGGCTTTGTGTTTGATCTGGGGCGCTCAGAGGGGAGGGGCGCGCTCCCGTGTCCGCTGGGGTCCCCGGCTGACGCCGGGCACGGCAGCGGCCTTTGGGCCGGGCGCCGCGCGGCCGCGCAGCGGGGGCAGGTGGGATCTGCCGTGGCCTACGCGAGAAACTACGCGAGCTTCAGGCCGCGTTGCAGATCCTCAAGAGCAGAGCGCTGCGCAGATGTGAGCTCGCCTTTGCCGTATTTTGCAATATCCTGCACAATCTCAACCAAAGCGTTGAAGTCGCGCTGACCACTCAGCTTATATAGCTTGCGTGACAGGCGTGGCACCGCTTGAGCCGCATCGCCGCATTGGGTCATGATCCAGCGCCCGAGGACCACCAATTCTTCGCTGTCCTTATGGCTGACATGAAAGCCATCGCGCAGCCCCCGCACCAAAGCATCGCGCTGCTCGGCGGTGGGGTAGTCATCGAGTTCGAGAAAGCTCACACCGATGGCGGCAATGGCAACCTTTGGGTCCTCGATTTGCTCTACGGGATGCACGTTGACCTGCCGTCGAAAGCCAAAGCGGCGGGCGGCAGCGCGCACATCAGCCGCCATATCGAGTAAATCACTGGTCATATGGGCGGCGTTGCGCGCGCGGTGAAGCCAGAACCATGCTCCGGCCAGAAGGGCGAGAGCGCCGAGAATAAAGGGCATGTAAAAATCCTGGACTGAGAAACTTTGAGCGGAAACTAACCGGGGAGAGCTACGCCACCAAGGAGATTTTTCAGGGCCGAGGCAGGGAATATGTCAGATCGTTTCAGCTTTGCGTCACATAGGCACAGGCCGTGCGAGCAAAATCACCCCAATGCGCCTGATGTTCCATACCAAGCTGAACCCATTCTTTCATGGGGCGGCCCTTGCCAGATGGGTCAAACAGTTTGGCACCTTCCAGTGATATGGCGTCTTGGTGGTGTGGAGGCGGGAGCTTAAAAACCATTACGTCTTGGAACAGGCAAACGAATGCTTTGTTGTTGATTTTATAGCATTTCTTTCCAAACATCTGAGAGCGGACAGCATTGTCTATTGCGTCGCCTATCTTGTGAAACTCTGTTTCTGAGTCACTCATTGTAAGCCTCCGTTGAAATATACTCGCACAGAAAATCAGCTGTGCGTGCAGCTGATCATACAAACGGATCAAATTCATAAAAAACCAAAAGGCGCCGGAGTGATCCGACGCCTTTGGAAAACTGTCGCTGAAGGACGATAGCGCCCTCGCAAAAGGGAGTTAGCCCTGTGCGGTTGCCGGAGCGGCTGCGGTCGGTGCGGCCTGTGCTTTGGCGGCTTTGCCGGGGCTGAGCGGGTCGTCCTGACGCTGCACGGAACCCTCAAAATGGGCACCGGATTCGATTGCGATGGTCTTGTGGATGATGTCACCCTCGACCCGTGCAGTGGAGGTCAGGCGCACCTTCAGGCCACGGACGCGGCCCACGATGCGACCGTTGATGACCACGTCATCGGCGGTGATTTCGCCTTTGATGGTGGCGCTTTCACCGATGGTCAGCAGGTGTGCGCGGATGTCACCCTCAACTGTGCCTTCGACCTGAATGTCACCGGTGGTTTTTACGTTGCCGGTGATGTGCAGATCGGAGCTCAGCAGCGATGCAGGCGGCTTTGCCTTGGGCGCGGCGGGCTTGCTGTAGTCGCTTGCGCCGGTGGATGCGCTGCTCGAAGTGGGCGCCGGGCTGGAGGCCGGGGTTGCCGTGGTGGTGTCGGCTTGTTTCGGGCCGGGCTCGTTGATTTTGCTCTTAGAAAACATTTCTCGCAGCCTTGATATAGATCATGGGGTTTACGGGTTTGCCATTGACCCTGACCTCGTAATGGAGGTGGGTCCCGGTGGACCGTCCGGTAGTACCCATATCAGCAATGTGATCCCCGCGCGAGACCCTTTGGCCGACTTTGACGCGGAGGTTGGAATTATGGGCATATCTGGTTTCGATGCCAAAGGCATGCTGAATTTTGACGAGTTTGCCATAGCCCGAGGACCAGCCCGCATGGGTGACCACACCGTCAGCGGTGGCAAAGATATCGGTGCCGGTGCCGCCAGCAAAATCCGACCCTTTATGGAGCCTGCGGCCGCCAGTTTTGGGGTCGCGGCGGTAGCCAAAGCCCGAGGTCTGGCGCACTTGGCCAAGGTTCACGGGCACAGAAAAGGGCGCTTGTGCTGCGGCAATACGATAGAGGTTGAGCTGGCTCATCTGGTTGAGCAGCGCATTGGCGCGCGTCTCGTCGGGGCTTGGCTCCTCGCCACGGGTGGAGAGCGACAAGGGCTCCAACGGGCCACCTTCGCCGTTATAGCCACGGCGCACCTGTTCCAGAATGCGATCCGGGGGCAGGCCGGCAGAGGAGAACATCTTGTTCAGCGGCTCCACCGAAATGGCCATTGCTTCTTCAAGTTGGCGGAAGATCTGATCGTTGCGCTGCGCGGTGAGCGCCAGTTCCAGTTCCAGATCATCCCGTTGAGCCAGCGCAGACTGGGCGTCCGCTTCGATCTGGTCGCGCTCTGCGGCCGTCTCTGAGAGCGCGGTGGTGAGGAAGTCCAGCTGCTCGGGAGCGGTGGCGGCCAGCACCTGTTCCGGGCTGTCCGGTGCTGTCTGTTCACGCAGGTCCCGCACCGAGCGTTTCAGGGCTTCGCGCTCGCTGATCGTTTCACGTAGGTTGGTCTGGATGATGTCGATGCCGGTTTCCAGTTCCCGGCGACGGGTCTCAGAGGCCAAGAGTTCAGACTGCATGGTGGAGATCTGCGCCAGCGCGGAGTTGAAACGATCCTGCGCTGCCAGCGCTTCTTCGGCGCGGCGGTCGCGTTCCGTAGAGAGTGCGTTCAGGCGTTCCTGATAGACCTGCTGGTCACGCCGTGCTTGGTCGCGGAAATTGCCGGAACCAATGCTGTCCATCAGGACGATGGCGGTGGCGACAATGGCCCATGAGACAAAAACGGTAAGCCCTGCAACGGCGACGATCTGGGTTTCGGAGCTTAACCTTATAAAGCGCGTATCACTGTCGGATTTCAGAAAAACCCGGCGCTCGGGGAACCGGCGCTCCAGAAATGCATGAATCCGTAAGTAAATTCCGCCTCGCAAGACCCGATATCCTCATTCCATCCCTTTGTGGCCCTGTCCTCCTGCCTCCGGGAGTTTTGCGACACGACCAGCCTTGGCAAGATGAAATAGCCAGACTGTGGCCATTCAGCAACCCTGTTCCGCCCCGGTGACCAATCTGTCGCGCAATTCCTTGGCCTTGGGCAGAAAACTGCCGATATGGGGCGGTTTACCTCTGATTTTCGCGCATTGCGGTCATGTCTTGCAAAAGATTCGTCTTTAGCGGGCGTAGGCTGGGGCCTCACCGTCCGCGAGCGGCCAATAGAAGTCCGGCGGCAGGCCCGCGTCGGCGCGTTTTTCCTCGTTGAAGGGCGGTTTGAGCGCGCCGTGGAAATATTTCTGCACCAATGCGTGGAACTCGGCCTTTGGGTCGAGGTTGTCGCGCCCGCAGAGGAAATTGAACCATTTGGCGCCGTAAGCCACATGGCCGACCTCTTCGGCATAGATCACTTCGAGCGCATCAAGCGCCTGTTGCACACCGGCTTTGCGAAAAAGCGCAATCATGCCCGGGGTCACATCCAGCCCGCGCGCTTCCAGTACCATGGGCACCACGGCAAGGCGTCCCATCAGATCATCCACAGTGTCCTCGGCAGCGCGCCACATGCCCGCATGGGCGGGCAGGGCGCCATAGTGGCTGCCAAGGCTTTCAAGGCAATCGCACATCAGGTTGAAATGCTTGGATTCTTCATCAGCGGATTTGACCCAGTCATCGTAAAAGCCAAGCGGCATCGGGACATGGGTAAAGCGCGCGATAATGTCCCAATGCAGATCGACGGCGTTGAGTTCGATATGGGCCACCGCATGCAGCAGTGCGATGCGCCCCTGCGGCGAACCGGGTTTGCGTTTTGGCACATCGCGAGGGTGCAGCAGCTCTGGCTCAGCTGGGCGGGCAGGGTGCAGCGGCGGCGTGGCGCTGCCGATGGCAATTTCGGGGGCATCCCCTGCGCGGGATGCACGCCAGGCGGCAGCGTGTTTATGCGACAGGGCGGTCTTGGCGCGCCCATCGGCACAATTGAGCACGTCGGTGGCCATCTGGGCGAGGGTGAGGGAGCTTTGAGTCATGGTCCTGTCCGATTGGCGTCCTGAGTCTTATGGGTTGTGCGGTGTATGCGGTCAGGCGGGCAGATGGATCAAGGCGCACCAGAGCGAAATATCAGGTTTGCAGGCTGGAGGTTTTGCGCTTTGCTGTGCAAATCGCCGGAGGGCGGGGCCGCGCCTTCGGCGCGGCCCCGCCCGGCGCAACGCTTTTGGGGGTGGCTCTGCCGCACCTCAAAAAGGGGCGGGAGCTGCCCGGTTTTTGTTGGCGTTGATCAGAGGGTTTTCACCGCCTCAAGGACCTCTTCGACGTGGCCGGGCACTTTGACTTTGCGCCAGATGCGGGCGATTTTTCCGTCGCGGTCGATGAGAAACGTCGAACGCTCAATGCCCATGCTCTTGCGGCCATACATGTTCTTTTCCACCCAGACGCCGTAGTCTTCGCACATGCTGCTGTCGGTATCTGACAAAAGCGGTACGGTAAGCCCATGTTTTGCGACGAATTTATCGTGTTTTGCGACCGTGTCGCGGGAAATGCCAAACACTGCGGCCCCTGCATCGGCAAAGGCCTGCAGATGTTCGGAAAATCCGATGGATTCCTTGGTGCAACCCGGCGTATCATCGCGGGGATAGAAAAACAGAACAACGACCTGACCCTTCAGGTCCGAAAGGGCAACTTCACCGCCGCCGTCGCGTGGCAGGGTGAACGCGGGGGCAAGGTCAGAGGGTTCGAGCATGTTTTGGGTCTCCTCAAGGGTTCGCGCAAGAAATCTTGCAGTTGCGAACCATACATAGATCATGTCGGGCGAAGGAAAACCACAGATCGTCTCATCGCCGCAGGATGACCTGTCAGAGGCGGCAGAAGATGCGCGGCCTGACGTATCCTCCGAGACCGACACCTTCGAGACCGACACCACAGACGCGCCGCCCGCCGATTCAGGAACCGATCCCGCACCTGATCCAGAACCTGCCGCCAAATCCCGGCGCTGGCGGCGGCGCATGTGGAAGAGCGGTGTCTGGCTGGTGGCGCTTCTGGCCGTGTTCGCGGCTGCAGCGATGGTGCTTTTGGACAAGAGACTGGATGCGCCGCAATGGTTGCGCGCCGAGGCAGAGCGGCGGATTGAGCGGCATCTGGGCGGGTTGCAGATCGAGTTTGGCGAGATCGAACTGGTGGTGCACAGTGGCTGGCGACCGCGGCTCTCGCTGCGTGATGTGACGCTGTTTTATCCCGATGGCAGCCCGGCCGTGCATCTGGAGGATGCGCAGGCGGCGCTTGCCATGCGCCCGCTCCTGCGCGGTCAGCTTCGACCCAAACTGATTTCGCTCTCGGGGTTGTTTGCAACGCTTGAGACCGGGCGTGACGGGGCGGTGGCGCTCAGTTTTTCCGATGGGGCAACGCCGCTGCGGCAGGCGCGCAACCTGCCGCAACTGATCGACACATGGGATCGCCAGTTGGAACTGCCGATCCTGTCGGCGGTGACGCGGGTCGAGACCCAATCGGTGACGCTGAACTACATTGACCGCCGTATTGACCGCGCGTGGACGCTCGATGGTGGTGCGGTGTTGCTGTCGCGTGAGGGCGATAGCGTCAATATTGATGCCGGTTTTTCGGTCTTGAGCGGGCGCGAATATGCCAGCACGGTGGATGCCAATTATCGGTCGGATATTGGCGACACGGCGGCGGAGTTCGCTGTGGTGGTCGATCAGGTGCCCAGCGTCGATATCGCCAGCCAGAGCCCGGCGTTCGGGTGGCTGGATGTGCTGCGCGCGCCGATTTCAGGTGCCCTGCGCGGGGCCGTGGACAGCGACGGCAAACTGCTGCCGCTGACGGCAAGTTTGGAGATCGGCACGGGCGTGATCCAGCCAAACGATCAACTGAAGCCGGTGCCGCTGCAATCGGCGCAGAGCTTTTTCACCTTTGATCCGGCGCGCCAAGAACTGGCGTTTACCCGTCTCTCGGTGGAGAGCGGCTGGGTCAGTGGCCAGATGGAGGGGCGTGCAGAGCTGGTGGGCGTGCGCGATGGCAGGCTGACGCAATTGGTCGGGCAGTTGAGTTTCTCTGATCTCAAGGTCAATCCGCTGCGTCTTTATCCTGATCCTCTGGCGTTTTCCGGGGTACAGGCAGATTTCCTGATGGAATTGCAGCCCTTCCGGTTGCGCCTTGGTGAGGCGCTGGTGCAGCAGGGAGACACCGATCTGCTGCTGCGGGGCGAGGTTCGGGCCGGTGCCAAAGGTTGGAGCTACGATCTGCAAGGGTCTGCCGACCAACTGGATGTGGCGATGGTCAAGGAAATGTGGCCCCCGTCTGCGCCGCCAAAGCCAAGAGCCTGGTTTGCAGAGAATGTGCTGGCGGGTGACATTCGCGACGCCCAATTTGCGCTGCGCGGTCGCGATGCGGAAAAGCCCTTTGTGGCGGTGGATCTCGGGTTTGAAAACGGCACCGTCAGGTTCAATAAATTCTATCCGCTCCTCAAAGGGGCGGCCGGACAACTGAGCATCTATGGCAAGCGGCTGGTTGTGACCGCCACCGAGGGCGGTGTGACTGCGAGACAGGGCGGGCAGATGGATCTGGCGGGGACGTCATTCATTATCCCGGATACTTCGCTGAAAGGGGACAACAGTCTTGGGATTTTGCGGGCCGAGTTGAAAGGCACTGCATTGGCGGCCCTGTCGCTCCTCAACCGTGAACCGCTGACCATATTGAGCAACGTCGGCCTGCCGGTCGGGCTGGGCAGCGGTGAAGTGGAGCTGAGCGCAACCGCCTCGATGCCATTGAAGAAAAAGCTCGATGTGGCAGAGGTGGACTATCACTACGCAGGCCAGCTGCGGCGGGTGGCGAGCGACGTGCTGGTGCCCGGATATCCGATTGCCGCCGATGCGCTGTCGATCTCTGGCGACAATGCTCATGTGACCGTCTCGGGGCCCGGCACCTTTGCCGGGGTGCCTATTCGGGCCAAATGGCGTCAGGGCATCCGGCCCGGCAACCCGCCGGATGGCACCATTGAGGGCCATATTGAATTGTCGCCACGCACCATGAAGGCGCTCAATATCGGGTTGCCAGACGGGATGGTCAGTGGCAGCGGGCGTGCGATCCTAAAGGCGGTCTTGCCGCCCGGTGAGCCGGTGCAACTTTCGGTGAATAGCGATCTCAAAGGGGTTGGTCTGCGACTGGCAGAGCTTGGCTGGAGCAAATCCGAAGGCAGCGCGGGCAGGTTGTCCTTTAACACGGTGCTGCAAAAGACGCCCTCAATTGAAAATCTGGTGCTCGAGGCCACAGGGCTGCGCGCCGCGGGGCGGGTCACGGTCAAGCCTGACGGCGGTCTGGATCAGGCGCAGTTTTCCTCTGTGTCTCTCGGCGGCTGGTTGCAGGGTCCGGTCACGCTGAGGGGACGGGGCAATGCGACGCCTTCGCTCTCGATGACGGGGGGCTGGATTGATCTGGAACGCGCGCCGTTCAGCAGCCGGGATGAGGGGCGCTCGGCGGGTGGTGGCGGCAGTAACACGCCCATTTCATTGGCGATTGATCGGCTGCAGGTGACACAAGAGTTGTCGCTGTCGCGGTTTCAGGGGCGCTTTGACACGCTTGGGGGCTTTAACGGCTCCTTCACCGGCAATCTGAACACGCTGACCCCGGTCGAAGGGGTGGTGGTGCCACAGGCCGGGGGGCTGGCCATGCGGCTGCGCTCTGCGGATGCGGGCGGCGTATTTCGCGCCGCCGAAGTGATGCGCGATGGCTATGGCGGCAGTTTTGAGATGACCATGGTGCCAGCGGTGCAACCGGGCGAATACAACGGTCAGCTGCGGGTGAATAACATCCGGGTCAAAAACACGCCGACGATTGCGGCTCTGATCAACTCGCTCAGCCTTGTGGGGCTGTTTGATGAGCTGTCCGGTCAAGGCATTCTGTTCACTTCGATGGAAGCGGATTTCCGGCTTGGGTCGCGGTATCTGACACTGGTCAATTCCTCGGCGGTGGGGCCGTCGATTGGCCTGTCGATGGATGGGGTTTATGACCTCACCACCAGTCAGATGAACATGCGCGGGGTGCTCTCGCCAATCTATCTAGTCAATGCGATCGGCAGCGTGCTGACCCGCAAGGGCGAGGGGCTGTTTGGGTTCTCCTTTACCGTTAAAGGCAAGGCGGCGGATCCGGTGGTTTCCGTCAATCCGCTGTCGGGCATTGCGCCGGGATTCTTGCGTGAGATTTTTCGCGGTGAGGCCCCGAAGGCTCCGGGGGCAACGCCACCCCCGAAAGAAGAGCGCCGCAAAACAGCAGAAGAACTGCGAGAAGAGCGGATACGGCGGCGCGAAGCGCGCTAGGCTGACCTCTTGTAGGGGCCAAGCATGGAGACGCGGTGCGATGGCCCATGGACTTTTGCGCAGGCGCGCAGTATCGCGCGAGCCATGAAACTGAGCGATTTTGATTTCGACCTGCCCGAGGATCTGATTGCGACACGGCCCGCCGTGCCGCGCTCTTCGGCGCGTTTGCTGGTGGCAGAACAGGACCGGATCACCGATGCCCGCGTCACCGATCTGCTGCAATGGCTGAATGCTGGTGACCGGCTGGTGCTGAACGACACGCGCGTGATCCCCGCGCGGCTGAGCGGGCAGCGGCATCGCACCTCTGCCCAAGGCCCGGTGTCCGCCCGTATTGAGGTGACATTGCTGGAGCCGCAGGCCGACGGCTGCTGGAGTGGTCTTTTGAAGCCGCTCAAGAAAATCAAGATCGGGGAAACCGTGCGTTTCTCGGATACGCTCTCGGCAGAGCTGGTTGATGTGGTCGAGGGCCAAGGGCGGCTGCGCTTTAATCTGGCGGGCGATGATTTCGACTCCGCATTGGCCGAGGCGGGCGCGATGCCGCTGCCGCCTTATATCGCCGCCAAACGTCCCGCAGATGAGCAGGACAAGACCGATTATCAAACCGTCTGGGCGCGCAGTTCCGGCGCGGTGGCGGCTCCGACGGCGAGCCTGCATTTCGACGAGCCGTTGCTGGCAGCGCTCGCGGCCAAAGGGGTGGAGTTCACCTATGTGACGCTGCATGTGGGCGCGGGCACCTTTCTGCCGGTCAAGGTCGAGGATGTGACCAGCCACAAAATGCACGCCGAATGGGGGCAGGTGACAGCCAAGGCCGCAGCCGAGATCGCCGCCACCAAAACCGCAGGCAAGCGGGTGATCCCTGTGGGCACCACGGCGCTGCGGTTGATTGAAAGTGCAGCGCGAGACAGCGGTGCGATTGCGCCTTGGGAAGGTGAGACGGATATCTTTATCTATCCGGGGTTCATCTTTCGGGTGGCCGATGCGCTGATGACCAATTTCCATTTACCCAAATCCACCCTGATGATGCTGGTTTCGGCCTTGATGGGACAGGAACGGATGCGCTCTGTTTACGCCCATGCGGTAACCGAACGCTATCGGTTCTTCTCTTACGGTGACGCGTCGCTGCTGATTCCCTGACACGGGCGGAGTATGCATTTCTCCCCTTGTTCGCCAGGCTTGGCCGGGCAGGGGGTTGACCCATGCTCCGACTGTGCGAAAGGTCGCCGCAAGACCACCCCGAGTCGGTATTGCCGGGTCAGGGTGACGATAAACAGACCATGACTGGAACCTTGCGGCGCGCGTGGGCGTTTGCGTTTGCATTCTGCCCCACTCCTTATTCGGCGTGGGCCGGGGTTTTTACGACAATACCGTGCGGCATGAGGCCCGCGGGCTCCTGACTCTGACCGAAGGAGAAGAGACGAGATGCTGCAAGTTCTGTCGAGCGCCTGGGCGCTCCTCTTGGGGATTGGCCTTTTGATGCTGGGCAACGGCCTGCAGGGGACGCTCCTGGGCGTGCGCGGTGGCATTGAGGGCTATTCAACCCTGACAATGTCACTGGTGATGTCCACCTATTTTGTCGGTCTGCTGCTGGGGTCATGGGTGGCGCCGGGGATGATCCGGCGTGTGGGCCATGTACGGGTCTTTGCGGCACTGGCCTCATTGATTTCGGCGGTGATGGTGATCTATCCGGCACTGCCGAACCCCTATATCTGGATGCTGGGCCGTCTGATCGTCGGTTTCTGTTTCTCGGGCGTGTATGTGACGGCGGAGAGCTGGCTCAATAATGCGGCTGACAATGAAAACCGCGGCAAGGCGCTGTCGCTCTATATGATCGTGATGACGCTGGGGCTGGTGGCCGCGCAGGGCTTTATCCTGATCGGTGATCCGGCGGGGTATCTGCCCTTCGTGATTGCCTCTATCGCGGTTTCGATCTCTTTTGCGCCGATTTTGCTGTCGATTTCACCAACCCCCGCCTTTGACACTGCTAAGCGGATGACCCTGCGCGAGCTGATGCAGGCGTCCCCTCTGGGCTGTGTGGGGATGTTCCTGATCGGCGGCGTGTTCTCTGCGCAGTTTGGTATGTCGGCGGTTTACGCCACCGAGGCCGGGCTGAAACTACATCAGGTCTCGCTCTTTGCCGCGAGCTTTTATGTCGGTGCCTTGTTCATGCAGTTTCCGCTCGGATTCTTGTCGGACCGGATGGATCGGCGTGTGCTGATCATGTTTGTCGCCGGGATTGCCGGAGTAACCTCGGTGATGGCGATGATGCTCAGCGGTTCTTTTATATTGCTGCTGATTGCGGCCTTTACCATCGGCGGGCTGATCAATCCGCTCTACTCGCTGCTTCTGGCACATACCAATGACTTCCTCGATCATGACGACATGGCCTCGGCCTCGGGCGGTTTGATCTTCATCAACGGGCTGGGGGCCTGTAGCGGTCCGGTGATCATCGGTTGGCTGATGTCAGACGCGGTCTTTGGCCCCAACGGCTTCTTCCTGTTTATGGCCGTGCTCTTGGGGGTCTTAGTCGCCTACGCCGGATATCGCGCAACGCAGCGTTCGACCATTCCCGTCGAAGAGACCGGCGTCATGCCTGCCATGAGCCCCTCTGTGACCTCGGTCGCGGTTGAAGTGGCGCAGGAATATGCCATCGAGACGGAACTCGAAGAGCAAGAAAACGCCGCTGCCACAGGCTGATAGCGCCAACACGCTGAAAAATTGGCCATCTCTTCACAAAAGTGACGGAGGTGGCCTTTTTTGTAACTTAACGTCACTTGTACTCGACCCGTGAATCAGGCTCATCATGGGGTGTCACGATAGTTTTACAGCCGGTGGAGAAAGACCAATGGCAGCCCCTGAAGAGATACTGGAATTCTGGCTCGATGAGGTCGGAGAAGAAGGCTGGTATCGCCAAGATGATGCGCTGGACGCAGAGATCCGAAAGCGGTTTGAACAGGCATGGCGCAATGCCTGCGAGGGGAGCTACTCGCTGTGGCTGACCTATCCCAGTGGCACATTGGCCTATATCATTCTACTGGACCAGTTCCCGCGCAATATGTTCCGTGGTGAAGCAAAGGCCTTCGCATCCGACCATATTGCGCTTGCGGTGGCCAAGGCGGCAGTGGATCGCAAATGGGATCTGAAAATCGATGAACCTGCACGGCAGTTCTTCTATTTGCCGATGATGCATTCCGAGAGCCTGTGCGATCAGGAACGCTGTGTGCGTCTGATCCACGAGCGGCTCGACAAGAGCGGCGCGCAGAACCTGCTGCACGCGCGGGCGCACCGCGAGGTTATCCGCCTGTTTGGCCGCTTTCCCTATCGAAACGAGGCGCTGCACCGCCACAGCACCGCGCCGGAACTGGATTACGTCAGCGCCGGTGGCTATGGCTCCACCGTGCGGGAGTTGCAGGCCATCGCCTGAACCTGATTGATCTCGAAGCATTATAAAGCCCCGCCGATCCATCCGGCGGGGCTTTTGCGTTTGCATGGGCGAGAAGCTGCCATGCCGTGAGAGAGCAGCGAATAGATTGTCCGAGATCTGCAAGCCTGTGTAATTCTGTGCCAGAGGTGAGAGGTGGACGCGCGATGAAATTGCACGGGATGATAGTCGCGGGAGCCGTGGCTCTGGCCTCAGCGGCGATGTCGGATGAGCCAGATTGGGCAAGGCTCATGGCGGAGGCAGAATGGGATTGGCGGCCGGGCGATCTGATTTTTCGAAATGGTCTGAATGATGCGGATGATGTGCTCAAACATGCGTCAGACTCACCATGGGCGACGGTCGGGATATTGCGTGCCTCCAGTGGCGGGCCGCGGGTGGTCTATGTCGATGAGACGGAGGGCGTGACAGAGGTCATGCTCTACCGCTTTGTCGAAGAGCTGACACCAGAGGACTACGCGGTCTATCGCATTGAAAGCCTGTCCAGCACGCTTGAGGATGGCCAGCAATTACAGGGACCGCTGGCCCGGTATGCGCTGAATGTGGCGTTTGGTGCGCCCTTTGATGTTCAGTTTCAGCTCGGCAATGACGCCTATTACAGCGCAGAACTGATTTACGAGGCCGCGATGTCCGCCGGGGTGAAACTGGCAGAGCCTGTCACGCTTGCCAGTCTTTCTGCTGCTGACACTGAACTGGGTGACAGGGTGCTGACAGCCGCGCATGCGTCGCAGGACTGTGCAAGCGCGCAATGCGGGTCTTTGGTTGCGGCGCAGAAGATCGTCACGGTGGGTGCGATGCTCCGCTCGGATGCGCTGACGCAGGTTTTTCCTGAATAGGCGGGCCCATCGGTTAGCGGCGCGAAGTCGGATTTTTGGTTGAACCCGCAGTGTTGCTTGTTAGGGTCGCATGACGTGACGCCGCAGTCTGAGGCCAGACTGGTATCTGCTCTGCTTCGACAGTTGCGGCATCGAGGAAATTAGTTTAACGGTAAACTAGTTTTGGATCTTTGTTCATGAGGGAACACAATGGCCGCAGCATCCTATGACGTGATCGTAATCGGCGCAGGCCCCGGTGGCTATGTCGCCGCAATCCGGGCCGCGCAGCTCGGTCTGAAGACCTGCGTGGTCGAGCGCGAACACCTGGGCGGCATCTGCCTGAACTGGGGCTGCATCCCCACCAAGGCGCTGTTGCGGTCGTCAGAGGTGTTCCACCTGATGGAGCGGGCCAAGGATTTTGGCCTCAAGGCCGACAACATTGGCTACGATCTGAACGCGGTGGTGAAACGCTCGCGCGGTGTGGCCAAGCAACTCTCGGCGGGCGTCAAAGGTCTGCTGAAAAAGCACAAGATCGACGTCGTCATGGGCGCGGCAACAATTCCTGCCAAGGGCAAGGTCTCGGTCAAAACCGACAAGGGCACCGAAGAGCTGACCGGCAAGAACATCATCGTCGCCACCGGCGCGCGGGCGCGCGAATTGCCGGGGCTGGAGGCCGATGGCGATCTGGTCTGGACCTATAAGCACGCGCTCGACCCCAAGCGGATGCCGAAAAAGCTGCTGGTCATCGGTTCCGGCGCGATCGGGATCGAATTTGCCAGCTTCTACAACACCTTGGGGTCGGACACGACCGTGGTCGAGGTGATGGATCGCGTCTTGCCGGTGGAGGATGAGGAAATCTCGAAATTCGCGAAGAAAGCGTTCGAGAAGCAAGGCATGAAGATCATGCAAAAGGCGATGGTCAAACAGCTTGATCGTGCCTCCGGCAAGGTCACCGCCCATATCGAGGTGGGCGGCAAGGTCGAGAAACACGAGTTTGACACGGTGATTTCTGCGGTCGGCATCGTCGGCAATACCGAGGGCCTCGGGCTGGAGGAACTCGGCGTCAAGATCGACCGCACTCATGTGATTACCGATGAATACTGCCGCACCGGTATCGACGGCGTCTATGCCATTGGCGATATCGCCGGCGCGCCTTGGCTCGCGCATAAGGCCTCTCATGAGGGCGTGATGGTGGCCGAGCTGATCGCCGGCAAGCACGCCCATCCGGTGAGACCTGAGAGCATCGCGGGCTGTACCTATTGTCATCCGCAGGTGGCCTCGGTCGGCTATACCGAAGCCAAGGCCAAGGAACTGGGCTACAAGGTCAAAGTGGGCCGTTTCCCCTTTATCGGCAACGGCAAGGCGATTGCCTTGGGCGAGGCCGAGGGCATGGTGAAGACCGTGTTTGACGAGAAAACCGGTGAGCTATTGGGCGCGCATATGGTGGGTGCCGAAGTCACCGAGCTGATCCAGGGCTATGTGGTCGGACGCCAGCTGGAAACCACCGAAGAAGACCTGATGAACACAGTTTTCCCGCATCCGACCCTGTCGGAGATGATGCATGAAAGCGTGCTGGATGCGTTTGACCGGGTGATCCACATCTGATCTGCACCTCGTAGATGAGTAATGAGAGGCCGGGTGGCAAGCCCGGCCTTTTTCATGCGCTTTGTGTGGGTACAAAATAGCTGTCCTGTTGTCTGGCGTCCCGGCGGGCGCAGGAATAGGGTGGCGGCTGATTTTAAGCGGGCGAGGGCGACGGGATGCTGCAGCAGGAGCGTGGGACGAATTGGGTCATGGTGCTGCTGATCTGGGCTGCGGGCCTGGGCGCTGCGGCGCAATACGGCAAGATCGCCGTGACCTTTGACCGGTTGCCTCAGCTTTACCCAAACGTCGGGGCTGCCATTGGCTGGGCCGTTTCTTCGGTCGGCGTGCTGGGGATCGTCTTTGGCGTGGTGGCAGGATTATTCGTGTCGGCGTTCGGTTATCGGCGTACGCTGGTCTGCGCGCTTTTGCTTGGATCGCTGATGTCGGTGCTTCAGGCGCTGCATCTGCCCTTTGGTCTGTTCCTGCTGACACGCATGGTCGAGGGGATTTCGCATCTGGGTGTGGTCGTCGCCGCGCCGACCTTGATGGCGATCCTGGCACATGGCCCTGCGCGCGGATTGGCGCTGACGATCTGGAGCACCTTTTTTGGTGTGACCTTTGCGATCCTCAGCTGGGCCGGGCGGCCCTTGGTCGATGCCTATGGCGTGCTGGCGCTGTTTGGGGTGCATGCGGCGATCATGGCGGTGCTGGCGGTGATCCTGCATCTGGCGTTGCGCGATGTGCCAGTGCCTGCGCGCACGCGCTATCCGGACCTCAGCGCCTTGCCCGCGCTGCACCTCAACATCTATCGCTCGCCCTATAAAACCGCACCTGCGGCGGGGTGGCTGTTTTACACCTGCTGTTTTGTGGCGGTGCTGACGGTGCTGCCGCCCTTTATCGACGAGAGCATCCGCCTGCATGTGATGGGCGCGATGCCGCTGGTCTCTATTGCGGTGTCGATGACAATCGGCGCATTGCTGCTGCGGCAGATACCCGGCGTGGCCGTGGTGCAGATGGGATTTCTGATCGGCGCGGCGGCGATGCTGTGGCTTTGGGCCATGCCGGGGCATTGGCTGGCCTGTAT
This sequence comes from Tritonibacter mobilis, assembly GCF_001681715.1. GTDB lineage: Bacteria > Pseudomonadota > Alphaproteobacteria > Rhodobacterales > Rhodobacteraceae > Epibacterium > Epibacterium mobile. The sequence goes on along the minus strand of NZ_LNWY01000014.1, from coordinate 273,685 downwards.
GGCGCTGGCGGCGGGGTTCGGGCTGGTGCAGGGCGCTAGCTTTGCCGCCGTGCCGCAGCTCAATGACATCGCCGCCGCGCAATCAGAGGCCAATGGCGCCATGGCGCAGGCGGGCAATCTGGGCAATGCCATCGGCACGCCGCTGTTTGTCGCGGTGATTGCATTTGGCGGCTATGGCGCGTTGATGCTGACGGTGGCGCTGCTACTTTTCTGTGGCGCGGTGGTGCATCAAAGCCTCGCTTCTCAGCGCCGCCGCTGGGCCGCTGACAGTTTCTGACAGCACAGCGCGCGTCGTTCCCTGTTTGTTCCGCATTTTCTCTTGGAGACTCGGGGCAGCTCACCTATGTGTATTGCAAAGTTTGGGGGCGATATGGCTGAGTTGAAGAATATCGAGGTGCGCGGCGCGCGCGAGCACAATCTCAAGAACATCGACGTGGACATACCGCGCGATGAGCTGGTGGTGATTACCGGCCTGTCGGGATCGGGCAAATCGAGCCTTGCGTTTGACACCATCTATGCCGAGGGGCAGCGCCGCTACGTTGAATCCCTCAGCGCTTATGCGCGCCAGTTCCTCGATATGATGGAAAAGCCGGATGTGGATCATATTTCGGGTCTGAGCCCTGCGATCTCCATCGAGCAGAAGACGACATCGAAAAACCCGCGCTCCACCGTCGGCACCGTCACCGAGATTTACGACTATCTGCGACTGCTGTTTGCCCGCGCGGGCACGCCCTACAGCCCCGCCACCGGCCAGCCCATCGAGGCGCAGCAGGTGCAGGATATGGTCGACCGGATCATGACGCTGGAGGAAGGCACGCGCGGCTATCTGCTGGCGCCCATTGTGAGGGATCGCAAGGGCGAGTACAAAAAAGAGATGCTGGAACTGAGGAAGCAGGGGTTCCAGCGCGTCAAGGTGGATGGGGAGTTCCACGACCTTGATACGCCGCCCACGCTCGACAAGAAGTTCCGCCATGACATCGACGTGGTGGTCGACCGTCTGGTGGTCAAAGAAGGCATCGAGACCCGGCTGGCGGACAGCTTGCGCACCGCGCTGGATCTGGCCGACGGGATTGCCATTCTGGAGACCGCCCCGCGTGAGGGCGACCCGGAGCGGATTACCTTTTCCGAGAATTTCGCCTGTCCCGTCAGTGGCTTCACCATCCCCGAGATCGAACCACGGCTGTTCTCCTTTAACGCGCCCTTTGGAGCCTGTCCCCATTGTGACGGGCTTGGCGTGGAGCTGTTCTTTGACGAACGCCTCGTGGTGCCGGATCAGAGCCTCAAGGTCTATGACGGGGCGCTGGCACCGTGGCGCAAGGGCAAATCGCCCTATTTCCTGCAGACCATCGAGGCCATCGCCAACCACTATGAGTTCGACAAGAACACGCCGTGGAAGGATCTGCCCGCGCATGTGAAACAGGTGTTCCTGCATGGCTCCGGTGATGAGGAAATCGCCTTTCGCTATGACGAGGGCGGCCGTGTCTACAATGTGACCCGCGTCTTTGAGGGCGTGATCCCCAATATGGAACGCCGCTACCGCGAGACGGATTCCAATTGGGTGCGCGAGGAGTTTGAGCGGTACCAGAACAACCGTGATTGCGGCCATTGCGGCGGTTATCGTCTGCGCGAAGAGGCGCTGGCGGTGAAAATCGGCCCGGCGGGAGGCCCCGCCGAGCATCGTCTGCATGTGGGGCAGGTGGTGGAGAAATCCATCCGCGAGGCGCTCGCGTGGATCGAAGAGGTGCCGTGCCACCTCACCGCGCAGAAACAAGAAATCGCCCGCGCCATCGTTAAGGAAATCCGCGAGCGTCTTGGCTTCCTCAACAATGTCGGGCTGGAGTATCTGACCCTCTCGCGCAACGCGGGCACGCTCTCAGGCGGGGAAAGCCAGCGCATTCGTCTGGCGAGCCAGATCGGCTCTGGTCTCACAGGGGTGCTATATGTGCTGGACGAGCCGTCCATCGGTCTGCACCAGCGTGACAATGACCGGCTGATCACCACGCTCAAGAACCTGCGCGATCAGGGCAATACGGTGATCGTGGTGGAACATGACGAGGATATGATCCGTCAGGCCGATTACGTCTTTGACATCGGTCCCGGTGCCGGGGTGCATGGTGGCCAGGTCGTCAGCCACGGCACGCCCGCCGCCGTTGAGGGCGATGCGGGTTCGGTAACCGGGCAGTATCTGGCCGGAACGCGTGAAATTGCAGTGCCTGCCACACGTCGTAAAGGCAACAAGAAGAAGATCAAAGTGGTCAAGGCCACCGGCAACAACCTGAAAAACGTCACCGCCGAATTCCCGCTGGGGAAATTTGTCTGCGTCACCGGCGTGTCGGGCGGTGGCAAATCGACCCTGACCATCGAGACGCTGTTCAAGACCGCCTCCATGCGCCTCAACGGTGCGCGCCAGACGCCTGCGCCTTGCGAGACCATCAAGGGGCTGGAGCATCTGGACAAGGTGATCGACATCGACCAGCGCCCGATTGGGCGTACGCCACGCTCGAACCCGGCGACCTATACCGGGGCCTTCACGCCGATCCGTGACTGGTTTGCCGGTCTGCCCGAAGCCAAGGCGCGCGGGTATAAACCGGGGCGGTTCTCTTTCAACGTCAAGGGCGGGCGCTGCGAGGCCTGTCAGGGTGACGGGGTGCTGAAGGTCGAGATGCATTTCCTGCCCGACGTCTATGTCACCTGTGAGACCTGTCAGGGCGCGCGCTACAACCGTGAAACGCTGGAGATCAAGTTCAAGGGCAAGAGCATTGCCGATGTGCTGGATATGACGGTGGAAGACGCGCAGGAGTTCTTTGCCGCCGTGCCCTCGATCCGCGACAAGATGGACGCGCTGATGCGGGTGGGTCTTGGCTATATCAAGGTGGGCCAGCAGGCCACGACGCTCTCGGGCGGTGAGGCGCAGCGGGTGAAGCTGTCCAAGGAACTGGCGAAGCGCTCCACTGGTCGGACGCTCTATATTCTCGATGAGCCCACCACGGGTCTGCATTTCGAGGATGTGCGCAAACTGTTGGAAGTGCTGCATGAATTGGTGGAGCAGGGCAACTCGGTTGTGGTGATCGAACATAACCTCGATGTCATCAAGACCGCCGACTGGCTGATCGATATTGGTCCCGAAGGCGGTGATGGCGGCGGTGAGATCGTGGCATCGGGCACCCCAGAGCAAGTGGCTGAGGAGCCGCGCAGCCATACGGGCCATTATCTGAAACCGATGCTGGCGGCCAAGGCGCGCAAGAAAGTCGCGGCCGAGTAAGGGCCAAAGGGCGAGGGGCGCTGCCCCTCGCGCTCCCCGGGATATTTACCGTTAGAAGAGGGACGGGGCGTGAGAGATTTATCCCGCATCTCTTGAATAGCTGTGATCCGCACCTCAATTAAGTAAAGCGTTTTAACATTGAGGGTATTGTCATGGGAGTGCGAGCGATCTCTGCACGGGGCTTGGGTCTTGCTGCTGTCATTCTTGCTGCTGGAACTGCAGCGCGGGCGGAGGTGACCGAGTTTGAATTCACGGATTTTGACAGGATTGTCCTTTCGGAGGCGATTGAGCTTACGGTGACCACCGGTGCGGAGGCCTATGCTGTGCGCGGTGAGGCCGGGGGGCTATCCGGGACGGCGCGCCTGCAGGTGAAGCAGGAGGGGGACACGCTGAAGATTGAGCGCACCGAGCGCTGGTCGCCGATGATGGGGCTATTGGACGGGCAACTGCGGGTCTATGTCGATCTGCCCGAGCTGAAGGAATTAACCGTGGACTCGGCGGCGCTGGCGCGCGTGTCGGGCAAGGCCGCGCAGACGGTGGTGTTCAACGTGGACAGCGGCGGCCAGCTTGAGGCGTCGCAGCTGGACAGTGAGTTGGTGCGCGTTCACGCGAGCTCCGGTGGGGATCTGGAGATCTCTGGTCGCTGCAGCACATTGGACGTGACCGCAAGCAGCGGTGCGGATGTGGATCTGGAGGATCTGCGCTGTCAAGACGTGCGCGTTGTGGCCTCTAGCGGGGCGGATGTGGATGTCACCGCCACCACCCGCCTGCAGGGCGATGCCAGTAGCGGGGGTGATATTTCCGTCGAGGGGCAGCCGGCACAGCGTGAGGTGCGCAGTTCCAGCGGCGGCAATATCAGCTTTGACGACTAAACTGTGCCTCTGAAGGCGATGCAGGGGCGCTGAGCAGCAGTGGCAGCATGAACATCGCCAGAAAGACGGTGTTCATCACCACATTGAACCCGGCGCCAGAGAGCATGGAGCCAAGGCTGTCGGGGAGATACCATGCCAAAAGCGCTGGGATCAGAACCCGCCGCGCGAGGGTTGGGTTTTGTAAAAAGAGCCTTGTGGTGATCTGCCAGATCAGCACGCCCAACCCGCACAGCAGCCCACCGGAAATCGCCATCATCAACTGCGCGACCTCGTGATCCATGTCTTGGGTGTGATCCAGCGGCAAGAACGCGAGATCGACGAATACCAGCCCCGCGGGCTTGAGCGGGCTATGCGGCGCCAGCATGAGCATCAGGCCAAAGAGCACTGTGCCCGCAGAGGTCAGGCGCAGTAGTTGCGCGGCGCGTTTAGGTGACATCGCTATTTCCCTTTTGATGCGTCATTGCGCCAAGCATTCTGGAAATGAGGGAGGTGTTTCAATTACCTCTGAGGTAACTGTATGCCCATTAGGGAAGAACACCGAGGTGAGCATGGGTGATTTTGGAACGCAGCTGAAGGACTGGCGACAGCTGCGCCGGATGAGTCAGCTGGATCTGGCGCTTACGGCGGAAGTTTCGGCGCGACATGTCTCGTTTCTGGAAACCGGACGGGCGAATCCCAGCCGCGAGATGGTTCTGCGTCTTAGCCGGGAATTGCAGTTGCCGCAGGCGGAGGTCAACGCTCTGTTGGCGGCGGCGGGCTATGCGCCTATCTATGGTGCGCGGGATTTAGGCGATGCGCAGATGGCCCCAGTGCGGGCGGCGGTGGAGTGGATGCTGGAGCGCCACGCGCCCTATCCGGCGATAGCCTTGGACCGCCATTGGCGACTGCAACGTGTGAACGCACCGGCACAGAGGCTTATGTCGCCTGTGGGACTGGATGTCGGTGACAGTCTGTTGGACGCGATGCTTTCGAATGACCGGCTGCGCGAAAATATCGTCAACCTTGAGGAGGTGGAGCGGCTGATCTTGCAGCGGTTGCGCAGTGAGCTTGTGCATTTTGGCCGAGACAGCGTGATCGAGGATCATGTGGCGCGGCTGAAATCCCGGGTGTCGACGGATGCGGTGCTTTCGATGCAACCGCTGCCCGCGATGATCCCGACCCGCTATCGGATTGCGGGGCAGGTGCTGTCGTTTTTCTCGGCGATGTCGCAGTTCGGTACGGTCGAGGATATCGCCCTGTCGGAACTGCGGATCGAGTGCATGTTTCCGGCGGATGAGGCCACACGGGTGGCGCTCATCCAGTTGAGTGCGTCCTAGCCGCGACCGCGCTTTTCAAACCGGGGCAGCATAGCGGAGAAATCCTTGCCCTTGCCATCCTCGTTGTCGACGAACTGGGTATAGAGGGCTTCGGCCAGTTGCCCCATCGGCGTATCGGCATCGGCGCTGCCTGCGGCCTGTTGCGACAGGCGCAGGTCCTTCAGCATCAGATCGGCGGCAAACCCCGGCTGATAGCCATTGTCCGCAGGCGACTGCGGGCCTACGCCGGGGGCCGGGCAATAGGCGTTCATCGACCAGCTGTAGCCCGATGAGGTCGAGACCACATCGAACATTTTCTGGCGGTCGAGACCCAGTTTGTCGGCCAGCGCAAAGGCCTCGCAGGTGGCAATCATGGTGACGCCGAGGATCATGTTGTTACAGATCTTGGCGGCCTGACCGGCCCCGGCATCGCCGCAATGCACGGCCTTTTGGCCCATGATATCAAAGAGTGGCGCAGCCTTGGCGAAGGCCTCCGCAGAGCCACCCGCCATAAAGGTCAATGTCCCGCCAGCAGCACCACCGATACCGCCGGAGACCGGTGCATCAACCGCGAGCAGACCAGCTGCCGCCGCCTGATCTGCCACAGCGCGCGCGCTGTCCACATCCACGGTGGAGCAATCGACAAAGGCTGCGCCCGCACCCATGGCAGGGATAATCTCGGAGGCCACATGGCGCAGGATGTCGCCATTGGGCAGCATGGTGATGACCACATCGGCACCCGTTGCGGCCGCGGCAGCACTTTCGGCCATGGCAACGCCTTCGATCGCGACATCTGCCATATCAAAGCCGGTCACGTCATGGCCTGCCTTGGCGAGGTTTGCCGCCATCGGGCCGCCCATGTTGCCAAGTCCGATAAATCCGATTTTCATGTGTTTAGTCCTCTTCAAAACTCAGAGCATTCGGCCCGAGCGGCTGGAGCATCTGGCTCACGGCCACTGCTGGCACTGTGCCATCGGTGTATTGCCACTTGGGCGATTTGTCCTTGTCGATGATCAGCGCCCGTACCCCTTCGAGAAGGTCGCCTTTCTCCATCGCACGATAGGTGAAACGATACTCCAGATCCAAGGCGCTGCGCATGGTTGTGGTGGAGGACCGCAGGCGGTGGATCATTTCGACCGTCGTCGCCACAGAGAGCGGCGAGCCGCGCAACAGCACCTTGAGGCATTCCGCAGCAAATGCGTCATCGCGTGTTTTGAGCGTGGTCAGGATATCGGCTGAGGTCTCGCCCGCAAAAGTCGCGTCGATGTCGTCCTGCATGGCTTTCAGCGCGCTTTCGGGTGCTTTCTGTGCGGCGGTCTCAAGGACGGCGACATCGCCCGTTTCCGCAAGGGCTGAGATCAGCGAGGTCCAGCGATCTTCGGGGATGTAGTAATCTGCAAAGCCCGCATAGACCGCATCGCCCGCCGTCATCCGATGGCCGGTGGTGCCGAGGTATTCGCCCAACCGCCCCGGTGCCAGCGACAGCAAAAGTGAGCCGCCCACGTCAGGCACAAGGCCAATGCCGCATTCCGGCATCGATAGCTTGGAGCTGTCGCCAACGATACGGTGGGTGCCGTGACACCCGATGCCGACGCCGCCTCCCATGGTAAAGCCCTGAAGGAAGCTCACCACTGGTTTGGGATACTCAAAGATCCGCGCATTCATGCGGTATTCGTCCCGCCAGAACTTGCGGCCATAGTCGAAATCGCCCTTGGTGCCGGTCTCGTAGAGTTCGGCAATATCGCCGCCTGCGCAGAATGCTTTGTCACCAGCCGCGTCAAACACCACCAGCGCCACGGTGTCGTCCTTGGCCCAGTCCTTGAGTGCGGCGTCAATCGCAAGGCACATGTCATATGACAGCGCATTCAGGGCTTTTTCGCGGGTCAGCGTGATCCGCCCCGCGCGGCCTTCGATACGGATGTGGATGTCGCTCATCGCGCCTGTCCTCCCCTGAAAATCTTAGTGGTTTTCCGCCAGCATATGACGGGCGACGATCACGCGCATGATCTCATTGGTGCCCTCAAGGATCTGGTGCACGCGCAGGTCGCGGACCAGTTTCTCGATGCCGTAATCCGCGAGATAGCCGTATCCACCGTGCAATTGCAGACATTGATCCACCACTTTGGAGCCCGTCTCGGTGACGAATTTCTTGGCCATGGCGCAGAATTTTGACGCATCGGGTTCGCCCTGATCGAGCTTCCATGCCGCCTGACGCAGGAAAGTGCGCGCGGCCTGAAGTTCGATCTCCATATCCGCGAGGCGAAATTGCAGCCCCTGGAACTGGTCGATGGATTTCCCAAACGCCTTGCGCTCGGACATATATTGCAACGTGGCGCTGAGGCCGGCTTGTGCGGCGCCGAGCGAGCAGGCCGCGATATTCAGGCGTCCGCCATCCAGACCCTTCATGGCGTATTTGAAACCATGGCCCTCTTCGCCCACAAGATTGCCTGCAGGAACGCGGCAGTCGTCGAATTGGACCTGTGCGGTGGGTTGGCTCTTCCAGCCCATCTTGTCCTCAAGCCCGCCAAAGGACAGACCCGGCGTGCCATCCTCCACATAGACGGTAGAGATGCCTTTGGGGCCATCTTCGCCCGTGCGCACCATGCAGACATAGGCATCGGAATAGCCGCCGCCGGAGATGAAAGCCTTGGTGCCATTCAGCACATAGCCCTCGTTGTCGCGGGCGGCGCGGGTCTTGAGCGAGGCCGCATCGGAACCGGAACCGGGTTCCGTCAGGCAGTAGCTCAACACCGTATTGAGGCTCATCACGTCGGGCATGACGCGCGCCTTCAACTCGTCGCTGGCGAACATATCCAGCATCTTGGCGCACATGTTGTGGATCGACAGAAACGCCGCCACTGACGGGCAGGCCATCGACAGCGCCTCAAACACCAAGGTTGCATCAAGGCGCGACAGACCAGAACCGCCGGTCTCTTCGCTCACATAAAGGGAGCCAAAGCCCAATTCGCCGACCTTGGGCCACAGATCCTTTGGGATGGTGCCCTCAGATTCCCACTGGCGGGCAAACGGCGCGATGTTTTCCTGCCCAAAGCCATAAGCCATATCGAAAATGGCCGTCTGCTCTTCTGTCATTGCGAAGTCCATGGGCTCTCCTCCCCGTTTCATGTGCGGCCGCAGTGCGGGCCACAAGAATTGAACAACTGTTTATTTATTACGCGGCTCGGGGCAGCACTTCAATATGCGGAACTGCAAGATGATCCTGCATGGTTGCGGCAATCCGTGCAAATTACAGGGGATCGGTCACAATTTTTCCACGAATTCATACGGGATTTGAGGGAAATTTTAAGACCTCTGCGCCACTACTTTGGACCAAACGCACTACTGTTTCAGCAGGGAGCAGGTGCAAATTCACAGTCTGAGAAGGAGCGTGATCCTCGTGTCGCAGCCCAATCAAACCAGCAAACTCGCCGTGATGCAGAATGCAAAACCGCAGTTTCCAGAGTTCGAAAAATTTGCCGAGTCCATCAAGTCGCAGGAGCGCGCGAAATTCGCCTATGAGATGAAGCACGGGCTGCGCAACAATCGCGCAAAGGACGAAAAACCAAAGGACACCGCGCAAAAACTCCTGAAAAAGGCGCGGGCGCTGATCCTGAAGCATGAGAACAAGCAGGCAGAAACGGTACTGCGGCAGGCCATCTCGCTGGAGCCTAAAGACGCCAGCATGCATGCGCTATTGGGCGAGGTTCTGATGAAGGACAGTGCCCGGCTGATGGACGCGCTGTCGTGCCTGATGCAAGCGGTCAAGCTGGAGCCGACATTTGGCGGCCATTACGCCTTGATCGGAACGCTCTTGATGCGGTTGCAGAAATTCGAGGAAGCGATCGATTATTTTGAAATCGCGGTGAAGTTTGACCCTAAAAACTACATCGCGCTTTCTCGCATGATGCACATCAAGGCGCATCGCGCGCGCTGGGACGGGTTTGAAAAGATCCCGACCTACCTCAAGCAATTCAATAATACGCGCGTTCTGTCGGACCCCTTTGCATTCCTGTCCCTGTGCGATGACGGGGAATTCCAGAAACAGCGCTCCCTCTCTCAGGTGCGGGCAAAGCTGACCAATCCGGTCAAAGCGCCGATTTATACTGGTGGTCGCCCTGCAGGGAAGAAACTGCGGATTGGGTATTTTTCCAACGACTATTACAACCACGCGACCATGCATCTGATGGGTGGTTTGTTGGAGAACCACGACCGCGACAGGTTTGAGCTGTATCTTTATGACTACGGCTCCAAAATGCGCGACCACGAACACCACCGCGCCCGTCAGAGCGCAGACGTGTTCCATGATATTCGCCATATGACCACAGCGCAGATTGTGGATCTGGCGACCCGTGACGGTCTGGATATCGCGGTTGATCTGAAAGGTTTCACCGAGGGCGGGCGGCTTGACATGTTCAACAGTCGCGTGGCGCCGGTGCAGGTGGCCTATCTGGGCTATCCCGGCACCTCGGGCCTGAAATCAATGGACTATATGGTGGCGGACCGGATCACGATCCCGTCCCATCTGCGCAAGCATTACACCGAAAACATCCTTTATATGCCGAACTGTTATCAGCCCAACGATGAGAGCCGCTACATCGCGCAGATGGATGACAGCCGCGAGAGCCATGACCTGCCGGAAGAGAGCTTTGTGTTCTCCACCTTCAATAACCCCTATAAGGTGACCCCGCGCGAGTTCGACATCTGGATGAACCTCCTCAAGGAGGTGCCGGACAGCGTGCTTTGGTACTATGTCTCCAATGCGGATATCATCGACAGGCTGCGCAAGGAGGCAGAGGCGCGCGGCGTTGATGGTGCGCGGATCATTCCGACCGGACGGATGCAGCCAGAGTATCACCTTGCACGTCTGAAACATGCGGATCTGTTTCTGGATACCTTCAACGTCAACGCCCACACCACCGCAAGCGATGCGCTTTGGGCGGGCCTGCCGCTGGTCACCAAAACCGGTGAGCAATTTGCGGCGCGGGTTGCAGGCAGCATTCTGACAGCTGCCGGGCTAGAGGATCTGGTGACTACGACCGAGAAAAAATATCATGATGTGGCGCTGCGGATCGCGCAGGATCCGGACTATCTGGCAGATATCCGCATGCGTCTGGCCGCGTCTCACACCAACTCACCTCTGTTTGATACCCAAGGCTATACCCGCGACTTTGAAAGGCTGATGGAGCGGGCGTTCCAGAACTATCTGGATGGCAATGCACCGCGTAGCATGGGGATTTCGGCAGCCTGAGTTCAGGCGCTGTTGTCAATAAAAAAGCCGCGTCTCATAAAGAGGCGCGGCTGTCAGTCGCTTCAGCAACACGCTCGCTCAGAGCAGGCGAACCTGCGTGCCGATTTTCACCATCGGATAAAGCTTCTCGACGTGTTGGTTATAAAGTCCGATGCATCCGGAGGAGCTTTGACGGCCGATTTTGCGGGTGTCATGCGTGCCATGCACAAGGTAGGCGGGCCAATCCAGATAAAGCGCGCGGGTTCCAAGCGGGTTGTTAGGCACACCCCCTTCGATGCGCTGCGGCAGTGTGGGATCGCGCTCGCGCATATTGGCGGTGGGCGTCCAACTGGGGTTTTCCCGCTTGCGCACGATTTTGGAATAGCCGCGACGGGTCAGCTCTTCGCTCATCGGCACTGAGGACGGGAACAGCACATAAGTTTCGCCATCGCCCCCCCAATAATGTAATGCGCGGCTTTCGATATCCGCCAGCAGACAGCCAACGCCCAGCGTTTCAAAGTGATCCTGCCAGCGCTGTTGCTGGAAAGAGGACACGTTCCGCTTCACGGGAACTTGGTCGTGAATCGCCTCGACGGTGGTGGGAAACGCGTCGGTGGACTGCGCGCGCAGCAAGCTCGGGGTTGCCAGCGTCGCTGCGGCGCCTGTCATCAATGCGCGTCGTGAAAGGGTAAAACGGGATTTGGTGAAGTCGGACATTGGCCCATCCTCATTCGGTTTAATTGCTCGATCTCTTTGCGAGACCATATGAGAGCGGGCGTGCCAACGCCAGTGGCCTGCCGCCAGACCTCGGGTGACATTTGCGTGAGCCGCGCGAGAGCAGCGAAACTGGCAAAAATCAGCCGAGGGACAAAACGAGAAAGGCCGCCCGACGATGCCGGGCGGCCTGAACTAAATCCGTGAGTGGTGATTAGTCCATGGCTTTGAAGTTGAACTCGCCGCCTTCTTTGATGCCGGAGAACCAGCGCTGGGTGACGGTCTTGGTGCGGGTGTAGAACCGGAAGGCATCGGGGCCATACTGGTTCAGGTCACCAAAGGCCGATTTCTTCCAGCCGCCGAAGGTGTGGTAGCTGAGCGGCACCGGGATCGGGAAGTTGATGCCGACCATGCCCACGTTGACGCGGTTGGCAAAGTCACGCGCGGTGTCACCATCTGCGGTGTAGATCGCGGTGCCGTTGCCGTAGGCGTTGTCCTTCACGAGGTTCAGCGCGTCCTCGTAGTTGTCCATGCGAACAGTCGACAGAACCGGTCCAAAGACTTCTTCTTTGTAGATGTCCATCTCGGCGGTGACGTTGTCAAACAGGGTCGGGCCAACGAAGTAACCGTTCTCATAGCCCTGAAGCGTCAGGCCACGGCCATCGGTCAGCAGCTTTGCGCCTTGCTCGACACCGCTGTCGATCAGACCTTCGATGCGGGCTTTTGCCTGCGCGGTGATCACGGGACCGTAGTCGATGTCCTCACCGGCGGTGTAGGGGCCGACCTTGAGCTTCTCGATGCGGGGCAGCAGACGCTCGATAAGGCCATCGGCGGTTTCTTTGCCGACCGGAACCGCAACGGAGATCGCCATGCAGCGTTCGCCTGCTGCGCCAAACCCGGCACCGACCAGAGCGTCCGCAGCCTTGTCGAGATCCGCGTCGGGCATGATCAGCATGTGGTTCTTGGCACCGCCAAAGCACTGCGCGCGCTTGCCGTTGGTTGCGGCGCGGCCATAGATATACTGTGCGATCGGGGTGGAGCCCACAAAGCCGACGGCCTGAATGGTCTCATTGTCGAGGATCGCGTCAACAGCTTCTTTGTCGCCGTTCACAACCTGCAGCACACCATCGGGCAGACCGGCTTCTTTCAGAAGCTCCGCCAGATACAGCGAGGTGGAGGGCACGCGCTCGGAGGGTTTCAGGATCATGGCGTTGCCGCAAGACAGGGCAGGGGCCATTTTCCACAGCGGGATCATTGCCGGGAAGTTGAACGGCGTGATGCCCGCAACCACACCCAGAGGCTGACGCATGGAATAAAGGTCGATGCCCGGTCCGCCGCTGTCGGTGAATTCCCCTTTCAGGAGGCTCGGCGTGCCCATGCAGACCTCAACCACCTCAAGGCCACGCTGCACATCGCCGCGTGCGTCGGGCAGGGTCTTGCCGTGTTCACGGGCAACCAGTTCTGCGAGCGTGTCCATGTGTTCGTTGATGAGCTGGCCGAACTTCATCATCACGCGGGCGCGTTTTTGAGGGTTGGTGGCGGCCCAGCCGACCTGTGCCTCGGCAGCTTTGGCGATCACCGCGTCCATTTCGGCTTTGGTTGCGAGCGGCACCTTGGCCTGCACTTCACCGGTGGCGGGGTTCAGAACATCAGCAAAACGGCCGGAGGTTCCGGCAACTTTCTCGCCATTCACGTAGTGGGTCAGTTCCTGCATGTGCAGTCCTCCTCTGATCTCGAGTCCCGCGTATCCTAGGATTGCAAAAACGAACGTAAAAGAGGAAAGGCTTCAAATAGGTTTTGCATTAACGCAAATGGTTAATGTAGGTTTACCCAGAGCAGAATGCGCAAAAGACTGGAGGATCCCGTCAGATGGAACCCCAATGGGACGATATGAAGGTGTTTTTGGCGGTTGCGCGAGAGAGCAGCCTCTCTGGTGCGGGGCGGGTCCTGAAGATGGACCCGGCCACGGTAGGCCGCCGGGTGGCGCGTTTCGAGGCGGCCCTGAAAACATCGCTGTTTGTAAAATCGCCGCAGGGCTATGCGTTGAGCGCCGCCGGAGACAGGCTTTTGGGTCATGCCGAAGCGGCAGAGCTTGCGATGCGCGCAGGCGAAGAGGCGCTCACCGGTCCCAGCGATACATTATCAGGACAGATCCGTATCGGCGCGCCGGATGGTTGCGCAAATTACATCCTGCCGCAGGTCTGTGCGGCGATCTCCAAAGACAACCCGGATCTGGACATTCAGGTGGTGGCCCTGCCACGGGTCATCAACCTGTCACGGCGCGAGGCCGATATGGCAGTGACCGTCAGCGCTCCCACCGCCGGCAAGCTGTTGGTGCAGAAGATCACCGACTATCATCTGCATCTGGCCGCATCGCGCTACTATCTGCGCGACCACCATCCGATTGAAAAACTGGAACATCTGCGGGATCACCGGATGATCGGCTACATCCCCGATATGATCTTTGATCGCGAGTTGGATTACCTCAATGACCTTGGGGTGGAGCGGGTCTCGCTGGCGTCGAACTCCGTTTCGGTGCAGATCAAGATGCTGGCCGAGGGGAGTGCTGTCGGCGTGGTACATGATTTTTCCCTGCCCAGCCACCGCTCCTTGCGTAAGGTTTTGAAGGATGAATTCAGCCTCACGCGCAGTTTTTACCTCGTGCGTCACCAGGGCGATCAGCGCAGCGACCGGCTCAACCGCTTTGCGGAAGCGCTGTCATCTGGCATTCGCGCGGAGGTTGAAAGATTGGAGAGCTTGACTTGATGCGATCTTGCGGCAAACCTTGAGGGAGTGAAAGAAAATTTCAAGGGTGCGCAAAATGCTCGTAAAGTCGATTCTGAAGTCCAAGGAAATCTCCGAGGTTGTCACGATCAGACCTGACGCCACAATGGAGGCGGCGGCGCAACTTCTGTCGGAGCATGGCATCGGTACGGTTGTGGTTTCAGCGGATAACTCAACACCGCTGGGTATTCTGTCGGAACGGGACATCGTCCGCAAACTGGCCAAGGTTGGCTCGGTCTGTCTCGGTCACAAGGTCGAAGACTATATGACCCGTGACGTGGTGACCTGCACCCAAGACAGCGTCGCAGAAGAGGCCTTGGCCACGATGACCGAAGGCCGGTTTCGTCACATGCCTGTTGTCGAGGACGGGGCGCTGGTCGGGATCATCTCATTGGGCGATGTGGTCAAAGCGCAGCTCAACGAGGTGGCGATGGAGAAAACTGCGCTCGAAGGCATGATTATGGGTCACTGACCTGCGGGTCTGGGGCGTTGCGCTGCGGCGAATGTGTGATCATTGAAGATTCAGTATTCTCACGCACTTGCATTGCGCGGCGCAACATGATTGCGTGCCCAAAAATGTGACGCAGGCAGGAGGGGCCCATGCGCATTGGCTTGTATCCCGGAACCTTTGACCCAATCACGCTGGGTCATATCGATATCATCCGCCGGGCGGCCATGCTGGTGGACCGGCTGGTGATCGGCGTGGCGATCAACCGCGACAAGGGGCCGTTGTTCGATCTCGAAGAACGCGTCGCCATGATCGAGGCGGAATGTGCCAAGCTCACCGAGCAAACCGGCACCGAGATTATCGCCCATCCGTTCGAGAACCTGCTGATTGACTGTGCCCGCGATGTGGGCGCGCAGGTGATCGTGCGCGGGTTGCGCGCGGTGGCGGATTTTGAGTATGAATTCCAGATGGTCGGTATGAACCGCGCCTTGGATGACAGTATTGAGACGGTGTTCCTGATGGCTGAAGCACGGCATCAGGCCATTGCGAGCAAACTGGTGAAAGAGATTGCGCGTCTGGATGGCGACGTCAGCAAATTTGTCACCCCGCTGGTGCGCGACAGGCTGATGGAACGACTGGGCGGTCGCTGACATCACGCAAAGTTCTGAAAATAAATAAACCCGGCCTGCAAAGCGGTGCCGGGTTATTTGTTTGCGGCTTTAGCGCCAGAAGGCCAGCCATTCGATCAGTTCAAACAGTTTCTTGCTAAGAAACAGCACATGCCCGGTGCCAAAAAAGAGCACATCCACCGCCAATGCGGTGAGCAGAAACAAGCCAAAGGCGACGGCAATGGTATTGGTCATGGGAACTGCTCGATAAAACACGCCCGGTCAGCTATGCCTGACCGGGCGCAAAATCTCAAGCCTCACAAGGAAGAGGGGTTAGTTCAGACGGCCCATGGCGGTGGCAACATCAGCCATCCGCACGGAGAAGCCCCACTCGTTGTCGTACCACGCCAGCACCCGCACCATGCGACCGTCAACGACGCGGGTCTGATCGGGCGCAAAAATCGAGCTTTCTTCGGTGTGGTTGAAATCGGTCGACACCAGCGGCGCGGGCTCATAGCCCAGAACGCGCGACATGTGCCCCTTGGAGGCCTCTTCCACCGCAGCGTTCACCTCTTCGGCGCTCACGTCGCGACCGGCGCGGAAGGTGAGATCCACGGCAGAGACATTCGGTGTGGGCACGCGGATCGCGGAGCCATCCAGACGGCCCTTGAGGTTGGGCAGCACTTCGCCCAGGGCCTTGGCGGCACCGGTGGAGGTCGGGATCATCGACATCGCGGCAGCGCGGGCGCGATAGAGATCATCGTGACGCCGATCCAGCGTCGGCTGGTCGCCGGTATAGGCGTGGATGGTTGTCATGATGCCATGTTCGATGCCAAAAGCCTCATCCAGCACTTTGGCCAGCGGTGCGAGGCAGTTGGTGGTGCAGGACCCGTTGGAGACCATCTTGTCGGTGGCCAGCAGATCCTCGTCATTGACGCCGTAAACCACCGTGCGGTCGACGTTTTTGCCCGGTGCGGACAGCAGCACCTTGCCAGCGCCGCGCTCCAGGTGCTTTTTCGCCTTTAGACCGTCGTTGAACTTGCCGGTGCATTCCAGCACCACGTCGCAGCCTTCCCAGTCCAGCGTGTCCATGTCGTAGGTGGAATAAACCTGCATGTCGCCACGACCGAGGTTCAGGCGCCCTTCGCTGAAATCGACCTGACCGGGAAAGCGGCCATGTACGCTGTCATATTTGATGAGATGCGCGGCGGTCTCGATCGGGCCGGTGGCAT
This sequence comes from Tritonibacter mobilis, assembly GCF_001681715.1. Classification (GTDB taxonomy): domain Bacteria; phylum Pseudomonadota; class Alphaproteobacteria; order Rhodobacterales; family Rhodobacteraceae; genus Epibacterium; species Epibacterium mobile. The sequence continues at coordinate 257,243 of NZ_LNWY01000014.1, read as the reverse complement.
TGACCTTGATCACCTCAATATCGTTGCGAAAGCTGCCGGCGATATGGGCGAGGGTGCAGCGGCCGATACGTCCGAAGCCGTTGATTCCAACTTTGATGGTCATCTCTGTCGTCTCCACGAAAAGGCTGTCTTAGGGGCAGCCTATAGCGGGCATTAACCTCGGGAAAAAGAAGAAATTAGAGTAAACACAGACTGTTAGCGCAAAACCTTGATGGTTGCGTTAACACTCGCATGCGCGTTTGCGGTAACTGTGGGTAGCCATCTCAGTGCAGATGCTGCGCCGCCGCATGCTTGAATGATTCCCCACCCGCAGGCTACACATGCGTGAATGAATGCCAATGCGCAAAGAGGTGAGTTATGAGCGGTCTTCTGGCCTTGTTAGACGATGTAGCGGGAATTGCCAAAGTCGCTGCCGCCTCGGTGGATGATGTGGCGACGCAATCGATGAAGGCAGGATCCAAGGCGGCGGGGATCGTGATCGACGATGCCGCTGTCACGCCAAAATATGTGACCGGTTTTCAGCCTGCACGAGAGCTGCCGATGATCTGGCGCATCGCGCGCGGCTCCTTCATCAACAAACTGGTGTTCCTGCTGCCCGTCGCACTCTTGATGTCGCAGTTCGCGCCTTGGCTGATCCCGCCCTTGCTGATCCTCGGTGGTTGTTACCTGTGTTTTGAGGGTGCCGAAAAGATCGTGCATGTGCTGATGCCCCATGACGATCAGTCCGGCGGGCCAGATGGCAGCCATGCTGTGGGCGATCCAACCCAGCTTGAGGAACAAAAGGTCAAGGGCGCGATCAAGACCGATTTCATTCTCTCGGCCGAGATCATGACAATTTCACTGTCCACAATCGAGAGCGATGTGTTGTGGATTCAGGCGGCCACACTGGCCGTGGTGGGCATCATGATCACCATCGTGGTCTATGGTGTCGTCGCCATCATCGTAAAAATGGATGATGTGGGCCTCTGGCTCACAGAGGTGGGGCGCACCAGCGCCACCCGTGCGCTTGGCCGTGGTATTGTGGCTTTCATGCCGTGGTTCCTGAAACTCCTGTCTATTGTCGGCACCGCCGCCATGCTCTGGGTTGGGGGCTCGATCATTGTGCATTCCGTGGCGCAGATGGGATGGTACTGGCCCGAGGAGACCATCTACGCCTTCGCCAAGAGCATCGCCCAAGGCGACGGTCTGGTGGAATGGCTGGTCAAAGCGGTGGTTGACGGTATCTTGGGTTTTGTCGTGGGGCTAATCCTGATCCCCATCGCCACCAAGCTGATCGCACCGCTCTTTGGCGCAAAAGCTGCGCATTAAACCAATCCTAAAACGATAAAAGGGCGCCCCAGTTCGGAGCGCCCTTTCATCTTCTAACTCAAAATATCCCGGGCGAGACCCGAAAGGGTCGGGGGCAGCGCCCCCAAACCCCATGTGCCATTTAGCCCAACAGCTCTTTGACCTTGGCAACGGTGCCCTCGGCGGTGATGCCGAATTTCTCGAACAGCTCGCCCGCCGGGGCAGAGGCGCCAAAGCCCTGCATGCCGACGAAGCCCGCTTTTTTCTCCTGACCACGTTCGCCCAGCAGCAAACGATCCCAGCCGCCATCGCGTACGGCGGCCTCGATGGCCACGCGCACCGGACCTGCGGGCAGAACCTTGCGGCGGTAGCTCTCGTCCTGTGCGTGGAACAGTTCCATACACGGCACAGAGACAACACGGGTGCCGATGCCCTGACCTTCGAGGATGTCTTTTGCGGCCATCGCGGTGGAGACCTCAGACCCGGATGCCATCAGGATCACCTGGCGCTTGCTTTCGGCCTCGGCCAGCACATAGGCGCCTTTCTCGGTGAGGTTCGACAGCTTGTGCTCGGTGCGCACGGTGGGCAGACCCTGTCGGGTCAGGGCGATCACCGACGGGGTCTCTTTTGAAGTCAGCGCGATTTCCCAGGCTTCGGCGGTTTCCACCGCATCGGCCGGGCGGAACGTATAGGTGTTCGGGGTCGCACGGCAAATTGCCAGATGCTCGACCGGCTGGTGGGTCGGGCCATCTTCGCCCACACCGATGGAGTCATGGGTCATGACAAACACGGTGGGGATCTTCGACAGGGCGGCCAGACGCATCGCCGGACGCGCATAATCGGTAAAGCAGAAGAAGGTGCCGCCATAGGGGCGGATGCCACCATGCAGCGCCATACCGTTCATCGCCGCCGCCATACCATGCTCGCGGATGCCCCAGTAGACATAGCGGCCCTTGCGATTATCCGTGTCAAACACGCCCAGATCACCGGTCTTGGTGTTGTTGGAACCGGTGAGGTCCGCAGAGCCACCAATGGTTTCCGGCATGATCGGGTTGATGACTTCCAGCGCCATTTCCGACGCCTTGCGGGTGGCGACCTTGGGCTGGGACTCGGAAATCTGTTTTTTCAGCGCCTTGATGGTGGCGGAGAGCTTTTTCGGGGCCTCCAGCGCAAAGGCGCGGTTGAACCGGTCCTGTTTTTGCGATGAGAGTTCCGCAAAACGGCCTTCCCATTCGGCCCGCGCCGCTGCGCCGCGCTTGCCGATCTCTTCCCACTGGGATTTGATCTCGGCGGGAACATCATAGGCACCACCGGTCCAGCCATAGGCGTCTTTGGCAGCTTTCAGCTGATCGGCGTCGGTCAAGGCGCCGTGCCCTTTAGAGGTATCCTGCGCCGCGTGACCCAGAGCGATATGGGTTTTGCAGGCGATCATCGACGGTTTCTTGGTCTTCTTCGCGGCCTCAATGGCAGCGTCGATCTCGGCCGGGTTGTGGCCGTCGATTTCCTGCACATGCCAACCAGACGCCTTGAAACGCTGTACCTGATTGGTGCGGTCAGACAGATCAACGGTGCCGTCGATGGTGATGTTGTTGTTGTCCCAGAACACCACCAGTTTGCCCAGTTGGTGCCGCCCGGCAAGGCCTATGGCCTCCTGGCTGATGCCCTCCATCAGGCAGCCATCACCCGCGATCACGTAAGTGTAGTGATCGACGACCTTTTTGCCGTAGTGGGCGCGCAGGCTTTCTTCGGCCATGGCAAAACCCACGGCATTGGAAATCCCCTGACCCAGCGGGCCGGTGGTGACTTCTACTGCGTCCAGAAGGAAGTTTTCCGGGTGGCCCGCCGTGAGCGCGCCGGACTGGCGGAAGTTCTTGATCTGATCCAGCGTTACCTGCGCATCGCCCATGAGATACAAAAGCGAATAGATCAGCATGGAGCCGTGGCCCGCCGACAGGATGAAGCGATCACGGTCGGCCCATTTGGGGGCAGTGATGTCGAATTTCATGTGCTTTTCAAACAGCACGGTCGCAACATCAGCCATGCCAATCGGCATGCCGGAATGGCCGGAGTTTGCACCCGCAACCGCATCCAGCGTGAGAGCACGGATAGCGGCGGCTTTGTTCCAATGATCGGGGTTTTCAGAGCGCAGGGCTGTCAGATCCACTGAACTGTTCCTCTTTGGGTTCGCAGGGGTTTGCCGCTGGATAGCAGTCTTAAAGCAAAGATCAAGCTTTCCGGGCTTGTTTTGCAGGGTTTCGCAGGAAGCTGCCCGTAACTAGACTGCGCAAGTGCTTGAAAGCAATGGGGGGGTGTTTTACCCCATCATACGATAAGCTGAGCGAAGCTGATTGCTGCCGGGTTGATTCGTGTCCGTTTACCGTGTGCCGGAACCGATGACCCAACAGGACGCATCGCGAAACGGCGAAAGATCGGCTCAGGGCGTGCTGGACGGAAACAGGCTCCGTTCACAGTTCTGAGGAGACGAGGTGAAGAGGAACGCATGGAGCAGTTAGAAGAATTACAGGGCCGCATCCAGACCGCGCTGCACCGTATATATGGCGGCGTCGCAGCGTTGGAGCAAAAGCATGCCAACAGGCCAGTGCCGACGCTGGAAGAGTTGGACATGCAAAAGCATGCGGAGCTCTTGGCGGATCTCGATGATGAGAAAATGGCCAATGCGCAGCTCGAAGAGCGGCTGAAACTGCTGCATGGTCGGCTGGAAGACATGGAAAAGAAGGTCGCCGCCGTGGACGGTGCCAACGATCTGATTGCCATGCAGGCCGAGCTTGAGCTGCTGCGCAACGAGGCCGGAAATTCGGTCGAGGCTGAGGCGCTCAAGGCCGAAGTGACCCGTCTGAAACAAGATCTGGAAGCCGCACGCAATCAGGCCGCAAGTGAGCGTGAAAAGCTCGAGGATGACCTGAGCGAAGCCACGGCCCAGAATGAACAATTGCAAGCTCAGCTTGCCGCGCAGCCTGCTGCGGAGGGCGGGACTGAGGCCGGTGATACAGCCGAGTTGGAAACCCTGCGCCGCGAAGTGGAAGAGCTACGCGCCCGCGCTGAGGCTGCCGAGGCAGCGCCTGCCACAGCCGAGCTGGCCGATGAGGGTGTCAGCGAAGAACTGGACCTGCGCCTGAGCGAATTGGACGGGGAGTTGCAGACCCTGCGCGCCAGCAACGATCAACTGCGCCAATCCAATGCGGCCCTGCGTGCGGCAAATGCCGAAGGGGTCGCGGACCCCGCGCTGATAAACTCTGGCCTCGAAGCCGAGGTGGAGGGGCTGAAAGCCGCGCGCGCCACCGATCAGGCCGAGGTCAACGCGGTGCTGGCACGCCTTGAGCCGCTTCTTGCCACTGCCCCCAATCTGCCAGAAGGAGAAGAAGCCTGATGCCGGAAGTGACAATTCACATCGGAGGCCGCGATTTTGTGGTGTCCTGTCAGGAAGGCGAACAGAGCTTTCTGGAGATGGCGGCAGGGATGCTCGACGATGAGGCGCAGGTGCTGTCGGACCAGATCGGGCGCATGCCCGAGGCGCGCATGCTCTTGATGGCTGGCCTCATGCTTGCGGATAAAACCGCGGCGGTCGAGGACCGGATCAAGGAAGTCGAAGCCAAGATCGCAGAAAAAGACGCCCTCATCGCAGAGCGTGAGGCCGAGCTTGAAGAGCTGCGCAATGCGCCGCCACCGCCTGCCGAACAGGTTGAGGTTCCCGTGGTGCCGCCGCAGGTTGCCGAAACATTGGCGGAGCTGGCAGCACGCGCCGAGGCGCTGGCCGGTGAAATCGAAGAGAAAGCCGCACCCGACGATGATGACGACGAGGAAGAGGTGGATGCTGGCGTGACGGATGACGCACCTGCTTCCGACCCGATCAGCGAAGACGAAGTTTCCGAGCAGGTCTGATCTGAAGAAAGATCGCTGCACACGATAAAAAGCCCGCTAAACCGAGAGGTTAGCGGGCTTTTTTATTCTGCGTGGGCAATAGGTCAGGCGTTGGCTTCGCGGATCTTGTCTGCGGCATCCTTGTCAAAGCTGATGCCGTTTTGCTCAAACATACCGTCGAGTTCGCCAGACAGGGTCATCTCGGTGATGATGTCGCATCCGCCGACAAACTCGCCCTTGATGTAGAGTTGCGGGATGGTCGGCCAGTCGGAATACTCCTTGATGCCCTGACGGATGTCCTCATCCGCAAGCACGTTGACGTCAGTGTAATCGACGCCGATGTAGTTGAGCACGCCCGCCACGCGCGAGGAAAACCCGCACTGCGGCATTTCCTTGGTGCCTTTCATATAAAGCACAACATCATTGGCTTTGACGGTTTCATCGATGCGGGTCTTCGCGTCGGTCATGGTTTTGGTCCTTTCGGTCTGGCCCTTGGTTCATAGAGCCGCGGAAAACTGTGGTTTTGGGTCCGAGCAACGAGGTTGCAGCGCTCGGTATCATTGCGGTTTCAGATCAGCGTAGTTGAATGTCTGTTTCCGATCTAACGCCATGGTTTTGTAAAGAAATCTCCGGTATGACGGCGCTGCGCGCGCTCCAGCATATCCTGCATGCGCTCTTCTTTTTCATGCTGCATCTCTTGTTCCTCGGGCGTCAACGGCGGCATCTGGCGCTGTCTGAGCTTCTCGCGAATATGGAGAATATCTGAGAAGAGGACGACCGCGACAAAGATCGCAATCGCGCCGCCTATGATCCAGATTGCCTCCATACTGGATGCTACTCCGGCGCTTTGGTGGTCAGGGCGAGGGCGTGGAGTTCACCGCTGGGGCCATCCATCTTGCCCTTGAGCGCGGCATAAACGGCGCGTTGCTGCTGCACGCGGTTCTTGCCGCGAAAGCTCTCGTCGATGACCATGGCGGACATGTGAACGCCATCACTGCCGCCCACCTCGATTTGCGCATCCGGGAAGGTCTCGCGCAGGAGGGCTTCGATTTCATGGGCCTGCATTGGCATGGGGCGCATCCTTGCTGTGGTGTTCTTTTGCCAAAATGTAGGGCTGCAATGCGGGGGACGCAAGCAACTCTACCGTGATTGTAAGGTCTGTTTTGTCGCGACCGATGTGAAACGGGACGGGGGCGCTCCCGCCTGCTTATGGACTGGCCCCCAAGGGGCCCGCCCAACACAGTTGGGCCCGGCACCGCGCGGGCGCGGTGCCGGGCCCAAGGCCGCCAAGGGGGCTTAGCAACAGCTAAGGCACCTGCGGGCGCGGGAGTTTCCCCGCTCTTTTACTTCAGGCGACGGCTTCGGCAAAGCTCGTGCGGAAGATCTGGCTCAGCTCTTCGAGCGTGGCCTCGGAGCCGCCGACTTTGACCGTGTCACCGGTGAACTTCCCAACCGTTTCCAGCGGCACACCTGCCTGGCCCGCAGCAATCATCAGTGCCTCGGCCTGATCAAAATTGCAGGCCACGAGGTAGCGCGCCTGATCCTCACCAAAGAGGCTCGGGGTGTCGCTTGCGTCAATCTGCACGCCCACACCGGCAGCTTCGGCCATCTCAAACGCAGCCAAAACAAGCCCGCCATCACTGATGTCGGTGCAGGCCTTGATGAAATCGCGGTTGTTGCGGATGAATTCGCCATTGCGTTTTTCGGCCTCCAGATCCACCGCAGGCGCATCGCCATCTTCGCGGTTGAAGACCTCGTGCAGCAGCGCCGACTGGCCGAGGTGACCGGTGGTTTCGCCCACCAGCAGCAGCACGTGACCGTCGCGGGCCTCGCCAAGGATCGGCTCTTCGCCCGCCGCAACCAGACCCACCGCACCAATGGTGGGGGTGGGCAGGATCGCCTGGCCGTCGGTCTCATTATAAAGAGAGACGTTGCCCGAAACGATCGGCATATCCAGCGCCGAGACGGCCTCGCCGATGCCTTTGAGTGCGCCGACAAACTGGCCCATGATCTCGGGTTTTTCGGGGTTGCCGAAATTGAGGTTATCGGTGGTCGCCAGAGGCTTGGCCCCAACGGCGCAGAGGTTGCGATAGGCCTCAGCCACCGCCTGTTTGCCGCCCTCAATCGGGTTCGCCTTGACGTAACGCGGGGTCACGTCAGAGGTAAACGCCAGTTTTTTGTCGGTGCCATGCACGCGGACCATGCCGCCACCGAGACCCGGACGACGCGCGGTGTCGCCCATCACGGTGGTGTCATATTGCTCATAGACCCACTGTTTGCCGGCGTAGTTGGGGCTGGAGATCAGCGCCTTCAGGCCATCGATGGGATCAATGGTCGGCACATCCGCATCCGTAAGCGCTTCTGGGGCCTCGACCTCAATCCATGGGCGGTCGTATTCCGGCGCGGAGGAGGAGAGTTTTGACAGCGGTAGGTCGGCTTTGACCTCGCCGTTGTGCATAATGAGGAAGCGGTCTTCGGCAATGGTTTCGCCCACGATGGCAAAATCCAGATCCCATTTCTCAAAGACGGCTTTGGCTTCGGCCTCAAGCTCGGGCTTCAGCACCATCAGCATGCGCTCTTGCGACTCCGACAACATCATCTCGTAGGCGGTCATATCGACTTCGCGCTGCGGGACCTTTTCCAGATCCAGTCGCACGCCAAGGCCACCCTTGTCGCCCATTTCCACGGCGGAGCAGGTCAGACCCGCCGCGCCCATGTCCTGAATGGAGATCACGGCACCGGTCTGCATCAGCTCCAGCGTCGCTTCCATCAGGCGTTTTTCGGTGAAAGGGTCGCCGACCTGAACGGTGGGGCGCTTTTCCTCGATGGTGTCGTCGAATTCTGCCGACGCCATGGTCGCACCACCAACCCCGTCGCGGCCGGTCTTGGCACCGAGGTATACAACCGGCATGCCCACACCAGAGGCGGCGGAATAGAAGATCATGTCGGTTTTGACGAGGCCCGCCGCAAAGGCGTTCACCAGACAGTTGCCATTGTAGGCGGGGTGAAAGCGCACTTCGCCGCCGACACAAGGCACACCAAAACAGTTGCCGTAGCCGCCGACGCCCTCAACCACACCGTTTACCAACTGGCGGGTCTTGTGATGCGCAGGCTCACCAAAGGAGAGCGAGTTCATCGACGCGATAGGCCGCGCACCCATGGTGAAGACATCACGCAAAATGCCGCCAACACCGGTGGCGGCACCTTGATAGGGCTCGATGTAGGAGGGGTGGTTGTGGCTTTCCATCTTGAAGACGACCGCGTCGCCATCACCGATGTCCACGATACCGGCGTTTTCACCGGGGCCACAGATCACCTGCGGGCCGGAGGTCGGCAGAGTACGCAGCCATTTCTTCGATGATTTATAGGAACAGTGCTCGTTCCACATGGCGGAGAAAATGCCGAGCTCGGTGAAGGTCGGCTCGCGGCCAATGATCTCAAGGATCAGATCGTACTCATCGGGTTTCAGTCCGTGGTTTTCGATCACTTCAGGCGTAATGGCTGGTTCCTGCATGGCGCTAGATGGCCCCCCGGGTCGCTTCATGTTGTCGGCCTTTTAGAGCAACGCCCGCGGCGGGGGAAGGGGGCATCATCGACGTGCAGAAAATGCCCGTTCCTTGGGCAAATCCTGCACCGCTTGCCTGAACATAGGGCATCGCGCCTGTGTCGTTCTGCAATTCCTGCGAGGTTGGCGTTTTTGTCTGGCGCAGACCGTGCGCGCACGACAAACAAGGACAAAAGCCACGCAGTCGTCACATGCTCTGGTCAAACAGGCGGCAGACAAAGGGCCAAAAAAAAGGCCGAGCACTAAGCTCGGCCGTAGTCCAACAGGGAGGTATGAAGTGCGGCGCTTGCCGCGTCTCCATGAGGGTCATTTAGGGTGCCTGCTGCGCTGCCGCAAGTGTTTTGAAACACATGTTAACTCAAGCCTGCCATGCACTATATGCATAGCTTTTGCGCGCCACGCATATAATGCAGCTGAGAGTTATATTTTACCCAGTTCTTTCATGTGCTTACGGTGGGCGATGATCTCGTTCTGCACAAAATCACGGAAGGCGGAAACCCGCTGCGAATGGCGCAACTCTTCTGGGTAGGCGAGATAGACGGGCACGCCATTGGTATCCTCATTGGGCAGGACCTGCACCAGATCGGGGAAATCCTCTGTCACATAGTCTGGCAACACCCCGATCCCAAGATCCTGCAACACCCCCTGCAACACGCCGAAGTAGTTGTTCACCGTGAGCATGGATTTTGGGTTATGCGTCATCAGCTTTTGCACCATGACCGCAGCGGACCCAACTTGCGCGGACCGCAGACTCTGACAGATCAGGCGGTGGTCGCAGATTTCCTCGATGGTTTCCGGCCAGCCGAATTTATCAATATAGCCGCGCGACGCATAAAGGCGCATCTGAACGGTCATCAGCCGTTTGCGGATCAGGTCGGCCTGGCTTGGCTCTTTCATACGGATGGCGACATCGGCTTCGCGCATCGGCAGGTCGAGCACCCGTTCCTCGAGCATCAGGTCGATCTTGAGGTTGGGGTATTGTTCATAGAGTTTGATCAGCCGTGGTGCGAGCCACAATGTGCCAAAGCCCGTGGTGGTGGTCACGCGCAATTCGCCAAACACGCCTTCTTCGCTGTCGCGAATCCGTGCGGAGGCGGTTTCCAGACGTTTTGCCATCGTTTTGGTGGCGTCAAACAGCAGTTCACCCTGCTCGGTCAGAATCAACCCGCGGGCGTGTCTGTGAAAGAGAGTTGCGTTCAAACTCTCCTCAAGGCCCCGAATTTGCCGAGAAACGGCAGATTGGGACAGATTTAGCCGGTCGCCCGCATGGGTCAGACTGCCTGCGTCCGCAACCGCGTGAAAGATCCTGAGCTTGTCCCAATCCATTGTTTTTACTCTTTCTGCCTCTTTGCCTCAAACTACATGATGATGAGGCTAAGTTTCAAACCTTACCGGAGTCTGACACCGAAACTTTAAACAATCTGATATACAGGTCAGCACTTATGACCTATTATCTGGTCAAAATGCTAGCAAGTCATGGTTGAGGAGGACCGGATGAGCACGCAAAAGATCTCGCTCAATGACCGTTATGATCTGGAAAAGACGCCAATTTTGCTAAACGGGACTCAGGCGCTGGTGCGTTTGATGTTGATGCAAAAGGCCCGTGATGTGGCTGCGGGGCTGAACACGGCTGGTTTGGTCACCGGGTATCGCGGCTCGCCGCTTGGTGCGGTGGATATGCACATGAAGCGCGCAGAGAAACTGCTGACGCAATCTGACGTGACGTTCCAATACGGTCTGAACGAGGATCTTGCCGTCACCGCGCTCTGGGGGGCGCAGCAGGCGGAAATCCGCGGTGAGGGCAAATACGACGGCGTCTTTGGTCTGTGGTACGGCAAGGGGCCGGGGGTCGACCGCTCAGGCGATGCGCTGCGCCATGCCAATATGGCGGGGTCATCGAAACACGGCGGCGTATTGGTTGCCATGGGCGACGACCACACCGGTGAAAGCTCCACCGTGTTGCATCAATCCGAATGGTCCTTGCTGGATTGCTACCTGCCGATTGTCAGCCCCGCAGGTGTACAAGAAATTCTGGACTACGGCATCTATGGTTATGCTTTATCACGGTTTTCCGGCCTATGGGTTGGCCTCAAGACGATGAAGGATACGATTGAGGTCACGTCCGTGGTGGATGGCGATCCGAACCGGATTGCGCTGAAGACACCGGACATCGACCTGCCCGCCGATGGTTTGAACATCCGCCTTGACGATGACCGCTTTCGTCAGGAAGACCGTATTATCGACCATAAACGGTTCGCGGCTGAGGCCTTCAGCCACGCCAATAAGATGGACAAACGGGTCTGGGGTAAACCCGGTGCCAAGATTGGTTTTGTCGCCGCCGGTAAGAACTGGCTGGATTTGGTTCATGCGCTAAGCCTTTTGAATATCGATGAAAACATGGCCGAGCGTCTGGGCATCACCACGTATAAAGTGGGTCAGACATGGCCGATGGATATGAAGGGCTTTAACGCTTGGGCTGAGGGGTTGGACCTGATCGTGGTGGTCGAGGAAAAGCGCAAGCTGATCGAGATCCAGATCAAGGAAGCCATCTTTGACGACCGGCGCGGCCGCCGGGTTTATGGCTGGTACAAGGGCGGTGCGGGTACCATGCACCGCGAGGAGCTGTTTCCAACAAAATACGCGCTCGATCCGATCATGATTGCCGAAAAACTGGGCAATATCCTGATCGAAGAAGGCCGCGACGCCGAGGCGATCCGCGCGGGTCTGGCGCAGCTCGATGATGCGAGACGGGCTGACAATGCCGAGGAAATCGCCGCGCGTCTGCCGTATTTCTGTTCCGGCTGTCCGCATAACTCCTCCACCAAACTGCCTGAAGGCTCGCGCGCTTATGCGGGCATCGGCTGTCATTTTATGGTGCAGTGGATGGACCGCGAAACCGTGGGCTTTACCCATATGGGCGGTGAGGGTGCCAACTGGATTGGTGAGGCGCCGTTTTCCAAAAGAAACCATGTGTTTCAGAACCTTGGCGACGGAACTTACAACCACTCTGGGGTGATGGCGATCCGCGCAGCACTCGCTGAAGGCACAAATATCACCTATAAGATCCTCTATAATGATGCGGTGGCGATGACCGGCGGCCAGCAAGCCGAAGGGGGCCTCACGGCACACCAGATCGCGCATGAATTGACCGCGATGGGGGTGAAGACCATTGCCGTGGTCTATGACGAAAAAGAAGACGTGGACGCCAAGCTGTTCCCAAGCGGCATGCGGATGCATGAACGAGCGGACCTGATGAAGGTTCAGCGTGAGTTTGAGGATGTGGAGGGCGTTTCGGCGATTATCTACATCCAGACCTGCGCCGCAGAAAAACGTCGCCGCCGCAAAAAGGGCCTGTTCCCGGACCCGGATCAACGGGTGTTCATCAACTCTGACGTCTGCGAGGGCTGCGGCGATTGCGGCGTGCAATCCAACTGCGTCTCCATCGTGCCAAAAGAGACTGAACTGGGCCGCAAACGGGCGATTGATCAATCCAGCTGCAACAAGGATTTCTCTTGCTTCAACGGGTTTTGCCCGTCGTTCCTCAGTATTGAGGGCGCCAAGATCAAGAAGAGCGCAACCGCCAGTCTGGAGCTGCCGGATCTGCCCGAGCCGCAACTGCCCGAAATCCATGGCACCCATAACGTCGTCATCACCGGCGTTGGTGGCACTGGCGTGGTAACCATCGGCGCAGTGCTGGCGCAGGCGGCGCAGATTGACGGCAAGGGTGCGGGCATGATGGAAATGGCGGGGCTCGCCCAGAAGGGTGGCGCAGTGCATATCCATTGCCGCCTCGCCAACCGTCCCGAAGACATCAGCGCCATCCGCGTGGCCACCGGCGAGGCGCATGCGCTGATCGGCGGTGATCTGGTGGTGAGCGCGGGGGCCAAGACCCTTGGCCTGACCTCCACCGGGCGCACCGGTGCGGTGGTCAACAGCCATGAAATCATCACCGGGGAATTCACCCGAAATACCGATTTCTCCTTGCCAAGCGATAGGTTGCAGGTCGCCCTTCAGGCACGATTGCGGGACCGGGTGGACCTGTTCGATGCATCGGAATTGGCGCGTGTCAGCATGGGAGATTCGATTTTCTCCAACATGATGGTCTTTGGCGCGGCGTGGCAGCGGGGTCTGATCCCGGTGAGCTTTGATGCGATCAAGCAGGCCATTGAACTTAACGGTGCGGCGGTTGAGAAAAACCTGCGTGCCTTTGATATTGGTCGCTGGGCGGTGCTTTATCCGGAGGATGCTGCACGCCTCTTGACGCCCAGCGTGGTGCAACTGCCAAAATCGCTTGATGATAAGATCGCCTATCGCCGCGCACGCTTGGTGGAATACCAAGGCAAGCGGTTGGTGAAACGCTACGACAAGCTGCTGAGCGGTATCTCTGATGTGCGGCTAAAGGAAGCTGTAGCAAAGGGTTATCACAAACTCCTGACCTATAAGGACGAGTATGAGGTTGCGCGACTTTTGCTGAGCAGTCGGGAAAAAGCCGAAGCGGAGTTTGAGGGCGATTTGAAGATTTCCTACAATCTCGCACCGCCTATCTTGGGTGGCAAGGATGCCAGTGGTCGCCCCAAGAAGCGCAAATTTGGCCCAAGCACGGAGCGGCTGTTCCGTATCCTCGCCAAGCTTAAGTCCCTGCGCGGCACGCCGCTTGATCCCTTTGGCTACACAGCCGAGCGCAAGATGGAGCGCGCACTCATCAAGCAATATGAGGCCGACATGAAAGCGTGGCTGCCCAAGGCTGAGAGGGTCGATAGGGACGCGCTTGTCGCCTTGGCAGAGCTGCCGCTACAGATCCGCGGCTTTGGCCCTGTAAAGCGAAAGAGCGAACAGCAAGCCGCCAAACGGCGCGAGGAATTGCTGATCGCGCTCAAACAGGGGCCAGATGCACTAAAATCAGCCGCTGAATAAGGCAGGATACGCCACTCAGGTTTTGAGCGAATGTCATGAATGTGTTACCAAGGCTGGGCTAAATGCGCGCCCAGCCTTAGGCAGGCTGAGGCCTGTCATTCAGGCGTAATATTCTTGTCTTTACGGAGATCACAAAGACATGCTTGAGCGTCGCCATATCGCGCGCGATATCTCGTATTCCCACTCCGCCGAGACGCGGCCGGGTCGGATCATGATCCGACTGATGGAAAACACCACCGGTCGTTTGCGGCTGATAAAGCGCGCCAAGGGTTATGATTCTGAGGTGGCCTCGGGGCGCAGTTTTTGGGACGTGATCGTCGAACGCTACGGTCTCAGCCTTGATGTGGTGGGTGGCAGTCTCGACAATATCCCGCGCGACAGGGCGGTGATCCTGATTGCAAACCACCCCTACGGTATCCTTGATGGGCTGATGATGGGGCATATCCTGTCGCGCACGCGGGGCGATTTTCGCATTCTGGCGCATCAGGTGTTTCGCAAGGCTGAGGATCTGAACAAAGCGATCCTGCCGATCGATTTTGCCGAAACCAAAGAGGCGATGAAGGTCAATCTGCAGACCCGCAAGGACGCGCTGGAGTATCTGGGGCAGGGTGGCGCGATTGGAATCTTTCCGGGCGGCACAGTCTCTACGGCGTCCAAACCCTTTGCCCACCCGATGGATCCGGGCTGGCGCGGCTTTACCGCGCGGATGGTTGCCAAATCCGATGCGGTTGTGGTGCCTTTGTATTTTGACGGCCATACCTCGCGGCTGTTCCAGATTGCCTCGCATCTGCATTACACGCTGCGTATGGGGCTTCTGATCAAGGAGTTTCGAAAGCGCGTTGGCACCCCGGTCCGGGTGGTAGTCGGCGACCCGATTGGCCGTGATGTGTTGGACCCGCTGGCCAAGGACTCCAAAGCAATGATGGATTTCCTGCGCAAAGCCACGTATGAGCTGTCTCCAACACCGCTCAAATCCTATGACTACGGGTTTGAGTTCGAAGAAAAACACCGGGCCTGAACGGGTCCGCACACCCAAAGGCAGTGTGACATGGCAGTTGGTATTTTTGATTCCGGTCTAGGTGGTCTCACGGTTCTGGATGCGGCGCAAAAGCGCCTGCCGGACGTGGATTTCCTCTACTATGGCGACAACAGCCACGCGCCTTATGGGGTGCGCGATGCCGAAGATATCTATCAGCTGACCCACAAGGCCGTGCATGACATGTGGGATCGCGGTTGCAATCTGGTGATCCTTGCCTGCAACACCGCCTCGGCGGCGGCCCTGCGGCGGATGCAAGAGGCCGGCGTGCCCGAGGGCAAGCGGGTGCTTGGCGTGTTTGTGCCCTTGATCGAGGCGCTGACCGAACGCCAGTGGGGCGACAATTCGCCCCCGCGTGAGGTGGCCGTGAAACATGTGGCGCTGTTTGCAACCCCCGCCACCGTGGCAAGCCGCGCGTTCCAGCGCGAGCTGGCGTTCCGCGCCATCGGCGTCGACGTCGAAGCGCAGGCCTGTGGTGGCGTCGTGGATGCCATCGAGGACGGCGACATGATCCTCGCTGAGGCGCTGGTCAAAAGCCACGTCGACGCGCTGTTGCGCAAGATGCCCCGTCCCGAGGCGGCGATTCTGGGCTGCACCCATTATCCGCTGATGGAGGACATCTTTCAAAAGGCGCTGGGGCCGGATGTGCAGGTGTTCAGCCAGGGCCGTCTGGTGGCCGACAGCCTCGCGCATTATCTGGAGCGTCGTCCCGAGATGATCGGTGGCGGTGCCGCAGGCTATCTGACCACCGGGAATGCCGGACGTGTCAGCAGCCGCGCGACGCAGTTCTTGCGACGAGAAATCACTTTTGAAGCGGCCTGAGGGATTATACCCTCACGTCCAACTTGATTTCCTGTCTGCGACTGACGCAGGCCCTACTGACACATGAACAATTCGAGGTCTCGACATGACCCATAACGTGGCAATCCTTGGTGCGTCCGGCTACACCGGCGCAGAGCTGATCCGGCTGATTTCTCAGCACCCGAACATCACCATCAAAGCGCTCGCCGCCGAGCGCAAGGCAGGCATGGAGATGGCAGATGTGTTCCCGCATCTGCGTCACCTTTCGCTGCCAACCCTTTGCAAGATCGACGAAATCGACTTCTCACAGATCGATCTGTGTTTCTGTGCGCTGCCGCATAAGACCAGCCAGGAGGTGATCGCCAAACTGCCCGGTGATCTGAAAATCGTCGATCTATCGGCGGATTTCCGGCTGCGCGACCCTGACGCCTATCAAAAATGGTATGGCAACCCGCATGCGGCGCTGGAGCAGCAAAAAGAAGCGGTCTATGGCCTCACCGAATTCTACCGCGACGAGATCAGATCGGCGCGGCTGGTGGCGGGCACCGGCTGCAACGCCGCAACCGGGCAGTTCGCCTTGCGGCCGCTGATCGCGGCGGGCGTCATTGATCTGGATGAGATCATTCTGGATATGAAATGCGCAGTCTCCGGCGCCGGGCGGGCGCTCAAGGAAAACCTGCTGCACGCGGAACTGAGCGAGGGCTACAACGCCTATGCCATTGGCGGCACCCACCGACATCAGGGCGAGTTCGATCAGGAATTCTCTCTGCTGGCGGGGCGTCCCGTGCAGGTTCAATTCACACCGCATCTGCTGCCCGTGAACCGGGGGATCTTGGCGACCACCTATGTCAAAGGCGATGCGCAAAAGATCTATGAGACCTTTGCGAAGGCCTATGCCGATGAGCCCTTTGTCGAGCTGCTGCCCTTTGGCGAGGCCCCCTCGACCCACCATGTGCGCGGCTCGAACTTCGTTCATATCGGGGTGACGGGGGATCGCATCGACGGGCGGGCAATTGTCATCGTGGCGCTTGATAACCTGACAAAAGGTAGCAGCGGTCAGGCCTTGCAGAATGCGAACCTGATGTTAGGTGAAGAGGAAACAGCCGGGCTGATGATGGCACCGCTGTTCCCTTGAACAAGAGGTCCAGATGAAGTCCCTGAAGAAGCAGCGGCGAATCCAGATCATAGCGCTTGCGACCGTGGCCCTAATCGGGTCCACGGCGCTCATCGGATATGCGATGCGCGATGGCATCAACTACTTCCGTTCGCCCAGTCAGGTGATGGAGACGCCGCCCGATCCGACCGAGACCTTTCGCATCGGCGGTTTGGTCGAAGAAGGCAGCCTGCAACGCGGTCAAGGTGAGGCGGTGCTGTTTTCCGTGACCGATGGCGGGGCCAGCGTGCCGGTGACATTCACCGGGGTGTTGCCGGATCTGTTTGAGGAAAACCAGGGCATGGTGGGCACCGGGCGTTATATCAACGGTGTCTTCGAAGCCTCTGAAATCCTTGCAAAACATGATGAAACCTACATGCCCAAAGAAGTGGTGGATGCCCTGAAGGAACAGGGTGTCTACCGCGAAGACGAGAGCTGATTTTCTCGATGCATGCCTCTGGTTTTATAACGCGTCCGGCGGTCTTCGCACGGGCGCGTTGCGTATCTGGCGCACGCCGACCGCACCTGTTCTCAAGGCCCCAATGCTAGTCTTCCTGCCAGTTCCCGATTGGAGGATCTTGCATGGATGTCGCAAAAATCACCCGAGAGATTGTCGCCCGTGAAGGCGGCTATGTGAATGACCCCGACGATCCCGGCGGGGCGACCAAACATGGCGTGACTATTCACACGCTGCGCCGGCTTGGCCTTGATCTGACCGGTGACGGCGCGGTGGATCGGCGTGACGTCAAGGCGCTGGATCGCGCGCAAGCCGAAGAGATTTTCCTGCGCGAATACTTCCGCCGCCCGCGTCTGCATCTGCTGCCAGAGCCGCTTCAGGCCAGCGTCTTTGACATGCATGTCAACGCGGGCGCCAACGCGGTGCGCATCCTGCAAGAGCTGTTGTGCGAGATGGGCTATGACCTGCGGGTTGATGGCGCCATGGGGCCGCAGACGGCCAAGGCGGCGCAGGCCGCAGGGCAAGTCAATATGGAGGCGTTGGTCAATGCCTATGGGATTGCGCGCCGGAACTACTACTTTGATCTTGCGGATCGCCGCCCACGCAGCCGCAAATATGCCCGCACCCGGGCGGGCGGCAAGGGCGGCTGGATTCGTCGCGCCGAAGACTTCATCGCGCCGCGCTATCACATGACCTCGGCAGAGTTTCAGTCCCGCACAGCGCATTGGTCGTGAAGGAGGTTTCATGTTTTCAACACTTTGGGAGATGCTCTTTGGCAATCGGCGCAATGTGATCCGCGAGACCGCAGAGGTCTTTCGCGAAAACAGCGAACAGGCGGCGGTGCGGGCGCATGACCTGCAAGGCGCAGCGCTGGCGCAGTTCGCAGCCGAATTTACAGGGCAGAGAAGCGGCTTTGATCGCTTTATGGATGGGGTCAACCGTCTGCCGCGCCCGATGCTGGCGCTGGGGACGCTGGGGCTGATGGTGGCGGCGATGGTGGACCCGCTGTGGTTTGCGGCCCGCATGCAGGGCGTGGCCCTAGTGCCCGAACCCCTTTGGTGGCTCTTGGGGATCGTGGTGTCGTTTTATTTTGGCGCGCGCAGTCAGGCCAAGACACAAGCCTTTCAAGAAGGCATCGCACGCAGCCTTGCGCGGGTGCCGCAGGCGGTTGAGAATATCGAGCAGTTGAAAACAGTCGCGCGGTCTTCTGATAAGAAAAGAGAAAACGACAGTGCTGATAATCCCGCGCTCGTGGAATGGCATCAAAATCGCGGTGCATGAAGCCCACCCCCTGCGGCGCGGGGACGCGGGCGAATGTGATTGGCGATGATCTGAGAGACGGATATAGAAGCAGGTATGATTACAGAGCTCGGTCACTTCGCCCTTATCCTAGCCTTCATGATCGCCATCGTTCAGATGGTCGTGCCCCTGATTGGCGCGCACAACCGCTGGCCCGGATGGATGGCTGTCGCAGAACCCGCCGCGCAGGCGCAGTTCCTGTTTACCGCCTTTTCCTTTGGCGCGTTGATGTGGGCCTTTGTAACCTCGGATTTCTCGGTGCGGCTTGTTGCGCTCAACAGCCATTCCGCCAAACCCATGCTCTACAAAATTTCCGGCACATGGGGGAACCACGAGGGCTCCATGTTGCTGTGGGTGCTGATTGTGAGCCTCTTTGGCGCCACGGCCTCGGTGTTTGGCGGAGGCTTGCCGCCGACGCTGAAGGCGCGCGTGCTAAGTGTGCAGGCAGCGATTGGCGTGGCGTTTTTCGGCTTTATCCTGTTTACGTCCAACCCGTTCCTGCGGCTGGTAAATCCACCATTTGACGGGCAGGATCTGAACCCGCTGCTGCAAGATCCGGGCCTCGCCTTCCATCCACCATTTCTATACCTCGGCTATGTGGGCCTCTCGATGGCGTTTTCCTTCGCGGTCGCGGCCTTGATCGAGGGGCGTGTTGATGCGGCATGGGGGCGCTGGGTGCGGCCTTGGACCTTGGCGGCGTGGATCTTCCTGACCATCGGCATCGCGCTGGGATCGTGGTGGGCCTATTATGAACTCGGCTGGGGGGGCTTCTGGTTCTGGGATCCGGTCGAGAACGCTTCCTTCATGCCGTGGCTCTTGGCGGCGGCCCTGCTGCATTCGGCCATCGTGGTGGAAAAGCGCGAGAGCCTGAAGAGCTGGACGATCCTCTTGGCGATCCTCGCCTTTGGGTTCTCGCTGATCGGGACATTTATTGTCCGCTCCGGTCTGCTGACCTCGGTGCATGCCTTCGCCAATGACCCGGAGCGCGGCGTGGTGATCCTTGCGATCCTTGCTGTTTTCACCGGCGGCGCGCTCTTGCTCTTTGCACTGCGCGCGCAGGCGATGGAGGCCAAGGGTGTCTTCTCCATGGTGAGCCGCGAAAGCGCGCTGGTGGCCAATAACCTGCTTCTGGCGGTGAGCTGCTTTGTGGTCTTTGTTGGCACGCTTTGGCCAGTGGTGGCCGAGATGGCGTTTGACCGCAAACTTTCTGTTGGTGCGCCGTTCTTTGATGCGGCTTTCCCACCCTTCATGGTGGCGCTTGGGGTGCTGTTGCCGATTGGTGCGATGCTGCCGTGGAAACGGGGCAAAGGGGCCAAGACGCTCTGGACCCTGCGCTACGGGATTGCGCTGGCGCTGGCGGTTGCCGGGCTGGCGTGGACGATGCAAACCGAAAAGAGCCTGCTTGGCCCGGTTGGCGCGATGCTTGGTGCGTGGATCGTCAGCGGAGCGGCAACGGATCTGTTGCAGCGGGCAGGGCGCTCTGATCGCCTGTCGCGCCTGATGCGTCTGCCGCGCGCGGATTGGGGTAAGGCCGTCGCCCATGCGGGGCTTGGTGTGACCATCTTTGCAATCGCGGGACTCACAGCATGGCAGACCGAGGACATCCGTGTCGCCAACCTGAATGAACCCTTCCGTGTTGGCTCTTACGATATGGTGCTGACCTCGGTCGAAGAGGGGCGAGGCCCCAATTATTTTACCACTATGGGCGTGGTTGAGGTATCGCGAAACGGCAGCAAGGTGGCCACTCTGCGGCCTGAAAAGCGGGTCTACCCAGTGGCGCAGATGCCCACCACCGAGGCGGCGATTGATTACCGGTTCACCCGTGATCTTTATGTGGTGTTGGGCGATGCGCAGGACAGCGGCGGCTTCACCATGCGCACCTATATCAAACCCTTTGCCAACTGGATCTGGGGGGGCTGTCTCCTGATGGCGCTTGGCGGGTTGCTAAGCCTCTCAGATCGCCGGTTCCGCGTCGCCGCCGGTGTACGCAAAGCCCCCGCACGGGGAGTGCCCGCCGAATGATACGTTTCATCAAGGCAAGTCTTGCAATCCTGCTCCTTAGCCTGTCGCCTGCATACGCGGTGCAGCCGGATGAGGTGCTGGAGGATCCGGTGCTGGAAGAGCGCGCACGCTCCCTCTCGGAAGGGCTGCGCTGTCTTGTGTGTCGTAATGAAAGCATCGATGAATCCAACGCCGATCTGGCTCGCGACCTGCGCCTGTTGGTGCGCGAGCGTCTGGTGGCGGGAGACAGCGACGAAGAGGCCGTAGATTTCATCGTTGATCGCTACGGCGAATATGTGCTGTTGAAACCGACGGTGCGCGGGGCCAACTGGATTCTCTGGGCGGCGGGACCGATGATGCTGGTGCTGGCGCTGCTGATCGCACTTTTATATCTGCGCAAACGCGCCACGGCGGCGGGCGGGGCAGAGTCCAACGGCCTGACAGAGGACGAAGAGGCGCGCCTCAAGGAAATCCTCAAGGACTGACATCTGATAGCGGGACGCGGGCGGATTGCCTCGATCGGCACACTTTGCTAAAGAGAACCTGGTCCGCAGTTCACCAAGGCTCCGCCACGCGCTAAACCTGCGTTAAACATCATGTCATTGGACTCCTGATCGGGGTGCCTTTGGACAAGGGCGGACATCCGTATGGCCTGAGCCATACCCGGCATCCTGCATAAATGGAGGACATGATGTCCAAGGATGTGATCCGTCTGACCATTCCCGATGTGTCAGATTTTGCCAAACAGCTGCGCAACGCCCTCACCGAGGCACCAGGCCATGTGGAGATGCTGAACCATGTGGCCCGCGCTGCAGGGTATCGCAATTTCCAGCACCTGCGCAGCCAGAACCCGCCCACGCCAGAGATTGACCACAAGCGCATCGCGCGGGCGGCGCGCTATTTCGACAGTCGTGGACGTTGGGAAAGCTGGCCGACACGGCGCGGGGTGCGAGAGTTATGCCTCTGGGTGATCTGGGCGCGACTGCCGGCCCGTGAACGCTGGAGCGAGCGGCAAATCTCGGCGCTGATTGACGAGAACTGTAGCTTTCACGATGCGGCTCAGATCCGGCGCAGCCTGATCGAGATGCAGCTTTTGACCCGCAATCGCGATGGGTCAGACTATGCGCGAGTCGAAACACCGATGGATGCACATGGCGCGGCGCTGCTGTCAGTCCTCGCAGAGCGGCAAAAAGCGCAAGAAAAGCCACAGATTGCCTGACGCGGCGTTTGTCTTTTCGCAGGCGGATGCTTAGGTCAACATGCGCATAACTCGAACAGGGATATTTCACGCATGGACTACCGCGACATTCAGTATTCGCTTGCAGACGGGCTGGCGACCGTGACCTTGAACCGCCCGCAGAGCATGAATGCGCTCACCAGCCAGATGCGGGCGGAGATCACCCATGCGATGAAAGCGGCCGCAGCCGAGGCGCGTGCGGTGGTGCTGACCGGGGCGGGCAATGCGTTTTGCACCGGTCAGGATCTTAAAGATGCATCCTCCAGCGGCAACCAAATCGATCTGGAGCGCACCCTGCGCGATGAATATACCCCCATGCTGGAGGCGATCTACAACTGTCCGGTGCCAACGATTTCTGCGGTAAACGGACCCGCCGCTGGTGCAGGCGCCAATCTGGCACTGGCCGCAGATGTGGTGATCGCCAATGAGAGCGCCTATTTCCTGCAGGCCTTTGCCAAGATCGGGCTGATGCCGGATGCAGGTGGGACGTGGTTCATGCCGCGCCAGATGGGACTGGCCAAGGCCAT
This sequence comes from Tritonibacter mobilis, assembly GCF_001681715.1. Classification (GTDB taxonomy): domain Bacteria; phylum Pseudomonadota; class Alphaproteobacteria; order Rhodobacterales; family Rhodobacteraceae; genus Epibacterium; species Epibacterium mobile. The sequence continues at coordinate 235,087 of NZ_LNWY01000014.1, read as the reverse complement.
GGGGGCGGCACTGTTTGCCGATAAGATCTCGGCCCGTCAGGCCAGCGACTGGGGCATGATCTGGGAAGCGGTGCCTGATGCGGAGTTTGCGGCGCATTGGCGCGCGCGCGCATCCTATCTGGCCAGCGGGCCCTCAAAGGCCTTTGGCGCGATCAAGCAAGCGCTACGTCAATCCACCAACAACAGCCTGCCTGATCAATTGTCGCTGGAGGCGCATTTGCAGGGTGAATTGGGCCGCAGTCGGGATTTTATGGAAGGCGTCACCGCCTTTGTGGACAAGCGCAAACCGGATTTTGAGGGGCGCTGAGCCACCTTTTATAAAACAACGAAAAAGCCGCCCCGATTGAGGGCGGCTTTTGTTTTGAAATCAGGCGTTTGGATCAAGCCGGAACCAAGCGAACATTGGACGCCAAATCAAAGCCTTCAGCCGCGTTTTCGAGGTAGGCAACAACCTCGCCATTCACGGTCACTTCGATATCGGATGTCCCGTCGGAATTAACGACACGGGTATAGTCCAAATCCGGTGCTCTGCCGGAAAATTCATAATACACAACCTCCTCTTCCACGTCGAAGTCACGAATGATGGCAGCCTCTCCGGCGTCCATCCAATCGCCAAGCCGATACTCGTCCACGCCGCTACCGCCTGTGAGGATGTCACCCGCACCACCGATCAGCGTATCGTCGCCATCGCCACCGGTCAGGACGTCGCTCTCGCCATCGTCTTCAATCGCGAGGCCAAGTTGGCTTGGTGCGCCGCCCTCAAGGAACATTTGGCGCAATGTGATTGAGGAGGCGCTTGCTGGATCGATCAGCATGTCCCCACCATTCAACAGATCATTACCAGCACCGCCATCGAGCGTATCGGCGCCGGTGCCGCCATAGAGACCGTCGGAACCATAGCCACCGCTGAGGCTGTCGTTGCCTTCGTCGCCAGTGAGGAGATCCTGACCGAGACTACCGTTCATGGTGTCGTTTCCTTCGCCCCCGCGCAGCACATCAAGGCCGCCGCCACCGGTCATCCGGTCATCGCCGGACCCACCTTCGAGGATATCGGCATCCGCGCCACCAGAGATGAAGTCATCGCCTGCGCCGCCATAGAGATCGTCGGTTCCTTCGCCGCCGTACAGGTCATCGGCCCCGTTCTCGCCGTGAAGCGCGTCCGCCCCTTCTTCGCCGTTGATGGTGTCATTGCCATCACCGCCAAAGCTGCGGTCATCCCCTTCACCGAGCGAAATCAGATCCCGCCCTTCGGTGCCGTCAAGTTGTTCGCCTTCTGCGGTCCCGTTCAAGATGTTATCGGGGGTGTTATCCTCGTTGAGGTCATCCCCATCGTCATCCAGCGCGATGAACGCGCCCACAACGGCAAGCGTGCCGATCATTGCAAGCATCAACATTGGTTTACTCCACTGGCCTATTCGCAAATCCGGCCGGTTCAAGAAAAATCAGTGCCCAGGTCCACCGCGTCGCTGCGGCATAGCTGGCAAATTCATGAATTGTTTACGGCAAAACTCTGATGCGCGGACAATTTTATGCTTCATTTAAGAAAACGAAAAGTTTCCAAACTGACAACAATCTCTTCGAATTGATAATTCAGAATGTCTAGATGTGTTTGTTTTCAGTGCTTTAATGAATTGCGCCGCCCGAAGGGATCGGGCGGCGCGGCGTGCAGATTACCAAATGTAATCAGCGGTTTTCGATGTCGACATAATCGCGCTGTGTCTCACCGAGATACAATTGGCGCGGACGGCCGATTTTGTTCTGTGGATCACCGATCATTTCCTTCCACTGGGAGATCCAGCCGACGGTGCGCGACAGCGCAAAGATCGGGGTGAACATGGAGGTCGGGAAGCCCATCGCCTCAAGGATGATGCCCGAGTAGAAGTCCACGTTCGGGAACAGTTTCTTCTCGATGAAGTAAGGATCGTTGAGCGCGGTTTGCTCCAGTTCCTTGGCAACCTGCAGGAGCGGGTTGTCCTCAACACCTAGAAGCTCCAGCACCTCGTCGGCGGATTGCTTCAGCACCTTGGCGCGCGGGTCGGTGTTTTTGTAGACACGGTGACCAAAGCCCATCAGGCGGAACGGATCGTTCTTGTCCTTGGCGCGCGCGATAAACTCAGGGATGCGATCAACCGAGCCGATTTCCTTGAGCATCTCAAGGCAGGCTTGGTTGGCACCACCATGTGCGGGACCCCAGAGGCAGGCGATGCCAGCGGCGATACAGGCGAACGGGTTGGCACCGGAGGAGGATGCCAGACGCACGGTCGAGGTTGAGGCGTTCTGCTCGTGGTCCGCATGCAGGGTAAAGATGCGGTCCATCGCACGGCTCAGGATCGGGTCGACATTGTAGTCTTCTGCCGGAACCGAGAAACACATGTGCAGGAAGTTCGCGGCATAATCCAGATCATTGCGCGGATACACAAACGGCTGGCCGATGGAGTATTTATAGGCCATCGCCGCGATGGTCGGCAGCTTCGCGATCAGACGGATGGCCGCCACTTCGCGCTGCCACGGATCGGCGATATCGGTGGAATCGTGGTAGAACGCGGACATGGCACCAACAACACCCACGAGCGTTGCCATCGGGTGCGCATCACGGCGGAAGCCACGGAAGAAGTTGTGCATCTGCTCGTGGACCATGGTGTGACGGGTCACACGGGTCTCAAAATCCTCAAGCTGGGTCGCGGTCGGCAGCTCACCGTAGAGCAGCAGATAGCAGACCTCTAGGTAATGGGATTTACCCGCCAGTTGGTCGATGGGGTAACCACGATGCAGCAGGATGCCTTCGTCACCGTCGATATAGGTGATGGTGCTGTCACAGCTCGCGGTCGAGGTGAAACCCGGATCATAGGTGAAAACTCCGGCCTGCGCGTAGAGTTTGCGGATGTCCAGAACATCAGGCCCTGCAGACGGCGAGAAGATGGGAAGATCGTAAGTCTCACCATTCAGGCTGAGCTGGGCAGTTTTCTGTGTATCGGTCATAGATGTCCCTTCCTGTTACAGGCGCAGAGAGGGCGGGTGGCCCGTCCCGCGCAGCGGGGCGCCCGCGTCATTGGCGACGCAGGCGCAGTCCTATACGAACGGGCTTACCCAGACCTTAACGACAGATCTTTTGCGGGCGCTTAGCCTGTTACGTCCTTGAGCCGGGCCAGTGTTTCCTCGCGGCCCAAGCAAATCATCATATCGAAGACCGAAGGCGTTACCGCGCGGCCTGCAAGCACGGCCCGAAGGGGGCCAGCCAATTTGCCAAACTTCGTGTCTTTGGCCGCGGCAAATTCATTCAGGGCGGCCTCTAGTTCGTCTCGCGACCAGCTAGCATTTTGCAGATGCGGCGTCAATTCGCCCAGTATACCAAGGGATACTGAATCGAGTGCTTTTTCTGCCTTTGCATCGCGATCCAATGGACGTGAAGTAAGCACAAAATGGGCTTTTTCAAGGAGTTCAGGGAAAGTCTTTGCCCGGTCCTTGAGGCAGAACATTGCGCGTTCCAGCCCTTGTGACTGTACGTCACTTAGCGCGGGCTGACCTGCAGCCTCCAGATAGGCCTCAATCTCCTGCCGCAATGCAGCATCCTCAGCAATTGCAATATGTTGGCCGCAGAGGTTCTCCAGCTTCTTGGTGTCAAAGCGGGCAGGGCTTTTGCCGATTCCGCTCAGGTCGAACCACTCTTTGGCCTGCGTATCGCTGAAAAATTCGTCATCGCCATGTGACCAGCCCAGACGCGCAAGATAGTTACGCATACCTGCTGCCGGGTAGCCCATGGCCTGATATTCCTGCGCCCCGAGTGCGCCGTGGCGTTTGGAGAGTTTTTTACCGTCAGAGCCATGAATGAGCGGGATATGGGCATAGACCGGGACATCCCAGCCCATGGCCTCGTAGATCATCATCTGGCGCGCGGCATTCATCAGGTGGTCATCACCGCGGATCACATGGGTCACACCCATATCGTGATCGTCCACCACCACGGCCAGCATGTAGACCGGCGTGCCATCCGAGCGCAGCAGGATCATATCGTCCAGTTGCGCATTTTTGATGGTCACATCGCCCTGAACCTCGTCGCGGATGGTGGTCTCGCCATCTTTGGGAGCTTTGATGCGGATCGCAAAAGGCGCGTCCGGGTGTTCAGATTCGGGGGTGTCGCGCCACGGCGAATGAAACAGGGTGGATTTGCCCTCGGCCTTGGCGGCTTCGCGGAAGGCCGCGATTTCGTCCTGTGTGGAGAAACATTTGTAGGCCTTACCCTCGGCGAGCAACTGATGGGCGACCTCGGCGTGACGCGCGGCACCTTCAAACTGGCTTACCACCTCGCCGTCATGATCCAGACCCAGCCACGCCATGCCCTGCAGAATGGCAGCAGTGGCTTCGGGGGTGGAACGCGCCCGGTCGGTATCCTCAATGCGCAACAGGAACTTGCCGCCACGTCCGCGTGCATAGAGCCAGTTGAACAGCGCGGTGCGAGCACCGCCGATATGCAGAAAGCCGGTGGGCGAGGGAGCGAAGCGGGTGACGACCGGTTGGGACATGTGGGGCATTTACCTTTTGGAAACCTTGAGGGTTCAACGTTTGACGCCTGTGTACCGAGCCAGAAGGCAGGGAGCAAGCGTGCGCATCTCAGGCGCTCTTGATGCAATGCTACAGGCCCAGCGGGGACATCTGTTTCCCTGGGTTCCGGTGTGTTTTGGCCTGGGCATCGGGCTCTATTTTCTCGTGTCGAACGAACCAACTCTGCAGATTTATGCAGGTGTTCTTGTGGTCTCGTTGGTGCTTGGTTTCTGCGCGCGGCGCGGTGATGGGCTGGGGCTACTGGCGGGGGCGCTGGTACTGGTCGGAATGGGCTTTTGCTACATGGGACTGAGGGCGCATCAGGTGGGTGCGCCTGTGCTGACGTTTCGCTACTATGGTCCCGTCGAGGGGCAGGTTCTTTCGGTGGATCGTTCGGCCTCGGACGCAATGCGGATCACGCTGGGGCAGGTGCGTCTAAGGGATATGTCACCTGCGCGCACGCCAAATCGGGTGCGGATCTCACTGTTTGACGGCGCCCCACCAGAGCCGGGATCATGGGTGATGACCACCGCGCATCTGTCCCCGCCGCAAGGTCCGGCAGAGCCGGGAGGGTTCGATTTTCGGCGGCACGCATGGTTTTTAGGGCTTGGGGCGGTCGGCTATAGCCGGGTGCCCGTTTTGCGCAGCGGCCCGCCAGAGGTATTGCCGGTGGCCACCATCCGGGCGCGGTTCTCCGATTGGGTGCGCGCTTCGATGCCAGAGCGGACGGGCGGCGTTGCAACCGCGCTCATCACCGGGGATCGCGCCCATGTGCCAAGACATGTGAGCGAAGATCTGCGCGCCAGCAATCTGGCGCATCTTCTGGCCATATCCGGGCTGCACATGGGTCTGTTTGCTGGCGTGATCTTTGCCAGCCTGCGCCGAGGTTTTGCGCTTTGGCCCAGAATCGCGTTGCGATGGCCGGTCAAGAAAATCTCTGCCGCCGTCGCACTGGTCGCAAGCTTTGGCTATCTGCTGCTGTCCGGGGCAAACGTCGCCACCGAACGGGCGTTCTTGATGGTGGCGGTGATGCTGGTGGCGGTGCTGATGGACCGGCGCGCGATATCCGTGCGGGCGGTGGCATTTGCGGCGGTGCTGGTACTGCTGCGCCGCCCCGAAAGCCTGCTGAGCGCCGGGTTTCAAATGAGCTTTGCTGCGACACTGGCGCTGGTGGTGGTGTTTCGGGCGGTGCAGCCGATGTTTCGACCGGGACGCGGCGGTCACTTGGGAGGCGCGCTGCGCTGGATTGGGGCACTTGTGGTGTCCTCGCTGGTAGCGGGCGTGGCGACAGCGCCGTTTGCCGCGGCCCATTTCAACATGGTCTCGCATTACGGGCTGATTGCGAATCTCGCAGCAGTACCTGTGATGGGCGCGGTGGTGGTGCCGGGCGCGGTTCTGGCGATCTGCCTTGCGCCTTTTGGGGGCAGCGCGGTTGGATTCTGGATCATGTCACAAGGGATCAGCTGGATTTTGACCGTCGCCGACACTGTCGCCGGCTGGCCCGGTGCCCGCGGTCAGGTGGTCGCACCAGAGCCATGGATGTTGCCGGTGCTGGTCATGAGCGCGTTGCTGGTGCTGCTGTGGCAGGGGCGGTTGCGTTGGGTCGGACTTGCGCCCATCGGCGTGGCGCTGTTCTTCTGGCCGTCTTCGCCGCGCCCGGAGGTTCTGATCTCTGCCGATGGTGGGTTGGTTGGGGTCATGACATCAGAGGGACGCGCCCTGTCTCGACCGCGCGGCAAGAGTTTTGTCGCGGGTATCTGGCTGGAAAACGACGGTGATGGCGCGGATCAGGTCGAGGCCTTTGATCGCGTGCCCGCGCGACAACAGGGAAAGGTGCAGACGTTTCAGGCCGTTGAACGCCATTTTGTGCATGTCGTGGGCAAAACCGGGTTGAGCGAATGGCAAATGAGCTGCGCGCCGCATGAGGTGATCGTGCTCTCCGTAGAGGCGGAGCCCCCAGATGGGGAATGCCTCTGGCTCACCCCGAAAGCGCTGCGCGACACAGGCAGCATCGCCTATACGCAGCGGGGCGAAATGATCACAGCCAATGCGGGCGCGCGCCGCCTATGGTCTGCGCGCTAACCAAAGACGCCCGGCTGCAGCAGTACAGCCGGGCGTCATATAGTGTTTTGGTGTGATCGTTTGGATCAGTAGGTACGGATCAGACCAACAAGGCGCCCCTGCACCTTAACCTGATCCTCGGAATAGCTGCGGGTTGGATAGGCCGGGTTGGCGGCATGCAGCTCAATCATACGGCCCTTACGCTCGTAACGTTTGAGCGTCGCCTCATGCCCCTCAACAAGCGCGACGACAATATCACCGTTATCAGCCGCGTCTGTTTCACGAATGACCACCACATCGCCATCATTGATGCCCGCATCGATCATGGAATCGCCGCGTACCTCCAATGCGTAATGCTGACCTGCGCTGGACAACATGGCATTGGGCACCGCCACATGGGCGGAGGCCTGGCTGATCGCCTCAATCGGGACACCGGCGGCGATGCGACCCATCACGGCGAGTTCCGTGGCGCCGTTGTCCGCCACGGGTTTTAATTCCGCTTTTGGAGCGTTTTGATCCTTGCCGCCTGCAATGACCTTGGGCTGGAAACTATCTGCATTGCCGCCGAGGCTGTCGGGCAGGCGGATCACCTCAATCGCGCGGGCGCGGTGAGCGAGGCGGCGGATAAAGCCGCGTTCCTCAAGCGCTGTAATCAGGCGGTGAATGCCGGATTTCGAGCGCAGATCCAGCGCGGTTTTCATCTCGTCAAAACTGGGCGGGACGCCGTCCTTTTGCAGACGCTTGTGAATAAACTCCAAAAGCTGAAGCTGCTTTTTCGTCAGCATAGCTGTCCCCTCTGCACGATGCCTTTTGTTTATGTTCTATTCATGTTCTCGTTTTGTGTCAACGGTCCCGATCATAATGAGAACATAAAATGCTCAATCAAGTGGCAGTAGAGGCTAGGTTTTCTGCTGAGTGCGCCGTTGGGTACAGCTCGTGGAGGTTCAGATCGCGAGGTAATCTACACGCTCACCAACATCGCGGGCAGGGTCATGCGGCGGGCGCACGATCAGTGCTTCGGCCTGCGCCAGAACCGACAATAGCGAGCTGTCCTGACTGTCAAAGGCCTGCAGACCCGCGTCCTTCCACATGGCGCGCATATAGTGCTGGCGTGGGCCATTGGCGGGCAGAGGGGCTGCAAGCGGTGCGCTCATCAGGTTCTCTGCCGCTGTTGGGAGACCCAGCATGGCAAAGAGCATCGGCACCACAAAGACCCGACCACAGATCATGGCGGAGACCGGATTGCCCGGCAGCCCGACCATGGCACCTGCGCCAAAGCGCCCCGCCATCAGCGGTTTTCCGGGGCGCATGGCAACCTTGTAGAACGCACGTTCCATCCCGAGACTTTCAGCCACACCGGCGACCAGATCGTGATCACCGACCGAGGCACCGCCGATGGTCACGATCAGATCTGCATCATGTGCCAGCCCAAAGGCGGTGCGCAGCGAGGCATCGGTGTCGCGCGCGATCGGCAGCATGCGCACTTCGGCACCGTGCTCCTTGAGCATCGCCTTGAGGCCAAAGGTGTTGGAGACGATGATCTGATCCGGGCCGGGCGTCTCACCGGGCATCACCAACTCGTCTCCGGTGGACATCAGCGCCACCACGGGGCGACGGCGCACCGGCACCTCCGCGATGTTCATCGCCGCCAAGAGCGCGATATCAGCAGGGCGCAACAGGCGCGGGGCGTCGACGGTTTGTCCGGCCCGAAAATCACGGCCCCGGTCGCGGATATTGGCGTTGCCCCCCGGATCATCAGTGATGGTGATGAGGTCGCCCTTACGGTCCACATCTTCTTGAATGACCACAAAACTCGCGCCTTCCGGCACCGGCGCTCCGGTAAAGATCCGCACCGCTTGACCGGCACCGACCCGGCCCTGAAACCCGTGTCCGGCAGCGGCCTCGCCGATCACCTTGAACATTGCATGCAGCTCCACCTCGGCGGCATTCACCGCATAGCCATCCATGGCGGAGGCATCAAAGGGTGGCTGATCGCGTCCTGCGGTGACGGGCTGTGCCAACACACGGCCCGCCGCTTGCGCCAAGGGGACGGTCTCAACATCCACGGCAGAGACAAGATCAAGCAGTGCCGCGCGGGCCTCAGAGACGGAGATCACGGTTGAGTTTCCTCTAGTTTCTTGGATTCCCATTGGGCGTAAGTAGAGCCATCCTTGGTTTTCCAAGCTGTTCGCCCATTTTCAGAACGACCGCAGATTATTGCGGCCGCAGCGGAAGGACTGGAGAAAGCGTAATTCTGGGTGAATGTCGCGCAACCGTTATCCCTGGAGGAAATTATGCCACCGTCAGAAAGCTCTTCATGAAGTTTTCGATAGTTTGAAGCGTGTTTTCGATCCCCGACCCATTTGGCCCTGACACCAGAGCCCACCTGAACCACCAGCTCCTGATCCACGAGGACTGCGCTAGCCTCAATCCCGTGTTTTGGGAGCGACAGAAAGAACCTAGGCTCGGTTTCTAGCCCTCTAGGGGTTTGCGATGTTTGCAAGACCGGGCGCGTGCGCGACTGAAAGAAATCGACTTTGATCGCAGGCAGGATCATGTGAAGGGTCTCTAAGAAACTCTCCATATTTGCGGTTGCGGCCTCATTCAGAGAGGCACCAAGGGGAGTATTACCATTCTCCACAGCCCCGTTTTTCGCGGCAGATGCAGCCTCCAGCAGGCGCGCTTCGAGGTACTTCACATGCGCTTTGTGTAGCGCGTCGCCGGATGCCGTGATCAAAACCGCGATGTCCCACCAATCCTTCTCTCTGGCGTGTTGGGCAATGCGCTGGCTCATATTTTCGGTTTCGCCGATGTAGCCTTTTGTGCCTGTGTCACCCTGACCGAGAAGCAGATAGACCCCTGTTTGTTTCGCTTGCGGGCGAGACAGCCCCTCGGCCAGCTGGGTGCGAGGGATGCGAAGGACATGGCCGGTCCAATTGAAGACTTCGGCAGTGAGCATTCCATCCGGGTGCCCATCTACAAAATAGAGTTCGAGTGAGCGGCCAAGGGTTGCCATCTACGCCTCGTAACGACCGGATTTGCCGCCGTCTTTCAACATGACGCGGATGCCGCCGATTTCCATTGCTTTATCCACTGCCTTGGCCATGTCGTAGACCGTAAGGCAGGCGGTCGAGACTGCCGTCAGGGCCTCCATCTCGACGCCGGTCTGGCCGGTGGTTTTGACTGTACCCTCGACACGCACGCCCGGAAGGTCGGGGTCCAGGGTCAGCTCTACTGCGACCTTTGTGATGGGCAGCGGGTGACAAAGCGGGATCAGTTCGGCGGTTTTCTTGGCCCCCATGATCCCGGCCAGACGCGCCACAGAAAGGACATCGCCCTTCTTGGCGCGGCCCTCGGCGATGGTCTCATAAGTGGTTTTCGCCATTTTGATATGACCTTCTGCCACGGCGATCCGTGCGGTCACATCCTTGTCGGAGACGTCCACCATATGGGCGTCGCCCTTTTGGTCAAAATGCGTGAGCGACATGGCACAGGCCTCCTTGTTTAGACCGTGGGAACCAGCGGATTGGCCAGCAGGTCCCGGGTGGCCGTGGTTACATCGTCCTGACGCATCAGGCTCTCGCCGATGAGGAAGCTGCGCGCACCATAGCGGGCCATATCAGAGAGATCTTCGGGCGTGAACAGGCCGCTTTCGCAGACGATTGTGCGATCCGGCGGCACCATGCGCGACAGGGTCCGGGTGGTGTCGAGCGTGGTCTCAAAGGTCTTGAGATTGCGGTTGTTGATGCCCATCAGGCGTGACTTCAGGTGACAGGCGCGCTCCAGTTCCTCTTCGTTGTGGACTTCCAGCAGCACATCCATATCCCACTCAAAGGCGCAGGCCTCCAACTCGGCGGCTTGTGCATCGCTGACAGAGGCGAGGATGATCAGGATACAGTCGGCCCCAAGCGCGCGGGCCTCGGCGACCTGATAGGTGTCATACATGAAATCCTTGCGCAGGCAGGGCAGATCGCAGGCGGCGCGCGCCTCCACCAGATAGTCCTTAGCGCCCTGAAAACTCGGCGTGTCGGTGAGCACCGAAAGACAGGTTGCCCCGCCGTCGGCATAGGCTTTGGCCAGCGCTGCGGGATCAAAATCGGCACGGATCAAACCTTTGGAAGGGCTGGCTTTTTTGATCTCGGCGATCAGGCCATAGCCTTCGTGCGTGGCCTGCTGCAAACGATCTGCAAACCCGCGCACAGGATCAGCGGCACGGGCCTCATCCTCGACCTCTGCCAGCGGTTTGGCGGCCTTGTCGGCAGCGACCTCTTCGAGTTTGTAGGCTTTGATTTTATCGAGGATGGTCTCAGACATCGAAGAGGCTCCCTTGAGAAGTGCGTGGGGCGGCCCACGTGATAGGCGGCTCGCCGCGCGCGGTGAGCCAGTCGTTGATCGCCGAGAACACGCGGGAGCCAAAAAAGCCCCGACGTGCCGACAGTGGAGAGGGGTGGGCGGTCTTGACGATCAGGTGATCGCCGGGGCGAATGTGGCTCTCGAGCTTCTGCGCTTGATTGCCCCAGAGGACATAGGCCGTTGGGCGACAAGAACTATGATCCAGCACCTGATGCGCAAGTTCCTGCCAGCCCAGTTTTTTGTGGCCATTGGCGTCGCCCGCAGGCACCGAGAGCACCGTATTGAGCAAAAGCACGCCCTGCGCGGCCCAAGGGCGCAGATCGCCGGTGTCGGGGCAGCAGCCGATGTCGTCGCGCATTTCCTGATAGATGTTGCGCAATGATCGGGGCAGGGGTGTCACATCGGGCTCGACCGAAAAGGACAGCCCATGGGCGTGACCCGGCGTGGGATAGGGATCCTGACCGAGGATCACCACGCGGGTGGCCTCTGGCGGGGTCAGTTCAAGGGCGGCAAAACGCTGATGCGCAGGCGGCAGGATCTGCCGCGTGTCTTGTGCGAGCTTTGCCTCGATCAAGGGCCAATGCGTCTGAAAGAACGGCAGGTCCGCCCAGCCCCCGACGACCGCAGGTCGCAGGGCTGAGGCGTGGTCTTGCGGGGCCATCAGGCGGCCTCCGAAGTGATCCGTGCAACCGCCGTGACCTTGCCAAGGGCCGCACCGCTGTCGATGCTCTCAGCGGCACGTTCGGCGCCTTCTTTGAGCGAGGACACCGTGCCCGCAACCACCTGCGCGGCAGCAGAATTGAGCAGCACCGCGTCACGATAGGCGGAGGGTTCACCGTTCAAAAGCGCGCGAAACGCCTCGGCATTCTCGGCGGGGGTGCCGCCAACAATCGCCTCAAAGGGATGTTCGGGCAGGCCCGCTTCTTCGGGATGGATCTCGAATTCGGAAATGCTGCCGTCTTCACCAAGCCCCGCGACCCAGCTGACGCCGGTGATGGTCAGCTCGTCAGTGCCGTCAGAGCCATGCACCAGCCATGCCTTTTCGGAGCCGAGCTGCTGCAGGGTTTCTGCCATCGGGCGGATCAGGTCGCGGCTAAAGGCCCCGGTGAGCTGGCGTTTGACATCCGCCGGATTGGTCAGGGGGCCGAGGATGTTGAAAATCGTCCGCGTGCCCAGTTCCTGACGGGTGGGCATCACATGGGCAATTGCCGGGTGATGCATCGGCGCCATCATGAAACAAATGCCCGCCTCTTTCAGTGATTTTTCAACCACTTTCGGGCCGACCATCACCTGAATGCCCATCTCGGTCAGCGCATCTGCCGCACCGGATTTCGAAGACAGATTGCGGTTGCCGTGTTTGGCCACAGGCACGCCTGCGCCCGCCACCACAAAGGCCGTCGCGGTGGAGATATTGAGCGTGCCCTTGCCATCACCGCCGGTGCCGACGATGTCCATCGCCCCCTGAGGCGCGGTGACCTTGTTGCATTTGGCGCGCATCACGGCGGCCGCGGCGGCATATTCATCCACCGTCTCGCCCCGGGTGCGCAGGGCCATCAGAAGGCCGCCGATCTGACTTGGGGTGGCCTCGCCATTGAACAGCGCGGCAAAGGCGGTTTCGGCTTCGGTACGGGTCAGGGCGCGATCTGCGGCCAGACCGATCAGAGGTTTCAGCGCATCACTCATGCCGGGACCTTCATCTCATTCAGGAAGTTCTGCAGGAGCGCATGCCCATGCTCGGAGGCGATGGATTCCGGGTGGAACTGAACGCCGTGGATGGGCAGCTCTTTGTGCTGCAGGCCCATGATGGTGCCGTCTTCCAGCTCTGCGGTGATCTCCAGACAGTCCGGAAAGCTCTCGCGCTCCACCACCAGCGAGTGATAGCGGGTGGCATCGAACGGCGACGGCAGCCCCTTAAAGAGACCTTTGTCGGTGTGATGCATCTTGCCCATCTTGCCATGCACGATCTCGTGACAGCGCACCACCTTGCCCCCAAAGGACTGACCGATGGTCTGATGACCAAGGCAGACGCCCAACAGCGGCGTGCGGGTTTCGGCGGCTGCTTCGGTGAGCGCAAGGCAGATGCCCGCCTGATCGGGGTCGCAGGGGCCGGGGCTCAGCAGGATGCCGGAGGGCTTCATCGCCATGGCTTGCTGCACATCCAACGCATCGTTTCGCCAGACCTCGATCTCGGCGCCCAGCTCGCCAAGATAATGCACAAGGTTGTAGGTGAAGGAGTCGTAGTTGTCGATAAGCAGCAACATCTTGGGACGCTCTTTTAAGGGTGGCGGGCGGGGGCCGCGCCGCAGTATAGTGTGTGGGACCATACATGTTCAGGGATGCGCGGCAGCGTCAAGGGCACATCCGGGCTGACGCGCGTCAGACGGAGAAGATGACCGGAGCTGAGGCACCTCGTTTTGGGGCGCGCGCAGGAAAACGGGCACAGGCAAGAGGGCGAAACAGGCATGCGAGGATTTCTGGGTGGCGTAAGCGTTGGGGCGCTGGTCGCGGTTGCTGGGGCGGCGGTCTGGTCACTGTCGACACCCTTGCCGCAGGCGGTTGATGTCTCACATGATACGCCGACCACGACGCTGGAGCCGCGTGAAACACCGACACAGAGCCTTGATACACCGGGCAGCGATGCGGATGTGGTTGAGACGGCCCCCGCCGAGCCGACCGCTGAAGGAACCATCAGTGACGATGCGCCCAGTGAGATCGACACCACCGCACCAGAGCGCCCGGCTGTATCCACCGAGACGGAGGCTGCGCTGGACTCCGCGCCAGAAGGTGTCGACGCGCCCGAGATTTCGGTTGCATCGGATGATCCTTTGCCGGGAACGGATGCAGGTGATAGCACACAACCCGCAGCGCCTCTCGTGGAAGAATCGCCTGCGGTCGTGAATGACCCTGCCGCCGCCCCCGAGGTTGCGGACAGCGGGGAGCCTGCGCTGAGCGCACCCGAAGAAGAAACACCCGCGCCTGAACTGACGCAGGAGGCAGAGGACACGCCTGCTCCGGTGCGGCTTGATAGTGCAGCGGTTGAGGCACCGGGGATCGGCACGCCGCCCGATGCCACGCCCTCGCCAAACCTGACGACGCCCTCGGTCAGATCGGATGAGACGGGCGAGAATGACGCGGGCGAGTTGAGGATCGCAGATCTGCCGCAAACCGCTGGCGATGCGGGCACCGAGCCGGGGCCGAGCATCGGCACGCGCGTGGTGCCCCTTACAGAGCGCAATAAAGCCGCGCCTGAGACGGGTGCGGAAGCGACGCCCGAGACGCCGCCGTTTGTACGCAACGCGGAACCTGCAAGCCCGGAGCCCGGCGTGCCGTTGATGTCGATCATCCTGATTGAGGAAGAGGGCGCGGTCGGGGCCGAGGCATTGGAAGATTTCCCCTATCCGCTGACCTTTGCCATTGACCCAAGCGACCCGGACGCCGTGGCGCGCATGAAAGCGCGCCGGGCGGCTGGGTTTGAGGTCATGGTGCTGGCAGATCTGCCGCGTGAAGGCCAGCCGCAGGACGCGGAAACTGCGATGCCCGTGTGGTTTGACCGCTTGCCTGAGGCGGTGGGCATTCTTGAGGGAATCGATAGTGGCGTGCAGGGCAATCGGCCCTTGGCGGATCAGGTGGCAACCATCGCGGCAGATCTGGGCTATGGGCTGGTGTTGCAGGACAATGGTCTGAACACGGTGCAGAAAATGGCGCTGCGCGATGGCATCCCCTCGGGCGTGGTGTTCCGCGATTTTGACGGTGCCGGACAAGATCCGCGCGCCATGCGTCGCTTCCTCGATCAGGCGGCATTCCGCTCCGGTCAGGAAGGCGCGGTGATCATGCTTGGGCGTTTGAAACCGGATACCATTTCCGCTTTGCTGATCTGGGGCTTGCAAGACCGGGCAAGCCGGGTCGAGCTGGTGCCCATCTCCACCAGCCTCAAACGCCTGCTGGAGCCGAATGCGCAGTAGGCCACGTCCGATCTGAGATACAAAAACGCGCTCCACGATGGTCTCGGGAGCGCGTTTTTCATTTTGGGGTCATGTTTTCTCAGCGGTTGCCATCGCCGGTAAAGCGTGCGGCATCCGCAGCCGCGCGGCGGATCGCGTTGGATTTATGCACAGTCTCCATATACTCCGCTTCCGGGTCGCTGTCGTAGACAACGCCGCCCCCGGCCTGAATATAGAGCTTTTGGTCCTGCACGATCGCGGTACGCAGGGCGATACACATATCCATGTCGCCCCCGGCACTGAAATAGCCGACACCGCCGCCATAGATGCCGCGTTTTTCCGGCTCCAGCTCGTCGATGATCTCCATCGCGCGCACCTTGGGCGCACCGGACACCGTGCCCGCAGGCATGCCCGCAAAAAACGCATCCAGCGCGTCTTTGTCCTCGTGCAGCTCGCCGACCACGTTGGAGACGATATGCATCACGTGGCTGTAACGCTCGATGATGAACTCTTCGGTGGGGCGCACGGTGCCGATCTTGGCGACGCGGCCCACATCGTTGCGGCCCAGATCCAACAGCATCAGATGCTCGGCCAGCTCTTTCTTGTCGGCCAGCAGATCCTGTTCCAGCGCCTTGTCCTCTTCGGGGGTGGCCCCGCGCGGACGGGTGCCAGCGATGGGGCGAATGGTGACCTCGTTGCCAAAGACCCGCACGAGGATCTCGGGGCTGGCACCAATCACCTGGAAGCCACCGAAGTTGAAGTAGAACATGAACGGCGAGGGGTTGGTGCGCCGGAGCGAGCGATAAAGCGCAAAAGGCGGCTGCGGGAAATCCTGCGTCCAGCGCTGTGCGGGCACCACCTGAAAGATGTCCCCGGCGCGGATGTAATCCTTGGCCTTTTCCACGGCGGCCATATAGCCGTCCTTGGTAAAGTTTGAGACCGGCGGGGCCACCTCGCGCGCCTCGCCCAGATCACGGGTCTCGGCGGGCATGGCGCGTTCGAGATCGCGCACCGCATCCATCACGCGTTCGGCAGCCTGTGCATAGGCCGCACGCGCCGATTGCCCGTCGCTGACCCACGCGGGAGAGACCACCGTGACCTCGCCCTTCACGCCGTCCAGCACCGCCACCGCAGAGGGGCGGATCATCACCGCATCGGGCAGGCCCAGCGGGTCGGGGTTCACATGGGGCAGATGCTCCACATGGCGGATCATGTCATAGCCCAGATAGCCAAACAGCCCTGCCGCCGCCTGCGGCAGATCATCGGGCAGGTCGATGCGGCTTTCGGCCAGCAGCGCGCGCAATGTGTCGAGCGGATTGCCCTCGACAGGGGCAAATCCGTCGGGATCAAAGCGGGCGGCGCGGTTGATCTCTGCCTGTTCGCCCCGCGCGCGCCAGATCAGGTCTGGCTTCATACCGATGATGGAATAGCGCCCGCGCACCTCACCGCCGGTCACCGATTCCAGCATGAAGGCATCCTTCTGTGCGCCGGTGAGTTTCAGCATCAAGGAGACGGGCGTATCCAGATCGGCGGCAAGCCGTGTGTAGACCACCTGGTTTTCGCCTGCCTCATAGGCTTTGGCGAATGTGTCGAAGTCGGGGATCAGGGCCATGAGCGCATGCGCCTCGTGCTTAGTTATTGAAAGGTGGCGTGAACTGAATTCACCGCCTGTTGGTTCACCTGCGGACGCGCGCGTGACTGCACCGCTTGCAGATAGATCTGGAAGATCTCATTCGACAGGGACTGATTCAGTTGCTCATTCAGAGCCTGCGTCAGGAATTGCATGTCGTTGCCATCATCGGGCGGCAGGGTTTCATCGAGACGCACAACCACGGTGCCCTCGGCGTCAGAAACCACGCGAACCTCGCCCACTTCCATCTCAAATACCTGATTGAGCAGATCAACCGGGGTCTGATCGAGATAAGCCGTGCGGGTGAGGCCGGTCTGTTCAACCACCTCGCGGTCCTCGGGGAACTGGCCGTCATTGGCCTCGGTCGCCGCTTTGATCTGGTCGGCCTGCTCTGCCAGTGCCTTGGCGATCCGGTCGCCTTTGAAGGCTTCGGTAACGGCGGTGCGGGCATCCTCAAACGGCTGGGGACGGGGGGCCAGCACCTCATCAAGGCGCAGGGCAAAGAGGCTGCCATCCTCAAGGTAGTCCACTGCAGGGAAGTCCTCGACCGTGACCGCCTCTGCCGCATTGCGGAAGGTGTCATAAGCGGCAATATCGTCTGTGGTGTCTGCGGTCCAATCAAGTTGACCCAGCACCATGCCGTTTTCCTCTTTGGCCAGATCTTCGAGGGTGGCCCCGCCGGCAAGCGCATCATCGATACCTTCAGAGCGGGTCTCGATCACGCGGCGGGCGCGGTCCAGTGCCAGTTCTTCGCGCAGAGTCGGCAGCGCGTCCTCAAAACTGGTGAAATTGGCCTCAAGCACACCGTTTACACGATAGAGCGCCGGGCCAAAGTCCGACGGCAGCGGGCCAACGACATCGCCAACCTCTGCGGCAAACACCGCCTCGCCTGCCGCGCCCAACGTGTCGATTGCCACGTCGCCCATGTCGATATCCGACAGCGTCAGTTCGCGTTCTTCAACGAGGGTTTCAAAAGTGGTGCCGCCCACGTCCAGTTGCGCCTTGGCGGTTGCGGCCGCATCTTCATTTGGGAAAACCAGTTGTTCGACCAGACGGCGCTCGGGGACGTTGAACTCTGCATCGCGCTCTTCATAGAGTGCGCGCAGGGCTGTTTCGTCCACTTCGACCTCATCCACCAGCGCATCGGGGCGCAGGGCCACATAGGTGATGACCTTGGTCTCGGGCAGGGTGAAATCCTCGATATGGGTCTCATAGAAGGTTTTCAGCTCATCCTCTGTGGGTTCAACAGCGGTGAGGATCACGTCATTCTCGGAGAGGCGCACATAGGCAAAGCTGCGGCGCGCGCCAATGTAATCGGTGAGCGTCTCTCCCAGCACGGCGGGCATGCGGGTGCCGCCGGTGATGGCACCTTGCAGCAGGGTACGGGCAGTCTCGGAACGCATATCTTCTTCGAAATCAGCCTCGGAGAGGCCTGCGTTATCAAGAGCAAAACGATAGTTGTCGCGGCTGAAGCTGCCATCTGAGCCCTGAAAGGCAGAAATCTGGGTGATTTCTTTGAGCAGCACCTCATCGCCTACGGAGAGGCCAAGTTCGCCAAGTTCATTGTCCAGTGCGGCAGAGGCCACCAAGCCGGAGAGCACGCCGCGGTCCACGCCCATGGAAATCAGCTGCGAGAGTGGGATCGACCGTCCGGACTGGGCCTGAATGGCGCGTTGCTCCTGCTGAAGTGCGCGCGCGTAGTCGTCGACGCTGACCGTTGCGTCGCCGACGGTGGCCAGCGTGCGTGTGGTGCCGGATACGTTGATCGCACCAAAGCCCGCAAGCCCCACGAACAACAGACCCATAAGGATCCAAACGAAGGTCTTTGAGAGGTTTTTCATGCCTGCGGCCCTTTATGTCGTCTTTTGGCGGCGCGCCGGGACGGGTGCCGGGCGGCCATATTGTGCCGACTGGGTCGGCTGTCTCCTGTTGCCGCCCTGAATACGCGTCTGCCCCGGCAGGAGCAAGCGTCGAGGGCGGCAGAGGTGTAGAGGTTTTGTTACCCGGCAAATTTCGCAAGACGCGAGAGCATCTCGTGGATGCCGCTCTCGTCCACATTGGCGAACGCGATGCGGAACTGACGATGGCCTTCTGGCGCGCCCTCCGGGGTAAACATGGTGCCCGGCAACAGGAGCATTCCCGCCTCCCGCAGGAGCCGTTGGGCGATCTCATCGGAGCTTTGTTCAAACGGATGCGCGACATAGGCAAAATATGCGCCGAGGCCCAACAGCTGCCAGCCTTTGTCGGAGAGGGGCGCAAACCCCGCCTCAATCGCGGCGCGGCGCTTCAGGATCTCTGCCCGTTCGCCTGCAAGCCACTGGTCGAGATTCTCGATCCCCCATTTGGCCCCGATCTGGCCGACCTGTGCGGGGCAGATGGTCACCGTGTCGAGGAACTTCTCCATCTCAAGCAAGCGCGCGGGGGCGGCGGCGATGGCTCCGACGCGGTGGCCTGTGAGGCGATAGGCTTTGGAGAAGGAATAGAGGTGGACCAGCGTGTTATGCCAATCGCTGCGCTGGAACAGGCCGTGCGGCGCGCCGGAGCGACTGTCAAAATCACGATAAGTCTCATCCACAATAAGCGTCAGCCCATATCGCTGCGCCAGATCATAGAACGCATCAAGGAGCGCAGCAGGATACTCGACGCCGCAGGGGTTGTTGGGGGTGACCAACGCAATGGCGCGGGTCCGGTCGGTAATCAGCGCTTCGGCCTTGTCGACCTCGGGCAGCATCCCCGCGCCGACGGCCAAGGGCAGGGTGGTGACCCCCTGCATATCGAGCCACATTTTGTGATTGAAATACCAAGGCGTCGGCAGGATCACCTCGTCGCCCTCAGCACAGAGGCTCTGGATCGTGGCCGCAAAAGCCTGATTGCAGCCTGAGGTGATGGCGACCTCTTCGGCGGTAACTTCGGTCTCATAGTGGCGACTGATCTGTTCTGCCAATGCCGCCCGTAAATCCGGGTTGCCCAACACAGGTCCATAAAGATGGGCGCTGGTTTGGTTCAATACCGCCTCAGCCATTGCCTGACGTAAACCTGTCGGTGGTGGATCTGCCGGGGCAGCTTGGCTGAGATTTAAAAGCGGCTGGTCCTCGGAAAACGTAACCCCCTGCAGCCAGCGCCGGGATTCCACGATCGGAGAAACGAAAGTGGCGTTGGTTCTGGCAAGATGCATCGGAAATTCCTTTTTTAAGTCTCACGCAATACGCGGATTTTTGCCATTTGGTCGATTTCAATTGCCCAAAGCAAGAGGACGAAACCGGAGAGCCGAAAAGAAAAAACGCGCCGTTTAGGGCGCGTTTTATTTAATTTGTAAAATAACCCTACGTCAATCAGTGCCGCGGTAGGGCTCAACATATTGCAGCGCCATATCCCACGGAAAGAAGATCCACGTATCCTGGCTGACGCCGGTGATAAATGTATCGACCTGTGGTTCGCCCTGCGGTTTTGCATAGACGGTCGCCAGATGCGCCTTTGGGTAACGGCTGCGCACCAGTTCCAGCGTCTTGCCCGAGTCAACCAGATCGTCGACGATCAGGATGCCGGTGCCGTCGCCCATCATCTCTGCGTCAGGACTTTTTAGTACTTCGGCCTCGCGGCGCTGATCGGCCTTGCCGCCGCCGGAATGATAGGATTTGACGCTGATCGTATCGACGGTGCGAATGTCGAGTTCGCGCGCCACGATCATCGCCGGCGCCATGCCGCCGCGGGTGATCGCCACAACCGCGCGCCAGTGGCCATCATCGGGCCCGAGCCCGTCCAGACGCCACGCCAGCGCGCGGCTGTCACGGTGGATCTGATCCCAAGAGATGTGAAACCCCTTTTCATGGGGCAGGCGGCTCGGGTCCTTGGTGCTCATCTGGGGTTAGCCTTTCTCGATATCCGGGGCGTCCACGGCCTTCATGCCGACCACGTGATAGCCCGCATCCACATGCAGGTTCTCGCCGGTGACACCCGAAGCCAGATCCGATAGGAGATACAGCGCGGATTTGCCCACGTCATCGGTGGTCACATTGCGGCGCAGGGGCGAGTTGTACTCGTTCCACTTCATGATGTAGCGGAAGTCGCCGATGCCGGAGGCCGCGAGCGTCTTGATCGGGCCGGCAGAGATCGCATTGACGCGGATGCCGTCCTTACCCAGATCCTCGGCCAGGTATTTCACCGAAGCCTCAAGTGCTGCCTTGGCGACACCCATCACATTATAGTGCGGCATCACCTGTTCAGCGCCGTAATAAGTCAGCGTGAGCATGGAGCCACCTGCGTCCATCATCTTCTCCGCACGTTTTGCAACGGCTGTGAAGGAATAGACCGAGATATCCATGGTCATCTGGAAGTTTGCGCGGCTGGTGTCGACATAGCGGCCACGCAGCTCGCTCTTGTCGGAAAAGCCGATGGCGTGCACGATGAAGTCGAGCTTGCCCCATTTTTCTTCGAGCGCAGCAAAGAGCGCGTCGATGGACGCCTCATCTGCGACATCGCAGGGCAGCACGATATCACTGCCAAGCTGGCCCGCCAGCGGGTCGACCCGCTTTTTCAGCGCTTCACCTTGATAGGAGAACGCAAGTTCAGCTCCGGCCTCAGCGCAGGCTTTGGCAATGCCCCACGCGATGGATTTGTCATTGGCCAGGCCCATGATGAGGCCACGTTTTCCGGCCATCAGTTGACTAGACATGCAGGTTCTCCGCCTGTGATCGGTTAATAGAACGTCCTTTAGCCCGCTGTGACAAGGGCATCAAGTCTACTCGCCGACCGGCCCCTTCCAATCGGGCACAAAGGTCACTAAGTACGAAGGCAATCAGTAAGGATATAACATCATGTCGGACAGAGAGGGGCTCTTCGAAGGGAACGATCCATTCGAAATAGCGCGCGTATGGCTGGCCGAGGCCAGTGAGACCGAAATCAATGACCCCAACGCGATTGCGCTGGCGACGGTGGACCCCAGCGGGATGCCCAACAGTCGTATGGTTTTGCTGAAAGAAATCGAAGACGCAGCCTTTGTGTTTTACACAAACTACGAGAGCACCAAGGCGCAGGAAATCGAAGCCAGCGGCACTGCGTCCTTTGTGATGCATTGGAAGTCTTTGCGCCGTCAGATCCGGGTGCGCGGGCACGTCAGCAAAGAAGATGGGCCGCAAGCGGATGAATATTTCGCCTCACGCTCGCTCAAAAGCAGGCTCGGGGCCTGGGCGTCAAAACAATCGCAACCGTTGTCTTCGCGCAGCGCACTTATGGCAGAGGTTGCAAAGGTCACCGCGACAAAAGGACCGAATCCCAAACGTCCCCATTTCTGGGGAGGCTACCGTATCGTGCCGACAGAAATAGAATTCTGGGCAGATGGTGCCTTCAGACTACACGATCGTTTTGTCTGGCGACGTAAAAATGTCCAAGATGATTGGACAATTACCCGTCTTAGCCCTTAAGGTTGCGACAAATCAGTTAGCGGTCACTTTGGCTCCTGACTCTTTTGCTCTTGAACTCTTGTGCGGAATTCGCGCAGTTACGAGAAGCAACACGGAAATAACAAACGAACCGGTGGAATTCGCAAGTGGCCGAAGATTTGAGCAGTTTGCAGCATGTCCGTGGACTAGTGAAGTGGTTTGATCCCGCGAAAGGTTATGGATTCATTGTCTGTCCTGACAATGGACCTGATATTCTTTTGCACGTAAACGTCCTGCGCAATTTCGGGCAAAGCTCGATTGCCGATGGTGCTGGCATTGAAGTTGTCACCCATCGCACAGATCGAGGTGTGCAGGCGGTAGAAATCGTATCCATTACCCCACCAGAACGTGAGGACACACCCGTTCTTAGCGATCTGGCGCAGTTGGATGACGAAGAAATCAGCAACACACCGCTGGAGCCCGCACGGGTCAAGTGGTTCGACAAAGCCAAAGGGTTTGGCTTTGCCAATGTGTTCGGGCGCGACGAAGATGTGTTCCTGCATGTCGAGGTGCTGCGCCAGTCTGGTCTGTCAGACGTGCAATCCGGAGAGGCGCTCGCAATGCGGGTGATCGAAGGCAAGCGCGGACGAATGGCCGTGGATGTGCTCGCCTGGGAGGCGGCCTCATCCGATGTGGACTACATCGACTGATGCGTAGGGTGGCTGCATCGCGTATCGCAGCCGCCGCCCTTTGGCTTGTGGCGACCTGCAGTCTCGCTGCGGCGGCCTGTAGTCGCGACCAAGTCGATCTGCGCGGTCCTTGGGGGCAGGCGCGATTTTCGGTCGAAGTGGTCGACACCCCCGAAACACGCGCTCAGGGGTTGATGCATCGCCCCAGCATGCCAAAACGATCTGGCATGCTCTTTATCTATGAGATGCCACAGCGCGTGGCCTTTTGGATGAAAAACACGCTAATCCCGCTCGACATGATCTTTGTCGGTGCGGACGGCGTTGTGAGCCATATCCACAAGAACGCTTTGCCGGGCGATCTGACACCGATCCCCGGGGGCGATAAGGTCTTGGTGGTGCTCGAAGTCAACGCCGGTATCGTTGAATCCTATGGGATTTCCGTGGGCAGTGAGATGCGCCACGAAGTTTTTTCAAAAGAAACTGCAAAATGGCCCTGTTAGGGCTTTTCAAATCAGAACAGCACCGCTAGGAAGGCGCACGGTCCGGGGCGTGGCGCAGTCTGGTAGCGCACCTGTTTTGGGTACAGGGGGTCGTGAGTTCGAATCTCGCCGCCCCGACCACTTCTTCTTTATATGAATGAAGTCCCTGTCATCTGCTGAACCTTCGGGTTCAGCAGGGGCTTTGGGATGTTGATAGTGACCCCGCTCTTTTGGGTGAGTTGACGCGCGCCTTACGGTGAGCCGAGAATCACTACCAAGGTTTAGGTGCCAGTGAGGGGCAGGGCGGCATATCTGGTGTTTACTCTTTATTTAGGAACTGACGCGCAAGGGCATCAAAATCGTGATTTGCCTGCCTCAAAAATTTGCGGAAGCTGAATGCTGACCCAGAGGCGTTGCAGAACGGACGCGCGTTGTGTCGCAGCTCACTGGATCCACATCCCAGCATCAAAAAGCGGGCCTCCGCGGGAGGGCACAGCTCAAGCGTAGATGATCTCCGCAGGACAACCCCCTCGCAACACGCGGGTTTTCAGATTTCCTTAACTTAATATTCAAAAGCACCGATCCGCAGGAGACGCTGTGGATGAATCATAGCGTCTGTCAGACCCTCGAAATCATGAAACCGGTCAACTGA
Source organism: Tritonibacter mobilis (assembly GCF_001681715.1). GTDB lineage: Bacteria > Pseudomonadota > Alphaproteobacteria > Rhodobacterales > Rhodobacteraceae > Epibacterium > Epibacterium mobile. Next base: position 211,365 of record NZ_LNWY01000014.1, on the reverse strand, counting down.
AAACTGGTCCGTAAAATTTGAAATTTTGCGTTGACCGCCTATGCCAACTTACGCGAGATTGTGTGTGTCGCTTGGGGGCGCCACTAGATCTTGTTGAGATAGAGCAGTTGCTCCCGATCAGGCTGCTTCGTGCAAAACCGTTAAATCCGGGTCGGTGAAGGACCCGTGAGCGTGGGCCTGAACCTACGCCAGTTAACAGGTATTGCCCTCTGCGGTCAGCGATATGAAGGCCGGTACAAAAATGCACCGGTGCGCAAGCGGGACTAATTGGGACAGGTGTAGCCATGAAGATCGAGCGTCGTTTCACAGAAGCAGGACAGGATGCCTATGCATCCTTGGATTTCATCGGGGCGACGTCCGAGATCCGCAACCCGGATGGCACCATCGTGTTCCGTCTTGAGGGCATTGAGGTGCCATCGACCTGGAGCCAAGTCGCCAGTGACGTCATCGCGCAAAAATACTTCCGCAAGGCCGGTGTCCCATCGCGCCTGAAGAAGGTCCGCGAGAAGGGCGTTCCAGAGTTCCTGTGGCGCTCGGTCCCGGCGGATGACGATGTGGAACTTGGCGGCGAGACCTCCTCCAAGCAGGTGTTTGACCGTCTGGCCGGGGCCTGGACCTATTGGGGCTGGAAAGGCGGCTATTTCTCCTCCGAGGAGGACGCACGCGCCTATTTCGACGAGATGCGCTATATGCTGGCGACCCAGCGTGCCGCGCCCAACAGTCCGCAGTGGTTCAACACCGGCCTACACTGGGCCTATGGCATCGACGGCCCGGCGCAGGGCCACCACTATGTCGACTACAAGACCGGCAAGCTGACCAAATCCAACAGCGCCTATGAACACCCGCAGCCGCATGCCTGCTTTATCCAGTCCGTGTCGGACGATCTGGTGCAGGACGGAGGCATCATGGATCTCTGGGTGCGCGAGGCGCGGCTGTTCAAATATGGCTCCGGCACCGGCACCAACTTCAGCCACCTGCGGGCCGAGGGCGAGAGGCTCTCCGGCGGGGGCAAATCCTCGGGCCTCATGGGCTTTTTGAAAATCGGCGATCGTGCCGCTGGCGCGATCAAATCAGGCGGGACAACCCGTCGAGCAGCGAAGATGGTGATCGTGGATGCCGATCACCCGGATATCGAGCAGTTCATCGAATGGAAGGTGCTTGAGGAACAGAAAGTCGCCTCCATTGTGGCCGGCTCCAAAATGCACGAGAAGATGCTGAACGGCATTTTTGAGGCTCTGCGCACTTGGGATGGTCTCGCTGAGGATGCCTATGATCCGGCTGAAAATACCGCTCTGAAAAAAGCGATCCGCGAAGCCAAGAAGGTCGCAATTCCAGAGACTTACATCAAGCGCGTGCTGGATTATGCCCGTCAGGGCTATGACAGCATCGAGTTCCCGACCTATGACACCGATTGGGACTCCGAGGCCTATTCCTCCGTGTCGGGCCAGAACTCCAACAACTCCATCCGCGTGACCAACGCATTCCTGCATGCGGTCGAAAAAGACGCCGATTGGGAGTTGATCAACCGCACCGACGGCAAGGTCGCCAAGACCGTGAAGGCGCGCGATCTTTGGGAGAAGGTCGGCCACGCAGCCTGGGCCTGCGCCGATCCGGGCATCCAGTTCCACGACACTGTCAACGAGTGGCACACCTGCCCCGAAGACGGTGAAATCCGTGGCTCAAACCCTTGTTCCGAATACATGTTCCTCGACGACACCGCCTGCAACCTGGCGTCGCTGAACCTGTTGACCTTCTATCAGGGCGGCGTGTTTCAGGCCGAGGACTTCATGCATGCCAGCCGTCTGTGGACGCTGACGCTGGAAATCTCGGTGATGATGGCGCAGTTCCCATCGAAGGAAATTGCGCAACTGTCCTATGATTTCCGCACGCTGGGTCTGGGCTATGCCAACATTGGCGGGCTGCTGATGAACATGGGTTACGGCTACGACAGCGACGAAGGCCGCGCGCTCTGCGGTTCGTTGACCGCGATCATGACCGGTGTGGCTTACGCCACCTCTGCCGAGATCGCATCCGAGCTGGGGCCGTTCCCGAGCTATGCGCGCAATGCCGATCACATGCTGCGGGTGATGCGCAATCACCGCAATGCCGCTTATGGCGCGACCGAAGGATATGATGCGCTCACCGTGAAGCCGGTGCCGCTCGATCTGCAGAACTGCCCCGACGCGCGCCTCACGGAACTGGCGATGAGCGCTTGGGACGAGGCGGTGAGCCTTGGTGAGAAACACGGCTATCGCAATGCGCAATCCACCGTGATCGCGCCCACCGGCACCATCGGTCTGGTGATGGATTGCGACACCACCGGGATCGAGCCGGACTTTGCGCTGGTGAAGTTCAAGAAGCTTGCCGGTGGCGGGTATTTCAAGATCATCAACCGCTCGGTGCCCTCGGCACTGGAGGGCCTCGGCTATTCCTCCGCTCAGATCGAAGAGATCGTCTCTTATGCGGTCGGTCATGGTTCCATCGGGAATGCGCCGGGGATCAACCATACCTCGCTGACCGGACATGGCTTTGGCCCCAATGAGCTGGCAAAGGTTGATGCGGCACTCGAAAGCGCCTTTGACATCCGGTTTGTGTTCAACCAGTGGACATTGGGCGAGGAGTTCTGCACCGGCGTGCTGGGCATTCCGGCCGATAAGCTCAATGACACGGCCTTTGATCTGCTGCGCCATCTCGGTTTCACCAAATCCGACATTGACGCCGCGAACGATCACGTCTGCGGGACCATGACGCTCGAAGGTGCTCCGCACCTCAAGGAAGAGCATTATTCGATCTTTGACTGCGCCAACCCTTGCGGCAAAAAAGGCAAGCGTTATCTGGGTGTTGAGAGCCACATCAAAATGATGGCGGCCGCGCAGAGCTTTATTTCGGGCGCGATTTCCAAAACCATCAACATGCCCAACAACGCCACCATCGAGGACTGCCAAAAAGCCTATGAGCTGAGCTGGTCCTTGGGCGTTAAAGCCAATGCGCTCTATCGTGACGGCTCGAAACTGAGCCAGCCACTTGCCGCGGCATTGGTCGAGGATGACGATGAGGCCGCCGAGATTCTGGAAACAGGCTCGGTGCCGGAAAAAGCGGTCACTCTCGCCGAGAAGATCGTCGAAAAAGTGGTCATCAAGGAGGTGATGAAATCTCACCGCACCAAGATGCCGCAGCGCCGCAAGGGCTACACGCAAAAGGCGGTTGTCGGCGGCCACAAGGTTTACTTACGCACTGGTGAGTATGAGGACGGCAACCTTGGTGAGATTTTCATCGACATGCACAAGGAAGGCGCGGGCTTCCGGGCGATGATGAACAACTTCGCCATCGCGGTCTCGGTCGGTCTGCAATATGGCGTGCCGCTCGAAGAATTTGTCGATGCCTTCACTTTCACAAAATTCGAACCAGCGGGGATGGTTCAGGGAAACGATTCGATCAAGAACGCGACCTCGATCCTCGATTACGTGTTCCGCGAACTGGCGGTGAGCTACCTCGACCGCACCGATCTGGCGCATGTGAAGCCCGAAGGCGCAACTTTCGATGATCTGGGTCGTGGCGATGCGGAGGAAGGGCTTTCGAACCTCTCTGAGCTGAGCGACGGGGCGGCCTCGAAATCGCTGGAGGTGCTGAAGCAGATCTCCTCCACCGGTTATTTGCGCAAGCGCCTGCCGCAGGAACTCGTGGTGCTGCAAGGCGGTCAGACCAGCGTTGCGGTGACCGCGCTGGACGGCAGCGCCGATCCCGTGGCGGCATTGCAGAAACTGGTGCCGGAAACCTCTGACGCACCAGTTGTAAGCGGCGGAATGGACGCGCGCACCAAAGCAAAAATGCAGGGATATGAAGGCGATCCATGCGGCGAATGCGGCAATTACACGCTGGTGCGCAACGGCACCTGCATGAAATGCAACACCTGCGGCTCCACCTCGGGCTGTAGCTAAGGAAAGTCCCGGTGCGCGTCATGTGCCGGGAAACGGAACCGCATCCATAGGCTTACCTTGGGGGATGCACAGGGGATGAGGCGGCTCTTTGTGATCTGCTGATATCCCCGACAAAATTGAAGCACCGGCAAGTTCGGCGCTTCACCATGATCGGGAACCAAAACACTTTGGGTTTCTGAAATCTGTCTGGGGTGGGTGCGCTCATCCCATACGCCGAGAAGGACAAGGCAAGAAAAACACGGGCGGTCAATGAAAAGAGCCTGATCGGCGAAACTGGCCCTCTCCGAACTGGAGAGGGCCTTTTGCTTTTGTAAATCTAATGCACGTAGGCCCGCCGCGCATGCCCCTATAGTTTTTGCGTTTTAACGGCGAAGCTGAACGAATTGTTAAGTATAATCTGCGAGATATGAGACAGGGTCGGGACGGTACGGCCTGACAGTCCGGGGATGGGCTGTGATCTCCATGTCTTATAGGGTTTCACCGATGCACCGCTTTGCTCGGCATAATATCTGCTGCATGCATTCTGCTCTGCTGTTGGGCGCTTGCGCCGTGCTAGGAGCCGCAATGCTGAGCACCCCTGCGGCCTCTGACGACTGGTCCGGGCGGTTTCTGGGGATGACGCTGGTCGGTGATGTTGTGTCTGATGAGGCCGAAAGGCCCAATGCTGGCACGGACCTGCGCCCCGTCCGCGAAGCGAGCACATATATTCCAGCCCTGCCTACGACGGAATCAAGGCCGAGTTATGATCTACAGCCCGAAGGAAGCAGCAGCCTGTTTGTCGAAGATCACGAGGAACTTGGCATTCTTGGCTTTGGCGTCGCGATTGAAATATCGCCGGGCGTGCAGTTGAGTGGCAGCCTCAGCGGAAGACGCAGCGCGGACGGGGATTACTCCTTGTCGAGCGAGAACCGGCAACTGGCCCTCACTGCAGCCTTTCGGTTCTGAGGGGGATATCATGGCGCGGGTGAACTCCGGGCTTGGCCGATCCAAAAACATGTGCTAGCTGAACAATATGGCGCATATCGAAACCATTATTACCATTTGTATTGCTTGCTGATCTTCAGCGGGCTGGTTTCTGTCGTTCTCTTTCATGTGACAAGTTGCTAAGCCCGCGCTGCGCGCAGTGCGCTTGGTGAGGTATTTGGGGTTCGCCCGAGCTGACGTGTTGTCGAAGGAGCTGACATGACGACGATCAAATTGCACAACTCAAAGACCCGCAAAAAAGAGGTCTTTACCCCGATTGATCCGGACAATGTGCAGATGTACGTCTGTGGCCCCACGGTCTATGATCGGGCGCATCTGGGCAATGCACGGCCGGTGGTGGTGTTTGACGTGCTGTACCGACTGCTGCGCCATGTCTACGGCGTCGCGCACGTCACCTATGCGCGCAACTTCACCGACGTCGATGACAAGATCAATGCGCGCGCAGCCGAAAGCGGGCGCGAGATCGGCGAAATCACCGCCGAGACCACCCAGTGGTTTCTGGACGATATGGGCGCGCTTGGAGCGTTGGAGCCCACGCATATGCCGCGCGCGACCCAGTATATCCCGCAAATGGTCGCGATGATCGAGGACCTGATCGCGCGGGGTCACGCCTATGCTGCCGAAGGCCATGTGCTGTTTGCGGTGGACTCCTGGCGCGAGGGCTACGGTCAGCTTTCGGGCCGCTCCGTTGACGATATGATCGCGGGGGCCCGCGTTGAGGTGGCGCCTTACAAGAAAAACCCGATGGATTTTGTGCTCTGGAAGCCTTCGGATGCGGCGCAGCCGGGCTGGGACAGCCCTTGGGGACGGGGGCGTCCGGGCTGGCATATCGAATGCTCCGCCATGAGCTATGATCTCTTGGGCGAGAGTTTTGACATTCATGGCGGTGGCAACGATCTGATGTTCCCGCATCATGAAAACGAGATCGCTCAGAGCTGCTGCGCCAATCCCGAAGGCGAGTTTGCCCGCTACTGGCTGCACAATGAGATGTTGCAGGTCGAAGGCAAGAAGATGTCCAAATCCTTAGGCAATTTCTTCACCGTGCGCGATCTGCTGGAGCAGGGCATTCCGGGCGAAGTGGTGCGGTTTGTGTTCCTGCAGACGCATTACCGCAAGCCGATGGACTGGACCGAGAAGAAGGCCGCCGAGGCGGAGGCGACGTTGCGCAAGTGGCGGGCGCTGACAGCGGGCATCGAGCCCGCCGCCACCGCTGCTGCCGCGGTCTTGGACGCACTGGCGGATGATCTCAATACCGCTGGGGCAATTGCCGAGATGCACAAGCTGGCAGCGGCTGGCGATGCGGCGGGATTGCTGGCGGCGGGGCAGTTGGTGGGCCTCTTGAGTGATGAGATGGGTGACTGGGCCGCAGCGCCGTCGGTTGACCTCTCGGCGCATGAGGCGCGACTGTTCGCGGTGCGTCAGACGGCCATGGAAACCAAGGATTTTGCCGAGGTGGATCGCCTCAAGTCGGCCTACACGGAGGCAGGGCTGGAGGTGCGCATGTCGAAAACCGGTGTGGAACTTGTGCCCGGCACAGGGTTTGACGCGGCCAAGCTGGAGGGGCTGGAATGACGGAACGGCTCTATCTCTATGACACCACCCTGCGCGACGGGCAGCAGACGCAGGGGGTGCAGTTTTCCACGTTGGAAAAAAAGCAGATCTCCCAGGCACTTGATGACCTAGGTGTAGACTATATTGAGGGCGGTTGGCCCGGTGCCAACCCGACCGACAGTGCCTTTTTCGATGAGGCACCCGAGACCCGAGCGACGCTCACGGCCTTTGGCATGACCAAGCGGGCAGGGCGCTCGGCAGAGAATGACGATGTGCTGGCGGCGGTGATGAACGCGGGCACCAAGAGTGTTTGTCTGGTGGGCAAGTCGCATGACTATCATGTGACTGCGGCGCTGGGGATCACGCTTGAGGAGAACCTCGACAATATCGCGCAGTCTGTGGCGCATATCGTGGCGCAGGGGCGTGAGGCGCTGTTTGATGCCGAACATTTCTTTGACGGCTACAAGGCCAATCCAGACTACGCGCTGGCGGCCTGTCGCGCGGCGCTGGAGGCGGGCGCGCGCTGGGTCGTGCTGTGCGACACCAATGGCGGAACGCTGCCGCATGAGGTTCATCGCATCGTATCCGAGGTGATCGCTGCGGGGCTGCCGGGCGATCATCTGGGCATTCACACCCATAACGACACCGAAAATGCGGTTGCCTGTTCGCTAGCGGCGGTGGATGCAGGCGTGCGCCAGATCCAAGGCACGCTCAACGGTCTGGGCGAGCGCTGCGGCAATGCCAACCTCACCACGCTGATCCCGACGCTTCTGTTGAAGGAACCCTATGCCAGCGCGTATGAGACGGGCGTGCCGCAGGGGGCGCTGGCGCGGCTGACCACGGTGAGCCGGATGCTGGATGAGATCCTCAACCGGGTGCCGCAAAAGCAGGCAGCCTATGTGGGGGCCTCGGCCTTTGCGCATAAGGCGGGGCTGCATGCCAGCGCGATCCTCAAGGACCCCTCGACCTACGAGCATATTGAGCCTGCGGTGGTGGGCAATAGCCGCGTCATCCCGATGTCTAATCAGGCGGGGCAGTCGAACCTGCGCCGCCGTCTGGCAGAGGCGGGCCTGACGGTTGAAAAGGGCGACCCTGCGCTTGGCCGCATTCTGGAGCGGGTGAAGGAACGCGAAACCGAGGGCTATTCCTACGATACGGCGCAGGCGTCCTTTGAGCTGCTGGCGCGCGAGGAACTGGGGCAGATGCCGCAGTTCTTTGAGGTCAAGCGCTATAAGGTCACGGTGGAGCGGCGCAAGAATAAGTATGATGAGATGATCAGCCTCTCGGAAGCTGTTGTGGTTGTCAAAGTGGATGGCGAAAAACTCCTCTCGGTGAGTGAGTCGCTTGATCCCTCGGGCAGTGACCGTGGCCCGGTGAACGCCTTGGCCAAGGCACTGCGCAAGGATTTGGGGCGCTATTCCAAAGTGTTGGACGACATGCGGCTGGTCGACTTTAAGGTGCGTATCACCCAGGGCGGCACCGAGGCTGTGACCCGCGTCATCATCGACAGCGAAGACGGCAAGGGGCGGCGCTGGTCCACTGTTGGCGTCAGTCCGAACATATTGGATGCGTCTTTTGACGCGCTGCTCGATGCGATGAACTGGAAGCTGCTGCGCGATGCGGCCGAGGCGGCGGATGCAGTTTGACGATGACCTGATCGCCTGCGCTGAGGCGGTTCAGAAAGGCGATCCGGATCGTTTTCTGGCCGCAATGGCCGCTCCCGTCGAGGCGCGCCCGCTGCTGTTTGCGCTCTACGCCTTTAACATCGAGATGTCGCGCGCGCCCTGGGCCAGTCAGGAGAGCATGATTGCCGAAATGCGGGTGCAGTGGTGGCGTGATGTCGGTGCGGAGATTGCGTCCGGCGGCCAGGTGCGCAGGCATTATGTGGCGACACCGCTGGCGCGGTTGGTCAACCACGAGGCCGCGCAGGTGATTGACGCGATGGCCGAGGCGCGGCGCTGGGATATCTACCGCGATCCGTTTGAGGATGAGGCAGCCTTTGACACCTATATCGACGCCACATCGGGCGGTCTGATGTGGATGGCAGCTGCCTCGCTGGGGCCAGCAGACGAAGGTATTGTGCGCGACTATGCCTATGCGGCGGGGCTTGCAGCCTATCTGCGCGCAATCCCGGAGTTCGAGGCCCAAAAACGGGTGCCGCTGTTGGATGGCACCAACGCGGGGCTGATCCAACTGGCGGAACGTGGGTTGGACCGGCTTGCCGCTGCCAGACGGAGGCGGCAGGCAATCTCTTCTGCGGCAAGCAGTGCCTTCCTGCCCGGCTGGCAGGCAGGCGCCATATTGCGACAGGTCCGGGCAGAACCTGCGCGGGTGGCGGCAGGCGCGCTTGGCCTGAGTGAGTTTCGCAGGCGGGTCTCGCTGATGTGGCAGGCTGGCACCGGGCGCTGGTAGCGCGCCTCGGTGCAATCTGCGATCAGGCGGTGGCGGATTTGGGCTTCAGCACCAGCCAGATCAAGGCGCCGCCCGCCAGCACCAAGAAGGGGGCCATGGCCATATTGACGGCGGCCCAACCCTCGACCGGATTGCCACCCGAGCAGTTCATCAATCCACCGGATGCAACGGAGGCGACGGTCACACCGCCAAAGACCAGCAGGTCGTTGAGACCCTGCATCCGACCGCGCTCATGCGCCTCATGTGCGCCAGCGAGCATGGTGGTCGCGCCGATAAAGCCGAAGTTCCAGCCAACGCCCAGAAGGATCAGCGCGATAAAGAAGTTGCCCAGATCCACGCCCTGCAAGGCGACAGCGCCAGCACCTGCGAGGATCACCAGCCCCGCGCCAACGACCTTTTCCACGCCGAAACGTGCAATCAGATGCCCGGTAAAGAAGGACGGCACATACATCGCCAGAACATGCGAGGTGACCACATCCGCAGCGGTGTTCTGGCTGAACCCACAGCCTACAACCGCCAGCGGCGTAGACGTCATCACCAAATTCATCAGCGCATAAGACACCATCGCGCAGATCACGGCGACCGCGATGGTGGGGGTTTTCAGCAGTTCCCAACGGCTGCGACCAATGGGGGCATCTTCCTTCGGTGCGGGTGGTCGCGGAATGCGCAAAAAGGCAAAGAGGCCGACCCCCAGCACATTCACTGCGATCACCGCCAGATAGGTGCCGAGGAAGGGAATGACGAATGCATCGCTGGTGGCTTTGACCAGCTGCGGGCCAACAATCGCCGACAACAGGCCCCCGGCCATCACATAGGAGATCGCCTTGGGGCGAAAGCTGTCAGATGCGGTATCGGCGGCGGCAAAACGGTAAAACCCTTGCGCGCTCATATAGATACCGGTCAGGGCGCTGCCCACCAGAAACACCGGAAATGAGCCGAGGTAGAGACCATAGCCGCCGATCAGCCCACCCAGCGCACCACCGGTGGCACCAATGGCAAATCCGGCGCGGCGTCCGTACCGCTGCATGATCGCTGAGATTGGCGTGGCCGAGAGCATCGAGCCTGCGACGATCAGCGAAATCGGCAGGGTTGCCAGACAGGGGTTGGTCGCCAGGGATTGACCGGCCAGTCCGCCCACGATGAAGATCATCGGCATCTGCGCGCCCAGAAAGGCCTGCGCGAGCACAAGAATCAGAACATTGCGCTTTGCAATATGGTCGTCGGGGGCGGGAGCGGTCATAGTCATGGCAATTGCGTAGCCCTGAACAGGTGAAGGAACAAGCAGCGTGCAGTGCACCAATACAATTTTCGCGCGGGGCACCAGATGACGGTTGGCCGCATCATCGAGACCCCAGCCTGCGTGGCCGAAGGCGCCGCATGGCTCTCGGCGCAAGATCCACGCTTTGCTGATGCGCTGACACTCACGGGGCCACTGCCGCTCCGGCGCAAGCCCGATGGGTTTGCGCAGCTTCTGAGCGCCATCGTCAGTCAGCAGGTCTCGGTGGCGTCGGCCAATGCGATCTGGAACCGCCTGCGTGCGGCGAAACTGACCGGGCCGCGGAAAATCCTCTCGGCCAGCGATGAGGATCTGCGCGCGGCGGGCCTGAGCCGCCAGAAGATCCGATATGCCCGCGCATTGGCGGAGGCGCGTATAGATTTCAAGTCCTTACGGGATGCTCCTACAGCAGATGTGGTGGCAGAGCTGACACAGGTTTCGGGCATCGGCATCTGGACGGCAGAGATCTACGCGATGTTTTCCCTTGGCCGGGCGGATGTCTTTGCGCCTGGCGATCTGGCTTTGCAAGAAAGCGCGCGGCTGTTGTTTGACCTGCCGGAGCGGCCCAAAGAGCGTGCCCTGCGCGACATGGCCGCGGCGTGGTCGCCGTGGCGGTCGGTTGCGGCGCGGCTTTTGTGGGCCTATTACCATGTGGCAAAGGACAGGGAAGGGATCCGATGACTCGCGTTTTGACTGCCGGCCGCAAAGAGCCGCTCTCCGGTGAAACCCGCTCGGCCGTGGTGTTTTTGCACGGCTATGGGGCCAATGGGGCGGATCTCCTCGGGCTCGCCGACCCGCTGGCCGAACATCTGCCGGACACTTTGTTCGTCGCCCCCGATGCGCCCGAGGCCTGCGCCGGTGCCCCGATGGGGTTCCAGTGGTTCCCAATTCCGTGGATTGACGGCTCATCTGAGGAGGAATCCATGCGCGGCATGATGGCGGCGGTGGATGACCTTAACGCGTTTCTGGATGCCTTCATGGTGGACGAGGATCTGCTGCCGGAGCAGGTGGTTCTGCTGGGCTTCTCGCAAGGCACCATGATGGCGCTGCATGTGGCCCCGCGTCGCGAAGACCCCGTGGCGGGGATCGTGGCGTTTTCCGGTCGGCTGCTGTCGCCGGACACCTTTAGCGACGAGGTCGTGAGCCGGATGCCGGTGCTGCTGGTGCATGGAGACGAGGACGACGTGGTGCCACCGCAATCGCTGCCACAGGCTGCTGAAGCGCTGCAAGAAGCGGGCTTTCAGGATGTGTTTGCCCATGTGATGAAGGGCACCGGCCACGGGATCGCGCCCGATGGGCTGAGTGTGGCCTTGGCTTTCATGCGCGACAAACTGAGCTTGTGATCCTAGCGCGTTGATTTTGAACGTGGTTTGCGGCGCTTTGAGGGAGACCTTGAGGCGCCGTTTTCTGTATTTTGTGCGTGCGGTTTGCGGCGGGGCGGCTTTTGCGAGGGTTTTGGCGGGCCGGGCACGCGCGGCGGGTCGAGGTCCTGCCATTTGCCCTGCGCCAGCCCATCCAGTGTCCAGGCACCAATGGCGTAGCGGATCAGCCGCAAGGTTGGATGCCCTACGGCGGCTGTCATGCGCCGGACCTGTCGGTTTTTGCCCTCGGTGATCTTCAACTCGAGCCATGCGGTGGGCACGGATTTACGTTCCCGGATCGGCGGGGTGCGGGCCCAGAGCTGAGCAGGCTCATTGATAAGACGCGCCTTCGCAGGGCGGGTCATTCCGTCTTTTAGCTCAACCCCTTGGCGGAGTAAGTTCAGAGCGTCTTCATCGGGGATACCCTCGACCTGCACCCAATAGGTTTTTTCCAGCTTATGCTTGGGGTCGCTGATCCAGGCCTGTAGGCGGCCGTTGTCGGTGAGCAGCATCAACCCTTCACTGTCGCGGTCCAGACGCCCGGCGGGGTAGACGCCGGGGCAATCGACATAGTCGCTCAGCGTGGCGCACGGGCTGCCTTCGCTGCCACGATCGGTGAACTGCGGCAGCACATCAAAGGGTTTGTTGAAACGGATCAAGCGGCTCATGGGGTTGGCTCTACGGGCAGGCGGGCCGAGGTGCAAGCCTGTGCAGATGCCGCGCTGCGGAATGCCTGATGTCCGGGCTGTGGATAACTGTCACGCCTCTGTAACGGAATCATCCTATCTCACACGACATCTGGTGGCGCTTTGGGGCTTGTCAGGCTCCGGCCACGATATATAGTCAATCACAAGCTGGGGCGGGTTCCCCGCTCTGGTGCCATCTCGAGGCAAGCAGGGCGAGGAAGACGTTCATGGACGGAGACTTCAGGACAGAATTCGTAAGGGAGCCGGGGGCTCTGAAACAACATCCAGCGCTGGTGTTGAACGCGGATTATCGTCCTTTGTCATACTACCCCTTGTCACTCTGGCCATGGCAGGACGCCGTCAAAGCCGCTTGGCTCGACCGGGTTGCCATCGTGGCCGAGTATGACGAGGTTGTGCGCAGTCCCAGTACCGAGATCCGAATACCATCGGTCGTGGTACTGAAGGATTTTGTCAAACCCCAAAAGCGCGTGGCCTTCACGCGCTTTAATTTATTCTTGCGGGACGAATTTCGCTGTCAGTATTGCGGCGCCAAGGGCGATCTGACCTTTGACCATGTGGTGCCGCGCGCCTCTGGTGGGATCACCAGTTGGGAAAACGTGGTGGCGGCCTGTTCGCGCTGCAATCTCAAGAAAGGCTCCAAGCCGCTGCACCGTGCGGGCATGTCCCTGCGCAAACCACCGCGCCGTCCCGGGGCGGATGAGCTGCGCAATACGGGCCGCAAGTTCCCGCCCGGCTACCTGCATGAAAGCTGGATGGATTATCTCTATTGGGACAGTGAACTGGAAGCCTGAACCCTTTGGTATAAAAAGAAAAGCGCGCCCCGAAAGGCGCGCTTTCTGCATCAGGCTTTGGCGCGTTGCACCATGCCAAAGAGGTCACGCGGATCATCCGGATCTGCCAGCATGTCAAGATCGACGAAGTAATCCGTGCCCTTGATGCGGTCGCGAATGTAGCGAAGGGCCGAGAAATCCTCGATCGCAAAGCCGACACTGTCAAAAAGCGTGATTTGACGATCACCGGTCCGGCCCGGTTTGTGACCGGAGATCACTTCCCACAGTTCCGTCACGGCGAAGTCCTCGGGCATCTGCTGGATCTCGCCCTCGACGCGGGTTTGCGGCGGGTATTCCACAAACACGTCAGACCGGTTGAGGATGCCGGGTGCGAGCTCAGTCTTGCCGGGGCAGTCGCCGCCGATGGCGTTGATATGCACACCGCTGCCGACCATGTTGTCGGTCAGGATGGTGGCATATTGCTTGTCCGCGGTGCAGGTGGTGAGGATCTGTGCGCCCTCGATGGCCTCTTCCGGGGTTTTGCAGATGGTCACATCAATACCCAACCCTGCGAGGTTCTGCGCGCATTTCTCGGTCGCCGCCGGGTCCTTGTCATAAAGGCGCACGGCCTTGAGACCGATGATCGCCTTCATTGCCAACGTCTGAAATTCCGACTGCGCGCCATTGCCGATCATCGCCATGGTATCCGCGCCCTTGGGGGCGAGATGCTTGGCCACCATGGCCGAGGTCGCGGCGGTGCGCAGGGCGGTGAGGATGGTCATCTCGGTCAAGAGCACCGGATAGCCGGTATAGACATCGGCGAGCAGACCAAAGGCCGTCACGGTTTGCAGCCCCTCAGACGTGTTCTTGGGGTGGCCGTTGACGTATTTGAACCCGTAAGCCTCGCCATCGGAGGTGGGCATCAGTTCGATCACACCAACGTCAGAATGGCTGGCGACACGGGGCGTTTTGTCAAACAGCTCCCAGCGTTTGAAATCGGCCTCGATATAGTCGGCCAGATCACGCATCATATCCTCGACGCCGACATGATGAATGAGGCGCATCATATTGTCTACGCTAACAAAAGGGACAAGGGCCTTGTCTGATGGCTGGGTCATTGGGCTATCCTGTTGCGGGGGCCGAAGGGGGCGAGTTTACTCGCCTCACCCTCTGCCAGTTGATGTCAAAACGAGCGACGCGGGTGTGCGTCTCTCAGGTATTGTAGCTACGGGTGGGGCGGTCAAAGACGCGCCGTCCCATGGCAGAGGCACAAAGATCCACCATCAGATGCGCGGTGCGGCCACGCTCATCGAGGAAGGGGTTCAGTTCCACCAGATCCATTGAGGTCATCAGCCCGCTGTCATGCAGGATTTCGCAGACCAGATGGCCCTCGCGCACGGTGGCACCGCCCGGAACTGTGGTGCCAACCGCAGGTGCGACGGAAGGGTCGAGGAAATCCACATCCAATGAGACATGCAGCATGCCGTTTTGCGCGGCGACCTTTTCCAAAAAGGCGCTGAGCGGACGGGCGATGCCGTTCTCATCAATATCGCGCATGTCGTGGCGGTGAATGCCGACCTTCTCCATGGCTTCGCGTTCTGCGGTGTCCACCGAACGCAGACCGATCATGCAGACATTTTCGGGCGGCACTGGGTTGGGCACCGGCGGGAAAGTATCAAACTGCGCCTGTTTGGTGAAATAGCGCACGGGGCAGCCGTGAAGATTGCCGGAATCGGTGCTCTCAAGTGAGTGGTAGTCGCTGTGGGCATCGAGCCAGAGCACAAACAGCGGGCGCTCTTGAGTTGCGGCGTGGTTTGCGACACCACGCACGGTCCCCAGCGCCAAGGCATGATCGCCGCCCAAGAAAATCGGCATACCGCGTGCCATAGCAGCTTCTGCGGCTTCTGACAGGCTCTCGGTCCAAGCGCGGGTGAGGTTTGGTTCATGCAGTTTGCCCGCCCCATCATCGGGCGCATGCGGGGCAGGGGTGACATTGCCAATGTCCTCGACCGTGTGGCCGAGGCTTTCCAATGCGCCGGCCAGCCCGGCAGTGCGATAGGCGTCCGGGCCCATGAGGCAACCGGTGCGACGCTTGCCGCTGTCGACGGGTGCGCCAACGAGAATACAATGACGAGAAGACATCCGCGATCTCCTTGATTGGGGTTGGGTTTGATATTTCTCCGATTTGAGGTGGAATACAGAGAACAAATTGCTCATAAGGAGAAGAGATAACACAAAACGGAGCCGATACATGGACAAAACGGATGAACGCCTGATTGCGGCCCTGCGCCACGATGCCAGAGCCTCACTCTCCGATCTTGCCATGCAGTTGGAACTGTCGCGCACGACGGTGCGCACGCGGATCGAGCGGCTGCAATCGCGCGGTGACATCCTGGGGTTCACGGTGGTTCTGAAGGAGGACGTGCTGCGCGATCCGGTCAGAGGTCTGATGATGATCGGTATTGAGGGGCGCGGGGCATCGCGCATCACAAGGCAGCTTCAGGGCCTGCCCGAAGTGCGGGCGGTCCACACCACCAACGGGCGCTGGGATCTGATTGTAGAGCTGGGGACAGAAACGCTTGAGACGCTTGATGAGGCGCTTGCGAAAATCCGTATGTTTGATGGTGTGGTGACCAGCGAAACCAACCTGTTGCTGGCCACTAAGAAAGACAGTCGCGCCGTAAGCTGACCCTCAAGCTGACCCTTAGCGTGCGTGACGGGCAGCTGCGAACCACAGCGCGGCCAGACCAAGCGAGATCACCGCGTTCCAGCCTGCCATGGACAGGCCTAACATCTCCCACGGGATGTCGTCACAGCGCACGAGGGGTGCAGACATGATCTGCGACATCAGCTCATCCGCGCTGAGGTTGTCAATCGCGCCAGAGGTGCAGGTGGTCGGACCTTCCCACCATCCCTGTTCAACGCCCGCATGAAAGGCACCGATAACGGATGTGGTTAAGGCGGCCAGTGCCCCCAGATAGGGCAAAATCGCACCGGGGATCAGGACTGCAAGAATACCAATGCCAACGGCTGCCCCATGCGGGTAGCGCTGCCAGATACAGAGTTTGCAGGGCGCAAGCTCGCCAATATACTGAAACCCAAATGCCCCAAGCAGTAGCGCTGCAGAGCCTCCAGCGGCAAGCAGGATTAGAAAACGGCTGAACGTCATAGATACCTCAGTGCAAGAAAACCGCCAAAGAGCAGCAGACAGAAGACGGTGAACACCAGCCCCAAGCGCTTTTCAATAAAGTCACGCACCGGCGCGCCGAATTGCCACAGCAACCCTGCCACAAGGAAGAACCGCAAGGCACGAGCAAGGAGCGAGGTCGCCACAAAAGTCATGATCGGCATGCCCGTCCAGCCGGACATGATGGTGATGACCTTGTAAGGAAACGGCGTCACCCCCGCGATCAGCACCGCCCAGAAGCCAAAGTCGTTAAAGCGCTCGTTAAACTCGGCCATCTTGTCGGCCTTGCCCATCGCCTCGAGGATCGGCTGGCCGATGCCCTCGTAGAAGAACGCACCAATGGCGTAGCCCAATAGACCACCTGCAACGGACGCCAAAAGCGCCACAAGGGCTATGAGCCAGGCACGCGAAGGTCGTGCAAGGATCATCGGGATCATCAGCACGTCCGGCGGGATCGGAAAGACCGAGCTCTCGATAAATGCCACAATCGCCAGCCACCACAGCGCATGCGGGTGGTCGGCAAGCGCCATGGTCCGATCATAAAGGGAACGCAGCATTTTACGGAAAAGACCTCTTCAACAAGCTATTGCGTTCAGGTGGCATGTGGGCATCACCGGGTCAACTCTCCACTTCGTGAGCATGGGGCCGGTGACAAATTTTCTTCATAAAACACTGAATTTGCCTCTGGACCTTGGGCAAAAGCAGCGATAGGAACCTCCCCATGCCCAAGTGGCGGAATGGTAGACGCAGGGGATTCAAAATCCCCCGCTGGTGACAGCGTGCCGGTTCGAGTCCGGCCTTGGGTACCATCGCAAAGCATTGCTTTCGCTTGAGAAAACCGCCGGTCGCAAGATCGGCGGTTTTTCTTCATTGTGGCTGACTCCCACATGCGACTCCCACTGTCTCGTTTTGTTTTTGTTCTGTTCCATGGTCATTGCTGGCGTTCGTGTGCAGCTTTGCTGAGTGCTTTGCGGCTGGCCCGTTTGCGGTAGTAGGCAACCATTTCGGCGCTTTGTCCGGTAACCGCTTGGATTTGCGCATCACTACATCCGGCTTCTGCCAGGCGAATAATCGCAAGTTTGCGAAGGCCATGCAGAACATAAGGTTTTGCTTCGGGGCCAAGGCCGTTGCGCCACGCGCGAAATGCCTTCTCGACTGCGTCATAACCTAAGGGCTGTGTAAGGTTCTTGGCCAGAACATGGGACCCAGCAACCGGCAGCGTATCCAAATACTCGCGAAGCGCTTGCGGACAGTACGTTTCGAAGCTCTGTTTGCCCTTCTCGTCAATTACCTCCATCCATTCGCCACGAAATTGATCTCGCCGCATTCGAATAGCTGCGTTGGGACGCTGTCCC
Source organism: Tritonibacter mobilis (assembly GCF_001681715.1). Lineage (GTDB taxonomy): Bacteria > Pseudomonadota > Alphaproteobacteria > Rhodobacterales > Rhodobacteraceae > Epibacterium > Epibacterium mobile. The sequence goes on along the minus strand of NZ_LNWY01000014.1, from coordinate 193,824 downwards.
GTGCCGAGTATCAACTCCGCCGCAGTGCGTACATTGGCTGGGGCCTCTGGAAGCTTATTGATCAGCCATTCCGGCCAGGGTTCAAATTCGCGTTGCTTGCCAAAATGATCGATGCCCTTCGCCGGATTGGCGCCAAGGGGCCAATCGAGTTTCTCGACACCGTAGTTCCACAGAAGGCTGATCGTTTGCAGATACTTATCGGCCTTTCTTGGAGTGTCCGACATTTTGGTGTGGGCGTTGCGAACCGCCTGCCGCGACGTTTTGCGAACATCCTTTCCGGCATTTTTTTCGAGGATGCGATCCATATCTCGCCGGTAGCTTTGTTTTGTTCCATCGGACAAGCGCCCCTGGATACGAGGATCGCGCCGCCAAACTTCGATCAGCTCCGCCCATGTGTATTTGGCAGGCGTGAACTGCTTATCATGCTTGCCAGTCTCGCATTGCCAATAGAGTAGATCGAGGCGTTCGCCTTGGCCTTGCCAATCCAGCTTGATCGCCTTTTCTTTTCGCTTTCCCGATTCAAACCAAGTGATCCGATGATACGGAACCCACACGCTATTGCGGTGGTCCCAAGTCCATTTCAGGTGCGGTTTAGCGATCCGTGGCTTTGGCGGTCGTCTCACAGTTCAAATTCCTCGCATGGACGCGCCGATGTGCCGTTGAGGATTGCGAGCAGCTCGTCAGACTTCCAGCGTTCGACGCCGTCCGCGAGCCGCACAGGCTTCGGCAATGCCCCGTTGCTGACCAGGTCGCGGAATTTCGAGACCGAAAGATCAAGGTATGCAGCGGCATTGGCCTCGCGCAGGGCGGCAGGTGCAAAGCTTACCATGGGCAAATCTCCTTAGGCGTTTTAGTTGACGCGGATAGCGCAGACTTCGACCGGATTGAGGCCGAAATGTGGATACGTGATTGTGAGTTTGCGGTAACCGCGCCGCTGCGATGCGTTCAATTCCATTCATGGTTCCTCGGGCGTTAGTTGGACGTTTGGGGCTGTGAGATCCATGCAGCTTGCACCTCCTGCATATTCAGCAGTATGCCATTGAAGCGCCGCCAACCTTTGAAACCGTGCGTTGTTACGTGCCCTTCGATCATTTCCATAAGCTCGATAGCGGCTTCAGACTTGAGTGAAATGCGAAGGTGTTCCGGCTGCCCTTTCATCATGAAGAACACAATGAGCTTTTCGCTGCCGTCGATATCAGATTGTTCTTTCGCTTCTGGTGCGGCCATGGGTGCCTCCGGGGAATTAATCGTCTGTTAGGATGCCGACGACGGAGGCGTCCTCGCCTCGAACAAAGAGGCCAACGCCGCGACCATCGGTGAGCAGCGCGGCGAACGGCGCAAGGCGCTCCGTCAGGGCTTTCGAAAGCGATACCGCGTCAACGCCTGCGGCATCCATTTTCTCCGGGCAGAATGCAGTTTTATTTCCGATTTCTGCCCCGGGGATCAGGTCAATTTCCTGCATTGTGGTACCTTTCTGGAAGTTGTTGGATTTAGGCTTGATGGGCCAGATAGAAGGCTTCCAGCTCCTTCGCGAAGGCCTTGACGCGTGGGTAGGTATCGGTGCGGAACTCATTTTCTGACCACCTCCCGCCGCGTGAGGGAATGTTTAGGTATTCGTCTAGCTGCAACACAGCGTGATCCAGACTAGCGTTGGCCGGGGTAACGGTGACTTCGACCTCATTCACATGCGCTGACCAGCGAAAGTGTGCGTCAAAATCGGTCTCCTCACCGATCAGAAAGCACGTCCGCGCCATGTCAGCCAAAACGCGGGCGCAAGGGTTTGTTTTGTTTCGATGGGGCGTTTTCATTACGACTCCATTGGATTTTGTGAGAACGCAGGGGCGAAAGAACGCGCGGTCAAACCCGCATCGGCATCAGGACCATGAGCAGGTTCGTATGCGCTTCGCAGGTCACCAGTGCGGGGTCAGCGCCCGAAGATGAGCGGAGCCGGATATCGCCCAGCGTTGCGGTGGCCTGGGCGAGATAGTTGACATTGAAGCCGACCTCGGGGGCGGGTTTGCCTGCGGCCGCATAGGTCACTGACAAGGTTTCGTCTCCTCCGCTGGGTGCAACCGTCATGGTGCCTTTCTCCGGGCTTATGCGGCAGACTTTGTTTGCCCAGCGGTCGCCGTCGGTCATAAGCCGAAGGCGCTGAGCGGCAGTGCGGGGCACGAGGATATCAATCTTGTTCTCGCGCTCATCGGAAGGGATCACCCGCGTGTAATCGGGATATGTGCCGTCGATCAGCTTGGCATAGAGCGTTCGCTCACCGACCTGGGCGCACATCACACGCGCGGTGTTATCCTTCCCATAAAAGCTGATCTTGGCAGACTGGTTGCCTTTGGCGGTCAGCATCGCCAGCAAGGGCGAAACAGCGTCACGCGGGAAAATCACGTTGTGCGGCGGCTCCGGCGCATCGAGATCGAGACGGGCCAAACGGTGACCGTCTGTCGTGACCATGCGCAGCGCCCCATCGTGCGCGGCCCAGAAGATGCCGTTGAGGTAGTAGCGCGTTTCCTCGGTTGAAATGCAGGGCTTGACCAGTTTCAAGGCCTGATGCAGCACCGCCTCGCCGACTTCGATACTGCCGAGGTGTTTGTGCTTTACCAGAGCCGGCCAATCCTCTGCCGGTGCCAGCAGGTTCATGACTAGGGTGATGCCCTCAGCGGTCAGGGTCAGGCGTTCGTTCGGAACATCGTGTTCGATCTTTACGGAGCCGGTCAGGCCCGCCGTTACCTTCAAGATCCTGTAGCCATTGGCAACAAAACCCCAGTTTTCAGATGCTTCGCAAAGCAAGGTCTCGGTGGTTTCGCGGTCGAGATCCGTCGCGGTTATGGACAGAATGCCATTTTCGACGCGGAACAGGTTGTGGCTGATGATCGGAATCGTGTTCCGGTGCTGCCGCACGCTGTTCACCCATGCGAGGGCCGCACGCAGATCGCCAATATCAACCGTCAGAGACTTAATCACGGCATCGGCTTTGATTTCAGTATGAGCATTCATCTTGAGGCCTTTCGGTTGGTTCGTGGGTTAAGCCGCTGCGGCGGCGAGTTGCTCTGATGCTTGGTCGCCCCATTGCTGGGCGGCGGCTTCCATCATCCCGGGAAAAGAGCGGCTGCGGAGGCGTGCGCGCTCTGCGCTGGGCGGCATCCGGTGGATACGGCTCCAATCCTTCCATGCCTCAGAGCCGCGCTCTGGCTCTTCGAGCCGATAGGTGGCGGCCAGAGGGGAGAGGCCGCGCAAATACCACCCGGTTGCCTTATAGGTCGGCTCTCCAAACCAGAACGGCTGTACTAGGTGCGGCACGGGCAGGTCGATAGGCATCCGGTCGCGGGCGAGGTCGTTCATCACCGGGTTTTCGATAGCGACCCGATCAATGGGAGCGCGCCAACAAGCGGTGAAGATGCTGACGCCCTCTTCGAACTCGGTGCGCATATCTTGCCAAGTCTTTCCCTTGGGGAGCTGACGGGGCGGTGTCCACTTGCCGGGGCCGCTCATCCAGCGGCGACCAGAGCGGCAAAGGCGCGTGCAGGGCGGGTGCATCACGGTCAAAAGGTCCCAGCCCTCGTCAAGGATGCCGTCGCGAATGTCGCAGCGGATATGTCGGTTCGAGCCATCCTCTGCTGCTTCAATGTCGCAAGACCATACGTCGTGGCCACGGGCCTCAAAGGCGCGCCGGGCGATGCCGCTGGTTTCACAACCTATCAGAATCTTTGCCATGTGGATCACCTTTGTAATTTTGCCCGGGGTGCGTTTGTTTGCGTGAGTGGCGGTAATCGCCCCGGGCGCTGTGGCCAAAGCCACAGGGTGTGAGAAAGGGACGGGGAGGCGGAACTCCCCGTCAGTTGGTCGGAGGCAGGTTTCAGGCCTCGACGGGGATCTTGTTCGGTGCAGGGCATTGCCCGTTATAGGGACATTCAGGCCGCCCATCGCTCGCACGTTTGGCGGTCTGATCGGTCGCCTGTTTGATCCAATTGGCAAACGCCTCTGTCCGCGCTGTCGCGGTGGCGCGGATTCCGTGCAGCTCCACAAGCCAAAGCATTTCCTCATAAACCCAAGGATCACGGTCAGGTCGCCAGATGTTGCCGCCTAGATCGAGAAAGAGGCGGGCACGGTTGAGTAGGGGCGTCGCTTTGAGCGTCTGAGCTGCGGTGTAAGGTGTCATGCTGTCTCTCGGAGAAATGCGCGGGCGGCGTGCAATTTGGAGGATTGAACCGCCCGCGCCCGATCCGCACCGCAAGACGGGTGCGAAACCTCTGGAATTCGCGGCAAGGCCAATCCTCAAATCCTTGCCGCGTGATGTTCATGGTGGGGCGGGTGGTGCCCGCGGGGGTTGCCTGATATGCGCCGCGCTGGTCGCAAAAAACGGAGAGGCGTTTCGGGAGCGCCGGGCGTTACGCCGCATGGCGGCGATGCGGTAGGATGCCCTGTTCATCCATGATCGCGCGGACCTTCTGGCCAACGCGATCCAGAACCATATCGGTTGGTTCCGGCGTTGGCGCCGGGCGATCAATAAGATGCTGTGGGCGCAAGCGCGCAGGGTCGAACCCCTCGCCGCGCGCCGCCTTCATTGTGGCCCATGCGGATGTGAACAGGTGGATTTCGTCGAGGTGATCCTCGGGCGAACCGGCGATCTGCCGGGCAGTCTGGGTTATGTCTTGCATTCAATCCTCCATCGGTTGATGAAGTATTTTTACAATATGTGAATATGTGGGGCAAGTGAAAATTTTACAATATGTGAAATTTATGATATTCACCTCAGTGCCAAGTGCCGCGACCCTGTAACCGCATGGTGCACGCAAAGAAAAACCCCGCCGGAGCGGGGTCTCTTGAAATCATCTTATGTGACGTGAGTTAGCTTGCAGTGAGTAGTTGCTTTTGCATGTCAGAGCGCTCACTTGGCTTTAGTGTCGCCTTTGCTGGTTTTAGGTGCTGACGCTGAGCTTGCTCCTTGAGGATTTTTTCCATTTGATCTCGTTGTGGAGCTTTCGCTGTCGGGGCTTGCGTTGCAGTTTGGTGTGTCATCATCCGCCTGGGTCTCCCGTAACTTGGCGTATTCTGCCGAGAGATTCTTAAAGAAGGTTGAATTTCCGCTGATACGCCCTGTTTCTCCGAGCATGTCAACAATGCTTTTTTCAACTTCAGTCGCCTCCCTTACGTTATTAAAGAGCACTCTGGCCTCCAGCATGTCAATGACGAAACCATGGCTTGAGTATGATTGAGAGAGCATGGATAGTTTGTCTACCCGAAGGTTCTTGTGCTTCATGTTCAGCCTGAGGCCATAGTCCTCGCCAATCCGCATTGCTCGCGTTCGTGAGCCAACTTCCTCCGGGTCGATCTTAGAAAATACCGGACTGTAGATTGCTGATACGATTTCAGACGCTGAGTGCGATGCTGTATGGAAGGATATAACGCCCCCACTACTGTTGATAATCTCCATCACCAAGTTGTGATACGTTTCCCTGGCTCGGCTTTCCAATGATGTAAAAGCCTCGCTGATGTTGAGCCCGCTCTCCATTCCAGCAATGTCGTCTGTCTTGGACATCTGGATGTCGAGAGGCCCAAGCTCTCCATATGGTGAAAAGATGATCTCTTCGGCGGCGATTGCAAGGAGCGTCCCAGCACTTTTGCACAGGCCCGGGATGAGTATCTTGAAGGATGGGTATTTGTGCTGGAGGTACCGACCAATCTTGTAGGCAGCATCAGGATCTCCCCCATTCGTTGTAAGAATGAGTATGAGTTCCTCTGAATCCTGCAAGTCAGACACTGTTTTGATGAACTCTAGATCTTGTCCGCGACGCATTGGTGCGGAGTAGGCAAAGACGTCGGTCAAATTTAACCTCCTGTTTTACTTTATTTCTTAAATGCTTAAGTGATTTATGATCGAGTGTCGGGCTTTTGCCTCTAATATGGTGAGCGAACTAGGACCACTTCTTCCTCGCAAACTCCGCAGGCCAATGCAGCCGGACGCGGGCAGCCCACTTGAGACGCACGTTGTGCATGTTCTTGCCGGATGGATTAATCGATATCAGGTGGAACAGTCCAGGTTCATCACCGGCCTTCACCTGTTTCACCCAACCCATGCCGTCCGCATCCTCGCAAACGCACTTATGGCCGATCACCTCATCAGGAACGCTGTCGTGCCCGTTGCGTGAGTAGAACAGCAGATCCCCGTCGGAATATACCGGCTCCATGCTGTCACCTTCGACCTCAACTGCCACTACGCCATGCGGCCCGATGCCGGGTGGGCACTCCACCTGCGGGCCGTCACCCTTCTCGTAGGCGTCGAACAAGGGCACTTGAGCACCGGCACCGACCTTGCCCGCGATTGATATTGTCGGCTTATCCTCGATGATAAGATCCGACACCATTACCCCAAGGATGATAGCGATACCCTCAAGGTAGGTCTCATTCATACGTCGTTTGCCTTTCTCCAAGCCGTTGTAGAGGCCTGTCGAAATCTCCAACTTTTCTGCCATGTCCTCTTGGGTGAGGCCAGCAGCGAGGCGTTTTTCACGTATGCTGAATTTCATGCCCACTCTATGCGGTAAGGGCACCTGCGCATCCATATACATTATGTAAAAATTCGCTTGTTCCAAAAATTCACATAGAGTAAATATTTGGAATGAATATCAGCGAACATATCAGTGCTAGGGGCCTGTCTCGGGAAGAAATTTGCGAAGAGGCAGGGATATCGCGCACATTTCTCAGCCTGATTGAAAGTGGTGCGCGCAGGCCCGGGCTCCACACTGTTGAGAAGTTGGCGAGAGCCCTTGGCGTTTCTGTTCGTGACCTTCGCCCAGATCTGGCTAGCATCTTTGGAGACGCCGCATGAGCCGCCCACGTCTAACCCTGATTGTGAACAATGATGTGCCATGCGGTGATGATGCGCGTGGCGCTGGGCAAAAGTCTTGGTCAAATCAGTTTGACCCGCACGCCCTAAAGGTCAATGCGCCTGACCTATGGTCGAGCTATTTCCGCGCCCGGTTCCACAGCCCGCGCGAGGTCGCGCTGTTCTGCGATGTATCGTTTCAGACCGCGCTGAACTGGTGGGGCGCCGTCACAGCGCCCGCCAGCCATATCGCGCTGCTCGTCATGCTGACCGACCCCGGCGCGCCTGAGTTTTTCGCGCAGGATACCGAGGTGGCGGCATGAGTGGGCTGCGGTCACCTGCGCCGTTTCGCAGCCCAGCCCGAATTTGGGTTTCGCAGCTCAAATCGAAAGCTGCCATGACGCGAGTTGTGCTTGCAGGCCTTCAATGCGCCATTGCCGTGCAGGATCGATTTAATACCTGCGTCATGGCAGCTGGGACAAAGGTAGTGGACGGGCTCTATGCCTGCGCCCGATTTGTAGACCAGATGCCCAGCGGGCGTTTTCCACAGTTCGTAGCCGACAAACTTGTCCGTTGCGCGTTTCAGCTCGAGGCACTCTTGCTCAAGTTCGAGTATCGCCTTGCGCAGCGCTATGTTCTGCTCTTGCGCCTCGAGTACCTGTGTTTTCAAGGTTTCGAGGGCACCCGCGATCTCCGGTTCTGGTGTCGCTTGCGGCGTCTGCGTGTTCTTCTCGAGCGCCCGGATAGTTCCGATAATCGCTTGGATTGTCGTTGCGCCAGAAGTCGTAAGATCCAGCGCGGCTTTCGCGGTGTCCAGCGTGATACCCATCAGCTCGCATCTTTCGCGCGAGAGGGATACGTCGCCAGAGTCCATCCGGCCTCGTTTCGAGGGGGTTGGCACAAATGATCAATGGTTTTGAATGCCGCTCCATGCGGCTCAACAGCTTTCATCCTGCTGTCTCCTTTTCGTTGGGCGGGATGAATGCGCGCGGTGGGGTTGCAGCCCCGCCGCGCATCCCACGATTGCACGAACCCCAAGCATCCGGCGATTCGTTTGCCTGCGCCTCTGGCGGTTTTTCCATCAATTGCGAACACGCGCTGGGATACTTCCCCGCTGAACATCACGGGACAGCGGAACACCAAGAACGTGCTGACGTCAGGACCCGGCGTGGCCTAAGGGCAGAGAGTTGCCTGATAAGCGCGATCACCGGGGCGCGGACGGGCGCCAGAGGCGGGTTCTCCCGCCACCGTCAGCTATTCTCAGGAGGTGCCGCCCATGGGTAAGCGCAGCTCCTTCAAACGCCGCAAAAACGATCTGTATCGCACGCCTTGGGAAGCGGTCCCGGTCCTTAAACGTCATCTGCCCGCCCTGTTTCGGTTCGCGGAGCCCTGCGCCGGCAACGGCAAGCTGGTTGACCACCTGCGCCGGATCGGTGGGGCGTGCGCCGAGGCCGTCGATATCAATCCGGGGCGCGGGGACGTAGGGCAGGGAGACGCCCTGTGTTGGCAACCGCTGCAACGCCCGCTGCGACCCCTGGATTTCATCATCACCAACCCGCCGTGGTCGCGCGAGATCCTGCATCCGCTGATCATGCGTTGCGTTCAGATCAGCCCGACGTGGCTGCTGTTCGATGCGGATTGGAGCCACACCCAGCAGGCGCGCCCGTACCTGCGCCATTGCCGCAAGATCGTCTCGGTCGGGCGGGTCAAATGGATCGAGGGCAGCAAGCACACCGGAAAAGACAACTGCGCCTGGCATCTGTTCACAGCAGAGGGCCACGGGCGCACCGAATTCATAGGGAGGGCATGAGCATGAATCCCAGAGAGCAGGTCTGCGCAGCTGTGAAGGCTGCAAAGGAGCGGCGCGACACCCGGCTTGAGTACGCCGCGACCGAACGCGCGAGAGAGATCACGCACGGCATCGTGAGAGATCCGCCGAAACCTCAGTCGGCGCGGGATCACCGCGCTTTCACCCTTCGGTTTTGGGCGCAGATCTGGGCGCAGATCTGGGCGCAGGTCAGGGGGCGGTCATGACGGCCAAGAAAGAGGCATCGGTCAGCATTCGCCGCCGTACCGCATTCTCGACAATCCCGAACGCTCTGATCCGCGATGTGGAGATCTCGCCAGAGGCGCGGCTCCTGCTTTGTTACATCATGTCATGCAGTGGCAGTTGGACGTTCTACGTTTCCGAATGTCAGCGCATCCTGGGCTGTAAAAAAGACAAGTGGCAGCGCATCCGCCGTGAGGTGATCGAGGCAGGCTATTTGCGCGTTCATGCCAAGAACGGCGAAAACGGGCGCTTGGAAGGTTATATCTGGGAAGTGTTCGACGAACCGCAGGCACCAGATGCAGTGTCAGCTGGGGGCTGTGAGCCACAAGATGCAGGGGAAAGCGGTAACCACCGTGAGCCGGAAAAACCGGCTACCGGTGCGCAGCCGGTCGAACCCTCTCACCGTGAGCCGGAAAAACCCGCCCGCCGGTTGACCCCGCCCGCCGGAAAAACCGGCCCCATAAGAAAGAACAACAGACAAAAAGAAAAACAAACAAGTTGCGCGGCTGAGCCCGCGCCCACGCTTGATGATTGTTCTGATGATTTGTTGAGGGAGTTTGAGCGCGTGTTTCCCAAGCTGGGGACAGCGCAGGCAACTCGAAAGGCGATCAGCAAGGCCCTGGCCACCGGTGCAACATCTGACCAGATCCTCGACGCTGCCCGCGCCTATGCCGCCGAGCAGCGGGGCAATGATCCGAAATACATCCGGCGCAGCGAACGGTTCTTCGCGGATGATTTCTGGCGGGCTTACATCCCGGCCCAGAAATCCACGCCCAGCGCTGAGGCGGCTGCATTCGTCGAGCAGTGGGGCAAGACGATCCTTGAGGTTGGCAAGGCTGGTTCCGGGCATTTCATGTTCGGCAAGATCAGCCGCGACACGGTCACCAAGTGCCTCACCGCCCGTACCGTGACTGCCGAGGATTGCCGTCGCGCTGGGCTTGGGATCTCCGATGCAGACGCACGGGCCATGCTCGAGGTGGCGCAATGAGCGTGCACGCTGATCCTGCCGCACACGGGCACCGTTTCGGCGCTGTGGTTGTCACGGTCGACCTTGTGGCCGGTGATTGCATGATCCGTGCCCCACAACCCTGCAAAGGCCCGGTGTCTACCGTAGAGCGCAAGACGCGGCTCAACACGCTCGATGAGATCTATGCGGCCCATCGAACGCAGAACTGGTTGAGCCGGAAACCACAACAACACCCACATGCCGGAGATATGGCGCGCGCGCTCAAGTTCGCCGGTCAACTCCTGAAAGCAGAACAGGAAAGGAAGCGCCGTGGTTGACGCATACAAGGAACTGCAAAAGACCCCGGTTGATTTCGCGCTCCTAGCAAAGGCGGCTCAGATCCTCATAGAGGACCAAAAGGCCAGCACGACACATGTGCAGCGGTCCCTCGCCATAGGGTACAACAAAGCAGCCCGCCTGATAGATGCGCTCGAGGCGCTGGGCGTGGTGACCGCATCTGATCACGTCGGACGTCGTGAGATTGTCGCGAATGAGGTGCCAGCGCGTCTGTTTGCCATGGCTGCCGACCAGGTGGCCGGGCAGAAGACCACCCATATGCGAGAGACAGCCGAGGACCGCGCTGTCAGGGAAGGCGCCAAAGACAACGCCTATCGCGCCAATGCGAGTGAGCTACGCCAATTCGTCGAACGGTTTGAGCGCCTGGACGAAGAGAAGAAGGCCATTGCCGAGCAACAGAAAGAGGTCATGGCAGAGGCCAAGGGGCGCGGATACGACGTCAAGGTATTGCGCAAGCTGATCGCGCTGCGCAAGCGCGACGAAAACGATATCGCCGAGGAAGAGGCGGTACTCGATATGTACAAAGAATGCCTGGGCATGGGGTGATCGTCATGACCGCGCAGCTCCTCAAGAACATCACCCGTGAAACGCTCGCTCCGCTATGGGCTCGCGAGGATATCCCAACAGAACGCATTGCCCAGGCGCTGGGCGTGACCCGGCAGGCGATCAGCTCCAAGGCGCGCACACTTGGTCTGCCCAGCCGCGCGAAAGTGCGCAAACAGCTCTGTGACAACGAGACGTTTCGCCGGATGTGGCTCGCCGGGGTCAATTCGACAGAAATGGCGCAGCATTTCGGATACTTGCACCGCTCTGCGATTGGTTCACGTGCCGGCGTCATGGGCTTGCCGCGCCGGTCGCGCAGTACCGACACGGGCAAAACAGGTGGGTGGGTTCAGACGATCTCGCTCGCACAGTTCTTCGAGCAGGACCTTCGAGAGCGAATGGAGGCAGAGGCCAAGAAGAGAAAGGCATCGCAATGACGGAACGCATGACAGCAGAGGAATACAGGGACGCCCAACTCCCCTCGATAGGGGAAGATAAGCGCCGGGTGCGCGGCACCAAACGGACCACAACGGCAGACGGCGTAACGCACGACAGCAAGACAGAGGCCCAACGCTGGCAGGAATTAAAACTGCTGCAGGAGGCGGGCGAAATCTGCGGCCTGCGTCGCCAGGTCGATATCGGCCTGACCGGACGTGACGGCCCGATCATGACCGACAGCGGAGCAAAGCAGCGCGTCTATCGCGCAGACTTTGTTTATGTCGACAACCGTCTCGGCGTGACCGTGATCGAGGATCGAAAAGGCCATGAAACCGAGGTGTTCAAGCTCAAGAAAGCGATCTTGGCCGCGCAGGGCATGGAGATCCACATCACCCGGGCCAAGGGCTGACCATGGGTGTTGTCGAGGATCTGAAACACGAAGTGTCGAACCTGCGCAAATTGCTCGATCAGGCGCAGCGCTCCGGACAGCGGAAAGCCTCCGCCTCGGCACCTGCACTTTATCAACCCGATCTGCCGGCGGTGGTGCGCTATCCGCTGGCGGAGTTTGCCGCAGGTCGGGGCCGCAATGTGCCGCTGCCCGAGAGCGTCCAGGAAATTGCCGAGGTGATCGGTCGCCGAAATGCTGTGCGACTTGTGGAGGGCACTCGGGCGACCGGCGCTCGGAAATGGCGGCGTCAGCTCTATGTCCCCGGAAGCATCCCCGATGATCACCGCATCGCCACCATGATTGGGATTGAGGCCGCGATAAAGCTCAGTCACAGCCACGCCAACTGCATCCTTGAGCTGCCGAGCTGTCACGGGCTGCGCAAGGCCTACATGGCTGATCACGCTTTGCGCCAAGGGGATGCCGGAGCATCAGTCACTGAGATCGCCCAGGAAATGGGAGTCGAGATCAAGACCGCGCGGACGTTGCTGTATCAGGCCGACTACTGGCGTAGAAAGCTCGAAGGCTGAGAGCCGGGGGGGGGGAGGCTAAAAACAGATAGTAGAACCTCTGCGGAACAATATGGCGTGCGGTGAGTTAATTGGATATACCAATTAACAAAGTATTGGTTGGAACGCCTAGCGTTCGCTGGTATGAAGAGGCGAAGGTCGGCGAAAACGTCTGTTTCGAAGATTAGGTGTCACCATGAAAATGATAAAGCATAGCCAAGAGTTTGACGAAATATCAAGAGTTGTGAGCATGCACGGCGACTCGGGTGTGAAAATTTCTGATGTTGTCGAAGAACTGTCGAAAGTTCGACAGATTCCAGCTCAAAAAGCTCGGTATGCCGTACGTTTGGCGATCGACAAAGGCGAACTACGCACCGACCGCAACTTTAAATTGCATTTGACTGCGACTGGTTGATCCGCATATCTCCTGCTTTGAGCAATGCGGGGGACCTATGATGAGAATGGATCGTTTTTCCGGCGCTGGTGTACGCGACCAGCGCCGGCCATTTGAGACTGATCACGATAGAATTTTATATTCCTCATATTTTCAGAGGTTGGCCGGTGTGACGCAGATTGTGCGGGCTGGGGAAGAGGACATATTTCATACGCGTCAGCAACACACGCACAAAGTTGCTCAAATCGGTCGAAGGCTTAGCCAACATCTGCTTCGAAAGTGCGAAGAAAGAAACATACAATGTCCTCAGCTAGATCCTGAGGTGGTTGCGGCTGCAAGCCTTGCCCATGACTTGGGACATCCACCTTTCGGTCATAAGGGCGAATACACTCTTAATGATCTCGTTCAGCAGGCAGGTGAAGAAGGGTACGAAGGCAACGCACAAACGTTCAGAATCATCACCAAGCTAGCAGTCAGATGGAATGAAACAGACGGTCTGGACCTTACTCGAGCGGTAGCTTGTGGCGTTCTCAAGTACCCGTGGCTCAGGGATGCGCACAATCCGAATAAATCGAAGAAATGGTCTGCGTATGCTAGCGAGAAAGACGAGTTTGAATGGGCTCGAAAGGGTCAGAAAGAAGACGTTCCGTCTCCAGAAGCGGCCCTCATGGATTGGGCTGATGACATCGCGTATTCCGTCCACGACTTGGAGGATTTTCACCGGTGTAACCTTATTCCATGGACGAAAATCCTAAACGACCAGGATGAGCAGCTCCAGATCGTTCATCGTACAGCAAAAAAGTGGCATGGTGGACCTGAGAACGCGATCGAAGTTCTTCAAGAAGCTCTCGCACAGCTCATTGAGCAACTAGATCTCTATCAAGAAATTTTGCAACAAAGATACGATGGTAGTCGTAGCGTCCGGGTAGGACTGCGACAGATGACGTCTGCGCTTGTGGGCAACTTCATCCAGCAAACCAAGTTAAAGTGGCCTATGTCGATAGATGTTCCACCGGAAACTGAGCGAAAAGTCCTACTATTAAAAACGATGGCTAGAGATTATATTATCTCAAACCCATCCTTGGCGGCCCAGCAGAAAGGGCAAGAAAGGATACTGCGCGAACTCTTTCAGATGATTATGAATGATACTTGTTGGGGTGATGTCGGCAACCGCAAGGTCCCGAACTATTTGCCGCCGCGATTGGAATACCTCATCGATCTTTCGGAAAGCCTAGCTCGGTTCGTCGCTGACTGCCTGTCTTCTCTCACCGAGCGGGAAATCAGTCGTCTCCACTCTCGCCTTGTAGGTTATGAAGCTGGGTCAGTGCTCGATCCTATCGTAAGGTGAATAGACTTTGCGGATCAGCTACAAGTGGCGGTCAATGAGCTGAAGTGATAGCGGCTCGGTCAAGGTAAAACCGCCAGAGGATCCCCTAACCTAAACGCGCGACCTTGCCCAAAACGGGCAGAGGGTCGCGCGCATGTCGCTTATTGAACGCATTGAACAGGCATCCACCGGGCTGGTGGTGACTGCGATCACCGGCGCGGCGTCCGGCAGTATCTGGTTGGTGCGCCGTATCTTCACCAATCAAAAGCAGATCGAAATGCTGCAACGGTCGCTGGAAGATCGCGACCGGCAGCGTGACGAAGACCGCGAGGCGCTCGCCGACGTCAGAACAGACGTGCGCGAGATCCGCGACATCCTTCACCGCAGATAACCGGGGCAATGCCCCTGACTGGGGCAAAAGGAGATTTTGACATGCAACTCATTCAAAAATGGAAACAAACCGCAAAAGGCGCGTGGTCGATCAAGTTGATTTTCCTCGCCTGTCTTCTGTCGGCGGTGCCGGTATTCCTCTCGTTGATTTCGCCGGACCTGTTGGGTGTTGACCCAGTGATGTTTGCAGCGGGGGCGTTGGTGGTCAACGCGCTTGCAATTCCGGCGCGTTTGCTGGCGCAGGCGGGGCTGTCGGACATGCTGGCAGAGTTCCGGCGGGACACAAGCGGTGCTATCCGAACACGGGCAGCGGTCGGGCTTGGCGTCGGTGCGCTGGTAGCTGCACTGGCAACACCATTCATTGCCAAATGGGAAGGCGTGAGGCTCGAGGCCTACCGCGATATCGTAGGCGTGCCGACGATTTGCTTTGGCGACACACACGGCGTCCAGATGGGCGAGACCGCGACTATGGCCGATTGTGTCGACCGGCTCGAGCGTGACGTTCGAGCTTTCTATGCCGAGATCCGTCCTTGCATGACGAACCCGAACATTCCGCCAGGCGTTCAAGCTTCCATGCTGGAATTGGCCTATAACGTGGGCGTGCCGTCGGTTTGCCGTTCTACCATGATGCAGCTAGCCAATGCGGGTCGGTATCGTGCCGCGTGTGATGAGCTGCGCCGCTGGGTCATCGCAGGTGGCCAACGTGTGCGTGGGCTCGCCAATCGCCGCGCCGATAGCAAACAGGCTCTTTGTTTAGAGGGGCTGACCTGATGCGCTGGCTGTCCCTCCTGTTGATCTGCGCAGTTCTGGCCTCGTGTTCCAAGGTTGCCGGGATCGTAGGCGGGGCTATCGGCAGCAGACCCAGCATTGCCACGAACGTCCAGGCCGGGCGCACCAATGCCCAGACCGTCGGACAGAGCGTCGTCAGCGATCAGCGGATCGAGGCGACAGAGGCACGCGACATAGAGCAGAGCACGGGCGATACGCGCGTCAGGACCGAGAGCGTCCAGACCATCATTGTCCGCGAAGATCCGCCGCCTTGGCTCTTGCTTGTGGCGCTGTTGGGCTGGCTGTTGCCGACGCCAGGACAGATCGGCGCCGGGCTGTTCGCTTTGATCATCAGACCCTTTCGCGGGTCCCTCCCTGGGGGGTGACGTCTGTGGGTAGCCGTACGCGCCGAAATTTATGTGTGCGTGCCGCCGGGCGATGGGGTTGTTTATTATATAGATCGCGCAAGCGATTGAGAGAGAACGACAAAATCGCTTTGAGACATAAAGTCGGCATCCATGCCGAGGTTTGGCCGAAATTTATCGAAGGGGCCTCAAGTGTCTGACAAGAATAAGAAATCAAAAGGACAGGTAGTAAACCGGGCGGACCTCGCCAATATCAACGGCGTGTCGCTGCCGACGATTGACGATTGGGTGCGCCGTGGCTGCCCAGTGATGCAGCGGGGTGCGCGTGGGCGCGCCTGGCAATTCAACACTGCCGAGGTGCGGAACTGGCGCGACGACGATATTCGCGCACAGGCTGTTGAGGCTGGCCCGGCCACGAAAGACGAATTGATCCTGCGCAAGCTGAGAGCCGAGACCGAACAAGCCGAGCTTGATCTGTCGAAGGCGCGCAATGAGCTGGTGCCCGTCGAGCAATTTGACCGCGCGATGACAAAGGCATTTGGCGAAGTGCGGGCGGGATTTCGCAATGTGCTGCCCAGCCGTGCCGCGCGGCGCCTGATCGGCGAGAGCGACGAGACCAAGATGAAAGAGGTGCTGATCGACGAAGTTGATCAGATCCTCCTGGTTCTGTCGGATTCCGACCTGATCCACGAAACCGATCTTGAGGTCGAAGACGACGAGGAAGACGACGACGAGGGGGCGAACAGTGAGTGAACGCCCGGGCTGATTTCTCCAATGCGCGGGCGCTTGTCCGCAGCACCCGGCGCGCCCGGGCGTTTTTGCGCCCGCCACCTGACCTAAAGCCGTCGGAGTGGGCCGAACAGAATATCAAAATTCCCATCGGCAATGCGGTGCCGGGGCCGATGCGGTTCGATAACGCGCCGTATCAGCGCGAAGTCATCGACATGACGGCAGATCCGCGCTGCAATCGGATCTCGCTCATGTGGGGCGCGCAGGTTGGCAAGACGCAGACCGCGCTTGCCGCACAGGCGTTTCGGATCGGGTTCAATCCTGTTTCCCAAATGATGATGCAGCCCAGCCAAGGCGACTTGACGACGTGGCTCGAGACCAAATTTAATCCGCTGGTCGAGGAAAACGACGGCTTGGCCGAGGTGCTCGCCAAGCCCCGGGCGCGGCATGGCGTCAACAATCAGCGAATGAAGAGCTACCCCGGCGGGTTCCTTATGTTCAGTTGGTCGGGATCGCCCAAAACCATGCGGGGCCGGTCAGCGCCGTTTATCGTCTGCGACGAGACAGACGGCTATGACCGGACCAATGAGGGCCACCCGGTCGGCCTGTTGTGGCAGCGGGCGGCGACCTTTGGCGATCAGCGGCTCTTGCTGGAAATCAGCACGCCGACGATCAAGGGCGGCAGCTGGATCGAAAAGGCCTTTGATCAGGGCGACCAGCGGTATTTCTATGTGCGCTGCCCGCATTGCGGCCACCTGCAAAAGCTGGACTGGTCGCAGGTGACCTGGTCCAAAGATGCCGACGGTGTGCACCTCGCCGAAACAGCCGGCTATCTGTGCGCTGGTGACGGCTGCGGCACGGTGTGGAGCGACGGCGAGCGCTGCGCCGCGATCCGCAACGCAGAGCGCGAGGGCGGTGGCTGGATCGCGACGAAGCCGTTTCGCGGTCATGCGTCCTATCATCTGTCTGAGCTGTATTCCTGCTTTCGGCGGCTCGAGGATATTGTGCAATCCTTCCTCGAAAAAAGGGCGGCGGGGGATCTGCAAACCTTTGTGAACGTGTCCCTGGCCCAAACATGGGAAGAAGAGGGCGACAAGCTTGAGGCGTCGGTCTTGATGGCGCGTGCCGCGAAATTCGCGGCACCGGTGCCGATGGGGGCAGGCGTACTCACTGCCGGGATCGACATGCAGAATGACCGGCTCGAGGTGGAAATCGTTGCCTGGGGGCTGGGAGAGGAGTCCTGGTCTGTCGATTACAAAACGCTCTGGGGCGATCCTCTGCAACAGGATGTATGGGACGAACTGGACGCTCTGCTGTCGGAAACATGGCAACATGAGAGCGGCGCCGAGTTGCGGATCTCTGCGGCGTGCCTCGATACCGGCGGTGAGGGCGGGCGCACGCAAGCGGCCTATGACTACGCGCGCAAGCGGCTGGGCCGCAAGGTCTGGGCGATCAAGGGTGTTGGCGGTTGGGGCCGTCCTATCGTGACCGCGCCGTCGAAAATAAAGCAGCGCGGAACACGTCCGGTCTATCTGCACTCTGTCGGTGTTGATGAGGCGAAAGCGGTGGTTGCCCAGCGGGCGCGGATCAAAGATCCGGGGCCGGGTCACTGCCATTTTCCAGAACATCGCGATCCGGCATGGTTCGACATGTTCACCGCCGAGGCTCTGCGCACCCGCTATGTGAAGGGGTTCGCCGTGCGGGAATGGCACAATGTGCGCCCGCGCAACGAAGCCTTTGACTGTCGCGTCTATGCCTATGCCGCGCTGCGGATTTTGCGCCCGAACGTGAAACGTCTGGTCGAGGCCCTGCATCCACAGGACCATGAGATCGAGGCGGAGATCGAAGACACCGCCGCCGATCCGGTCGCGCCGACAGAGGCTACGGCAGAAGGAAATCCGCCAGAGGAACCAGAGCCGGAAACCCGGCAACCTGTCAAAAAGCGCGGCTGGGCAGCGAAGAAGCGCCGCCGCAGGCACTAGGCGGGGCGAAGCGTGGGCGACATTCCAAACGAAATCGGGGCTGGGTTGACTTTTCGGGCCGTCGTCGAGCAGCCGCATTATCCGGCGCCTGAATGGGGTTTGACCCTGTTCTTGCGGGGGCCGGGGACAATTGACCTGGAAAGCATCGCGACCGGGTCAGCCCATGCATTCGAAGCGGCGGCCACGGTTACAAAGGATTGGGCACCGGGGCGCTATGCTTATGTGATCCGTGCGACCGACGGCAGCGATGTGCAGCAGGTCGCGCAGGGCGAGGTTTTGATCGGCCAGGATATCGCGGCACAGGCGCAGGGTTTTGACAGTCGCGATCACGTGCGCAAGGTGCTGGACGCAATCGAGGCGGTGATCGAAAACCGCGCGACTATCGACCAGCAGAGCTACACCATCAACAACCGATCCCTGCAACGCACACCGTTGTCTGAGTTGGTGAAATTGCGCAACCAGTATCGCACTGAGCTGGCAGCCAAGAAGACGCGGCGACGTGGTGGTTTCGGGCGCTCGATAAAGGTGCGTTTGACATGATCGGGCGGCTGTTCAGACGCGAAGATCCTGTTGCGCCGGAACCGGGGCGCAAGCCGCCTCCGATGCTTACGGTGCCGCGGCGTCGTGGCCAACGTATGTTCGCCGCCGCAGAGACCGACCGCATGACGAGCGGTTGGACCAATGCACCAATGCCGGCGGATCAAATCATTCGCCGTAACTGGCGCGTGCTGGTGGCGCGGTCGCGCGAGCAGTCGGCGAACAACGATTATGCCAAGGCATTCAAAGCCAGCGCCCGGCGCAACCTGATCGGGCAAAAGGGGCTTGTGCTCCAGGCTCAGGCTACGGATTTGGGCGATGCCCTGGATGCCGGGGCAAACAAGGCAATCGAGACCGCCTGGCGCACATGGTGCCAGGCCATGAATTGCGATGTGAAGGGGCGCCGCACCTTTCGCCAGATCCAGAAAACAATCGTCAACGGGCTTTGCACCGACGGCGAGTTCATGGTGCGCATGGTCTATGGGGCTGATGCAGGCCCGTGGGGCTTTGCGTTGCAGGTCCTCGATCCGGTTCTGTGCCCGGTGGATTTCGACGAAGATCGGCGCCCCGGTGGCGGGTTTGTCCGTGCCGGCATCGAATATACCAAGATGGGCCGACCGGTGGCCTACTACTTCACGACTCTGGATCAGTCGCAGGCGGATTATCACTATTCCGGCCGGGCGTTTCTACGCGTGCCCGCCGATGAAATCATTCACTGGTTTGAAGAGGATTTTGTAGGCCAGAAACGCGGCTTGCCGTGGATGGCGACGGCGTTGCTGCGGATGCGTCAGCTGGGCGAGTTTGAGAAAAGCGCCCTCAATAATGCCCGTGAAGGCGCGAACAAGGTTGGCGTGATCGAGTGGGCCGAGGGCATGGGCCCGGACATCGATGACGAAGAAATTCAGAACGAAGACGGCAGTCTTGTCGATATCGAGCTGGAAAGCGAAAGCGGCGTCTACCACCAATTGCCAGCGGGCGCCCGCCTGAAACGGGTGGAAACCGGGTATCCAAACGGTGAAATGCAGGTGTTCTCAAAACACATGCTGCGCGGTGTCGCGACCGGTCTGGGCGTTGCCTACAACGATCTTGCCAATGACCTCGAGGGGGTGAACCTGTCGAGCATCCGGCATGGCGTTCTGAGTGAGCGCGATCAATGGATGGAGCTGCAAGAGAGCCTGATCGAGGCCTTTGCCCTGCCGATATATGAGCGTTGGCTCGCCCATGCGCTGTTGCAACAGAAAATCACGCTGCAAAACGGCTCACCGCTTCCGGCGGGCAAGCGGTCGAAATTCCTCGCGGTGACGTTTCAGGCGCGCCGCTGGCAGTGGATTGATCCTGCAAAAGACGTGAAGGCCGACACCGACGCCGTCGATAATCTGTTCAAGTCGCGCGGCCAGGTGATCCGCGAGCGCGGGCGCGACCCGCGCGAAGTCTATGCCGAGATTGCCGCCGATATCGCGGCGATGCGTGAGGCGAAGATCCCCGAGAACGTGATTGAGGCCTTGATCACAGCAAAATCAAAAGGAGGGCAGGGCAGTGGACAGCCAGCCAAAACCGGCACCGGAGAAACCGATCCAGACGCCGACCCAGACCCCGACAAAGGCGAGTGATGTTATCGGGCGGTCTTTGACCCGGGAAGTCACTGCCGAGCAAATCAACGCGCGGGGAGAAGGCGGTGCCATGCGCCGCATGGGTGAGGTGCGCGAGATCAACGTCGAGGCGCGCACGGTCGAACTTGCGTTCTCGAGCACGACGCCGGTGCGGCGCTGGTTTGGCGATGAGGTGCTTTCCCATGACGCCGATGCCGTGGTTCTCGACCGTCTGCTCGACGGCGGGGCGGTATTGGTCGGGCACAATTGGGACGATCAGGTCGGCGTTGTGCAAAGTGCGCGCGTCGATTCCGACGGCGTCGGGCGCGCTGTCGTGCGGTTCGGCAAGAGCGCCCGCGCCAACGAGATCTTTCAAGACATTGTCGATGGCATTCGGCAGCACGTCTCGGTTGGCTATCGGGTGATCACGATCAGCGAGGAAATTCGGGAAGGTCAGCCAAACCTTGTCACGGTCACGCGCTGGGAGCCGTTCGAGATTTCGGTTGTGCCGGTGCCAGCTGATCCGACCGTCGGCATCGGTCGGGGATTGGAAAATCCGCCAGAGGCAGGCGGTGCAGAAGCCCGGCAAACTGGCGGAGAGAATGCGGGCGCGGTGGCCGAGCCCAACGATACAGGACAAAGGGAAACACAGATGAAAACCATCATCACCCGCGACGCCGAGGGCAATCTTGTCCGGGCAAAGGTCGACGAAAACGATCAGATCATCGAAGTGATCGAGGTGCTCGAACGCGCAGGCGCGGCGGAAACTGCGATTGTGCAGCGCGCCCAAGAACAGGAAGCGGCCCGCGTGCGTGAGCTGACCGAGTTGGGCCGCGAATACGGTGCGCCGGATCTCGCAACCGAAATGATCGCCGGTCGCCATGGTGTGTCCGATATGCGCGAACGGCTGCTGGACCACCTGCACCAGCGCAGCACTCAGGACCGCCAGCTGTCCGAACGTTCCGGCATCGGCCTGACCGATAGCGAAACCGAGCAATTCTCTTTCCTGCGCGCGATCCGGGCGCTGGCGAATCCGACAGACCGCAGCGCGCAGGAAGCCGCAGCGTTCGAGTTCGAGGTGTCCGACGCGGCTGCGGAGGCGCAGGGCCGTGATGCACAGGGTGTCATGGTGCCGATGGATGTGTTGATGCGCGCGCCGCTCAACACGGGCAGTGGCGGGGCCACAGCGGCGGACACCGGCGGCAACACCATCGCAAATCCGCTGCTGACGCAGAGTTTTATTCAGATGTTGCGTGCGCGTACGATCTTGTTGCAGCTCGCGACGCCGTTGATGGGGCTGGTGGGAAATCCGGATATTCCGACGCAAGAAGGCGGCGCCGCAGGCTACTGGATCGGAGAGGACGACGAGGCGGCAGAGGACCTTTTGAGCCTCGGGCAGCGCCAGTTTTCGCCGAAGACCGTCGCAGCCTATTCCGAGATTACCCGCCGCACCTTGAAACAGTCGAGCATGGATATCGAGGCGCTTGTGCGCAGTGACCTTGCCCTCGCCTTGGCGTCAAAGCTGGATCTGGCCGGATTCTATGGCACTGGCACCGACGATCAGCCGCTTGGGATTGCCAATACAAACGGCGTGAACGTGGTGGATTTTGCGGGGGCCGGATCTGGTGGCGGCGTTGCAATGCCGACCTGGGCCGAAGTGATCCAGATGGAAAGCGATATCGCTGCCGCCAATGCTGACGTGAACCGTATGGCCTATGTGCAGAACGCGAAAATGCGCGGCCATTTCAAGAGCACCCAGAAATTCGACGGCACCAACGGCGCTCCGATCTGGGAAAGCGACAACACCGTCAACGGCTATCGCGGCGAAGTCACGAACCAGATCGCAAACGGCGACGTGTTCCATGGTGATTTCGGTAATGTTCTGGTGGGCATGTGGGGTGGTCTCGATATCACCGTCGACCCCTACACACACAGCCGTCGCGGGCGCCTGCGTATCGTGACCATGCAGGACGCGGATTATGTTCTGCGCCACCCTGCGGGTCTCTGTTACGGCACCGACGCCAGCTAACCGGCGCTCGAATTAGACCTCTGGCCGGATCGGGCCAGGGGCAACACCCCCTGAAAAAGGATCGAAAAAGTGGCTGACACCAAGAAACCGCAGAAAGATACCTACGCCGTCACCAGTGCTTTTGTCTGGGACAAGGCGATCAAGAAGCCAGGCGACAAGGTCGAGCTGACCGCAGCCGAAGCCCACGGGCTGAAAGCACGCGGCAAGATCGAAGAGCCAACGGCGAAACCAGCCAGCAAGAAGGCGGCAGCGACCGACGCAGCCAAATCCGGCACGGCAGCAGCGCCCAAAGCGCCCGCCTAATGCCAACGCCGAGCTGGGATAATCCCGACGCCTTCCTGTCCGTTGATGATTTTGCCCTCGAGGCGAACATCACGCCACAGGGAGGCGTTTCGCGTCCGGTGCGAGGCATCTTCGACGAGCCTTATTTCAATGCTCAACTGGGCGAATATGAGGCTGACAGTTCCGAGCCGCGCCTAACGTGCAACGAGTTGGACGTCACGGATTTAGCCCCGCATGACTCCGTCGAGGTGGCTGGCCGTGCCTACTACCTTGCGACCTATCCGCAAGCCGACGGCACCGGTTTGGCGGTGCTGCGACTGGTGCCGGAATAGCGCGATGTTCCGCCCCATCATCGAAACTTTTGATGAAAGCGAGTTGCAGCGGATCGCGGACGAGTTCGACGCCAGCAAGAAGGACCTGCGCGCGGCATACTCCCGCGCATTACGACGTACAGCGCAGACCATGAAAACCCGCGCGCGCAAGGGGTTACGCACCAAGCTTCACCTGCGCACTGCGGCGGAGCTGAGACGTCGTTTGCAGGGATTTCGATTTAAGCGCACCGCTAACATGGGGACCGTTCGCATGTGGTTTGGCCTAAATGACATGCGCGTTTCGGCTTTCAAAGGTCGGGCTGTAAAGACTGCGACCGGCGCGAGCTTCGCAGGTCAGGCGTTTGAGGGCGGTTTCATCGGTCGGAACGCGAAGGGTCGACCAACGGTAAAGCATCGTGCCGGATCGCGCGCCTATCCTGTCAAAGAGGCCAGAATGCCAATCGACGACGTAGCCGAGACCTACATCGAGGACGAGGTTTTCGACGGCATCGAAGAGGTGTTTTTCCACTATTTCCGGGCCGAGGTGCGCGCCCGAACGATCTACGGAGTGGGCAAAAAATGACCCGAACTGTTGACCTTGATGTGATGCACGACGCGATTATCGCGCAAATTGGAGCATGGTTTCCAACTCTCGAGACCGTCGGCGACTATCAGGAGGATCGCAGAACGCTATCCGTTCCGGCGGTTCTGATCGAATTGATCGATATGGAAGGCGACCCGGATGCAGACCCCGGCACCGGTCAAGCGCCTTTCGTTTCCAAATGGGTCGCGCGGGTAATCCTTGGCTCCAAAGCGGAAGACGTGAAACGCGAGGTGCGCAAACTTGCCGCGGCGTTGGGAGCGAAAGTGCATCAGCAGCGGTGGGGCCAGGCTGTGAGCCCCGCGCAGGTGACCTATATCGGCCCGGACGCCTTCGACCCTGATTTTGACAAGTTCGAGGTTTGGGCGGTTGAATGGGATCAACAGATCGACCTGGGGGAAAGCGTCTGGACCGGCGAGGGCGTTGTTCCGCAGGTGGTCAAGGTAGGGTGGTCGCCGGATATCGGCCCGGGCAATGAAGCCGACTATTCCGACAGCGTCGAGGCTGCGCCATGAGTTACGGAGCCGCTAGGAGCGAACAGGCGCGCGAGGGGATTGTTCGTTTCGGTGTCGTGACCGCATTGGACCCAGGGGCGGCGCGAGCGAAGGTCAGTTTCGGGGGCGAGAGTGAAAGCGGCTGGTTGCCCTGGCTTGCTCCCCGGGCGGCTGCGATCAGTGTCTGGGCTCCCCCCAGCGAGGGGGAGCAGGTGATCGTTCTTTCGGAGTCCGGCGATACCGCGCAGGGCGTAATAATTGGATCAGCGTTCAGTAATGGCAATGCGAGCCCAGCCGCAAGCGCTGGCCTGTTTAAGATCCAGGTCGGCCCGTCGTCGATAGAGATCGACGCGAGCGGAATCCGCATCAAAGCCCCCAAGATTGATTTGAACTGATGCCAGCGGTGACCCGAAAAGGAGATAGCTGCACCGGCCACGGGGATTTTCCACCTCGACCCAGCACCGGCGGCAGCGGCACAGTGTTTGTCAACGGAAAGCCTGTTCACCGCCGAGGCGATGCCTGGGCGGTGCATTGCAACCCGCTGAATGCCTGTCATGGCGGCAGTCTCGCAGCAGGATCGGGAACAGTATTTGTTGAAGGAAAACAGATCGGTCGTGTAGGTGATCCAGTTTCTTGTGGTTCGGTTGTTGCGATGGGTTCACATGATGTTCAAGCTGGAGGATAAAGTCCTTAGGGTAGGTTGTTAGTGACAATCGAGAAACAATTGAGTTCTAAGTCTACCATTTTCGTTAACCCTACGGCGGTGAACTCAATCCAGAACGGTAAGATACATGCACGAAATCCAGTTCGTTAACGCCAATCTTCTTCAGCCTGATGGAATTATTGAAAAAGAAGAAAATCTATTTGGATCAATTAGTATGCGATGTCCTCACTGCCGGCATATTGGTACATTCTCGGGGGTTTCGAGTGGCATACGCTGGTACAAACACAAGAAGATCGAAGACAGCGAAAGTGAAGGTTTCGTAGCTGGGATCAGAGTATGCCCCAACGGTGAGTGCCGCGGACTTGTGTTTGCGATAACGACAAATAGCTGGGTTAAGCCAACTCTAGTTAAGTCATTCCCGCCTGAGGTCATCGACTATGACAATACCGACATCCCGGAACGTCTGAAAACAACCTTAGAAGAAGCAATCCTGTGTCATTCAGTCGGAGCATACAGGGCGGCTGCCATGATGGTTCGCAGACTACTGGAAGAGTTATGTGAAGATTGTGACGCTACTGGAAAAACACTTCATGATCGATTGGAAACGCTAAAGAATAAAATCTCTATGCCTCATGAACTCTTTGAAGCGATGGGTGAACTCAAGGCGCTGGGAAATGATGCAGCGCATATTACAGCGAAGAACTATCTAGATATCGGAGAGAACGAGTCGGAGGACTCTATTGGTCTGGCAAAAGAGATTCTTAAATCGCGGTACCAGTTGCAAACGCTGGTGAACAGGCTGAGGAGCCGTAAAAAAGCGTAATAACGACCTGCTGCCAACTCAGGAAAACCGCCAGAGGCGGGAGGGAGCGATCTCAGCAAAGATCGCCCCATGATTGGCATCGACACAACCACGGGTAAGCACATTTCGGGACTGGCGCATCTGCGGCAGTCTGTGCGCGATATTCTTACCACCCCCATTGGGACGCGGGTCATGCGGCGCGACTACGGCAGCCGTATCTATCGCCTTGTCGATGCGCCGATGAATGCGGCAACCCGTCTCGACATGGTCGCGGCAACCTACGAGGCCTTGGAAACTTGGGAGCCGCGCCTCGCTCTTGAGAGCGTCAACGTCGGGGTTTCGGAACCTGGTAACGTGATCATTGATCTGGTGGGGCGGTATTTGCCAACCGGCGAGACAGTCAACCTTGATGGGCTCGAGGTGACGTGATGGGGGCAGGCTTCACCGCGATCAATCTGTCTCTCTTGCCGCCGCCTGACGTGTTGGAGCTGGTGGACTATGAGGCCACGCTTTCGGATATGCTCGCCGAGCTCCGCGCTAGGGACTCCGCTTTTGACGCCTTGGTCGAGAGCGATCCAGCTTACAAGATCCTCGAAATCGCTGCCTATTATCGGATGCTCGCGATTCAGCAATTCAACGACGCTGCACGGGCTGTCATGCCTGCATACGCGCAAGGTGCCGATCTCGATCACATCGCGGCGCGGTACAACGTGGCGCGCCTGGTACTGGATGCCGGCGATCCGGACGCGCTGCCGCCGGTGTTGCCGACCATGGAAGGCGACGAGGATTTTCGGCGCCGGATGCTGCTGGCCTTTGAGGGGTTGAGCACCGCAGGGCCTGTCGGTGCCTACGTGTTTCACGCGCTGGGGGCTGACCCGGACGTCGCTGACGCAAGTGTGTTGAGTCCTGTTCCGGGCGAGGTTCTGGTCACTGTCCTGTCGCGCCAAGGCGACGGGACGCCCTCCGCCGAGTTGATCGCCGCCGTTGAGGCGGCTGTAAACGCCGATGATGTTCGACCTTTGACGGATCTTGTAACGGTTCAAGCCGGGCAGATCCTCCCCTATGTGGTCGAGGCCGTTCTCACGGTCTACCCGGGGCCGGACAGCGCGATCGTGCTGGCAGCGGCACAGGCCGCGACAGAGGCCTTTGTCACCGAACAGCATAGGCTGGGGCGCGACGTCACCCTGTCGGGGCTGTATGCCGCATTGCATCAACCAGGCGTCCAGAACGTCTCGTTGATTTCGCCGGTGGCGGACGTTGTCGCAGATGACACCCAGGCAAGCTACTGCACCGGGAT
This sequence comes from Tritonibacter mobilis, assembly GCF_001681715.1. Taxonomy (GTDB): domain Bacteria; phylum Pseudomonadota; class Alphaproteobacteria; order Rhodobacterales; family Rhodobacteraceae; genus Epibacterium; species Epibacterium mobile. The sequence continues at coordinate 167,143 of NZ_LNWY01000014.1, read as the reverse complement.
CGACATTACCGTCGGGGGGCAGAATGTCTGATAGCCTTCTCCCTCACAACGCAACGCCACCAGAGCGCGCCCTCGAGGCCGTGACGGGACCGGCTCAGGTGCCGCCAGTGCTTCTCCGTGCGATCTGGGACCCGGTGAGCTGCCCGGTCGAGCTGCTGCCCTGGTTGGCCTTTGCGTTCTCGGTCGACGTTTGGGACGCGGAATGGCCTGAGGAAACGCAACGCGAGGCCATTCGGCGGAGCTTTGAGGTTCATCAGCACAAGGGCACAAGGCAGGCCGTCGAGCGCGCGCTAGGGGCTGTGGGCTTCAATGTCGACCTTAGCGAATGGTTCGAATACGGGGGCGATCCGCATACCTTCCGCATTGATGCATTTGGCGAAGATATCTTTGATGCCGGATATCAGATCGACAGCGATCTGTTTGCGCGGATCACGAACCTGATTGAGCACGTAAAGCCCGCGCGGTCTCATTTTGATTTGAGGATAGGAGAGGGGTTCAGGTCTGAATGCGAAATCCGCAGCGGCACTCGCCCTGCATACTCGCACCGGCTGGACACTGACCCAGAACCGCGCCCAGCAACGGCCAGCGCCGAGCTGGTCATGCGGACAGCGCCAAGGGTGCGAACTGTTGCAGCCCTGGAGCTAGATCCTAGACCACGTTCGCGGCGGGGGTCTGTGGCGGTCGCCGCTCAAACAGGCGCACGCGTATTCCTTATCAGTCAACAGCTTCACGACGTTCAAAGGAGGGCCGTAGCGTAATGCCCACAACGCTTCTTACCGATATCGCCGAGGCAAAGCTGACTGCCGCCGCTGGCTCTGGCACTCAGGTCGCAATCACTCACATTGCACTGGGAGACGGCAACGGCGGCAATTACGGCCCTGGATTTGGACAGACTGCCTTGCAGCGCGAGCTGGCGCGGCAACCCATCGAGACACGCCACATTGTCGGGAACAATGCCTGGCGCGTCAAAGCGGAGTTCGGCCCGGAGACACCGTCATTCTTCGTGCGTGAAATGGGGTTCTTCGATGCCGACGGCGACCTGATTGCGATCTGGGCTGGCGACGATGTGGTGGCGCGCCAGACCGGAGCGATCACCTATTTGGTCGACCATGTGCTGAGCTTTACTCGCGTTCAGGACGGCCTGGTCATCGTCAACGCACCGGATGACGTGGTGTTCGACCTTGCTGTCACCACCGGCACCGCAATCGCAAACCTGCAACTTGAACAGCTGCGCCAAGCGGATGCCATCCGCAAGGCTGAAGGCACGTTCTTCATCTAGGAGGCCAAAGGATGGCGACCAGCACAGAGCAAATCAACAATCTGATCGGGGCCTATACGGACCTGAAAGTCTATTTCGAAGGTGCAAAGGACGGCATTGAAGATGCACTTGCCGCTGCTGCATCTCGCTATCAGGGGTTCTTTTCGACTGTCCATGTCGATCAAGCAGCCGGGAATGACGCCAACAACGGCACTGCTGACGCGCCCGTTGCATCGATCCAGCGTGCGATTGATCTCTCACCCCATGACGGTTTCAATATGATCAAAGTGCGAGGCAACTACACCGCCACAGTGCGCGTCGTCACCAATGGCCGTATGTTGAGCATCATTGGGTGCATTGCCGGATCGGAATGGGCCACAGCGGATGACCCAGCACAGCGCCCGACCCTAACCATCGGATACTACGACATCAGCGGGTTTGCCGAAGTTGCGGGCTTTCATTGTGGGTATGATACTTACATCGACGTGATTGGTTTCAAGATTCAGCTTCCAAGTCTGGCCGATGTCACGGCTGCATTGCCCGGCTCCAATACCGGAAGCACTAATCCACGCGGCTTGTTTGCTATTCGGTCAAGTTCACACGGGCGCGCAGGTTCGGTGGCGCTGCGCTATTGCGAGCTAATCGTTCCTGCAGATTACTACGGCGCGATCTTCAGTGCAGGGATTGGTTGGTATCTCTTGACCACTGCCTTGACCATCAACGGCGACATCGCGGGCAAGGTACATCCGGAAGTGCCCGCCGCTGCCGTTTCTGACGACTATGTCCGGTTTATTCAGACCACCATGGCCACGCTTTAAGGAGGGCAGGCAATGTTGAACTTCACTTACAATGGCCGACGCTACGAGGGCTGGACAGAGCAAGATGCATTGGGTGCGGGCGTCCCTCCGGAGACTATCGCAGCAGCAAAGCAGGATGTGCGCCGCCGTGCAGTCAGTGCTGAATGCCGCCGCCGCATCTACGCTGCCGCATCCGCCGAAGCGCAAATGAACATGGCGACCGCTGCTGCAATCACTTCTGCGAAGGCAGAAGCTGACCGCACCGAAGATGACAAAACGGTGCTGGATGGCGTGCATCTGGCGCTTGCTTGGGTTGCTGACATGCGTGCGGCATTCGAGGCTTTGGCTGCAGATCCCGATGCGGATTTCATGAGCGACGCGGCTTGGCCTGCGCTGCCACCCGAAATCCCGCCCCTAATCGAACGATTCTGACCCCCCATGCTTCAACCGCGCCCTCTGTGGAATTCCGCCAGAGGGCGCGGGTATTTTTATGGCCGATAATCGCTGCAACACTCTATTAGCAGCGAGGGCAAAATGGCTGGTTTTCTCCACGGCGTCGAAGTGCTTGAGATCGACTCGGGCCCGCGCCCGATCCGCACCATCAGCACCGGCGTCATTGGCATCGTAGGCACCGCGCCGGGCGCAGACGCTGATGCCTTTCCTTTCGACACTCCCGTTCTGATCGCCGGCAGTCGTCGCGAGGCGGCACTACTGGACACGACCGAGGACGGCACTGGGGGCGGCACGCTGCCTGGCGCGCTCGATGGCATCATGGATCAGGCGGGCGCTGTCGTGATCTGTGTCCGCGTCGAAGAGGGGGCGGACGAGGGCGAGACCCTTGCAAATATCATCGGGGGTGTGAATGCAAACACCGGGCAGCTCGAGGGCGTTCACGCGTTGGTCGGTGCAGAAAGTGTCGTTGGGCACGCGCCGCGCATCCTTTGCGCGCCGGGCTGGACCCATCAGCGGCCCGAAGACGAGGGTAACCCCGGCACCTATTTTGCGAACCCCGTTGTCGCAGAGCTTGAGGGGCTCGCTGACCGCATGGCTGCCGTTGTCATCGCCGATGGCCCCAACACAACTGATGCCGCCGCGCAGCTTTATGCCGGCGACTGGGGCACGTCGTCCCGCATCTACGTGGTCGACCCTTGGGTGAAGGTGCTGAACGCTGCGGGGGATATTGTCGACCAGCCCGCATCTGCACGCGTCGCGGGCGTGATTGCGCGCACCGATAATGACGAAGGGTTCTGGGTGTCCCCGTCGAACAAAGGGATTTTCGGCATCATCGGCACCTCGCGCCCGGTCGATTTCAAGCTTGGCGATATCTCGAGTCGGGCCAATCTGCTCAACGAAAACGACGTCGCAACCATCATCCGCCAGGACGGCTACCGCCTTTGGGGTAACCGCGTGCCGACGTCCGATCCGAAATGGCAATTTCTGTGCGTGCGCCGTACCGCCGACGTTCTGAACGAGAGCATCCAGCGCGCGCATCTGTGGGCGGTGGATCGCGGCATTACCAAGACCTATCTCGAGGACGTCGTCGAGGGCGTGAATGGTTTCATCGCAAACCTGGTTGCGCAGGGTGCGTTGCTGGGTGGCGAGTGCTGGGCTGACCCAGATCTCAACAACGCCGCGAGCATCCAGAACGGGCAGGTCTGGTTCAACTTCGACTTCACGCCCGTCTATCCGGCTGAGCGGGTGACGTTCCGCTCGCATCTTGTGAATGACTACATTTCGGAGGCGCTGGCATGATCCGCAACATCCTGAAAAACTTCAATCTGTTCGTTGACGGTCGGGGGTTCGCGGGCGAGCTGGGCGACTATACCCCCGCGAACCCGTCCATCGCTGCCGAGGAATATCGCGCAGGCGGCATGAATGGCCCCATCGATATCGACATGGGCCAGGAGAAAATGACCACGTCGTTTGTCCTGCGCAATTACACCGCCGACGTGCTTGCGCTCTGGGGCGTGGCGCCGGGGCGTTTGGTCCAGGTGACCGCACGCGGCGCGCTGGAAAGCGAGGATGGCACAGTCACACCGGCGATCCACAACATGCGCGGCAAGATCATCGTGGGGGATCGGGGCACCTGGTCACCGGGCCAGTCGGCCACCCTGACGTTCAACATGACGCTTGAGGCCTTCAAGGAGACCATCGGGGGCCGCGTGGTCTGCGATATCGACGTCATCAACATGAAACGGATCATCGACGGCGTCGACCAGCTGGCAGAACAGCGCGCCGCGTTGGGCATCTAAGGAGAAACCATGCAAAACCCTGCACTCCCTGACTATTGCAAACACAACGTTGACGGCGACGAGGAAACGATCACGGTCACCCTTGCAAAGGGCATCATGGCAGGCGGTGAAAAGCGCACGGAAATTACTCTGCGCGAACCGACCGTCGGCGACAACATGGCTGCTCGCCAAAGCGCGAAAGGCGACAATGCCGGGCACGAGGTCAATCTGTTGGCGAACCTAGCTGGCCTATCGCCTGAGGAAATCCGCTCTGCAAAAATGCGGGACTATACCCGCCTGCAAGAGGCGCTGGATTTTTTAAATGGGTGACGCCTGAGGCAGCGCGTCAAGGCGCGCTGCTGATCGCGCGGGAAACGGGCTGGTCCTGTGCCGAGATCTCCGCGATGAGCGTCAGCCGCATGAAATGGTGGCTTGAGGGTCTGAGGAACATCAATGTCAAATCAGCGCCTTAATGCTACGGTCACCATCGGCGGAGTCGTCGAAAACTCCTTCCGCAAAGGCATCGGCTTTGTCCGGTCCGGCTTTGACAAGGTCGGGCAAAGCATCCGCGATGTGAAGGCGCGGCAAAAAGAACTGTCGCGTGAGCGGTCAACCCTGATCAAACAGGGGCAGTCGGTTGCGCATCTTGATCGCGAATATGAGGCGCTCGAGCGGACGCTCGAGGATCTGGTGCGCAAGCAACGGCGCTGGGAACGCGCCATGCGTGACAGCGCCCGCGTCGGCGACACGTTCAGCACAATGACACACCGCATCGGGCGCTTGGGCCGTCAGGTGGGCGTTGGTCTCGCGGTAGCCGGGGCCGGTGTGTTTACGCTCACCAGCTCGACCGCGGCCTATGGAGACCAGGTGGCCAAAACGGCCGGCAAGCTGGGCATCGGGATCGAGGCGCTGCAAGAGTTCCGATATGCGGCGGAACGGTCGGGGATCTCGACCGCGACATTCGATAGTTCACTGACCGCGATGCAGAAGCGGCTGGGCGAGGTTGCGCAGGGCACCGGTGCCGCGAAAAAGGCGCTGGATCAGATCGGGTTGAGCGCAAGCGACCTGATCGCCATGGGGCCTGAGCGCGCCATGGGCGCAATCGCAGACAAACTGCAAGGGATCGAGGCACCTGCAGAACGCGCGGCCATTGCCGCCGCCCTGTTCAGCCGGTCGGGCATAGGCATGGTGAACATGCTGGGCAACGGGTCCGATGCGCTGACACAGCTGCGCGAGGATGCGCGGCGCACCGGTTATGTGCTGAGCGAGGAAGCCGCACGCGATGCCGAGAAGTTCGCCGATGCGCAGCTCGACGCTCAACTGACCGTCAAAGGTCTGAAAAACACCATCGGGGCGGAATTGATGCCAGTGGTTACCCGGTCGATGCAGCGGTTCAGCGATTGGGCGGTGGCAAATCGCGAGGACGTGGCGGCGTTCGCCGATACCGCCGCAACCAGGCTCGAGGCGGCTTTGCCAGTGATCGGCCAGGTCGCCGAGGGCATGGGCGAGGTTTCTAGGACGGTCGGGGGTGTGATCTCCAAAACGGCGGAAATGGTCGGGGGCTGGAAGAACTTCGGCATCGTTGTTGGCGCGGTCCTTGCAGGGCGCACCATTGCAAGCGTGCTCAACTTCGGTTGGGCTGTCGGGCGTCTTGGGGTGTCTATGGCGGCTCTGGTGCCATGGGGCACGGCTGGCGCGGGCGCAATGAAGCTGTTCGCGGGCGGGCTTGCACTGGTCAAGACGGGCATTCGTGCTGTCGGGCGAGCCTTGCTCATGAACCCCATTGGCCTTGCTGTCGCCGGGATCGCGGGTGCGGCCTATCTGATCTATGAAAATTGGGAGACCGTCGGGCCGTGGTTCGGGCGTCTCTGGGATGGGGTGAAAACCACCTTTGGCGGCTTTGGCCAGTTCGTCTCCGGCATCTGGCGCGGCGATATGGATGCCGCCGCCGCAGGGCTTGCCGATGCCTGGGAAGGCGGCAAGGCGCTGCTATCCACCACGCTCGACGGCATCGGGGGCGTGTTCAGGTTTGCGTGGGAACGGGGCATTAAACCGATCACCGATAAACTCGGGATCACCAGCCACATCACCGCAGCTTGGGGTAGGCTAAGCGGTTTTTTCTTGCGCCATTGGGACGGCGTCAAAACGATCTTTGGCGGCTTTGGCCGGTATGTTTCCGGTGTCTGGAGTGGAGATATGGATGCAGCCGCCGCTGGTATCGGTGAGGTTTGGGCCGGTAGCAAGGCGATCTTGTCCAACATCTTAGGCGGCATCGGCAGCGTGTTCCGCAGTACATGGGAAAACCTGATCAAACCGGTGACCGACAAGCTTGGTATTACCAGTGGGATCACGAAAGCTTGGGGCGCTGCGCGCGAAGCCGTGGGCGGTGCCGTTGGCCAAATCGGCAAGGCGCTGCAATCCGGCTATGATGAGATAATAGGCCCTGTTATCGAGGCGATGGGGGCAACCGGCGGGATCTCGAGCGCATGGCAGGAGGTCAAGAAAGCCGTCGGTGCCGTTGTCGATTGGTTGATCGAAAAGTTTGATCTGCTGATGGGGAGGTTGCAGCCGGTTCTCGATGGCCTGAGCTGGTTGCGCGACAAAGGCGCTGGTGCTGTCGAGGGCGTTAAAGGCATCGGAGACAGCATCAGCACTGGTGTCCGCGATCTATTCGGTGTTGGAGGTCCAGAACAATCGCCGCAGGGCGATCAGCGCCCTACAACGCAAGTCGGTGAAACCACCTCGCCGCGACAGAATCCCCGTAGCGGGAAAGCAGCGCCGCAGAAAATCTCGGGTTCTTATCTGGGCGGCACCATCGGGCGCGGGTTTCGGGAGGTCGGAGAGCAGGGGCCAGAAACGATCTGGACCTCAAAGGGCGGTTATGTGGCGCATGCCAATGCCACGGAGCGTTTGGCACGGCTTTCGGATCGTGCGGGGCCTGTCCTGGATGCCTTGGGGACTGGATTGCAGAGAGCGATTGCAGGTGCGCAGCAAACCGTCGCGCCGGTGGTGCAGCGCGTCCAGGTGCAAACGGGCAACGCGCAGGGGCTTGCCATGCAACAACCCGCACAACCTGCACAGCCCGCGCCGGTCATCATTCACGCGCAAATTCACGCGGGCCATATGAATCCGCAAAACCTGATCGACGAGCTGGAACGGCGCGGGCGCGATGCGCAAGCTGGTGCGCTCTACGATCAGCCGCATGATTACGGCCAATATGGGGGCACATGATGGCTGAGACGATGATGCAGCTGGGCGCTTATCAGTTCAGCGTCGACAATGCTGCTTATCAGAGCCTAGAGCGGTCGACCGAATATCGCTGGGCCGCGCAAGAACGCGTTGGTGCACATGACGCTTTGCAGTTCACCGGCTTCGGCGCAGACACGATTTCGCTGCGCGGCGTGATCTATCCCCACTACAAGGGGGGCCTCGAGCAGCTCGACAAGATACGCCGGCAAGCCTCAATCGGTATTCCCCTGCCGCTGGTGGCAGGCACAGGCCGCATTCTGGGCGTGTGGGTGGTGGAGAGCGTCCGCGAGGGGCAACGGACCTTTGGGCCGCAAGGGGCACCCCTGCGGCAGGACTTTGGCATCAGCATTCGGAGGTATGACGGTGGGCTCCGCAGTCTTCTACCTTTCTAAAGAGGGGGAAACCCTCGACGAAATCGTTTGGCGGCACTACGACGCCGGAATCCGCGGCGCGATTGAGATCGTGATCGAGGCGAACCGAGGTATCGCGGCGCTTGGGCCTATCCTGCCGGTTGGTACGCGGGTTCTCTTGCCGGAGATCGAGGAACCGAAAAAAGCCGAGAGCCTGCGCCTATGGGATTGATTGATTTCCGACCGTTGTTTCGGATCATCGTCGACGGCCAGGACATTAGCAACGTGCTGGCACCGCGCTTGGTCAGTCTGCGCGTTACAGATGGGGCAGGGGTGCAGTCTGATAGTGTGCAGATCACGTTGAGCGACACCGGCTATCTTGCAAAGATCCAGGAGCCCCGCGCGGGGGCTGAAATCAAGGTCTGGTTGGGCTTCCCGTTCAGCCTGTCTTACATGGGCCTATTCATCGCTGACACGGTCGAAGTCACTGGCCCGCCCGACGCCGTGACAATCACGGGCACCGCCTCAGTGAACGGGGAAACGACTAGCGGCAAAACCGCGTTGACCGATCAGAAAAAGCGCAGCTGGCGCGAGGGCACCACCATCGGCGCGATGGTGGACAAGATCGCGGGCGAGCATGGGCTTGACGCCATGGTGTCGGAAAGCCTGCGCGCAGAGGTATTGCCGCACATCGATCAGATCGACGAGAGCGATATCAATCTCCTTTCGAGGATCGCGCGTGACTTTGACGCGATAGCAAAGCCCGGCAACGGGCGACTGATCTTCACCCGACGCGGTGAGAGCGTAACGGCATCTGGGCAGCCTATGCCGGTTGTCGAAGTCCACAAAAAAGCGGTTACCGAATGGCGTTACCGAAACAGCCTGCGCGAAAGGGTCGGGCGCGTGATTGCCACGACGCAGGATCTCAAGGAAGGCAAGCCGGTCGACGTCGAGGCGGGCGCCGGCGAACCGATCTCGCGATTGAAACGGCGATTTCCGGACAAGGCCAGTGCCCAGCGATCCGCAGACGCAGAGCTGAAACGCTTGGGTCGCGCTGGGCGCACTCTGTCGCTGACCATGCCGGGTAACCCCGATGCGGTCGCGGAGGCTAGGCTGCAAGCGAGTGGGTTTCGATCCTACATCGATGGCGAGTGGCTGATCAGCCGAGCAGTTCACAGCCTCGACAGTGGCGGATATCGCACCGCAATTACGGCTGAGCAGATTTAGGCGGCGACTCCCACTTTCACCCTTTGTTTTTGTTATGTCTGTGGGAGTTCTTTTCCCTAAATTGTTGAATCTAAATAGTTTCGATAGGGTTCAAAATCCCCCGCTGGTGACAGCGTGCCGGTTCGAGTCCGGCCTTGGGTACCATCGCAAAGCATTGCTTTCGCTTGAGAAAACCGCCGGTCGAAAGATCGGCGGTTTTTCTTTGTGTAGTGTATCTCACCCGGCCTCTTTCAGTGTTTTTTCACTCGCGTCGCTCTTGTGCGCTGTTGCTCTGGGCTGTGTGTTCATAACAGTTGCTCAATATTTCGGCGCTCGGCCAATTGCCGAAGCCATTGAAAGCCGTTTCCGTTGGACCCGAAAGATGAGGCGGTCCACCCCCGACAGGCCGAAGCAAAAACGCGCTGCACGGACAGGATAGATATAAAACTTGGCATGTGAGTTGGAACCGTCATAGGCTTGGCGCGCGACCCAATCGTTTGGCTCGGTGCGCACTGCATTTATGGATTTTCAGTTTTCAGGGGGAACTCATGACCCGACAAATTCCTTTCATCGACATCCATACACATCTGTTCAATGGTCGATATCTGCCATTGCACGGGATACTGCGATCTTGGGGCGTGCCTCGTCTTACGGCGCGCGCCCTCACGGTGCTCCTTGTGCCGTTGGTCGGAAAGAGCCGCTTTGAGTACGGCCCGCAAAGTGATGACAATCAGGACGACGTCATTGCTGCGCTCGAGGACGGAACGGTCGGGCGCATTCATCGGACAATCTTAAAGCGTCTTGAAAAGGCGATGCGCAAGTCTGCGAAAAGCAGCCTTGACGACCAAAGCCATGCGGAAAATCTGCAAGACATGATGCTGGCGCTTGAGGATCTCTACGGCCAATACGTCAATGAGAAGAACACCTTCACTCTATCATCCAACTTGTTGATTCAGAAAAGTTCCGAGCCAGATGATACGTCAGATGAGCCATCTGAACTTCTGGAGCAATTGGACGAGATATTAATGCCTGCGTTTTTGGACGCGGCGCATCATGCCGAGGGGAATGGCTACTTTGAGGGCCATGATCATGGTCATGACCCCCATAGCGCGGATGCGGATCTCGATGGGTTTGGCAACAAGGCCTTTCCAGCGCAGCAGGCCGGAACGCTCCTTAAAATGCTGATCTTCTTCCTCAGTATGTTTCTGTCAGAACGCAATAGATATCGGGCTCTGCAACGCGACTACGCGCGGAATAAACCGGCGGACGGATATGATCCTGAGCATTTGATTTCACTCCTGCCGGATATGCGGCGCGCTTATGAGCGCGTCATAGATGGGAGCCCGAAAAAGCCCTATTTCAGCGCCAGCACTCAGGTTGCCCGCACCGTGTCCCTTTCGAAGGAGACGGATGGGGTGATTATCCCATTTGGAACGGTGGACCCGTTTCGTGGTCATGGCTGGAAAACCAACGTGCGCCACGCGCAGAATCTTGGTGTCACACATTTCAAGATCTACCCGCCAATGGGATTTCGACCGATCAGCCGCTTGCACGATTCCGAAGATCCAATCTTTGCTCCAATAGAGCTCTCACCAGCGCCCGAGTATCGCGAATACGTAAAGCAGATTAAGGTCAAAAATGAACCAGAAACCGAACGCGCTATGGCCGATATCATCAGGTATTTTTCCGAAAATGACCTCGGGCTCTTCACCCATTGCACGCCTTTAGGCTTTGAAGCCAGAGAGGGCTTTGGCGTGAACTGTCACCCCGCTTTCTGGGCTTCGGCGATGGAGGAGTACGCAGCGACAGACCTGCGCCTGTGCCTTGGCCACGGTGGCGGAGCGACAAATGTGGATTTCGGAGGTTGGTTGGCCGAAGAGGAAGACTGGCCAAAGACAATGGCTTATCGTGGCTTGCTCATGTGCAGGACCTACCGGAATGTCTATATGGGACTTGGTTACCTGATCCCGCTGCTGAAATCGGCGGGGCGTGATAAGATCCTTAAACGGTTGAGATCTGTCTTCAAACAAGAAGATCCAGCTTTGCGTGGTGGTCATGCGATCAAAACGAAACTTATCTTTGGAACGGATTGGTCCATGCCGCAGATGATCGGGGAGACCCGGTCTTTCCTTAATGTGTTTCTGGAGTTTTTCGAGCACCCGGACTTCCAAAACCCTGAACTGTGCATCTCAGACGCGCCCGAGCTGATCATGTCTGGAAACGCCAAAGCCTATTTGGGCATTGATTAAATCAGTTGGGTAGCTCGGGTCTTGCGGCGGGCATGCGAAGTTGCCTGCCGCATCGGTGCGGGTCCTCGTATCGCGCTGCTGTAAATCCGAACTCGATCTGATAGCGACCTCAGGAGCAATGGAGTTTTACGGAATTCAAAATTGATCCGCGTATAACGAGAGGTTGCGGGGCGAGGGCACGCCGCCTTATGTGCCTATCCTATTGGTCAGGTGGATATGCTTATACCCGGGGCAAGTTAAGTTATTCAAAATAAAATAGGTGTATAGTTTGGGCTTGTAATGAGTAAATCTGCCCAGGAAACCTTACATGCTGAAGAACCATAGAATACGTGTCCTTGGGGTCACATTAACGCTCTGCGGTCTTGTTTCTGCACTCTTTGTCGCCCTCACCAACCTGTGGTTGGAAAACACAGGCAAGCAAGTAACCGCCGCAGGCAAGAGCCGCTACACATCCTATCTGCTTGCTGACGAATTGCGACAATCCAGCGATGATCTGACTCGCCTTGCCCGAACCTATGTCGTCACCGGGGACGCGTCCTACGAGGCGCAGTATCTGGACATTCTGGCCATCCGTAACGGTGATAAAGAACGGCCCGCGAACTATCATCAGATTTATTGGGATTTCGTCGCCGCAGATCGCGAGGTGCCCGGCGGCAGTGGTGTGACGCGGCCGCTACAGGATCTGATGCGAGAAGCCGGGTTTACCGAAGAGGAATTCGACTATCTGGTTGAAGCGCAGGCCAATTCTGACGGGCTTGTAAATCTGGAAGTTCAGGCGATGAACGCTGTAAAAGGTCTCTACCCGGATGCCTCCGGCGCCTATACCGTCAAGGGCGAACCGGACATGAAACTCGCGCGGGACCTGCTGCATTCCAAGGAATATCACGCCTTTAAGGCCGATATCATGGTTCCGGTGAACAAGTTCCTGAATGCGGTTGAGGTCCGCTTTGACAAACAGCTGGCCGCGTTGACGTCAGAGTATCACCGTCTGGCCGTTCTGGCGCGCATTGCGTCGATTGTGATGATCGCCGTTGCGGCCTGTTCCGCGTGGGTCATTTTCTGGATTATGCTGCGCCCCCTGCAGCAGTTGACCAGAGTTCTGGAGCGGTTTGCAGGTGGCGAAACCATTGAGGATGTACCCGGTGCGAAGCGTCACGATGAATACGGCATCCTTGCGCGCAATCTGGAGAAATCGATCCACAGCTCACAAGCCAATCGCGAACTGAGTAAATCTGTTTTGGACATTGCTCTGCACGCTCAGCAAGGCGACTTTTCGCGCCGCGCTGAGATTGAAATGGAGGATGCACAAAGCCAGGAAATCGCGGGTGCGGTGAACGGTTTGATGGAGCAGCTTGACGCGTCGTTTGATGAGATTGCCTTTGCGCTCGAGAAAGTTGCGGCAGGGGATCTGACGCATGAGTTCTCGTCCAATCTGGAAGGTCGGTTTGGCGAAGTGCTGGCCCACACTGAGGCTGCACGAGCATCGCTGGTTCAGATTGTGTCGCGGGCGCGCAGCGGCGCGGATGCGTTGACGCGCCAATGTCAGCAGTTGAACGAGGCCATTGATCAGGTCGCCTTGCGCTCGGAATCCAATGCGGCGGCTTTGGAAGAGACCACCGCTGCCAGTATGGAGCTGTCCAATTCGGTGCGCATCGCGGCGGATCGCTCCAATGAGGCGCGGATTGCCACCACCTCTGCCCGCGAGGGCGCGGATCGGGCGAAGGACTTCTTCCAAGAGGTGATCAACGCGATGACTGGTATCGAGTCCTCCTCGGCTGAGATCGCGAAGATCTCTGATCTGATTGACGATATTGCGTTCCAGACCAACCTCTTGGCGTTGAACGCAGGCGTCGAGGCGGCCAGAGCAAGCGAGGCTGGACGTGGCTTTGCCGTGGTGGCCAACGAAGTGCGGGCGCTGGCGCAGCGGACGTCGTCTTCTGCTGCTCAGATTAGCGAGCTGATCAAAACCAGTGGCAATCAGATCATGGAAGGCAGCAAACTTGCCCAACAAGCTGGTGAAGCGATCACCCAGATCGGGTCCGAAATTCGGAATATTTCGAGCCTTGTCGATGCGGTTGCCGATGAGGCCGAGCAGCAATCTACCCGCTTGAGCGAGGTCTCCGTTGCGCTGACCGGTCTGGATGAAAACTCGCAGCAAAACACCAGCATGGTGCATGACACGACGCGCACCACCACGGAAGTATTGAATGAGGCAAACCTGATCCAGCAGGCCGTCGCGAGCTTCCACATCAGCCATGATGCCGCGTCGACACGCACTATGCGCTTGGTGTCAGGCGGTTAATACCAAAGAAAAATGGCATGCCCTTGGGAAACTGAGGGCATGCCATGCGTTTTGACTATTGTGTCTGGCATCCGGTGGACGCCCGGCGCAGGTGCGGCTGATCAGTCCTCGTCATCATCAGACATGAGGTAATAGCTCAGCCCATAAAGGATAAGACCAACCGTGCTGATCCCCAGCGCGAAGGCTATGATCTGCGCAACCGTCATGACGCGAGTCTATAGGTTCTGAAACGCGAGGCAAGGCGTGAGACGGGTTTGATGCGGCGGGGGCATAAACGCCCCCGTATTTCTAGATACGCGTGCCGCGATCCGGGTCGAAGAAATGCACGCGCGCAACTGGCAGGGTAATCGGCTGCACGCCGGTTCTTGCCGCTTCGTCCTTGCCCACACTCAGCGAGAAATCCTGGCCACCGAGTTTGCCGTGCAGCAGGCGATTGGCTCCAAGCTCTTCGACAATTTCGACGTTGAACAGAACAGAGCCATCGCCACCGAGGCGTACATCCTCTGGCCGCAACCCCACCAGTACCTTATGGCCCATTCCTGCGGGAGCCGTGATCGGAAGAACGGTGTCCTCATTCAATTTTAAAGCGCCCTCAAAGATCTGAGCGGTCAGGAGGTTCATAGGAGGCGCACCCATAAAACCTGCCACAAAGGTAGAGGCAGGGTACTCATAAATCTCGGTTGGGGTGCCGATCTGCTCCACGCGCCCGGCGTTCAGGACGATAATGCGGTCGGCCATTGTCATGGCCTCAACCTGATCATGCGTGACATAGACCGAGGTCACGCCAAGGCGTTGCTGCAACGCCCGGATTTCGATCCGCATCTGGTTGCGCAGCTTGGCGTCCAAATTCGACAGCGGCTCATCAAACAGGAACAGCTCCGGATCGCGCACGATGGCGCGCCCCATGGCGACGCGCTGCCGCTGTCCGCCCGACAGCTGGCTCGGGCGACGGTCAAGATAGTCGCCGAGGTTCAGAATACGGGCGGCTTCCTGCACCTTGGCGTCGATCTCGGCTTTGGAGGCACCGCGGTTCTTCAGCCCGTAGCCCATGTTTTTTGCAACACTCATATGGGGATAGAGCGCGTAGTTCTGAAAAACCATCGCGATGTTGCGGTCTGCCGGGTCCTTGTCGTTGACCACATCCGTGCCAATCGAGAGCGCCCCATCGGTGATGTCCTCAAGCCCTGCGATCATGCGCAACAAAGTGGATTTCCCGCAGCCCGAGGGGCCGACCAGCACCACCAGTTCACCATCGGGGATCTTAACAGAGCAGGGCTGCACGGCTTCAAAGCCATTGGGATAGGTCTTGCGGACACGGTCCAGTGTTACCTGTGCCATAGGTTCAGTTCCTTATTTATCGGATTCCGTCAGGCCCTTGACGAACCAGCTCTGGAAGAAAATGACGATGAGGACAGGCGGGATCATGGCGATCAGAGAGAGCGCCAGCGCCTTGCCGTATTCGGGGATCATCGCGCCGGTCTGGCTCAGCACCTGCACGATCTGCTTGATGCCGCGCACGAGGGTGAACATGCCCTCATCGGTGGTGATCAAGGTGGGCCAGAGGTATTGGTTCCAGCCATAGACAAACATGATGATGAAGATCGCCGCGATCATGGTGCGGCTTAGCGGCACCAGAATGTCGATGAAAAACTTGATCGGCCCAGCGCCATCAATGCGTGCGGCCTCGACCAGCTCTTCGGGGATCGAGCGGAAGAACTGACGGAAGAAGAACGTACCCGTCGCAGAGGCGATCAGCGGGATGATGAGGCCGCTGTAAGTGTTGGCAAGGCCAAGGCTCTGGATCGCCTCGTAAGAGGGCAGGATGCGCACCTCCAGCGGCAGCAGCAGCGTGGTAAAGATGATCCAGAAGGCAAAAGTCGCAAAGCGCAGCCGAAAATACACAATGGCGTAGGCGGCCATCATGGAAATGACGATCTTGCCGATCGCAAAGCCAAAACCGAGGATCAGCGAATTCATCAGCATCCGGGTGCCGGTGATCGCCTTGCTGAACCCGGCGGCCTCAAACATCGCGGCGTCAAAGTTTTCCAGCATCTGGCCTTCAAACCCGAACTGAAGCCCGTTGCGCACGATATCTGCGTCCTCGAAGCTGGTGGTCATCAGCACCAGAAGCACGGGAAACAGCATGAAAAATGCGCCCGTGCACAGGATCGTATGATCAAACACTTGCGACCAGCGTATGCGTTTGGTCGAGCGCGAAGGTGCGGGGCTTGTGACGTGTGTTTCGGTGATATCTGTCATGATCCGTCCCCCTCAGGTGTAGTGAATCCGGCGCTCGATGAGCCGGAACTGAAACACGGTGAGCAGCAGCACCAGCACCATGAGGATCACCGATTGTGCGGAGGACCCGCCCAGATCATTGCCGCGGAACCCATCGACAAAGACCTTGTAGACCAGCGTCACCGGGTTGTTGCCGGGTTCTGACCGCACCAGCGTGTCGATGATCCCGAAGGTGTCGAACAGCGCATAGGTGATGTTGATGATCAGCAGGAAGAACGCGGTCGGCGCGAGCAGGGGAAAGGTCACGTCCCAGAAGCGCCCTGAGGCGGAGCGGTTGTCGATCAACGCGGCCTCACGCACTGATTTCGGGATCGACTGAAGCCCCGAGAGGAAGAAAATGAAATTGACCGGGATCTGCTTCCACACTGCCACGATCACCATCGCGGTGGCGGTGGAGTTGTAATCAGCGCCCAGGCGGAAATCCCAGCCCAGCGTCTGAAACATCTCCGTCATCGGCCCGTTGCGCTGATCGAAGAACATCAACCCCAGAAACCCCGCAACCGGGGGGGCGATGGCGTAAACCCACATCAACAATGTGCGGTAGGATTTGGCACCCTTGATGACCTTGTCGGCCTTCACAGCCAGCAGCAGGGCAATCGAAAGCGAGAAGAATGTCACCAACGCGGTGTAGATCAGGGTGAAACGCGCCACCTTGCCGTATTCGGTATTTGTCATCAGGTCGGTGTAATTTTCGACCCCGACAAAGGTTGATCCAAACCCAAACGGGTCCTGAAGGTAGAAAGACGACTGCACCGCCCATGCGGCTGGCCAGTAGAAGAAGATCGCAATGATCATCAACTGCGGCAACAGCAATGCTATGGGCAACCAGACGGTGGTAAATCCGGCACGTTTCATGAGGGGTATTCCATCGGCAAAAGAAGATGGGGCAACCCGCGTGCGTGACGCGGATTGCCCCGGATATGAGAGAGCTTAGCCTTGGGTCTTGGCAAAGCGGGCCAGCAGGTCGTTGGCTTCTTTCTCGATGTTGTTGAAGGCGTCCTCGACCGAGGTTTCACCGGTCAGGATGCGGCCGTATTCGCGGTTCATCACGTCACGGATCTGAACGTAGAATCCCATGCGGTAGCCTTTGGTGTTGTCACCACCGGGCAGGGACAGCTGCTGGATACCAACTTCGGCGGCGGGGAAGCGATCATAGTGGCCGTCTTCTTTGGCGAGCTCATAAGCGGCTTCGGTGATCGGCACATAGCCGGTTTCTTTGTGCCAGAAGTATTGCACATCCGCAGAGGTCAGGAATTCAAAGAACTTCGCGGTGGCTTCGTTCTCCTCAGCGCTTTTGCCCGACATTGCAAAAAGGGAGGCACCGCCGATGAAGGTCTGTTTGGGTTCGGTTGTCACGGCTTCCCAATACGGCAGGTAGGTCGCAGAGAATTCAAAGCCGAGGTCTTTGCTCATCAGGCCGCCGAAAGAGCCGGAGGAGCCAAGCCAGATCGCAACATCTCCATCTTCAAACGGCTTTTGGTTGTCGTCCCAACCGGTGCCGTACCACTCAAAGAAACCGCTGTCTTTCCATTCGGTCAGGGCGGTGAAATGCGCCTTGATCGCGTCGTTGTTGACGAGGATCTGAGTGCCTTCTGCGCCATCGTAGCCGTTGTCGTTGGTCGCGAACGGTAGGTTGTGGCGGGACATGAAGTTCTCGGTGAAGATCCAGGGCAAATGCGACTGGCTCATGCCGATATAGCCCGCTTCCTTCAGCGCAGGTGCGGTGACGGACTGGAACTCTTCCCATGTTTTTGGCGGTGTGACGCCTGCTTTTTCCAGTGCATCGACGTTGTAGTACATGATCGGTGAGGAAGAGTTGAACGGCATGCCGATCATCTTGCCATCGCTATCGGCGTAGAAATAACGCACGCCGGAGATGTAATCATTGATGTCGAAGTTGACGCCATTGTCGGTCAGCAGGTCCTGAACCGGGATGGTCGCGCCTTTGGCTCCGATCACGGTGGCAGCGCCAGCGTCGAACACCTGCATGATGTTGGGCTGCTCGCCCGCACGGAAGGCGGCGATGCCTGCGGTCAGGGTTTCCTCGTAGGAGCCTTTGAACACGGGGGTGATCTTGTAATCATCCTGCGAGGCATTGAAGTCTTCGGCGATCTTGTTGACCGTCTCGCCGAGCTTGCCGCCCATTGCGTGCCAGAGGGTGATTTCGGTTTCGGCAAATGCTGCGCTGGCCGAAATGATAACAGCGACGTTCAGCGCTGCAATTTTCCAGAATGTCATCGACATCTCCTAGTCTGTGACCCCATGAACGGAGTTTGAATATGTTGTTTCAATGCCAGAGAGCTGCCACCATTCAGGAAGAGCGAATGGCAGAGCGAGGCGGCAATCAGCGCCGGTTACAATCCCCAAGCGGCCTCCGGATTGGGCATCCGTGGCGGGCTGCAGGAATGATTCCGGCGGCATGGGTGCTGAGCTATCGGTGTTGAATAACGCTTTTATGACGCACGCTTAGGTTGCTCGTTAGCGCTATAAGCGAGTAGCGGTTGGGAATTGGGTCGCAATCGAGTTTGATGTTAAATATGCGGGCTTATCGATCTTGACAGGTTTTGGACCTTTTGAAAGTTTGCGCGAAAATATCTGTTCGGGGGGGCAGGATGAGTGTGATCAACAGGGCAATGGGATTGCTCGCAGCGGTAGCGTTTGCGTATGGCGCATCTGCTGATCGAGCCCGGGCCGAGGATTTCATCACCATCGGCACGGGTTCAGTCTCGGGGCTGTACTACCCGCTCGGCAACGCGATTTGCCGCCTTTTGAACAAAGACAGGCCGCGCCACGGTATCCGCTGCACGGCAGATACCAGCGAGGGGTCGCTCTCTAATTTGCAGGATTTGCGCGATGGTCGGGTTGATTTTGCTCTGGTGCAATCCGACTGGCAAGCCAAGGCCTATGAGGGCACTTCACAGCTGTCACGCGGCATTCCGTTTTCCGATCTGCGCGCCGTTTTTTCGCTGCACGAAGAAGTCTTTACCGTGGTCGCGCGCGCAGATTCCGGGATCGCGAGCTTTTCTGATCTGCGCGGAATGCGGGTGAATATTGGCAATCCCGGCTCGGGCCAGCGGGCAACGATGCTTGCATTGATGGCATCGCTTGGTTGGACAATGGAGAGTTTCTCTGAGGTTCACGAATTATCCGCAGCAGAACAGTCCGCAGCGCTTTGCTCAGGAACCTTTGACGCAATGGTGTTTGCGGTTGGTCACCCGGCGGCATCCGTGGAGGAGGCCACAACCGCTTGCGATTCCGTACTGGTGCCGTTGGATGAGCCGGAAATTCGCGCCATGATTGCTGAAAACAAGTATTTTGAGTTCGCTCAGATCCCAGCAAATCTCTATCGCGGCAATCCGATGCCGGTAAATTCCTTTGGCTTTGCAGCAACATTGGTCACCACCCGTCAGCAGCGCTTGAAGGTGGTGCAAGAGCTTGTGCGCGCGGTGTTTTCTGATCTTGATACCCTGCGCCGTGCGCATCCGGCCTTTTCCCGGCTGGAGGCCACCGCCATGGTGGAAAACGGTCAAACCGCTCCGATCCACCGCGCAGCGCGTGCGTATTATCGCTCCACTGGTTTGCTGGACCGGGACGCTCAGTAGCCGGTCATTTCCAGATATCCAACGCCGCTGTGGCTGCCCGACACCTGCACCGGCCCCTCCCAATACGGAAAGCTGACCCCCATCCATGCCTGCGGGTTCAGCGCATCCACGGTGATGTTTAGATCGCGTTCTGGCAAGGAGACCTGCCACGAGGTCGGGACTTGCCGCCCCTCGACCTGCGACCATGCGCGAGGCGCGGCGTTAAACGCGCCGGGTGCAAGCGGTTGGGCGGTGCCGTCTGGGGTGATCCATGTGCCAGAGGTGAAATCGCCCCGTTCCCCGCGCAAAACAAACCCCATCAGTTTGGCGCCATCATCTAAACGAAGCGAAAACCAGTCCCAGCCGTCCTGATCCTCTGCAAGAGGCTGGCTCGACCATTCGCGGTCCAGCCAAGCGGCTCCAGTGACCGCGACGGGGCCTTGGGGCAGGGTGATGGTTCCACTCACCTCATAGGCAGGTTGCGCATAGTAGTAACTGGCCTGACCATCTGCGGATTTCACGGAATAGCCCGCATCACCGTGCAAGATCAGTGGGGCATCGGTGCGAAGGTGGAGGTTGTAGGAAAACGACTGACCGCGCGCTTTGACGGTAAGCTCATCAAGCGTTGCATCTGAAGAAGTTATCTCCCAATCGTCGATCCACGCCGAAAACGGCGCGGCGCTGATGCCTGCCTGACCGGTGCCGCCCCGACCGATACGCTCAGAAAACCGGTGATCGGATTTGGTGGTTACTGCGGCATGACCCATCCAGATTTGCGGGCTTTGCCAGCCATCGACCTCGCTGGGGGCAAGAGCCGAGCGAAATAAGGTCCACTGAATGCCGAGATCTTCGCCTGCTGCGGTCTTGAGGTTCGCGGTCAGGTACCACCATTCGATCCGGTAATCCGGGTGTGCCGCGTGATCGTTGGGAAAGATTAGATCAACACCGGGCCGGGGCGCGGTAAAATCCTCAGCCGTGCTGCCAAGATTGGCAAACCCCTGTGCCCACGCGCCAAGCGGTGCCAATGCGAGCGTTGTGATTGCTATTATTTTACCGGGGTGCAGGAGGTTAGCGATCACTGGCAAATACTCCAAGCAAGGTGGCAGGTGACATCCGCATCAGACGCAACGCGGGCAGCAGACTTGCCAGCGCCGCCACAATCAGCGTCATTGCAAACAAGCGCCCCCATTCCATCGGGAAGAGATACATCGGCAAGCGCCAGCCAAAGGCTTCCACATTGATGACGGCCAGAAGTGCCCAAGCCAGAAGCAACCCGAGGGGGAGGGCCAGCACAAATGTCACCACCGCGAAGGCCAGGCTGCGCATCAGTTCGAGCCTGGCCAATTGTGGTCGGGTGATGCCCATGGCCCAGACCGGGGCAAGATGCGGCAGCCGCTTGCTCCATTGGCTGAGAAAGCTCGTGAGGAGGGCAAACCCTGCAACCCCCAGCGTCAGGATGTTGAGTGCGCCTGTGACAACAAATGTGCGATCAAAGATTGCTACAGAAGCCCGTTGGATCATCTCAGCCTCGACCACTTTGTCACTGGTGAGGTTCAGATCTTGCCGCAGTCGTTGCATCAGATCCGCGGTGGAGACACCCGGAGGCGCGACCACTCCGACCCGTGACACGGTGATGCCGGAGGCCCGGGCCTGTAAGGTCGAGAGCGCCACAACGGCCTGACCATCTGGATTGCCATAGTCCGGGTAGATCCCGGCAATCTGGGTGGTCCAGTCTGGCGTGAGGGCGATCTGATCCCCGGTCTGCAGACCCTCACGACGTGCAAGCTGCTCGCTGATCAAAACCGCGCCCTCATCGTAAATCCGGTCCCATACCCGCGCCTCCGCCTCAAGCAGTGGCCAATGCGTACGGTAGAGCGGATCATCTACGATGCCGTAGATGCGCAGGGGGGCCGAGTCCGTACGGCTGTCGATGCGGTATTGTGGCAGCGCACGCGCATCGTTTTGCATCGCCCACTCCATGATCTGATTGGCCGTTGTCGCAGATGTGACCTCGACATAAGCATCCGCAGGCAGGCGCTGTTCGATCCAGTCAAGAAACGTCAGGCGGAAGCTCGACACCATTGTGCCAACGCCGATATTGGTGGCGACCGCGAGAAGAAGCGCCATCAGCGATAGGGATATACCCGGCAGTTGCAGTCGGCTGTCGGCCACCAGCCAGCGCCAGAGGGGCGCGCGCAACACTCCCAGCAAGGCGCTGGACATTGCAAACAGGATCGGGGGCAACAGGAGAGCCGCACCGAGGAGGGTGCCGCCGAGAAAAGCAAAACCTCCGATCAGCCCGGGCACCAGTTTCAGGGCAAGATAACCGGCAGCGATCAACACAGCTGAGGCGCCGAGAAAGATCCGTTGACTGCGCCAAGTCATGCGCGCGCTTGCAACCGGGGAACGGGAGAGCGCGTTCGCCATCCTGCGCATGGCAACAAACGCCTGCGCCCCGGCGGCCCCGGTGCCCAGCGAGGTCATCACCAACCCGGAGATCACCCACGTGGGGCGCAGGGTCAGGCTGCCTTCAACGGGAGCACCATAAAGCCCGCGCAAGGTGGCGCTGACGTCCGGCAGCAAAAGGGCCGCCAACGCATAGCCTATCACCAGACCCAACACACCTGAAACCAGCGCGAGGATGAGCAGTTCCAGAAACAGCGCTTGTAACAGTGTCGCGGTTGAAACGCCGAGACAACGCAGGGTACGGATCGTTCCCCGGCGCTGCTCGATGCCCAATGTGACACTGCCTTGCACGATAAACAGACCGACGCAGAAGGAGAGAAAGCCAAATGCGGTGAGATTGAGGTGAAAGCTGCGCGTCAATCGCTGCGGGTCCGCGAGCGCGCCATCCGAATTTTGTGATTGCCGCAGTTCCGGTACAATCTCGGCGAGGTCTGGCAGTCCCTTTGGTTGATTGGGCAGGATTAAAATACGCGAGAGCCGCCCAGGCTGATCAAGCAGCCTTTCGGCAAGCGACAGATCTGCCAGAACGACGCGTGGTGGCAATTGCGGCAATGGGATCGAGCGCTCAAACGCCATGAGGTCGGGCAGGGTGGTCGGGTGGGCGAATATCAATCTCGGAGGTGTCAACACATCGGACAGATCCAATCCGCGCGCGCTGGCGGCCTGAAACATCGCAGGCGCGCCGGGGTAGCTTAAGGCGTCGACGCCCAGCAGGGTGAGCGCGTTTTGATCGGCCTGCCATGTTCCTTCCAACACGGGCGAAACTTGCCAGCCCGCGCGGCGTAAACGCACATAGGTTTCAACCGGGATCGTCCCTTCGGGAGAGGTGAGCGCCGTCAATTGCGCCGCGCCAAGCTGCTCAACAGCGCGGGCGTAAGAGGCGCGTGCCTCGGAATTGATCGCCTGTACTGCAGACCAAAGCGCGGTGGCCAAGGCGAGGCCCGCGATCAGCAACAATAATTGCAGCGGGGCGCGTCGCCAGTGGCTGAGAAAGCAATACAGCGCGTGCTTCATGTGGACTGCACCCGGACCTGCCCGCCGCTCAGATGCAGATGGCTGGCGCAGCGTGCGGCAATAGCGGCGGAGTGGGTCACGAGAAACAGCGCACAGCCCGTGTCCTGAACCAGATCCAGCATCAGGCGCAGAACCTCGGCGCTGGCGGTTTCATCCAGATTGCCGGTCGGCTCATCCGCGAGCAACAGATCAGGGCGCAAGGCAAGTGCGCGTGCAATCGCCACGCGTTGTTGCTGCCCGCCGGAGATTTGCTCCGGGTAGCGTCCTACCAGCTCCGAGAGGCCAAGGCGGGCAGTGACCTCTTCTGTCCAACTTGCATCAAAACGCTGCCCCAGTTTGGCATGAAGGGCGATATTGTCGGCCACCGAGAGTGCCGGCACGAGATTGAATTGTTGAAACACCAATGCAATGTGGCTGCGGCGCAATTGCGATGCGGCCTTGTCGCTCAGGGCGGTGATGTCTTGGCCGCCAAATTCGATGCACCCACGCAGGGGGTGATCCAGCGCTGCCAGCATATGCAGCAACGTACTTTTGCCTGATCCACTCTCTCCCGTCAGGGCGACACTTTCACCACGCGCAACCTCAAAGGACACATCCCTCAGCACATCCCGGGTACCGCCGGGGTGGCGGTGGGTCACGCCTTTTACAGTCAAAAGCATCAGAATGTCCCTTGAACCAATATCTTGTCTCATGGATGTAATGCAGACGTTGCACGATCAAGCCCTGATTTCTAAGCTGCGCCATAGTGCCGCCATCCTGTCCGACCAAAGGAACCCACACCGCTATGACATTGATCGAGCAAATTTTCTGGGGTGGTCTGTTTTTGTTTGTCTGTCTGGTCCTTGAGACGATCATGCTGCTTTGGTGTGCCGATGCGCTGCAACGTCACCGCGCGCGGTTCCAGCGCTATTCCGCGATGGTGCACCAGACCGGCGTGCTCTTGATTTCCATCGGATTTGTGGTTGCGGCGCATACGGCCCAGATCTGGATTTGGTCGGCGGCCTTGCTCTTGAAGGCACAGACGTTCGAGACATGGAACACCGCAGTGTATTTTTCGGTCGCGACCTACACAACGCTGGGCTACGGCGACATCGTGCTGGATGAAGAACATCGGATTTTTGCTTCTTTTGCGGCGATGACCGGCATGTTGGCATTCGGGATCAGCACTGCTTTTTTGGTGGCGGTCATGCGTTCAGGCCTCGCTCATGGGCCGTTTCGTGATGAATAACAGGCAAAGCCTCTTTTGTTTTTAGGAGTTTACCATGGCAGCCGTGCAAAAACTCATGCAGGCAATTCGGATATTGCGCCGCGCACTTGGCCGGTTCGGCAGAAAAAATGCCTGGGTGTTGAGCAGCCACATCGCCATGTCGATGATGATGGCGCTGTTTCCGTTTGTTTTGTTCACGGTTGCCCTCAGCGGGGCGATTGCCAGCCTGTTTTCGCATCGGGTGGTGGTCGACGATGTGGTCGATCTGGTGTTTGGCAGCTGGCCGCAGTCGGTGGCAGAGCCGATCACCCGCGAGGTTTACGCTGTCCTTGAAACCTCGGGCACCGGTCTGATGACGCTTGGGGGGGTGCTTGCGCTTTATTTTGCCTCTAACGGAGTTGATGCGATCCGCATTGCGATGCTCAGGGCCTATGGTCAGGAGGAGACGCGTCCGTTTTGGAAACACCGGCTGATCTCTTTGGGCTTGGTCATCATGGGCGGGGCAGGGCTATTGCTGACGGCGGTGTTTGAGCTGTTCCTGCCCTTGGGTGCCCGTTTTGTGGCACGGTTTTTTCCCGACCTCGACTTTCTGCGAGGCTGGGAGGATGGGGCCAATGGTCTGGTGGTCGCTGTGATCCCGGTCGCGGCGGTGTTTCTTTATCATCTGGTGCTGTTGCCACGGCGCGAAACGGTTCGCCATATTCTGCCGGGCGCTGTGGTGACACTGCTGCTATGGTGGGCCGCCGGGACGGGTTTTGCCCTCTATGTCTCTAGTTTTGCAAGCTATTCTGCGACCTACGCCGGGCTGGCAGGGGCGATGGCGGCGCTGATTTTTCTCTATCTGAACGCCGCGATCCTGATCCTTGGGGCGGAAATCAATGGTGTCTTGCAAACCGACCGGCTCGCCGAGGAAGAATAGCGACATCGGCGTAAATTGTTGTGAAAGGCGCGGGTTTCGCCGCAATCCAGCCCTGCTTGCGTCGCCGTTGCTGGCCAGATCTGTGTCATCAGGACAGCATGAGGCAAACCATCATGTCACATAGGGTATCGGTCAAAGGGCGTGCGCGCCTGCTTGAGCTTGCGCGAGCAAAGACTGACTGCGCTGTGTTCCGGCAATCCAAACCGGGTGAAGCGAAGCGCTATGGCGAAAAGGCTGATCTCTCTGCCATGCAAAACCTCAGGGATCTTGCAGTGCGCTCGTTGCGCACGCCCTATTCGCGTCCGGTTTCGCGTTAGCCCGGGACGTTACCCACGAAAGCCAGTGGCGATGACGAATTTTTCAGAACTATCCGCCCGCGACGAGGGAGGTTTTACGTTGGCGACGGATTTAAACTTCTGCTTCAGGAGCTTTTGCAACTCACCCTCGGCCCCGCCCGCGAGGACTTTGGCAACAAAAGTGCCGCCTTCTTCAAGCACATCAAAGGCGAAATAGGCGGCGGTCTCGCATAGGGACATGATCCGCAAGTGGTCAGTCTGTTTATGGCCGGAGCTGGATGCCGCCATGTCAGACATCACCACATCGGCCTGACCGCCAAGCCATTCCTTGACCTGATCGTCAGCGCCTTCGTCCATAAAGTCGAGCTGATGAAACTCCGCGCCAGCAAGAGGTTCGACCTCTTGCAGATCGACGCCGATGAAACGTCCAATGGCTTTGCCGGATTTCTCGCCCAGCGCATTGATGCGCGGCACCGCCACCTGCGCCCAACCGCCCGGCGCACAACCCAGATCCACAACCCGCGCTCCGGGAACCAGAAAGCGGTATTTGTCGTCGAGTTCCATAATCTTAAACGCTGCGCGTCCGCGATACCCCTCGGCCTGTGCCCGTTTGACATAGGGGTCGTTCAACTGCCGTTGCAGCCAGCGCGTAGAACTGAGCCTGCGCCCGCGCGCGGTCTTGACCTTAACGGTCAGATCCCGCTGCCCACGGCCGGACGTGTTCTTTCCTGTCGGTTTCTTCGCCATGGTCTTTCCTCTTTCGCGTGCTCCGCAGCCTCAAGTCGCGGCTGAGGCGCTATAGCCGATCTCGCGCCGCTCAGAAAGGGCCGTCTTCCAACACGCCGTCTGCGCTCATCTGTGCATAGAGCAAGCCCTCGCGCAGACCGCGATCAGCTACCGACAAACGATCCGTGGGCCAGCAACGCAAGAGTGCCTGCAAAATAGCGGCACCTGACATAATAAGCGCCTGTCGGTCTTCGCCAATTCTCGGATCGCGACGGCGGCCTTGGGGGCCAAGTTCCAGATAGCCGCGGATCACCTTGTCGATCTGATCGGATGTCATCCGCAGCCCGTCGACTTTGGTTCGGTCATAGCGCTTGAGGCCCAGATGAGAGGCCGCAACTGTCGTGACCGTGCCGGAGGTGCCGACGATCTGAAAGCCTTCGCGCGCCTGTTCGTCCTTATAGGGCGCAAAATCGGCGAGATGCTCCTCAAAATACCAGCTCATCAAGGCAAACCGTGCAGCGTCATCTTCAACATCGTTGAATTGATCCCGAAGCGTTGCCACGCCCAGTGGAACCGAGATCCAGTCCACAACCTTGGCTGCGGGAAACGGGCTTTCAACGGTGTGAAATCCGGCATGCAACCGCATGATGGCCGAAGGGCGGTCGCGGCGCGGAACGGAGGAAATGTCGATCCAGACCAACTCGGTCGAGCCGCCGCCGATATCCACCACGAGAAGCTGTTCGGTTTTTGTCGACACCAAGGGCGCGCATGAGATCACTGCTAGACGCGCTTCTTCCTCGGGTTGGATGATATCCATCGCGAGGCCGGTTTCACGTTTGATCTGACGCATGAAATCGCGCCCGTTTTTGGCGCGGCGACAGGCTTCTGTCGCGACGAGTCGCATGCGTTTTACGCGGTTTCTGCTGATTTTCTGCTGGCAGATGCGCAGCGCCTGAATGGTGCGCGCCATGGAGGAACGTGACAACCGCCCCGTCTTTTCCAGGCCGGAGCCGAGCTGCACCGACTTGGAAAAACTATCCACCACATGGAAACCGCTGCCCTTGGGTTGGGCAATCAGCATCCTGCAACTGTTGGTGCCAAGATCCAGCGCCGCATAAAGCGCATCTGGATCTGGCCGGGCCGGTACAGGGGTCTCAACCGCTCTGGGAAACGCTCCTGTACCTTTGGAACGCCTGGGCGCCATGAATCACGCCCTCCGATTATCGTGTTGAATTCACAGTACGTCCGCGCTGGCCTCACTGCAAGGGACTGTATCGGTTCAATAGTGGGAAAGCTGGATGCGCGCGGTGCGCGGCAATTCCAAAATTTGCAATCTGAGATCAAAGGGACAGAAGCCTACGCAAAAGTCGTAAACGTCGCTCCTCCCATCTTTGTTGTCGAAATCCGACGTACCGGACGCGAAACGTCAGACTAGAAACGCAGTACGACAGACGGAATGAGAGGAACGGCAATGCCCGACGTCACCATCGTATACTGGCGCGACATCCCGGCTCAGGTCATTGTGGGCAAGGGGCGGCGCGGCGCCAAACGCCAGCTCGAAGAACGGTTTGAGCAAGCGATTGATCGCGCAGCCATGAAGGTGAACGCCAAGGACAGCGACGCTTATCTGGCGGAGTGGCGCAAGGCCGCGCCTTTCAGCGTTGAGGGTGAGCCCGGTGATATTGCTGACTCTCAGGCCGCGCGTCTGGAGGAGGAATACGATCAAGAGCGGCTCAAGGCGCTGATCGCAAACGATGGCTGGGCATGACAGCCCTCAACGGATTATGGGAGGCCGCCATGGCTTTGCTGAACTTCAAAAAACGCGCGACTGAGACTGAGGTCACTGTAAACCCGGAGGTCGAGGCGTTCTTGAAGGACTACTCGATCGAAGTGATGCCGCGCACGGCACAGAAGGTCGAGGATTTCCGCGAACTGCTGCCAGCGGGCACCCGCGTTTACATCGCGCATATCGAAGGGACCCCGATTGAGGATATGGTCGCCACCGCCAAGCGCCTGAATGACGCAGGCTTTCCGGTGATGCCGCATTTTCCCGCGCGGATCATCAAGGACGAGGCGACACTGGCCGATTGGATTGCGCGGTATCAGGGCGAGGCCGATGTCAAACAAGCGCTGATGCTTGCTGGCGGTGTGGCGAAACCTCACGGAGCCTTCGACAGCTCGATGCAACTGTTGGAAACGGGCCTGTTCGACAAGGCAGGTTTCACCAATCTTCATGTTGCAGGCCATCCCGAGGGCAATAAAGACATCGACCCGGATGGCTCGATGAAGAACGTCTCCGAAGCACTTCAGTGGAAACAGAAATTCTCTGAGCGCACCGATGCGAAAATGGCTCTGGCGACCCAATTCGCCTTTGAGGCGAAGCCGATTATCGCATGGGCAAATGGTCTCAAGGAGGCAGGCGTTGATCTGCCTATCCACATCGGCATCGCCGGTCCTGCGAAGCTGCAGACGCTGATCAAATTTGCGATTGCCTGCGGTGTGGGCCCCTCGCTCAAGGTGCTGCAGAAACGTGCCATGGACGTCACCAAACTGATGCTACCCTACGAGCCGACGGATGTTCTGACCGAGCTTGCCGCCCACAAGGCTGCAAACCCTGACTTTAACATCACCAACGTCCACTTCTTCCCCCTTGGTGGTATCAAGACAAACGCCACCTGGGCCATCAACAACGGCGGCGAGTCTGCACGCCCCGCACAACAGCAAGGATAAACCATGACCCGTACTGTCGTAGAATCTAAGACAAAAACTGCTGTTCTGGGCTTTGATGAACCCTTCTGCGTGATCGGCGAACGTATCAATCCGACTGGTCGTAAGAAACTGGCTGCGGAGCTTGAAGCGGGCGATTTCTCAACCGTTGAAAAAGACGCGCTGGCGCAGGTGATGGCCGGGGCCAACATCCTCGATATCAATGCGGGTGTTGTCTACAACTCCAACCCGAACCCCAACGAGACCGAGCCGCCGCTGATGACCAAAATCGTCGAGCTGGTGCAGGGGCTTGTGGATATTCCGCTCTGCATCGACTCCTCGGTGCCCGGCGCGCTGGAGGCCGGTTTGGCTGCGGCAGAGGGGCGCCCGCTCTTGAACTCCGTCACAGGTGAGGAAGAGCGTCTGGAACTGGTTCTGCCACTGGTTAAGAAGTACAATGTGCCGGTGGTTGCGATCTCCAATGACGATACCGGGATCTCTGAAGATCCAGAGGTGCGTTTTGCAGTGGCAAAGAAAATTGTCGAGCGTGCAGCCGATTTTGGCATTCCGGCTCACGACATTGTGGTCGACCCGCTGGTCATGCCGATTGGCGCGATGGCCACGGCAGGTCAGCAGGTGTTTGCGCTCGTGCGCAAACTCCGTGAAGAATTGGGCGTGAACACCACCTGCGGTGCGTCGAATGTGTCATTTGGCTTGCCCAACCGTCACGGCATCAACAACGCGTTCCTGCCGATGGCGATGGGTGCGGGCATGACCTCCGCGATCATGAACCCGGTGGCGTTGCCAGTGACGCAAAAGGCGATTGCCGAGAAAAAAGAACAGGTGGCCGCCGCCGGTATTATCCTGCCCGAAGGTATGGATGATGAGACCTTTGTGACCATGTTTGGCCTTGGCTCCACGCAGCCGCGCGCAGGCAAGGAAATGGAGGCCATTCGCGCTGCCAACCTTCTGACCAATAACGACCCGCACGGGGGGGATTGGATCAAATTCAACAAAGCACCTGCTGCTGAAGGCGAGGGCGAAGGTCGCGGTCGTCGCGGTGGAGGTCGCCGCCGCCGCGCATGACGCATCCGTTCGCGCAAATGAAGCCGGGCACTTGCCCGGCTTTTTCTATTGATGCCCTTGAATTGCATTACTTTTTCAGGTGATAGGTCAGAGCGTTGCGAACCAAGATCTCCAGCTTCTCCAAGGGAAGACCGTCTCCTGCGCAAAAATGGATCGCGCGGTTGCCTTCGTATTGGAAATCATCCGGGAACAGGATTTGAAAATCCGTCAGAAGCGTTGTCTGGCAGTGGGTGTAAATGGCAAAACCGCCAGACTTGGGGATGCCCAATCGGATCGTCGAGCCCGACTTGGTCTCGGGCGTCAGATAGGCAGGTTGTCCCCATTTCAGTGCCTCGCTCAGGCGGCCCACTGCCGGGGTCTTTGCGGCGGTTTCAAAGATCAGGCTGCGTAACGACAGCAGTCCGGCCCGCTCTGGTTCAGGAAACGCAGCAAATGCGGACGCGATCTCGTCGCTTGCAAATGCGGGGGAGCCGCGCGTCATTTTGATGCCCTTTCAGCGCTTAACAACTACGCTGTGACCCTATGGGGTGATATTTCTGAAGGCAACGAGGCTGTTAGCAGGGCACGGCCCGCACGTTTCAGCGAAATATTCAAATGATAAATGGCGGAGAGACAGGGATTCGAACCCTGGGTGCCCGTGAAGGCACAACGGTTTTCGAGACCGCCCCGTTCGACCACTCCGGCACCTCTCCGCGGGGGGTGTGAGGGCGTTTAAAGGTGATTTTCGCCGCGTGCAAGGGGCGATTTCACAGTTCGTTCAAGAAAGTCGAATTTTGGTTTGCGGTTAGGGTTTCTGCCCCTACATTTGCACCATGATCAAACCGATTTCAGCGCCGCTGCGCCCCGCCGCATTTGTGACAGCCCTGTTGAAAGGGATCTTTGTTGCCGCACTTAGTATCGTGGTTCTGCACCCCGCGAAGGCAGAAGCGGCCGATCGGGCGCAGATCAAGGCCTTCCTTGAGGTGACGGGGTTTGACGTCGCACTTAATAGCATTGCGCAATCGGCGGGGGATGCGCCTAAAATTCTGGGCGCCGATGCAGGTGATTTCGGACTGGAGTGGGAGCGTCTCACGGCTGAGGTCTTTGACACAAACAAGATGCAGGCCACCGCACTGGATATTCTGGAAGAAACGCTCTCCTCCGATGCCTTATTTTTTGCGGCTGAGTTTTATGCCAGCGATTTAGGGCAGCGTCTGGTTGAGGTCGAGAATGCCTCTCATATGAATGAAGACGGCGCTGGCACCGTGGAGGCCGGCGAGCGCATCGTCAGCAAACTGGTGGCAGAGGGCGACCCGCGGGTCACGCTGTATCAGGATATGAATGTGGCCATTGGCGGCACCGAGACCGCCATTCGCGCGGTTCAGGAAATCCAGTTCCGCTTTTTGATGGCAGCGTCGGCCGCAGGCGTCATAGATATGCAGGTCGACGCTGATGGGTTGCGTGCGCTTATGAAAGCGCAAGAAGGTGAGATGCGGCGTCAGATGGCAGCATCGAGCCTCGCACAATCTGCATATATATATCGCGACTTTACGACCGATGAGGTCGCGGCTTATGTCAAAGCGCTGGAAAACCCGCTGATGCAGGAGGTCTATGAACTTCTGAATGCGATCCAATATGAAATTCAGGCCAATCGCTTTGAGGAACTCGCGCACCGTATGCGGGACCTGCAGCCCGTACAGGAGCTTTGATGTCCCATCCGGCCAGCGGCTGTGGATATTTTTGATCTGAGCCTGCGCTCTAGGGTTGACTTCTTATCTCAGTAAGGTCAAAAGCCCGCATCCCGGCCCGGACTCTCCGCGCCGGGGTTTTATTGTCATACCGTCCCGCACAAGGGGCGCGCTGTTCGAGGTGAGGGGGCGAGGCCCCGTCGCAAACGCCCGAAAGGGGACCGAAGGACGCGGGTAGAAAAGGAAAGACTGAAATGTTCGCAGTCCTTAAGACTGGCGGCAAGCAGTACAAAGTTCAGGCGGGCGATATGCTCCGCGTGGAAAAACTGGCTGCAGACGCTGGCGAAACCGTTCAATTCAATGACGTTCTGATGATCGGTGGCGATGCCCCCGTCGTTGGTGCTCCGTTTGTGTCCGGCGCTGCCGTGCAGGCGGAAGTGGTCGAACAGATCAAAGGTGACAAGGTCATCAAGTTCGTCAAGCGTCGTCGTAAGCACTCCTCCAAGCGTACTGTCGGTCACCGTCAGAAGCTGACCCTGGTCAAGATCACGGAGATCCTGTCCTCTGGTGCGGATGCGTCCGGCGTGAAAGTGGCAACCGGTAAAGGCGATGCGGCTCCTGCTGCGAAAGCCGCGCCGAAAGCCAAGGCTGCCAAAGCCGCTGCACCCGCAGCTGCTGCTGGTTCCGACGATCTGACCCAGCTGACCGGTGTTGGCCCTGCCGCCGCCAAGAAGCTGGAGGCCGCTGGTCTCACCACCTTCGCTCAGATCGCAGCCTTGTCCGAAGCGGATATTGCTGGTATCGACGCCGTCAAGATCAAACCCGAGTGGGTTGAGCAGGCCAAAGAGCTGGCTCAAGGCTAAGGAGAGACAAGAATGGCACATAAAAAAGCTGGCGGTTCGTCCCGTAACGGTCGCGACTCCGCAGGTCGTCGTCTTGGCGTGAAACTTTATGGTGGTCAGTCTGCAATCGCGGGCAACATCATCGTGCGTCAGCGCGGCACCAAGTTCTGGCCGGGCGAAGGCGTTGGTATTGGCAAAGATCACACCATCTTTGCGACCGCCAACGGCAACGTGACCTTCCACAAGGGCCTCAAAGGCCGCACCTTTATTTCGGTTCTCCCGGCGGCGGAGGCCGCTGAGTAAACCGAACCCAAAGGGTAATAAAATCTTCAGGGGGATCGGTTAAAAGACCGGTCCCTCTTTTCGTTTTTGGATGGACCTGTCGGATCGTAACGCAAGTGCGTGAAAACGTGACTTGTTTGTCGTTCAGGCACTTCCCATCTCATCGGCAAGGGGATGGAGGAGCACAAGTCCCCAGAATACCAGAGTGTATTTGCCGAAGTTTGAGTTTCTTGAGGAGGAGCGTGGTTATGGGTTTGGACCAAACGGATCAGCAAGCCATCATTGAGGCAGATCGCTTTGATCTGCGGCCTTTGCGTCCGTCGGATGCGGGTCTGATTGAACACTACGCCGGAGATGCGCGCATCGCAAAGATGACCGCGCCGATCCCGCATCCCTATCCGCCGGGCGCGGCTGAGGCCTATGTCAAACGCGGCATTGAGGCCGAGCAGGGAGAGTTCATCTGGGCGATGGATGGCACCAAGGATGGCAGCCCGGAACTGATGGGGGTGATCTCGCTGAAATCCATGGATCGCAACCAGTCCGAGGTTGGCTATTGGGTTGCGCCGCCGTTCTGGAATACGGGGCTTGCGTCGATGGCAGTTCAGTTGCTGGTAGAGGCCAACCCCTTGGGCGATGCAACGATGTTTGCAAGCGTGTTTCAGGACAACCCGGCGTCGGCGCGGGTGCTTGCGCATTGCGGGTTTGAGTATCTTGGCGATGCAGAGGATTTCTGCGTTGCGCGCGATGCCAATGTTCCAACATGGACCTACAGCCGCAAGCTCTGATCCAGAGATCAAAGGCAACACCACTCGCGGGCGCGTCATCGGACGGGTCCGCGTTTTTGTGTCTCGTCCCGCAGATCGGCCATGCAGGCAGAACAACAGACGCAGGGTTGAGCCATCCCCTGAATTAAAGTATTGGCGATCCAACTCGAACACAGAGGCTTACTCATGAAATTCCTCGATCTGGCAAAGGTCTACATTCGCTCCGGCGCCGGCGGGAACGGTTGCGTCAGTTTCCGGCGCGAGAAGTTCATCGAATACGGCGGCCCCGATGGCGGTGACGGCGGCAAGGGCGGCTCGGTCTGGGCCGAGGCCGTGGATGGGCTGAACACGCTTATCGATTTCCGCTACCAGCAGCATTTCTTTGCAAAAAACGGCCAGTCCGGCATGGGGCGTCAGCGCTCCGGCAAGGACGGTGACGATATTATTTTGCGGGTTCCCGTGGGCACCGAGATCCTCGACGAGGACGAAGAAACAGTACTGGCAGACCTTACCGAAGTCGGCGAGCGCGTGCTGCTGGCCAAGGGCGGCAATGGTGGCTTTGGCAACCTGCATTTTAAGTCCTCCACCAACCAAGCACCTCGGCGGGCAAATTCCGGTCAGGAATGTGTTGAGCGCACAATCTGGCTGCGGCTGAAGCTGATCGCGGATGCGGGACTTTTGGGTCTGCCAAACGCGGGCAAGTCGACGTTCCTGTCGTCCACATCGAACGCGCGGCCAAAGATTGCAGATTACCCGTTCACCACGCTGCACCCGAACCTCGGGGTGGTGGGGATCGATAACACTGAGTTCGTGATGGCGGATATTCCCGGTCTGATCGAAGGCGCGCACGAGGGCCGCGGCATCGGTGACCGCTTCCTTGGCCATGTGGAACGCTGCGCGGTGTTGTTGCATCTGGTCGACGGCACATCTGAAACCGTGGCCGAGGACTACCGCACCATCATCAATGAGCTAGAGGCCTATGGCGGTGAGCTAGCAAATAAGCCCCGCGTGACGGCGCTCAACAAGATCGACGCGCTGGATGACGAGGAACGTGCCGAGGCGCGTGCCGCGCTTGAGGCTGAGGTGGGCGCACCGGTGCGGATCATGTCCAGCGTGAGCCGCGAGGGTCTTGACGAGGTGCTGCGGGCCGTACGGGCCGAGATTGACGATGACCGCCTGCGGATCAAACAGGCGGAGGCGTCCGAGGAGGAGGACACCCCTTGGCAGCCCTAAACACGGCGCGTCGTGTCGTCATCAAGATCGGCTCTGCACTGCTGGTGGATCGCACCAGCGGCGCCTTGCGGCAGGACTGGCTCCTGTCACTGGCGCAGGATGTTGCGCGCCTGAAAGATCAGGGCAAGGATGTGATCCTCGTGTCCTCGGGGTCGATTGCGCTGGGGCGTGGCGCATTGGGGTTGCCCCGCACCGAGTTACCGCTGGAACAATCGCAGGCCGCCGCTGCCGTGGGCCAAATCCGCCTCGCGCGCGCCTATGAGGAGGCGCTGGCCCCGCATGGGATCACCACCGCTCAGGTTTTGGTGACACTGGAGGACAGCGAAAACCGCCGCCGTTACCTCAATTCTCGCGCCACGCTGGAGACGCTGATCGGGCTGGGCGCCGTGCCCATCGTCAATGAAAACGACACCATCGCCACCGACGAGATCCGCTATGGCGACAATGATCGCCTCGCCGCGCAGGTCGCGGTGACGGTGGAGGCGGATGTCTTGATCCTGCTGTCGGATGTGGACGGGTTCTACAGCGCCAATCCGGCGCTTGATCCGCAGGCCAAGCGGTTTGACCGGATCGAGACCATCACGCCTGAAATTGAGGCGATGGCGGGCGACGGGGTGTCGGGACTGTCCAAGGGCGGCATGATCACCAAACTGCTGGCAGCCAAGATGGCGACCGCTGCGGGCTGTGCCATGGCGATCAGCGAAGGCTCGGTGATGTCGCCGGTCGCAGCGCTTGAGGCAGGCGCGCCCTCGACGTGGTTCACCGCTCAAGGTGATCCTCAAGTGGCGCGCAAACGCTGGATCGCCGCAATGAAGACCCGTGGTGTAATCACCGTGGACGAGGGCGCCGCCAAGGCGCTGCAAAATGGAAACAGTCTGCTGCCCGCTGGGGTGCGTCATGTGGAGGGTGACTTTGGCCGCGGGGATCCGCTGGCCATCCTCGGTCCAGACGGGCGCAAACTGGGGCAGGGGCTCAGCCGGTATACGGCAGAGGAAGCCCGCGCCATCCAAGGGCATCGCTCCGCTGACATCGAGGGCATCCTCGGCTATGCGGGGCGCGCGGCCTTGATCCATCGGGATGACATGGCGCTTTGATCCTGTCATTCTGAGCATGCGAGATTTCCCGCCGCCGCGTGATGTGGCGGTGCGGCTCGGACCCCGCCTAGGGAAGCAAAGGGCAAAGACATGAAAGATCTGGAAAATATTCCCGCGCTGATGACAGACATCGGCACGCGCGCCAAAGCGGCTGCGCAACAGCTCGCCACCGCAAGCGCGGCACAGAAAGAACAGGCGCTGAACGCTGCCGCAGATGAGGTCTGGGCCAAGCGTGAAGACATTATCGCCGCCAATGCCAAGGATCTGGAGTTTGGCCGCGAAAAGGGGCTGTCCTCTGCGATGATGGACCGACTGATGCTGGATGAGGCGCGTATTCAGGGCATCGTGGATGGTTTGCGCGCTGTTGCGGCGCAGGATGACCCCGTCGGCGCGGTGATGGAAGAATGGACGCAACCCACCGGCCTGCGGATCCAACGCGTGCGCACCCCGCTTGGGGTGATCGGCGTGATCTACGAAAGCCGCCCCAATGTGACCGCGGATGCGGGCGCGCTATGCCTCAAATCCGGCAACGCGGTGATCCTGCGTGGCGGCTCTGAGAGCCTGCATTCAGCGCAGGCGATCCATGGCTGTCTGGCCGCCGGGCTGCGAACTGCAGGTTTGCCCGAGGACGCCGTGCAACTGGTGCCGACCCGTGATCGCGCGGCAGTGCAGGAGCTCTTGACCATGACCGACTACGTGGATGTGATCGTTCCGCGTGGCGGCAAGGGGCTGGTGGGGCTGGTGCAGCGCGAAGCCCGCGTTCCGGTCTTTGCCCATCTTGAGGGTATCGTACATATCTACATCGATAAACATGCCGACCGCAAAAAGGCGATCGACGTGGTCCTGAACGCCAAGACCCGGCGCACCGGCATCTGCGGCGCTGCGGAGTGCCTGCTGATCCATCAGGATATTGCCGAGACCATCGGCAAGGACGTGCTGGACCTGCTCGCTATGGGTGGGGTGGAAATCCACGCCGAAGAGGGCTTGCCCGGCCCGGATAGCATGCAGGGCGCCACGTCCGAGGATTGGGGCAAGGAATACCTCGATGCAATCATTGCTGCCAAAAAAGTGGCAAGCATCGACGAGGCGATTGCCCATATCCGCACCTACCACTCGGCCCACACCGATTGCATCATTACCGAGGATGACGCAGCCGTGGCGCAGTTCTTCGCAGAGTTGGACAGCGCGATCCTGATGCACAATGCCTCCACCCAGTTTGCCGATGGCGGCGAGTTCGGCATGGGGGCGGAGATCGGCATTGCCACCGGCAAGATGCATGCCCGTGGTCCGGTCGGGGCGACGCAGCTTACCAGTTTCAAATATCTGGTGCGCGGTGATGGCACCGTGCGCAAATAGTCCCGCAAATAAGAAACGCCGCTGAGAAGATCAGCGGCGTTTTTCATAGTGCAATCAGGATCGCTTAGAAGCTGATCGAGATCTTCTCTGCCGATTGGCTGAACGACAACTGACGACCGGCTTCTTTGGCCGCTTCGGGCAGCAGCGCGAATTGCACCAGTGCCGGGGTGATCTCGACTTTGGGTGCGTCTGACGCAAGACCAGACCAAAGATCTTCGTCGACATTGATCTTGCGACCCTCGCCTGTCACGGTCCAGCCGTCGGTGCTGCGTAGGATTTGGATACTGCCGCCATAGGGAAGCGCACTCTCAAGGCAGAGACCGGCGAGAAACGCCATACGGACATCGCGCCGCGCTGCCGCCTCTTGCGAGGACCAGTTATATTTGATGCGCCCACCTTTGCTGACATCACCGAGCACGCTCATGATTTCCATGCGGCCAAGCTCCTGTTCGCCCGCAGAACCAAAGGCTACGCGGAAAAAGCGAATACGGGCGTTAGCGTTATTCACACTGTCGGAGATCAGCTCCAGCTCTGGACCTTCCAACGAGTTGGACATGCCGAGCAGTTCCAGACCGTTGTTAATCGCCCCAACAGGGCTGATCAGATCGTGACAAATTCGTGAGCCTACCAATGCGGCCAGATTGGCGTTATCTACACTCATAACTTTCCTCCAATAGGGCCACTCAAACTATGAATGACCTCAATGCGATCCTGGCACCCGGCATGTTTGTCCGACATCCCAACCACCCGGACTGGGGCTTGGGGCAAGTACAGTCAAACGTGGGCGGCAAGATCACTGTCAATTTTCCCGACCAGGGCAAAGTCGTCTTTGACGGCGCGCGTATTGCCCTTGTTCCAGTCTTTGATCCGTAAAAACGGTTTATGAAAGGTTAACCAAACGCATACAAGTGTGCATAAATCTTGCGCGCGAATATGCCTATGGGCTATTTGCCCGCCACAAATCAAGGGTAGAGCAGAAGCATGCACGATGGCGCGCCACAGTTTTCCGTGCGGATGGCGGAAACCGATGAAGATCTAAGAGCGGCGCAAGCTCTGCGCTATGAGGTGTTTGTGCGCGAGCTTGGCGGCAGTGGTGATCTGGTGGATCATGATGCAGGCCTCGAGCAGGACCAGTTTGATCCATACTTCGATCATATGCTGGTCAGCGACGATACCTCTGGCGAAGTGGTCGGTGTTTACCGGCTTTTGCGCAGTGATCAGGCGGAACGTCTGGGGCGGTTTTATTCCGAAGATGAATATGACCTCACGCCGCTGCGCCAATCCGGTCGTAAATTGCTGGAGCTGGGGCGGTCTTGTCTACATGCTGACTATCGCGGCGGCATGGCGATGTTTCACCTCTGGAACGGGCTTGCGGCCTATGTCGCAGACCATGAGATTGATGTGCTCTTTGGGGTGGCTTCCTTTCATGGCACCGACGCGTCGTCGCTTCGGCAACCCTTGTCGATGCTCTATGCCAACCACCTCGCGCCCGAAGATTTGCGGGTAAAGTCCAAAGTCTACCAGTCGATGGATCTGCTGGGGGCCGATCAGATTGATCGCCGCACCGCGATGCTGGAGACACCTGCGCTGATCAAGGCCTATCTGAGGCTCGGTGGTTTCGTTGGCGATGGCGCTTATGTGGATCATGAATTCAACACGACGGATGTCTGTTTGATCCTCGACACGGCGCGGATGAATGAACGCCAGAGCCGTATTTACACGCGTGGAACCACCACCGGATGAGTGTCAGCTGGCACAGTGAAACACCACCTGAGCAGATCCGTATCTCTGCGATGGGATGGGTCAGGGTCGTGCTGCGCGGGGCGGTACTGGCGACATTGGTCTTTGGCTGCCTTGCGCTTCTTTTGTTGGTGCGGCTGATTGAGAGGCCACTGTGTGGCGTAAAACGTCCCGTGACACCTTATATTACGATGTTTGTCTGCCGAAACGCGTTTCGCATTCTGGGCATGGGGTTCAGCGCCACGAGGGCGCAGATGCGTGAGCCCGGTATCGTTGTGGCCAATCATTCCTCATGGCTCGACATTTTTGCGCTCAATGCCAAAAAACGCATCTATTTCGTTTCAAAGTCCGAAGTCGCGGGCTGGCCCGGTATTGGCTGGCTGGCGCGGGCGACGGGTACGGTGTTTATTGAACGAAACCGCGCCAAGGCCAGCGAGCAAAAAGCGCTCTTTGCGGAGCGGTTGAAAGCGGGGCACAAGCTGCTGTTTTTCCCAGAGGGAACCTCCACCGATGGGCGGCGGGTGCTGCCGTTCAAGACCACATTGTTTGCATCGCTCTTCGAGGACGACCTGCGGGATCTATTATATGTGCAGCCGGTCTCTGTGGTGTTTCACGCCCCAAAAGGACGAGAGCCACGTTTTTACGGCTGGTGGGGCGATATGGATTTTGGCTCGCATCTCTTGAAAGTGCTGTCCGCAGAGACGCAGGGCAGGGTAGTGCTGCGTTATCATGCGCCGGTTCGCGTTGCCGACTTTGCAAATCGCAAGGCGTTGGCCGCTCATTGCGAAGAGATCGTTCGCGAGGGGCATGATACACTCGCGGCGGAGGGCGAACCGCTGCTTGATGGGTGAGGGGTGCACTTTTGCGCTTGCGCTGTGTGCGAAGCTGCCTTATACGCGCGCCATCGAACCCGCAGGCGGGGTTTGGCCTGTTCAGGGGAGACATCCCTGACAGACCGCCGGTTGGACACATATGTGTCTGAACCCCCGCTGAGGATAAAACCGGAAAGGAAAGAATAGCATGGCTCTTCCCGAGTTCACCATGCGTCAGCTGCTGGAAGCTGGCGTTCACTTTGGTCACCAGACTCAGCGTTGGAACCCCCGTATGGGGCCGTTCATCTACGGCGCGCGCAACGGCATCCACATCATGGACCTCACGCAGACTGTTCCGATGCTGGACCAGGCTCTGACCGCGATCCGTGACACCGTTGCCAAAGGTGGCCGCGTTCTCTTCGTTGGTACCAAGCGTCAGGCCGCAGCGCCGATCGCCGAAGCCGCAGAGAAGTCCGCTCAGTACTACATGAACCACCGCTGGCTCGGTGGCACGCTGACCAACTGGAAAACCGTTTCCCAGTCGATCAACCGCCTGAAGGAAATCGACGAGCGTATGGCTGCGGGTGCCGAAGGCCTGACCAAGAAAGAGCGTCTGGGCATGGAGCGTGACCAAGAGAAGCTGCAAGCGTCTCTCGGCGGTATCCGTGACATGGGCGGCGTTCCTGACCTGCTGTTCGTCATCGACGTGAAAAAAGAAGCACTGGCCATCGCAGAAGCCAACAAACTGGGTATTCCGGTTGTGGCGATTGTCGACACCAACTGCTCCCCCGATGGTGTAGACTACATCATCCCGGGCAATGATGACGCAGCGCGCGCGATCTCGCTCTACTGCGATCTGGTTGCACGTGCAGCACTGGACGGCATGTCCGCTCAGCTCGGCGCTGCCGGTGTTGACCTCGGTGCTCTGGAAGAAGCACCTGTCGAGGAAGCCGTCGCTGAAGAAGCAGCTGACGCCTGATCTGACAGCGTGTCATCGATTTGACATGTGGGGCAGGGTAGACCTGCCCCAAACCGCATTTGACTTGAGGAGAGCCTAAGATGGCAATCACTGCAGCAATGGTGAAAGAACTGCGCGAATCCACCGGCGCAGGCATGATGGACGCGAAAAAAGCACTGGTCGAAAACGACGGCGACATGGAAGCTGCCGTTGACTGGCTGCGCACCAAGGGCCTCGCAAAAGCGGCCAAGAAATCTGGCCGTACCGCCGC
The DNA here is from genome assembly GCF_001681715.1 of Tritonibacter mobilis. GTDB lineage: Bacteria > Pseudomonadota > Alphaproteobacteria > Rhodobacterales > Rhodobacteraceae > Epibacterium > Epibacterium mobile. The sequence goes on along the minus strand of NZ_LNWY01000014.1, from coordinate 126,183 downwards.
AGAAGGCCTCGTGGCCGTGGTCGTCGATGGCGGCAAAGGTGTTGCTGTTGAGGTGAACTCCGAAACCGACTTCGTTGCGAAAAACGGCGAGTTCCAGACCATGGTTGCTGGCATTGCCAAAGCAGCCCTGTCCGTGAACACCGTTGAAGAGCTGGCAGAAGCGGATCTGGGCGGCAAAACCGTTGCCACCACCCTGACCGACAAGATCGCCACCATCGGCGAGAACATGACCCTGCGCCGCATGGCGAAGCTGGAAGGCGAGACCGTTGTGTCCTACGTGCACAACGCAGCTGCCGACGGCATGGGCAAAATCGGCGTTCTAGTTGCAATGACCGGTGGCGATGAGGCGATTGGCAAGCAGGTCGCGATGCACATCGCAGCTGTAAACCCGGCCGCTCTCTCTGAGGCAGATCTGGATCCGGCCATCGTCGAAAAAGAGCGTCAGGTTCAAATCGACATCGCCCGTGAATCCGGCAAGCCTGAGCAGGTCATCGAGAAGATGATCGACGGTCGCATGAAGAAATTCGTTGCTGAATCCACCCTGCTGAACCAGCAGTTCGTGGTGAACCCGGACCTGACCGTGGAAGCTGCAGCCAAGGAAGCGGGCGCTACCATCACCGGCTTCATCCGTGTGGAAGTTGGCGAAGGCATCGAAGTCGAAAAAGAAGACTTCGCAGCCGAAGTGGCCAAAGCCGCTCAGGGCTAATCACCTCAGAGCGTATTGCTCAGCGAGAAATATCAAACGCCCCTGTCGCCTGTCTGGCTTCGGGGGCGTTTTTGTGTGAGATGCAAAAATGAACGATGCAATTGCGCTGGTTGCGGTTGTGACGCAGCAGAGAATATCTGTTTGAAAAGAGTTGGTTCCGGTCATCGGTGCGGAAAAATACACACCAATAACCGGACAGGTCAGAGAGCCCTGTCAATATCAGGGGTCGTTTCCCAAAGTTCCCAGGCTTAGCCACCACTCACGGAACGTCGCTATCCTGAGGGTTAGAGAACTTTCCGTAAAGTCAGCTTTTCCTTACCATTAGAGAGGGTTACTACATCTTTTGCACATCAAATTGTCATGCCTGTGTTGCAATCAGGCGCTGACTTTCTGGTGACGACCGTGCCCGATGATAGCCGGGGGGCGATCAGTGTTCGACCGCGTACATCTGATTGTGTAATGCAGCCTTCAGAACCGCCTGCGCCGTGGTCTCAACACAGAGCGATTCACGCGCAAGCCGCAGATGCTTTTCAATGGTCGCAGGTGTGAGCCCCATCAGCAAAGCTATGTCCTGCGTGGTCTTGCCGTCCCCGACCCATTGCAGAACCTCACGCTGGCGCTTTGTCAGGGCGCGATTGGGGGCGTGGTAGGGCAGGGTGAGGATCTTTAGATGTGCCACATTGTTCATCAGCACGATGTCAGAGCCGTGCTCCGCCCAGATCTGATCAATTGCGTCCTGATCAAGTCCGGGGCGGGCGGCCAATGAAATCGCGCCCTTAAATCGGTCCGTCGCGGAGTTGAAGCTGATCGTGTAGCCGGCGCAGACATTCATCGCCTGATTGAACTCGTGGACCTTGCGCGCCTTGCAGTCCAACAGTCCCTGAGCCGCCATATCCTGCGCGGCGCGCCAGCTTGCATGGCCTTCATTCTCCAGCGCCCATGTCAGCATTGGAGCATGAGAATAAAGACCATCAACGAGAAATCCCTGCAAATACTCTGGGCTGTGGTTCGACAAAACAACAAAGTCATCAGGGTCGCCCAGCGAGGTGCGGGTTTTGAACAGCGTGTAGCCGTAAAGGAGACGATCAAACCCGTAACGGCTCATCTGGCTCACATGCGCGTGCCACAGCTCCTCAATGGTTTTAAACTGGGTCAGTTGGTGCAGATATTCGGACGGGGTCATGACCCGCTACTCCGCGCGCAATGCTGAACAAGCGCATCCATCGCCATCAGGTAGCCAAAGGAGCCAAAGCCGCAGATCTGGCCGATCACAGCTTTGGAGATATAAGAGGTCTGGCGGAAGGATTCGCGGGCATGGATATTGGACAGGTGAACTTCCACAGCCGGGAGATCCACGGAATAAATCGCATCCATTAGTGCAACAGATGTGTGGGTATAGGCGCCTGCGTTCAGAATGATCCCATCATGCGTGCCTTTTGCCGCATGGATCATGTCCAAGAGCGCCCCTTCATGATTGGACTGGTGACACGCGACGTCGATCCCGAGCTTGACCCCGTGCTGACGGCACGACTCCTCCACCATTGCCAGTGTCTCGGCTCCGTACACTTCTGGCTGCCGTGTGCCCAAAAGGTTCAGGTTCGGCCCATTCAGGATCAATACGCTCTTCATTTTTTTGCCCTTTCGTGGCGCGCGTTGTGTGAGGCGACTTCAAAACCGACATGACCTCTGGAAGTAAGGTGTCATGTCAGATCTCCGCGGTCAGTCCTTGCGACCCGACCAAGGGCGCAACGTGCCATCGGCCCAACCACAAAGCGATCACAAGACGCGGTAAACGTGTGGAATTTGTCGATAAACTCAGACGCTGACAACCGAAAAGCCCCTCGCTGGTACAGATGATGGGCAAGCGTCACTTAAAAACCCATGGACCGCGCGCTGCAATAGTGGGGCGCGGGCGTCTCATTTGGATGCAATGCGATTAGAATTGAACGTGTCTTGCTTCAATCTGGTAACACAATAGAAAACCTCAGCGCCCAGAGTCACCCGTGATGGCCTGCGTTCAAATGTTTTTCGTAGCGCCGATAGATCGTAGTGCTGGGGGACGTATGGAACGCGATCAATGGATCAACCGCCGCCTTCATGGGGATGGTGTGGTTGAGCTTCAATTGGGGCATGCGCCTGAAAATCGGCTGACCGCAGAATTTCTAAATGATTTTGAACGTGAAATCAGAGAGATGTCAGCAGACCCTGATGTTAAGGCGGTGTTGTTGACCAGCCCGTTCAAAGATTTCTCTACCGGGGTCGATCAGGATCTTGCGGACGCCAGGGCACTTGCGCCGGATCTGAACGCGGCGTTTCTCGCGCTCTATACCTTTCCCAAACCTGTGATCATTGCGACGGTTGGTCTGTGCTCCGGAGCGGGTATGTTTTTTGTGCTCGCTAGCGATTTGCGTGTGGCGCACGCGCGGGCGGGATTTGAATTGATCGATGTGCAGCTTGGGCGTGAGTACCCCGTTGCCTTGATGGAGATTGCGCGCGCGACGCTCGACGCAAATACACAGCGCCGGTTGATGCTAACTGGGCAACGTCTGGGTCCGATTGCCGCCCGAAATGCGCAGATCATCGAGGTGCTTGCAGATGATCTTGAGGACCTGCATGGCTATGCGTTGAAAGAAGCGCGCAAAATGGCGCGGCTGCCCGGACAGGCCTATGCGAAGATCAAACGTGATCTGCGTATCGACACGATTGAGCGTATTGAGACCCGTCTGGATGACGAGCTTCAACCCGCCGCGCATGCCTCGCGACTGGCGGGATAGTACAGTCTGCTTGGCCTTCGGGAGCGGGCTATGTAAACACGGGCAAAGACCCTTGCGTTGGAGCCATGTGACATGATCGCGAACAAGATAGAAGTGCGCCGCACCGAAGACGGCCAGATCTTGGTGAGCAAGGGCACTTGGTCCGATACCTTCCCCGAAGAGCAACGCGAGGCTTGGGTGAAGTGGTACGAGCAAATGCACAATGACTACGCCTATGATGGCTATGCCTTAATGGCGCAGTCTTTACGTGATCTGAGCTGAACGGACACAGGATCTGACCTGCGCGGATACAGGGGGCTAAATTCTCGATTGAGGGAAGTGGCGCACCTGAGAGGATTCGAACCTCTGGCCTCTGCCTTCGGAGGGCAGCGCTCTATCCAGCTGAGCTACAGGTGCGTCTGCTGCGCGATATACGCGGCTGCCGAAAACACTGCAATGGAAAAATGGCCACCTCTGGTAATTCATTGAATTCTCTGAAGAGACCGCAGCGGATTCCGACTATCCACATGACAGAGACCATATGGGGGCTATAGACGTGAGAACGGGCGCACTGTGAGCTCACAGCGCGCGATCCGATCAGTTTAGGTGGCGGCGACTTGTTAGCCGCGCCAAGTGCGAACGACGCCGCAGTCCATATGAACGAAATTCGAGCCGTAGTAACGTCCTACTCCGCCCGCCTTACATGCCTGAGCGGCTTGAGCCATCTGGCTCACCGATCGTGATGCAAGACGAAGATCTGCCGCCTGACCCTGCATGTGAAGCGATTTCTTCGCTACACCACGAGAGCGGCTGCGCAGCATCGCATTGGTTTGCGGGCTACGGTAACCAGACAACAGCAAGTAAGGCTCATTCACCTCAAGAAGGTTCAGAGAGGCTGTCATGATGTCAATCGTGCGCAAATCGATGGTCTTGACCTGATCGGTCCGCCAATCGCGCATGAAGTGATTGATCTCCTTAACCGCGTCTTTGATGTATTTGCCATCGATCCAGTAGATCATGTCCAGACGCTCGCCTGTGCGACCGGAATACATACGAAGCCTGCGGATGTCGCCGCCTCCACGAAGGAAGCCGGCGGCTTGGGAGTAGGTAGGGGCTGCTGCGACTGTTGTGGCCGCAAATGCCTTTAGGAGTGCTCGACGGGAAAACCCGGTATTTTTTTCTGCCATTGTGATGAGCGTTGTCCCATACGCTTTTGATTTCACAGGTCCCGAAGTTTCGGGATATTTTAGCGCTCTGTTGCGCAGAAGCTATATGCCATAGAGAGAATCGACTGCCAACTGGTGAATGATCCCTTACCCGAATGCAGTGTTTTTTCGGCAAAAACTTGCGCAACAGGGGAGTGCGCGGGGTATTTTCCCCCTCATGTCATGGAACATTTTGCGGCTATTGGGGTTTCGGGGCATCAGTGCTCTGCGATCCGCGTGCCTGATGCAAAAGTGAGTAGACTTGCAAGGGCGACGTTTACCAACACTTGGATACAGTCTATCCGGACGTTTGCGTTACACACTGGAGTTTATTGAAAAATGTCGCTGGCCCGCGCCCCTAAGTTCTCTTCGTTTGTCACCGGTGGCATCCTTGCCGCAGTCATGGGCGCGTCCGTATTCCTTGCGCAAGATGCCAGCGCCGCGAGCACCGGGTTCCGTCAGGCCGTTGCTGAGATGGCCTGGGAAGACGACGCGGTTGCCAGCTACTACCGTCAAAACGACTACGCGCCCATTTGGACCGCCGATACACCAGAATCAGCCGCCCGCCGCCGGGCCCTGATGCAAGCCCTCGAAGAAGCCTCGATGCATGGGCTGCCAGACATGTCGGTGCGTGCCTCGGAGTTGGTGGAACAGATGCGTTCGGTGCGATCCACCCGTGATCTTGGCGCGGTTGAGGTCGCCTTGAGCCGGGCATTGGTCGATTATGCGACCGATCTTCAGACCGGGCTTATCGACGCTCCCGCCCGTATCGACGAGGGAATTGTTCGCAAAAAACATCAGGTGGATGCTGCGCGTTTCCTTGAGGGGATTTCAAAAGACCGGCCAGCGGCCTTCCTTCAGAAACTTGTGCCTGCATCGCCGCAGTACCGGGCGTTGTTGCGCGAAAAGATGCGTCTTGAGACATTGATGAATGCCGGTGGCTGGGGGGCAACCGTCCCGGTGCGCAAGATGGAGCCGGGCGACAGCGGGCCAAATGTCATCGCCCTGCGGGATCGTCTGGTGTCTATGGGCTATCTGCAGCCAACTGCGACGCGCACATATGACCTCTCGCTTGAGGACGCAGTACGCCGGTTTCAGGGCGAACATGGTCTGGAGGTGGATGGTGTTGCAGGTGAAGGCACCCTGACCGAGATGAACCGGCCGGTCACTGACCGCATCAAATCTGTATTGGTCGCCATGGAACGGGAACGCTGGCTGACACCGGAGCGTGGCCCGCGCCATATCCTCGTGAATCTCACGGATTTTTCTGCAAAGATCGTCGACGATGGGGAGATCTCATTTGAGACCCGCTCCGTCATTGGCAGCAACAGAAGCGACCGACGCACCCCGGAATTCTCGGATGAGATGGATCATATGGTGATCAACCCGAGCTGGTATGTGCCGCGCTCGATCGTTACCAAAGAATATCTGCCCAAACTCAAGAACAATCCCAACGCGCATAGCTATATCGAGATCACTGACAATCGCGGTCGGGTGGTCAATCGCAACAGCGTTGATTTCAGCCAGTTCACCGCGCGCAGTTTCCCGTTTGCGATGCGCCAGCCTCCCAGCAGCCGTAACGCACTTGGGCTGGTGAAGTTCATGTTCCCCAACAAATACAATATCTATCTGCATGATACGCCGCAGAAGAGCCTGTTTGGCCGTGAGGTGCGGGCTTATTCGCATGGCTGTATCCGCCTGCAAAAGCCGTTTGACTTCGCCTATGCGCTTCTAGCGCCGCAAACCGAAAACCCCAAAGATTATTTTCATCGGGTGTTGAACAGCGGCAAAGAAACCAAGGTGTCGCTTGAGATCAAAGTGCCGGTTCATCTGATCTATCGTACCGCTTTTGTGTCGCAGGATGGCCGGGCGGAATTCCGCCGCGATATCTATGGACGTGACGCAAAGATCTGGTCCGCTTTGGAACGGGCAGGGGTGGCACTCCCCGGCGTTCAGGGCTAAGTCTCGGGCCAGGATCCGCTTTTGGAGGAATGGCCCGATGTTCACCGTTCGTGAGATTGCCAATGCACTTGGCGCTGAGGCCGCAGGCAACTTAGATCTGCGTATTGCGCGCGCTGCAGAGCCACAGGAAGCCACGGCCGATGCATTGGCCATGGCAATGTCACCCAAATATGCTGAGGCTCTAAAGGACGGTGCCGCACGTGTGGCGCTTGTCTGGGAGGGGGCCGATTGGCAGGCGATGGGCCTTGAGGCGGCAGTATTTGTGACGCGCCCACGGCTCGCGATGAGCGGCGTCACCCGGATGCTTGACCTTGGGCAGCGCGAAACGGCTGGCATCCACGCCTCGGCTGTGATCGACCCCAGTGCCAAGATCGGCGCGAATGTCACCATAGGCCCTCTGACAGTTGTTGGGCCTGATGCGGTAATCGGGGATGGGGCGCTGATTGGCGCACATTGTTTTATCGGCGCGGATGTCACAATCGGCAAAGACGCCAACCTGCGCGAGATGGTGTCGATTGGGGCACGTGTCTCAATCGGAGATCGTTTTCGCGCCCAGCCCGGCGCGCGGATCGCGGCAGATGGGTTTTCCTATGTTACTCCGGAAACGTCAGGTGTTGAAAACGCTCGCAAAACTCTGGGCGATCAGGGCGATACCAAGGCGCAGTCTTGGGTGCGTATCCACTCTCTGGGATCTGTTCGGATCGGCGATGATGTCGAGGTGGGGGCCAACTGTACAATCGACAATGGCACGATCCGCGACACCGTGATTGGCAACGGCACCAAGCTGGATAACCAAGTTCACGTCGGACACAATTGCCGCATCGGGAATGACTGTCTGTTGTGTGGGCAAACCGGACTGTCTGGCTCCGTTGATATTGGCGACAACGTTGTTCTGGGTGGGCAATGTGGCGTGGCCGACAATGTATTTATCGGGGATCGGGTTATCGCAGGTGGCGGCACCAAAATTCTCTCCAATGTTCCAGCTGGGCGGGTGATGATGGGTTACCCGGCGGTCAAGATGGACACCCACACGGATATGTACAAAGTGCAACGTCGTTTGCCACGGTTGATGCGCGATATCGAAGCGTTGAAAAAGGCTGTTTTCAAATAACCACGCAGTCAGTACACCTCTGACAATCTTATCTCCCGCAGGAGCCGCCTCATGAGCACGCAGGACAAGGTCATCGCAATCATCGCAGAACAAGCGGTGTTGGAGCCCTCGGATGTTTCTCTCGACAGCACGCTGGAAGATCTGGGGATCGACAGCCTTGGTCTGGTAGAGAGTATTTTTGCGATTGAAGAGGAGTTCGATATCACGATCCCCTTTAACGCAAATGAGCCCGAACAAAGCGATTTCGATATATCGAATGTAGCCGCCATCGTGGCCGGCATTGATAAGCTGGTCGCCGAAAAGGGCTGATCGCCTTTGCTGGGGGCGGACAAAAGGATTTGCGATGAAACGCGTTGTGATTACCGGCGCCGGGACCATCAATGCGCTGGGGCATTCGGTCGCTGAAACCTTCGAGTCCATGCGCGAAGGGCGCTGCGGAATCGGTGAGTTAGACTTTCGTGACGTAGATCGTCTTGCGATTAAGATCGGCGGTCAAGTGCGCGATTTTGAAGCGGAAGGTCGCTTTAATCGCCAGCAAATGGTCCTCTATGATCGCTTCACGCAGTTCACCTTGGTGGCTGCTGCGGAGGCCATACGGCAATCTGGGTTGGAATTCACCGGCGATCTTGCTGCACGGTCTGGTGTTGTATTGGGAACCGCCGGAGGCGGTGTTTCCACATGGGATGATAATTATCGGTCTGTCTATGAGGACGGAAAGAACCGGGTTCATCCTTTTGTTGTCCCAAAACTCATGAATAATGCCGCCGCCAGCCATGTCTCCATGGAGTACAACCTGAAGGGGCCGAGTTTTACGGTCTCTACCGCTTGTGCATCGTCAAATCATGCAATGGCGCAAGCCTTTCAGATGGTGCGCAGTGGGATGAGCCCCGCGATGGTCACTGGTGGTTCGGAATCGATGCTCTGTTTCGGCGGCGTGAAGGCCTGGGAAGGCCTGCGCGTCATGTCCAAAGATGCGTGCCGCCCTTTTAGCGCCAACCGTAACGGCATGGTGCAGGGGGAAGGCGCAGGTATCTTTGTTTTTGAGGAATATGAACACGCCAAGGCCCGTGGCGCGGATATTCTGTGCGAAGTGATCGGTTATGCCATGAGCTCCGACGCCGCTGATATCGTTATGCCAAGCAAGCAAGGTGCAGCGCGCGCCATCTCTGGTGCCTTGCGCGACGCACAGATAAATGCTCAGGACGTCGGCTATATCAACGCTCACGGCACAGGCACCGCAGCAAACGACAAAACAGAATGCGCTGCGGTGGCCGATGTTTTCGGCCCTCATGCCGATAACCTCATGATATCTTCGACAAAATCCATGCACGGACATTTGATCGGGGGCACGGGCGCGGTTGAGCTTTTGGCCTGCATCATGGCGTTGCGCGAGGGGGTCATCGCGCCCACGATCGGATATGAGGAAGCCGATCCAGAATGCGCTCTGGACGTGGTTCCCAATGAGGCGCGCGAGGCCAAGATCAATGTCGCACTTTCAAACGCGTTTGCGTTTGGAGGGTTGAACGCGGTACTTGCGCTAAAGCGCGTCTAACTCTTTGAACAAAAAACACCCACCAGACAACGGTTTAGCGGGTGTTTTCATGCGTAGACTTGCGTCTTACTGCTTTACAACATCCACGGCGTTGAAGCCAGCGGTGAAGCCTTTCAGCGACATCGGCACGGCAACAGTGGTCTCCGGCGATGGTGCGGGGCGCAGGCTAAAGATCGCTTGGCTGCCCTGTTTGAACGCGTTGATATCTGCTTCTGTCAAACCGATCTGCGCAATGCAGCCTGCCGCATTACAGAAAGAGAAGTTGTAACGCTTGCCCGGTGCACCATCGACGGAAACCGTAAGCCCTGCGGGGAGCAAGGTTTCAAGCGGCGCGATGACGGTTGCGCCAGCCACAGCCTGACCACCAGCTTGATCGATGCGGAACAAGGAGACCTCGGCGACGGGGCCGCCTTCATCGTCCAAGAGAACCTGCAGCAATGAGCAAGGATCTTCGCCGGATTGGGTGCGCACACAGGCCAGGTCCCAATCGCCAAATTTTTCTTTGGAATAACGCTGACCAACCTGCAGGGCCGCATCAGCTGGTGTACCCAGATCCAGCAGCTGGTCTGCATTCGGCGCTGGCGCCTCTGCATCTTGCTCTGCAGTTTCTGCAGTCTGATCGGTCGTTTCCTGATCTGTCGTCTCTTGCGCCACCAGCGGGGTTGCCGCGAGGAGGAGAGCGAGAGAGACGGAGCTGAGGGATTTCAACATGAATGCCTCTTCTGTTTGAATCTGTCTTCGCCGTTTACCACGGCATCTGGTGAGTGTCAGGGGAATAAAGTCGCAGTCTCCAGCATATCCCTGATTTCCGCCGATATTCTGTGAGCTTCTGGCGTGAGGCGCCGCATCCGAGGATCATATAGGGCGGCTCGTATAGGAAATACGGCATAAAATACGAAAAAAGGGGACCGAAGCCCCCTTTTTGCGTCTACATCTCCCCGTCGGACTGGCCGACTTAGTTATTATTCAGAAAGTTACGAGCGAAATCGTCTTCGGTCAACATGGAATAGAAAAAAAATCATCATCGGACTCAGCGGTGTGTTTTATGCCAGATTTACTGTGGAAATATGACAGGGGGCTCACGGGATGTGGCATGAAAAAAATGGCCGTGCACTAGGGCACGGCCAGTCTGACAGGGAGGAAATGTCCGTCAGCTCAACCGCATTCGAGCCAACGGGCAAGTTCACGCTGGCACATAAAGGTTAACATTGTATTTTGCTTAAGGTGCAGTTTCAGGAGACGAGCAGGGATGCCAAAGGAAATATTCATCGGTGGCGGGGGGCTTGACTATGGTGACCCTCAGTATCTGACATTGAAGTACGCCAACCGACACGGGTTAATTGCGGGTGCGACGGGTACAGGGAAAACTGTTACACTTCAAATCCTTGCCGAGAGTTTCTCCAACGAAGGCGTGCCAGTGATCCTAGCGGATGTCAAAGGAGACCTGTCTGGTCTTGCGCGCTCCGGGAGCGAGGCGGTCGAGCTTCACGACGCATTCGTGAAAAGATCGCAAAAAATCGGATTTACCTCGTTTTCCTATCACGACACGCCAGTCACCTTTTGGGATCTCTTTGCCGAACAGGGCCATCCCGTGCGGACCACAGTTGCCGAGATGGGGCCGCTGCTGCTCTCAAGGTTGCTGGAACTGAGCGAGGCACAGGAAGGCATATTGAATATAGCCTTCAGGCTTGCGGATGAGCAGGGGCTTGCGCTGTTGGACCTCAAAGATCTGCAAGCGCTGCTGGTTTGGGTTGGCGAGAACCGGGACAGCCTGTCGCTGCGGTACGGAAATGTTTCAACCGCATCTATCGGTGCGATTCAACGCCGTCTTCTGGTGCTGGAAAACCAGGGAGGTGCGCGCATGTTTGGCGAGCCTGCTTTGGATCTGCATGACCTCATGCGCCATGATGATACGGGACGTGGTATGGTGAACATCCTTGCCGCTGATAAGCTGATGGCCTCGCCAAAACTATACGCGACGTTCCTGCTGTGGCTTCTGAGCGAGTTGTTTGAGAGCTTGCCCGAGGTGGGTGATCCCGAAAAACCCAAGCTGGTGTTCTTTTTCGATGAGGCGCATTTGCTGTTCGAAGATGCGCCTAAGGCACTGATTGATAAGGTAGAACAGGTGGCTCGCCTGATCCGATCCAAAGGCGTCGGGGTCTATTTTGTCACGCAATCTCCGGACGACATTCCAGAGGATATCCTAGGCCAGCTTGGCAATCGCATCCAGCACGCCTTGCGGGCGTTCACCGCGCGGGATCGCAAAAAGCTGAAGCTCGCAGCTGAGACCTACCGCGAGAACCCACGTTTTTCGACAGAAGACGCAATCCGCGACGTCGGCGTAGGGGAAGCCGTGACATCGATGCTCGAAAAGAAAGCTGTGCCCGGCGTGGTCGAGCGCACGCTTATTCGTCCCCCCTCCAGTCAACTTGGACCAATCACGGCAGCTGAACGTAAAGCCGTGATGCAAGATTCTGCAATGTCAGGGAAATATGACGAACCTGTAGATCGCAGGTCGGCCTATGAGATATTAAAAGAGCGGGCCACACGAGCCGCGCAAGAGGCAGCCGAAGCAGAAGAGCAGGCCGATGCCGCGCCAGATCCTGTGGTACGCGAATTCAGCGCCGCCAGACGCTATAGTGGAAGCCGGGTTGGTCGCTCTACGGCGCGGCGGATTGGTGGGGGGGATACCTTTGCCTCTGCTATGTCAGAAGCTGTGATCAAGGAACTGAAAGGCACCACGGGCCGACGCATTGTGCGTGGCATACTTGGTGGATTGTTCAAAGGCCGCTAAGAGTAAAAAGGCCGGAACATCAATTTGTTCCGGCCCGTTCTTTAGATATTTTCGCAGGGCGCTTAGCCAATCCGGTAGTTCGGGGACTCACGCGTGATCTGCACATCGTGCACATGGCTTTCCTTAAGCCCAGCGCCTGTGATGCGAACGAATTCGCAATTCTTGCGCATGTCATCCACGGTCGCGCAGCCGGTGTATCCCATGGCAGCCCGCAGACCGCCGACCAGTTGGTGAATCACCGCACCAGCTGCACCTTTATAGGGCACCTGACCTTCGATCCCTTCGGGCACCAGCTTGTCGCTGGCCGCGTCTTTTTGGAAATAGCGATCGGCAGAGCCGCGCGCCATTGCGCCCATGGACCCCATACCGCGATAGGATTTGAACGACCGGCCCTGATAGAGGATGACCTCGCCCGGAGACTCGTCTGTGCCCGCAATCATGGACCCAACCATGGCGCAGGACGCGCCCGCTGCGATGGCCTTGGCGAAGTCGCCAGAGAATTTGATGCCACCGTCGGCGATCACAGGCGTATCGCCCGCAGCGCTTGCGCAATCCATGATTGCTGTGAGCTGGGGCACACCCACGCCAGCGACCATCCGCGTGGTACAGATGGAGCCCGGACCAATGCCAACCTTGACCGCATCCGCACCAGCGTCGATCAACGCCTGGGTGGCGGCGGCGGTTGCGACATTGCCTGCAATAACCTGAACATCGCTCGACAAGGCTTTGATACGTTTGACGGCTTCGATCACGCCCGCCGAATGACCGTGCGCAGTATCAACCACAACGACATCAACGCCCGCATCGATCAGCGCTTCGGAGCGCTCAAACCCGCTGTCGCCAACGGAGCTTGCCGCGGCGACACGAAGGCGGCCCAAGTTGTCCTTCACCGCTGTGGGGTTTAGCACCGCTTGTTCCGTGTCCTTCAGAGTCAAAAGACCGGTCAACTTGCCATCTTTGTCGGTCACAAGGAGCTTTTCGATCCGCCGTGCTTTCATCAAGGAGATGGCTTCTTCGCGTTCTGCCGGCTCTTGCAGCATGGCGAGTTTATCGGAGGTCATCATTACCGATACAGGCGTTTTGTCATCGGACGCAAAGCGCATGTCCCGGTTGGTGACGATCCCGACCACGCGGCCATTGTTATCGACAACCGGGAAACCGGTCACGCGGTACCGCTCCTGGAGCGCCTTGGCATCTGCCAATGTCTGATCCGCACGCAGTGTGATGGGATTGTAGACGATCCCGCTCTCAAAACGCTTGACCCGGCGTACCTGCCGGGCCTGTTCTTCAACGTCGAGGTTTTTGTGGATCACGCCCATACCGCCCGCCTGGGCCATGGTGATCGCCATGCGCGATTCCGTTACTGTGTCCATCGCAGAACTCAGAAGCGGAATGTTAAGCGAGATAGCACGGGTCACCCGCGTGCGTGTGTCTGCCGTATTTGGCAGGACACTGGATGCGGCCGGAACCAGCAAAACATCGTCAAAGGTGAGAGCCTCACGAATCTGCATCTGTCTTCCCCATGCAAAACACCGTTTGGCGGTGACCCTATTGCACAGTTCTGCAAAAGGGGGAAGGGGGGGCTGGACATTTTTCGCCGCAACGCGGCACCAATTTGGCCGGAGGCTGATGCAGATCAAGGATTTGTCGCAACAGCCGGATATTGCAAACCTGTGAATTTTGCGCGCGGAGATGACTATGAACGCCCCTCTCGATGGATTGATCATTCTGGATCTGACACATGTACTCGCGGGGCCTTATGCCTCGATGACGCTTGCTGACCTTGGCGCGCGCGTGATCAAAGTGGAACGTCCCGGTTCGGGTGACGACACCCGCGCTTTCCCGCCGTTCAAAGACAGTGAGAGCGCCTATTTCGCGACCATCAATCACGGCAAGGAAAGCATCGCGCTCGACCTCAAGAATGTTGATGATCGTCTTGTTTTTGAGGAATTATTGTCGAGATCGGATGTGATTCTAGAGAACTATCGCCCCGGTGTTATGGAGCGTTTGGGATACGGCTGGGAGGATCTGCACACGAAGTTTCCGAAACTCATCTATGGTGCGGTTTCTGGCTTTGGGCATAGCGGGCCTGACAGTCAGCGCCCGGCCTATGATATGGTGGTTCAGGCCCGTGGTGGTGTGATGTCGATCACCGGAGAGCGTGACCGAGAGCCGGTTCGCGTCGGGGCCTCCATCGGCGATATTGCAGCCGGTATGTTCTTGGCGCAGGGCATTTTGGCAGCTTTACTCCACAGACAGCAGACCGGAGTGGGCCAGAAAGTAGACATCGCGATGCTGGATTGCCAACTCGCCATGTTGGAGCATGCGATTGCATTGACCACAATCAGTGGCGAGGCGCCGCGGCCATCCGGTGCCCGGCACCCCTCAATCACACCGTTTGAGACCTTTCATGCGTCAGATGGGCTCTTTGTGATTGCGGCGGGAAATGACGTTTTGTTCGCGCGCCTGTGCGAGGCGCTGAGACTTCCGATTGCCGGAGATGAGCGTTTCGCAACCAATCCCGCAAGGTGTGAAAATGCGCGCCTACTCAAGCGGTTGATTGAGGCTGTTACATTAGAAAAGGGCAAACAGCATTGGATCGACCTGCTTACAGAAGCGGGCATTCCGACCGGGCCGATCCAGAATGTGGCCGAGGTTTTGAAAGATCCGCAGATACGTGCGCGCAATATGGTGGTTGATGTGCTCGATCAGGCGGGGAAACCCGCATATGTGGCTGCGGGAAATCCAATCAAGATGAGCGCGTTAGCTGATCCGAGCACCCGACCCCCTGCACCAAAGCTTGATGAGCATCGCCAAGAGATCCTCGATTGGCTGGAAAGCTCCTGATCTTGTTCAGGGATAGATACCAAATGCCGCCGATGGAACAGAAAACGGCGGTGTTCGACTTTCTTGGTTTGAAAACTGCCATATGCTCCGCATCAACTGCGCAGTACTCAAGGGCTAGAGACATGTCGAACGATCCCCTCGTCGTGTTCACACCATCCGGCAAACGTGGACGATTTCCTGTTGGCACACCAGTGCTTACGGCCGCACGTCAACTCGGGGTCGATCTTGATTCCGTCTGTGGTGGCCGTGGCATCTGTTCCAAATGCCAGATCACGCCCTCTTATGGTGAATTCTCCAAACATGGCGTGACGGTTGCCGATGATGCCCTGTCCGAATGGAACAAGGTTGAGCAGCGCTACAAGGATAAGCGTGGATTGATCGACGGGCGTCGACTGGGCTGTCAGGCCAAGATCGAAAAAGACGTTGTGATCGACGTCCCACCGGAAAGCCAGGTGCACAAACAGGTGGTGCGAAAGCGGGCCGAGGCGCGTGATATTGTCATGAACCCCTCGATCCGGCTTTTCTATGTCGAGGTGGAAGAACCCGATATGCACAAACCCTCCGGTGATCTGGAGCGACTGTGTGAAGCTTTGAAAAAGCAGTGGGATGTCAAAGGTGTAAAAGCCGATCTTCATATCCTAAGACAGATGCAACCCGCACTGCGTAAAGGCGCATGGAAGGTCACCGTTGCCGTGCATCTGGGGGTTGATCGTCAATCACCGCGCATCATGCATATCTGGCCTGGCTACTATGAGGGCAGTATCTATGGGCTGGCGGTGGATCTCGGCTCTACCACGATTGCGGCGCATCTGTGTGACCTCAAAAGCGGTGAGGTTCTGGCGTCGTCTGGCATTATGAACCCGCAGATCCGTTTTGGCGAAGACCTGATGAGCCGCGTTTCTTATGCGATGATGAACAAGGGCGGTGATCAGGAGATGACCCGCGCCGTGCGCGACGGCATGAACGCCCTGTTCGTGCAAATTTCCAAAGAAGCACAGATTGATCAGGCGCTGATTATGGACGCCGTGTTTGTCTGCAATCCGGTGATGCATCACCTGTTCTTGGGGATCGATCCATTTGAACTGGGTCAGGCCCCCTTTGCGCTGGCGACGTCAGATGCGCTTGCGCTTGAGGCGCGCGATCTTGACTTGAACCTCCACCCCACAGCGCGCGTCTACCTGCTGCCTTGTATCGCTGGCCACGTCGGCGCGGACGCTGCCGCAGTTGCGCTATCCGAAGCACCGGATAAATCCGAAGACCTCGTGCTTGTGGTTGATGTGGGAACAAATGCCGAGATCCTACTGGGAAATAATGATAAAGTCCTTGCTTGCTCATCTCCAACCGGTCCCGCATTTGAGGGCGCGCAGATCTCGTCTGGGCAACGCGCAGCCCCGGGTGCTATTGAGCGCGTCGAGATCAATCCCATCACCAAAGAGCCACGTTTTCGTGTGATTGGCTCAGAGATATGGTCGGACGAGGACGGGTTTGAGCAAAGCATCGCAACCACGGGAATTACCGGCATCTGCGGATCTGGCATCATTGAGGTGATTGCTGAGATGCGACTGGCGGGCCTGTTGGATGCGTCTGGTCTCATTGGCTCTGCTGAGCAAACAGGCAGCGTGCGTTGCGTTCCCGAGGGGCGCACCAATGCCTATCTTTTGTGGGATGGCAGCGCCGAGGGTGGTCCGCGCATCACGGTTACAAACCCCGATATCCGCGCGATCCAGATGGCCAAGGCGGCGCTTTACTCCGGGGCGCGTCTGCTGATGGATAAGATCGGCGTCGACACGGTGGACCGCGTCGTGCTGGCGGGGGCTTTTGGGGCGCATATCTCTGCCAAACACGCGATGGTTTTGGGGATGATCCCGGATTGTCAGCTCGACAAAGTCACCAGCGCAGGCAATGCGGCAGGGACCGGGGCGCGGATCGCGCTGCTAAACACCAATGCCCGGCGCGAGATCGAGGACACGGTGCGCCAGATCGAAAAGATCGAGACCGCAGTTGAGCCCCGCTTTCAGGAGCATTTTGTAAACGCCTCCGCGATCCCCAATTCCGCCGATCCTTTCCCGATCTTGGAAAGCGTGGTGACCTTGCCTTCGGTGAGTTTTAACACCGCAGGATCCGAGGGCGGGCGTGGTGCCGGTCGCCGCCGACGTCGCGCCACCTGACCAACCTGTCTTGCCGTCAAGCGCCAAAAGCGCTTGTGGCGCGCAGGTCGCGGACGATAGAGAGGCATCTAACTGAAACGTCGCCTGCGTATCGCATGGCGTCTTCTGGATTGGATGCTGTCATGACACCGGGCGCACGCGTACAAGCGGCTATTGAAATTCTCGACGAAATCCTCGCGGGTCAGGCGGCGGAAAAAACCCTGACCAATTGGGGCCGTCGCAGCCGATTTGCCGGTTCAAAGGACCGCGCCGCCGTGCGTGATCATGTTTATCAGGCGCTGCGGTGCCGCCGGTCTTATGCTGCCTTGGGGGGCACTGAGACGGGGCGGGGTGTGATGATTGGTGCGTGCCGCGATCAGGGCATTGATCCAGCAGACCTGTTTACAGGGCAGGGACATGCGCCCACGCCATTGAGCGAGTCCGAGCAAGCGCATGTTGGCACATTTGAGAGCGACGCAGAAAAAAACGATATCCCGGAGTGGCTCTGGCCGATGTTCGCGCGCAGCCTTGGCGCGCAAACGGAAGACGTGGCCCAAGCGCTGAGAGCGCGCGCATCGGTTCACCTGCGTGTAAACCTCCTGAAGGGGGATCGTGATGCTGCAATCAGCAGGTTGCAGCACGAAGGTATCTCTACGGAGCCTCATGAAGCGTCACCGACAGCGTTGGTCGTGACGGAGGGTGCGCGGCGGGTGAAAAACGCCGAAAGCTACCTCTCAGGCTTTGTGGAATTGCAAGACGCGGCCAGTCAGGCAGTAGTGAATGCGTTGCCATTGCAAAATACCCCCCGTGTGCTGGACTATTGTTCCGGCGGCGGAGGTAAGGCGCTGGCGATTGCGGCATTACGCGATGGGACAGTTTACGCACATGACGCAGATCCACGGCGCATGCGTGACATCCCGGAACGCGCGGCACGTGCGGGGGCCGATATCACCTGCCTCGATACGGCGGAGCTGTCGAAGAGTGCGCCTTTTGATCTGGTGCTGTGCGATGCGCCTTGCAGCGGAAGTGGTTCATGGCGCCGAGATCCCGAAGGCAAATGGCGACTGACGCAAGATGCGCTGGATGAGATCGTCGCGCTGCAATCGAAGATCCTCGATGATGCAGCCCAGCTGGTGGCGGATGGGGGTGTTCTGGCCTTTGCGACCTGTTCGATGCTGGATGTCGAAAATCACAAACAAACGCAGGATTTCTTGGCGCGTCACACGGGCTGGGAACACTTGAGCGAGAGAGCATGGCATGTGCATACTGGAACGGACGGGTTCTATGTGTCGGTGTTCCAGCGGGCCGGATAGCATTAAACTATTGGAAAGTTTCTCGATCCGGTGCTGTGGTTAACCTCGCTTTAACCATGCATGCCGTGATAGTGCGGCATGAAGATTGTTAACGGAGCCGCAATGATTGGTCGCTCGTCCTCTATCGTCCCCAGCCTGAAAATTCAGACGCCGGAACAGGCGCGACTGGTGGCGACCTTTTTCTTGTCGGCGCTGCTGATCGTGCTGCCTTGGATTTTGCCGATACCGGATTGGATCGGCCGGGCATTGGTCGCGGTCGGCCTGACGCTAGGTGGCGTGTCTGCGATGATCCTGATCCAGACCCGGGTACGTCAGGGTGCGCGTGCCATGGCGAGTGAATTGCTGACCGGCTTTATCGACAAAGATGCCTCCGCCAGTTTTGTCACCGACGATGACGGTGTCATCCACGCCTGTAACACAGCGGCGCTCAAGCGGTTTGAAGGCACGGAAAGCGACACCATCTCAGGAACATTGCGATCGGTTCTGGCCAATCCTTCTGCCGTCCTGTTCCGTCTGCAAAGCCGCGCCAAGCTCGAAGGCTCAGCGCGCGAAGATATCGTCACGCGCCGTGGGAATGTGCGTCTCGCGGTGCATGAAATGGCCAACGGCAGCTTTCTTTGGCGCGTCGAGGACATGGGGGACCGACCGACTGGGCGCACCGCTGATGCAAGCCCCGTTCCGATGATTTCCGTAGGACGTACTGGCGCGGTTCTGTTCATGAACGAGTCTGCGCGCAGCCTGATTGGGGAGCGGGTGAAATCCACTGAACGCCTGTTTACATCGCTGCCGGTCATTCCGGGGCGCATCAATACCATCATGACCAAGAGCGGTCCTGTGGAAGTTCTGGTCAGCGAACATGCCCGCGGGCAAGGCCGCAGTGAGATTTATTTCATGAAAGCGGTGGTCGAGGACAGCGGACCTCATACCGGGTTCGAAAGCCTGCCGGTTCCGCTTCTGAAGGTGCGTCCGGGCGGCGAGGTTTTGTCAGTGAACCGCATGGCTATGCGCCTTTTGGGCATCGAAGAGGCTGAGGGCGTACAACTCGGCCAGTTGATGGAGGGGCTGGGCCGCCCCATGAACGACTGGCTGCAAGAGACGGCCAAGGGGCTTGCGCCGCATAAGTCCGAATTCCTGCGCGTGTCGCGTGACGACAAAGAAGTCTTTGTTCAGGTCACGCTCACGCGCATTATCGAGGATGGTGAAACGCTGCTGATGGCGGTGCTCAATGACGCAACAGAGCTGAAGACCCTTGAGGCGCAATTCGTTCAAAGCCAGAAAATGCAGGCGATCGGTCAACTTGCCGGTGGCGTTGCGCATGATTTCAACAACCTTCTTACGGCGATTTCGGGTCACTGCGACCTGCTGTTGCTTCGCCACGACCAAGGGGATCAGGACTATGGCGATCTGATCCAGATCCATGAAAACGCCAACCGCGCCGCCGCCCTCGTGAGCCAGCTTTTGGCCTTCTCGCGCAAGCAGACCTTGCAGCCCGAGGTGTTGGATGTGCGCGAAACACTTTCTGACCTGACGCATCTGCTCAATCGGCTGGTTGGGGAAAAGGTGTCGCTGACACTCAGCCATGATCCTGTGATGCGCTCCATCCGTGCGGATAAGCGCCAGTTGGAACAGGTATTGATGAACCTCGTGGTGAACGCGCGTGACGCGATGCCCCATGGCGGTGAAATTCGCGTCGAGACTGAGGTGGTCGCGCTCGACACCGCCTTGGAGCGTGACCGCGCCGTTGTGCCGCCGGGGGAATGGGTGACTATTCAGGTCAGCGACGAAGGCACCGGTATCTCGCCGGACAAGCTGCAAAAGGTGTTTGAACCCTTCTACACCACCAAGCGCACGGGCGAAGGCACAGGTCTCGGCCTGTCCACCGCCTATGGTATCATCAAGCAGACTGGCGGCTTTATCTTTGTTGATTCCGTTCTGAATCAGGGCACCAAATTCACGCTCTACTTCCCGGTTTATCGCAGCGACGCTTCGGCAAGCGTTGACGAAACCGTAGCGCAAACCAAGGCCAAAGCTCCAACCGCGCAGCATGGTGAAGGGGTCGTATTGCTGGTTGAGGATGAAGCCCCGGTGCGCGCCTTTGCATCACGGGCGCTCAGGATGCGTGGCTACACGGTGCTTGAGGCCGAATCCGCAGAGGAGGCGCTTGAGACGCTGGAAGACCCGAACCTCAGTGTCGATGTCTTTGTCACCGATGTCATCATGCCGGGCATGGACGGCCCCACATGGGTGCGCAAAGCGCTTGAGGAACGCCCCGGCACCAAGGTGGTGTTTGTTTCGGGCTATTCCGAAGGGGCGTTTGGCGATGCGGAACCGGATGTGCCAAATTCGGTGTTTCTGGCCAAACCCTTCTCGCTCAGCCAGTTGACCGAAACGGTGCAGTCACAGCTGCAATAGGCCGTCTCAGCCCGAGATCGCCCCATAAAGCGCGAACTCCTCCGGGTGTTTGCGCTTTAGTTTTTCCTCGGTGGCTGCACTCAGGCTCAGATCACCATCGGGACTGACGTTTTCCTGCTGCGTGTTGTAGCTAATGCCGGTGCGATCCTGCATGAAGGCATGAAAGAGCGCGAGGTTCTCATAGGCGAAGAGATGCGTCACACGGCAGCCGTTGGGTTGTGCCTCCAGAAACTTCGCCTGACTGCCGACATTGGCATGCGGCGGGCGTTTGCCGCGGCAATAGTCGGTGACAAACTCATCAAAGCTCATGTTTTTGGTCGAGGTTGGCCGCCCATCCAGATGCGGTCTCTGGCGAAAACGATACCAACTGCCAAGCCAGCTGATCGGCTCGCGCATGATGGCAACCACCTCCAGCTCCGCACCGCACACCTTCTCATACATCGGTCGAACCCAGCGATTATAGCGGTAGAGCGGCGAGTGTTTGAGCTCTGGCGGATCTGAAATCACCAGATCCGCATGTGGCCGGAGCGCGGATTGCAGCGCGGTTGTGCCGGTTTTCGGAACCGATAACAGCACCAGCCGTGCGCGGTAAAATACCATCATGACGTTAAAGCTCCGGCAAATAGTTCAATGTGTCAGGGTTTTGTAAACCGATCCTTAACCATGTTGCCAGTCCCGTAGAGAGACATGAAATTCCCTTGCAATGTTCTTGCTTTGACCCCATAAGGAACAATAAGAGAACAAAGCAGTCATTGTCGTCTGCCTCCGGGTGTGACACATAGAGAAGGATACGGGTACTATGGCGGATCTATTGACCATGAAGGACGACAAGAAGAGCGGCGACAAGCAGAAAGCCTTGGACAGCGCGCTTGCCCAAATCGAACGACAGTTCGGCAAGGGCTCGATCATGAAACTCGGCGATGGCACAGCCTTGCAAGAGATCGAGGCAAGCTCCACCGGCTCGCTTGGTCTGGACATCGCGCTTGGCATCGGCGGCCTGCCGATGGGCCGCATTGTCGAGATTTATGGACCGGAGAGCTCCGGTAAGACCACGCTGACGCTGCACTGTATTGCGGAACAGCAGAAAAAGGGCGGTGTTTGCGCCTTTGTGGATGCGGAACACGCGCTTGATCCGCAATACGCTAAAAAACTGGGCGTGGATCTGGACGAGTTGCTGATTTCGCAGCCCGACACCGGTGAACAGGCGCTTGAGATCACCGATACGCTGGTGCGCTCCGGTGCGGTGAACATGGTGATCGTCGACTCCGTGGCAGCATTGACCCCGAAGTCAGAGCTTGAGGGCGACATGGGCGACAGCAACGTCGGCGTGCAGGCCCGCCTGATGAGCCAGGCGATGCGCAAGCTTACCGGCTCCATCAGCCGCTCGAAATGCATGGTGATCTTCATCAACCAGATCCGCATGAAAATCGGCGTGATGTTCGGCTCGCCCGAAACCACCACCGGCGGTAACGCGCTGAAGTTCTATTCCTCCGTACGTCTGGACATTCGCCGCATCGGCTCGATCAAGGACCGGGATGAAGTTGTCGGCAACGCCACCCGCGTTAAGGTGGTAAAGAACAAGGTCGCACCGCCGTTCAAGCAGGTCGAGTTCGACATCATGTATGGCGAGGGCATCTCCAAGATGGGCGAATTGCTCGACCTTGGTGTTGCTGCGGGCGTGGTCAACAAATCCGGCGCGTGGTTCTCTTACGGGGATGAGCGGATCGGGCAGGGGCGTGAGAACGCCAAGACCTATCTGCGCGAGAACTCTCGCATTGCGCTGGAGATCGAAGATAAGATCCGCGCTGCCCATGGGCTTGATTTCGATATGCCGCCCGAGGCGCAGGATGATGACGTCCTGTTCGAAGGCTGACGATGCACGTCACCCCTGAGGAACTGAATGCGGCCTTGCCGCATGTGATGGCCGCCCCGAAAGATCGGGCGGCCATTTCCATGTTGTGCCTGCGTCCGGCCTACAATCAGCGCCGCTTTGTCGAGAAAATCTCGGTGACGCCTGAGGGCGGCATCCCCGGCGAGCGTTGGTCCAGCCGCCCGTGGCTGACGCTGGAAGATGGCACCGCGCATCCCGGCATTCAGGTCTGCATCCTGTCAAAGCGCGTGCTTGATCTGGTCTGGCGCAATCGCGAGGAGGTGCTACACCCCGGCGATACATTCATCGTGGATATGGATCTTTCCGAGGAAAACCTGCTCGCCGGACAGCTGTTGCAGGTGGGCAGCGCCGCGTTGCGGGTGTCTGACGTCTTCAACGATGGCTGCGTCAAGTGGAAAGCCCGCTATGGCACCGCGGCCAAGGATTGGGTGAACCTGCCAGAAAACCGTGCACTGCGCCTGCGAGGGATACTCTGTTCAGTCGAACGTGCCGGGTCGTTTTCCAACGGCGATCTTATGATCAAAAAATAGCGCTCAATCCCACTGTTTTCTTTGGGAAACTGCCACATGCGCTTTGGGCGGTGGACAGCCCTGCATGGGCGCGATAAACCGCTTTGGACTGTTCCAATCACATCTAGAGAGCCGCGTTGACATGCCCAGCTTG
The DNA here is from genome assembly GCF_001681715.1 of Tritonibacter mobilis. Lineage (GTDB taxonomy): Bacteria > Pseudomonadota > Alphaproteobacteria > Rhodobacterales > Rhodobacteraceae > Epibacterium > Epibacterium mobile. The sequence goes on along the minus strand of NZ_LNWY01000014.1, from coordinate 102,827 downwards.
AACGACATCCGGTCGACCTTTCTGAACTATTTTGCCAAGCAGGGCCATGAGGTCGTAGACTCAAGCCCGTTGGTGCCACGCAATGACCCAACGCTGATGTTTACCAACTCCGGCATGGTGCAGTTCAAGAACTGCTTCACCGGCGTGGACCGTCGTGATTATGTGCGCGCCACCTCTGCGCAGAAATGCGTGCGTGCTGGCGGTAAACACAATGACCTCGACAATGTGGGCTACACTGCGCGCCACCACACGTTTTTCGAGATGCTCGGAAACTTCTCCTTTGGCGATTATTTCAAGAACGAGGCGATCCCTTTTGCGTGGGAGCTGATCACCGGCGAGTTTGATATCCCCAAGGACAAGCTCTACACAACCGTCTATCACACCGATGACGAAGCCTTTGAAATTTGGAAGAAAGTTGGCGTTCCAGAGGATCGGATCATCCGCATCGCGACCTCTGACAACTTTTGGCAGATGGGCGACACCGGTCCCTGCGGTCCCTGCACCGAGATCTTTTATGACCACGGCGATCACATCTGGGGTGGCCCTCCGGGCTCGCCCGAGGAAGACGGTGATCGCTTTATCGAGATCTGGAACCTCGTGTTCATGCAGAACGAGCGCTTTGCAGATGGGTCCATGGTTGATCTCGACATGCAGTCGATTGACACCGGCATGGGGCTGGAGCGGATCGCGGCGTTGTTGCAGGGCACTCATGACAACTACGAGACCGACCTGTTCAAATACCTGATCGAGGCCTCGGCGACGGTCACCAACAGTGATCCGTTCGGCGATCAGAACGTGCACCATCGCGTCATCGCCGACCACTTGCGGTCCTGTTCCTTCCTGATTGCCGAAGGTGTACTGCCCTCCAACGAGGGACGGGGCTATGTGCTGCGCCGTATCATGCGCCGCGCCATGCGCCATGCCTCCCTGTTGGGGGCGACCGACCCGGTGATGCACAAGCTGGTGCCGGCGTTGGTCAGCCAGATGGGCGCGGCCTATCCGGAGCTTGGGCAGGGGCAGGCGCTCATTGAGGAGACCTTTGAGCAGGAAGAAACCCGCTTTCTCAAGACCTTGGACCGTGGTTTGAAATTACTGGACGAGGCCTCCGTCGACCTCGACAAAGGCGACGTGCTGCCCGGTGAGACCGCGTTCAAACTCTACGATACTTTCGGCTTCCCATTGGATCTGACCCAGGACGCCCTGCGCGCCAAAGGGGTTGAGGTCGACACCGATGGTTTTGATGCTGCGATGAAGGCTCAAAAAGAGCAGTCCCGTGCCGGTGGCATTGGTCTGGGGGACGCTGCGGATGTCAAAGTCTACTTCGACATCGTGGATGCTGAGGGCACGACCGAATTCCTGGGCTATGAGACCGAGAAAGCCGAGGGGCAGATCGTTGCATTGGTTAAGGATGGTGCCAAGGTCGACAAAGCGACCAAAGGCGACAGCGTCCAGATCATTCTGAACCAGACCCCGTTTTATGGCGAGAGCGGTGGCCAGGTGGGTGACACTGGCGTGTTGACCGTTGAAGGCGGCGCAGCGCGGATCACCGATACCAAAAAAGTCGAGGGTCTGTTCCTGCATATCGCCGAGGTAACCGAAGGCGAGATTTCCGTGGGCAGCGGCGCGGCGGTGGAAGTAGATCATACTCGTCGTAGCCAGATCCGTGCCAACCATTCTGCGACACATCTGCTGCACGAGGCTCTGCGCAACGCGCTTGGTGAACACGTGGCGCAGAAGGGCTCGCTCAATGCGGCGGAGCGTCTTCGGTTCGATTTCAGCCACAACAAGGCCGTCAGCCAAGAAGGCCTGACGAAGATCGCCTCGGAAGTGAATGATTTTATTCGCCAAAACTCTCCGGTGAGTACGCGGATCATGACCCCGGATGATGCCCGTGCCTTGGGCGCGCAGGCGCTCTTTGGCGAGAAATACGGCGAAGAAGTGCGCGTGGTCTCCATGGGGCGCGCCGACACCGGCAAGGGTGCCGATGGTGATACCTACTCCATCGAGCTTTGCGGTGGCACGCATGTAAAACAGACCGGCGATATCGGGACCTTTGTGATCCTCGGGGATAGCGCGTCCTCTGCTGGGGTGCGCCGGATCGAGGCACTGACCGGTGCGGCAGCCTTTGACCACTTGGAGCGCGAAGCGGCCCGAATGGCGGAGGTTGCCGGAGCACTCAAGGCGCAGCCTGCCGATGTCATGGATCGTCTGAAAACTCTGATGGATGAACGCAAGGCCCTGCAAAATGAGATTTCGAATCTCAAACAGCAGATCGCCATGGGCGGTGGCTCTGACGGCGGCGCGGAAACCAAGGAGATCGGTGGAAAAACCTTCCTCGGTCAGGCGCTTCAGGGGGTGTCCGGCAAGGATCTGCGTGGGTTGATCGATGCACATAAGCAGAAGATCGGGTCCGGTGTGATCCTGTTGATCGCCGAGGATGACGGCAAGGTTGCGGTCGCCGCTGGTGTGACCGACGATCTGACCGGTGACATCTCGGCTGTCGATGTGCTGAAAGCGGCCGTTCCGGCGGTTGGCGGCAAGGGCGGCGGTGGCCGTCCTGATATGGCGCAGGGCGGGGGCAAGGATTTTGCTGGCGCCGCAGAGGCCATCAAGGCCGCCGAAGCACTATTGGAAGGAAAATAGACATGCCCGCACTCTGGATCGCTCATGTGACCGTCACCGATGCTGACGCCTACGGCAAATATGCCGAACTGGCGGGCCCGGCAATCGCCAAGTACGGCGGCGCGTTCATCGCCCGCGGCGGGCGTTTTGTTCAGCTGGAAGGCAAGGAGCGTCCGCGCAATGTGGTCGCAAAATTCCCCAGTGTTGAGGCCGCCGTCGAGTGCTACAACAGCCCCGAGTACCAGGAGGCGCTGAGTCACGCGCGCGATGCCTCTGAGCGGGAACTGATGGTTGTTGAAACCGACGCTTGAGCAGGGAAAACCTGTGCAAAACAGAAGATTGGGCTGCGCGTTTCGCGTGGCCCTTTTTCATGATTAACAGTGCCTTGACGTCTCGGTGACAGAATATCGCGACGAGTCGAGGAGAACACCATGTGCCGTTGGGCCGCGTATATCGGCGCTCCAGTCTATCTGGATGAAGTTGTGTGCAAACCAGAGCAATCGCTGGTCGCACAATCGATCCATGCCTTTGAATGCAAAACACAAACCAATGCCGATGGGTTCGGAATTGCGTGGTATGATAGCCGCGAGGAGCCGGGTCTCTACCGAGACACGCATCCGGCGTGGTCTGATCCCAACCTGCGGTCGATCACTCATCAGGTGCGCTCCGGTCTGTTTTTGGCGCATGTACGCGCCTCGACCGGCACCGCAACCAGCCGCAACAATTGCCATCCTTTCACGCATGGGTGCTGGTCATTTATGCACAACGGTCAGGTTGGCGGATTTGAGAATTTCCGCCGCCGTGCCGACATGATGATCCCGGACGAACTATATGGCGCGCGTAAGGGGGCAACGGACAGTGAGGCGTTGTTCCTGATCGCCATCGCGGAGGGGCTTTATGAGGACCCCAAAGGCGCGATGCAGCGGGCGGTCGGGAAACTCGAAAGCCTGAGCCGAGAGTTCGGCCACACACCGCATATGCGGATTGGTGCCGCCTTTAGCTGCGGCGGCGCGCTTTATGCAGTGCGTTATGCCTCCGATCATCTGGCACCGACCGTTTACAGCAGTAAGACAGCCGACGGCCGCGGGCGTTTGGTGGTGTCTGAACCCTTGCATAAAGGAGAGTGCTGGCAATCCGTGCCCGCCGGGTCCTTCTGTCGATACACAGCAGAGGATGCGGAAATAGAGGATTTTGTTCCTGTTCTCTGATTTAACATGCAGAAATGAAGAGGCCCGGTCGAATACGACCGGGCCTCTTTGCATATTCTAGGTGGCTATCAGCCGTTGGCCTTTGCCATCCGCTTCCGCTCATGCGGATCAAGGTAGCGCTTGCGCAGGCGTACGGAGTTCGGCGTCACCTCTACCAACTCGTCGTCGTTGATGTAGGCAATTGCCTCTTCCAGCGAGAGCGTGACCGGCGTGGTCAGGCGCACAGCATCATCAGAGCCGGAGGCGCGCACGTTGGTCAGCTTTTTACCCTTGAGCGGGTTTACCTCAAGGTCATTGTCGCGGCTGTGCTCGCCAATGATCATGCCGGTGTAAACGTCGGCCTGGGCGCCGATGAACATCTTGCCGCGCTCTTCGAGGTTCCACAGCGCATAGGCCACGGATTGACCGTTCTCCATGGAGATCAGAACGCCAGCGCGACGGCCCGGAATGGAGCCCTTGTGCGGAGTCCAGCCATGGAACACGCGGTTCAGAACGCCGGTGCCGCGGGTGTCGGTCAGGAACTCGCCGTGATAGCCGATCAGGCCACGTGACGGGACATGGGCGATGATGCGGGTCTTGCCTGCACCGGCGGGCTTCATCTCTACGAGCTCGCCCTTGCGGTTGCCGGTGAGCTTTTCGATCACCACGCCGGAGTATTCGTCATCCACGTCAATGGTGGCTTCCTCGACCGGCTCCATGCGCTGACCGTTCTCTTCTTTGAACAAAACCTGCGGGCGCGAAATAGAGAGTTCAAAGCCCTCGCGGCGCATGTTCTCGATGAGAACGCCCATCTGCAATTCGCCACGGCCCGCGACCTCAAACGCCTCGCCACCGGGGGTGTCGGTGACCTCGATCGCCACGTTCAGCTCCGCCTCTTTCATCAGGCGATCCCGGATCACGCGCGACTGGACTTTCTTGCCGTCACGACCCGCGAGCGGGCTGTCGTTGATACCAAAGGTCACGGTGATGGTCGGCGGATCGATCGGCTGCGCGGGCAGGGCCTCAGTGACCGATGTGTCCACCAGCGAGTCTGCAACGGTTGCCTTGGTCATACCTGCAATCGTTACGATGTCACCAGCCTCAGCTGCGTCAATCGGCTGCTGTGAAAGGCCGCGGAACGCAAGGATCTTTGTGGCGCGGAAATTCTCGATCAGGTCACCCTCACGGCTCAGGGCCTTGAGGTTGTCGCCGACCTTGAGCGTGCCGCTCTCAACACGGCCGGTCAGGATACGGCCCATGAAGGGGTCGGAGCCGAGCGTGGTGGCCAGCATGCGGAAGGGCTCATCCTTCTGCGCGATCTGCTTAGGGGCGGGGACGTGCTTCACGATGAGGTCAAACAGCGCCGAGAGATCCTTGCGCGGGCCATCGAGTTCCATATCAGCCCAGCCGGAGCGACCGGAGGCATACATGGACGGGAAATCAAGCTGATCATCATCTGCACCAAGGTTGGCAAAGAGATCGAAGCATTCATCCAGCGCGCGGTCTGGCTCAGCGTCGGGCTTGTCGACCTTGTTCAGCACCACGATGGGGCGCAGACCCAGCGCTAGCGCCTTGGAGGTCACGAATTTGGTCTGCGGCATCGGGCCTTCGGCAGCGTCCACCAGCAGCACCACACCATCAACCATGGAGAGGATGCGCTCTACTTCGCCACCAAAGTCGGCGTGGCCGGGGGTGTCGACGATATTGATACGGGTGCCGTTCCATTCCACAGAGGTGGCTTTCGCCAGAATGGTAATGCCGCGTTCGCGTTCCAGATCGTTGGAGTCCATGGCGCGTTCTGCCACGGCCTGGTTTTCGCGGAAGGCGCCGGATTGTTTCAGAAGCTCGTCAACCAGTGTGGTTTTGCCGTGGTCAACGTGCGCGATGATCGCAATATTGCGCAGGTCCATAAGGTATGCCTTTGATTGGGGTTGCCGGGCGCATACCCCGATAAAGCCCCCATGGCTAGTGCAAAAGAGGGACAAACCTACAACTGTCGCCGCACTGCCGCGACATCTCTTGCAAGTTCGGAGGCCTCAATGCCCCGAACTGGTCGAGAACAGATGGATTATAAGGATGCCGCCGATAATCATCGCCATTCCCGCAATTGCTGGCAGATCAATGCGTTGACCAAAGACAAGGAAGCCAATCGCCGCAATGAGAACAATCCCCAGTCCAGACCAGATTGCGTAAACGATACCAACTGGCATGAATTTGAGCGTAAGGCTCATCAAAAAGAAAGACACAGCGTAAGCGATGACAACAATCACTGACGGCACCAGCCGGGTGAATTGCTGACTGGCCTGAAGGGCGGTGGTGCCAATGGTTTCGGCCAATACAGCGGCCATCAAATAGAGATAATGCATGGCGTGTCCTCTAGCGTCATGACGCCACCTGCAGGGTAAGTTGCGGTGACTTTACCCTCAAATCCTGCCTTGCAGACTGGCGCAAGAGGGGAAATTGCCCCCGAGGCTTTCTGTTCACACCAATGTGGGGTTAAAGCCTGCCGCGCTCTGTAAACCACGGCAACAGTTGCGCGCGCACATATGCCCAGACCTGTGGCGCGCCACGCGCGATCTTAGCGCCGACCCGGCTCTCAAGCTGGGGCAGGGTGACGTTATACTCAATCCAACTGCCGCCACCGGTCGCGATATTCAACAGCACCGGCTGCACCCGGTCGATGGATTTTGCAAAGATGGCATCGCTGCTGTTTGCGGCTTCAAATTCCTGCCAGATCTTCAGGCATTCCTCAGTCTGGGCTGCTGGAAGGAAGCCAAAGATGCGTTGTGCTGCTGCCAGTTCCTCTGCCTCGATCCGTGCGAGCGCATCTGCGTCAAGCTTTGAGTGGATCGGGACATCACCGGCATCGATTTCCACCAGATCATGCAGCAGCAGCATGGTCAAAACGCGCGTCACATCGACTTGTGACACGCTGTAGGGCGCCAAGATCCACGCATAAAGCATAATGTGCCAGCTGTGTTCTGCTGAATTCTCATAGCGTTGACCGGAGGCAATGCGAGAGGCGCGCAGGATAGACTTCAACCGGTCCGCCTCGGACACGAAGGCGAGCCTTGCAGCAAAATCAAGATCGCTGACCTCTGCACCATTGATGAGTTCAAGCGCCGCTGTATAGGCCTCTGGAAAGCGGTCCTTCAGGGTGGTTGCGCGGCCGGTGGTCAGGTTTTCACGAACCACACGAAGGTGATCCTCAGGAGGCGAAACAGCGCAAAGCGTTTGGAAGATAGGCTGGCAGTAGTCCAACGCTTTTGCAAAGCGTGCATCGGCACTTTCTGCGGCCTCAAACTCCCGCCAGAGCAATTGCAACTCATCCCCCTGCACCTTTGGCAACAGGCCAAAGATCCGCTTCTGGGCCTGCTCCTCGGCCTTGGCTACGGCAGTCCAGTCAGTGGGTTCGTCAATGGGATGATCGCCAACGTCGATTTCAACGATGTCATGCAGCAAAAGCATCTGAATGACGCGCGGGATTGACACCGCCGGCGGTGCATAGGGCGCAAAGGCCAGCGCATAGAGTGCAAGATGCCAACTGTGTTCGGCCGAGTTCTCAACCCGGCTGCCATCGAGCAGGAGATTCTGCCGCTCCACCCCGCGCAGCCTTTCGATTTCAGAGAGGAATTCGAACTGCTGCACAAGATGGGTTGTCATGGTTGGTTTCGTGCCTCTGCCTCGAGTGCTGCCTTAGCAGCCTCAAGCCGTTTGTTGAGAAAGTCGCGCGCCTTGCGTTCGGCAAGGCGAATTCGAACCTCTGTCAGAAAAGCTTCTTCGAGAGATTGGGAGGCCGCCCCGAGAACCTGGGCGATCTCCATATACATGCGGTCTTCACCAAGTGCGTCCTGGACCTTGAGGGTATCCTCCGCCAGCTTTGCAGCCAGTGTGTCCAGCGTCGACATCAGCGGGTGGTCTCAGTGAGGCGCCGTTTGACGTAATCGGAGACATTTCCGATCATCGTGTCCATATGCGGCTCTTGGAAGAAGTGATCTGCTCCCTCAATCTCATCATGGGTGATGGTGATGCCTTTTTGCTCGTGAAGTTTGTTCACAAGGCTCACCGTATCCGCAGGCGGGGCCACGCGGTCTGCGGTGCCGTTGATGATCAGGCCGGAGGACGGGCAGGGCGCCAGGAACGAGAAGTCATACATGTTCGCAGGCGGCGCAACCGAGATGAACCCGGTGATTTCCGGGCGACGCATCAACAGCTGCATGCCGATCCAGGCCCCAAAGGAGAAGCCCGCAACCCAGCAATGCTTGGAGTTGTTGTTCATCGACTGCAGGTAATCCAAAGCGGACGCGGCATCCGAGAGTTCGCCGACGCCCTGATCGTATTCACCTTGCGATCGGCCCACGCCACGGAAGTTAAACCGCAGTACGGTAAAGCCCATGTTGTAGAACGCATAGTGGAGGTTATAGACCACCTTGTTGTTCATGGTGCCGCCGAATTGCGGATGCGGGTGCAACACGATTGCAATCGGCGCATCCTTTTCCTTCTGCGGGTGATAACGGCCTTCCAGGCGTCCTTCGGGTCCGGGGAAAATGACCTCAGGCATGGGTGGGTTGATCCTACTCTGCTTTTTGGCGAGGTGGCGGAGACAAATACTTGACGAATTCTATCCGACACCTTAGAACTATTCTAAAGAGGCGCAGGTGAAGGACCGGCACCGTGTCAAGCTGAGATACGCATTGACAGGGCTATCGTCAATCATTTGCTGCTTTTTCGACAAAAGGGTTAGCAGATGAAGCTTTCGACAAAAGGACGGTACGCAATGGTGGCCTTGGCTGACATTGCATTGCAACCGTCAGAAGGTCTGGTTGTCCTGGCCGACATTTCCAAAAGACAAGATATTTCCTTGCCTTATTTAGAGCAACTCTTCGTAAAGCTGCGCCGTGGCGGTCTGGTCGCTTCTGTGCGTGGACCGGGCGGAGGCTACCGTCTTGCCCGACCTGCGTCGGAGATCCGTGTGGTTGAGATTCTTGCGGCCGTTGATGAGACTGTTGATGCGATGCACAAAGGGGCAGGTGCGTCTGGGGGATCAAGCGGGAGTCGTGCGCAATCCCTGACCAACAGATTGTGGGAAGGGTTGAGCGCACATGTGTATGTGTTCCTGCATCAAACCCGGCTGTCTGATGTCATCGCCAATGAACTGGCGCCTTGCCCGGCCGTTCCGAACTTGTTCTCGGTGGTCGATGAATAAGACAACGTGGCCAGCCTGAATGCTGGCACCAAGACCACAATGTTCTGCAACAATAAAAATATGACTCCATGACTCGTGTTTATCTAGATCACAATGCCACATCACCGCTGCGCCCCGAGGCGCGCGCCGCGATGATTGCGGCCATGGACGTTTGTGGCAATCCGTCGTCGGTTCACGCTGAAGGGCGTGCGGCCAAGGCTGTGGTTGAACGCGCCCGTGCCCAGATTGCTGCTGCCTTTGGTGCGGATGGTGCCGATGTGGTTTTTACATCTGGGTCGACCGAGGGCGCTGCTTTGGCTCTTATGGGGCGCGACCTTCACGGCGCAACGCTTGAGCATGATGCCGTAAGGGCCTGGACTGTCGAGGATTTGGCGGTTGATCCTTCTGGGCGCGTGCGTGTGACAGACCCACAAAACTCCTGCGTGCAACTGGCGAACTCCGAGACGGGTGTCATTCAGGACCTGCCCGAAGGGCTTGCGGTCACAGATGCAACGCAGGCCTTTGGCAAGCTGCCGGTCGCCTTCAACTGGATGGGCGCAACCATGGCGTTGATTTCCGCGCACAAGTTCGGCGGCCCCAAAGGTATCGGTGCGGTCGTGCTTAAGCGTGGCACCGACCTAGCGGCGCAGATCAAAGGTGGTGGCCAGGAAATGGGGCGTCGCTCGGGGACCGAAAATGTGATTGGAATCGCAGGGTTTGGTGCCGCAGCTGAAGTGGCCGCAAAGGATCTGGACAACGGGGTCTGGGACCGGGTTGCAGAAATTAGAAATATTCTAGAAAAGGCGGTTGCGGCTGAGTGCCCGGACACTATTTTCGTAGGTAAGGATGCGCGCCGCCTGCCAAACACCTCCTGCTTTGCGACCCCCGGATGGAAGGGGGAGACGCAGGTGATGCAGATGGATCTGGCAGGTTTTGCGATCAGCGCAGGCAGTGCCTGCTCCAGCGGCAAGGTGCGCGCGAGCGCCGTTCTGACCGCAATGGGATTTGATGAGATGACGGCTCAGGGGGCGATCCGCGTATCGCTCGGGGCCGACACGACCGAAACGGATGTGCTGCGCTTTGCAGAAGCGTGGTGCGCCAAACAGAAGAAACATCGCGCCCGCTCGGCGTGAGTTCAGGAGAAGACGATGGCCGCTCTGGACCAATTCGAAGCCAAGGAAGGCGTTGATCAGGAAACCGTGGATGCGGTGCGCGAGGTCAGCACGTATAAATACGGTTGGGACACCGATATCGAGATGGAATACGCCCCCAAAGGCGTGAACCCGGATATCGTGCGCCTGATTTCCGAGAAAAACGAAGAGCCGGAGTGGATGACCGAATGGCGCCTGCAAGCGTTTGAGCGCTGGCAGGGCATGAAAGAGCCGAATTGGGCGATGGTGAACTATCCTGAGATTGATTTTCAGGATCAGTACTACTACGCGCGCCCCAAAAGCATGGAAGTGAAGCCAAAGTCGCTTGATGAAGTCGACCCCAAGTTGTTGGCTACATACGAAAAGCTCGGCATCCCATTGAAAGAGCAGATGATTCTTGCGGGCGTTGAGGGAGCAGAAGATGCGCCCTCCGAGGGTCGCAAGGTTGCTGTGGATGCGGTGTTTGACTCTGTGTCCGTCGGCACAACCTTTCAGGAAGAACTGAAAAAAGCGGGCGTGATTTTCTGCTCTATTTCAGAAGCGATCCGCGAGCATCCTGAGCTGGTGAAGAAATACCTCGGCACCGTGGTGCCTGTGTCTGACAATTTCTATGCGACGCTCAATTCTGCTGTCTTCTCTGACGGTTCGTTTGTGTACGTGCCGCCGGGTGTGCGCTGCCCGATGGAGCTCAGCACCTATTTCCGCATCAACGCGGAAAACACCGGTCAGTTTGAGCGCACCCTGATTATTGCCGATAAAGGCAGCTATGTCAGCTACTTGGAAGGCTGTACTGCACCGCAACGCGACACCGCTCAGCTGCATGCCGCTGTGGTTGAGATCATCATCGAAGAAGACGCCGAGGTGAAGTATTCCACCGTTCAGAACTGGTTCCCCGGCGATGAGAACGGCAAGGGCGGCATTTACAACTTCGTGACCAAACGGGCTGATTGCCGCGGCGACCGTGCTAAGGTGATGTGGACGCAGGTTGAGACCGGATCTGCCGTGACATGGAAATACCCGTCCTGCATCCTGCGCGGCAACGAGAGCCAGGGCGAGTTCTATTCGATCGCCATCGCCAACAATATGCAGCAGGCCGACACCGGCACCAAAATGATCCACCTTGGCAAAGACACCAAGAGCCGGATCGTGTCCAAAGGGATCTCCGCCGGCAAGGCCCAGAATACCTATCGCGGTCTGGTCTCGATGCATCCGAAGGCGAAAAATTCTCGCAACTACACCCAATGCGACAGCTTGCTGATCGGCGACAAATGTGGTGCGCATACAGTGCCTTACATCGAGGTGAAGAACAATTCCTCGCGCTGCGAACACGAGGCGACAACCTCCAAGGTGGATGACGATCAGCTGTTCTACTGCCGCCAGCGTGGCATGGACGAAGAAGAGGCGGTCGCACTGGTTGTGAACGGTTTCTGCAAGGATGTGCTGCAAGCGCTGCCGATGGAATTCGCGATGGAAGCGCAGCAGCTGGTTGCGATTTCGCTCGAAGGATCTGTTGGCTGATGTCCGGCCCTTGGCAAGGACAAAAAGGAGACCGCACCATGATCGTTACGACCACCGGTTCCGTTGAGGGCTACCAGATTGCCGAATACAAGGGCATCGTTGTGGGTGAGGCGATCATGGGCGCGAATGTTGTCCGCGATGTTTTTGCCCAGATCACCGACATTGTTGGTGGAAGATCAGGCGCTTATGAGAGCAAGCTGCAAGACGCACGCGAAACGGCGCTGAGCGAGTTGGAAGACCGCGCGCGTGCGCTTGGCGCAAATGCAGTTGTGGGCGTCGACCTCGACTATGAAGTCGTCGGCCAATCGATGTTGATGGTCTCGGCCAGCGGCACCGCTGTCGTGATCGGTTAACCTAGTCAGAGAATAAGCCGTGCTTTTTGATCCTCTCCAACTTCGTGAATTCATCGATCGAATTTCCTCTGGGAAATCCGTGGGATTCCCGGAGGTGTCTCTCTATACCAGCGAGATTTATGGTCAGCGCATGGTGTTCTCTGTTGATATGCAGCGTGACCCGATCCAACGCTCTCATCGAGAAGGGCGCTTCTACGAAGAGGAAGAACTCGCTGTTATCAAATCTCTTTTCCCTCTTGGCGGTACGTTCGTAGACATTGGTTCTAATGTGGGGAACCACGGTCTCTATGCGGCGGTCTTTCTGTCGGCGGCGCGGGTCATTCCATTTGAACCCAATCCAAAGGCGCTAAAGCTGCTGCTGGCGAATATCTCCGCTAACGGGCTCGCGACGAAATACGACATGAGCCACCTTGGAAAAGGATTGGGCGCAGAGCCGCGTGTGGGCTTTGGGATGGAGCTGCGGGATCGAAATCTCGGGGCCGCGAAAATGTTGCCGGGAGAGGGCGATATTGAAATCACAACAGGTGATCTGGCTCTGAAAAATGACCACCCCGACTTTATTAAGATCGATGTGGAAGGCATGGAAATACAAGTTCTTTCTGGCCTTCAGGATACGATTAGACGATGCCAGCCTGCGCTATTGGTAGAGGTCGATCAAGAAAATGACGACGCGTTCCACACACTGATCGCACGAATGGGATATGAGATCTGCGACACGCTGCAGCGTTACAAAACGAATAAGAATTACGTCATCAAACCGATCCAAACGGATGTGGAAAGCTGACGAACCTCCGACACGCAGCATGTGCCTCAGGCGCCAGCTGCAACAAGAAAAAGGCGAAAGATATGCTCGAAATCAAAAACCTACACGTGAAACTTGAGGAAGAAGACAAGCAGATCCTCAAAGGCGTAAACCTGACCGTCGAGGCAGGCAAAGTGCATGCGATCATGGGCCCGAACGGTTCCGGTAAATCCACTTTGTCCTACGTTCTGTCAGGCAAGGATGGCTACGAGGTGACCGAAGGGTCCGCATCTTTGCTGGGCGAAGAACTGCTGGAGTTGGAACCGGAAGAGCGCGCTGCACTTGGTGTTTTTCTTGCCTTCCAATACCCGGTCGAGATTCCCGGCGTGGGCAACATGACCTTCCTGCGCACTGCGGTAAACGCTCAGCGCAAGGCCCGTGGCGAAGAAGAGCTGTCGGCCACGGATTTCCTCAAGCACGTGCGCGAGAAAGCCAAAGAACTGAAGATCGACGCCGAAATGCTGAAGCGCCCGGTCAATGTTGGCTTCTCTGGTGGTGAGAAAAAGCGCAACGAAATCCTGCAGATGGCGATGCTGGAGCCAAAAATGTGCATTCTCGACGAGACCGACTCCGGTCTTGACGTCGATGCCATGAAACTGGTTGCCGACGGCGTGAACGCGCTGCGCGACGAGGGTCGGGGTTTCCTTGTCATCACGCACTACCAGCGTCTGCTTGATCACATCAAACCTGACGTCGTTCACATCATGGCGGATGGTCGCATCGTAAAAACCGGTGGACCCGAGCTGGCGCTCGAAGTTGAAAACAACGGTTACGCAGACATCCTGTCCGAGGTGGCATAATGGCACTTCCTGAGCTGAAACAATCGACGACAGAGGCCCGTCTTGCGTCTCTGTCTCTGCCCGAAGGCGGATGTCTCGATGCTGCGCGCCGTGCGGCCGTATCGCGGGTTCAGACCATGGGCCTGCCAGACCGGCGTGATGAATATTGGAAATACACCCGTCCTGACACGCTGACCTCTGCGGACGCGCCGAATGCAGCTGTGTTCGACAGCGGCGAAGCACCGATGTTTGATACGTTTGATCGCATTCGCATCGTTTTTGTCGATGGTGTCTTTGATGCTGAGGCCTCCGATGATCTCTCTCTGGAGGGTGTGAACATCGAACGCCTTGCTGAAATCCAAGGCAAAGATATTCATTGGGCCAAGGACATATACGGTGTTCTTGAAGCGCGCGGTCAAACACCGGTTGAGCGCCCTCTGGCCGCGCTCAACACCGCTTTTGCAACCGATGGTGTGGTTGTTCATGTTACCGGAAAGCCGTCCAAACCGATCAATCTGGTCTACCGTCACGAAACTGAGAGCTCCGATGCGATCCTGCATCATGTGATCAAGGTGGACAGCGGTGCCGAGGCGACGATCCTTGAAAACGGCCCGGCCGCATCGCGTTTTAACAAGGCAATGGAAATTGATATCGCGGACAACGGCACGCTCCACTTGGTGCGCGCTCAGGGACGTGATCACGAGCGTCGTGCGGCGACGCATCTTTTTGCGCGCTTGGGAACAGAGGCCGTGTTCAAGAGCTTTACGCTCACGGTAAATGGCGTCCTGACCCGCAACGAAGCTGTGGTTGAGTTCCTCGGTGATGATGCCGTGGCGCATGTGGCGGGTGCCTGTGTGGGCGACGGTGATTTTCACCATGATGACACTGTTTTTGTCACCCATGACGCGGTGAACTGCGAGAGCCGTCAGGTTTTCAAAAAGGTTCTGCGCAACGGGGCAACTGGCGTTTTCCAAGGCAAAATTCTGGTGAAAGAAGGCGCGCAAAAGACTGATGGATATCAGATTTCTCAGTCTTTGCTTTTGGATGACGACAGCCAATTCCTCGCCAAACCAGAACTTGAGATCTACGCTGATGATGTGGCCTGCTCGCATGGCTCCACCTCAGGTGCGATTGATGAGGATGGGCTTTTCTATCTGCGCTCTCGTGGCGTTCCTGAATCGGAAGCAACCGACCTGATGACGCTTGCTTTCCTCGCAGAGGCAGTGGAAGAGATCGAGGATGACGAGATCGCCGCCAGCATCAACGACCGCCTTTACGGCTGGCTCGCCCGGCGGCGCTGAGGTCTGGCATGGCTGTGACCGCAGACATTACGGCGACGTATCGGGGGCCGCGCAAGGTAATTGCGCGGCTTCTCGCTATGGGGCCAAGAGAAGACCGGCTTTTGGCTTTTGTAATGGGGGCTTGTGTGCTGATGTTCATCGCGCAAATGCCCCGGCTTGCGCGTGAGGCGCATTTGACCGGGCAGGAGTTGAACATGCTTCTGGGCGGTGCGCTGTTGGGTATCATATTCATCGCGCCGTTGGCTCTTTATGCGCTTGCGATGATTTCTCATTTCCTGATGCGCATGATAGGCGGGCAGGGGGATGGATACTGTGGTCGCCTCGCACTGTTTTGGGCGATGCTTGCATCCTCTCCTCTGTTGCTCCTGAATGGACTGGTCGCGGGGTTCATTGGACCCGGACCAGCCTTGAGCGCCGTCGGTATCTTGTGGGTTGTCGTATTCCTTTGGTTTTGGATCTCCGGTCTCATCGAGGCCTATTGGGGTAAAAACTAATGAATTTCAAAGACCTCTTGGTGGAAACTGTCACTGATCCGGCCAGTGCTGCGCGCCGGATCATATCAATGCAACTTAGCTTTGATGTGGTCTGGACCGGTTTCGCATTGAATGTCGTGCTGAGCGTTTTTCTCTACGCGGTGCAGGGATACCTGCTTGGCTATCCATCGAACACACTCTTTCCGGGGCTGAGCCCGGCGATGTTTGGTGTGTTTCTCGTTGTTCTTCAGTTGAGTTATACGATCGCTTCGATCACCGCTGCGAAATGGATGGGGCGAGAGGCCAACTTCACCACTATTCTGGGTTTGCTCGTATGGCTGCGCATCGTGAATATCATTGTGCAAGTGATTGCGATTGTTCTTGTTTTCGTGATCACACCCGTTGCTGTGCTGTTTAACCTCGCGGCTGCGGTCTACGGGCTCTATGTGCTTGCACATTTTACCAACGTAGGTTTTGGTCTGAATTCCATGGCAAGATCCGCCGGTGTCATAGTCCTTGCGGGTATCGGCGCCATGATCGCCGTTCTGATCCTGATGGGATTGTTCCTTCCCACAATTCTGGAGACGTCCAATGTATGATGTCGAAAAAATCCGCTCTGACTTTCCGATCCTGTCGCGCGAAGTGAATGGCAAACCGCTGACTTATCTCGACAATGGTGCGTCCGCGCAAAAACCACAGGTTGTGATTGATGCGGTGACCAAAGCATATGCTGAGGAATATGCTAATGTTCACCGTGGCTTGCATTACCTCTCTAATCTTGCGACCGAGAAGTATGAAGGCGTGCGCGGAATTATTGCCAAGTTCCTGAACGCTGCGGATGAGGATCACATTGTCCTAAATTCTGGCACCACCGAAGGCATCAACCTGGTGGCTTATGCCTGGGCGATGCCCCGGATGGAAGCTGGGGATGAGATCATACTGTCGGTGATGGAGCATCATGCGAATATCGTTCCGTGGCATTTCCTACGGGAACGTCAGGGTGTGGTTCTGAAATGGGTGGACACTGAAGCGGACGGAAGCCTCGATCCGCAAAAGGTTCTGGATGCGATCACACCTAAAACAAAACTGATCGCAACCACACAATGTTCCAATGTCTTGGGAACTGTTGTTGATGTAAAGTCCATTACATCTGGCGCGCATGAAAAAGGTGTTCCGGTACTTGTGGATGGATCGCAAGGTGCGGTTCACATGCCCGTAGATGTTGGGGATCTTGGCTGTGACTTCTATGCGGTGACCGGACATAAGCTCTACGGCCCGTCGGGATCTGGCGCGATCTACATTCGTCCCGAGCGAATGGCAGAAATGCGTCCGTTCATTGGTGGTGGTGACATGATCAAGGAAGTCTCCAAGGATCAGGTAATCTACAATGATCCGCCAATGAAATTTGAGGCTGGAACGCCCGGGATCGTCCAAACCATCGGATTTGGTGTCGCGCTAGATTACATGATGAATGTCGGAATGGCGGAGATCGCGGCCCATGAGGCGGACTTGCGCGATTATGCAGCTGAGCGGTTCAAAGGATTGAACTGGCTGAACATTCAGGGGCATGCACCGGGTAAAGCTGCTATTTTCAGCCTGACGCTTGAGGGCGCTGCACATGCGCATGACATCTCGACGATCCTCGACAAGAAAGGCGTTGCCGTACGCGCGGGTCATCATTGTGCCGGTCCGTTGATGGATCATCTTGGCGTTACTGCAACGTGTCGTGCGTCCTTTGGGATGTATAACACCCGCGAAGAGGTTGATCGCCTAGTTGAAGCCCTTGAACTGGCACATGATTTGTTTGGCTGAGCTTTATTAGGAGTAATGCTCTTCCTCATCCTGTAGTTGTATTTTACATAATACTGATTATAGGATGAACATATGGGAGGTTGTATGCCACCTCTCTGATACGAAAAATGCGCCCCAATTCGGAGCGCGTTTTTTGTTCACTATCAGCCGGTATTAGTCCCGCACGATCAGAACCGAGCATTTGGCATATCGCGCCACACGCGCTGAATTCGGTCCTTGCAGCCGGTCCATCAACTCCGGTTTATGTGCACCCATGACCACCAAGTCAGCCTCTGATCGTTTGATCGCATCAAGGATCATCTCGTAGACATTTGCCCCAACTTCAACGATGTGCTGGACACCCTTCATGTCTGGCACGACCTTTTTAACAAAGGCATGTAGTTGGCGGTCCGCTTCTTTGACCGCCTCCTTCATGGTGCCGTCTTTGAAAAACGAGCCCACGATGCTCATGCCATAGTCCGGGACTACGGTCACCACGCTGAGCGTGGCTCCGTAGAATTCAGCGAGCTCCGCTGCCCGTTTCAGCAATGCCTCTTCAGCATCCATATGCGTCAGGTCGACAGCGCAAAGTACGTGTCTGGTCATCAGGCTACTCCTTCTTCTTTGCGCTTCCGGCCGAGTTGCAGGAAGACGACGAAACCAAGGATCAGGAACGCCGGCAGATAGAAGATTTCTTTCGGCATGCGATCTGCCTCAACTTCCATCTCGACCAGCTCCCAGTCGAAATCGATGCCAAGTTGCTCTGCTGGACCGCCGAAGTTCAGATTGTCCACATAGATCTTGCCATCTTCATCGCGGAACTCAATGCCTGCGCCGTCATAAAGACGGGTTTGACCATCGGCACCCTGCTCACCCAGCGGCAGCAGGAAACGCGCATCGACCATATCGCCTTCAAGGCTTTCACCCATCAGACGCACACGCAATGTTCCGCCATCTTCCACGTTCTCGGCCATCTCATAGACCGCAGACCCCGGACGGGTTTCAAACGCAGGTTGCAGCTGATCGAGGAAGAAGCCCGGACGGAACAGAGTGAAAGCCACCAGAAGCAGCAGCGCACTTTCCCAGATCTTTGATTTCACAATGAAATAGTTCATTGTGGATGCCGCGAACAGCAGCATCGCAATCATCGCCACGATAAAGACGAAAACTGCCTCAACCGGACCCACATCAATCAGCAACAGATCGGTGTTGAAGATGAACAGGAACGGCAACAATGCGGTCCGGATTGAGTAGAAGAACGCCTGAAAACCTGTGCGCAGTGGATCGCCTTTGGAAATCGCAGCTGCGGCAAAGCTCGCAAGCCCCACAGGCGGTGTCACATCCGCCATAATCCCAAAGTAGAACACGAACATATGCACCGCGACCAGCGGTACGATCAGACCGTTTTGCGCGCCAAGTTCCACCACAACACCCGCCATCAGCGAGCTTACCACGATATAGTTGGCGGTTGTGGGCAAACCCATGCCGAGCACAATGGAGATCAGCGCAACAAAGATCAGCATCAGCATGACACTGCCACCGGAGAGGAATTCAACAAACTCCGCCATCACCTGGCCGATCCCTGTCAGGGTCACCGCACCAACAATGATACCAGCGACACCCATGGCACAGGCCAGACCAATCATATTGCGTGCACCGATGATCAGACCTTCAAAGATGTCTGCAACACCTTGCTTAAATTCAGCAATTGCATTGTCTTGCCCGCGGAACATCGCCTTGATCGGGTTTTGAGTGGCGAGGATCACCAACATTGCAACCGACGACCAGAAGGCCGAAAGGCCCGGCGATTTGCGCTCGATCATCAGCAGATACATCAGCAACAGGATTGGCATGATGTAGTGAATGCCGGTCTTAAAGATCTCACGCGTGGGCGGCAGGTTCTGCATCGACTCGATGCTGATTTCCAGATCCTCATGCGCCGCCGCAACTTTGAGAGCCAGAACATAGAGAACGGCCATGATCGCCACAATCAGCCACGTGCTGGCCCCACCTGCGATCCCTTCGAGCGCATTCACAAACACACCACAAAGCCACAGGGTTCCGCCACCGATGATGATAGAAATGGCAATGGTGAAAATCGCACCGAGGAAGAACTTGACCGGATGCATCCGGCGAGAGCCCTTCATGCCCATTTTGAGCGCTTCGAGGTGCACGATATAGACCAGAGCGATGTAAGAGATCGCCGCTGGGATAATCGCAGTCTTCACGACCTCGACGTATGGAATGCCGACGTACTCGGTCATCAGGAAGGCCACTGCGCCCATCACGGGCGGTGTCAAAACGCCGTTGATCGACGAGGAGACCTCGATCGCGCCAGCCTTGGTGGCGGGAAAGCCCACACGTTTCATCAGCGGAATGGTGAACGTGCCAGTCGTAACCACATTGGCGATGGACGATCCGGAAATCAAACCCGTCGCAGCAGAGCCGATGACGGCGGCTTTTGCCGGGCCACCGCGCAGGTGTCCCAAGGCGGCAAAGGCCAGTTTCAGGAAGTAGTTCCCTGCCCCGGCCTGATTAAGAAGCGCGCCGAACAGTACGAAAAGAAACACAAAACCAGAAGATACGCCAAGTGCGACACCAAAGACGCCCTCGGTGGTGAGCCACATGTGGCTCATGGCTTTGTTGATTGAGGCGCCCTTCCACTGCACCACTTCGGGCAGCCACGGCGACGAGCCAAAGAAGACATACGCCAAGAAAAACAGTGCCACGCCCATCAGCGGGAAGCCAAGGCTGCGTCGCGCCGCCTCCAAAAGCAGCACCAAACCGATGACCGCGACAACGATATCCGTCTGGTTGGGGGCACCGGAGCGCGCCGCAACTCCTGCATAGGCATAAAACAGATACGAAGCACAAAGCGCGCCAACTATGCCAATAATCCAAGTCGGGATCGGGATATGATGGCGCGGGCTCGTCTTAAAACCGGGGAACGCAATAAAGGCCAAGAGCACCGCAAAGCCAAGGTGAATGGCACGGGTTTGCGTATCATTCCAAACACCTACGCCAAGAACGAACGGTAACGGTGACGCGATCCAAAGCTGATATAGAGACCAAACGAGCGGTAAATACCAAAGCGCATTGCGCCCAAATGCATCTCGCGGCGAACGGCCGCCGGTGTCGCTGTCGGCTACAAAATCGTCAAGTGAACGATCTTCCTGAGCCGCGGCGCTTTGATTATCTGTCATCGTGTCCCCACCCGGTTTGTTATACACTCTTGTTGAAACGAAAACGGCTTTCGCCCCTGAATGCAGGAGCGAAAGCCTTTGATTTTACGAGAAAAGTGACAGGATCACTTCCAGCCGCGTTCTTTGTAGTACTTCATCGCGCCGGGGTGGATCTCTGCGGACAGCGCATCGCTCACCATTTCTTCTTCGGTGAGACGTGCAAAGGCCGGGTGCAGCTTCTTGAAGTCATCAAAGTTTTCAAACACCGCGCTCACAACCGCATAGACCACGTCGTCAGACACATCAGCGGAGGTCACAAAGGTTGCTTTCGGACCCCAGGACGGGATGTCGTCCGGGTTACCTGGGTACATACCACCGGGGATGGTTGCAGCCGCGTAAGGCGTGTTCTCAGCAAGCAGAGTGTCAATGTTTTCACCCGACAGCGGTACGATGTTCACGTCACAGGACGAGGTTGCTTCCTGGCTCGAGCCATTCGGCAGACCGGAGGCCCAGATGGTTGCATCGATTTTGCCGTCACACAGCGCTGCCGCCTGCTCAGAAGACTTGAGCTCTGCCGCAAGTGCGAAATCATCGGCGCTCAGGCCAGAATATTGCATCAGCGTGTCAGCCAGAACGCGGGTACCGGAACCGGGGTTCGCGATGTTGACCTTCTTGCCTTTAAGATCTTCAACGGATGCGATGTTTGCATCCTTGCGTGCCATCAGGTGCATCGGCTCGGGGTGGACCGAGAACAGTGCACGCAGGCCTTCAAAAGGACCGTCTGCTTCAAATGCGCCGGTGCCGTCGAGACCCGCTTTTTGCACGTCGGACTGAACAACACCGAACTCCAGCTCGCCTTCGCGAATGGTGCGGGTGTTGTAAACAGAACCACCGGTGGATTCCACCGAGCAGCGAATGCCGTGCTCTTTGCGGTCTTTGTTCACCAGGCGGCAGATCGCGCCACCAGTGGGGTAATAAACGCCTGTCACACCGCCGGTGCCGATGGTGATGAACTGTTGCTCAGCTGCGGATGCCGCGCCGGCAAAGCCCAGAGCAACAGTTGCAGCAGATGCGAGAAGTGTTTGTTTGAGGACCATAAGTTCTCTCCCTGATTTAAAACCGAAATCGGTCGCGGTGCCGATAGTATGCGGGCGATGCTTCCACAAGTTATTTTTGTAGTCACGACATAACTAATGTTTTTTCTTCGCCACCCAATAGGCGTTGTTGTCTTTGCGTAAGGTCTCGTACGACGTGATTCTGTCCTTCACATCCTGCCCCCCCAAAGCAACCAGCAATGACACGAGATTTTCGGCCACAGCCATAACGCCCGTATAACACCCAAAGTGATGTGTGCTTAGTGTAGATGCAACCAGAGTTTCTTCAGGGGTGAAATTTGAAGAAATGACCTCACTATCGGAGATCATCACCAGCTTCACGCCTTTTTTTCGTGCAAATTCACAGGCTTCGATGGTTTCACGAGAATACGGGGTAAGTGTGATAGCGATCATCACGTCGCCCTCGTCAGCGTAATTCAACTCATCAATGGCACTGTTGATATGGCGTGGAATCAGCTGCAACGAAGGCAGCGCCATGCGCCCCACATAGTGAAAATAGTAAGCAATTGAATAGCTTGCGCGCACAGCCGTCAAATAGACATTCTTGGCGTCCAATAGCATTTCCGCCACCCGTTGCAGCTGTTTGAGGTTCTGCCCCTCCAAACTACGCTGCACAATCGCCATAGAATTTAGCGCGGCTTCGGCCTGTTTTTGTCCAATTTCACCGCTTTCCCGCCATCTGTTGATCCACTCCGGCGCGTCAATGAATTGTGTCGGAGCTACCAGAGCCACGCGAAATGGATCGCGCATGTCCTCATAGCTGTCAAAGCCCAGCCGCTCTGAAATTCTCACAAGCGTATAGGTCGACACATCCGCCTTTCGCGCCGTGTCGCGGATCGAGTCGAGGCCAAAATCCGCAGGGTGATCGACAATGTACTTTGCCGCCACTTGCAGCCGGGGTGACAGCTCGGGGATTTCCTCTTTGAGGCGGGTTATTGTTTTATTTCTGATGGTTGGGTCCAAGTTCTCACCTGCGTCAGCGCATTGCGACCTGATAACGAATGTTATTTTTCACCTACATTGACGGGATTTGTGATTTCATCAAGGCTTTTCGCGTGACCCACCCATCGGCAAGCAACATCTACTGCCGCAGAAATGGAACAAACTCATGTCCACCTCCCTTCCCGCTCATGCATCTGTCGTCGTCATCGGCGGCGGAATTATGGGGTGTTCGACCCTGTATCACCTCGCCAAGATGGGCGTGAATGATGCCATTTTGCTGGAGCGCAATGCACTGACATCCGGCACCACATGGCATTCTGCAGCCCAAGTGCGCGCCTTGCGTCATTCGCGCAATCTCACACGGATGATCCAATATTCGGTCGAGTTATACAGCCAGCTTGAGCGTGAAACCGGGCAAAACGTGGGATGGATTCAAAAAGGGTCATTGTCGCTCGCGACAAATCCGGACCGCCTTACCCACATCAAACGACAAGAGGCGCTGGCGCATGCTTATGGGATCGACGCAACCTCGATTTCGCCTGAAGAAGCCAAAGAGCGCTGGCCGTTGATGAACGCTGATGATGTGCTCGGCGCTGTTTGGTCACCGGACGATGGCCGCGTGTCGCCTTCCGATGTCTGCGCCGCCTTAGTTAAGGGCGCTAAGTTACTGGGCGCACGTATCTTTGAAAGAACAGGCGTCA
Source organism: Tritonibacter mobilis (assembly GCF_001681715.1). GTDB lineage: Bacteria > Pseudomonadota > Alphaproteobacteria > Rhodobacterales > Rhodobacteraceae > Epibacterium > Epibacterium mobile. Next base: position 79,725 of record NZ_LNWY01000014.1, on the reverse strand, counting down.
CTGGCATTCTTACGGAAAACGGGCGCGTAAAGGGAGTTGAAACCACGCAAGGTGTGGTGAAGTGTGACGCAATCGCGCTCTGTGCGGGGCTTTGGTCACGTGAGGTCGGGGCCATGGCCGGTGCGGAGGTCCCTGCCCTCGCTTGTGAGCATTTCTATCTGCTGACGAAGCCGATCGATGGGATCGAAGGAAACACGCCAACGCTGTCGGATCACGACAACCATCTTTACATCCGCGACGATTCTGGCGGCCTCCTCGTGGGGTGTTTTGAACCGATGGGCAAACCGATTGCGCCCGGCATCCTGGATGAGAGTTTCGAATTTGCTCTGTTGCCAGAGGATTGGGATCATTTCGAACCGATGATGCTCAACGCTCTACACCGCCTGCCCGCGCTGGAAACGGCTGAGGTTAAAATGCTGCTCAATGGGCCTGAGAGTTTTACACCGGACGGCACATTCATGTTGGGTGAAACTGCAGAAACCCGTGGGCTCTTCCTTGGCTGTGGCATGAACTCCGTTGGCATCGCATCGGGCGGTGGCGCGGGCATGAACCTTGCGCATGCAATCGTGCATGGCGCGCCCGCTTACGATTTGTCTGAGGCAGACGCCAAACGCTTTGCACCTGTCTTCAATTCGCTTGATCATCTGATGGCCCGAGCGCCAGAAATCCTCGGAACCCATTACGAAATCGCATACCCGGGCAAGCAGCTCTCAACCGCCCGGGATCTGCGCCCCCTGCCCGTCGATAGCGACTATCGTGCGGCTGGGGCGCAGTTTGGCCAAGTGTATGGCTGGGAGCGTCCGCTGTACTTTGGTAAAACCGCAGAACCAAAACTTCGGTTCGACAAGCCCGACTGGTTTGCCAATGTCGCCGCAGAAGTCGAGGCCGCGCACCAACGCGCTGCGATATTTGATGCCTCTTCCTTTGGCAAAATTGACGTAACGGGGCCGGACGCAGAGGCATTCCTTTTGCATGTTTGCGCAGGGCAAATGGCACGCGCGCCTGGATCTGTCATCTATACGGCGGTGTTGAATGAACGCGGCACCTTTGAGAGCGACATCACGGCGCAACGAATTGCAGAGGATCACTATCGCCTGTTTGTTGGAACCGCAGCCATAAAACGCGATAAGGCGTGGTTCCTGCTACACGGTGAGGGTTACGATGTAACTATCTGTGATACAACGGAAGAATACGCGACTTTTGGATTGATGGGGCCGGAGGCTGCGAAGATCGCTAGCGCGGTCGGTGCCGAAAGCCTGATGCAGATAAATTACTTCAAACATGGCGAAGCGACCATTGCCGGCCATCATATTCGGGCTGCGCGTCTATCTTATGTGGGCGAAGCGGGCTGGGAAATCACCTGTCGCGCCGCCCATGCACAAGATGTGTATCGCGCATTGACCCAAGCCGGAGCCGCGCCAGCGGGTCTTTATGCACAGACGTCGATGCGAATTGAAAAAGGCTTTTCCGCCATGGGGCATGAGCTGGACAGCGATGTCACTCCATTGGACGTTGGTCTAGGCTTTGCCCTGCGCAAATCTGGCGGCTATATTGGCGCAGAGGCTATTGAAGAGAAACGAAAAACTTCTGCCACACATCAAGTGGTATCGCTCATACTTGATGATCCAGATGCGGTGCCACTGGGGCATGAACCTGTTTATTCAGGAGATCAGATCATCGGGCACACCACCTCTTGTGCCTTTGGCTATCGGGTCGGACGTCCAGTTGCATTGGCATTTTGCAAAGCCGGGTTCGTCGGTGGTGATCAGGTTGATGTCAATATCGCAGGGCAAAAGTTCACGGCAACTGTGCATCTGGGCGCGCTGTTTGACCCCAAAGGCAGTCGGATGCGCAATATGGACGAGTGATGAACCGGACCGCGAGGGTCGCGCTGGCTCTCGCCCTTCAATTTTGCAGGTGTTTCTCTATCAGCCGTGTCAGGGTTACGGAAAAGATGCAGAGGCTGTTAACTGAATGGCGGAGGGGCGTAGCGCCACTCGCACTGCTGGTTTTGCGACAATGCCCGACCGCAGCCCTAACAAATCCTAAATCACGGAATTTGCAAAAAATGACGTGCGACGATGTCAATGATGAGGTTATGCAGCCATGAACGCAAATCATACTGCGCACCCTTAAGAAAGATTAACAGCGCTCCCAATTCGCTAAGGAGTTTCAGGCCGCGCTGTTAACCCGAGCATTAAGGTCTCATCGAGAGGCTTGTTCTGCAATTGGAATTGCTGGGCGGGCGTCATAAGGGAACCCCCGCAAAATGACCGCCCCTGCATAATTGCAAGGGCGGTTTTGCATTATTGTGTCGCGTTAAGGTTTAGAAAAACGCCTGCAGACCGGTTTGCGCGCGTCCGAGGATCAGCGCGTGCACATCATGGGTGCCTTCATAGGTGTTCACCGTCTCAAGGTTCATCATGTGCCGGATCACTTGGAACTCGAGGCTGATGCCGTTGCCACCATGCATATCGCGCGCATGACGGGCGATTTCCAACGCCTTGCCGCAGTTGTTGCGCTTCACGATGGAGATCATCTCCGGCGCCGCGTTGGCCTCATCCATCAGTCGTCCAACACGCAGAGAGGCTTGCAGGCCAAGCGCGATTTCGGTTTGCATATTGGCAAGTTTCAACTGAAACAGCTGCGTGTTCGCCAAGGGGCGGCCAAACTGGTGGCGATCAAGACCATATTGGCGAGCGGCGTGCCAGCAGGCCTCCGCCGCGCCCATGACGCCCCAGCTGATGCCATAGCGTGCCCGGTTCAAACAGCCAAACGGCCCTTTCAAACCTTCGACATGCGGCAGCAACGCATCTTCACCGACCTCGACACCGTCCAGGACGATCTCACCGGTGATCGATGCACGCAGAGACATTTTCTGCTGAATTTTCGGTGCGGACAGGCCCTTGGTGCCTTTTTCCAGCACAAACCCGCGGATTTTGCCGCCATGCGCTTCAGACTTGGCCCAAACGACGAACACATCCGCGATTGGTGAGTTCGAGATCCACATCTTGGAGCCAGTGAGCCGGTAGCCGCCATCTGTTTTTTCGGCGCGGGTTTTCATTCCGGCGGGGTCAGAGCCGGCGTCCGGTTCCGTCAGGCCGAAACAGCCGATCCACTCGCCAGATGCCAGTTTCGGCAGGTACTTTTGACGCTGCTCTTCGCTGCCATAGGCATAGATGGGATACATCACCAGCGAGCTTTGAACCGACATCATCGAACGGTAGCCGCTATCCACGCGCTCCACTTCGCGCGCGACCAGCCCGTAGGACACATAGCCACCGCCCAGTCCACCGTACTCCTCGGGGATCGTGGTGCCCAGCAACCCCATCTCGCCCATTTCGCGAAAGATCTCGGGATCGGTCTGCTCGTTCTCATAAGCGTCAGTCACGCGGCTTTGAAGTTTTTCCTGTGCATAGGCGCGAGCAGACGCTTCGATCATGCGTTCATCTTCGGTCAGCTGATCGCTAAGGCGCAAGGGATCGTCCCAGCTGAAGCGGCCAAGGTCAGGTGCATCTTTTGCGCGAAGGGTAGGTTTGTCATCCAGCATGGGGACCTCCTGTGAAAGTGTTGACGAGACCTTAAGCTCGTGAAGCTGCAAAAAACAGCGAGACTTTCGCAATCACATATGACAATACCTCATACATGTCTGTGCCTCGCCGTTTCCTTCCCTCCATTGCCTCGCTGCGTGCGCTCGAAGCGCTGGACCGGCTGGGCAGTGCGTCTGCAGCTGCGGCGGAGTTGTCGCTGACGCAAGGTGCCGTTAGCCGTCAGTTGCAAGCACTCGAGCGGCAGTTGGCCGTAGAACTGGTGGTGCGCGAGGGAAAATCCCTGTCATTGACACCTGATGCGACGGCCTATGCCGAAGAGGTGCGCTATGCATTGGATCGAATTGCTAAGGCAACGCTCCAGCTGCAATCTGCGCCTCTGGCCGGAAGCCTCAATCTTGCGATATTGCCTGCCTTTGGCATGCGTTGGTTAATGCCGCGCCTACCGGAGTTTTCCCGTCGTCACCCGGATGTGACAATCAATATGTCCACGCGCTTGGCTCCGTTTAACTTCGCATCAGAGAGCTTTGATGCGGCAATACATTTTGGAAACGCGGATTGGCCAGGAACACAGGCGCTGTTGCTAAAGCACGAACAGCTTGTCCCTGTGTGTTCGGCGGATTTGGCGGGTCGTGCCAAAATCGAGGCACCCCGAGATATCCTCTCCCTGCCCTTGCTGCACATCCAGACCCGCCCGCATGCGTGGTCAGATTGGTTTGCACGACAGAATGTGCCTACTGACGGAAATCTTGGCGGCACGATCTATGATCAATTCTCCACCATTAGCCAAGCCGCGCTGCATGGCTTGGGCGTCGCTTTGATGCCTGATTATCTGGTGGAGCAGGATCTGGCGACGGGTCGCCTGGTTGCGCTTCATCATGCCTCAGAGGACATAGGCGGCGCGTATTATCTGGTCTGGCCAACTTCGAAGTCCCGTCATAGTGGCCTGTCCCAGTTTCGGGAATGGCTCGCCGGGCAGGCTCAACCCGAAGATCCGTTGCCAAGATAGATCAGCCGGATGTAACGACGGCTCCGGAAATTCCGAAGCCGTTAGAACTCATTACGCAAACATATTGATGTAGGATTCTAGCCGAGGGCGTAGCCTGCGCCGCGCACGGTTCTGACCGGATCGTCGCCGCCATGCTGGGTCAGCGCCTTGCGCAAACGCCCGATATGGACGTCGACAGTGCGGGTATCCACGTAGATGTCCCGTCCCCAAACACGGTCCAACAACTGCTCGCGGCTCCAAACCCGACCCGGTTTTTCCATAAAGGTAGACAGCAGGCGGAACTCAGTCGGGCCCAGCTTCAGTGGTTGCTCAGATCGGCTCACCTTATGCGTTTCCGCATCCAGAATGATGTCGTCGAACTCCAGCCGCATACCGACCGTGGCAGGACGGACCCGCCGCAACTGCGTGCGCACCCGCGCCATCAACTCGATCACGGAATAGGGTTTTACCACGTAATCGTCCGCGCCTGTTTCCAGTCCGCGCACTTTATCTACCTCTTCAGAGCGCGCCGAGAGCATGATGATCGGAATCCCACGCGTATCAGTGCGTGTTTTCAGGCGACGACAAATCTCAATCCCGGTGAGATTGGGCATCATCCAGTCCAGAACGATAATGTCAGGCATATCCTCTTCAACGAGCAACAATGCCTCTTCGCCATTTTCCGCCTTGATCACCCGAAAGCCGTCGGCTTCCAGATTATAGGCCAGCACTTCACGCTGAGCCAGTTCGTCCTCGACGACCAGAACAGTGGGCTGATCGACTGCCATAGCTTAGATCTCCTGCGTCGTGACCGACGTGGTGTCGGCTTTAGCACGCTCTTCTTCGGGTTTGTTGCCGGTCACCAGATAGACAACCTGCTCGGCAATCGCGGTGACATGGTCGCCCATGCGTTCGATGTTTTTTGCAATAAAATGCAAATGCATACAGGATGTAATGTTACGCGGATCTTCCATCATATGGGTCAGGAATTCCCGGAACAGAGCGTTATACATCTGGTCCACATCGCGGTCACGATCAATCACGTCGCGGGCCAATTCATCGTCGCGCTGGATGTAGCTATCGAGCGCATCCTTGAGCATCAGCTCGACCTCGCGCGCCATCCGGCGCAGGGCTGCTGCGCTGTCGGCAACGGCCGGGCTTTGGGCCAGAACGCCGGTGCGTTTTGCCATGTTCTTGGCGTAGTCACCGACACGCTCCAGATGGCCCGAGATTTTGATAACGCTCAGTACCACGCGCAAATCAACCGCGGCGGGCGCACGAATGGCGATGACACGCGCTGCATCCTCGTTGATCAGTTCCTCAAGGCCGTCGATCGCCGCATCGTCTTTGACCACTTTTGCTGCGAGTTCTTCATCGCGGGCCTCAAGTGCGCGAGCGCCTTCCATGATGGCTGCCTCAACAAGGCCGCCCATCTTCATGATCCGGGCCTGAATGGCCTCTAGATCGCGGTCGAATGCAGATGCAATATGTTGTTCAACCATTTGATATTTCTCCAACTTAGCCGATACGGCCAGTGATGTAGCTTTCGGTGCGCGGATCTTCTGGGTTGGTAAAGATCTGACCAGTTGGGCCGAACTCCACAAGGTTGCCGAGGTGGAAGAACGCGGTCTTCTGGCTCACACGGGCGGCCTGTTGCATGGAGTGCGTCACAATCACGACCGAGTAGTTTTCGCGCAGCTCGTCGATCAGTTCTTCGACCTGGGCGGTGGCGATTGGGTCAAGCGCGGAACAGGGCTCGTCCATCAGCAGAACCTCAGGTTCGGTGGCAACGGCGCGTGCGATACACAGGCGCTGCTGCTGCCCCCCAGAAAGACCTGTTCCGGGGGAATGAAGACGGTCTTTGACCTCATCCCAGATCGCGCCGCGACGCAGAGATTTCTCAACGATTTCATCCAATTCCGCCTTGTTCTTTGCAAGGCCGTGAATGCGCGGGCCGTAGGCCACGTTGTCATAAATCGACTTCGGGAACGGGTTTGGCTTTTGAAAGACCATACCGACCTGAGCGCGCAGTTGAACCGGGTCGACGCGCTTGTCGTAGATGTCTTCGCCTTCCAGCAGGATATCGCCCGTCACGCGGCAGATATCAATCGTGTCGTTCATACGGTTCAAGCAGCGCAGAAACGTCGACTTGCCGCAGCCCGATGGGCCGATAAAGGCGGTGACGGTCTTGTCCTCGATCTCGACGTTGACGTCTTTGATGGCATGGCTGTCGCCGTAATAGACGTTGACGCTATTGGCTGCGATCTTGGTACGTTGGGTTTCCACGGTGCTATCCATTGCTGTCATATCGTTCATTGTAGTGCCCCCTCTTACCAGCGGCGTTCAAATCGGCGGCGCAAGATCACGGCCAGTGTGTTCATGGTGATCAGGAAGACCAGCAGAATGATGATACCGCCCCAGGCACGTTCGTAAAACGCCGGGTCAGCGCGCTTGGCCCACTCATAGATCTGCGCGGGCATGGCAGAATTGGGTGAAAGCAGGCCTGAGGCAATGCTATCCGGTGCGTTTGAGGCGATGAAGCCCACCATGCCGATCAGCAGAAGCGGTGCGGTTTCGCCAAGCGCTTGCGCCAGACCGATGATGGTTCCGGTCAGAATGCCCGGTGCGGCCAACGGCAGGACATGGTGAAACACCGCCTGCATTTTGGACGCACCAACACCAAGCGCGGCATCACGGATAGACGGCGGAACCGCCTTCAGCGACGCGCGGGTAGAGATGATGATGGTCGGCAGCGTCATCAAGGTCAGAACCAGCCCCCCCACCAGCGGCGCAGAGGTCGGCAGGTGCATGTAGTTGATAAAGACCGCAAGCCCCAGAATACCAAACACAATCGACGGAACCGCCGCGAGGTTTGAGATATTCACTTCGATGATGTCGGTGAGCCAGTTCTGCGGTGCGAACTCCTCCAGGTAGATCGAGGCCGCCACACCAATAGGCAATGCCAGCGCCAGCACCACAAACATCATAAAGAGCGAGCCCAGCATGGAGACCCCCATGCCTGCGGCTTCGGGGCGCGCGTCCGATGCATCCGCGCCGAGAATAAAGTCGAGATTGAAGGTCTTCTCGATCACATCCGCTGCGACAAGCGCATCCACCAGATCGAGTTGCTCGGCAGAGATGTTCTTGTCGTTCTCAATACTATCACGGCTCACGCGCCCTTTCAGATAACCGTCAACGCGGCTCTGAGCGAGGAAGCGGAATTCGACCGTTTTGCCGATCTCGTCGGGGTTGGCGATGACAAATTCGCGCAAGGTTGCTGCGGCGTCCTTGGACAGAAGCCCAGCCATGTCTTTGCCCTTGAGCGGTGTTTCGACACCCAGCTCGGTCACTTTCGTCTCTACGGCGTTGCGGATGATCGGGGCATATCCGAAGGTGGTGACCTTCTTGATGTCGTCCAGATCGCGGTTGCCGTTTTTGTCGAGTTTCTCTTCCAAAAGCTCCACCTGAAGCGTGATGAAAGTCTGCTGGAAGGCGCCTAAGCCTTTGCTGAAGATGGTCGTCACAAGAACCACCAGCATCAACAGGCCGACCGCAATGGCCGCGATGCCATAGGCCTTGAACCGGGCCTCGGCGGCGTTGCGGCGCTTGGTGCGATCCGTCAGTTCGAGCAGGGAGTTGCCATGTTTGCGAGGCATAGGGACGTCTCCGGAGGCGGGAGTTTGGCTATGATCGGTCATCAGTCGTACTGCTCCCGATATTTGCGCACGATATAGAGCGCGAGAACATTAAGGCCGAGGGTCAGCACAAAGAGAGTCAGACCAAGGGCAAAGGCGACCAGCGTTTCGGGGCTGGCAAAGTCAGTATCACCCGTCAGCTGGCTGACGATCCGGGTGGTGATTGTTGTCATGGAGTCCAGCGGGTTGAGCGAGAATTTCGCAATCGCCCCTGCCCCCATAACCACAATCATGGTCTCGCCAATCGCGCGTGAGGCGGCCAGCAGGACGGCACCGACAATACCAGGAAGCGCTGCGGGCATGACCACCTGACGAACGGTCTCGGATCTGGTTGCGCCCAGACCCAGAGAGCCGTCGCGCATCGCCTGAGGCACCGCGTTGATGATGTCATCCGAAAGCGACGACACGAAGGGAATGAGCATGATGCCCATCACCACGCCTGCGGTCAGAACAGAGGTTGCGCCACTCATCCACTCGACCCCAAGGATGCCGTTTTCGCCCTGACCAAAGAACCGCACAAGTGCTGGACCGACAGTCAGAAGCGCAAAGAGGCCATAAACAATGGTCGGGATACCGGCGAGGATCTCCAGAAGTGGTTTTGCAAAAGAGCGCGTTGTTTTGCTGGCGTATTCGCTGAGATAGATCGCTGCAAACAGACCGATTGGAACAGCGACCAGCAATGCGATCACTGAAATATAGAGTGTACCCCACAGAAGCGGCAGGATCGACAGATCCGAGTCGCCGCGGAAGTTTGGTGCCCATGTGCCGCCAAAGAAGAAGTCGGTCCAGGAATGCAGCGAGAAGAAGTTGCGTGTCTCAAACAGCATCGACAACACAATACCAATGGTGGTCAGGATCGCGAGCGAGGCTGCAAGGATCAGCAGCGCCAGAATGCCTTGCTCGACCACATTGCGGGCACGAAAATCCTTGTGTGTGCGGCCATAAGACCAGCCAAACCCACCCAGCGCGACCAAGGCAACCATCACGGTCATTGCAATATTGCCGGTGTTCGAAAGGGTCCGGTAGGTTTGAGCGGCGCGCAGCACTTCGGGGCGCACATCCGCGCCAAGGGCCACGCCGATTTCGCCCAGACGTCCGCGCACATCAGAAAACTCACTGCGCAGATTGCGGGCCTGTTCTTGGGTCATTGCCCCTTCGGCCACCGCCAGATCAAGCCCTTCGGCGACCCGACGCACGTCACTCATAACGAGGCCAATGGTGGACCCTTCAGAAATTGTTTCTTCGGGGATCATACTTGATACCCGCTGATCAATGATCATTGGCTGCACCAGCAACCAAATTGCAAGAAGTGCGAGCGCTGGCACCAAGGCCGAGAGCGCCACGTTGTGCCCGTAGTAAGAGGGCAGCGAGTGAAGGTCCTTGGAGTTTCCGCCAGCGGAAACCAGAGCGCGATTGCGGCCGAGGAAGAAACCGGCGACCGACAGTGCGATCAGGGCGAGGACAAGCCAGAAGGTGGGCATCAAGAGCTCCGTTTGACGGTGCAAATTAAGGGGAAACAGGTTTGCTTTTGATACGAAAGGCCGGGACGTATGATCCGCCCCGGCCTGGTTTAACCGTGCGCGGGGCTCTTAGGAGTTGCCGCCCATGGTTGCTTCAGAAGCAACAGCTTCCTGAGTTTTTGCCAGTTCCGGGTCAGCAACAAGGCCGTACTCGGAGAGCGGGCCGTCGGGGCCTGCAACTTCATCAGAGACGAAGAACTCAGCATATTCTTTCAGGCCGGGGATCACGCCGATGTGGGCTTTCTTCACGTAGAAGAACAGCGGGCGGGAGACCGGGTATTCGCCAGTTGCGATCGACTCGGTGGAGGGAACGATACCGGACATGGTTGCGACTTGCAGCTTGTCGGTGTTGTTCTCGTAGAAGGCCAGACCAAAGACGCCGATGCCGTCTTTGTTGGATTCGATACGTGCGAGGGTCTCGGTGTAGTCGCCGTCGATATCCACAGACACGCCGTCGGTGCGCAGAGCGATACAGGCTTTCTCAGCTGCTTTCTCGTCGCCGCCATTGGCTTCTTTGAACAGCTCAAACGCGCCGGTTTCTTCGCAGCCTGCGAGGATCACTTTTTCTTCGAACACTTCACGGGTGCCGTGCTTGGTGCCGGGGATGAACGCCTGAATGGCCTGTGCCGGGAAGTCGCCGTTCACGTCAGCCCAGGTTTTGTTCGGGTTGTCGACCAGCTTGCTGTCAACGGAAACTTTGTCGGACAGTGCCAGGAACCAATCGGTCGGGGTGAATTCGAACCCGTTGCCGTTGATGTCGGAGGCGAACACGATGCCATCATAGCCGATGCGGACTTCGATGATGTCGGTCACGCCAGCTTCGGCACAGGCCTTGATCTCTTTTTCTTTGATCGCGCGGGAGGCGTTTGCAACGTCGATGGTGTTCTCACCAACGCCTTCGCAGAAACGCTTAAGGCCAGCAGAGGAGCCGCCGGATTCGACAACCGGTGTCGGGAAGTCAAAGTTCTCGCCAAAGGCTTCCGCAACGATCGAAGCATAAGGCAGAACGGTGGAGGAGCCTGCGACCTGCACCTGATCACGCGCAGCAGCTGCGGTGGCCGATACGGCGGCGATGGCCAGGGTGGATGCGGTCAGTTTCACAAAGGACATTGAAGTCTCCATGAGTTTAAGAAGTTTACGATCACCCCCAAGATGATCTTGAGCCCCTCCTAGAAGGCTCAGATGTGGCTTTTGTGACAGCTGTGTAACAGCTGTATGACAACCGCAGCCCTGAAGTGAAAAAAAACCGAAACACTTGGTCCGCCGCCCGGCAATGTTGAATGAAACACGTATTACGTGCGTCGTGCACGCGATCTGATTGATTAACCCATTGTCACAAAATGGCAGATTTGCCCTCTTGGGGCATGTGAAGTGGGCGTGATCGAGGTCGCGACAGGTTTATTGCGGCAAGATGACCGTGAAGGTCGCGCCTTTTCCCAGATCGCTTTCGACCCGCAAGCGTCCGCGGTGGCGATTGATGATGTGTTTCACAATCGCAAGCCCAAGCCCCGTCCCGCCCAGCTCGCGCGAGCGGTGGTTGTCGGCGCGGTAAAACCGCTCCGTCAGGCGTGGCAGGTGCACTGGATCAATACCGGGGCCATCATCTATCACCTGTACCCGCACCGCAGGACATCTGAGCGCCGGATCGCGATCCAGCGCCGTAAGAGAGACAGTGACATTCTCACCACCGTATTTCAGCGCATTCTCGATGAGATTGGTGAAAACCTGCTGAATCTGGTCGGGGTCCGCCGGAATTTCAATCGGCATATCTGGCGCGTCCAGAGTGAGGTTGCGACCACCGCTCTCTGCGATGGGACCGAGTGATTTGATGGTAGAGCTAAGATACGCCACCAGATCTATACGCTCTTTGGGGCGCACACGCTCTTCGCTCTCAACCCGGTTCAGCGACAAAAGATCGCCGACCAGCCGGTTCATGCGGCTGGCTTCGCCTTCCATGATTTCAAGGAAACGATCCCGCGCATTGGCGTCGTCACGGGCCGCGCCGCGCAGCGTTTCAATGAAGCCCATCAATGCAGTCAGAGGCGTGCGCAGCTCATGGCTGACGTTGGCGACAAAATCACGACGCATCTGGCTGGCGTGCTCGCGATCTGTGATGTCGTCAAAACAGATCAGCACCGCACCGCCATTGACCGCTCCAACGCCGGGAACATAGCGCAATGTGACCTCAAAGGTGGTATCTTGCGCGCCGTCATTGGACAGATGCCGCGCCGTGCGCGGTTTGCGATCCAACAGACAGGACTCGATTGCGGCGGTCACATTGGGTTGCCTCAGGATGGTGGCAAAATGGCGCCCGATCACCTGAGGGCCAAGCAGGGTTGCGCCTTCGACATTTGCCGCAATCAAACGCTCAGTCTGATCGATCAGAACGGCAGGCATCGGAAACGCGGCCAGCAGCCCGTCGATCAGCTCTTGCGACATGATTTTTTGCCTCGTCATTGCGTCGTGACGGCCTTCTTAGGGTTTGAATGTAACTATGACATGGCAGAGTTGATTGCTGCCTCAAAGATCGCGCAAAGCGTGTCTGGGTCTTCCAGCCCGACCGACACGCGAAAGAACCCCTCGTGCAGACCAAGTGCTGCGCGATATTCCGGAGTGAGGGCGCGGTGTGACGAAGAGGCCGGGTGCGAGAGCGTGGTGCCCACATCCCCAAGCGTCGGCGCAAAGGACAGCCCTTCGGCCCCGCGGGTAAACGCATTGGCCGCCTCGCGACCGCCGTCGAGTTCAAAGCTCACCATGTTGCAGCCCTTGCCCTTCAATAGCGCCTGCGCGCGGGCATGATCCGGGTGGTCCTGGCGCGTCGGGTAAATGACGCGCTTCACCCCCGGCAGCCCAGCGATGTGATCGGCCAGACGCGCTGCCGTGGCCTCGGCGCGGTCAAAACGCAGATCAAAGGACAACAGCCCCCGCTCTGCCAACCAGCAATCAAACGGGCTCGGCGTCATACCGGTGGTGACGGAAAACACCCGCATCCGATCATTGAGCGCGGGGTCCTTGGCCACCACATAACCCAGCATCACGTCGGAGTGGCCCGCAAGCAGTTTGGTGACGGAGTGGATGACAATATCCGCGCCATGCTCAAACGGTTTGAACGCGCGAGGCGTGGTAAAGGTGTTGTCCACCGCCAGCAGAATGCCGTGTTCCCGGCACAGCGCGGCGATTCCGTCGATGTCGGCCACCGCAAGCGTTGGGTTCGACACCGCCTCCACCAGAATGAGCTTGGTCTCTGGGCGGATCGCGGCGCGGATTGCATCGACGTCGCCGGGATTGGCCAGAGACGTGTTGATCCCCAGACGCGGCAGGTCTTCTTTCATCAGCCGCAGCGAACGCCCATAAAGCTGATCGCCACCGATGACATGATCACCTGTCTGCAACAGCCCCATGAGTACTGCGGAGACTGCCGCCATACCGGAGCCGGTCACAACGCCCCCGGTTGTGCCCTCCATGTCATCAAGCCGCCGCGCGATCACATCGGCGTTGGGATGCCCCTCACGGGAATAGGTATAGCCATGCACGCGGCCCTCATATTGATCGTCCAGCGCATCCGGGGTTTCGGACGCATAGACCACCGAGGGGCTGAGCGGAGTCACCACAGGATGGCTTGCACTCTCAAGCAGACCATGCGGGCGGATCACGGAGGGGCGGGAATTCTTCACGGTCAAATCTCCTTCAGCTCCGCTTTGAAACGGCGCATGTTTTCCTGATAGTGCACGGCGCTGGCGGTCAAATTGGCGACGAGGGCGGCATCCACCTCGCGCACCACCTTACCCGGTGCGCCCATGACCAGAGAATTATCAGGAATTTCCTTGTTCTCCGTAATCAGCGCGCCCGCCCCGATCAGACAGTTTTTGCCAATCTTGGCGCCGTTCAGGATGGTCGCCCCCATCCCGATCAGGGAGTTCTCGCCAATGGTGCAACCATGCAGCATGACCTTATGGCCAATGGTGCAGTTTTCGCCGATGGTCAGCGGATAGCCTGCGTCGATATGCATGACCACGTTTTCCTGCACATTGGAGCCACGCCCGATGCGGATTTCCTCGTGATCGGCGCGGATGGTGACGCCGAACCAGACCGAGGCCCCCTCTTCCAGCACAACTTTGCCAATCAGATTGGCATCCGGGGCAACCCAGGTATCTGCGTGGATTTGCGGGCGGTGTTCACCAAGCGCGTAGATGCTCATGACAGATCCTCAAATTCCTGTTGCAGGGTGCGGGCGTGTTCGATCAGCGAAGGCTGTTGAATGCGGCGCAGGCGGGTGGCCGTGATGATCGTCTTCAGTGCCTCTTCGGTCTCATCAAGATCCTCGTTGATCAGCACATGATCGTAGGAGCCCCAGTGCGAGATCTCGTCCCAGCTCTTTTGCATGCGGCGTTGGATGGTCTCGGCATCATCCTGCCCCCGGCTTTCCAGGCGACGACGCAGTTCGGTGATGGAGGGCGGCAACAAGAAGATCGACAGCGTGTGTTTGCCGAGATCCGAATTGGTGATCTGCTGCGCGCCCTGCCAGTCAATGTCGAATAGCACATCGCGGCCTTCATTGATGGCCTTCTGCACCGGCCCCTTGGGTGAGCCGTAGAAATTACCGAACACATGCGCATGTTCCAGCATCTCGCCATCTGCCACGTCATGTTTGAACGAATCCACCGACACAAAGTGATAGTCCTGCCCGTCGACCTCACCGGGGCGCGGCTGCCGTGTGGTGGCCGACACCGAAAAGCTGATGTCGCTGTCCCAGGCCCGCAGCCGCTTGGCCAATGTTGATTTCCCCGCACCGGAGGGAGAAGACAGGATAATGAGAAGGCCCCGTCGCTGTGCTTTTGAGTGTGCCATAATGAGGGTGCTCTCCTTATTCTATGTTTTGAACCTGCTCGCGCATCTGGTCGATCACGGTTTTGAGTTCCAATCCCACCTCGGTCAAGGCCGCGTTCTGCGCCTTTGAACAGAGTGTGTTGGCCTCGCGGTTGAATTCCTGCATCAGAAAGTCGAGCTTGCGTCCCACCAGACCGCCCTGCCCGATCAGTTTTCGCGCGGCAGCCACATGGGCCACCAGCCGGTCGAGTTCTTCGGTCACGTCGGCTTTTACTGCGATCAATGCGAGTTCTTGGGCCACGCGATCCGCATCTGCGCCGTCGCTGTTGCTCATCACGCGCGCGAGATTGGCTTGGAGCGTTTCTTTGATCTGGACCTCTCGATCCGCTGCGCGCTGGGCTGCGGCATCGGTCAGGGCCTCAATCCGCGAGAGCTGCTCTGTCAGCACCGCGTGCAGAGCCGCACCTTCACTCGCACGCATGTTAATAAAGTCGGCCAAAAGTGAGTCGAATTCGGATAGGAGCCGCTTAACCAGATGTTCGGATTCATTCTCCGCTGTGGCCTGTTCCAATACCCCGCGCATCTGAAGGATATCGGTCGCGCGCACCGGAGCGAGTTGCAATCCCACCTGCGCCGCCTGTGCTTGTGTGGCAGCAATGGCGGCCAGCATCGCCTCCATCGCAGCCGCGTTGATATGGAGTTGCCCCTTGCAATCCTCCGCGCGGCCAAGGCGCAGACCAACAGTCACATTGCCGCGACCAAGTTTTTTGGACGCGCGGGTTTTTATTTCGTTTTCAAGGCCTTCTAGCCAATCTGGAACCCGGACGCGCACGTCCAGCCCCTTGGCGTTTACAGACCTGATATCCCAGACCCATGTATATGCGCCCTCCGCGCCCTGCCCGGAGGCAAATCCCGTCATCGAATGCAAAGTCATCTGTGACCCTCCTGCATCCTGAATACAGTGGCACAGAGCGGGGTCAATGGCCGGGCGTATGCCCGCACACTGCAAAGGCAGAGACCGCCTATACCAAAGTGTTAACCATTGATTAAACTATTGGTCCAAACTTTATTCAGATTGTGTCATGTTAACTCCAAGGTAACCACTTCGGCGTTAACACTTGGGCATGGGCCTCTTGCCAAGTTTCGATGCTGGAACCGGATGCAGAGGACAAGATAATGATTTTTCGCGGTCACGACGGCGCAGACAAGAAGACAGGGTTGGATAAAGTGGTAGCAATGGATCGCTTTCGCACACGCTCAAACGTGTCGCCTCTGCGTCAGGCCGAGGCTTATTGGACTGCTCTGCGTCGTGGCGACGACATTCCCAGCCGCTCGCAGGTTGATCCGCGTGGTCTGGAAAATATCCTCAGCCAGACTTTCATTCTGGAGCGCGTTGCACCGGGGATCGCACGTTTCCGTCTTGCTGGTCAGAAGGTCAACGAACTGGCCGGAATGGAAGTTCGCGGCATGCCTCTGACCGCATTCTTCACCGCCGAGTCACGCAAGACCGTCAGCGCCGCGCTGGAACATATGTTCGACGATCCCTCCATTCTGGAGTTTGATCTGCACACTGAGGCAACACGCCTTCGCGGTAGCCGCACTGCCAAGATGATCCTGCTGCCACTGCGCAGTGATCTGGGCGATGTAAGCCGCGCGCTGGGTGTGATGGTTTCCGAAGGCGGGGCAAGCCGCGTTTCGCAGCGCTTCCTCGTCGACAATTGTGAGATTCGCAAAATCACCAAAAACGAGCAATCGAAGGCTGCTCCGGAGTTCAAAGCGACGCCTCGGGTGTCCGATCCGCACCTGCAGGACATGTCACAGCGTGATTTGACCAATAAAACGCCGCAAACGGACGGCTTTGGTGAACCGCGTTCAACTTTTGAGCGTAAATCCACCAGCTTGATGGATGAGGCCCGTTCTTTGTTGGATCGCGCCCGCCGCGAAAACAAGGATGCGTTGAAATCCACGCGCTCGCCCTCTCGCTCGGACGCAAAACCCGCGCCGGTCGCGCTGGAAACCGTCTCGACGACAGAAGCCGAAAAACTGGTGTCGCGCCCGCCTCGCGGTGGCAAGCTCAAGAATGGCGCACCACACCTGCGCCTTGTGGTTTCGCGGGACTGATTACTAAAATTCGAATCGAAAGCACCGAGAATTAGCTTAAGTTTCAACCTACTGGACATAGACGTTGAAGCATTGACGCCCGGACGCAGAACGCGTTCCGGGTGTTCTTTTTTGAGTATGACGCAAATCGAGAACGGTCACAAAAAAACGGCCCGCAAAAAATGCGAGCCGTTGAGTTTGAAGGAAAGCCTGCGCGCGTTAGATCGCGGCGCGAGAATCGTCAGGCGTCCGAAGACGTGACAGCTCTTCCGCCACAAGGAACGCCAGTTCCAGAGATTGATCGGCATTCAGACGCGGATCACAGGCTGTATGATACCGATCGCTGAGATCTTCGTCGGTCACCTCGCGTACGCCACCTGTGCATTCGGTTACGTCCTGACCGGTCATTTCAAAATGAACACCGCCCGGAATTGTGCCCTCGGCCTGATGAACGCCAAAGAAGTCACGCACCTCACGCAGCACCGATTCAAACGGGCGCGTTTTGTAGCCGCTTGCGGATTTGATCGTGTTGCCGTGCATCGGATCACAGACCCAAGTAACCTTGGCACCCTCGTCCTTTACCGCTTGTACAAGCCGGGGCAGATGATCTGCAACTTTGCCTGCGCCAAAACGTGCGATCAGGGTCAGCTTGCCTTCTTCGTTCTCAGGATTGAGCTTTTGCATCAATACCTTGAGGTCGTCGGCTGTGGTGGTTGGACCGCATTTCAGACCAATCGGATTCAGCACCCCACTGCAGAATTCGACATGCGCGCCATCGGGTTGGCGCGTACGGTCACCGATCCAGATCATGTGACCAGATCCCGCCAGCCATTTTCCAGAGGTGGAATCAAGACGGGTCAGCGCTTCTTCATATTCGAGCAACAAGCCCTCGTGGCTGGTGTAATATTCCACCGTCTGCAGCGTGTGCGCGTTGTCCTTGGTCACCCCTGCCGCTTTCATGAAATCAAGCGTATCGGTGATCCGGTTCGCCATGTCACGATAGGCTTCGGCTTTATCGCCTTCGGTAAAACCCAGCGTCCACGCGTGGACCTGATGCACATCTGCATACCCACCGGTAGAGAAGGCACGGATCAGGTTCAGCGTTGCGGCAGCCTGCGTGTAGGCCTGCAGCATTTTCTTCGGGTCGGGAATGCGCGCTTCGGGGGTGAAAGCCAGCTCGTTGATGATGTCCCCACGATAGCTCGGCAGTTCGACCCCATTGATGGTCTCCGTTGGGGCGGAACGTGGCTTGGCAAATTGACCAGCCATACGGCCAACTTTGACCACCGGCACCTTTGCGCCATAGGTCAGAACCATCGCCATCTGCAGCATCACCTTAAAGGTATCGCGAATGCCATCGGCGCTGAATTGTTCAAAGCTTTCCGCACAATCGCCGCCCTGAAGCAAGAACGCCTCGCCCCGGCCGGCTGCGCCGAGTTGCGCCTTCAGGCGGCGCGCTTCGCCTGCAAAAACCAGTGGCGGATACTTGGCCAGCTGCGCTTCGACAGAGTGCAGTGCATCCTGGTCGGTATAGTCCGGCATCTGGACCCGCGGCTTGCTGCGCCAGTTCGATTTTTGCCAGTTGCTCATGGTTTTCACTCCGAAAATGACTTTGGAACCGTGATTTACGAAAGAAGCGTATACATAAGAGCGCTAA
Organism: Tritonibacter mobilis; assembly: GCF_001681715.1. Lineage (GTDB taxonomy): Bacteria > Pseudomonadota > Alphaproteobacteria > Rhodobacterales > Rhodobacteraceae > Epibacterium > Epibacterium mobile. The sequence goes on along the minus strand of NZ_LNWY01000014.1, from coordinate 61,390 downwards.
CAGTGGCCAGTTTAGAATTTCCACATCTTGACCCGGACGCTATCCTGTGAGCAGGTTTCCCGAATTCGCGGCCTCCGTGTCGCGTGGCTTTCCCAGCTCCGTCTAAAAAGACCCGATTTGTAAGGACCCGAGCCATGCAAACCAAGCCAGAGACGCTTCCTGAACTGACTTCGGGCGGTAAACATCGCCGGTTTACGTTTGTCCTTCTGGATCAGTTCACATTGCTGTGCTTCTCCGCTGCGATGGAATCGCTGCGTATTGCCAACCGGATGGCTGGGCGGGAGCTCTATTCGTGGAACCTCGTCGGTGAAGGTGGCGAAACCGTCACCTGTTCTGCCGGGACGGTGTTTCAGGTGGATTCTGATTTTTCCGAGCTTCAGCGCGATGACACCATCATGGTGTGTGGCGGGATCGAAGTTCAGAAAGCGACCTCGAAGCGGGTTTTGTCATGGCTTCGGCGCGAGGCGCGCAAGGGGCTGACGATCGCCGGACTTTGTACTGCGTCCTACACGCTGGCCAAAGCGGGCTTGCTGGATGGGAAACGTGCGACAATCCACTGGGAGAACTCTGACAGTTTTGCCGAAGAATTCGAGGACGTTGATCTGACCAAATCGGTCTTTGTGATTGATGGCAACCGTCTGTCGACTGCGGGTGGGACCTCCTCGATCGATCTGATGCTGAAGATCATCGCCGACGATCATGGCGAAGAACTGGCAAATCTGGTGGCGGATCAGCTGATCTATTCATCGATCCGGACCGATCAGGACACCCAGCGACTGTCGATCCCTACGCGTATTGGTGTACGCCATCCGAAACTCTCGATGGTGATCCAGATGATGGAGAAAAACATCGAAGAGCCCATCAGCCCGTCGGTTCTTGCTGAGGATGTCGGCATGTCCACCCGTCAGTTGGAACGGCTGTTTCGCCGCTACCTGAACCGCAGCCCCAAGCGCTACTACATGGAACTGCGCCTGCAAAAGGCCCGTAACCTGTTGATGCAGACAGATATGAGTGTGATCAACGTGGCGCTGGCCTGCGGGTTTGCCTCCCCGTCGCATTTTTCCAAATGTTACCGGGCACATTATGACACAACGCCCTATCGCGAGCGTGGCAGCAAAGGTGTGCGTCAGATCACCTGACGTCTACTCTGGGGTGATCCTGTAAAGGGCCCCCTCATACTCAGATGCGAACCAGATCGCGCCATCCGGGGCTTCGCGGATGTCACGTATACGGCCTGTCTCGGGGGATTGCAGCTTTTCTACTTCCTGCAGCTTTGTTCCGGACAGCCTCGATATGTAATCGAACTTCAGCGATCCGACAAAGATGTCGCCACGCCATTTTGGCCACAGCGCGCCAGAATAGATCAACATTCCAGACGGCGCGATTGAAGGGTCCCAATACCATTCTGGCTGATGCAAGCCCGGTTTGGCGCTGCCTTCGCCAATCTTGAGGCCGGAATAATGCCTGCCATAGGATATCACCGGCCAGCCATAATTTGCACCGCGCTCAATCCGGTTCACCTCATCGCCACCTCTCGCACCGTGTTCGACCGCCCAGATATTGCCCTTCGCGTCCATCGCCATGCCCTGCGGGTTTCGATGGCCATAAGACCAGATTGCAGGACGTGCGCCCGCAACATCGACAAAGGGATTATCACTGGGAATACGCCCATCCGGCAGAATGCGGATGATTGATCCTTGCTCGCGCGCCAGATCCTGCGCGCTGGGACGGTCGCCGCGCTCTCCGAGGCTTACAAACAGGCTGCCATCCTGCGCTTCGAGCACGCGAGAGCCAAAATGACGCCCCCCGCGCGCACCGGGTGTGGCCTCAAATATCACTTTGATATCCTCGAATCGTGTGGCATCGGAACTAAGCCGCCCACGCGCCACAGCGGTTCCGGCACCGCGTCCCTGTGGGCGTGAGAAAGTCAGGTAAACAGTCCGGCTTTGGGGAAAGTCCCGCGCGGCCACAACGTCGAGCAAACCACCCTGCCCGTCAGCCGCAACATTTGGCACGCCTTTGACCTGATGACGCCTATCACCTTTCAGGTACCAAAGTTGCCCGGCTCGTTCTGTTACCAGCATCGCACCGTCGGGCAGGAAGGTAAAAGCCCAAGGAACATCAAAGCCATCCGCCATTTTTTCAACCCGCAGTTCACCTTGCGAGCTTTCCATTGCGATTGCGGAAATGGACTGCAGGATGGTGGCTCCAAACGTGAGTGCCGCGATCACGGCAAAGGGTCGTAGCATTGGCTTTCTCCTTTGATGCAGAGGTGTTAGCGCAGACAATGTAACGTAACAAAAAGCCTGTCTGATCGCTCTTCCCTTTCCTGCGGGGCTTGCATAGGGTTCCTCTCGAACAACATTGTTCCAACAAGGGAGTTTTCAAATGAAAAAACTGCTGACCGCGACTGCAGCCATCGCATTGAGCGCTGGCACCGCGTTTGCAGAGGGCCAACCCAAGGAAGTCAAACTCGGCATCCTGTTTGGCTTCACCGGCCCGATCGAATCTCTGGCACCGACCATGGCGTCTGGCGCCGAACTCGCCATGTCCGAGGTCTCCGAGTCCGGCAAACTGTTCGATGGCGCAACAGTAACGCCGCTGCGCGCAGATACCGGATGTATTGATAACGGTCTCGCTACTGCAAACGCCGAAAAGCTGATCGCTGAGGGTGCAAGCGGCATCGTGGGTGGCGACTGCTCCGGTGTGACCGGTGCGATCCTGCAAAACGTCGCGATCCCGAACGGCATGGTGATGATTTCTCCTTCCGCAAGCTCGCCGGGTCTGACCTCTATGGAAGACAACGGTCTGTTCTTCCGCACCACCCCCTCGGACGCCCGTCAGGGCGAGATCATGGCGTCGATTCTTGCTGATCGCGGCGTCGATAGCATCGCCATCACCTACACCAACAATGACTACGGTAAGGGTCTGGCGGATTCGATCCAGTCGTCCTTCGAAGCCGCTGGCGGTGAAGTGACCATCGTGACCGCACATGAAGATGGCAAAGGTGACTATTCTGCCGAGGTCGCGGCGCTGGCATCTGCGGGTGGCGACATCCTTGTGGTTGCGGGCTACCTGGATCAAGGTGGTTTGGGCATCATTCAGGGTGCGCTCGATACCGGTGCATTCGACACCTTCGGCCTGCCCGACGGCATGATCGGTGATTCGCTGCCGACAAACGTCGGTTCGGACCTCAACGGCTCCTTTGGTCAGATCGCAGGTTCCGACAGCGAAGGTGCCGAAATCTTTGCGGGCAAGGCTTCTGAGTTGGGCTTTGACGGCACCTCCGCTTATTCCCCGGAATCCTATGATGCGGCAGCACTTTTCCTGCTCGCGATGCAGGCATCCGGTTCGGTTGATCCCAAAGATTACGTCTCCAAGATCACCGAAGTCGCCAACGCCCCGGGTGAGAAAATCAACCCCGGTGAGCTGGGCAAAGCGCTCGAAATTCTCGCCAACGGCGGTGAAATCGACTATGAGGGCGCGACCGGCGTGAACCTCATCGGTCCCGGCGAGAGCGCAGGCTCCTTCCGTGAGATCGAAGTTCAGGACGGAAAGAACGTGACGGTGAAATTCCGCTAAGGCGGGCCATCTTCGCACATTAGAGATCTGATCAGCCCGGGAGCCGCAAGTGCCTCGGGCTGTTCCAAATAAAAGGGCCGCGAAATATGACGGCAGGGGATTACATGACATGATCGTCGTCGAGGATTTGCATAAGCACTTCGGCGGGTTCCACGCGGTGGACGGCGCTTCGCTGGAAATCGCCAAGGGCTCCATTACTGGTTTGATCGGACCAAACGGTGCGGGAAAAACCACTCTTTTCAACGTGGTGGCAGGGGTTCTTCCTCCCACGTCAGGCCGAGTCCTGATGGATGGTGAGGACATCACGGGCCTGCCACCGCATGAGCTGTTCCACAAAGGATTGCTGCGCACCTTCCAGATCGCGCATGAGTTCTCCTCGATGACCTGCCGCGAGAACCTGATGATGGTTCCGGGCAATCAATCGGGTGAGACGCTGTGGAACACATGGTTCGGACGCAAGCGCATCGCTGATGAGGAACGCGCCCTGCGCGCCAAGGCGGATGAGGTGCTGGAGTTCCTCACCATCAGCCATATTGCGGACCTCAAGGCAGGTGAAATCTCTGGCGGCCAGAAAAAGCTGCTGGAACTTGGCCGCACCATGATGGTCGACGCCAAGATCGTCTTCCTTGACGAGGTAGGCGCAGGTGTAAACCGGACGCTGCTTTATACTATTGCCGATGCCATCAAGCGCCTCAACGAGGAGCGCGGCTACACCTTCGTGGTGATCGAGCATGACATGGAATTCATCGGCCGTCTGTGTGACCCGGTGATCGTCATGGCCGAAGGCAAGAAACTTGCCGAAGGCACGCTGGATGAGATCAAGGCAAACGATCAGGTGATCGAAGCTTATCTCGGCACGGGTCTGAAAAACAAAGATAAATTGCAAGGGGCTGACGCATGAGCGAACCCTTTTTGATTGGTGACAGCATGACGGGTGGCTATGGCAAAGGGCCGGACATCCTGCATGACTGCACCATCGCCGTGAACCCCGGCGAGATCGCTGTCATCGTCGGCCCCAATGGCGCTGGTAAATCCACCGCGATGAAAGCCGTATTTGGCATGCTGAACGTGCGATCTGGCGCGGTGCGTCTGGGCGGTGAGGATATCACCACACTCAGCCCGCAAGAACGCGTGATCAAGGGCATGGGTTTTGTTCCACAAACGAGCAATATCTTCACCTCAATGACGGTCGAAGAAAACCTTGAGATGGGCGCCTTCATCCGCACTGACGATTTTTCCGACACGATGGATCAGGTCTATCACCTGTTTCCGATCCTGAAGGACAAGCGCCATCAGGCGGCCGGAGAGCTGTCGGGCGGTCAGCGCCAGCAGGTGGCCGTGGGCCGCGCGCTGATGACCAAACCCAAGGTTTTGATGCTCGATGAGCCGACCGCTGGCGTGTCGCCTATCGTGATGGATGAGCTGTTTGACCGCATCATCGAGGTGTCCCGCACCGGGCTACCGATCCTGATGGTTGAGCAAAACGCCAAACAAGCGCTTGAAATCGCAGACAAAGGCTATGTTCTGGTGCAGGGCGCAAACGCCTATACGGGCACCGGGCAAGAGCTTTTGGCCGATCCCGAAGTGCGCAAATCTTTCCTGGGAGGCTAAGAGATGGATTTCCTCAACGCCTTCGTGGCGCTTTCAAACTTCGTTCTCATCCCCGGCATCGCCTATGGCAGCCAGTTGGCACTCGGGGCGCTCGGCGTGACGCTGATCTACGGGATCTTGCGGTTTTCTAACTTTGCCCATGGCGACACCATGGCCTTTGGCACCATGGTTGTGATCCTGTTCACTTGGTTGTTCCAATCCTGGGGCATCTCTGCTGGCCCATTGCCAACTGCGCTTCTGGCGCTGCCCATCGGCATCGTGGCAACCATGGCGCTGGTGCTGGTCACCGATAAGGCCGTGTTCAAATTCTACCGCGAACAAAAGGCCAAGCCTGTGGTCTTCGTGATGGTGTCACTTGGTGTGATGTTCATGATGAACGGTCTTGTACGGTTCATTATTGGCCCTGGTGATCAGCGTTTTGGCGATGGTGAGCGCTTCATCATCAAGGCAGGCACGTTCAAGAAAATGACCGGATTGGACGAGGGTCTTGCCATCAAGACCTCGCAAGGGATCACGGTGGTCACTGCGATCATCGTCGTGGCGCTGCTGTTCTGGTTCCTCAATAAAACCCGTACCGGCAAATCCATGCGGGCCTATTCTGACAATGAGGATCTGGCGCTGTTGTCGGGCATCAACCCTGAGCGCGTTGTGATGATCACATGGCTGATCGTGGCGGCGCTGGCGACGATTGCCGGCACGCTCTATGGGCTTGATAAGTCTTTCAAACCCTTCACTTACTTCCAGCTGCTGCTGCCAATCTTTGCCGCCGCCATCGTCGGTGGTCTTGGCAGTCCACTTGGCGCGATTGCCGGTGGTTTTGTGATCGCCATGAGCGAAGTCATGATCACCTATGCGTGGAAAAAAGTAGGTGGTTACATCCTGCCAGAAAGCCTTGAGCCAGAGGGGCTCGCGCAGCTTCTGAGCACTGATTACAAATTCGCGGTCTCCTTTGCGATCCTTGTTGTTGTGCTGCTGTTCAAACCCACCGGCATCTTCAAAGGAAAAGCGGTATGAGCGATACGTTGAAACATACGCTTCTGTTCGCCTTCGTCGGCCTTTTGCTGCTGCTGGAGGGAACCACAACAGCGTTCGGAGTCTTTTCCGGATCTTGGAACTCGTCACTGACCATCCTCAACATGGGATTGATCTCCGCCATCATGGCGCTCGGGGTGAACCTGCAGTGGGGCTTTGCCGGGCTGTTTAATGTTGGCATTATGGGGTTCACCGCACTTGGTGGTCTCGCCGTGGTGTTGACATCCATGTCGCCCACACCGGGCGCGTGGGAGGCTGGTGGTCAGCGCATTCTACTGGCGCTGGTTCTAGGGGCTGCAACCATTGCGGCGGCAATCTATACCTATCGAAAGTTGGCCGCTGGTCTGACCCGGACTGTCGCAATGCTTGCGATCCTGATCATCGGCTTTGTGATCTATCGTGCGGTGCTCGACCCCGGTGTCGCCGCCGTCGAGAGCATCAACCCAGCGCTCGAAGGCAATATCGGCGGTCTCGGTCTGCCAGTGTTGCTGGCCTGGCCTCTGGGTGGTCTGCTGGCGGCGGGTGTTGCATGGATGATCGGCAAGACCGCGCTTGGTCTGCGTTCGGATTATCTGGCAATTGCGACGCTTGGGATTGCCGAGATCATCATTGCGGTGCTCAAGAATGAGGACTGGCTGTCGCGCGGAGTGAAAAACGTGGTCGGACTACCGCGTCCCCTGCCCTATGAGGTTGATTTGCAAGGCGATCCCGCCTTTGTGGAAAAGGCAGCCTCTTGGGGGCTGGACGCCACCACGGCTTCAACGCTTTATGTCAAGCTTGGCTACTCCCTCATGTTCACGGCGGTCCTGCTGGTGCTGTTGTGGATGGCGCAGATGGCGCTCAAGAGCCCATGGGGCCGGATGATGCGCGCCATCCGCGACAATGAGGTCGCGGCCAATGCAATGGGCAAACATGTCACCCGTCGGCACCTGCAGATCTTCATCCTCGGCTCTGCCATCTGTGGCGTCGCCGGTGCGATGATGACCACGCTCGACAGCCAATTGACCCCCGGCACCTATAACCCGCTCCGGTTCACCTTTCTGATCTGGGTGATGGTGATTGTGGGTGGTTCCGGCAATAACTTCGGCTCTGTCCTTGGTGGGCTTTTGGTCTGGTTCCTTTGGATCAAGGTGGAACCCATGGGCGTCATGCTGATTGAATTGGTGACCTCTGGCATGTCGGAAGACAGTGGCCTGCGCGCACATCTGTTGGAGAGCGCTGCACATATGCGTCTCTTTACTATGGGACTGGTGCTGTTGCTGGTGCTGAGGTTCAGCCCACGCGGTCTGATACCCGAGAAATAAAGCTCCGGACACAGAGCAAACGACAAAAAACGCCTGCCGATAGCATATCGGCAGGCGTTTTGCGTTCCGGGTGGTTTGAGAGATCAATCCCGAAGTTTGGTGAAAACAACCTTCATCGGAATATCTGGCGCATCCACACAGAATGCAGTCCCGACCATGCGCTCTTTGGTGAGTAATTTGGCATTTACAGTCAGAGTGACATGTTCTTTGCCAAAAATAGGAGCGAGATCATTTTTGTGAGAATGGCGAAACGCCTCAAGTTGAATCTCAATATCTGAACCCGTTTCAGTGTAAGTGCCATTATAGGCCACAATGCTATCGCCACCACGGGCACGACCCTGTTCGAAGATGACCACTCCGAATCCTCTCAGAGCAGGTGTGATAAAGTCAACTTTGTATAAGCCGTTTAACTTGCTCAATTTTTTGCTCCATGAAACCAGCCATGAACCCGGCGATCAAAATATCATAGAGCCTATTCTATTCTGGAAAGTTTACGGATCATACGTGTTTCGTAGAAAGCTCTGCGCACGGACCCCGACAACCTCTGTTCAAAGGCAGGTGAATTTTATGGCTTTATTCGCGCCAACCGAAATCAGTTTCGAAATTCGTTTCTTGGAAGTTGTTCAAAGCGGATACTTATTACCTACCCGCTTTGAACAGCCTTATGAGATCAATAAATCTCAGAATGAGAGGCAGTTTATTCTGTCATTTCACGAAGAGTGGAAAACAACACATCTACACCGCGTGCAAGCTGGTCATAATCCGTCCACTCATCAGGAGAATGGGACACGCCAGCGCGACTGGGGACAAAGATCAGACCCGTCGGCGTGTAATCCGCCATGATCATCGCATCATGACCAGCACCGCTGACCATCGTGCGTGACTTGAGGCCAAGCTGGTCCGCATGTTTCGTGAGGCACCCGTGGAGCTCAGTCGAGAGCATGATTGACGGCGCAAAAAGATCCTCCTGCACTTCGGCTCTCAGCCCGTTGCCCTCCACCGCGGCGATCACCAATCTGGTCTGGTCCACCAATTCCCGCACGACATCCTCGCTTGGCGCGCGAATATCGACTGTGAACGCGACTTCATCGGGAATAACATTCGCGCCGCCGGGCTTTACCTCAAGCTTCCCAACAGTCAGAACCGCGTCCTGACCGATCTTATGTGCAAGATCCGGCAGCTGAGACAGAGCGGAAACCGCACCGACCAGCGCATCGCGCCGCGCTGCCATTGGAGTCGTACCCGCGTGTCCGGCATTTCCATAGATATGAACTCGGAGCTGGGTCAAACACACGATGCGATCGACGATTGCAACGTCTTCTTCATGTGTTTCCAACACTGGTCCCTGCTCGATATGAAGCTCTAGGAAGGCGTGGATTGCTCCTTCCGGCAACACCACCTCATCGAGCTGCGCAGGATCAAGCCCGTAGTTTTGCATGGCTTGGGTAAAACTTACGCCGTCGCCATCTGTGATCTGAGGCAGCTCCTTGGTGTTAAGCTTCCCCGTCAGCAAGCGAGACGCCATCAAACCGCTGCCAAAACGGCTGCCTTCCTCTTCGATCATGGCGATGACTTCGATCGGGCGATGGGGCGTGATGGCGTGATCCTGAAACAGGAAAGCCGCTTCAATACCAGCGATAACCCCAGCTGGACCGTCGAACTTGCCGCCATTGGGGACAGAGTCAAAATGCGAGCCGACAAGGATCGGTTCGAGATGGGTGTTGCTCCCTTCCAATCGACCGAAGAGATTGCCGACCGCATCTTCGCGCACCACAAGGCCAGCCTCCTGCATTTTGGCACGCAGATAATCGCTTGCCTGCCGGAATTCCGGACTGAAGGTGAAGCGTGTCGTGCCCGCGCCCGGCGTCGCCGTGAACTGATCAAGCCCCTCAATCATCGATTGGATGCGGTCCGCGTTTGCGAATTTACTCATCACAGAAGTCCCACAAAAATACCCGCCATTACAACGGAAACCATGGTCACCGTCACAAATCCTGCAACCAGCATGGGCGGCAGCATATGGGCGGTAAGCAATTCGCGTTCGTCCTGATCGTCGGTCAGCGTGTTTATGACCTCTTTGGTGATGACGTAATCCGCCGGAAAGCCATAAAGCGCCGTCAGTGAACAGGCAAAGGCCATCGCCGGGCTGACGCCGACCAGCTTCCCAGCGATGAATGAGAAGACATACATCCCGAAAATGCCGATTGCGATCAGAGCAAACATCGGCACCGCCAACTCAGTGAGCATATCCGGGGTGGCGCGTTTAAGCCCGTCGAAGATGAACACCATCAGGATCAAGATTGTAAAACCAAACGCATTCGCAGAGCGCAGCGGTTCCCGTTCCAGAAACCCGATCGACGTAGCAATGACGCCAAAGATCAAGCACAGCACAAAGGGGCTGATGGTGAACAGCGGAGCCACCGCTTGCGATGTCCCCCACGCAAGAAGAGCAACCAGCCCCAAACGCAGAAACTTGAAATAGAAGGTGTTATACGCCTCCGGCAGTTTTGCAAACAGACGTGCGGGCGCAGATTCACCCGAAGTCGGGACCGCCGATTGATCCGCCTGCCCCTGCCAGTCACCGGCACGGTGGCGACGCAGAACATGGTTTCCTTCGCGCTTCAGCATAATGGCCGTAAGCGGGTAGCCGACGAACCCCTGCATGACATAAATCAGGATCGCCAGCACCGACAGGCTGGTCAGCCCTGCCTCTGCCGCAGCTTGTGACATGATCAACGAGGATACCACCCCGCCCACCAGCGGTGGTGCACCAACGACGACGGTTTCCCAGTCCAGCACCAACAAACCCACGGTGAAAAGCAGTGCGACGATGCCCGCGATCCCCGAGAGCGACACCACAACCGTTTTCCATTGGCCCACCAATTCGCGCACCGACAACAGCGTGCCCATATTGGTGATAAGCAGGAAGATCGCCAGATATACGATCGGTGTCTGGAACCCTGCAATCGCAACGATATCTGCGGGAAAGAACGTCCAATAGCCCAACAGAAACAAGACGGCGCAGACAAAAACCGAAGGCAACCAAGACTTCGTCCGTGTCGACAATACATCGCCTATGTATAGGATGGAAACCAGTAGAGAAAAGGCAACTAATTGTGGCATAACGAAATTCCTTTAGTGTCGATGGTGCTGTGTGGACGACCACTTGCCATGTGGTTGGCCACTTGCGCGGCACAATTGTTCCATATGGATGTATCTTGCAAGGTAAAATTTCGTTTGAGCGTATCGTGGGGTATTAATGAATAACGACAGCAATGAAACCGCCGCAGCAATGCTTGATCAGATTTTCAGCTCTGATTTGCGATACCTTATGGCCGTGAGCTATATCGTGCTGAGCAACAATCAGGTCACCAGCCGACATATTGAGCGCGAGTATCAAATGCCGGTACATGCATGGTCAGCGCTCTACGCGATTACAGAGTTTCCCGGATTGCGCAGCAAGGATATCCAGCACCTGTTTCCGCGGCCTCAGAACTCGATCAGCCGTGTGGTGCGTCTGCTGATAGATCGCGATCTGGTTGAGGAGGAAGTATCGAGCACCGATGCGCGTGCAAAGCTTCTTTATGCCACAGATAAGGGCGCTGAATTGCTAAAAGAAATCAAAGCCAAGGCGCTCGCGCGTCAGGCCGAAATGCTTGGCAGTTTAGATGCCGAAGAGCGCGAGACTTTTTTGAACCTATGTCGAAAAATAGCCGCAGATCCGGGCCTGCGTCAGTCGGATGCAATGCCTTGAGGGCCGAGAGACGCCGTCGTGTGCGGCAAAATGTCAGGTCTCATAAATCCTCTGGCATTTTTCGGCTTTGATACCGCTGCTGCCACGATACGGCAGGCTCACGCTCAACGTTTGTTAGCGGCGGATCAGGGTGCTGAAATTCGGCATTCGCCACAAGATGCGGCCTGTCTGGTGGTCTCAATTTTTGGTTTGAAAATAATGTGGTGCGGGTGAAGGGACTTGAACCCCCACGCCTTGCGGCGCCAGAACCTAAATCTGGTGCGTCTACCAATTCCGCCACACCCGCAGTGAGAGCGTATTTGTCAGCCTCGCCCGAGAATGTAAAGTGCTTTTGCGCGGATCATGCCACTCATCGGGCATGTAGACGCATCACCCCTCAGTGATCTTTGTATTCCTCTGAATAAAGGCAGAAAAATTGCTCGAGCTCTGCTCAAAACGCTTGCCGTTGTTCTGCAGACAGTGATACTGAGCGCATGTCGCGGGTGTAGCTCAATGGTAGAGCAGCAGCTTCCCAAGCTGACGACGAGGGTTCGATTCCCTTCACCCGCTCCACTCCACAAAATTTCACATGATCGCTGCGTCGAATTTGTGCTGAAATGGGTTGCGCCTTTGTATGGTTCTCCGTAGTCCCCTATCTTATGGAACCACGCTTTCTCACACCGCTCACCGCCGATGAACAACTTGCCCAAGGGTTGCCCGCAGCCGTGCCCATGGCCATGGCGGATCGTGTTCGTTTCTCTGAAATCGACATTCTGCAGCATGTGAACAACAAGGCCTACCTCGACTGGTTTGAAGCGTTGCGGGTGAACTATTACAACAGCCATTTCCGCCATCATTTCAACGGTGATGAACCGCGTCACGTGGTCCGCAATGCCGATATCCATTATGTGCGTGAGATGGTTCTGGGGGAAACTTACGTGACCACCGCACGGGTGCTGTCCTTCAGACGGACATCGTATATTCTGGAGCAGCAAATCTGGTCTGGAGATTTGCGCGCCAGCATGGTCGGCGTAATGGTGTTCAGATCTTCAGACGGTAGCGCAGGCTACCCGATCCCGGAAAGCCTGCGACAACAGTTTGTCACATTGGATGGGGCAACGGAGGCAAGCTGATCGCCTCCGCGCGCCTTGGTGCGGCGTGACTTATTCAGCCCAGTGGACATGACATTCTGACAAAACAGCCTGAATAGGTGCCTCTTCCGGCGGCAGGCTCTGTGCACGCTCGAGTGCCTCGCGTTTATCTGCCCCAAAGATCACCAGATGTTTCGCCATTGCCGCATCCAGAACATGCGCCGAGAGCGTGATACGCGCCTCGGGTTGGCTATCTGGGCGCATCACAGCGACTTCGGGCGCATCAGCAGCCAGGGCGTGCTCCAGCCCGGCAACGCCGGGAAACAGCGAGGCGGTGTGCATATCCGTCCCCATGCCCAGGAGCGCAACCGCAAGACCACCCTGCGCGCGCACTTTTTCCGACAGGCTCTCGATTGCGTCATCCGGCTCCAGCCCGTCTGTATAAAACGGCAGGAATTGCGCCTCAGCCGCGCGATTGGTCAACAACCGGTTGCGGATCAGCTTGGCGTTGGAGCGATCGCTGTCTTCTGGTACCCAGCGCTCGTCCGAGGCCATGACGCAGACATTGCCCCAATCCAGTTCAGCCGCGCAAAGGTCGTCAAAAATCGGACCCGGCGTGGTGCCGCCCGCAACGGCGATTGCCGCGCGCCCATTGCGCAGCAGATGATTTTTCAAATCCCCGGCAATACGATTGGCCACCGAGATCGAGAGCATCTCTCTATCCGGATATTCGTTGAAATTCATGACACTGCTCCTGAAATCTGAGGTGACAGCATTGCTGATGTGACATTCTGAACAAAACAGTGTCATAGCTCAACCCGAAGGCCAAGTGCCGCCAGGCCGGCTCAGTTGATATAGAATTCTCCCACCACGTTACGCCACTCTCCGCTCGACATCATTTTACGATGCGAAAAGCGGACATGATGCAGCGGACCTTCGATTTCCTCTTTCCAGAAATCTATGAAGGAAAACAGTCGCGGATGATCCGGTGCCAGATCATAATCCTGCCAGACGAACGTGTTGAGGACATGTGTATAGTCAGGCATGTGATAGGTGAATTCAGCTGTGGTCAGGCCGTAACCTTTGAGCATCAGTTCCGTTTCAGATGGTTCCATTTACATCCTCCGAAAAAGGGTTGATGCAATCAGCCTACGGAAGACAGGTAAATTTTCATATAAATCATATTGTTAGCAGATAAGCACCATTGCTGCTAAGGTTTGCGAGGCTGCTTGCTTGCACGGTATATGCGCGGTCTGATATGGTGACCCCACAACATATAGATCCAAAAGAGAAGCGGGCAGCCAACGTGAGCGATACGCCGGAAACTCCTGAAAACCCTGATGAAAACCTGCCAGCGCGTCCGTCTTATGACGGTCCGACGGTTTCCATCGAATCCGAGATGCGCAATTCGTACCTCGATTATGCGATGTCGGTTATTGTCAGCCGTGCCATTCCCGATCTTCGAGATGGTCTGAAGCCGGTGCACCGCCGGATTCTCTATGCGATGCATGAGACTGGCAACAGCCACGACAAGGCCTACCGCAAGTCTGCCCGCCCCGTCGGCGACGTAATGGGTAAATACCACCCCCACGGTGACAGTGCGATCTACGATGCCTTGGTGCGGATGGCGCAGGATTTCTCCATGTCGCTGCCGCTTCTGGATGGTCAGGGCAACTTCGGCTCCATGGATGGCGATAACCCGGCGGCCATGCGCTATACCGAGGTACGGATGGACAAGCCCGCAGCTTTCATGCTCGCGGATATCGAAAAAGAAACGGTAGATTTCCAGGACAACTACGACGGCAAGGACAAGGAACCCACTGTTCTGCCAGCACGTTTTCCAAACATGCTGGTCAATGGTGCCGGTGGTATTGCGGTCGGTATGGCCACCAATATCCCGCCGCACAACCTTGGCGAAGTGGTGGATGCAACCCTTGCCCTGATTGAAGACCCTGATCTGACGTCTGAGCAACTGATTGATTATGTACCGGGTCCCGATTTCCCGACCGGCGGCGTGATGCTGGGCCGTTCTGGCGCGCGCAAGGCCTATCTTGAGGGCCGCGGCAGCGTTATCATTCGCGCGAAGACCCGTGTCGAAGAAATTAGGAAAGACCGCTACGCTATTGTTGTTGATGAGATTCCTTATCAGGTCAACAAGGCATCCATGATCGAAAAAATCGCGGAACAGGTGCGCGAAAAACGCATTGAAGGCGTCTCTCATGTGCAGGATGAATCTGACCGCAATGGTGTGCGTGTTGTTGTCGAACTGAAGCGCGATGCCACCGCCGAGGTCGTGTTGAACCAGCTTTATCGTTTCACGCCGATGCAAACGTCCTTTGGCTGCAACATGCTGGCGCTGAACGGTGGCCGTCCTGAACAGCTGACCTTGCGCAAATTCCTCACGTCTTTCATAGACTTCCGCGAAGATGTTGTGGCGCGACGCACCGCCTACAATCTGCGCAAGGCGCGTGAACGCAGCCATATCCTGTGTGGTCTGGCGGTTGCCGTATCCAATGTTGACGAGGTGGTCGCCACCATTCGCTCCTCTGCGGATGCTGCCGAAGCCCGTCAAAAGCTGATGACACGCCGCTGGCCGGCATCGGACATCGCAGGCTATATTCGCCTGATCGATGATCCGACCCATACCATGAACGACGACGGCACCTATAACCTGTCGGAGGTTCAGGCTCGCGCGATCCTTGAGCTGCGGTTGCAGCGCCTCACCCAGCTGGGCGTCAAAGAGGTCACCGATGAGCTTGAAGAACTGGCAGCCAAGATCAAGGAATACCTTGAAATCCTGTCCTCTCGTGAGCGCATCATGGGGATCATCGCCGATGAGCTGACCGAGGTCAGAAACAGCTTTGCCGTGCCCCGTCGCACCGAGATTGTCGACTGGTCCGGTGACATGGATGACGAGGATCTGATCGAGCGCGAGGACATGGTGGTGACAGTGACCTCTGGCGGTTATATCAAACGCACCCCGCTTGCAGACTTCCGCGCCCAGAAACGCGGTGGCAAGGGGCTGTCTGGCATGCAGACCAAGGAAGAGGATGTGGTCACCACGCTCTTCGTGGCCAACACCCACACGCAGCTTCTGTTCTTCACCACGGATGGGATGGTCTACAAGCTCAAGACCTGGCGCCTGCCGCAAGGTGGCCGGACGGCCAAAGGCAAGGCGATCGTCAATATTCTGCCGATTCCAACGGGCGTGTCGATCGCTGCGATCATGCCAGTGGATCGCGCCGAGGAAGAATGGGACGATCTGCAGATCATGTTCGCCACATCTGCAGGAACTGTGCGCCGTAACCGTCTGTCGGACTTCACGAATGTCATGCGCAACGGCAAGATCGCGATGAAGTTCGAGGACGACAACGAAGGCACCAAGCTGATCAATGCGCGCATCTGTTCTGAAGATGACGACATCATGCTGGTGACCAATACCGGGCGCGCGATCCGCTTCCCAACAACCGAGGTGCGGGTGTTCAACTCTCGCAATTCCGTTGGTGTGCGCGGGATCAAGCTCGGCGATGGTGACGAGGTTGTTTCCATGTCGGTGATCCGCCACTCCAAGTACACGCCCGAGCAGCGGACGGCGTACCTCAAGATGCGCCGCGCGATGGCGGGTCTCACGGATGAGGATGCCTCTGACGAGGATGCGGTTGAAGATCCGAACTTCTCCACCGAGCTCTTTGCAGAGATGTCTGCGGCGGAAAACCTGATCCTGACCATCACTGCAGGCGGGTCCGGTAAGCTCTCGTCCAGTCACGATTATCCTGTGCGCGGGCGTGGCGGAATGGGCGTCACCGCGATGGACAAAGCGATGCGCGGTGGTGCACTGGTGGCCTCCTTCCCGGTGGAGCTCGATGACCAGATCATGCTGGCAACATCTAAGGGGCAGTCGATCCGCGTGCCGGTCGATGGCATCTCATTCCGATCCCGTTCTGCGGGCGGCGTGCGGATCTTCAACACCGGTAAGGGTGAAGAGGTCGTCTCGGTCGCTTGGATTGCGGACAACGGTGACGACGAAGAAACCGTGGCAGAATAATCTCTTACCGCTAAAATCTCGCGAAAACGCCGCTCCAGATTGGGGCGGCGTTTTTCGTTTACGCTTCGCTCATGTTTTGGGCGCAAACTTGACCGTGATTTCCGCGTATTGAGTCGGGAGAAGCGGCGCATGAATCTCTACCATTGTCAGATTGACCTCCAACACGAAGCTAAGGCTTTGGCCTTTGCTAGCGCTGTGGAGCAATGGATGGAATATCTGAAAGGTCGCGGCGCGATCACCGGTTGGCGCCTGCTTCGGCGCAAGCTGAACCTTGCAAACGATACCTGCAAGGATTTCCTGCTGGAGATCGAGTTTGAGAATATGACGCAACTCGATCAGGCGTTTCGAATTCTGGGTGAGCACGACGAGGAGGTTGCGCGCCTCTATGCCAATGTCAACGCGCTGATTGCGCGGTCCGATTTTGGACTGTACCGACCGTTCCCCGATCCCGAACGCGCCGAGCGCATGGCTCTCATCTGATCTGAAAAAGCCCGGGACATACGCCCGGGCTTTTTCTCATATTTGGCCTGCAAGCACCTGTTACAGATTATAAATCTCAGAAAATTTGGCCTCAAGATAGGTCATCAGTGGCTGATGCGTCGGTGCGGAGCCTGCGGCATGGGTGATGGTGTCACGCGGTTCGCGCAATCCGCCAAACTGTTGCAGGTTCTCACGCAACCACCCTGTCGCAACAGAGGTATCACCTTCGGCAAGCTGCGCATCCAGATCAGCTACATCACGACGCAGCGCCTCATGCAGGCAGCCCGCATAGACATTGCCCAGTGAATAGGTCGGGAAATACCCAAACAGGCCAACGGACCAATGCACGTCCTGCAAACAGCCATTCGACGGCTTGTCGACCGCGTAGCCAAAGTCCGCGAGGAAACGGTCGTTCCACGCGGCTTCGAGATCCTGAACTTCCAGGTCGCCCAACATCAGCGCACGCTCCAGATCGAAACGCAACATGATGTGCAGGTTGTACTGAAGCTCGTCGGCCTCAGTGCGGATATATCCATTCTGCACCCGATTCACCGCTGCATAGAACGCGTTCTCCGAAGAAACACCAATGTCACCAAAGGCTTCTCGCATCTCCTTGAACAACCAGCCGGTGAAGGCACGGCTGCGCCCGATCTGGTTTTCATAGATCCGGCTCTGGCTTTCATGCACGCCCATGGACACACCACGACCCAGCGACGTCAGCAGATGCACGCGGTCGATGTTCTGCTCATAGGCCCCATGCCCGACCTCGTGAATGGTGGAGTAGATGCAGTTGAACGGATCGAGCGGATTGGTCCGCGTGGTGATCCGCACATCCAGACCGCTGCCGGAGCTGAATGGGTGCACCGCCTTGTCAACGCGGCCATGGCTCATATCATAGCCAAAGGTCTTGGCGATCTTGCGCGCCAGTTTCATCTGCGCGTTCTCGTCAAAGGTGCCCGCCAGACCGGCCGGGGTTGGCTGCTCCAGCACACGCGCGCGCAGATCCACCAGACCGGGCCGCATGGCATCGAAGATTTCAGCAATTTCAGAGGAGGTTGTGCCCTGCTCGTAATCTGCGACCATAGCGTCGTAGAGGTTGCCACCGGCGGCCAGCGCCTGACCTTCTTGCCGCTTCAGCGCTACGACCTCTTCGAGTACGGGCAGGAAGGCGGCGACATCCTCATCCGCACGCGCCTGCGCCCATTTGCCTTGCGCCTCAGACGTAACGCGGGCGATCTTGCTTGCCAGCTCACCGGGCACCTTAACAGCGCGCTCATAGGCACGGCGAATTTCACGCAACTGCGCAGCACCGATGTCGTCCGGTGCCTTGGCGGTCTCTAACCAGTCCGCAACCCGCGGGTCTGATCGGCGCGCATGCAGTACGGCCTCAATCGCGGCCATTTCCTCACCTCGTTGGGGGGCAGCTCCGCGTGGCATCATGGTTTCCTGATCCCAGCCAAGACGGCCCGCTATTTGCCCAAGCGCCTGCGTTTCACGTTCAAAAGCAATCAGTTCGTCGAAAGAACTCATGTTTCTAATGTCCTTTGATAGAAGTCGTAACAGGATAGGCGGCCAAGAAGCGTGCCCGCAAGATCAGCACCCAGACCAGAACAGCCACGACTTGGTGAACGATGGCAATTTCTACAGGCGCCGCAGTCAATACGGTTACAATGCCGATAACGATCTGCAGGCTCAAGGCTGCAAATACCGCGTTGAAGGCGAACCGTGTCGCTGGGTTTGCACTTCGACGCCCGCGCAGCCAGACCACTATGGCGAAGGCAAACAAGAGATAGCCAGAAACCCGGTGAATAAACTGAACCAACCCCGGATTTTCAAAGAAATTTTTCCAGATCGGTTCAATCATGAACGGACGCGGCGGCAGGATCTGCCCGCCCATCAAAGGCCAGTCAGTATAGGAACGGCCCGCATCGATGCCAGCCACCAACGCGCCCAGCAGGATCTGCAGGAAAGCAAAATGCAATAGCCCCGTGCTCATCCCGAAGATCTTCGTTTGTTTCAAGCGCCGGGCCTGCATCAGGTCGCGCTCTTCACGGCCAAGCATGAACATAAACCAAGCCAGATAACCGAGGATCACAAAAGCCAAGCCAAGATGCGTCGCCAACCGGTAGGAGGCAACAGCGGTCATACCTTCGCCAAGCGTCACGCCAGACGACACCATCCACCAGCCGATCGCGCCCTGAACGCCGCCGAGAATACCGGGCAGCAGCAACCGCCCGGTCCACCCAGTGGGAATGCTACGCGTAACCAAAAAGCCCAGGAACCCAACTGCCCAGATCAAGCCCATGACGCGGCCCAGTTGTCTGTGCCCCCATTCCCACCAGTATATTTGTTTGAAATCAGATAATTCCATCCACTTGTTTAACAAGTGATACTGGTCGATTTGTTGGTATTTCTCGAACTCTGCCTGCCAGTCGGCCTCACTCATCGGAGGGATCGCTCCGGTCACAGGCCGCCACTCCGTAATCGACAGGCCGGAATCGGTTAGGCGCGTCAGCCCGCCAACAGCGATCATCGCCACCACCAGCGCAAACAGCACTGCAAGCCAGACGCGGATTGCACCGCGCGCGCCGCGGCGTTTGCGATCAATACCGCCGGGGGTCGGTGTGGGCTGTTGTTTGCTGTCGGAGGACACTTCCTCAAAAATCGTGCGATTGCTCATCTTGGCCTCACATCTTCATCTGGCGGGACGCTAGGGTCTGAGGGTGAAAAGGTCCAGACAGAGTTAGTCCGACCCGTGTTGCTTCCAACGGACCATCTGTCGCATCACGCCGTGCAACATCTGTACATCCGCACGCGTGAGGCGCATCCGGCTCCAGAGGTTACGGAAAACCGTCTTCATGCCCGGCGCCTTTTCCGGTGGGAAGAAGTAACCCGCCTCCGTCAGGCGCTCCTCGTAATGTGTGACCAGCGCCTCAATCTCTTGCCCCGTGGCCCAGTCGGATTTGCCGATCTCGAAGGTCTCACCCGGGACCTGTTCTTCCTGACGACGCCACTCATAGGCCGTAAGCAGCACGCATTGCGCAAGGTTCAATGAGGCAAACTCCGGGTTGACCGGCACGGTGATGATGGCGTTGGCCTTGGCGATGTCATCATTTTCCAGCCCCGCACGCTCCGGACCAAAGAGAACGGCGACCTTTTCGCCCTGCCTCAACAGCTCGGCGGCTTTCTTCATCGCACCTTCGGGGCTGAAGACAGGTTTGGTCAATTCGCGTGGCCGGGCCGTGGTCGCAAAAACATAGGTACAATCTGCCAAGGCTTCGGGTAGATCCTGTGCCAGTTGCGCCTCATCCAGCAATCGCCCGGCGCCGGATGCCATGGCGACCGCCTTCTGGTTCGGCCAGCCGTCCCGGGGTGCGACAATTCGCATCCGGTCGAGGCCGAAGTTCCACATGGCACGCGCGGCCCCGCCAATGTTTTCGCCCATCTGCGGGCGGACAAGCACAAAGTGAGGTTGAGGGCGGTCTGTGGGCATCTGCGAACTCCGGAAAAATCGGCTCTGCCTTACTGTCTGCGCCGGGTTGGGGCAAGCCTTCGCCACTGGAAAACCCGCATCACCCCCCTTCAAATCCTTGCGTTGCGCGTGAATTCGGGTAAATACCCGCCAATCATGCCAACAGGAGCCCTGACAATGGACAGCGCAGAGCAGACACCGGAGCAGCCGCAGATTTACCTGGTCACGCCGCCGAGCTTTGAGCTGGGGCAGTTCCCAGGGCAGCTCGCGCGGGTGCTGGATGAGATCGAGGTCGCCTGTGTGCGTCTGGATCTGGTGAGCCGTGATGAGGACACGTTGAGCCGCGCTGCCGATGCGCTGCGCGAGGTGACCCATGCGCGCGACATCGCACTTGTGATCTCTGACCATCAGATCCTTGCAGAGCGGCTGGGGCTGGATGGGGTGCACCTGTCGGATTCGTCGAAATCGGTGCGCAGCGCACGCAAGGCGCTGGGAACAGAGGCCATCGTCGGCTGTTTCTGCGGTGCCTCCCGACATGAGGGCATCACCGCCGGTGAAGCTGGCGCGGATTACGTCTGTTTTGGTCCGGTCGGAACCTCCGGTCTGGGCGATGGTGCGATCGCTGAGGCGGAGCTGTTTCAGTGGTGGTCCGAGATGATCGAAGTCCCCGTTGTGGCCGAAGGCGGGCTCACCACCGAGGTTGTGCGCAAGATCTCTCCGCTCACCGACTTCTTTGCTGTTGGAGAAGAGATCTGGCGAGAGGATGATCCTGTCGCCGCGATGAAAGCGCTTCAGGCAGCCATGAGCTGATCTCCCTCAGAGCGACCCAAAGTAAGGGGTCAGCCCTCTAATGACCAAGCTCGGCCCTGCGCCGAGCTCTTTTTTGTGCATCCCGTCAAATGGTTCTGATATGAAGGCGATTGTCCCCGCTTGCGAATGTGCTTGCGGGGGGCGTTGAAAGGCGGCATGAGATCCATATGACTGAAAGCGCTGATTTTTCCAAACCTGATATCCTTTGCGTCGGCTCTGTCCTGTGGGACATAATCGGGCGAAGCACTATGGAGATGCAGCGCGGCTCTGACATGCCCGGTCGCATCACGCGCCTGCCCGGTGGCGTTGCCATGAACATCGCCATGACGCTGGCACGATTCGGGATGAAACCCGCCGTTCTGAGTGCCATTGGTCGCGATCCCGAAGGTGACGAACTGGTCACGGCCTGCGGTCATCTTGGCCTGATCACCGATTATCTCTACCGCTCCGAGGATCTGCCGACCGACCGTTATATGGCAGTCGAGGGGGCAAATGGCCTGATCGCGGCGATTGCGGATGCGCATTCGCTTGAGGCCGCGGGAGATAAGATACTGCGCCCGCTGGTTGAGGGGCCTCTGGGCACCTCCGCGCAGCCCTTTGTTGGACCGATCGCGCTGGATGGAAACCTGAAGCTCGCGCTCCTTGATGACATCGCAACCCATCCTGCATTTGATGGCGCGGATTTGCGCGTGGCTCCGGCCTCACCGGGCAAAGCAGAGCGTCTGCGTCCATTCCTGACTCACCAGCGCGGTACCCTCTATGTGAACTTAGAGGAAGCGGGCCTCTTGTGTCAGGACACATTCACCGACAGTGAAACCGCAGCCCATGCGCTCCTGTCACGCGGTGCCGCCCGCGTTTTGGTCACCGATGGTGGACAATCCGCCACCGAAGCTGACGCCAGCGGTGCCCGCACCCAAGTTCCGCCACGCGTAACCGTCGCCCGGGTCACCGGCGCTGGCGATACGTTCATGGCAGCCCATATCGCTGCAGAAGCGCGGGGAGAAGATCGCGACAGCGCGCTCGCCTCTGCCCTTCATGCCGCTGCAACCTATGTATCCGGAGAACCACCCCTGTGATCGACATCACCTATTCCGCCGAAGTCGAAGCTGCCCGCGCTGAGGGCAAACCCATTGTTGCGCTTGAAAGCACCATCATTACCCATGGTATGCCTTACCCGCAGAACGTCGAAGTAGCTGCGCAGGTAGAAGCAGATATCCGCGCCGCTGGCGCAGTTCCCGCTACCATGGCGGTGATCAAGGGCACGTTGCATGTGGGGCTTGAGGCCGACACATTGCAATCGCTGGGTCAGGCCGAAGGTGTGGCAAAGATCTCGCGCGCAGATTTCGCCGCCTGCATGGCGTCGGGTGGCACCGGTGCCACCACCGTAGCCGCCACCATGATCGCTGCGCGCCTTGCGGGGATTTCCGTCTTTGCAACTGGCGGTATCGGCGGTGTTCATAAAGGGGCGGAAACCAGCTTTGACATCTCTGCCGATCTTCTGGAGCTGGCTCAGACCGCGGTGACCGTTGTCGCAGCTGGTGCCAAGGCGATCCTTGATGTGCCGAAAACGCTGGAAGTTCTGGAAACCCAAGGAGTTCCTGTGATCGCCTACGGTCAGGACAGCTTCCCTGCGTTCTGGTCGGCGACCTCTGATCTGAGCGCGCCGCTGCGCATGGACAGCGCGGCCGATATTGCCCGCGCCCATTTCCTGCGTGGCGCGTTGGAGCTTCCCGGTGGTCAGCTGGTGGCAAACCCGATCCCTGCAGAAGAGCAAATTCCTGCAGAGGATCTGGCCCCCATCATTGCACAGGCGCAAAGCGAGGCGGATGCGCAAGGTGTAACGGGCAAGGATGTCACCCCCTTCCTGCTACAGCGCATTTTTGAACTGACCGAAGGTCGCTCTCTTGAGGCCAATATCGCTCTGGTGCGCAACAACGCCCGCCTTGCCGCAGAGATTGCAAAAGAATTGGCCAGACTTTGAGACAATCGCAACAGGCCGCATGTGAAAGCATTGTAGCTAGGGGCAACAATCCCTAACTTGCATGCGAGCCAATCAGACAGCAGAATATGAACACGCCATTTGACGAGACCCCGCCTCCGCCACGCCGCCCCGGGCTCTTTGCCCGGCTGCGGTCTTCCTTCCTGACGGGCATTGTTGTCATTGCACCGGTTGGATTGACCATTTGGCTATTGTGGTCGGTGATGGGATGGGTCGATGGCGTGGTCTTGCCCCTCGTGCCTCATACCTTCCAGCCCGAGCAATATATCGGCATCAATCTGCGCGGCGTCGGGCTGATCATCTTTTTGCTGTTCACCATCGTTGTGGGCTGGATTGCCAAAGGCATCATCGGCCGGTCTTTGATTGGGTATGCCGAACAGCTTGTGGATCGCATGCCCGTCGTGCGTTCCATCTATTCTGGCATCAAACAGATCTCTGAGACGGTTTTTGCACAAAGTGAGCGCAGCTTCGAAAAAGCCTGCCTGATCCAGTACCCGCGTCGTGGCATCTGGGCGATTGGCTTCATCTCGACCACCGCAAAAGGCGAGATCGTCAAACGCGCTGAAACCAGTGGACGGTTGATCAGCGTGTTTGTTCCGACAACGCCCAACCCGACATCGGGCTTTCTGCTCTACTTTCCCGAAGAAGATGTGGTTGAGCTGGACATGACCGTCGAGGACGCAGCGAAGCTGGTGATTTCTGCGGGCCTTGTCTATCCGAACGGCAAAGACCCGGTGGAAATCACAAACGCCAAAGCCGCAAAGGACCAGTAGGTCAGCCGAACATTTCGACCAGATCGACGGTCTGGCGCTGTCCTAGGTCTTCAGAATGTTGGTTCAGGAACCCATCCGCGGCCTCTCTGCCCGCGTCCTTTAGCATGTGCAGGATCTGCGGGATCGGGATGAGTTTTGTCGTGACCGACAGCCGCGTCATCAGATCATCATCGGCAATCATATGAACCAGAACTCGTTTCATACGCCCTCGTTCCATGGTCCCGTCTGCGATCAACCTCTGAACAAAGGAGATCGCGCGCAGCTCTCGCAGCAAGGAAGAGTTGAAGCTGATCTCATTCACCCGGTTCTGGATGTCATGGGCGGTTTTGGGAACCTCTTCACGCACCAATGGGTTGATATTCACCACCACGAGATCGTCAGGCAGTTGGTCTTGAAACAGCGGAAAAAGCGCGGGGTTGCCGGTGTACCCCCCGTCCCAGTAGGCCTCTGACTGACCTGTAGCAGGGTTTTCAATCTCGATCGCCTGAAACAGGTTGGGAAGACAAGCAGAGGCCAGAATCGCGTCGGTCGAGATTTCTGTTCCGGAAAACACCCGCACTTTGCCGGTTTGTACGGATGTTGCGCAGATATAGAGATCAGGCCCCGCATCTGCGCAAACCGCACCGAAGTCGAACTGTTCGACCACCGGTCGCAGCGGATTGCGGTAAAACGGGCCGTAGGAGTAGGGCGAAACAGCCTGGCTGATGGCCTCCATTGGTGAAAATGGCGCCATCACCTTGAGCGCGTTGAGCAACGGCCCCGCGTCAAAGCCGGCAATCCAATTGGCCATGCGCATATCGCCCACGGCCCCCATGCGCGCCCACAGCCGATCCAACGCGGCCTTGGCGCCATCGCGCCCATCTCTGGCCATGCCCGCCTTGAAGGCTGCTCCATTGAGCGCCCCGGCCGAGGTCCCGGTTATGGCGGCAATCTCAATGTCCGGATCTTCCAATATCCGGTCAAGAACCCCCCATGTGAACGCGCCATGTGCGCCGCCCCCTTGCAGAGCCAGATTGATGCGTTTGACCATGTGCCGTCCTGTCATCTGAGGTATAATTCACCAGCACCTGCCGGAACATACGCCCCAGCAGCGGCAGGTGAAATTTTGTCAGTTCAAAGCGCGGTCCAGCCGCCATCAACACTGATGGTGGTGCCGGTGATCTGCTTTGCGGCGTCAGAGCACAGGAAGTTCACCGTACCGCCCAGCTGCTCAACCGTTGCAAACTCGCGCGAAGGTTGGCGTTCGAGCATCACTTTCTTGATCACATCCTCACGGCTCATGTTGTATTTCTCCATGGTGTCAGGGATTTGCGCCTCGACCAATGGGGTGAGAACATAGCCCGGACACACCGCATTGCAGGTGATCGGCTCCTCTGCGGTTTCCAGCGCCACGGTCTTGGTCATGCCAACGATCCCGTGTTTGGCGGCCACATAAGCCGATTTATAGGGCGAGGCCGTTAGGCCGTGCGCAGAAGCGATATTCACCACCCTGCCCCACCCGGCTGCGCGCATCTTGGGCAATGCGGCTGCGGTAGTGTGGAAGGCCGAGGACAGGTTGATTGCAATGATCGCGTCCCATTTCTCGGTTGGAAAGGTGTCAATCGGCTCGACATGCTGGATGCCTGCGTTATTGACCAGAATATCGCACTGCCCGGCGTTTTCGATCAACGCACGGCATTGATCGGCCTTGGACATGTCAGCCTGAATGTAGCGGGCCTCGACACCGAACTCCTTGGCGATCTCGGCAGCAATGGCGTGGTCTTCGTCGCGATCTGTAAAGGAGTTCAAAACGACATTGGCACCAGCTTTGGCCAACTCCCGAGCGACACCCAAACCGATTCCGGAGTTGGACCCGGTGACGACGGCGGTTTTACCTTTGACGGACATGAGCATTCCTCTGCGATATCGTACGTGAAATTTGCGGCAGCTTTGCATGCTGCAAGCGCAAAATAAACGCCTCATCGCTGGGAAAATTTCTCAGCAGGCCTCAACCACTCGGTTTTTTGTTCAAATGAAGGTGTGCCCATAAAAAAGAAAAAAACGCCGGCACGAAGCCGGCGTTCAGTTATTGAGGCAGGTTTCATACAGGCAAGAAACCTATCGAGCAGTGAGTCTGTTATAAGCAATTTCCGGCCTCGGTCCAAGCTAAAAGTTTGAACTCCCCTCAAGGCCCGGATAGCTTCGGGGCTTATGAAAATAAGGGCAGCGCAGGATTGTTCTCAAAATGAGACCATTATTTTTCTCATCTATCCGGTCCACAATGACCGGAATCGCACTTCTGGCTAGTGCGACTCTCGCATCCGCAGAATCAGCCCATGGTATTGCCATGTATGGCGATCCGGCTCTGCCACGCGGGTTTAAATCGCTTCCTTATGTAAATCCGGATGCACCTAAAGGCGGTACGGTCGTTTTTGGAAACCTGGGCGGATTTGACTCGCTCAATCCATTTACACAAAAAGGCAATCCGCCGTGGCAAATGCGGTTTTGGGGTTACGAGAGTTTGATGGGGCGGTCTTATGACGAGCCGTTTTCACTCTATGGGTTGCTCGCCGAATCGATTGAAACGCCCGAAGATCGCTCTTGGGTCGAATTCACGCTGCGCGAAGAGGCGCGATTCTCTGACGGAAGCCCGGTGACAGTCGAGGACGTCATTTGGTCCTATGAAACCCTCGGCACCAAGGGCAACCTGCGGTATCGCGGGTTCTGGACCAAGGTGGACAAGATCGAGAAAACCGGCCCGCGCAGTGTTCGCCTCACCTTTAATGTCGAAGACCGTGAGCTTGCATTGATCGCAGGATTGCGACCGATCTTGAAAAAAGCACAGTGGGAAGGGCGCGATTTTGCGGATGCGGCACCAGATGAGGCCCCTCTGGGCAGCGCACCTTATGTGGTGAGCAGTTTTGAGCTGGGTCGATCGATCACATTCACCCGCAACCAAGACTACTGGGGCAAAGATCTGCCGCTGCGCCAAGGCACAAATAACTTTGACGAAATGCGGTTGGAGTTCTTTGGCGACCAGACGGTGCTGTTTGAAGCCTTCAAGGCGGGCGAGTTGTCTGCTGTGCGTGAATTCAACGCCGCCAAGTGGAGTAGCGACTATAACTTTGCGCGGGTGCAAAGTGGTGCGGTCATCAAGACCGAAATTCCAAATCAAAAACCCTCCGGCATGACAGGTTTGGTAATGAACACCCGACGCGCCTCGCTCGACGACTGGCGCGTGCGTCAGGCGTTGATTGAGGCCTTCAACTATGAGTTCATCAATGACACGCTAACCGGTGGGCGGTTGCCGCGCATCACCTCATATTTCTCCAACTCCTACCTGTCGATGCAGCCCGGCGCCGCCACTGGACGGGTGGCCGCGCTGTTGAATCCTTACAAAGATGAACTGCTTCCCGGCACTTTGGAGGGCTATGAGCTGCCCGTCAGTGACGGCAGCGAGCGCAACCGTGCCAATCTGCGTCGCGCCCGTGGGCTCCTGCAGGATGCGGGATGGACTGTCGACGAGGGCGTGCTTCAAAACGCCGAGGGCGAACCGATGCATCTGAAGGTCCTGCTTCAGCACGGCAATCTTGGTGAAGCCGAGATGCAGAAGGCCGTCGATATCTATGCCAATGCGCTCTCGCGCCTCGGGATCACGATGACTGCCGATCTGGTCGACAGTGCCCAATATGTCGAGCGGCAGAATGCCTATGAATTTGATCTGACCTTCTTTCGCCGCTCACTGTCGCTAAGCCCGGGCAATGAACAGATGCTGTATTGGGGCAGCGACGGTGCGGATCTGCCCGGCTCCCGCAACCTGATGGGAATGAACAGCGCCGCCGCTGAGGCCATGATCAAACATATGCTGACGACGAAATCGTCGGATGAGTTTATCGCGGCGACTCGCGCTTTGGACCGGGTGTTGACCGCTGGGCGCTATGTGATCCCCATCTGGCAATATGCCAAGAGCCGGATCGCGCATGACTCGCAGCTTCGCTACCCGATGCGCATTCCGATTTATGGAGATGGCGAATACTACATGCCTGAAGTCTGGTGGCAGGCCTCAGAATAGCCTTCAAACCGGCCCACTGGGCCGGTTTTTTACGCGACATGAAGAACTTACCGCGTACTCGGCCTCGAAAATTTGACCTCAAAACACCCGTTCTCGCAGACCGGCCCGATATCTTTCGGTCAGCATCTCCTCGCCGAATGTTTCAAAACCTTCAAATTTCGCTGACAGGCTTATACTTTCTTGCTAGATTTGCGTCTGTAAGTTCGAATTGTGTCCCAGATGCGAGTGTCCCGATGATGAATTGCACTGAATTCGACCTGGCGCGCAGCCTGCCACGCCTACGACAGCGGTTCCCCGGTCTTGTCGTGGACCAGATTCTCAGCGCCCAGACCCAAGCCGATGACCTGATCCGGGCGCTTGCGGCATCACAAGGTATATCGATGACAGAAGCCCGCGAAGAGATGCGGGATTTTCTTTATCTGGAGAGCCTGAGAGCCGAACTCAGCATGCCCAGCTAGCGCCTCAGGGCGTTGACGCGTCAGACCTGAACCAGCGAGGTGACCCAGAGGATGGTTGCATCGTCAGAGCTGACGGAAATCACGTTGTGCCCCATCGCGCCGTCGTAATAGGCGCTGTCGCCACGCCGCATTTCCACTGGTTCGTAAAATTCCGTGTAGAGCTTAACGACGCCCGTCAGCACATACATGAACTCTTCGCCATCATGGCGCACCCAGCCATCAAATTCATCCATGGAACGCGCCCGGACCCGCGCACGATACGGCAGCATGTTTTTGCGTGTCAGCCCATCCGCGAGCAACTCATGCTCATAGGTGGCAGTGGCATGTGCGGAACCCTCGCCAAACTTGGTGACGATCATCCGTCCGTTTACCTGATCGCGCTGTGGCGGTGTAAACAGCTGCGGCACTGAGATCTGCAAGCCCACCGCCAGCTTCTTGAGCGCCTCGTAAGTGGGCGACATCTGACCGTTCTCGATCTTGGACAGCGTCGAACGCGCAAGCCCTGCCTGGCTGGCGGCATGTTCCAAGGTCCAGTCACGTTGTTTGCGTAGCTCTCGCACCCGCGCCCCCAGATCGAGGGCTTCCGGCGCGCTCTGCTCGCCATTGGCGTGAGCGATGGAGATCAGTTTCTTCGGATCGCGTTCTTGCATGAAAACCCTATAAGTCTGCGACGTGAGCCTTGCAACGCTCACTTGCCCGAATTTATGTCGCAGGTTAGGCATTTCATCATGCTTTCCATTTTTGACAATGGCGGCCCGCCAGCCTGCCCCGCGCCTTTTAATCTTGCAGCCTATGTTCTGCAGCACGCTGAGGTACGCGCAGAGCATCCCGCTATCCTGATATCGGAGAACAAGGACGATCAGGTCTGGTCCTACGCCGTGTTTTCTGCCGCTGTGCGCGGTACCGCAACGGGTCTGCTCAATTCCGGTTTTAATACGGGCGATATCTTATTGATGCGGATGGGAAATACGATTGATTTTCCAATTGTTTTCCTGGCCGCTATCAGCGTTGGGATCGTCCCCGTTCCCACATCCGCGCAACTGACACCCCGAGAGGTCGAACGCATTGCGCGCAACCTCAATCCTGCTGGTGTCGTTTCCGCGCCGGGGATCAGCACGATTTCACATAATCGCCAGCTATCGCTGCCGGACTTGCAAAAGATGCGCGACTGCCCGGCTGCCGATTTTGTGCAAAGCGACCCAAACCAGCTTGCCTATATCGTCTATACTTCGGGCACCGGAGGGACACCACGAGCGGTTGGACATGCCCATCGCGCAATCTGGGCGCGTCGTATGATGATCAGAGATTGGTACGACCTACGGCCACAGGATCGCCTGCTGCACGCTGGTGCTTTCAACTGGACCTTCACACTTGGGACCGGGATCATGGACCCGCTGTCCGTTGGTGCCACGGCAGTTATTCCTGCTGCGGATACAGATCTGGCTGGCTTGCCTGATATTCTAGCACGAACAGAAGCCTCTATATTCGCCGCTGTACCCGGTGTTTACAGGAAGATCTTAAAATCAGAGACCCTTCCCAAATTGCCCGCTTTGCGCCATGGGCTTGCCGCAGGCGAGAAACTCTCAAGCGATATTCGAACGCAATGGCAGACCCGTGTTGGCACCGCCATTTACGAGGCGTTTGGGATGTCGGAGTGTTCGACTTTCATTTCGTCCGCGCCCCATCGCCCTGCAGAGCCCAAAAACCTTGGCACACCACAGATTGGGCGCCGGATTGCGATCCTTGGTGAAGACCGCCCTGTTCCCATTGGAACTGAAGGCATCATCGCGATCCACCGTGACGACCCCGGCCTGATGATCGGCTACATCAACGCGCCTGAGGAAACCCGCGCGCGTTATGCCGGCGATTGGTTTTTGACCGGTGATCGCGGGATCATGCAGGAGAGCGGCCAGATCACCTATTGTGGCCGAAACGATGACATGATGAATGCGGGCGGCTATCGTGTGTCCCCCTTAGAGGTGGAAGCCATCTTCGCCAACCATCCCGCGCTTATGCAGTTCGCCGTTGCGGAGGTTGAGGTAAAACCCGGCGTTCGCATCATCGCAGGTTTCTACAAGGGTCGCGACGATGTGACCGAACTGGATCTGCATGCTTTTGCACAGGAGCGGCTGGCAGAGTACAAGCGTCCCAAAACCTACAAACGCCTGGCCGAGTTTCCGACAAACCCGAATGGCAAACTCCTGCGCCGCGCCCTGCCCGATCTGTTTAAGGACTAAACCATGACCCAACCGCTTGCGCATGTGAAACTCGATATTCTGTCCGATCCAATCTGCCCGTGGTGCTATATCGGCAAGACTCATCTGGACCGCGCGCTGGCGGATGCACCCGACCACCCGTTTGTCGTGGAATGGCACCCGTTTCAGCTCAACCCCGACATGCCAGAGGGCGGCATGGATCGGCGGGCCTATCTGGAAACGAAATTTGGCGGCAAAGACAATGCGGTAAAGGTCTACGCTCAGATCGCAGACCACGCACGCGAAGCCGGTGTGGAGATCAATTTCGAAGCGATGCAACGCACGCCAAACACGATCAACGCTCATCGCCTGATCCACTGGGCCGGACTGGAAGCAAAGCAATCCGCAATCGTGGATGCGCTATTTCAAGCGTATTTTGTCAACGGCAAAGATATCGGCGACACCAAGGTGCTCGCGGATCTCGCCGAACACGTTGGGATGGAACACGCTGTCGTCGAGAAACTCTTGGAAGGCGACAGTGACATCGAGGAGATTCGCTCTCGCGATGCGCATTCCCGAAAGATGGGCGTAAATTCGGTTCCCACTTTCATCATTGCCAATCAACATGTGGTCCCCGGCGCGCAGCAGCCAGCGCTCTGGGCTCAGGTCATAGCGGATATTCGCTCACAGCTTAGCGAGCCAGCGCAGAGTGCCGAAAATTCTGAACCAAACGGTTCAACACATTAAAAGCACTATCGTTTTTATGGTTTAGAGGGACGAGCGGACCCGGCGATCTGGTTCGAGCGCACAGGTCTTTGTGCGCGCATTTAACAGTTGAACCACTTTCCGGCCCGCAAGATCCGTGTTAGCGCCATACGTGCCGGTGGTCGAACCCGGAGCAATGTCCGCTCCCGTTCTTGCCTCCGTGAGAGGTTACACATGATTGAAACACGCAAAAAAGCACTGTCGCAGGGCGAATTTATCGCCATGATCGCCATGATGTTCGCCACAATCGCTTTCTCGATTGATGCGATGCTGCCCGCCTTGCCGGATATTGGCGCCACTCTGAGCCCGGATGATGTAAATCAGGCTCAGTTGATTGTTACATCCTTTGTGATGGGTATGGGGCTTGGGACCTTCTTTACCGGCCCATTGTCCGATGCCTTTGGCCGTAAACCGGTGATCTTTGCCGGATGCAGCCTTTATTGTCTCGGCGCGCTCGCCTCCTATTTCAGCCAGTCGCTCGAAACCATTCTGTTTTCGCGCCTCCTGATGGGGCTAGGTGCAGCCGCGCCACGCGTCGTTGCGCTTGCGATTGTTCGCGATCTCTATGTCGGTCGTGACATGGCGAGGATCATGTCGCTTGCGATGATGGTCTTCACCTTGGTTCCCGCATTTGCGCCGCTTTTGGGTAGCGGCATTATCGCCATCTCCAGCTGGCGCGGTATCTTTGCCGCTTTTGCTGTGTTCTCGCTGATCACAGTCCTTTGGATGGGGGTGCGCCTCGAAGAACCGCTGAAGAAAGAAAACAGACGTCCGTTCCGCCTGCCGCAACTGATCGGTGCCCTACGAGAGATGGTCAGCCACCCAACCGTGCGCCTATCAATCCTCGCACAGACGTTCTGCATGTCCATGTTGTTTACTGTTATCATCATGGTACAGCCCGTTTATGATGTGGTCTTTGACCGTGGAGAGAGCTTTCCGTTCTGGTTCATGATTGTCGCGCTGATGGCCGGTACCGCCAGCCTGTTGAATGCGTCGCTCGTTGGGCGTGTTGGGATGCGGCGTATGGTGACATGGGCTTTGGGCGCGCAGATCCTGATCAGCACAGCAATGTTCGCTCTGACGGGGCTGTCGCTGAGCGATCCAATGAGTTTCTATACTTTTGTGTTCTGGCAGACGAGCGTGTTCTTCATGGTCGGGCTGACACTTGGAAATCTGAACGCGATCGCGATGGAGCCGATGGGTCATATCGCGGGCATGGCCGCATCGGTTATGGGAGCGATCTCAACCGTGGCTGCGGCATTCATCGCCGCTCCGATCGGGTTGTTGTTTGATGGAACCGTTGTGCCGATGGTTGGCGGCGTTCTGTGCACTGCAGCTCTCGCCTTTGCGGTAATGGTCTGGATGGGCCGCGTTGAGGCGATGACAGCCCCCGCATAAACAAAAAAAGCCCCTCGCTGTCGGAACCTGCGAGGGGCTTTTTATATTTTTCACAATGCGTTGCGTGACATTTATAGGGCGATATCAGCTCGTTTTGGCTTTCTTACGTTCTGCGACGATCTTCTCTGCCAGATCCCGCGCAATCGCAAACGCACCTTTGATCTTATCGCTGTCTTTACGCCAGTCACGGCGGACAACGATCTTATTATCCTTCACCTTCGCCAAACCATCCTGCGACTGAATGAACTCGACAAGGCCTTGCGGAGAGGCGAACTTGTCGTTGTGGAACTGAATGGTCGCGCCTTTGGGCCCGCCATCCAGCTTGGCAATACCTGCCTTTTTGCACATCGCCTTAATCCGAACAACAAGCATCAACGTATTGACCTCCTTAGGCAATTTCCCAAATCGGTCAATCAGCTCGGCGGCAAACCCCTCCAGTTCGACTTTTGATGTCAGTGACGACAGACGGCGGTAGAGCCCCAGTCGCACGTCCAGATCTGGAACATAGGTTTCCGGAATGAGGACCGGCACCCCGAGATTAATCTGCGGCGCCCATTGTTCATCTCCCTCGACCAGCCCCTCGACCTCTCCGGATTTGATCTTGGCGATCGCCTCTTCGAGCATCGACTGGTAAAGCTCATAGCCAACATCGCGCATCTGGCCGGACTGTTCTTCCCCCAGCAAGTTACCTGCACCCCGGATATCAAGGTCCTGAGATGCAAGAGTAAATCCTGCTCCTAGAGTATCGAGAGATCCCAAAACACGCAGACGTTTTTCTGCGCTATCAGTCAGCTTCTGGCGCGGTTTTGTGGTGAGATACGCATAGGCGCGCGTCTTTGAGCGTCCAACACGCCCCCGGATTTGATAGAGCTGAGCCAACCCGAACATATCTGCGCGATGCACCACCATCGTGTTGGCGGTCGGGATATCGAGACCAGATTCCACAATCGTCGTCGCCAGCAGGACATCGTATTTCCCGTCGTAAAAGGCGTTCATCCGGTCGTCGAGTTCCCCTGCCGCCATCTGACCGTTTGCCACCACATAGCTAAGCTCCGGCAGTTGCTCCTGAAGGAAGGCCTCAATTTCCGGCAAATCAGAGATCCGCGGCACCACGTAGAAACTCTGCCCACCGCGATAGTGTTCCCGCAGCAGCGCCTCGCGAATGGTAATGGCATCGAACTCCGTCACATATGTGCGAATGGCAAGGCGATCCACGGGCGGTGTCCCAATAATCGAAAGATCACGCACCCCTGTGAGGCTAAGTTGAAGTGTGCGCGGAATTGGTGTTGCGGTCAGGGTGAGCACATGAATATCGGATCTGAGCTGTTTCAGGCGCTCCTTGTGAGCCACGCCAAAATGCTGTTCCTCATCAATGATCAGAAGGCCAAGATTTTGAAAGCGAATGTTCTTGGCCAGCAACGCATGGGTGCCGACAACGATATCAACCGTACCTTTGGCCAGACCCTCGCGCGTTTGACTGGCTTCTTTTGCGGGAACAAACCGCGATAGCTGCCTGACTTCTAGAGGAAATCCTCTAAACCTCTCTTTGAAACCAGCCGCGTGCTGACGGGCGAGCAATGTGGTCGGGGCAACAATGGCGACCTGTAGCCCAGACATTGCTGCGACAAAGGCGGCGCGCATCGCCACTTCTGTCTTACCAAAGCCCACATCGCCGCAGATCAGGCGATCCATCGGCTGGCCAGAGTTCAGATCACTCATCACGTCCTCAATGGCCCGCAGCTGATCGTCGGTTTCCTGATAAGGGAACCGTGCCGAGAACTCCTCCCATGCGTGCGGCGGTGGATCCATGGCTGGCGCTTTGCGCAATGCGCGTTCGGCGGCAATACGGATCAATCGATCCGCCATCTCGCGAATACGCTCCTTCAGGCGTGCCTTTTTAGCCTGCCATGCGCCGCCGCCAAGCTTGTCCAACAGCCCTTCGTCATGACCGTATTTGGACAGCAGTTCGATATTCTCAACTGGCAAATAGAGCTTTGATTCTTCGGCATATTCCAGCAACAAACACTCATGTGCTGCACCGGCGGCTGTAACCACCTCCAGCCCGATGTAACGACCAATGCCGTGATCGACATGGACAACAAGATCCCCCGGAGAGAGCGATTGCGCCTCGGTCAGGAAATTCTCGGCTTTGCGGCGGCGTTTGGGTTTTCGGATCAGGCGATCACCGAGCACGTCTTGCTCGGAAATTACCGTCATATCAGGCGCTTCGAACCCGTGCTCCAGCGCCCAGACGGCCAGATGCAGACCCGCTTTGCCAATCCTGCGCCCATCAGAAACCGCGATTGTCTCAGCTAGCCCTTCATCCTCGATCAGGCCGCTCAACCTTTCGCGCGCACCTTCTGAATAAGAGGCGACAATCACCGGCCCTTTGGTCAGCTTTGCTTTAATATGGTCCGCCAAGGCACCAAAAAGGCTTATACTTTCTTGCTGGCGTTCAGGTGCAAAGTTGCGCCCGATGCGCCCGCCAGCATCCACCACGCCGGGACCAGACGCCTGCGGCAGGGGATGAAACTGCACCGCGCGGTGCGCGCTGATCTGGTCGCTCCATGCGGCCTCATCAAGGTACAGGTTCTTCGGGGGTGTCGGCTTATAGACCGAATCCATCCGTCCCTTGGTGTCCATCGCGATTTTGCGAGTTTCATATTGGTCAACGATACTGTCCCAACGCGCCACCCGCGCGGGCGTCAGTTGATCATCCAATGTGACCGTGGCTCCGGGCAGGTAGTCGAACAATGTCTCCAGCCGCTCATGGAAAAACGGCAGCCAATGCTCCATCCCCTGATGTTTGCGACCGGCACTTACGGCCTCATAGAGCGGATCATCACTGCCAGCTGCCCCAAACTCAATGCGGTAGTTCTGGCGAAAACGCGTGATGGCGGCCTCGTCAAGGATGACCTCAGACACCGGGGCCAGTTCCACCAGATCGAGTTTTTCTGTCGTACGTTGGGTGGCGGGATCAAACCGACGCGCACCATCCAAGGTGTCGCCGAACAGATCCAACCGCACCGGGCCACTTTCTCCCGGTGGAAAGATATCGATAATGCCGCCACGCACAGCGTAGTCACCGGGTTCCATCACAGTTGGGCTTTGTGAAAACCCCATACGAACCAGGAACCTGCGGAGTGCATCTTCATCTATTCTGGAGTTCACGCGCGCAGAGAACGCAGCCTCTTTCAGAACTTCCCGCGCCGGGACACGTTGCATGGCTGCGTTGAGCGTGGTGAGCAAGATGAACTGCTGTGGCAGCCCATGCACCAAAGCCGCAAGCGTCGCCATCCGCGCCGCAGAGATATCTGCGTTTGGAGACACGCGATCATACGGCAGACAATCCCAGCCGGGAAAAATGACAACGGGAACGTCAGGCGCAACAAACCGCAGCGCGGATCGCATTGCCTCCATCCGTTTGTCATCGCGCGCGATATGCAGCACCGGTTTACCACCGCGCGTCATTTCCTTCAGAACCAGACGCGCGTCGAACCCTTCGGGCGCGCCCCCCATGACGACGGATTGCTGTGACATGAGTCTTCCTTGTTCTTCGTGTTCGCCGCTCAGCCGAGCACGCCGATTGTCAAATTTTGATACATACCCCAAAGGGCTGTCACAAAGATGGACGCGACACCAACCAATTGGATCATAATCCGCGTGTGCGTCAGCCTCTTGCGCAGAGCTTCGTCATCGTGAGGTGCCCGCAATGCTCGTGCAGTGCGCAAATTTATGAACCCCACGATATACATCGGCAGCAACATCAGCACCACGGCTTGCGCAAATTCAACGTGATACACAAACCCGAGCATCAGCAATGTCGTCACTGCAAAAAACGCAAATGCTGTCAGGATAAATCCTGATACATCAGAGATATATATCAGCCTGTTCACCTGGATACGAACAGCATCCTGCAAATCTTGCGCCGCCTCGCCACCGTGTTTTGCGGCCCGTCCAACCATGTCAAAGGGAACACCAAGTACCCAATGGCTGGCTGAGGACCATAACACCGCCAGCGCAATCCAGTACCACAGATTAGAAAACGACCGAAGGTCAATCAGTTCGAAGATGATACTAAACAGATCCAAGGCGCGTTTATTCCCTGATAGGTTATTGTCCGTGGTGCATATCTGCGCACCCGCCCTGTATCCATCGCCACGCCCTGCGACACAAGTACTGCTGCGTCAGAAATGCGCGGATCGGGCACTTGTGAACACCTCTGTTCCATGCAACCCATAAGCACCAGAACAGTGTAAGAGACCCAGATGCCCTACGTCAGCGCGCCTTTCCCCGCTTCCCGCCCTCGTCGCCTGCGTGCCTCAGCCGCAGTGCGCAACCTGACGCGAGAGAATGAACTGTCGGTGAATGATTTGATCTGGCCCGTTTTTGTACGCGACGGAGAAGGTATCGAGGAACCCGTTCCCTCCATGCCCGGCGTGGTGCGTCGATCCGTGGATAAAGTCGTTGAGGCCGCGATTGATGCCCACGCGCTCGGCATTCCGGCGATCTGCCTCTTTCCGTATACTGATCCCTCGCTAAAAACAGAGGATTGCGCTGAGGCGTGGAACCCTGAAAATCTCTGCAATCGGGCCATTCGCGGGATCAAGGCAGCGGTGCCTGACCTTGCAGTGATGACCGACGTGGCGCTCGATCCCTATAACATCAACGGTCATGATGGCTTTGTGATTGATGGCGAAATTCGCAATGACGAAACCGTTGAGGCCCTGGTCAAGATGACGATGGCGCAAGCCGAAGCTGGCGCCGATATCATTGGCCCTTCAGATATGATGGATGGTCGTATCGGCGCGATGCGGTCCGCGCTTGAAAGCAAGGGATTTCAGAACGTTACGATCCTATCTTATTCCGCAAAATACGCCTCCGGGTTTTATGGCCCATTCCGTGATGCGGTGGGAGCATCGGGTGCGCTGACCGGGGATAAGAAGACCTACCAAATGGACCCTGCCAATACCAACGAAGCCATGCGTATGATCGCCCGCGATCTGCGCGAAGGGGCGGATATGGTCATGGTGAAACCCGGTCTGCCATATCTCGATATCTGTCACCGTGTAAAAGAAGAGTTCTCGGTTCCCACCTTCGCCTATCAGGTCTCTGGCGAATACGCGATGATCCAGGCCGCTGCGCTCAATGGCTGGATCGATGGTGAGAAAGTCATGCTAGAAAGCCTGATGGCCTTTCGCCGTGCCGGTTGCGATGGTGTATTGACATATTTCGCCCCGCAAGTGGCCCGGTTGCTGCAGGGATAAGCGGTACGGCAGGTTCCCCCGGCAGGAACCTGCTCAATTTGACAGTCTTCGACATGACAGCCACGCGGATTATGCATATAGTGTCGCCAAACAAGGCGTATTAAGCGCTAAATTCCATGAGCAGGTATCAAAATGGACACTTCTAAATCTCGTCTTTCCCGACGTGCGTTTACCGCAACCGGTCTCGCCGCCATTGGTGCAACCGCCGCGTGTAGCAATGGTATTGGCAACACAAATGATGTGAAAATCGACGCACGAGTGAATGCAACGCTCAACCAAATGTATGACCGTTACCCCGGCACGCGCGATCTTGCCAGTAAATCGGCCGGTATGCTGGTGATGCCGCTCGTCACTGAGGCCGGGTTTATTTTTGGCGGGGCCTATGGACGCGGTGCGCTGCGGATCAATGGCGCGACCGTTGATTACTACGCGGCACTCAAGGGCAATGCCGGTCTGCAAATGGGCGCGCAGCAATATTCGCATGTGCTGTTCTTTATGACCGATGCCGCTTTGGCCCGTTTCCGCCGCTCCTCCGGTTGGACCGCCGGTGCAGATCTTGAATATGTCGTGATGGATGAAGGCGATGCATTGACCGCTGACACCAACACGCTGACGGCGCCGGTTGTTGCTGCGGTGTTTGGTCAGGCAGGCATTCGCATCGGTGCCACCATCGAAGGCTCCAAATATACGCGCATTATCCCCTGATATTCATAAATATCAGATAGATAAAAGCCTCCCTTCATTTAGGGAGGCTTTGTTGTTTCAGCCCATCGCGCGCAGACGTTTGATAAGAGAAGAGGTGTCCCAACGGCCACCGCCGAGCTTTTGCACGTCCTTGTAGAACTGATCGACGAGCGCGGTCACCGGCAGGCTCGCGCCAATATCATCTCCTGTGTCGAGACAGATCCCGAGATCCTTGCGCATCCAGTCCACCGCAAAACCATGATCAAAGTGATCGTCAAGCATGGTCTCATAGCGATTGGCCATTTGCCAACTGCCTGCGGCTCCCTGACTAATCACCTCAACCACCGCACGCCCATCAAGACCCGCTTTTTCTGCAAAATGGAGCGCTTCGCTCAGACCCTGTACCAGCCCTGCAATTGCGATCTGGTTGCACATCTTGGTCATTTGCCCCGCACCGCTCTCGCCGATACGGCGGCAAATGCGTGAATATGCCTCCATGACGGGGGCAGCCTTGTCAAAATGGTCAGCGTCTCCTCCGCACATGATCGACAAGACACCATTTTCGGCACCCGCCTGGCCGCCGGAAATAGGTGCGTCGACAAAACCGATCCCTGATTTTTTTGCAGCACTATAAAGCTGCGCAGTCACTTGCGCCGAGACGGTGGTATGATCGACAAAGATTGCTCCTGCCTTCATTCCCGCAAAAGCACCGTCATCGCCCAAACAGACTGACCGCAGATCGTCATCGTTGCCCACGCAGGCCATCACGAAATCCGCACCTTCCGCGGCTGATTTAGGTGTCGGCGCGAAACTGCCGCCTGTCTCGCTTGCCCAACTTTCCGCCTTTGCGCTTGTACGGTTGTAAACGGTTACAGAATGCCCTGCCTTTTGCAGATGTGCCGCCATTGGATAGCCCATGACGCCCAATCCAAGGAACGCAATTTTTGCCATGTCCTTTCCCCCTGTTCTGTCTTCGCATATGTTGGCGCCAACCCTAGCAGCACCGGCCTAAAGCGCAATGCGGCTTGGCAACAAACACCGAAATACCAAGGGAATAGACAACGAATGGCACGCCTTTTCCGCTGGCTCCTACGCCTGACAGCCGGCACGATTCTGCTTGGGGTTCTGGGGGCGATCCTGGTCTATTTTTTGGCGGCGCAAAGCCTGCCGGAGTACAATAAGGAAATCGCCCTACCCGGCCCCACTGCTCCGGTCGAGATTGTGCGCGACAATGCCAATGTTCCCCATATTTTTGGCAGCTTTGGTGCTTCGGATGAGGATGTGTTTTTTGGGTTGGGCTATGCCCATGCGCAAGACCGACTCTGGCAAATGGCAGTGATGCGGCGGACTGCCCAAGGGCGTCTGTCAGAAGTGTTCGGCCCACGCACCGTTAAAACAGACAGTTTTTTGCGCCGCCTTGATCTTTACGGCGCAGCGCGCAGTTCCGTATCCTCGCAAAGCCCCGAAGCTTTGCGCGCGCTGACGGCTTATTCTGCGGGCGTCAATGCGCGCCTTCAGGAAGTAAACGAGAATGCTCTTGGTCGTGGCGCACCGGAAATGTTCCTGTTTAACATGCCGATTGCGCCATGGCAGCCAGCTGACAGTATCGCGATTATGAAACTGATGGCGGTGCAGCTGTCTTCGAACATGCAAGAAGAAATCCTGCGCGCCCAAACCTCGATCGCGCTGGATGACCCCAAACGGCTGCTTGATATCCTGCCGGATGCGCCGGGATCTGGCACCGCAACGCTGCCGGAATACACCAGCCTGTTTCCTGGATTAGATGGCCTTAATTTGGCTGACCCGCAATATGCCGCACTGATGCCAGTTGCCCCGCGCGGCCTTGGCGGCGCTTCCAATGCATGGGCTGCGGCGCCCAGCCGCTCCGCTGCG
The DNA here is from genome assembly GCF_001681715.1 of Tritonibacter mobilis. Taxonomy (GTDB): domain Bacteria; phylum Pseudomonadota; class Alphaproteobacteria; order Rhodobacterales; family Rhodobacteraceae; genus Epibacterium; species Epibacterium mobile. The sequence continues at coordinate 20,747 of NZ_LNWY01000014.1, read as the reverse complement.
GGTGGCACCCTGCTTGCAAACGATCCGCATATGACCCTGACCGCGCCGGGCACATGGTATCTGGCGCGGCTCGAACTCGGCACGGGTGGCGTGATCGGTGGCACGATTCCAGGTATTCCAGCGGTGCTGACCGGGCGGTCGCAAAAAATGGGTTGGGGGCTGACATCATCCTATCTGGACGACCAGGATCTGTTTATCGAGAAGATCAACCCTGACAATCCGCAGGAATACCTGACCCCGAACGGCTATCAGGAATTCACGTCTCGTCCCTCTATCGTTCAGATCAAGGGCAGTGCACCGCTCACGCTGACCCTGCGATGGACGGAAAATGGGCCCGTGTTGCCCGGCTCATTATTTGATCTCGCATCGATCACGCCTCCCGGCCATGTGGTGAGCCTTGGCTGGACTGCCCTGTCGCGTGAGGACACATCCATTACGGCAGCGTTGGACTTGATGCGATCTGAGAACGTGCAGCAAGCCATTGACGCCGGAGAGAAATTCATCGCGCCGTCGCAGAACGTCACGCTTGCGGATCAAGAGACCATCGCCTTGAAAACCATCGGTGTGATGCCCGACCGCGATCTGCGCAACCAAAGCCAGGGCCGTTTGCCCAATCAAGGATGGCGGCGTGAAAACCGCTGGCAAGGGCGGCTGCCCTATGCGGCCAACCCGGAGTTTGTCTCACCCAGCGGCGGTATTCTTGGCAATACCAACAACAAGCTGCTCGAGCGCCCTTTTCCGAACCATGTGACCTACGCATGGGGCGACACCCAGCGGATCAATCGTTGGCGCAAATTGATGCAAGGACGCGAGGTCCATACCCGCGACAGCTTTATCGAGGCGCAGCTTGATACCGTGTCCTACAGCGCTCAGACCCTCTTGCCGTTGATTGGCGCAGATCTTTGGTTCACTGGCGAAGCCGCTGCGGATGGCACGCCAGAGCGACAACGCCATATCGCGCTGTCCTTGCTGGCGGAGTGGAACGGCGAGATGAACGAACATCTGCCCGAACCATTGATCTATGCAAGTTGGGTCCGTGCTTTGCAAAAACGCCTGATCGAAGATGATCTTGGCCCGTTGGCTGATGCATATACCCGAGTAGAGCCATTGTTCTTGGAACGGGTGTTCCGCAATGTAGATGGTGCGTCTGCTTGGTGCGATGTCGCGCAAAGCGCACCGATCGAAAGCTGCACCGATATGGCGCGGCTCGCACTGGATGACGCGCTGGTCTATATCAGCGAGAATTACGGCAGCACGCTAGAGAGCCTGCGCTGGGGGGATGCCCATCAGGCGACCCAAGATCACGAGGTTCTAGGCGACGTGCCGTTGCTGCGGTATTTCGTAAATATTCGCCAGTCCACCAGTGGCGGAGATAACACCCTGCAGCGCGGTTTGACCTCCGGTGAGGAGCCAGAGCCCTTTAATAACGTGCATGGAGCCGGTTATCGCGGGGTCTATGATTTTGCCGATCCTGATAGTTCCGTCTTTATCATCGCCACCGGACAATCGGGCCATTTCCTGTCGCGCTACTACGACGACATGGCGCAATATTGGCGTCGCGGCGAATATATTCCGATGTCTCTGGATGAAAATCTGGCGCGGGCTGCCGCCGTCGGCGTCACACGCATTTTGCCGCGTGACTGATCGGGCAAGAGAATACGCAGCGCCCTAGAGCGCTGCGTATTGTGCTTTTTGCTTGTCGGTCCAGCGTACAGAAATCTCAAACCCCGTATCGGTTTGCTCTTCCTCTTGGACGACATCCTGTTTGAACAACCATGCGCGCTGCTTGCCTTGTGAAAAATCGAGGTGCAGCACCTCATGATGACGCACGCCCTGCAATTTCAGCGCGATGTTATTCAGAAGTTCCGGCAGGCCCTCGCCAGTGATCGCAGAGATCGCATATAGCTCCTCGCTACGCTCAGCGCGTTGACGACAGGCATCTGCTTCCTCTTCTGAGAGTTGGTCGATCTTGTTCCAGACCTCAATCAACGCGCGATCCTCATCCACACCGAGGGAATTGAGGATCTGCTCTACATCTTCGGCCTGATTTTCGGTGTCGCTGTGACTGATGTCGCGTACATGCAGGATCACATCCGCCGCCAACACTTCCTCCAGTGTCGCACGGAAGGAGGCGACCAGCTCGGTCGGCAGATCAGAGATGAAGCCCACCGTATCAGACAAGATCACTTCGGGTCCGTCGGGCAACTCGACACGGCGCATGGTTGGGTCAAGTGTGGCAAAGAGCATATCTTTGGCCATCACATCTGCACCCGTTAACCGATTGAACAGTGTGGATTTTCCCGCGTTGGTATAGCCCACAAGCGCAACAATCGGATAAGGGATCTTGGCCCGCGCCGCGCGATGCAGCGTCCGGGTTTTCACCACCTTATCGAGCTGGCGACGCAACCGCACAAGTTGCTCGTCAATGGCGCGGCGGTCAGCCTCGATCTGAGTTTCGCCGGGGCCGCCGACGAAGCCAAGTCCACCGCGCTGACGTTCCAGGTGAGTCCAGGCCCGCACCAGACGCGTGCGCTGGTAGCTGAGCGCAGCCATCTCCACCTGCAATACACCCTCACGGGTGCGCGCACGATCTGAGAAGATTTCTAAAATCAGACCGGTCCGGTCCAAAATCTTCACCTTCCAGGCTTTTTCCAAATTGCGCTGTTGGACCGGGCTGACTGGGCCATCAATCAGGACCAGTTCCACCTCCTCCGCCTTGAACAGCGTCTTCAGCTCTTCGATCTTGCCGGAACCAAACAGCATACCGGGATGCGCCTTGGGCAAACCCACGACTTTCGCCCCGACCACTTCGAGGTCGGGGAGTGCGGCGGCAAGCGCCACACCCTCTTCGAGCGCCGTAACAGCGTTGCGACGATCCCTGTCTGATTTGATATCCGGATGCAGGACCCAGGCGCGGGTCTGCTTCCTATCATGCTCCATCAATTGGAGTCTTCACCCTCATAGAGACTGATCGGCTGGGCCGGCATGATGGTCGAAATCGCATGCTTGTATACAAGCTGCGACTGGCCATCGCGGCGCAGCAGCACACAGAAGTTGTCGAACCAGGTGATCACGCCCTGCAGTTTCACACCGTTGATCAGAAAGATTGTGACTGGAACTTTTGTTTTGCGAACGTGGTTCAGGAAAGCGTCCTGAAGATTCTGTCTGTCCGAAGCCATTTGCTTATTATCTCGCCTTTGTTCTTGTTACGCGCTGCGGCCCAACGCGTCCCTTATGTCGAGTATGGACGCAGATTTAGCGGGTTTCCACCCGAAAAACGTCACTTTTCCACATGACTTAGCCAGTTTGTGTCAGTTGCGCCAGAGATTGGGCGACAGAAGCGCAATAATGGCCAGCGTTTCAAGACGCCCCAAAACCATTGCGAAACACAAGATCAGCTTTGCAGGCGCATCCATCAGGTTTAGCTCAATCGGAACCTGCCCAGCCGCCTCGATCAGCGGACCAGTTGTCGACAGCCCCGCAACGGTGAGAATCATCGCCTGCTCAAAGGGAATACCAAAAGCCGACAGCGCCACCGAGATCAGCGTCAGCGACAGCGCGAACAGCATGAAAAAGATCCACGCCACAAAAGCACCGTTGCTTTGCAGGCGTCTGTTGCCACGCCCTTCTCCGCTGACAGATGACGGCAGGACCAATCGCTCCATTTCACGCAGACCATTGAGGTAGAGCGCATAAACACGCAGCAGCTTCACGCCCCCCGCAGTGGTGGCAACACCGCCGCCCATCACCGCCAGCCCTAGCAGGATCATTCCCGGTGTTTCCAACCCGGACCATTCCTGCGCGCTGAACCAATATGCGCTCTCGAATCCGTTGGTGGTCAGAAACGAGGTGACGGTGAACAGCGCGCCCCAAAAGGACGCCAGCGCCATGGTCCAATCGTCCGATGCATTGACCTCCAGCGCAGCAATCCAGTGGCGCAAGAACAAAAGCATCGGCACCCCGATGATGATCAGCATGCCGGTCCGGAACTCGGGGTCTTTGTCGAGACGCCCATGCCCAACCGCGACCGTGTCGCTGGAAAATGTCAAGCGCGACAAGGCAAACAGCAGGAAGAGGAACATCACCATCTCACCTGCGAGTCCCGATTGAGCTGCGCCAATTCCGCCAATCGGCGAAAGACCAGAGGTCGCCATAATCGACATCGCATGGCTCACCGCGACCAGCCCACTCTCGCCACAGAGCATCAGCAACAGCGCCAATGCGAAGGTCAGCCCCGCGTAAACCGGCGCCAGCGCCCGGGTTACGAGGATCAGCTTACGGCGCGGATCGGGACGCTGGCTTTCGCGCAAAATCGCATCGCTGCGGCCCGGCTCGGCGCGGGTTGTGACCTCAAACCCGCCAAGCGACAACGGCGCCAGAACTGCAGATGCCGCGATCCACATGAACATGCCACCCAGCCACGCGACCAATACGCGCCACAGATGCACCGATTGCGGTACCCTCCCGGGACGATCGAAGATATCCGCGCCGGTGGTGGTCAACGCACTGACCATATCGAAGTAGGCGTTCAGGTAGCTTGTGTTTTGCAAAGCATCCTGCAGTGGAATCGCAAGGTACAGGGGCAAAAACACAAAGGTTGCCAGCAAGGTCATCAGCTGGCCGGGCATCCCATATCGCGGTACCCGATTGGAAATCGACAACCCCACGAACGTCACCAAGGTCAGCCCAACGATCCCGGAATAAAAGAAACTCTGCGAGGTTTGGTGGTCGTCCACGATCACCGCATACACTGCCGGGATCCACATGGCGATTGCAAACACCCCCCAGATGAGCAGCAACAGCGGCAACCGCAAGATACCGCGGACTTGGGACAGGGGACGGCGCTTCATGCTAGAAGTAGTCGATCGAGACCTGCATGAGGCGCTCAACCTCGCGCACATCTGCGGCCATGGCAAAGAGCGCGATGGTATCGCCAGCCTCGATCCGGAGGCCCCCGCTTGGGCGCACCACTTCGCCGTTTTTGCTGACAGCACCGACCAGAACACCTTCGGGGAAGTCGATATCGCGAATGGCCTGACCTGCCATAGGCGAGGTCGAAAGGACCTCGGTCTCGATCACCTCCGCCTCTGCGTCACCAATCGAGTACACCTGCCGGATGCGGCCATAACGGATGTGGCGCAAGATAGAGCTGACGGTGGTTGCCCGCGGGTTGATGTGCGCGTCGATTCCCAAATGCGGCAGCAACGGCAGAAGCGTTGGGTCGTTGATCAGGGCAATTGCAAAGGGACAGCCCTCGGTTTTGGCGCGGACCGCTGCCAGCATATTGGTTTTATCATCATCGGTCACCGCAAGCATGGCGTCGGCCTTGTCGATCCCCGCCTCGATCATCAGGCCCCGGTCCAGACCATCACCGTTCAGAACAATCGTGCGCTCCAATGCTTCGGCGGCAATTTCGGCGTGTTTGCGGCTTTTCTCGATCATCTTGGCACGGGTGCGACCGGTGCGCGCCTCCAGTGCCTTGGCGACCTCTAGCCCCACGTTACCACCGCCGACAATCACCACACGTTCCTGACGTTTCTCTGTTTTACCAAAGACTTCCATGGTGCGGCTCACGTCATCAGCGTGGCAGAACACATAGGCCGCGTCCCCAACAAACAGCTGATCGCCCGGCTCCGGCGCAAAAAGCGTTCCATCGCGGCGAATACCCACAACAATGGCGCGCAAGGTCGAGAACAGCTCGGTGAGCTGCCGCAAGGGTGTGTTCACAACCGGGCAATCTTCCTCGACGTGAATGCCCAACAGCTGTGCGCGACCGTCCATAAATACTTCGGTGTCAAAGGCCGCAGGCGCGCGCAGACGTTGCATCGCAGCGGCGGCAACCTCTCGCTCCGGGCTGATGACCACGTCAATCGGCAGATGGTCGCGACGATAGAGATCAGAGTAAATTGCGTTTAGATAGCTTTTGGCCCGCAGGCGCGCGATCTTGCGTTGAATGGCAAAGACCGAATGCGCCACCTGACAGGTGACCATGTTCACCTCATCCGAGTGGGTTGCGGCAATGATCATATCCGCGTCCCGCGCCCCTGCCCGATCCAACACATCCGGATATGAAGCAAAGCCCGCAATCCCTTGAACATCAAGGGTATCTGTCGCTCGGCGCACCAGATCAGGATTGTTGTCGACGACCGTGACATCGTTGTGTTCGCCCGACAAATGCCGCGCGATCTGCCAACCGACCTGCCCGGCTCCACAGATGATAACTTTCATAGACCGCTCTCCGGGCGCTGGACTGCCTGATTTGCATGCCAGATGGTTCCGGCATGGTCAATTCAATTGTCCCGGCACAAGCCGGGCCTGCCCCTTGTTTATGCCGTTTCTTCCGTCTCTTCTTCATTCTCGACCCGTGCCACGCGGGCCCCAGCCTTGTTGGATGTCACCACACCGAGCGATTTAAGCTTTCGGTGCAGCGCCGAGCGTTCCATGCCAACAAAAGACGCCGTACGGCTGATATTACCGCCAAACCGATTGATCTGAGTGAGCAGGTATTCGCGTTCAAAGGCTTCACGCGCCTCACGCAAGGGCAAGGTCGCCAGTGCACCCGAAAGAACCACGCGCCCCTCCGTTTCGACCTTTTCCTCCTCGCTGGGCAGGTCTTTGGCCTGAATGGGATCGGTCGTATCGCCGAGAATAAGAACACGTTCCACGAGGTTCTTAAGCTGACGCACGTTCCCCGGCCACGTCATGGTCTGCATCAAGGCGACCGCGTCCTCACTCAACTCACGCAGCGGCAAGCCTTGGCTCTGGTTGAACCCTTCGATGAAGTATTCGGCAAGAAGCGGGATGTCTTCGCGACGATCCGCCAGTGATGGGACGCAAATCGGAACCACGTTCAGGCGGTGATACAACTCTTGGCGAAAGTTCCCATCCTTGATTTCCTGTTCAAGGTCACGATTTGTCGCCGAGACCACCCTCAGATCGACCTTTACCTTATCCGTGCCACCGACGCGGACGAACTGTTGATCCACCAAAACGCGCAGGATCTTGGATTGGGTGCCGGAGGGCATATCCGCGACCTCGTCAAAGAAGATCACACCGCCATCCGCTTGCTCCAGGAGGCCCGGCTCTACACCGCGTTCACTGCCCTCGCGGCCAAAGAGCACATCCTCCATGCGCTCAGGCTCGATGCTGGCGCAGTTCACCGTGATAAAGGGCGCGCTGGCGCGGTTGGAATTGGCATGGATATAGCGTGCGGCCACTTCCTTGCCGCTGCCCGCCGGACCGGTCAGCATCACGCGGCCATTGGATTTGGTAACCTTGTCAAGTTGGCTGGTGAGCGCACGAAACGCCGGAGAGGTTCCCACCATATCCGTCGCGCCCACATCCTTGCGCCTGAGGTCCGTGTTCTCGCGCCGCAGACGCGAGGTTTCCATCGCGCGGCGAATAACGACCATCAACTGATCGATATTAAAGGGTTTTTCGATAAAATCATAAGCGCCCTGCTTAATCGCAGCGACAGCAATCTCGATGTTACCGTGACCTGAAATGATGACGACCGGCACCTCGGGGTAGTCGCGTTTCACGGTCTTCAGAATGTCGATCCCATCCATCTGGCTGTCTTTAAGCCAGATATCCAAAATCAGCAGCGCGGGCGGCGCATCCTCAAATGCAGCCATACACTCTTCAGAGTTGGCCGCTTTTCGCGTTGCATAGCTTTCATCCTCGAGAATGTCCGAAACCAGTTCCCGGATGTCACGTTCATCGTCAACAATCAGAATATCACTCATGTCAGCCCTGCTACTATGGTTTGTTTATGGACGATATTTCCCGGCGTCAGTGCCGGAAGGCGGATCACCGCCATAGCGCCCCGGTGGCTCATCCCGTCAAAGATGGGTGCGTCTTCAAGCACCAAACTGCCACCATGCTCTTCGATAATTTTCTTCACGATCGGCAACCCCAGACCGGTGCCCTCGTCGCGGGTGGTCACATAGGGTTCGAACAATCGCGCCCGGTCCGCGGGCAATCCGATCCCATTGTCCGCGATAGTGATTTCATGTCCGTTCTCATCACTTGTGACCGACACCCGAATTTCAGGGGCGTAGGTATCTTCTACGCCCTTTTTACGAAGGGTTTCCGTGGCTTCCCCAGCGTTCTTGATCAGGTTTGTCAGCGCCTGACCGATCATCGTGGCATCCACATCCACACACATCGGATGATCGGGAATATCCGCTTTGATCTTCAAATCCGGCTGGCCCGCCTGCTGCAATAGCACCGCGCTCTGCACAAGCTTGCCTAGGTCCTCTTCATGGCGATCCGGTTCAGGCATCCGCGCAAATTTGGAAAACTCATCAACGATGCGGCGTAGATCATTGGTTTGACGCACGATTACGTCTGTCATGGATTGCAATTGATCACTGTGCTCTTCGCCAAGTTTCGGCGCGAATTTTCGTTTGATACGTTCTGCGCTTAGTTGAATAGGCGTCAAGGGGTTCTTGATCTCATGCGCAATGCGGCGCGCAACATCGCCCCATGCCGCCATACGCTGCGCGCTGACAAGATCCGTCACGTCGTCGAACGCAACCACATATCCTTCGAGTTTGTCGTCACCCGCATGCCGCCGCGCCATCCGCACCAGAAGATTTTCGAGACGCCCCTGCCGGGTCACCTTGATCTCACCCTGCGCCGTGCTGGTGCCGCCCTGAATCAGATCATCAAACAGCGGCCCAAATTCTGGAATCGCCACAGCAAGCGCCAGAGATTTCTGATCTTCCCGCCAATCCAGCAAGCGCTTTGCGGAAGTGTTCACAAAGGTCACACAGCCTTTGGCATCCAGCCCAACCACACCAGACGTCACCGACGACAACACCGAGTCAAACAGACGACGGCGCTGTTCGATTTGGCGCGTGTTTTCCAAAAGTGTTTCACGTTGCGCCTGAAGTTGTTGGGTCATCTGGTTGAAATAGCGCCCCAATTGCGCAATCTCGTCGTCTCCGTTTTCCTCGACAACCTGAACACTGAGGTTCCCGGCACCCACCCGTTGCGCCGCAACGGTCAATCGCCCAACCGGGCGTGACAGCCGTTCCGCAAACCACATGCCCAGCCACATCGCAGCAAGAATTAGGATCACCGCAAAGCCGAGGTAGAGCAGACCAAACTCAAACAACACGCGCCCGCGTTCACTTTCGAGTTGTTGGTAGAGATGCGCTGTTTCCTGCGTGTCATCCAACAGATTCAACAACTCACCGTCCACCTCACGGCTGACATAGAGATACCGGTCGACAAAGGCGTTCAGGCGGACCAGTGCGCGAAACTCGCTGTTGTCCCAATCCTGAATAACGTGGAGCTCATTTGCCTCGGCTGATGCAATTTCCTGATCCGTGGGCTTTTCGAAATCAAACTCATAGGATCGCTCACCCCGGGTCTGAATTGCACCGGTGCCGTTGACCACATAGGCCTCTTTCAAGCCACGCTGAATTTGCAACTGTCCTTGCGAAAGAACCTGCCGTAACTGCCCGTCGCTCATGAAGAAATTGTTCCGGCGACTCCGGTCCAAAAACCGGGCGAGCGCAATTGCGTCTTGTTCCAGATCCTGACGTTGCTGCCGTTCGTAGGCTTCTGCAGCTTTTACGGAGTTTCCGATCACATCGCGCACGCGCTCGGAAAACCACCCCTCAAGCCCGACATTCACCGTCAAAACAGCAAATACCGCAACCGTGACCGTTGGAACCAAGGCAAGAAAGGCAAACGCGCCAATGAGGCGAAGGTGCAGACGCGATCCAGCAGACTTCTCGCGCCTCGCTGCAATCAAACGACCGATTTGGCTCAGCACCAATGCAGTGATCGACAGAACATAGACGAGATCCGCCAGAAGGATCAGACGCATCGCCGGAGAGCTTGCGTCCTGACTAAGTGGACCGATCACAAGGAAAGTTGCCAGCGCCATGATTGGCCCAAGCAGCACCAGACCAAGCGTGGTGATATTGCGCGCCCGACGCGTCTTTCGCCAGCGATCTAGGGCCCCAAGCCAAAGATACACCGAGCGGATATGTGACATCTGCGCCACCGACTGCCCCCAGTTGATGTTGAGCGTTTTCCGCTCACCACATGATTTCGCGTTACCCCATGCGCCTTCTGGCGACTTAGCAACGCTCCTGTGGCGATATTACATCAGTTTGCGGCGGCGTGTCACCTCAATATCGAGGTCAGTGATTTTCTTGCGCAATGTATTCCGGTTAATCCCCAGCAGATCTGCGCATTTCGCCTGATTTCCGCCAGTTGCAGCCAGTGCAATCTCAATCAGTGGCGTCTCAACTTCACGCAAAAGACGCGCATAAAGCCCCGGAGGCGGCAGCATGTCGCCATGCAAATCGAAATATCTCTGCAAATGTCGTGCGACAGATTCGGAGAGTTTCTCATTGTTCGCGCCGCCCCCCATAACCGGTTCAACGCCGGTGCTCTGGGGGCCTAATGCAGCCGCGACTTCAGCCTTGCTGATCACGTCACTTCTCGCGGTAAGAGACAGTCTTTTAACAGTATTTTCCAACTGACGGACGTTGCCGGGCCATGCGTAGTGCCGCAAAAGATCGCGCGCGTCATCGCTCAGGATACGTCGGGCAGCGCCTTCAGTTTCGGCCCGCAAGAGGAAATGTTCGCTCAACAGTGCAATGTCTTCGACACGCTCTCGCAGTGCTGGCACAGAGAGCTCTGTTCCGCAAATTCGGTAATAGAGATCCTGCCGCAACGCCCCTGCCTCGAGCTGTTCAGCAAGATCTTGCTGACTGGAGGTTGCGATGAACCGTGGTGCATGATCGCCGGGCGAATCCATCATCCGAACCAAACGCGCCTGCGCCTCATCGGTCAGATCCACCAACTCATCAATCAAAAGCGTTCCGCCCTTCACCTGACCAAGTAGGCGGGATGGCCCTTCCAGTTCAATCAGGTCTGACGCCTCGGCCACCACAAATGGCAAGGTGCGACGATCAGAAAAGTCATGAATAGCCCGTGCAATCAACGATTTACCGGTGCCACTTTCGCCGGTGATCAACAGCGGCATATCCGTGTTCATCACGCGCGCAATCAACCGATAAAGCGTCTGCATCACCTCTGTGCGTCCCACCAGCGGCAGCTCATCTGGACGCTCTTCCGGTACATTGATCTGACCGGGGACTTGAGCGGTTCGCTTTTCAGTCAGCGCCTTTGCCGTGCGCTTCATCAGTTCGGGCAAGTCAAAGGGCTTGGGCAGGTAATCATAGGCCTCGGCCTCGGCCGCCTTGATGGCCGTCATGATCGTGTTTTGTGCTGAAATCACGATGACTGGCAATCCCGGGCGATCCTGTGCGATCTTCGGCAGCATCTCCAGCCCATTGCCGTCGGGCATCATCACATCCGAGATCACCACATCACCTTTGCCTTCACCGACCCAACGCATCAAGGTCGTCAAAGAGGAGGTCGCATGGACCTTGCAGCCCGCCCGGGTCAGCGCCTGGGTGAGGACAGTGCGGATCGTACGGTCGTCATCTGCCACAAGAACGGTGCCGTCCATGTCTTTGTTCTCCTGAGTTATTTTTGCTCACGCGGAACGCGCGAAAGAGACAGTCTGAAGGTTGTATTACCGGGTTCCGAACGCACCGATATCCAGCCGTTGTGATCGCCGATAATCTTGCTGACCAGAGCCAGACCAAGGCCGGTGCCGTTCTCCTTGCCGGAGACGAAGGGTTCAAAGATGTCCTCGCGAATACTCTCCGGCAGGCCGGGTCCGTCGTCGCTGATCTCGATCTGGAGCGGCAACAGCTTGCCTTGCCCATCGCTGCGACGCAGGCGGAAGGAATGCTCGTAGAAGGTGCGTACCGTGATGGTGCCACCCGTCGTTCCCGCCGCCTCGGAGGCGTTCTTCAAGAGGTTCAGCACCACCTGCAACAACTGATCCGGGTCTCCCCATGCCAGTGGCAGCGAGGGGTCGTATTTCTCGATGATCTTCATATGGGCGCCAAACCCCAACAGGGCCGAGCGGCGCGCGCGGTCCAGAACATCATGCAGGTTGACGGGTTTGAAATCGGGCTCCGAGAGGTTTCCGAATTGCTCCACCTGTTCAAGCAGCTTTACGATACGGCGGCTCTCACTCACGATTAGGTCTGTAAGTTCAAGGTCATCAGGCGCGAGGTTCATGCTCAACAGCTGCGCCGCACCGGTGATCCCCGCCAATGGATTCTTGATTTCATGCGCGAGCATCTCTGCCATGCCGATGGCCGATTGGGCAGCGGATTTTGCCGAATGGGTCTGTGTCATCCGCCCCGCCAGCTCGCGCGGTGACAGCATCAAGAGCATATGGCCGGGGTGTCCGTGCAACGGCGCAATCTGCACCGCGCATTGCAACGGCGCCCGTTCGCGCGCGCCTACATCTACGTCATTTACAAACAGCGGCGTGCCCTGCACGCGGGCCTTATCGAACGCGATTTCGATGGATGACTCAATCGCCACCCGTTGCCATATCTTCTGCCCGATCAGGGATTTACGCGACGAATTGATAAATCCTTCGGCGGCAGAGTTCACATCGGCAATGCAGTTTTCTGCATCCACCAGAAAGGCTGGCACGGGCAGCGACGCCCAGATGGCGCAATCGGTGCTGTGAGGACCATTTGCAGCATTCATGCGGCATCCTCCTGCGTCTGATCCTGCAATGCTGCAGGCAGCAAGCGCAGCACCTCTGCCGGGCTTTTGGCTGTTAGAACCTCACGTCGCAGGGCTGATGGTGTGCCTGCCTCATCCATATACCAACCCAGATGTTTGCGCGCGACACGCAGGCCTAGGTCGTTGCCATAAAACGCCAACATAGCCTCGTAGTGCCCTGATACCATGTCGACAAAATCCCCTTGGATGGGAATATCAGGCGCAGCACTGCCCCAGAGTTCATGTGCGACCTGAGCCAGCAGCCAAGGCTTGCCTTGCACGCCTCGCCCGATCATCACGCCATCTGCGCCCGAGGCACGCAACGCCTGCCGCGCAGTGGCTGCATCGACAATGTCGCCATTGGCCAGCAGCGGCACGGAGATCGCGTTCCGAACCTCGGCAATCGCCGCCCAATCGGCCTGCCCCTTGTAAAACTGGCAGCGCGTGCGGCCGTGGATGGTGACCATCTGCACCCCGGCGTCTTGCGCCCGGCGCGCCACATCTGCAGCATTCAGACAATTGTCATCCCAGCCGAGCCGGGTTTTCAACGTGACGGGCACATCGACGGCCTTGACCACTGCCTCAATGAGCGACAGCGCGTGATCCGGCGTCTTCAGGAGCGCCGAGCCGGAATACCCGTTCGTTACCTTCTTGGCCGGGCAGCCCATATTGATGTCGATCATACGCGCCCCGCTGCCCGCGACCCGCCGCGCGGCCTCGGCCATCCAATAGGCCTCTCGTCCAGCGATCTGGACGGAGGTATTTTCCACATCCGCGCTCAGTTCTGCCTTCTCGCGCACGCCGGGCTTGGCCTGCACCATTTCCTGACTAGCGACCATTTCGCTCACCACGAGGCCCGCACCAAAAGAGCGCACCAGATCGCGAAAGGGACGATCCGTGATGCCAGCCATCGGCGCCAGCGCCACGGGAGGATCGAGATGTGTGGGTCCGACTGAGAAGGACAAATGCTTAATCCTTGTGCATATGAGTGTTTATTAGCTTGAAACGGAGCTATGCTCCATTCCAACACGCCATTCCAGCCCGGCATATCGGGTGTATTGCCTAATTTTTGTGCATTTCACCTCGGGGCGTTGCCAGTTTATCCACCGCACCGTAAACACGCCGAAAGATTGCCCCAGCTCAGGACGTGTCTCTCGCCATGACCATCGCCGTTTTGATTGTTGCCGCTGGCAAAGGAACCCGCGCCGGCGGCGACATCGCCAAACAATGGCGCCCCTTGGCCGGACAGCGGGTGATCGACTGGACCATCGCAGCGTTCAAACGTGCGGGCTGCGACACGATCATGGTGGTGCGCGATCCGGAGAATGAGCACGCGGCGGAGGCGCTCGCAGGTTACGATAACCTTCTCCACGCCGATGGCGGCGCTGATCGGTCAACCTCGGTCCGCAACGGATTGATCGCGCTCAAGGATCGCGGCATCACGCGTGTCCTGATCCACGATGCTGCGCGCCCCTGTGTGAGCACGCAGGTGATCCATGAAACACTCGCCGCTCTGGATCACGCCCCCGCCGCCGCACCGGGGCTTGCGGTTACAGATGCGCTTTGGACTGGGGCCGAGGGCCATGTCACCGGCACCCAGGACCGCAACGCCTTGTTTGCCGCGCAAACCCCGCAGGCGTTTCATTTTGACGCAATCCTTGCGGCGCATCTTGCACTGGATGAGGTGGCGGCAGACGATGTGGAGGTCGCGCGCAAGGCGGGGCTGCCCGTCCGCATCACCCAAGGCGACGTCAACAATATCAAGATCACCCGGCCCGAGGATTTTGCCCGCGCCGAACATATATTGAGGAGCAGCATGGACGGCATTCCGGATATCAGACTGGGCAACGGCTACGACGTGCATCGTTTTGGCCCCGGTGATCACGTGATCCTCTGCGGCATAAAGGTCCCCCATGACCGCGGCCTACAGGGCCATTCGGACGCCGATGTGGGCATGCATGCGGTGACGGATGCGCTCTATGGGGCGATGGCGGAGGGCGATATTGGGCGTCACTTCCCGCCAAGCGACCCGCAGTGGAAAGGTGCTGCGTCGGAGATTTTCCTGCGTCATGCGGTGGAGCTCGCCCGATCCAAAGGCTTTGTCATCAGCAATGTCGACTGCACGCTGGTCTGTGAGTTTCCCAAAATCGGCCCCCACGCCGAAACCATGCGCACGCAAATGGCCGAGATTATGGGGCTTGATCGCGACCGCGTGTCGGTGAAGGCCACAACCTCCGAACGTCTGGGCTTTACCGGCCGTGGCGAGGGGATTGCGGCACTTACCACCGCAACGCTGGTGCGCGCATGACACTTCCACAACTCCTTGGAACCTGTTGTGGTGTCGGGTATTTACGCCCTGCCCCCGGAACTTGGGGATCGCTGGTCGCGCTGCCCTTGACCTATGCGCTGCATGTGGCTGGTGGCTTTCCTTTGCTGGCAGCGGTGACTATCCTCGCGATCATTGTAGGCCTTTGGGCCGCCACAGAGATGACTCGCGGTCAGGAAGATCTGGATCCATCGGAATTTGTGCTGGATGAACTCGCCGGGCAGATGCTGGCACTTTGGGCGATCTCGCTGCCTGCGTGGCTACACGGTCTGGATATCACAGCGCTTTGGCCCGGTTGGGTTGCAGGTTTCATCCTGTTTCGCCTCTTCGACATCTGGAAACCTGGGCCTGTTGGCTGGGCGGACCGCAAGAAAGGCCCGTTTGGTGTGATGATGGATGATGTGATCGCCGGGGTCATGGCCGGGATTGGCGTCGCCCTTCTGGCGGGGTTTTCACATGGGGTGCTTGGGCTATGAATATCAATGCCTTGTTGGACCTTGCTAAAGTTCAAGGCGCAACCCTTGCCACCGCTGAGAGCTGCACCGGAGGTATGATCGCCACCGCGCTGACGGATATTCCCGGCTCCTCTGCGGTGGTGGACCGGGGGTTCGTCACCTACTCCAACGCGGCAAAGATGCAGATGCTTGGTGTAAGTGCCCAAACACTCAAGGATTTTGGCGCGGTGAGCAAAGAGACTGCGCGCGAAATGGCCGAAGGCGCGTTGCGCGCCGCGGGAACCACCTTTGCGGTGTCCGTCACCGGCATCGCTGGCCCCGGAGGATCAGAGCACAAACCCGAAGGGCGTGTCTGTTTCGGCCTAGCGCAATCCGGCGCAGAGACGCTGACAGAACTGGTGGATTTTGGCGCGTTGGGACGGGATAAGGTGCGCCTTGCCAGCCGGGATCATGCGCTTGCAATGCTCCAGAGTGCGCTCGAGCGGCGCACTGCCTAAAACGCCAAAATTCCCTTGTTAGAGCCTTATATCCTCAACCATAGAGCTCTGCCGCGCGGCGTTCGAACGCCCGCACGATCCGCTGCATCGCCTCGTTGAAGACCATACCGATGATCCCCTGCAACACAGCGTTCTTGAACTCGAAATCGACAAAGAAACTCACATCACAGCCGCCATCCGCGCGATCAGCAAACGCCCAGTTGGACTTCATATAGCGAAACGGCCCATCGAGATATTCGGTGTCGATCTTGTGTTCATCTGGGTGCAGCACCACGCGGCTGCCAAAGCGTTCACGAAACACCTTGAAGGAAATCACCAGATCCGCCTCCATCACCTCGGATGCGCCCTGCGGTGTGCGGCTGCGGATGCGCGCGGCGGCGCACCACGGCAGGAATTTCGGGTATGATCCCACATCCGCCACCAGATCATACATCTGCCGGGCGCTATAGGGCATCGGTCGGTTTTCCGAATGTGTTGGCATCTCAGCTCAATTCGTCTTCTGTACAGGTGGCGCGTGGTGTCCTATGAACGCGTGCGAAATTCAAGGGGGCAAGCATGTCAGAGCGACCATATGTCATTGATGTAATGATCTCGGCCAAGGCCATCGCTGCACGAATCGAAGAGCTATGTGGCGACATCACCGCCGAGTTTGGCGACACAGACAAGCTGGTGGTCGTGGGCCTGTTGCGCGGCAGTTTCGTGTTCATCGCCGATCTGGTCCGAGAGCTGGACCTGCCGATCGAGGTGGATTTCCTTGAGGCGTCTTCGTATGGCGACGGTATGGAAAGCAGCCGAGAGGTGCGCATTCTCAAAGACTTGCGCGGCGCAATTGAAGGGCGTGACGTGCTGGTGGTCGAGGATATCGTCGACACAGGTCACACGCTGAATCACGTGATTTCCCTCCTCAAGAGCCGCAAGCCCGCGCGCCTCAAATCCATTGCCCTTCTCGACAAACCCTCCCGCCGCGAGGTGGATTTCCGCTCTGATTGGATCGGGTTCGAGATCCCAGATGAATTTGTCGTGGGGTACGGAATCGATTTTGCCCAACGCAATCGTAACCTGCCCTATATCGGCAAGGTTCGCTTCACCTGAGCAGACCGCCCGTGTCGCAATAAGCAAAGGCTCGCCAGTTCATTGTATAGGACCAGCAACATCTGGCGCACGCGATTTGGTTCTTTCCGCATCTTGCTACATGTAGTGACGTAGTCAAAGGTTTATAGGAACGGATCATGTCGGTCTCTAAAATCGTCTCAGGATTTGCTATCGCCAGTGTAACCCTCGCGCCCGTCGCTGCCGTGGCGGGCCCGCCCAAATGGGCACCGGGCCACAAGAACAGCGCAGCCCATTATGCGCCCGGTCAGGTGAAAAAACGTCACGCGCATGACCGGTACCTGAGTGGCAGCTGGGATTACGTAGACGATTATCAGCGCTGGGGCTTACATCCTCCGCCTGCTGGACATCGCTATGTCCGTAAAGATGGAAAAATTTTCGAAGTTGTCAGAGACACACTCGCAATTGTGGGCGCAGTGGCCGTCATCGATGCGTTAGTCGACTGACGTCACGGTGCCATCGCTAGCCCAAGACACTGCGAATAGCCCGGAGAAAGATCCCGGAACCAATCGGAATGAGCGTATCGGGAAAGTCATAATCCGGATTGTGCAGTTGCGGATGGTTCTCGCCCGCTCCTAGCCAGAACATTGCCGCTTGGGCGGATTTTCCAAACTGCCCAAAGTCTTCTGAAAAGGCCTGCGGGCGTTCACTCAGGGTGATCGGAACCCCGCCCGTAAGGCAAGCGTCCTCGATCACACTCACAGCTTCCGGCGCATTTCGGCACGCCTCAAACACATCGTGGTAGGTGATCTCGTGGCGCAGGCCATAGTCAGCCGCAAGGGTCGCAACCTTGGAAACAAGCGCATCAGAAAGCGACTGCATCTTCTCGTCAGTTACGGTCCGCAGCGTCACCCAAAGCTCCGCCTTGCCGGGGGCGACACCAAAGGTCGGCTCGCCCAATTTAGCGTGAGTGACGGTGGTTAGCGCGTAATCCTCATCCAAGTCACCACCGGCACCCAGCGTCGCAAGATCCTGCATCAACTGAGCCAGCACAGGCGCGGGAGACACCCCATCTTGTGGGGCAGCCGCATGAGATGTGCGCCCGAAAAGCGCGATACGCGCGCCTCGGGATGCACAATTCGCAGGCCCTGTGGGCAGGGACACGGCCCCCATAGCAAGCCCCGGTAGATTATGAAGAGAAAGCACCATATCCGGCGGGATTTCCGCAAACTTCGGATCAGAACGATAAGCGATTGCGCCTTCGCCGGTTTCCTCAGCCGGTTGGAAAATCAAGACCACACGCCCCCTCTGAGGACGTCGTTCAGCCAGAGCTTCTGCCACAGCGAGCACCATAACCATATGCCCATCATGGCCGCAAAGATGTGCCTTTCCAGCCACTTGAGACGCGTAGCTTAGGTTTGTTTCTTCCGGGATCGGCAATGCGTCCAGCTCGCAACGGATGGCGAGCGTCGGCCCGGCCTCACCGCCAAGAAACACAGCAGCCACGCCGTGCCCGCCAATGCCGGTCAACACTTGATCCGGTGCATACGCCTGCAAGATCTCAGCCACACGTGCGGCCGTCGCCCCCTCTGCACCAGAGAGTTCCGGTGCAGAGTGAAGCTCATGGCGCAGGGATATGAAGCGTTCCAGCTGTTCGGGCGTCATGCCAAGCCGAGTTTCGCGTTCCGCGCTGCGCGAAGCTGCGCAAAATCATCTCCGGCATGGTAGGACGACCGGGTCAGCGGCGTTGCCGACACCATCAGGAACCCTTTGCCATAGGCGGCTTTCTCATAGGATTTGAACTCTTCGGGCGTCACAAACCGATCAACAGCGTGGTGTTTTGGCGTCGGCTGAAGGTATTGGCCAATGGTCAGAAAATCCACATCAGCAGCGCGCATGTCGTCCATCACTTGCTTTACCTGCGGGGCTTGCTCGCCCAGCCCGACCATGATGCCTGATTTTGTAAAGATGCTCGGATCAAGCTCTTTCACACGCTGCAACAGACGCAGCGAATGGAAATAGCGCGCACCAGGACGCACTTCGAGATAGAGACCCGGAACCGTCTCGAGGTTGTGGTTGAACACGTCCGGTTTGGCCTCAACAACAGTTTCCAGCACCTCGGGGGCACACTTCAGGAAATCCGGGGTCAGGATCTCGATCGTTGTGTCAGGCGAACGGTGACGCACGGCCCGAATGGTCTGGGCAAAATGCTCCGCGCCGCCATCCTCAAGGTCGTCCCGGTCCACAGAGGTAATCACAACATGATTGAGACCGAGCTTTTGCACCGCATGTGCCACGCGCCCCGGCTCAAACGCGTCGAGCGTGTCCGGACGACCAGTCGCAATATTACAGAAGGTGCAGCCCCGGGTGCAGATCTCGCCCATGATCATCATGGTGGCGTGACCTTGGCTCCAGCATTCGCCGACGTTTGGACAGCCCGCTTCTTCGCAGACGGTCACGAGGTTATTTTCACGCATGATCTTATGCGTTTCAGCGTAACCCTTGCCGCCCGGCGCTTTCACGCGAATCCAGCTTGGCTTTTTGGGCTGAGCATTATCGGGACGATGCGCCTTTTCCGGGTGGCGCTGTTCCGGGATCTTCAGATCTCGCACGGGATCTTCCTTGTGACTGCGATTAGGTGTTGGCGTGGAACATAACAGCAGCCGCGCAGCATCACCAGCGCCACATTGCTGTATTCCGAGTGTCCTAGGGTCAGGATGCATTGATTTTGGTCGCACTGCCTGATGCACGGCTCCGAAAATGGAGCTGTGACATGAGCAATCTTTTCTGGCTGACCGACGCGCAAATGGCGCGTCTGGATCCTTTCTTTCCGAAGTCGCACGGAAAGCCCCGGGTCGATGACCAGCGCGTTCTGAGTGGGGTAATATTCATCAACCGCAATGGGTTAAGGTTCCGAGATGCCCCTGCAGCCTATGGCCCGCACAGTTGAAGGGGACCGTGGCCCCGGTGGGGCCGCCGTAAGCCCCGGAAACGCTTTACAGCGCTGGAAGCGTTGGAGCGAGAAGGGCATCTTCGCTCGAATGATGGTCGGGCTGGCTGCGGAACACGGCGAGGAGAAGACCGTGATGATCGATGCAACATACCTCAAGGCACATCGAACGGCGACCAGCATGGTTGCCGAAAACGGGAGACGTGGTCGCCTGATCGGTCGCACCAAGGGCGGTATGAACACCAAGCTGCACGCCATCTGTGACAGCCAGGGTCGGCCGCTGAACCTGTTCGTCACCGCTGGGCAGGTCAGTGATTACATCGGCGCGCGAGCTCTGCTGGGCAGTCTGCCAAACGTAAAATGGCGGCTCGGAGACCGAGGCTACGACGCCGACTGGTTCAGAGAAGCCTTGCAAGACAAGGGCATACGCGCTTGCATTCCAGGCCAGAAGCAGCGGAAGACATCGGTCAAATATGACAAGCGCCGCTACAAACGGCGAAACCGTATCGAGATCATGTTCGACAGGCTCAAGAATTGGAGGCGCGTGGCAACCCGCTATGACCGATGCCCCAAGGTGTTCCTCTCAGCCATCGCCCTGGCTTCTCTCGTCATTTATTGGTTATGCATCCTGACCCTAAGCTATCGGATAGTATGCTTTGATTGGGTAAAGAGGCTTTCTCTCATTGCAATTCACTCTACCTTAGCATGCATACACGTATATTACAATTCCGCTATCCAATCATCTGGTTCTGCGGCGGACAGGATTCGTAATGTTGGTGTAATTGCTCCAGCGCAATCCGCAAAACAATTTTACCGGATCTTGCGGGCTCTGTTGCGCAAAGTAG
>NZ_LNWY01000013.1 GCF_001681715.1 Tritonibacter mobilis | reverse complement strand
ATATCGGCGGCCTTCCACAGTCCGGCGGCGGTCTTGATCACCTCCACCCCGGCCTCGGCATAGGCCGCATCGGTAAACCCCGCAGCCTCACCCGCACCAGACTCAATACAGCACTCAAACCCCAGCTTCTGAAGATCAAGCGCCGACAACGGCGTCATCGCTACTCGCGACTCGCCCTCGGCTATCTCTTTTGGTGTGCCTATTTTCACCAGTCGTCCCCCTGTCTGCATCGATCAAACTGATCGCATGCGCACGTTTCGCAAACACATTGCATACATTGCGCAACAATCTTGCGCAAGTAATTTGCCGCGTTGCGGCAAGATTTTGAATTCACGCCCCTTATTTGACCTTTGGTCAGGTTGGGCCGTGACTGATCTGCCGAACACTTGCGCCCACAGCAGCAGATGTGACGCAGAATGAAAAGGACGCGATGGGCGATTCATCCCCTTTGCGACATTTCAACCTTCGATGACGCCAAATTCGCGCATGAGATTGTCAATCTGTCCACGAAGCCTGCGCGGATTGGCGACAAAGTGATGTCAGGAGGGCGATGTTGACCTGATTAGGCAGAAAGGGGCAGGGACACAGGGCGATGGTCCTGTGCCCAGGCGCGAACAGCCGCGCCAAAGGCCTCAAACAGCGGACGCGAGACAGGGTCCTGGCCTGCGCGATATTCGGGATGCCACTGCACCGCGAGCGAAAATCCGGGGGCATCTTTGACATAGAGCGCTTCGGGGGTTCCGTCTTCGGCCTCCCCGTCGATCACAATTCGCGCACCCGGTGCCTTTATGCCCTGACCGTGGAGCGTGTTCGTCATCACTTCGGGTGCACCGAGCAGTTGATGAAAAACCCCACCCTCGCTCAGTCGCACCGGATGGCGCAGGGCGAATTTCTCTTCGATGGTGCCATCTGGGGGCATGCGGTGGTTCATCCGGCCGGGCAGGTCGCGAATTTCCGGATAGAGCGTCCCACCCATGGCGACGTTCACTTCCTGAAAGCCGCGGCAAATGCCCAAGAACGGCTGCCCCCGTTCCACACAGGCACGCACCAAGGGCAGGGTGATCGCATCACGGGCGCGATCAAAATCGCCATGTGCTTCGGTCGCGTCTTCTCCGTATTCCTGAGGGTGCACATTGGGCCGACCACCGGTCAGCAAAAAACCGTCAAAGCTTTCTAGCAGTTCCTCGACAGAGACAAAGCGCGGATCGGTCGGGATCAGGAGCGGCAAACAGCCCGAGACATTGGCCACCGCGTCCGAGTTCATGGTGCCCCCCGCATGGGTCGGGTATTGGTCATTCATGAGGTAGGAATTGCCGATAATGCCGACTTTGGGGCGCACGTTTGATCTCCAGATTAATGTGTTCATCCTATCACACTAATGTGGCTTGTCTTTTGCGCGCAAGGGCGCCGGGCGGCGCATAGGCCTGTTCGCTGATGCACAGACCTGAGGTTTCAGCCCCGAGAGGCTGAAACCTGTTGTATAAAGATGGGCGATCAGCCCCGCGCCTTAAGTTCCAGACGGCGGGCGTGCAGGACCGGTTCGGTATAGCCAGACGGTTGCACGCGTCCTTTGAACACCAGATCGCAAGCCGCCTGAAACGCGATACCGTCAAAGCTCGGGGCCATCGGGCGATATGCAGGATCAGACGCGTTCTGATCATCCACAACCGCGGCCATCTTCTGCATCGCGGCCATTACCTGCTGTTCGGACACAACCCCGTGGTGCAGCCAGTTTGCCAGTGCCTGACTGGAAATCCGGCATGTCGCGCGATCCTCCATCAGGCCAACATCATTGATATCTGGCACTTTAGAACAGCCCACACCCTGATCGACCCAGCGCACTACATACCCAAGGATGCCTTGGGCGTTGTTTTCAATCTCGCGCGCGATGTCCTCGTCCGAGAGGTTCTCGCCCGCCATCACCGGGATCGTCAGCAGATCATCAAGCGTGCCACGCGCGCCGCCTGCCTTGAGTTCATCCTGACGGCCAAGAACATCGACTGTGTGGTAGTGGGTTGCATGTAAGGTTGCCGCAGTGGGCGAGGGCACCCAAGCACAGGTCGCACCGGATTTCGGGTGGCCGATTTTGGCCTCCAGCATGTCGCCCATACGGTCGGGAATGGCCCACATGCCCTTGCCGATCTGCGCGCGTCCTTTGAGACCGCAGGCCAGACCGATATCGACGTTGCGATCCTCATAAGACGCAATCCACGCGGTGGATTTCATCTCGCCCTTGGGCAGCATC
The DNA here is from genome assembly GCF_001681715.1 of Tritonibacter mobilis. GTDB lineage: Bacteria > Pseudomonadota > Alphaproteobacteria > Rhodobacterales > Rhodobacteraceae > Epibacterium > Epibacterium mobile. Next base: position 81,276 of record NZ_LNWY01000013.1, on the reverse strand, counting down.
GCCCCGGCTTCCATAGAGGTGTGGATTTCATCACCGGTGCGGTCAAGGAAGCCCGTATTGATAAAGGCAACGCGCGATTTCGCGGCACGGATGCATTCCTTGAGGTTGGCCGAGGTGCGGCGTTCTTCGTCCATGATACCGATTTTGACAGTGTTGCGCGGCAGTCCCAGCGCGTCTTCGACATGGTCAAAGATCTTCACGGCAAAGGCGACCTCCTCGGGGCCGTGCATCTTTGGCTTCACCACATAGACCGAGCCATGCAGCGAGTTGCCTCCGTCCGCCTGCAAATCATGCATCGCGATCAACACGGTGATCATCGCGTCCATCAGACCTTCGCCCGCCTCACGGCCTTCGCTGTCCAGAATGGCCGGGTTGGTCATCAGGTGGCCCACGTTACGCACCAACAACAGCGAACGCCCCTTGAGCGACGCCGCCTCACCTGCGGGCGTGGTATAAGATACATCGTCATTCAGGACGCGGGTAAAACTCTTGCCACCTTTGCTGACCTCCTCAGCGAGGTCGCGTTTCATCAGGCCGAGCCAGTTGGAATAGGCTGTGACCTTGTCTTCGGCATCGACGCAGGCAACCGAATCTTCGCAGTCCATAATCGTCGACAACGCGCTTTCCAGCGTGATGTCATTGATCGCTGCCGCATCGTCCTTGCCGATGTTGCCTGCCGCGTCGATCTCAAGGATCGCGTGCAGGCCGTTGTTTTGCAAAACAATCCGTGTGGGGGATGCGGCATCACCGACGTAGCCTGCAAATTGGTTGGCGTCCCGAAGTGCGGGAACCAATGCGCCGTCTTCCACCCGCAGGCCAGAGATGTCGGACCAAGAGCCGCTCGCAAGCGCGAAGGTCTCATTCAGGAAGCGGCGGCCCCATGCGATCACCCGCGCGCCGCGCGCCGCGTCATAGCCCTTGCCGCTTGGCAAATCCCCCATGGCGTCGGTGCCATAAAGCGCATCATAGAGGCTGCCCCAACGGGCATTCGCTGCGTTCAGCGCGAAACGTGCATTGGTGATCGGCACCACCAGTTGCGGCCCCGGTACATGCGCGATTTCGGGGTCAACATTTTCTGTCGCAATCTCAAAGTCCGGCCCCTCGGGCACCAGATAGCCAATTTCGGTCAGGAATTCCTTATAAGCCGCCGCGTCGTGGGGCTGACCGCGACGTTCCAAATGCCACGAGTCGATTTTGCCTTGGATTTCAGCACGTTTGATCAGCAATGCGCGGTTTTCATCGCCCATTTCATCAACCAGACCGGACAATCCAGCCCAAAAGGCATCCTTGCTGACACCGGTACCCGGCAGTGCCTGTTCTTCGACAAATGCCACCAGTTCGGAGGCCACCTGCAGTCCATTCCGTTCGATCCGGCTCATTGTACTCTCCTTCTGGCGGTGCACGATTGCATGCAGTTTGATACGGGATAAGTTTCCGATCAGCAACAAAACGAGCCCTCTGGAAATGCAAACGCATCTTATTGTTTTTCAAGAAAGTGCTGAGGATTTTCGTTGCTGTTTTGGATGGCACGCGCGGTGACGCGCTAAAAGTGCGGCACCAGCCCGGCAATCATCGCTGCGGGTTTATGCGTCACTTTGTATACCGTTGCATTCATCTAACGTCTTGATTAGAAATAATAACTTTACACTTGGGGAGGTGTTTGGCTACGGTCTGGAAACTCTTGTGGGAAGGTTCCTATGGCCGCGATAGAAGATCACCCCTTGCGCTATCAGCTTGCAAATGAGCTGCACGCGCGCCCGTTTCCAACCATCCCCGTGCCCGGCACGGTGGCCTATCTGGCAGTGAAACAACCAAGCGAAGCGGTGCATCGCGACCGGATGGCGGACCTGCAGCACCTGAAAGATCTGCTGGATCGCCACGGTGCACCACATCCGCAACCCGGAGCCACCCATCACACGGCGCAGCTTGGCCGCTACACGCTCAAATGGGAGCAGCACACGGAGTTTGTTTCCTACACGCTGCACGGCGACGGGATCAGCGACCGCGCCTTTGACCCGAAGGATTTCGAGCTGTTCCCGCCCGTTTGGCTGGAAAAAGCGCCGGGGCAGCGGATTACCTCGGCCTTGATCCGCGTTGTTGCGCGACCTGAACCCGAACAGATCAAAACATGCGTGCGCGATTGGTTTGTCCCCGAAAGCCTCGCCATGGCGACGGTGCTGGATGACAACGCGGTGGTTGCGGGGGATTTTCGGATCGACCCGGCAGGGCACATGCGGTTTGCATTGTTTGTGAATAAGGAAACCGGTCCGCAGCGGGTGGGACGGGTGGTGCAGCGCCTGTGCGAGATTGAGACCTACCGGGCAATGTCGATGCTGGGGTTTTCGCGCGCACGCGGGCTGACGCCCACCATCAGTGCCATGGATGCGTCGCTCTCGGAGATGATGCGAGAGATGACTCGCGGCCATGTTCCCGCCGATCAAACACTGAGCCAGCTTCTGACGATCTCTGCCGAACTGGAGGCCATGGCGGCGCAATCGGCCTTTCGCTTTGGCGCGACGGGGGCCTATGCGGCATTGGTCAATCAGCGGATTTCCCTGTTGCGAGAAGAGCGCTTTGTCGGGTTTCAGACCATGGCTGAGTTCATGCTGAGGCGGTTTGAACCCGCCATGCGCACGGTGGAATCCACGGAGAAGCGGCTTGATGTGCTGGCAGACCGGGCGCGCCGGGCAGGGGAGTTGCTGCGAACCCGTGTCGATGTTGAGCGCTCGGCGCAGAATCAGGCCCTGCTCGAGAGCATGGACCGTCGTGCGGATCTGCAATTGCAGTTGCAGCACACAGTTGAGGGGCTTTCGGTGGTGGCGATCAGCTATTACGCGGTGTCGCTCGCGGCCTATGCGCTCTACCCGCTCGGCAAGGCCTTGGATCTCAGCAAAGGAATGCTGACCGCGATCCTGACGCCGCTGGTGATCGGCGCGGTGTTTCTAGCGGTGCGGCGCATTCGAAAGAGCCTGCATTAAAAAACGGATGTCCGCCCCTCGCAGGTTGAAATCAAAAAGGCCGCCTCATCGGGCGGCCTTTTCGATTGTTAATAGTGCCTCAGCGGCCCCGAATGCGTGGGTCCAATGCATCGCGCAGGCCATCGCCGAGATAGTTCACCGACAGAACCGTCAGCGAGATCAGGATGCCGGGCCAGAGCACACGCTCGGGGAACAGGGTCATCCGGTCCACCGCATCATTCAGCAAACGCCCCCACGTCGGGAAATCTGGCGGGAAGCCAAAACCGAGGAAGGAGAGCGCCGACTCGGTGATGATCGCGGTGGCGATCCCGAGCGTTGCGGACACCATAATTGGCGACAGCACGTTGGGCAGGATGTGGCGCGAGATGATGCTGCCGGGCTTGGTGCCGATGGAACGGGCCGCCAGAACGAACTCCCGTTCCTTGATGGCCAGTACATCGCCGCGCACAATCCGTGCGGTCGGCATCCATGAGGTGATCCCGATCAGGCAGACGATCAACACGAAGATGCCGCCTTCCGGCCCGATGGATTTAGAGAGGCTCTCCCGAAACAGCACCGCAGCCACAAGGATCATCGGCAACAGGGGCAGGGCGAGGAACAGGTCAGTCATCCGCATCAGGAGACCGTCGAGCTTTTTGAAGTAGCCCGCCAGCACCCCGATCAGGCTGCCAAGGATCAGCGCAAGGATCATCGCTGCCATACCCACCGCAAGCGACACCCGGCCACCGAACATCAGGCGCGCAAGCATGTCACGGCCCAAATTGTCAGTGCCCAAGGGATAGGCCCAGTCCATCTTAGCTGAGGGGTCCCACAGCGCATGATAGATCGGACGCATATCCCGCAGGGTGATGAAATCACGGCCCGTGGGCACGAATTTCGCATCGTTCCAATAGATGAACGGGCCGACCACAACGCCGAGCACGATGAACATAAACAGGCAGCCACCAAACAGCGCGCCCCGGTGAGATTTGAACTGCACCCAAATCTCGCGCCATTGGCTGCGCGCTGGTTTGGAGAGTTCGTCCTGCACGCTGGAATGCTGCAGGGTCTTGTCTTTTGCAGCGTCAGTCATAGCGGATCCTCGGGTCGAGAATGCCATAGAGCACATCGGCGATCAGGTTGAACAGCACGATGAGCACGGCAAAGATGAAGGTAAGCGTCTGCACCATGGGCAGGTCATTGGCCTGAATGGCGCCGATCAGCAACTGGCCGATGCCGTTCACCTTGAACACCTGCTCGGTGATGATGGCGCCGCCAAAGATCGACGGAATACCCAGTGCGATCACGGTCACAACCGGGATCATGGAGTTGCGCAGCACATGCACCATGACGACGGTGTACTCGCCCAAGCCCTTGGCACGCGCGGTGCGCACGTAGTCTTGATTGAGGTTGTCGAGCATGGACGCCCGCATAAAGCGGCTGAGCTGTGCGGTGATCTGAAGTGCGAGCACCATCACCGGCATCACCATCTGCTGGAGCTGCTTCACGAAGGTCTCCCAACTGGTGACCTCCAGCGTGGTGTCATAGATCGACGGGAACCAGCCAAGCTGGACCGAGAAGATCACAATCACCAGAACACCAGAGAAGAATGGCGGCACCGAAAAGCCCACCATCGACACAAAGGTGCCGAGCTGGTCGAACCAGCTGTACTGGCGATAGGCAGAGTAGATGCCGATCGGCAGCGCAATCAGGATCGCAACGATGTAGGCGGTGCCCACGACCGAGAGGGTCTGCGGCAGGCGCTGCACCACGATATCCATCACGGGCGAGCGGGTCTGCCAGGAAATGACGCGCAGATCACCTGCGGAAAAAGATGTGCCGAAGATATGGTCAACCAGAACCTGTGGTTCGATCCAGAAGAACTGCACGATCCATTTCCAGAACCGGATATGGACAGGCTCGCCAAGGCCGAGGGCCAGGCGCATCTTCTCTTTCACTTCGGGGGGGACGGTCAGGGGAACCTGTGCCATGGGATCGCCGGGGGCGAGTTCCAGCAGCAGGAAAATCACGAGACTGATAAACAGCAGGGTTGGCACTGCTATGATCAGCCGTCGGATGGTAAAAGTCAGCATCAGCCGGGCGCCTTTGCAAATGGGTTGTCGACAGGTCCGCGTTTGCCTTGCCCTTGCGGGGCGGGGTTTCGCGCGATGCAGGGTCTCTTAAGCTAAGTCCGATGTAACAACAATGCCGGACCGCGCAGAGAATGGTAACGCGAATATCAGCGGGCCCCGGCATGAGAACCGGGGCCCTTCTGGTCGCGGACGAACGCTTATTCGGTGCGGTACCAGTCAGCTGCGTTCCACAGCTCGCTGTCCCACACGTTGAGGTCGACACCACCCAGCGTGTTGGACACACCAGACAGACGGCCACGGTGAACAATCGGGATCATGCCACCTTTTTCAAACACGATGGTGTTGAGTTTCTGACCGATTTCGATGCGCTTTGCAGCGTCGGCGGTTTGGCTCAGCTCTTCGTGCAGCGCGTCATACTCTTCATCGCAGAAGCGGGAGATGTTCTCACCCTGCCACTGGGACGCCGGAGTCGGTGCTTTGTCGCACAGACCGTTGCCGAAGTAGGACTGCGGGTCGGTGCCGTTGAAGGTGTTGGCGTACATTTCAACGTCAGCATAGAACTTCTGGAAGGTGTCCGGGGAGCCGGGATCGCCACCAAAGAAGACAGAACCGTTGATGTTACGCAGTTCGGTTTCAACACCGATCTCGCTCCACCACTGTTTGATCAGCGCTTGGAAATCCTGACGCACCGCGTTGGTGGAGGTCTGGAACAGGATCTCGAGCGGAACACCGTCTTTTTCACGGATGCCGTCGCCATCGGTGTCGACGATGCCAGCCTGATCCAGCAGGGCATTCGCGCCTGCGATGTCTTGGACGTTACAACCTTCGGGGTTGATCGCAAATGCTTCCGGTGCCGGAACCCAAGAGCAAGACGGGCGGCCCGCTTTGCCATAGCCGATTTCGACCAGCAGTTCGCGGTCAATCGCCATGGACAGCGCTTTGTAGACCGCCGGGTCAGACAGGAACGGATGGGGACGGATCACCGAACGCTCTTCCGGGCTCAGGTCCGCAGAAGGGTTGGTGTTGTTGAGCATGATACGCTCGAGCAGCGGACCAAAGCCTGCAACGGCCTTGCCTTTGCCGCCAGCTTCCATCTGCGCGATGACATCGGGTGCCAGCTGCAGGTTCCATGCGTAGTCAAACTCGCCGGTTTCCATCACCGCACGGCCCGCTGCGGTCGCGTCGCCGCCACCTTTCAGCAGAACTTTTGCGAAAGCGGGTTTTGCCGGGTCGCGGTAGTTCGGGTTTGCCGACAGGGTAATCACGTCGTTGGGCTTGAACTCATCCACAACAAACGGGCCGGTGCCGATCGGGTTGAAGTTCGCTTCGGTACACTCAGGTGCTTTGGCACCGAGGCACTCGCCGAACTGTGCGGCCTGAATGATCGGGCTCTCACCACCAACGAAGGGACCGTAAGGGTAGGGGGTCGCCTTGTCGAAGGTCACCACGACGGTATTCTCGTCGGGTGTTTCAACACCGGTCACGCCTTCAAATTTGGTGACCTGCGCACAACCGCCCTCGGGGTGGGTGCAATACTCGTAAGTGAACTTGACGTCTGCCGAGGTCAGATCGGTGCCGTCGGACCATTTGATGCCCGGCTTCAGCTTCCATGTGATCTGGGTCAGGTCTTCGCTGACGCCGCCGTTGCTGACGGTCGGGATTTCCTCAACCAGCCACGGAACCATCTCGCCAGAGGCATTGAAACGCGCCAGCGGCTCGATCACGAGCGAGGCTGCTTCCACGTCCTTGGTGCCGCCGGACAGAAACGGGGTCATGATGGACGGGGCTTGCCAATAAATAATGTTGACCTGACCGTCCGAGCCACGCTCGGCAAAGGCCGCAGGTGCGACGGCGGCAGTTGCCACAGCACCCAGCAGAAGGGTTTTCAAAGTCATTACACTCTCCTTGTCGGAACCGACATAGTGTTATCGTTGTTAAAGGCTGCACATTGGTTGAGGCGTGCAACCCGCGACCGCATGAAGACGGTCAAGGTATTGCGTCCACCGCGGACGTATGGATGTCAGGAAACCCCGCAGATAGATTCTACGGATGATAGGGTCCGTTTTGCCGGACCTGTTTTCTTAACCCCCTGTCGCCTTTGGCGTTCACTGCGGATATCGAACACAGAGTTTTGATGAAATGCAAGACCTGGCCGACATGAAAGCCGGTCGGGGGTTTGACGGTCAGGGCTGCATAGGCTTAGATCGCGCCCAAATAGGCACCGCCAAGGTGCGTTAAAACAGACAGGATACGCGAATGCTGGACCAGCCCATTGCACAAATCAAAGGCCTTCGGGTCGAATTCGAAACCAAGGACGGCCCAGTGGTCGGTGTTGAGAATGTTTCGTTTGACGTCACGGCTGGTGAAACTTTGTGCATCGTAGGGGAGTCCGGATCGGGCAAATCTGTCTCGTCCCTCTCTCTTATGCGTCTTGTTGAATATGGCGGCGGCACCATCGCAGCGGGCGAATTGATGTTCGATCCGGGCGATGACAAGCCCATCGACCTTGCCAAATCCGAAACCGATTTGATGAAGCAGATTCGCGGAAATCAGATCGGAATGATTTTTCAGGAACCGATGACGGCGCTCAATCCGGTGTTCACTGTGGGCCGCCAATTGACCGAAGGTCTGCGAATCCACAAGGGCATGACCAAGAAAGAGGCAGAGGCGCGCGCCATCGAGATTCTGCGCGAGGTCCGCATCCCCGAGGCCGAGCGGCGGATGAAACAATACCCGCATGAACTCTCTGGCGGCATGCGCCAGCGTGTGGTGATCGCAATGGCCATGGCCTGCGAGCCGCGTCTGTTGATTGCGGATGAGCCCACAACCGCGCTCGATGTGACCATCCAGGCCGAAATTCTTGCACTGATGGATCGTCTGAAGCGCGAAACCGGTACTGCGGTGATGTTCATCACCCACGATATGGCGGTGGTGGCGCAGATGGCCGACCGCGTGGTGGTCATGTATCGCGGCAATAAGGTCGAAGAAGGCACCGTCCACGAGATCTTTGAGAACCCGCAGCACGACTATACTAAGGCGCTCTTGGCGGCGGTTCCAAAGCTCGGTGAGATGCGCGGTAAGGATTACCCCGAGCCCATGAAGCTGATGGGCGTCGAGCAGGCCGAGATTAAGCCGATCAAAGGCACCGATGAGGTGCTGTTGAATGTAGAAAACCTCGTCACCCGTTTCCCGGTCAAGGGCGGCATTTTGCGCCGCACAGTGGCGCAGGTGCATGCGGTCGAAGATGTGTCCTTTAAGGTGTTCAAAGGTCAGACCCTCAGCCTCGTGGGCGAATCGGGCTGTGGTAAATCCACCTGCGGTCGATCCATCCTGCGCTTGGTGGAGCCTACCTCCGGCAAGGTCGAGTTTGAGGGCCGCGACGTTCTCGGCTTCAGCCAAAAAGAACTGCACAAGGCGCGCCTTGATATGCAGATGATCTTTCAGGATCCCTTTGCTTCGCTCAATCCGCAGATGCAGCTGATGGATCAGGTCGCAGAGCCGATGAAGAACTACAACATCGCCTCTGGCTCTGAAATTCAGGACCGGGTTGCCGCGCTCTTTGACCGGGTGCATCTGCCGCGCAGCTTCATGCGCCGCTTCCCACATGAAATGTCCGGCGGTCAGCGTCAGCGCATCGCAATTGCCCGCGCCCTTGCACTGAACCCGAAACTGATCGTCGCGGATGAAGCCGTCTCGGCGCTGGATGTGTCGGTGCAGGCGCAGGTTCTGAACCTGATGATGGAATTGCAGGCCGATCTGGAGCTGTCCTTTCTGTTCATCAGCCACGATATGGCGGTGGTCGAGCGCGTCAGCCATCAGGTGGGCGTGATGTATCTGGGCCGCCTCGTGGAAATCGGCCCACGTGCACGAGTGTTTGAAAACCCGGCGCACCCTTATACGCAAGCACTGATGAAGGCGGTTCCCATTGCCGATCCGAACCAGCGCAAGAGCGAGAAGGATTTGAACTTCAAACCGATCCCATCGCCGATCCACGGCATGAGCTATCAGGCCGAGCCGTCGCAATACATGGAAGTGGAGCCCGGCCATTTTGTGCTGACCACCGACTCCGGCTACTGATCATGACCAATAGACTATCCCCGCTGGAGATCATGACGCGTCTGGTCTCCTTTCCAACTGTGAGCCATGACACCAATCTGCCCCTCGTTGAATGGGTGGCCGAGTATCTCAGCTCTCACGGGATTGAGCACTACATCTGGATCGATCCCGAACAGCCTGAAAAGGCGGGGCTTTACGCACATGTCGGCCCCAAGGTCGACGGCGGCGTGGTCTTGTCTGGGCATACCGATGTGGTGCCCGTTGAGGGGCAGGACTGGAGCTCTGACCCTTATGTGGTGGTGGAACGCGACGGCAAATATTTTGGCCGTGGCTGCGCGGACATGAAAGGCTTTGACGCCTTGGCGCTCTGGGCACTGGTTGAGGGTCACTATGCGGACCTTCAACGCCCGCTTCAGCTGGCTTATACCTTTGACGAGGAAATCGGCTGCACCGGCGCGCCGCCCCTGATTGAAGAGATGCAGAAACACCTGCCCAAGGCAGAATCTGTGATCGTGGGTGAGCCGTCGATGCTGAAGGCCGTAACCGGTCACAAAGGGGCCTTTGCCATGGCCACCCATGTGCGCGGCTTTGAGGTGCATAGCTCTTTGATGCATCAAGGCGTGAGCGCGGTGATGGAGGCGGCGCGGATCATCGACTGGGCCAACCATCGCAACACCGAGAACCGCGCCAAGCCGCAAACCGAGTTGGCCGCGATGTTCACACCGCCTTGGACCACGGTGCATGTGGGCAAGGTGTCTGGCGGCACTGCGCATAACATCACGGCAGGGGACTGTCATTTCTGGATGGATTTCCGCGTTGTGCCGGGCGAAAGCCTTGATGATTGGCAAGTCGCCTACGAGCAGGAGATCGCCCGTGTCGAGGCACAGATGCAGGCCGTCAATCCCGAGGCAGGCATCAGCATAGATAAAGCCTTTAGCGTGCCGGGATTGGTGCCCGAAACCGACGGTGCCGCTGAAACATTGGTGCGGGCACTCACCGGTGACAACGCGCGCCATGTGGTGAGCTATGGCACCGAGGCCGGTCACTATCAGGTCGCGGGCTATTCTGCCGTGGTCTGCGGCCCCGGCGACATTGCCCAAGCGCATCAGGCGGATGAGTTCATCACCGTCGCGCAGTTTGAGGCAGGCACCCAGTTCATGCGCGATCTGATCAAGCGTCTTGCGGCTTGATGAAACCAAACGCCCCGACCTGCCGCGCCCCTTAGTGGCGGTGTGGGTCAGGGCGGACCGCCCCCAATCGGGTGCTCAGCGGCGCTGGGTGCTGTCATATGTGCCGGGGCATGGCACCTGTTGGTTCAATTGTGCAACAACCCTTGCCTTCCGATCCGCCTTGCGGCACTCATTTCGCTAACACGTTAAGGAGAGAGCCCATGCCCGTCCGGAATCGCTTTGCCGAGTTGTTGCCCGAAATCACCGCGTGGCGTCATGATTTCCATGAACACCCCGAGTTGATGTATGACGTGCACCGCACCGCCGGGCTGGTGCAGGAACGCCTGACCGCCTTTGGCTGTGACGAGGTGGTGCCGGGGATCGGCAAGACCGGCGTTGTCGGCGTCATCAAGGGCAAGAGCACCGCGTCCGGCAAGGTGATCGCCCTGCGCGCCGACATGGACGCGCTGCCGATCCATGAGGAAACCGGTCTGGAGTATGCCTCTAAGACGCCGGGCAAGATGCATGCCTGCGGCCACGACGGCCACACCGCGATCCTGCTGGGGGCTGCGAAATACCTCACTGAGACGCGCAATTTCGACGGCACCGTGGTGCTATTGTTCCAGCCCGCCGAAGAAGGCGGGGCAGGGGGCAAGGCCATGGTAGATGATGGCGTGATGGACCGCTGGGGCGTGCAAGAAGTCTACGGTCTGCACAATATGCCGGGCCTGCCGGTTGGCCACATCGCCACCCGCGTCGGTGGCCTCTTGGCCTCCTCGGATGAATTTGAAATCGAAGTCACCGGCAAGGGCGGCCATGCTGCCGCGCCGCATGATGCCATCGACACCACGCTGGTGGCGTCGCAGATCGTGGTCTCGCTGCACTCTATCGTGTCGCGCACCGTGAACCCGATCCACCGTGTCGTGCTGACAGTCGGCACTTTTGAAACCGACAGCACCGCCTCTAATGTGATCGCCCATCGTGCCAAGCTGAAGGGCACCGTGCGCACGCTGGACACGGAAAACCGTAAGCTGGCCGAGGACCGCGTGCGCCGCGTCGCCGAAGATACGGCATCGGCCTTTGGTGCCACTGCCAAGGTCACATGGACGCCCGGCTATCCGGTGACAGAAAACACCGCCGATGAGGTTGCTCATGCGGTGGAGGCCGCGCGTGCCGTCACTGACAGCGTGGACCCTGAAACACCGCCCATCATGCCGTCCGAGGACTTCGCCTATATGCTTGAAGCCCGCCCCGGCGCCTATATCTTCCTCGGGAATGGCGACACCGCGATGTGCCATCACCCGGCTTATCAGTTCGACGACAGCGCCATCCCGCTTGGTTGTAGCTGGTTTGTAGAACTCTGCGAACGCCGGATGCCTGCCAGCTGAGTTTTCAGGGGTCTGAGGTTCAGGCCCCGGGCAACCGCCTGCCGCGCGGGGTGCCCAATTTCGATAGACAAGGAGAAAGACCCATGCCCGTCAAAAACCGTTTTGCTGAACTTCAGGCAGAGATCACCGCGTGGCGACGCGATCTGCACGAAAACCCTGAAATCCTGTTTGAGACTCACCGCACCAGCGCGCTGGTCGAGGAAAAGCTCAAGGAATTCGGCTGCGACGAAGTGGTCTCGGGCATTGGCCGCACCGGCGTTGTAGGCGTGATCAAGGGCAAATCCGACACGGCTGGCAAGGTCATCGGGTTGCGCGCCGATATGGACGCGCTGCCGATCCACGAAGAAACCGGTCTGGAGTATGCCTCCAAGACCGCAAACGCCATGCACGCCTGCGGCCATGATGGCCACACTGCGATGCTGCTGGGCGCGGCGAAGTATCTCTCCGAGACCCGCAATTTCGACGGTACCGTTGTGGTGATCTTCCAACCCGCCGAAGAAGGCGGCGGCGGCGGCAAGGAAATGTGCGACGACGGCATGATGGACCGTTGGGGCATCCAAGAGGTCTACGGCATGCACAACTGGCCGGGCCGCCCGGTGGGCAGCTTTGCCATTCGTTCGGGCGCGTTTTTTGCCGCGACGGACCAGTTCGACATCACCTTCACCGGCAAGGGCGGTCACGCTGCAAAACCGCATGAGACCATCGATTCCACCGTGATGGCATCGCAGGCTGTGTTGGCGCTGCAAACCATCGCGGCCCGCAACGCTGACCCGGTGCATCAGATCGTGGTGTCCGTGACCTCCTTCGAGACCTCCTCCAAGGCATTCAACGTGATCCCAGAGCGCGTGCAGATCAAAGGCACCGTGCGCACCATGGCCCCCGAGATGCGTGACCTTGCGGAAAAGCGCATCAAAGAGATCTGCGCCGGTATCGCCTCCACCTTTGGCGGTGAGGCAGATGTGACCTACTACCGTGGCTATCCGGTGATGGTGAACCACGACGAGCAAACCGAATTTGCCGCCAAAGTGGCGCGTGATGTCTCTGGCCAGTGCGACGAGGCGCCGCTTGTCATGGGCGGCGAAGATTTCGCCTTCATGCTGGAAGAGCGCCCCGGTGCCTATATCCTCGTGGGCAATGGCGACACCGCCGCCGTGCACCACCCCAAGTATAACTTCACCGACGATGCAATCCCGGCTGGCTGTAGCTGGTGGGCCGAAATCGTCGAGCAGCGCATGCCTGCGGCTTGATCGCACGGTATCGCCAGACATAAGAAAGGGGGCCAAATTGGCCCCCTTTCGCATGGAAAACACCCTACCTTACGCAGACAACACACGTCCGCTCCATGACTGGGTAGGTTACTTGGTATAACTCTGGCCAACGATGGCACAGCGGTCAAAGCCGTCGGGCAGGCTTGCCTCACACTGGCTCAGCGCCGCAACGTCAGCAGCTTTCTGATCGCTAAAGCCCCAGGACTGACCGGTCGGCAGCACAGCTGCAGGCTCGGCACAGTCAATCGTCACACTGGCAGGATAGACTGGCACCGCGTAAGAGCCGTGACCGTCGATTTTCGCAGCCCAATCCACCATGGCCTCTTTGGCGCTGGTGCAGAGACCTGCGTCAACGCGCAGCATGCGCAGATCTTTGTCGACCATCGGGTTTGCTGATTGTGCAAAAGCCGGGGCGGACAGTGCAATTGCGGAGCCAAGGGTGATTACGGCGAGAGAAACCTTATTAAACATCGAAAACCTCCTGCATCATGACGGGCATGACTGCTGTTACGTCTGCATCGGCGCCGTGTCGCGCCGTCTGACCTAAAAACAACTCAAACACTCAAAGGTTCCGAGATTTTTATGCATCCGTCTCGGCGCATGGGGCATCGGTGATGGTAAGTGTTTGAAAAGTCGCAAGGTTACGGGGCTGCGATTTGATGCAATTTATTGGCTCATTTCGCGCTTCAAAAAACCAAAGGGCGCTGCATTGCCCCCTTTGGTCGGTGTGAAACCTCTATTGAGCGAAGCTTTGCCCAATAACCGCGCAGGTTTTGAAACCGCTCGGAAGATTGGCGGTACAGGCGGCGAGGGCAGCTGCGTCCGCCGATTGCTGATCCCCAAACCCCCAAGATTTCCCAATCGGCAGGGTTGCACCAGAGGCGCTGCAATCCACGGTCTGGCCAGCCGGATAGCGCGGAACTGCAAAAGATCCAAACCCGTCAATCTTACGCGCCCAAGACACCATTTGCTGTTTCGAAGAGGCGCAAATGCCTTTTGAGATCCGCAGGACTCGTGGGGTGTCGGATGACATCTTCATCGGATTGCCTGCAACAGCGGGGGCCGCGATACCCAGTGACAGTGTAGACAGGGCAGCGGCGAGGGCTACAGATTTGTACATATTAACCTCCAGACAAAAGAAGAATTCAAATTCTTCAATACTGTGAGTCGTTCTCATGTGTGAGGTGGACTCAGGACGTTAACGAGCATCTCTGTTTTTGCGGAGAAATATCGGGGAAAACCGCCCAAATCGCGTCATTTATTAACGTTTCGGCAAGATTTAGCTTGTCGCAACGGGGTTAAAGCACGGAGCGTTCAGAACCTATAATGTTGAATTTCCAAAATGAGGGGTGGCATTAAAACGGCTCCCCAGTCAAAGGGAGTAAATGGTCAAGTGTTCAGTAGCGCCCGATAGATAGCGATAATTGCGGCGGCTTCGCCTTCCAGACGAAAGGTCTGAGCCACATGCGCCCGCGCCGCAGCCGACATCTCCTGCAGACGGGTTTCATCCGACAGCAGTTCGATGATATCTGCGGTGATCTTGTCGAGGTCTTCGATGTCGCACAACGTCCCGGTTTCGCCGGGCACGACCAGTTCCTCAAAGGCGCCAACGCGGGTGGCCACCGCTGGCGCGCCGCAGGCCATCGCCTCAAGCGGGGTCAGGCCGAACCCTTCCCAGCGCTGCGGCGCCACATAGAGATCCAGCGCCTGAAAATGGCGCGGGACGTCTTCTACTGCCACCTCATCACGAAACAAGATGCGATCACTCAGTCCAGCGGCGGCGACCTCATCCTTCAAACCCTTGAGGAAGTCGGCATTATCAGGGGTTGCCCGCCCCATCATCAACCCGCGTACTTTTGGGTTGGCGTGGCAGGCTTCGATCATGGCTTTGACAAAAAGATCGTTGCCTTTCTGGTGGCGAATACGTCCAAAGCACCCCACCAAAAGCCCATCTTCGGGAAGATCCAAGGCCCGGCGCAGGGCCGCGCGGTTCTCAACCGGCTGGAACAATTCACAGTCGACGCCATGGCGAATTACCGTCGCTTCGCGCTCCAGATAGCTCGCGGATTTTGAGGACGTCGCTATAACCGCATCCATGCGCCGGATCAGCCAGCGGGTAAAACCGGTGTGGCGGCGCTGGGCAGCAGAGGTGAAAAGCAGCTTCAGCCGTTTGCCCAGCAGGTATTTGAGCGCCAGACCGGCGACCATCTCGTTGTTGCGCCGGGCATGCCAGACGCGCGCGCCAGATGGCCCCGATCTGGACATGGACCAAAGCGCGCTTGGCGTCACCTGAGGCACCTCCGCAGGCAAATCAGGAGCGGCAGCGCAGATCGCAATGTCGCGCGCTTGAATGGGCACCAGCCGGATCACAGTAGAGGTCACACCCGAATAGCGCTTTTTAAAGTTCGGAGCGATTACGTCGATCTGTTTGAGGTCGATCTGGCTCATGTGGTGCCCTCTATTTCTGCGGCAACAATTCGAGAAGCGCCGTCACGGTTTGATCCATCTGATCGGACTGGCGCGCAAGAAAGCCGCGCGCCCGGTCGCGCGCTGTGTCTAGGGTATGCGGCTCTGTCAGCCAAGCCCCGACCGCATGGGTAAGCGTCTCGGCGCTGGTCACTTCTTTCGCTGCGCCCACCTCGATCAGCTCGGCAAAGGATTCGGCAAAATTATAGCCACCGGGGCCGGTTAGCACCGCACCACCGGCCTGCATCACCTCAAACGGGTTGTGACCGCCAATCTCGCGCAGGGAGCCACCCAATAAGACCAGCGGACACAGGCTGTACCAGATGCCAACCTCGCCCAGCGTGTCGGCAAGATACACTTGTGTCGACGTGCGGGGCAGGGCGTCGCGACTGCGCCGGATCGAGGTCAGGCCCGCCTCGGCAATCATCGCCTCCAGCTGGTCGCCTCGGTTGGGATGGCGCGGGGCCAGCAGCAGCAGCAAATCAGGGTGATCCACCAGCAGCGCCTTATGCGCCGCCAGCACGGTTTCCTCCTCGCCCTCATGGGTGGAGGACGCCACCCAGACCGGGCGCGGGCCAATGGCGTTGCGGACCTCTGTCAGTGTGTTTTGATCCACCGGCAGCGGATCGGAGAGCGCCTTGAGGTTGCTGCCTTCCTTCAGACGGGCGGGATCGGCACCCATGGCCTTCAGGTTGACGGCGGTTTGAGCATTCTGCGTCAGCATCAGCGCGAACTGATCCAGCAGGAACCGCGCCGTGGCGTGGCGTTTGGTCCAACTGGCGACGGATTTCGGCGACAGGCGCGCATTCAGCAGCACCAGCGGCACGCCCGCCCCCCGTGCGCGCACCAGCATTTGCGGCCATAGCTCGCTCTCGACAAAAACGCCGAGGTCGGGTTTCCAATGGTTCAGAAACCGAGCCACAGCCGCGCCGGTATCCAGCGGCGGAAACTGATGGCGGGTGCGGGGTGGCAGCCGCTTGGCAATCAGATCGGCCGAGGTCGGCGTGCCGGAGGTAATCAGAAATTCCAGATCCGGCGCCGCCTCGCCAAGTCGGTGGATCAGCGTCAGCACCGACAGGCTCTCTCCGACGCTTGCGGCATGAAACCAGATCAGACGGCCCGCAGGGCGGGGCAGGGTGGCATAGCCCTGACGTTCGCGTACCCGCGCCTCTGGCACACCGTGCTGGCGCAGCTTACCTGCAACCTTGGACCACATCAGCGGCGCCAGCAGCGCAGAGGCACCGCGATAAAGATGATAGAGCAGAGTCGGGCGGACCTGCGATTGATCGCTCATATGTGGGGCCTTACCCGCCGGTGTGGCTCATGTGGCGCGGCATCTGGCCGTCCACGGTCTGGCGGGAGTAGTCAAAATCATGCCCCTTGGGCTTGAGGTTGATGGCGGCGCGAATGGCCTCTTCCAGCGGGGCCTCTGTGTCGGTGTGATCCCGCAGCGGCGCGCGCAGGTCGGCCATGTCTTCCTGACCAAGGCACATATACAGCTCACCAGTGCAGGTAAGGCGCACCCGGTTGCAGCTTTCGCAGAAATTATGGCTGAGCGGCGTGATAAAACCGATCTTCTGGCCGGTTTCCTCCAGCCGCACATAGCGGGCAGGACCACCAGTGCGCTCGGCCAGATCGGTGACTTGATAGCCGGCCTCGTAGGCTTTGCGCACATCCTTCAGCGACCAATATTGGCCCAACCGGCTTTCATTGCCGATATCGCCCATTGGCATCACTTCGATCCACGTCAGATCAATGCCACGCTCGGCGCACCATGCGGTCATCGAGAACAGTTCGTCCTCGTTAAAGCCTTTGAGCGCGACCGCGTTGATCTTGATCCTGAGCCCCGCAGCCTGTGCCGCATCAATGCCACGCAGAACCTGCGGCAAGCGACCCCAACGGGTGACATCCGCAAATTTCTTCTCATCCAGCGTATCAAGTGAGACATTGACCCGACGCACACCCGCATCAAACAGCGCTTGTGCGTGTTTTTCCAACTGCGAGCCGTTGGTGGTCAGGGTCAGCTCCTTGAGCGCGCCGCTGTCCAGATGGCGGGTCATCGACCGGAAAAAGGTCATAATATCGCGGCGCACCAAAGGCTCACCGCCGGTAATGCGCAGCTTCTCGACCCCGAGATGCACAAAGGTGGAGCACATGCGGTCCAGCTCTTCCAGCGTCAGAAGCTCTTTCTTCGGCAGGAAGGTCATGTTCTCGGACATGCAGTAGACGCAGCGAAAATCGCAACGGTCTGTGACCGAGACCCGCAGGTAGGTGATCGCGCGTGCGAAGGGATCAATAAGAGGTGCTGTCATAAAGACATAGGTAAGGCGGTAATTCGCTCAGGACAATAGGGGCTTGCATGGTGCAAGCGGCATTGTGACTGGCATCCGCGCTGCGGTGCCGCTAGGGTCGCGCCATGACTCGACGTGTGTTCAAATATTTGACCCTTGCCGCGCTCGCTGCCGGAGGGGTCTCCGCGTGCAACGCCCTTGGCGGTGTGCATCTGAGTTCTCAGGTTCTGCAGGGCTCCGGCTCTGGTGTGCGGATGGAGCCCTCAAGGCCGGTTTCCCCGGATGCGCCGCCTGCAGTTCAAACGCAGGAGCTTTCGTCCTCGGGTGGGACCACATGGTCCTCTCCGTCTGATCGCCAAGAGGTCAGCACCGCCGCGTTGGACACGCCCACCTCCCGTGAGGTCGCGCCTGTGACAACAACCACATCGCAGACCAGCGCACCCGCCCCTGTGGTGGCCTCCGCGCAGTCTTTTGTTGGCCAGAAAACCACCGTCGCAGGTCTGGGCGACCCCGGTCGTGATGGGTTGTGGATGGAAACACCGCTGGTCTCATCGCGCCGCAATGCGCGCCTGACCGCGCCGAACGGCAAATCAATCGTCGTGACGCTGGAGCCGATCTCAGGTGCCGCAGGGCAGGGCAGCCGCCTGTCGATTGACGGGATGCGGGCGCTGGGCTTGCCTTTGACGGAATTGGTCGAATTGAAAGTTGGCCCGGCTTAAACGCTGCGCCAACCCGAATTTACGCGTTTTATTTCAAGTATTTTACCGCTTCTTTGCGGGCGAAGGCTTTCATCTGATCGCTATGTTCCGCGAGAAACGCACGGGTGCGGTCTGCGTCATGTTTCGACAGATCCCGCAGCCACCACGCGATGGATTTCTGGATGAACCAGTCGCGATCTTGCACATAGGTTGCTGCCCAGCCAAGGATGCGCTCGCGCGTGGTTAGTTCCGCAGGTTTTGGATTGGACAGCTTGGCCCATGGCAGGGTGGAGACCAGCGCCGCACGGCGGCTCCACATATGGTCTGATGTTGTCCAGCCTTCGACCACATCCAGCCGCGCCGGATCGGCCTGCAAGCGCTTGGAAATGGCCGAGGCCGCGTGGTCGGCAATCGCCCAGCTGTCGAAATCGGGAACCCAGGTTTGCACAAGATCCCAGACCGCCGTATCCGGCTTGATCCGGGCCTGTGTCAGCAGCTTGGCCGCGAGAATGCGCGCTTCAAAGATGTCACTGGCCCACAGACCTGCGGCAAGATCCACGCGGGCCTCAAGGTCCAGCTGCCCGCGCCAGTCACGCGACAGCGTGTTGAGCACCTCATTGCCGACACCCAGAACCGTGCGGCTCTGTTTGTGATAGGCGATCATCTGCTCTGCGCGCCCCGGTTCAACCTGCGCCCGGAGCGCGTCCAGCGCCGCGTCCGGCGTCATTCTACCGTCACCGATTTGGCGAGGTTGCGCGGCTGGTCCACATCCGTACCTTTGGCAATCGCGGTGAAATAGGCGATCTGCTGCGCCGGAATGGCATAGAGGATCGGCGCCAGCGCATCGGGCACCTGCGGCATGGTGATGACCTCGGCAGTTCCGTCAGAGGCTTCGCGCGCGCCATCGGCATCCGTCACCAGCACCACGCGCCCGCCGCGTGCCATCACCTCCTGCATGTTGGAGATGGTCTTTTCAAACAGTGCATCACGCGGTGCCATCACGATCACCGGTACGCTGTCATCAATCAATGCGATGGGCCCGTGTTTCAACTCGCCCGAGGCATAGCCTTCGGCGTGGATATAGCTCAGCTCCTTGAGCTTCAGCGCGCCCTCCAGTGCCAGCGGATAGAGCTGACCGCGCCCAAGGAAGATAATATCACGCGCCCCCGCCAGATCGCGCGATGCCGCAGCGATCTGTGCTTCAGACGCCAGCGACTGATGGATCAGACCGGGCAGGGCGCGCAGGTCGGCGGGCATGCCTTCGGGCAGGGGCAGACCGCGATCCTGCGCCGCTTTGAGCGCCAGCATCAACAGCACCGTCAACTGGCAGGTGAAGGCTTTGGTCGAGGCCACGGAGATTTCCGGGCCTGCGTAGATCGGCAGCACCACATCGCTTTCCCGCGCGATGGAACTCTCAGACACATTTACCAGCCCGGCGATGACATCCACCTTGTCCACCATGTAGCGCAGCGCGGCCAGCGTGTCGGCGGTCTCGCCAGACTGCGAGACAAACAGCGCCAGCGTGCCGGGGCTGACGGGCGGTTCGCGGTAGCGAAACTCGGAGGCTACATCGACCTCGACCGGCAGGCGCGCGATGGTTTCCAGCCAGTATTTCGCCACCATACAGGCGTAATACGCCGTGCCGCAGGCGACCAGAGACAGGCGCTCGATCTTGCTGAAATCCAGCCCCTCGGGCATCTGGATCTCGCCGCTGTCGCTCAGATAGGCCTTCAGAGCTTTATCAACAGCAACCGGCTGTTCGGCGATTTCCTTGGCCATGAAGTGCTTGTGCCCGTCCTTGTCGACGCGGGCGTTTTCCAGCTTGATCTGGCGCATCTCGCGGTTGGCGAGATTGCCCTTGGCGTCCCAGATCTCAAGGCTCTGTCGGGTCAGGACGGCAAAATCGCCCTCTTCGAGATAGGTGATCTGATCCGTCAGCGGGGCCAGCGCAATCGCATCCGAACCCACATACATTTCACCCTCACCATGGCCCACGGCCAGCGGCGAGCCCTTGCGCGCGGCGACCATCAGATCCTCTTGACCGTCAAACAGGAAGGCCAGCGCAAAAGCGCCGTCCAGTCGCGCCACGGTTTTGCGCGCGGCCTCCGTCGCAGAGGTGCCGTCACGCATATAAAACTCGCAGAGCAGCGCCACGGTTTCGGTATCGGTCTCAGTGACAAAGCGGATGCCATGACCAGCAAGCTCGTCGCGCAAGTCCTTGAAATTCTCGATGATGCCGTTGTGAACCACCGCCACGCAGCCTGCCTGATGCGGATGCGCGTTGGACACGGTCGGTGCGCCGTGGGTGGCCCAGCGGGTGTGGCCGATGCCGGATTTCCCGGGCAGCGGATCATGCACCAATACATCCGAGAGGTTCACCAGCTTGCCCACGGCACGGCGACGGTCCAGATGGCCACCGTTCACGGTGGCGATGCCGGCGCTGTCGTAGCCGCGATATTCCAGTCGCTTCAGCGCCTCAACCAGAATGGGCGAAACCTCGTGAGTGCCGAGCACCCCAATAATACCACACATAAAATCTATCCTTTGGCCTTCGCCGCTTTTTTCGCGCGCAGCATGTCCATCAGCTTGCGCGCGCGGCCGGGTTTGTTTGTCTGCTGGGCGCGTGCAATGGCAAGATCTCCGTCATCAACATCCTTGGTGACGATGGTGCCGGTCGCGGTCATCGCCTCATCGCCGACCTTCACCGGAGCCACCAGACAGGTATTGGAGCCGATAAAGGCCCGCGCGCCGATTTCCGTGCGGTGCTTCATCACGCCATCATAGTTGCAGGTGATAGTGCCCGCGCCGATATTTGTCGCCTCGCCCACAGAGGCATCGCCGATGTAGCTCAGGTGGTTGACCTTGGCGCCCGCCGCGATTTCGGCATTTTTGATCTCAACGAAGTTGCCCACATGGGTGTCCTCGGCCAGTTCCGCGCCGGGGCGCAGGCGGGCGTAGGGGCCGATCTTCGCGCCACGCGACACATGACAGCCTTCAAGATGCGAAAACGCCCGGATCAACGCGCCGCTCTCCACGGTGACGCCGGGACCAAAGACGACATTGGGTTCAATCACGCTGTCGCGCCCCACGATGGTGTCAAACGCCAGATAGACCGTCTCTGGTGCCATCAGCGTGACGCCGAGGTCCAACAGCTCCGCCCGCGCACGGGCCTGAAAGACCGCATCCGCAGTGGCCAGATCTGCGCGGGAATTGATGCCGAGCGTCTCGTCCTCGGGGCAGGCTACAGCCGTCACCGCAAGCCCGTCCGCACGGGCCAGCTCCACCAGATCGGTCAGGTAATATTCGCCAGAGGCATTGTCGTTGCCGACCTTATCTAGCAGGCGGAACATCACGTCCGCATCACACGCCATCAGGCCTGAATTGCAAAAGGTGATCGCGCGCTCGGCTTCGCTTGCGTCCTTGAACTCGACGATCTTCTCAAGGCTTTCGCCGTCCATGATCAACCGGCCATAACGTGCAGGGTCCGCAGCCTCAAAGCCAAGGATCACCAGATCAGCGCGGCTGCGGGCGGCAATCATGCGCTCCAGCGTGTCTGCCGACACAAACGGTGTGTCGCCATAAAGCACCACCACATCGCCCTGAAACCCCTCAAGCGCCGCACGCGCCTGCAGGACGGCATGACCGGTGCCAAGTTGCTCTTCTTGCAGAACCACGGCGGCATCCGGGTCGATCTCGGTGGTGGCGGCGCGCACCAGATCTGCCTCATGACCTGCCACGACCACCGTGCGATCCGGGTCAAGCGCACGCCCGGCGCGCATGGCATGTTCCAACATCGGAGCTTGTGCGATCGGGTGCAGGACTTTTGGCAAATCGGAATTCATCCTGGTGCCTTTGCCTGCGGCGAGGATGACGAGGGCAGTGCTCATGGGGTGTTTTCCCTTTGAGTTTTTGTTGCCCCCGTTCTATCCGCTAACAGAGGATGCGCAAGGTGCGTGACCATAAACTTCAGTTGCGACTTGCAATATCTGGCGGCGAATTTGCGCCGAAGCGGAGGACTTTTGATGCGCACAGTGATCTTTGACCTTGATGGCACCCTGGCCGATACCTCCGTGGATTTGTTGGCGGCGGCCAATCACTGCTTTGGCGTTATGGGGCTTGGTGACATGCTGACCCACCCGGAGGACGCCAAGATCGCGCTGCGGGGCGGCAAGCGTATGCTGACCGAGGGGCTGATCCGTGCGGGCCAGTTCAAGGACGCCACGGTCGAAGAATACTACCCCGTGCTGCTAGAGGCCTACCGCGATGGCATCGACACGCATACAGTGATGTATCCCGGCGCAATGGACGCGGTGGAGGCCCTGAAAGCGGCGGGCTACGGCGTCGGCATCTGCACCAACAAACCCGAAGCCTTGGCTGAGGAACTGATGCAGCGCCTTGGCGTGCGTGATGCGTTTGCGTCTCTCGTGGGCGCTGACACTTTGCCGGTGCGCAAACCGGACCCCAAACCGCTCTTTGAGGCTGCTCGCCGGGCCGGGGGCGCGCCAGAAATGTGCGTGCTGATCGGGGACAGCGACACTGACCGCAATACCTCAAAGAATGCAGGGGTGCCGTCAGTGCTGGTGACTTTTGGTCCGGCCGGGCCGGAAATGGCCGCGCTCAACCCCGAGGCGTTGTTGCATGATTATGCCGATCTGCCGGGGATCGTGGCGGAGCTGATTGGGGTCAACAACATCGGCTGACCCCGCATTGGGTCTCAGGGCGTCATGATTGCCGCGCGCTCGAACGCGGCCTCTGCGGTGGTCAGATCATCATAGACCAGACGGACCTTGATGTTTTGCACGGACCCCAGCTCAAAGCTGCGATAAGGCGCGCCGTCGCCGCTCTTGATTGCGCCGGGAGAGCCCTCATCGGCGTGGCATTTCGGCATGTCCCAGATTTCATACTCCCCCTCATTGATGGCCACTTCCATCTGCAAGAGCCCGCAGCGCCACGCCCACAGATGGGTCACATAGACCAGATCCTGCCCGTCATATTCACGCACCGCGACCCAATTGGCCTGCGTTGCGTTCAGCACCGGTTTCACCTCTGTGGCGGTCAGGAATTTGCCGGTCACAATCTGCGGTTCTGCGGTGAGGCTGGTGGTGTCCTGCGCCTCGGCTGCGGTGCTGTAGATCGCTGCCGCCAGCGCAATCGGGGTGAAAATGGAAGACATAAAAGGGCCCTTTCGCGGGTTCGGGTCATCGTTGCGCCCAAAGCTACCCTGAGCCGAAGGGCGAGGGAACCGCAAAACCTGCGGCAAGCTGGCATCCCGCGTGCTCTTGACCTTGGGCGGGCAGCGGATCATGACTTTGCTTATGACAGAGCGATTTACCGGAAACTTCACCCAGCAAGACCCCATCCCCGAGGAGGCCATCGCCGCCGCCGTCGAGGTGATGCGCCATGGGCGTATTCACCGCTACAACCTTGCCGGTGACGAGCAGGGCGATACCGCGCTTCTGGAGCAGGAATTTGCGCAGATCATGGGGGCAAAATATTGCCTTGCGGTGGCATCGGGCGGTTATGCGCTCGCCACCGCGCTGCGCGCCATCGGGGTGGGGCAGGGGGACAAGGTGCTGACCAACGCCTTTACCCTCGCGCCAGTGCCGGGGGCGATTGCTTCGGTGGGGGGCACGCCGATCTATGTGGGTGTGACCGAGGATCTGACCATCGACCTTGAGGATCTGGCGGCGAAGGCGCAGGACGCCAAGGTCTTGATGCTCAGCCATATGCGAGGGCATCTGTGTGATATGGATCGCCTGATGGAGATCTGCACGGCCGCCGGGGTCACGGTGATCGAGGATTGCGCCCACACCATGGGGGCCAGTTGGAATGGCACGCTGTCTGGGCGTCATGGATTAATCGGCTGTTACTCTTGTCAGACCTACAAACACGTAAACTCCGGCGAAGGCGGCCTGCTGATCACCGATGATGCGGAGGTCGCGGCCCGCGCCATTATGCTGTCGGGGTCTTATATGCTCTATTCCCGCCATTTGGCGGCACCTGAACCTGAGGTGTTTGAGCGGGTAAAATACGACACCCCTAATATTTCGGGCCGAATGGACAATCTGCGCGCCGCGATCCTGCGCCCGCAACTGCGTGATCTGAACACTCAGGTCGATCGCTGGAATGAGCGTTACCGCACGCTGGAGGCAGGTCTGCGCGACACGCCGGGCCTTACCGTGATTGAGCGCCCAGAGGCGGAGGTCTATGTCGGCTCTTCGATCCAGTTCCTGCTCTTGGATTGGTCGCCTGAGGCCGTCCAGGAGGTGCTGACACGCTGCGGTGCGCGTGGCGTGGAGCTAAAATGGTTTGGTGTGCCGGAACCTGTCGCCTTTACCTCGCGCTACGACAGCTGGCGCTATGCTCCGGCGCAAAGCCTGCCTGACAGCGACCGTATCCTTGCGGGCATTATAGACATGCGTGTGCCGCTGACCTTCAGCCTTGAGGATTGCGCACTAATTGCCCGCATCATCCGCGCCGAGGTCAGCGCGGTCTGGCAAGCTCAGGGCGCAGATGGCTGACCCTATGTCGCGCTAGACCGCGATTTGCGTGACCATGGACGGCTCCAGCAGTGCCCGTTGGTTTTTGAGCGCCCGCGCAATGAATTGTTTCTGACGCGCGTTTTGTGGAATGGGACGGGCGGGGGCGGTCAAAACACCGCCCACCGCTGCCAGTTCCGGGAACAGATAGGTGATCTCTGCCCGTGCCTCCGGTGTGACCGCCGAAAGAGAGCGCTCCGTGACCAGAAAACTCTCGCTCGGCGCGCCATTGGCATAGACCACCTCATGCGCATCAAACAGCATGTGAAAATAAGTCACCGGCTGCTCCGCCTCGCATAGGCTGACATCGGGATGATCCAAGAGGCGTGCCGCTGCGACAAAAACCTCGGCCTCGCCAAACATTCGCTCAGCAATCCGCGAGCGCACCAGCATACGATGCTGACGTGAGACATAGAGCGGCTGTTGCGGCAAGCCGCCGCCTAATGCGCCGCGTCCAATCCGCACCGGGCGCAGTTTCGGGTTCTGCGCGAGGTGCTGACGCGACAGCGGGCGCCGCCCCATCCAGCGCAGTGGCCTGAGCCCACGCGCGGTGACAATCATATCGCCGGGGCGCAGATCCTCAACGTGGCGTTGCCCCTGTGCAGTCTCAATCAGCGTGCCTGCGCAAAAACACACCATCATCTCCACATTGTCGATGATCGCGCCGAGGCTGTCGTTGGGGCCAAGCTCTGTGAAACGCAGGGTGTAATCGCCCGCAGCGGGGAAGGTGATGTCCAGCGACACCTGATTAAAGCTGTTGGTGGTGGGCAGAACCGTCATAGACGAGACAACATTGCCCGCATCATCAAGGATTTCGACCTCGAACCCCTCAATACCCGCATTGGAATTGGAGGCCGTGCGCAACGCCACATCAAAGGTCAGCTGCGTTGTGATCGGATTGTCGACGCTAAAGCTCTGCTGCATGACCGTGGTCTGGCCACGATGACCATCCAGTTCCGCCACGCGGTTGCCGGAGCCGCCACTGATGTAGGACGACTGATTATACGAGGCTTCGATATCGTTGCCCGTCCAATGCGCAGCACCGCTGTCAAACGTGCCATTCAGAATCAGATTGTGAAGCGGCATGAGACGTATCTCTCCCGTCGGGCCAAACTGTTTATGGTAACTTATTGGTAGGGGATATGGCCAAAGTGGGACCAAAAGTAACCCTTTGATTAAAAAATCAATCCAATGTGAAGTTTTCGACCCGCAAAGACCGATAGGCCGCCATTCCACCGCGCGCGTGTCCACAAATCCGTCGCGGCAGCAGCGGAACGAACATCGGCGTTGACCGATCTGCGGGGCTGTGGCATTTATTGAACAAGTGTTCATTAAATATCGTGACTCGGGAGGAGACGCGCAAATGTTCAACGCAAGCATGACATTCGATCTGGGCGAGGACGTAAACGCCCTGCGCGACATGGTGCACCGCTGGGCGCAAGAGCGCGTCAAGCCAATGGCGCAGGAGATCGACCAGAAGAACGAATTCCCCGCCGACCTCTGGAAAGAGATGGGCGAGCTGGGCCTTCTGGGGATCACCGTGGATGAGGAATATGGCGGCGCTGGCATGTCCTATCTGGCGCATACCGTCGCGGTCGAGGAAATCGCGCGGGCCTCGGCCTCGGTTTCGCTGTCTTACGGCGCGCATTCCAACCTCTGCGTCAACCAGATCAAGCTCAACGGCAACGCCGAGCAAAAGGCAAAATACCTGCCGCGGCTGATTTCCGGCGAACATGTTGGCGCGCTGGCAATGTCCGAGGCTGGCGCGGGCTCCGACGTGGTGTCGATGTCGCTGCGCGCCGAAAAGCGCAACGACCGCTATGTTTTGAACGGCAACAAATACTGGATCACCAATGGTCCTGACGCGGACACGCTGGTGGTCTATGCCAAGACCGATCCCGAAGCAGGCTCCAAAGGCATCACCGCCTTCCTAATTGAGAAAGAGTTCAAAGGGTTCTCCACCTCCAAACATTTCGACAAGCTCGGCATGCGTGGATCAAACACTGCCGAGCTGGTGTTCGAAGACGTCGAGGTGCCGTTTGAAAACGTGCTGGGCGAGGAGGGCAAGGGCGTGCGCGTCCTGATGTCCGGTCTGGATTACGAACGCGTGGTGCTGGCAGGCATCGGCACCGGGATCATGGCGTCATGCATGGATGAGATGATGCCCTATATGGCAGAGCGCAAACAGTTCGGCCAACCCATCGGAAACTTCCAGCTGATGCAGGGCAAAATCGCCGATATGTACACCGCGATGAACACCGCGCGCGCCTATGTCTATGAGGTCGCCAAGGCCTGCGACAAGGGCACGGTGACCCGTCAGGACGCGGCGGCCTGCTGCCTCTATGCTTCTGAGGTGGCGATGACGCAGGCGCATCAGGCGGTGCAGGCTTTTGGCGGGGCGGGCTATCTGAGCGACAATCCGGTTGGTCGGATCTTCCGCGATGCCAAGCTGATGGAAATCGGCGCGGGCACATCGGAAATCCGGCGCATGCTGATTGGGCGCGAATTGATGTCGCATATGAGCTGATGCGGATCGCCTACTGGATCCCGATTGCGGTGCTGGCATTGGTGCTGGCCGGCATCGGGTTCCGCTATGGCATCATTCGCCAAGGCATCACCGAGTCCGATGTGATCACGCATTACGCGCAAAAATATCTCGCGGATCACGCGGTTTCTGGGGCCGCTGGCCGGGCAAAGCTCAGCGATTGCGTGGCGCGGCCCGCAAAAGACGCCGGTTTCTGGACGTGGCTTGTGGTCACCTGTCGCCCTGATGGCACCGCCCAAGACGTGGGGTTTCGCTATCAGGTCAATTGGTTGGGTGGGCTGATTGATGTCACAAGGCTGGGGCAAACGCCGCCCACAACGCCCCAGACCTGAGAGAGGGCCGATTGCAGGCGAATACGCTTTGAAGGTTGCGACAAAAAAGGCGCCGCAGGCAGGCGGCGCCACTTGGATCAAACGCCGGGCGGGCAGGGCCAACCCGGCATCTGAAAGGGATCAGAAGCGGTGCACGTAAGAGACACCCACAGTGATCGGATCAATGCTCGCGGTGCCAATGGGGGCCCCGTTGAGCTTGGCGTCGGTGTCGATATCCATGTAGCGCACGTTCAGACGCAGCGCGCCCTGCTCAGAGATTTTCCAATCCGCCCCCACGGTTGCAGCAAGGCCAAAACTGTTGTCCAGATCCAGACGCCCCAGCGCAGTCTTTTCCGAGAAGAAGGTGGTGTAGTTCACACCCAACCCGACAAAGGGCGTGATCTTGCCGTTGGTGGGGATGTGATAGACCAGCGACAGGGTTGGCGGCAGATGTTTGGTGGACCCAATGTTGGTGCCGCCAAGCGCAATGTCATGCTCAAACGGGGTGGCTGCCAAAAGCTCGATGCCGAGGTTGTCGCGGATGAAGTACTCCGCCGTGAGCGACAGTTGGGTGTCGTCGTCAATCTTGGCCGCAGCACCGGCAAGGGTGCCATTGTCGGATTTTGGGTTCACGTTGATGATCCCGACACCGAAGGTCCAGTCGCCCTGCGATTGTGCCATGGCAGGGGCGGCGAAGCTCGATGCGGCAACGCCCAGAGCGAGGGCGGAAACCAGAGTTTTCATGGGGGTAATCCCTTCTTCAATCAGTACGTCGCGACAGTGCCACGTCAGCCGCGCGACATCTCTGATCCAGATCAAATTACCTCTGTCTTTCCCTTTGGAAAGACAGGGAAAAATCGCATATCAGCTATGCGCTACGTGCAGGGTTAAACATGACTACCAAACGCATCATTCCGGGGCTGACAGAGGCAGGCGCTTGGGACATTCCAGAGCGGCTCAATATGGCGGCGCAGGTGATGGATCACGCGGGTGATAAACTGGCGATCATCGACCTCACCTCCGGGACCCGCCGTGATGTGAGTCATGGTGATCTGGCCGTGATGGTCGATGGTCTGGCGCGCGCATTGCTGCAACGTGTCGCCCCCGGTGATCGGGTTGGCGTGCTCCTGTCTCAGTCGCCGTGGTGTGCGGCGGCGCATCTGGCGATCTGGAAGATCGGCGCCATTTCCGTGCCGCTCTTTAAACTGTTTCAGCACGACGCCCTTGCCAACCGGGTCGAGGATGCAGGTGCAAAATATGTGCTGACCGACCGGGAGGGCGCGGCGCAGCTTGGCGATCTGGCCGAGCCGCTGATCGCCGCAGAGATTGGCGTCGAGGGCGAAACGGTGCCCTTTGCCGATACTGGATCTGAGGACCCGGCGGTCATTATCTATACCTCCGGCACCACTGGAAAACCCAAGGGAGCCTTGCACGGGCACCGGATGCTGACAGGGCACCTGCCGGGCGTGTCAATCAGTCACGACCATCTGGGCCAGCCCGGTGATTGTCTCTGGACGCCTGCGGACTGGGCGTGGATCGGCGGGCTGTTTGACGTCGCCATGCCGGGGCTTGCGCTGGGCGTGCCGGTGGTGGCCGCGCGGCTTGATAAGTTCACGCCAGACACCTGCGCCGAGGTGATCCGCTTGGGCGAGGTGCGCAACGTCTTCTTTCCCCCCACCGCCCTGCGCATGCTGAAAGCGGCGGGGCAGGGGCTTCGGGCCTTGCGTTCCGTGGCCTCCGGCGGAGAGCCCCTGGGCGCGGAGATGCTCGCTTGGGGCCAGCATCATCTGGGCGTCACCATCAACGAATTCTACGGCCAGACCGAATGCAATATGACGGTGTCCTCCTGTGGCGCGGACTTCCCCGTGCGCCCCGGCTGCATCGGCAAACCGGTGCCGGGGCATGTGGTCGAGGTGATCGACGCAGACGGCCAGCCCACCCGCGAGGAAGGCGACGTGGCGGTGCGCCGTGGTTCCGGGTCTATGATGCTGGAATACTGGAACCGCCCCGACGCCACCGCCGAGAAGTTTCACGGCGACTGGCTGGTGACCGGGGATCGCGGCATTTGGGAGACGGGCTATCTGCGCTTTGTGGGGCGTGAGGATGACGTGATCACCTCTGCCGGTTATCGTATCGGCCCCTCCGAGATCGAGGATTGCCTGATGACCCACCCGGCCGTTGCCACCGTCGGTGTGGTCGGCAAGCCCGACGCCCTGCGTACCGAGATCGTCAAGGCCTATGTGGTGCTGAAACCGGACCACGCCGCAAGCGAAAAAGAGCTGCAAGACTACGTCAAAGAGCGCCTTGCCAGCTATTCCTATCCCCGCGAGATCGCCTTTCTGGAGGCCCTGCCGATGACGGTCACGGGCAAGGTGATCCGTAAGGAACTCAAGGCGCGGGCTGCGGGGGAGGAAGGTAGATAAACTTGTTTGGTAAATCTGATCTAAGCTGTCCACGTTGCGGAGCCGCACAGAACAATTTTGCGCTTAGAACAACTTTTAAGGGTGGCCTGAATTTCGTGCCAATGCAGAAGTTTTCAGGGTGCCCAAACTGTGGGGCGAGGCTGCGGTTGAAGTCGAGACTAGCCGAGACGGAGCTAGTTTTGATTCAGGTTGGGGTTCCGGTGCTGGCTATCTCTGCGTTCTTGTTTCTCGGTGGTGCTGGGCTTGTGGTGGGGTTGTCCTTCTTCACGGCATTCCTTGTTGTTTGGCAACTGTGGTCGAAATCTATCATGAACTTCTTCTTTGAAGTGGAGGAACTATGAAACTTCAATCCAAGGCAATGCCCTCCTCTGAAGGGTTCAAGGCAAACAAAGCTGCCCATCTCTCCGCACTGGCCGAGATCAGCGAGGCCGCCGAGGCCGCGCGCTTGGGCGGGGGCGAGAAATCCCGTGCCCGTCATGAAAGCCGCGGCAAGATGCTGCCGCGCCGCCGGGTGGCGAACCTGCTTGATCCCGGCTCGCCCTTTTTGGAGGTCGGCGCGACGGCGGCTCATGGCATGTATGACGGCGCAGCCCCGGCGGCAGGCGTGATCGCAGGCATCGGGCGCGTCCACGGTCAGGAGGTCATGGTGGTCTGCAACGACGCCACCGTGAAAGGCGGCACCTATTTCCCGATGACGGTGAAAAAACACCTGCGCGCGCAGGAGATTGCCGAGGAAAACAACCTTCCTTGCGTCTATCTGGTGGACAGTGGCGGTGCCAACCTGCCGCAGCAGGATGAGGTCTTTCCCGACCGCGACCACTTTGGCCGCATCTTCTACAATCAGGCGCGGATGTCGGCCAAGGGCATTCCGCAGATCGCCGTTGTCATGGGCTCCTGTACCGCAGGTGGTGCTTATGTGCCGGCAATGTCCGACGTCACCATCATCGTTAAGGAGCAGGGCACCATCTTCCTTGCAGGCCCGCCGCTGGTGAAGGCCGCCACGGGCGAGGTCGTCTCGGCCGAGGATCTGGGCGGCGGGGATGTGCACACGCGGCTTTCGGGCGTCGCGGATTACCTCGCTGAGGATGACGCCCATGCGCTGGCCCTCGCGCGGCGCGCGGTCAGCCATCTCAATCGCACCAAACCCCAAGGCGTGAACTGGCAGAGCCCCGAAGAGCCCGCCTATGACCCCGAGGAAATCCTTGGCGTGGTGCCGGGCGATCTGCGCACGCCCTATGACATCCGCGAGGTGATCGCGCGTCTCGTGGATGGTTCGCGCTTTGATGAGTTCAAACCCCGCTTTGGCGAAACGCTGGTCACCGGCTTTGCCCACCTCAAGGGCTGCCCGATTGGCATCATCGCCAACAACGGCGTGCTCTTCTCTGAGGCCGCACAAAAGGGCGCGCATTTCGTGGAACTCTGCAGCCAGCGCAAGATCCCGCTGGTCTTCCTGCAAAACATCACCGGTTTCATGGTGGGTCGCAAATACGAAAACGAAGGCATCGCCCGCCACGGCGCCAAGATGGTAACGGCGGTAGCCTCCACCAACGTGCCCAAGATCACCATGCTGGTCGGCGGCTCCTTTGGCGCCGGAAACTACGGCATGGCGGGGCGCGCCTATAGCCCTCGGTTCCTCTGGACATGGCCCAACTCGCGCATCTCCGTGATGGGCGGCGAGCAGGCGGCGGGCGTTCTGGCCACGGTGAAGCGCGACGCCATCGAACGGCAGGGTGGCACATGGTCCGCTGAAGAAGAGGCGCAGTTCAAACAGCCCACCATCGACATGTTCGCCGAACAAAGCCACCCGCTCTATGCCTCGGCAAGGCTTTGGGATGACGGCATTATCGACCCACGCAAAAGCCGCGATGTGCTGTCACTGTCGCTCAGCGCCGCCCTCAACGCCCCCATCGAGGACACACGCTTTGGCGTGTTCCGCATGTAACCTCTTCTAACCTCAAATATCCCGGGGGTCCGGGGGCAGAGCCCCCGGCCGCGACGGTCCCTCAAAAGGAGCACCGCAAGATGTTCAACAAGATCCTGATTGCCAACCGTGGCGAAATTGCATGCCGGGTGATGGAAACCGCCCGTCGTCTGGGTGTACGCACCGTCGCCGTTTACTCCGATGCCGACCGAGACGCCAAACATGTGGCGCTTGCGGATGAGGCTGTCCATATCGGTCATGGACCTGCCCCGGCGGATAGCTACCTGCTGCAGGACGAGATCCTCGCCGCCGCCAAAACCACCGGCGCGCAAGGCATACATCCGGGCTATGGGTTTCTCTCTGAAAACCCCGATTTCGTAGAAAAGGTCGAGGCCGCAGGTCTCGCCTTCATCGGTCCCTCTGCCAGTGCGATCCGCAAAATGGGTCTCAAGGACGCCGCCAAGGCTCTGATGGAAGAGGCAGGCGTGCCCGTTGTTCCCGGCTATCACGGTGACACTCAGGACGCGGGCTTCCTCGCCGAACAGTCCGAGAGCATCGGCTATCCGGTCCTGATCAAAGCGGTTGCAGGCGGCGGTGGCAAGGGTATGCGGCTGGTCGAGGACCCCAAGGATTTCAACGATGCGCTGGCCTCGGCGCAGGGCGAAGCCACCACATCCTTTGGCAACCCGGCGGTATTGATTGAAAAATATATCCAGAAACCACGCCATATCGAGGTGCAGGTCTTTGGCGACGGCACATCGGCGGTGCATCTCTTTGAACGTGACTGTTCGCTGCAGCGCCGCCACCAAAAGGTGATCGAAGAAGCCCCGGCCCCCGGCATGACCGAAGAGATGCGCGCCGCCATGGGGCAGGCCGCAGTGCGTGCGGCCGAGGCGATCGGCTATGCGGGCGCAGGCACGGTGGAGTTCATTGTGGACGGCTCAGACGGGCTGCGTGCGGACGGGTTCTGGTTCATGGAGATGAACACCCGTTTGCAGGTCGAGCACCCGGTAACCGAACTCATCACTGGCGTTGATCTGGTGGAATGGCAGTTACGCGTCGCCTCTGGCGAAGGGTTGCCCCTGCAGCAGGAGGATCTCTCCATCAGCGGTCACGCCTTTGAGGCGCGGCTTTATGCCGAGGACGTGCCCAAGGGCTTTTTGCCCGCCACCGGCACGCTCTCGCATCTGGCCTTCCCCAAAGGTGTGCGCGCCGACAGCGGGGTGAGGGCAGGGGACACCATCAGCCCGTGGTATGATCCGATGATCTCTAAGGTGATCGTACATGGCCCCTCCCGCGCTGCAGCGCTGCGCCAGCTGGATGACGCGCTGGCCCGCACCGAGGTTGCCGGAACTGTCACCAACCTTGCCTTCCTTGGCGCACTGACCCGTCACGCGGGCTTTGCCGCAGGCGACGTGGACACGGGCCTGATCGCACGTGATCTCGACGCACTCGCGGCAGCACCGGTCGCCAAGCCCGAGCATAAGGCCGCCGCAGCGATGGCTGCGCTTGATCTGATCGAGGCGCGCCCCGAGATGGGCTTTACGCTGTGGGCCGACCTGCATCGCTCCGTCACGCTGGAGTGGCAGGGCGAGCAGTTTGAGGCCACTGTCGAGGTCGACGGCCCCGACCGTCAGGACTGGACGATTGAGGGCGCGCATATCGCCGTGAACCGCATGGCCTCAGGCTGGGTGATTGGCAGCATGCCCCTGCCGCCCCTTTCGATCTGCGGCGACACGATCACGGTGTTTGATCACTACGGGCTGAGCTTTACGGTGATCGACCCGCTGGACCGCGCCGCAGGCGCCGCCGGGGATGGCAACCTGATCGAGGCCCCGATGCCGGGCTTGGTCAAGGCGGTCTTTGCCGAGGCAGGCGCTGCAGTCAAAGAAGGCGACCGGCTCGCGATCCTGGAGGCGATGAAAATGGAGCACTCTTTGCTGGCCGCCCGTGACGGCGTGGTTGCAGAAGTTCTTGCGCAAGCGGGCGATCAGGTGGAGGCTGGAGCAGCGCTGGTCCGGCTGGAGGAAGACGCCTGAGCCGCGCCCATGAACCGGGAGGAGCAAAACCCATGAAAGACCGCGTCGAGATCTTTGAGGTGGGCCCACGTGACGGGCTGCAAAACGAAAAGCGCGACATCCCCGTCGCCGACAAGGTGGCGCTGGTGGATTGCCTCAGCCGCGCAGGCTTTTCCCGGATCGAGGTGGCAAGCTTCGTGTCGCCGAAATGGGTGCCGCAGATGGCCGGTAGCGCCGATGTGCTGGCCGGGATCACCAAGGCCAAAGGCGTGCGCTATGCGGCGCTCACCCCGAATATGCGGGGCTATGAAGACGCACTGGCTGCGCGCGCCGATGAAATCGCCATTTTTGCCTCCGCATCCGAGGGGTTTTCGCAGGCCAATATCAATGCCTCGATTGCCGAGAGTATTGAACGCTTTGCCCCCATTCTGGAGGCCGCGCGCCATATCGACCTGCCGGTGCGGGGTTATGTCTCCTGCGTGACCGACTGCCCCTATGATGGCGCTGTCGCCCCCGACAAAGTGGCCGAGGTCGCGGATCGGCTGTTCTCGATGGGCTGCTATGAGATCTCGCTGGGCGACACCATCGGCAAGGCCACCCCCGACAAGATCGCCAAGATGCTGATTGCGGTCAAAGACGCCGTGCCAGTGACGCGGCTTGCGGGGCATTACCACGACACCGCAGGCCGGGCCGTGGGCAATATCGACGCCTCGCTGGCGCTGGGCGTGCGGGTGTTTGATGCCGCCGTGGGCGGGCTTGGCGGCTGTCCCTATGCGCCGGGTGCGGCGGGCAATGTCGCCACCGAGGTTGTGCACGAACACCTGACCCGGCTGGGCTATGACACTGGGCTGGATGGTAATGTCCTGCAGGAGGCCGCCGCCATGGCGCGCGCCCTGCGCCCCATTGCCGCCGATGCCTGACCCTTCATCATAATAAGGACCCTTTGGCCATGTATGACACGCTAACGCTCACGCGCGATGATCGCGGCGTGGCGACCCTGACGCTCAACCGTCCCGAAAAGCACAACGCCATGTCGGGACAGATGCTGCAGGAATTGCAGGATGCAGCGCGCGCGCTGGCTGCGGACCAAAGCGTGCGTGTGGTGGTCTTGACCGGCGCGGGCAAGAGCTTCTGCGCCGGGGGCGATCTGGCGTGGATGCAGGCGCAGATGGATGCGGATGCCGAGACTCGCGCCCGCGAGGCGCGGGTGCTGGCGGAAATGCTGAACCTTCTGAACACCTTGCCGCAGCCCTTGATCGGGCGGCTACAGGGCAACGCGTTCGGCGGTGGCGTGGGCATGGCCTCGGTCTGTGATGTGGCCATCGGTGTCGACAGCCTCAAGATGGGCCTCACCGAGACCCGCCTTGGCCTGATCCCCGCCACCATCGGCCCCTATGTCATCGCCCGCATGGGCGAGGCGCGCGCGCGGCGCGTCTTTATGTCGGCGCGGCTTTTTGATGCGTCGGAAGCGGTGGAGCTGGGCTTGCTCAGTCGCGCCGTTTCTGCCGACTCACTTGATGCCGCAGTGGAGGCAGAGGTAACTCCCTACCTCGATTGTGCGCCCGGTGCGGTGGCCGATGCCAAGGCTCTGGCCCGCGCACTGGGTCCTAAGATCGATAAATCCACAATCGATTTTACCATTTCCGCCCTCGTCACCCGCTGGGAGAGCCCGGAAGCGGTCGAAGGCATCAATGCGTTTTTTGAAAAACGGCGCCCCTCTTGGCGTGACAAATAAGGGGATTCATCCCCCTCGGGCGCAGCAAATTTGCGCCCGTTTTTCGCAGCTTAAAAACTGAGTGAAACCATAAGGTTTTAGGGTATTGTTGCACTGCTGCGAAACTGGCCAATAAAGCTTTTCACATTAACTTCCCCTTGGTTGACGGTCTGTAGGGACAGGAGTAGTAACGGCGCAAGTCAACACGCCAATTGACGGTGCACGAGCAGATCTTGCCGTGTGCGCGGAAAGGAGCCACTCGTGGAAGAGATGTTGCGGGAATACCTGCCCATTCTGGTGTTTTTGGCCGTCGCCATCGGCCTTGGTCTCGTGCTTATTCTTGCTGCCGTTGTTGTTGCGGTGCGCAATCCCGACCCTGAAAAAGTCAGCGCCTATGAGTGCGGTTTCAACGCATTCGATGACGCCCGCATGAAATTCGACGTGCGCTTTTATCTGGTCTCGATCCTGTTCATCATCTTCGATCTGGAAATTGCCTTCCTGTTCCCTTGGGCCGTTGGCTTTAAGGACATCAGCGATACCGGCTTCTGGTCCATGATGGTGTTCCTGGGCGTTCTGACCATTGGCTTTGCCTACGAGTGGAAGAAAGGGGCTCTGGAATGGGAGTGATGGCTGGCGCGAACACCGCAGGTGTCGACAAGGAAGTGGTCACTCAGGCCCTCAACGCAGAACTGCAGGACAAAGGGTTTCTGCTGACCTCTGCCGAAGATATCATCAACTGGGCGCGTACCGGATCGCTGCACTGGATGACCTTTGGTCTGGCCTGCTGCGCGGTTGAGATGATGCATACCTCCATGCCACGCTATGACGCCGAACGCTTCGGCATCGCGCCGCGCGCGTCCCCGCGTCAATCGGATGTGATGATTGTTGCGGGCACCCTCACCAACAAAATGGCCCCGGCGCTGCGCAAGGTCTACGACCAGATGCCAGAGCCGCGCTACGTGATCTCGATGGGGTCCTGCGCCAATGGCGGTGGCTATTACCACTACAGCTATTCCGTCGTGCGCGGTTGTGACCGGATCGTGCCGGTCGACATCTACGTGCCCGGCTGCCCGCCCACCGCAGAGGCGCTGCTTTATGGGCTGATGCAACTGCAGCGCAAGATCCGCCGCACCGGCACCCTTGTGCGCTAAGGGCAGGAGACACAGATGATTGAAGCATTGCAAGACCTTGGCCATCAGATCGAAGCCAAGCGCCCCGATTGTGTGTTGTCCTGGGACATCGCGCATGGCGAGCTGAATATCGACGTGAAACCGGCCAATATCGCAGGTCTTGTGGAGTTCCTGCGCGTGGACAGCGCTTGCCGGTTCTCCACCTTGGTTGACATCACCGCCGTCGATTACCCCGAGCGCACCAAGCGCTTTGACGTGGTGTATCACCTGCTGTCGATGTACCAGAACCACCGCATTCGCCTGCGGGTTGCGGTGCGCGAAGAGGACATGGTGCCCTCCATCGTGGATGTGCACCCCTCCGCCAACTGGTTCGAGCGCGAAGTCTTTGACATGTTCGGCATCCTGTTCACAGGTCACCCGGACTTGCGCCGCCTGCTGACGGACTACGGCTTTCGCGGCCACCCGCTGCGCAAGGATTTCCCGACCACCGGCTACACCGAAGTCCGCTATGACGAGGCGCAAAAGCGCGTGGTCTACGAGCCGGTGAAACTGGTTCAGGAATACCGCCAGTTTGACTTCATGAGCCCATGGGAGGGTGCCGACTACATCCTGCCCGGTGACGAGAAAGAGGGGGCGAAATGATGGACGGCTCCAAAGGTTTCGACGACGCCCAGACGGGCGAGCAGAAGATCCGTAACTTCAACATCAACTTCGGCCCGCAACACCCGGCGGCCCACGGCGTTTTGCGTCTGGTGCTGGAACTGGACGGCGAGATCGTGGAACGCTGCGACCCGCATATCGGCCTTTTGCACCGCGGCACCGAAAAGCTGATGGAGAGCCGCACC
Source organism: Tritonibacter mobilis (assembly GCF_001681715.1). Lineage (GTDB taxonomy): Bacteria > Pseudomonadota > Alphaproteobacteria > Rhodobacterales > Rhodobacteraceae > Epibacterium > Epibacterium mobile. The sequence goes on along the minus strand of NZ_LNWY01000013.1, from coordinate 43,444 downwards.
TACCTGCAGAACCTGCCGTATTTCGACCGCCTCGATTATGTGGCGCCGATGAATCAGGAGCATGCATGGTGTCTGGCGATCGAGAAACTCACCGGGGTTGAGGTGCCGCGCCGCGCGCAGCTCATCCGGGTTCTTTATTCGGAAATCGGGCGCATTCTCAATCACCTCTTGAACGTCACCACGCAGGCGATGGACGTGGGCGCGCTGACGCCGCCGCTCTGGGGCTTTGAAGAACGCGAAAAGCTGATGATCTTCTACGAGCGGGCGTGTGGTGCACGTCTGCACGCGGCCTACTTCCGCCCCGGTGGTGTGCATCAGGACCTGCCGGATGAGCTCCTCGATGATATCGACCTCTGGGCGATGGAATTCCCCAAGGTGATGGATGACATCGACGGCTTGCTGACGGAAAACCGCATCTTCAAGCAGCGTAACTGCGACATTGGCGTGGTTACCGAAGACGACATTCAGAAATACGGCTTTTCGGGTGTCATGGTGCGCGGCTCCGGCCTTGCATGGGATTTGCGCCGCGCGCAGCCCTATGAATGCTACGACGAGTTCGAATTCCAGATCCCGGTTGGCAAAAACGGCGACTGTTATGATCGCTACCTTGTCCGCATGGAAGAGATGCGCCAGTCGCTGTCGATCATCCGTCAGGCCATCGCAAAACTGCGCGAGGCCACGGGCGACGTCATGGCGCGGGGCAAGATCAGCCCGCCCAAACGCAGCGATATGAAAACCTCGATGGAGAGCCTGATCCACCACTTCAAGCTCTACACCGAAGGCTTCCACGTCCCCGAGGGCGAGGTCTACGCCGCGGTTGAGGCCCCCAAGGGCGAATTCGGCGTCTATCTGGTGGCGGATGGCACCAACAAACCCTATCGCGCCAAGCTGCGCGCGCCGGGGTTCTTGCACCTTCAGGCGATGGATTACGTCGCCAAGGGCCACCAACTCGCGGATGTTGCCGCAATTATTGGAACCATGGACATCGTGTTCGGGGAGATTGACCGATGACACTGCGCGCTCTTATTGCAGGGGTTTCCCTGTGCCTCATCGGCCAAACCGCACTGGCAGAGAAATCCTTGGCGGATCTCATCGCCGAGTCTGTCGGCTATGTGCATGTGCGCGAGGGCGTGATCCTCGTCGAGGATGAGTATGATGAATACATCTGCCGCCTGAACGCCACCGATGCCGCTTTCGACGCCAAAGCCGCTGGTCAGGAGATTCCCGAAGGGGCGCTTACATCGACCTGCATTCTGCTTGAGGAGTTCGACAAGTAATGCTGCGCCGTCTGCACCACGAACAACCCGACAGCTTCGCTTTTACGCCCGCTAATCAGGCTTGGGCAGAGGCGCAAATAACCAAATACCCCGAGGGCCGTCAGGCCTCGGCGGTGATCCCGATCCTGTGGCGCGCGCAGGAACAAGAGGGTTGGGTCACCAAACCCGCGCTGGAATATGTCGCCGATATGCTCGGTATGGCCTATATCCGCGTGCTGGAGGTGGCCTCCTTCTACTTTATGTTCCAGCTGCAACCGACCGGTTCTGTTGCGCATATTCAGGTTTGCGGCACCACCTCCTGCATGATCTGCGGCGCTGAGGATCTGATCGCGGTCTGCAAGGACAAAATCGCCGCAAAGCCGCATACGCTGTCGGCGGATGGCAAGTTCTCTTGGGAAGAGGTGGAATGCCTCGGGTCCTGCACCAATGCGCCGATGGCGCAAATCGGCAAGGACTACTACGAGGATCTGACCGCCGCGAGCTTTACCAAGCTGATCGACGATCTTGCTGCGGGCAAAGCTGTTGTGCCCGGTCCGCAAAATGGCCGCTACGCGGCAGAGCCAAAATCCGGCCTAACCTCGCTCAAGGACTATGATGCGGACAAGCCGCAGTATAACGCGTCTGCCGCGCTGGCGACCGAGCTTGGCGATGGTGTGAAGCGCATTCAGGGCGATGAAGTACCGCTGCTGACCCCTTGGGTCGGCAAAGATGGCGTGGTTGCCGGACGTGCTGCGGCAGAGCCCACTCCGGCAGCGCCCGAGCGCCCCAAGCCAGCGGCAAAGCAGGCCGAGGACGCCAAGAAAGAGGCCGCACCTAAGAAAAAAGCGCCGGTCAAGAAATCCGACGCCGCCACCCCGGCACAGCCCGAGGCCGCCGCCGCGAAGGTGACGGAGCCCAAGGCAGAACCTAAGGCTGAGGCGACCGAGACGGTCGAGGAAAAAGCACCCGAGACGCTGACAGCGGCGCGCGAGGGCGGGGCGGACGACCTCAAACTCCTCAAAGGGGTGGGGCCGAAGCTCGAACAGACACTGAATGAGCTAGGCTTTTTCCACTTTGACCAGATCGCCAAATGGACCGGGGCCGAGGTGGCTTGGGTTGATGCGCGCCTGAAGTTTAAAGGCCGCATCGAACGTGACGGCTGGATCGACCAAGCCAAGCAACTGGCATCCGGTGAAGAGACCGAGTTTGCCAAATCGGCCAAGAAAGACGGCCGTTATAAAGACAAATCATAATCGCAGATCGCGGCCATGGGCCGTGCGCTGTGGTCAAGGATGACTGGACCCGATGACGAAGGACGAACAGGATAAGGCCATTGCAGCCAAGGGGCGGCACATCTCGCTGGTGATCGCCGGCACGATGGTGGCCTGGCTGATCCTGTCGCTTCTGATCGGTCCCGCGATCGGCCTGCCGGGCCGCTATGCGCTGCTGTTCGATTTCGCCGCTCTGGCGGCGATGATCTATGCGGGCGTCAACATCATTCAACTCTGGCGCATGCGTCAGAACAGTCAAAGGTAGGCACACATGCTGAAGGATCAGGACCGGATCTTTACCAACCTTTACGGGATGCACGAACGCACGTTGGCGGGCGCACAAAAGCGTGGCCATTGGGACGGTACGGCGGGCCTCATTGAAAAAGGGCGCGACTGGATTATCCAAACCATGAAGGATTCCGGCCTGCGCGGGCGCGGCGGTGCGGGCTTCCCCACCGGCCTCAAATGGTCCTTCATGCCCAAGGAAAGCGACGGACGTCCGGCCTATCTGGTGATCAACGCCGATGAGTCTGAGCCCGGCACCTGCAAAGACCGCGAAATCATGCGTCACGATCCGCATACGCTGATCGAGGGCGCGCTGATCGCATCCTTCGCGATGAACGCGCACACCTGCTACATCTACCTGCGCGGCGAATATATCCGCGAGCGCGAGGCGCTGCAGGCGGCGATTGACGAATGCTACGACAAGGGTCTCTTGGGCAAAAACGCCGCAGGCTCCGGCTGGGATTTCGACGTCTTCCTGCACCACGGGGCAGGGGCCTACATTTGCGGCGAGGAAACCGCCCTGATCGAGAGCCTTGAGGGCAAAAAAGGCATGCCGCGCATGAAGCCGCCATTCCCGGCAGGCGCAGGGCTTTATGGCTGCCCAACCACCGTGAACAACGTGGAATCCATCGCCGTGGTGCCGACCATCCTGCGGCGCGGGGCGGAGTGGTTTGCGGGTTTTGGCCGTCAGAACAACGCGGGCACCAAGCTCTTTGCGATCTCCGGTCACGTCAACAACCCCTGCGTCGTCGAGGAAGCGATGAGCATTTCCTTTGAGGAACTCATCGAAAAACACTGCGGCGGCATTCGCGGCGGCTGGGACAACCTTCTGGCGGTGATCCCCGGCGGCTCTTCCGTGCCCTGTGTGCGCGGCGAGAAGATGCGCGACGCGATCATGGATTTTGATTACTTGCGCGGCGAGTTGGGCTCCGGCCTTGGCACCGCTGCGGTGATCGTGATGGACAAACAGACCGACATCATCAAAGCGATCTGGCGTCTGTCCAAATTCTACAAACACGAGAGCTGCGGCCAGTGTACCCCGTGCCGTGAGGGCACCGGCTGGATGATGCGCGTCATGGATCGTCTGGTCCGGGGCGAAGCAGAACTCGAAGAAATTGACATGCTCTGGGATGTCACAAAACAAGTTGAAGGCCACACCATCTGTGCATTGGGTGATGCAGCTGCTTGGCCCATTCAGGGTCTCATTCGCAACTTCCGCGAAGAAATCGAAGACCGCATCAAGGCTCAGAAAACGGGTCGCGTCGGCGTGATGGCAGCGGAATAACCTGAAGAGATGATAATGACCTCACGTTTTACTTTAACGCTGATATTGGCGGCCTCGGTCGGGCTTGCGGCCTGTGGCGGCAAAACCCGCGAGGACAAGCGCATGCGGTTCGACGGCATCGCGTTCCGCACAAGCGTCAAAGCGATCAACAAAAAAGAGACCCTCGCGAATTTCCGCGTCGAGGTGCGTGATGCGCTGCGATCCCAGCGTGGTGCGCTGGCGGCTGCCGATCACGAGGCCAAACGCTACTGTATAGAAAACTACGGCACCTCGCGGTTTGATTGGACCAACATCGCGCTGGACGCCGAGGGCAACTATAAGATCCAGCTCGACAAGAGCGATGCGATCTACACGGGAAGCTGCGAGTCTTGATGCGCAGATCGGCATATCATGGCCGGTTCGGCGGGGCGTTATTGAATAACAGCGCGTCTCACTCCTGTGGTTCTGTCAGAACCACAAAGGAGTCTGACATGTCTGAATCAATTGCCATTTCCCCGGCACGCACCGCTGTGATGGCCACCTCTCTGGCGGCTTTGGCGGCCCTGCTTCTGGCCTTTGGTGCCAGCGCGGGCGAGGCCAGGCCGTCGTTGCGCGATGTGCAGGAAATCGAGGATCCGCTCTTTGCCGTGGCCGTGGCCAGCGAAGTGGCCGATCAATGTGATCGCCTCGCGCCCCGCACGCTCAAAGGGCTGAACCAGCTCTATCAGATCCGCGCGCGCGCCAATGCGCTTGGCTACAGCGACGCTGAAATTAAGTCTTACATCAAGTCGGACCAGGAAAAATCTCGGATGCGCGCCAAGGGCGAGCGCTTGCTGCGGCAGGCAGGGGTCAAACTGGACCAGCCAGAAACATTCTGCGCCTACGGGCTGGCGGAAATTAAGAAAAACAGCGCGATCGGCGTGTTACTGAGGGCGAAATAGACCATGTCTGACCTCCGCAAGATCAACATTGACGGAACCGAGATCGAAGTCGACGGGGCGATGACCCTGATCCAAGCCTGCGAGCAGGCCGGGATCGAGATCCCGCGCTTCTGCTACCACGAGCGTCTCTCGATTGCGGGCAACTGTCGTATGTGCCTTGTGGAGGTCGTCGGCGGCCCGCCCAAGCCCGCCGCCTCCTGCGCGATGCAGGTGCGCGATCTGCGCCCCGGTCCCGAGGGGCAAGCGCCGCAGGTGAAGACCAATTCACCGATGGTGAAAAAGGCACGCGAAGGGGTGATGGAGTTCCTCCTGATCAACCACCCGCTCGATTGTCCGATCTGCGATCAGGGCGGCGAATGCGACCTGCAAGATCAGGCGATGGCCTACGGCGTTGACTTCTCTCGCTTCCGCGAGCCGAAGCGCGCGGTTGACGATCTGAACCTCGGCCCGCTTGTGGGCACCGCAATGACCCGCTGCATCTCCTGCACCCGCTGCGTGCGCTTCACGACCGAGGTCGCGGGCATCTCCCAGATGGGCCAGACCGGTCGCGGCGAGGATGCGGAGATCACCTCCTATCTGAACGAGACGCTGGATTCGAACCTGCAGGGCAATATCATTGATCTCTGCCCGGTGGGTGCGCTGACCTCGAAACCCTATGCCTTTACCGCCCGCCCGTGGGAACTGACCAAGACCGAGACCATCGACGTGATGGACGCGCTGGGATCGAACATCCGCGTGGACACCAAGGGCCGCGAAGTGATGCGCATTCTGCCGCGCAACCATGATGGCGTGAACGAAGAATGGATCTCTGATAAGACCCGTTTTGTCTGGGATGGTCTGCGTCGCCAACGTCTGGACCGCCCCTATGTGCGCGTGGAAGGCAAACTGAAGCCCGCCACATGGCCCGAGGCGCTGGAGGCTGTCGCCACTGCGATGAAGGGCAAGAAAGTCGCAGGTCTGATCGGTGATCTGGTCCCGGTTGAGGCGGCCTATGCGCTGAAAAACCTGATCGAGAGCCTTGAGGGTAAGGTCGAATGCCGCACCGATAATGCGCGTCTGCCCATCGGCAACCGCGCCGCATATGTCGGCACCGCCACCATCGAAGACATTGATAACGCCAAGTTTATCCAGCTGATCGGCACCGATCCTCGCAATGAGGCTCCGGTGCTGAACGCCCGCATCCGCAAGGCATGGCTCAAAGGCGCGCAAGTGGGGCTTGTCGGCCCTGCAGTGGATCTGACCTATGATTACGCCCATGTGGGCACCGATCGTGCCGCGCTCGAGGGGCTGTTGAACAAAGACTACGGTGCGGTGCTGGAGGCGCCCTCCGTGGTGATCGTGGGGCAGGGTGCTCTGCGTGAGGCTGATGGTCTGGCCGTTTTGGCCGCCGCGCAGAAACTCGCGGCAGATACCGGCTCCAAGCTGATGATCCTGCACAGCGCCGCCGCCCGTGTCGGTGCTATGGACATCGGGGCTGTCACCGAGGGCGGCGTAGCTGCTGCGATTGACGGTGCAGATGTGATCTACAACCTCGGAGCCGATGAGGTCGAAATTGATGCAGGCGCATTTGTGATCTATCAGGGCAGCCACGGCGACCGTGGTGCGCACCGTGCCGATGTGATCCTGCCTGGTGCAGCCTATACCGAAGAAAACGGCCTGTTCGTGAACACCGAGGGCCGTCCGCAGCTTGCCATGCGCGCAGGTTTTGCTCCGGGCGAGGCCAAAGAAAACTGGGCCATCCTGCGGGCGCTGTCGGCGGAACTCGATGCAAAACTGCCCTATGACAGCCTCGCGCAACTGCGCAAGGCGCTGATCAAAGACGTCCCGCATCTGGCCAAGGTCGATCGCGTTGTTGCCAATGACGGCGAGGCGCTGCCGGTTGAAAAACTCGGCAAGGCGGACTTCCTGCCTGCGGTCAAAGACTTCTACCTGACCAACCCGATTGCGCGCGCATCGCAGCTGATGGCAGAGCTCTCCGCTCAGGCCAAGGCGCGTCGCGACACGGCGATTGCGGCAGAGTGATCCGGGCGGCGCTCATATCGCTCGCGGGGCTTGCCCTCATGGCCTGCACGGATGTGTCGGGCGATGAGGTGAGCCGCGCCGCGCCCGATTATCTGGGCGTGGACACCAGCCTCCTCGATGGGGATCTGGTGCAGTTCCATGTCACCATGGACCGGGTTGGGGCGCTTGAGGATCTGAACGATTATGCCGATTGCGCGGCAGCACAATATGCGCTGATCCGGGGATACGGCTTTGCGCGTCATGTGCGCACAAAAACGAAACAAGAGGCTGGTATTTGGAAGGCCGATGCGGTCTACACCATCTCGCCAGCCTTACCGCGCGGTTTGCGCACGCTCGACGCCGAAGTCGTGGTGCAGGACTGCAAGGCAAACGGAATACCTACGGTGTGAGGACCCATGGCTGAATTCTTTAACACCCCAGGCGGCATTGCTGTCATCATCCTGGCGCAGACCCTGGCGGTTGTCGCCTTTGTGATGATCTCGCTTCTGTTCCTTGTCTACGGCGACCGTAAAATCTGGGCGGCTGTCCAGATGCGGCGCGGTCCCAATGTGGTGGGCGTCTATGGCCTGTTGCAGACCGTCGCGGATGCGCTGAAATACGTGGTCAAGGAGGTGGTCATCCCGGCTGGCTCTGACCGGACCGTGTTTATCATGGCGCCGCTCACCTCATTCGTGTTGGCGATGATCGCCTGGGCGGTGATCCCGTTCAACGACACATGGGTGCTCTCGGACATCAACGTCGCCATCCTCTATGTGTTCGCGGTCTCCTCGCTTGAGGTCTACGGCGTCATCATGGGCGGCTGGGCGTCGAACTCCAAATACCCGTTCCTTGGCTCCTTGCGCTCTGCGGCGCAGATGATTTCCTATGAGGTCTCCATCGGCCTCATCATCATTGGTGTGATCCTGTCGACAGGCAGCATGAACTTTGGCGACATCGTGCGGGCACAGGACGGCAATGCAGGCCTGTTTAACTGGTACTGGCTGCCGCATTTCCCGATGGTGTTCCTGTTCTTCATCTCCTGCCTTGCGGAAACCAACCGTCCACCGTTCGACCTTCCCGAAGCGGAGTCCGAACTGGTGGCAGGCTATCAGGTGGAATACTCCTCGACGCCGTTCCTGTTGTTCATGGCCGGTGAATACATCGCCATCTTCCTGATGTGCGCGCTCACCTCGCTGTTGTTCTTTGGTGGCTGGCTGTCGCCGGTGCCATTCCTGCCGGACAGCCCGCTGTGGATGATCGCAAAGATGGCGTTCTTCTTCTTCCTCTTTGCCATGGTCAAGGCCATCACCCCGCGCTACCGCTACGACCAGCTGATGCGTCTGGGCTGGAAAGTCTTCCTGCCGTTCAGCCTGATCTGGGTGGTCTTCGTGGCCTTTGCCGCACGTTTCGATTGGTTCTGGGGGGCGTTCGCCCGCTGGAGCACAGGAGGCTGATATGACCCAAATCGATTACACCCGCGCCGCCAAATACTTCCTGCTGCAAGACGTGTGGCAGGGGTTCAAACTGGGGCTGAAGTATTTCTTCGCCCCCAAGGCGACCCTGAACTACCCGCATGAAAAAGGCCCGCTCAGCCCGCGGTTTCGCGGCGAGCACGCGCTGCGTCGCTACCCCAACGGCGAGGAACGCTGCATTGCCTGCAAACTCTGCGAGGCGATCTGCCCGGCGCAGGCCATCACCATTGATGCCGAACCGCGCGAGGACGGCAGCCGCCGCACCACGCGCTACGACATCGATATGACCAAATGCATCTACTGCGGTTTCTGCCAGGAGGCCTGTCCGGTGGACGCCATTGTCGAGGGGCCGAATTTTGAATTCGCCACCGAGACCCGCGAGGAGCTGTTCTACGACAAGGACAAGCTTCTGGCCAATGGCGAGCGCTGGGAAGCCGAGATTGCCCGCAACCTTGAGCTGGACGCACCGTACAGATGAGTGAGACGCCGAAAAACCCTTTCGAGGCCATGATGGCCCAGGCGCAGGAGATGGCGAAGGCCCTCAATCCTGCGCTTGAGAGTTTCTCTCCCAAAGGGTTTGAGGCGCTCTGGCCCACCATGCCCAAAGAGGTCATGGAGATGATGTTCGGCAACACCGTCAACAAAGACGGGCTTGATGCCAAAACCCGGCTGCTGCTGACGCTGGCGGGGTTGACCATGCAGGGCGCGCAGGCCGATACGGCCGTGCGTCAGACCGTGCGCCACGCTCTTGCGGCGGGCGCGAAGAAACAAGAGATCGTTGAAACGATCGGACAGATGTCGGTGTTTGCCGGCATTCCGGCCATGACCCGCGCCATGGATTTGGCGCAGGAGGTCATGGACGACAAAGGGGACGATGAGACATGAGCGTGTTTGCCTTTTACCTCTTCGCCATCAGCGCCATCACCGGCGGGCTGTTCACTGTGATCAGCCGTCAGCCAGTGCATTCGGTGCTGTGGCTGATCCTGGCGTTTATTTCCTCGGCCGGGCTGTTTGTGCTGCTGGGGGCGGAATTTGTCGCCATGTTGCTGGTGATCGTCTACGTGGGCGCGGTCGCGGTGCTGTTCCTCTTTGTGGTGATGATGCTCGACGTGGACTTTGCCGAGCTCAAGGCCGAAATGGCCCGCTACATGCCGCTGGCACTGCTGATCGGGCTGGTGATCCTGATGCAGTTCGTGATCGCCTATGGCTCGTGGGAGAGCGCGCATGACGTGGCGCAGAATCTGAGCCAGCCGATCCCCGTTGATCGGCACAACACCGAGGCGCTTGGCCTCATTATCTACGACCAATATTTCCTTCTGTTCCAGCTTGCGGGTCTGATCCTTCTGGTGGCCATGATCGGTGCCATCGTTCTGACCCTGCGCCACCGCCAGGATGTGAAGCGTCAGGACGTGCTCGCCCAGATGTATCGCGACCCGGCCAAGGCAATGGAGCTCAAGGACATCAAACCGGGGCAGGGGCTTTGATCGATGATCGGACTTGAACATTATCTCACCGTCGCGGCGACGCTGTTCGTTATCGGCATTTTCGGGCTCTTCCTGAACCGCAAGAACGTGATCATCCTTTTGATGAGCATCGAACTCATGCTGCTGGCCGTGAACATCAACCTCGTCGCCTTCTCGTCGTTCCTTGGCGATCTGGTGGGGCAGGTGTTCACGCTGTTCGTGCTGACCGTCGCCGCCGCTGAGGCCGCGATTGGCCTTGCGATCCTCGTCTGCTTCTTCCGGAACCGCGGCACCATCGCTGTCGAAGACATCAACGTGATGAAGGGCTAATCCAGATGGAAACCATTCTCCTCTTTGCCCCGCTGGTGGGGGCGGTGATCTGCGGCTTTGGCCATAAGATCATCGGCGAAAAAGCCGCCATGTGGACCGCCACCGGCCTGTTGTTCCTCACGGCGCTTCTGTCGTGGGTGACTTTCCTGACCTTTGACGGCGAAACCCGCATCATCGAGATTTTCCGCTGGATCGAGAGCGGTAGCCTGTCGACCTCCTGGTCGATCCGACTGGACCGGTTGACCGCGATCATGCTGATCGTGATCTCCACCGTGTCGGCGCTCGTGCATCTTTATTCCTTCGGCTACATGGATCACGACCCGCAGTACAAAGAGGGCGAGAGCTACAAGCCGCGCTTCTTTGCCTATCTGTCGTTCTTCACTTTCGCGATGCTGATGCTGGTGACCTCCGACAACCTGGTGCAGATGTTCTTCGGCTGGGAAGGCGTGGGCGTTGCCTCCTACCTTCTGATTGGATTTTACTATCGCAAGCCCTCTGCCGGGGCGGCGGCGATGAAAGCCTTCATCGTCAACCGTGTCGGTGATTTTGGCTTTTCGCTCGGGATCTTTGCGCTGTTCTTCCTGACGGACAGCATCAACCTTGGCACGATCTTTGCGGCGACGCCGGATCTGGCGGAAACCACTGTGTCGTTCCTCTGGACCGACTGGAACGCGGCCAACCTGATTGCCTTCCTGCTGTTTGTCGGTGCGATGGGGAAATCGGCGCAGCTGATCCTGCACACATGGCTGCCGGACGCGATGGAAGGTCCGACCCCGGTGTCGGCACTCATTCACGCCGCAACCATGGTGACCGCGGGTGTCTTCCTTGTGTGCCGCATGTCGCCCTTGATGGAGGTTGCGCCCGAAGCGACCACCTTTATCACCGTGCTGGGTGCCACCACCGCGTTCTTTGCCGCGACCGTGGGTCTGGTTCAGACCGACATCAAGCGCGTGATCGCCTACTCGACCTGCTCGCAGCTGGGCTACATGTTCGTGGCCGCAGGCGTCGGCATGTATTCGGCGGCGATGTTCCACCTGTTCACCCACGCGTTCTTTAAGGCGATGCTGTTCCTTGGGGCTGGTTCCGTCATTCACGCGATGCACCACGAACAGGACATGATGAACTACGGCGGCCTGCGCAAAAAGATCCCCTATACCTTCTGGGCGATGATGATCGGCACGCTGGCCATCACCGGCGTTGGCATTCCGCTCACCCACATCGGGTTTGCAGGCTTCCTGTCCAAAGATGCCATCATCGAGAGCGCCTATGCGGGCGGCTCCATGTATGGCTTCTGGATGCTGGTAATCGCAGCGGCGATGACATCGTTCTATAGCTGGCGCCTGATGTTCCTGACCTTCTACGGCAAGCCGCGCGGCGACAAGCACACCCATGATCACGCGCATGAAAGCCCGATGGTCATGCTGATCCCGCTGGGTGTTCTGGCGCTGGGGGCGGTGTTTGCCGGTATGCTCTGGTACAACTCCTTCTTTGGTCACGCCGACAAGGTGGGCAAATTCTACGGCATCCCGGTGGCCGAGGCCTCTGCCGAGGGTCACGCCGCAGAAGGCGAGGCTGCAGCACATGGCACGGACGCACCCGAAGGTCATGGCGAAGAGACCGCAGCAGCGGGCGAACATCACTATGTGTTTGCAGGCAAACCGGGTGAGGGCGCGCTCTATATGGCACCGGACAACCATGTTCTGGATGACGCCCATGCCGCGCCAAAATGGGTGAAGGTCTCGCCCTTCATCGCCATGCTCCTGGGCTTTGGTCTGGCGTTCCTCTTCTACATCGTGAAACCGGAGCTGCCCAAACGCCTCGCGCAGCAGCAGCGTCCGCTCTACCTGTTCCTCAAGAACAAGTGGTACTTTGACGAGCTTTATAACGTGGTCTTTGTCAAACCGGCGCTGGCGCTTGGCCGCTTCTTCTGGAAGAAGGGCGACGGCAAGACCATTGATGGGTTCCTCAACGGTGTGGCGATGGGGATCGTGCCCTTCTTCACCCGTCTCGCTGGCCGGGCTCAGTCCGGTTACATCTTCACTTATGCCTTCTGGATGGTGCTGGGGATCGCAGCCCTCGTCACCTGGATGTCGATCGGCGGAGGATCGCACTGATGGACAATATTCTCTCCATCGTAACTTTCATTCCCGCATTGGCAGCCGCTGTGATGGCGCTCTTGATGCGCGGCGAGGACGAAGCGGCACAGCGCAACGCCAAATATGTTGCGCTGATGGCCACCTCGATCACCTTCTTTGTCTCACTGTTCATCTATTTTCAGTTTGATCCCTCTAACACGGGCTTTCAGTTCGTCGAGGAACGCGCGTGGATCTTTGGCCTGAAGTATAAGATGGGCGTTGATGGCATCTCGGTGCTGTTTGTGCTGCTGACGACCTTTGTGATGCCGCTGACCATTCTGGCCAGCTGGTCCGTCACCACCCGCGTCAAGGAATATATGATCGCCTTCCTGCTGCTGGAAACGCTGATGCTCGGCGTGTTCATGGCGCTGGATATGGTGCTCTTTTACCTGTTCTTTGAGGCGGGCCTGATCCCGATGTTCCTGATCATCGGCATCTGGGGGGGCAAGGACCGCATCTACGCCTCGTTCAAATTCTTCCTCTACACCTTCTTTGGCTCCGTGCTGATGCTGGTGGCGATGGTGGCGATGTATTTCGATGCGGGCACCACCGATATCGTCAAGCTGCTGGCGCATGAGTTTTCTTATGCAAGCATGAATGTGTTGGGCATTCACGTGCTGGGCGGCATGCAGACGCTGCTGTTCCTGGCCTTCTTTGCTTCCTTTGCGGTGAAGATGCCGATGTGGCCGGTGCACACATGGTTGCCGGACGCCCACGTTCAGGCCCCGACGGCGGGCTCCGTGGTGCTGGCGGCGATCCTGTTGAAGATGGGCGGCTACGGCTTCCTGCGCTTTTCCTTGCCAATGTTCCCTGTCGGATCTGAGGTGATGACCGATGTGATCCTGTGGATGTCGGCGATTGCGATTGTCTACACCTCGCTGGTGGCGATGGTGCAGGAAGACATGAAAAAGCTGATCGCCTATTCCTCGGTCGCCCACATGGGGTTTGTGACCATGGGCATCTTTGCGGCGAACCAGCAGGGTGTGGATGGGGCGATCTTCCAGATGCTGAGTCACGGCTTCATCTCTGCCGCTCTCTTCCTTTGTGTGGGCGTCATCTATGACCGCATGCATACCCGCGACATCGACGCTTATGGCGGTCTGGTGATCCGCATGCCCGCCTATGCGCTGGTCTTCATGTTCTTCACCATGGGCAACGTCGGCCTGCCGGGCACCTCAGGCTTTATCGGGGAATTCCTGACCTTGATGGGTGTCTTTCAGGAAAACACCTGGGTTGCCTTTGTGGCCACCACGGGCGTGATCTTCTCGGCCTGCTATGCGCTCTGGCTCTATCGTCGGGTGGTCTTTGGCGATCTGATCAAGGAAAGCCTCAAGAGTATCAAGGACATGAATGCCCGCGAGAAATGGATCTTTGCACCACTGGTCGCAATGACACTCTTGCTGGGGATCTACCCTTCCGTCGTCACTGATGTGATCGGTCCCTCGACCGAAGCGCTGGTGCAATCCGTCAACACGGCCGTTGCCGACGCGGGGCCCCTCTGGGATGCCGCCGAGGTCGATGTCGCCGCCACCAATTCCCACTAAGGAGCTGATGAGATGCAAGCTGATCTCTCCGTGATCCTGCCCGAGATCATCCTCGCCGTCTTCTCGATGGCGGCGCTGCTCGGGGCTGTCTACACCGTCAAGGACAAGCTGGCGCCGATGCTCGTGTGGGTGACCGCCGCGCTGATGGTGGTGCTGGGCATCTGGATCGGAACCTCCGGTTCCGGTGCCACCGAGGCCTTTGGCGGCATGATCGTCAATGACGCCTTTGCGCGCTTTGCCAAAGTGGCGATCCTGTTCTCTGCCGCCGCCGTGATGGTGATGGGGCAGGACTACATGTCCAAACGCGGCATGCTGCGGTTTGAGTACCCGATCCTGATCGCGCTCTCTGTCATCGGCATGATGGTGATGGTCTCCGCAGGCGATCTGATGGCGCTTTATATGGGGCTGGAGCTGCAATCGCTGGCGCTCTATGTGGTCGCCGCTCTGCGCCGCGACAGCATCAAATCCACCGAGGCGGGCCTCAAGTATTTCGTACTTGGCGCGCTCTCTTCCGGTCTGCTGCTCTATGGCGCGTCGCTGGTCTATGGCTTCGCGGGCACCACCAAATTTGCAGGCATCATCGAGGTTGCCCAGCATGGTGAGGTCTCAATCGGCCTGTTGTTCGGGATCGTCTTCCTGATCTCCGGCATGGCGTTCAAGGTCTCTGCGGTGCCGTTCCACATGTGGACGCCGGACGTCTACGAGGGCGCGCCGACCCCGGTCACCGCCTTCTTTGCCTCCGCACCCAAAGTGGCCGCGATGGGTCTCTTTGCCCGCGTGTTGCATGATGCCTTTGGCTACGCGATCGAGGACTGGAGCCAGGTCATCGCGCTCCTGTCGGTGTTGTCGATGTTCCTCGGCGCGGTTGCGGCCATTGGCCAGACTGACCTCAAACGCCTGATGGCCTATTCGTCGATTGCCCATATGGGCTATGCGCTGATCGGTCTGGCGGCGGGCACTGCGCTGGGTGTGCAGGCGCTGCTGATCTACATGTCGATCTATGTGGCGATGAATATCGGCACTTTTGCCTTCATCATGATGCTGCACCGCGATGGCAAACCCGTCACCGACATCGCCGCGCTGAATCAATACGCCAAACGTGAGCCGGGCCGCGCGCTTGGCATGCTGGTGCTGTTGTTCTCGCTTGCGGGCGTGCCACCGATGCTGGGCTTCTTTGGCAAGTTCTTCGTGCTGCGCGCCGCGGTCGAGGCGGACATGGCATGGCTCGCCATTGCCGGTGTGATCGCCTCGGTGATCGGGGCCTACTACTACCTGCGCATCGTGTTCTTCATGTACTTCGGCTCTGAGGGCGATGACGTGGAAACTTCCCGCTCGCCGGTGCTGCTGGCCTTCTTTACAGTTGGTGCGGCGCTGATGCTGGTGGGGGTTATCACCACCTTCGGGCTGGAAGGTGCTGCGGCCTCTGCGGCGGCCATGCTGGTCAACTGATGAGTGCAGGCAATAATTCGTCAAAAGGCCCGGTCCGGAGCGACCGGGCCTTTTGCCTTTTGTCAAACCGGGTGCTAAAGGGGCGCGCATGACAGATTGGCCTATCGGATACGGGCGCCGTGTGCTGGCAGAAGTCGACAGCACCTTAGACGAGGCCGCCCGCCTTGCGCCCAGCCTTACCGGGCCGGAGTGGATACTCGCCCTGCGCCAGACCAAAGGCCGCGGACGACGCGGACGCGCGTGGACCGATCCCAAGGGCAACTTTGCAGGCACGCTGGTCTATCGCCCCAAGGGCACGCCCGACCAGATCGCCCTGCGCAGCTTTATCGCCGCACTTGCGCTCTATGACGCCGTAGAGACCGTAACCGGCCGCACCAGCGGACTTGCGCTCAAGTGGCCCAATGATGTGCTGCTCAATGGCGGCAAGCTTGCAGGCATCCTCCTTGAAAGCGCGGGCGTCAAATCCGGTGTCGATCATCTTTCTATCGGGATTGGCGTCAATCTGGCCGAAACCCCGATGAAGGAATGGCTGGAACCCGGCGCAGTGTGGCCGGTGTCGCTACAGTCGGAAACCGGCGTGCGCGTTGACCCGGAGACGTTTCTGTCGGCGCTTGCCCTTGCATTTGCCCGTCATGAGGACCAGTTCACCACCTACGGCTTTGCGCCCATCCGCGAGCTGTGGCTGTCACGGGCGGCCAAGTTGGGTGAGGTGATCACCGCCCGCACCGCGCGCGAGGAAACCTCGGGCACCTTTGAAACCATCGACGACGCGGGCAACCTCGTTCTCAAGACCGCAAAGGGGAAAGTCACCATCCCCGCCGCGGATATCTTTTTCTGACGGAGGCGGGGCACATGCTTCTCGCGGTTGATTGCGGCAACACCAACACTGTCTTTGCACTCTGGGATGGCGATCAGATGATTGGCCATTGGCGCACCTCGACCGAATGGCAGCGCACCGCAGATCAGTATTACGTCTGGCTTTCCACCCTGATGACCCTGCAAGGCATCAAGGCGCAGATCACCGATGTCATCATTTCCTCAACCGTGCCGCGCGTGGTTTTCAACCTGCGCGTGCTGTCGGACCGCTATTTCAAGACCCGCCCGCTGGTGGTGGGCAAACCTGAATGCGCGCTCCCGGTGGATGTGCGCGTCGACGAAGGCACCACCGTTGGCCCGGACCGTTTGGTCAATACGGTCGCCGGCTATCACAAATACGGCGGCGATCTGATCGTCGTTGATTTTGGAACCGCAACCACATTCGACGTGGTGGCCAAGGACGGCGCCTATGTGGGCGGTGTCATCGCGCCGGGGGTAAACCTCAGCCTTGAGGCGCTGCACCATGCCGCCGCCGCGCTGCCCCATGTCGACATCTCGAAACCACAAAATGTCATCGGCACCAACACGGTCGCCTGTATGCAATCCGGCGTGTTCTGGGGCTATGTCGGCCTCGTGCGCGAGATCTGCGATCGCATCAAGGCCGAATCCGGCGTGCCGATGAAAGTCATATCAACCGGCGGGCTGGCGCCGCTCTTCCAGCAGACAGCAGATCTATTTGACGCATACGAGGATGACCTGACCATGCAAGGTCTGCGGCGCATCCACGAACATAATAAGGATATCGGTACTCACGCATGAGCAGTGAACGTTTAATCTATTTGCCCCTCGGCGGGGCAGGTGAAATCGGCATGAACGCCTACGTCTATGGCTATGGCGCGCCGGGCAAGGAACGCCTGATCCTGGTTGATCTGGGCGTGGCCTTTCCCGACATGGACACCACCCCCGGCGTGGATTTGATCATGCCCGACATCAGTTGGCTGGCGGAACGCGCCGATCAGCTGGAGGGGATTTTCATCACCCACGCCCACGAGGACCACATCGGCGCGGTGGCGCATCTCTATAGCCGCCTCAATGTGCCGGTCTATGCGCGCGCCTTTACCGCCAATATCGCCCGTCGCAAGATGGAAGAGCAGGGCCATGACCCCGACGCCGTGGTGACGATCTCGCCTTGGCCCGAAGTGACCAAGCTCGGCCCCTTCACCATCGGTGCGGTGCCCATTTCGCACTCGATCCCGGAATCGGGTGGTCTGGTGATCGACAGCCCCGCAGGCCGGGTGATCCATACCGGCGATTTCAAACTGGACGCCAACCCCATCGTGGGCGAGGCCTTTGATCCCGACCTCTGGGCCGAGATTTCCAAGGATGGCGTGCAGGCGCTGGTGTGCGATTCCACCAATGTGTTCTCACCGCATGCGGGCCGCTCCGAGAGCGATCTGGGCGACAACATCACCAAACTCATCTCTGAGGCCTCCGGCATGGTGGCCGCGACCACCTTTGCCTCCAACGTTGCGCGCGTCAAAACACTGGCGCAGGCGGGCGAACGGGCAGGGCGCTCTATTGTGCTGTTGGGCCGTGCCATGCGCCGGATGATCGAAGCCTCGATCGAAACCGGGGTGCTGAGCGATTTTCCCAAAGTGGTTCAACCCGAGGAAGCGGCTGATATTCCGCGCGAAAACCTGATGCTGATCACCACCGGATCGCAGGGCGAACGCCGGGCTGCTACTGCACAGCTGGCCCGTGGCAAGTATCGCGGCATGGAGCTCAAGGAGGGCGATCTGTTCCTGTTCTCCTCCAAGACCATTCCCGGCAATGAAAAAGGCGTGATCTGGATCATCAACCAGTTTTCCGAGAAGGGCGTTGATGTGGTGGATGACAGCTCCGGTCTCTATCACGTGTCTGGTCACGCCAACCGCCCCGACCTTGAGCAGATGCATGACATCGTGAAGCCCAAGATCCTGATCCCGATGCACGGCGAACACCGCCACCTGCGCCAGCATGCGCGCCTCGGCGAGGACAAGGGCATCGCCTCCGCCATTGCCGTCAACGGCATGATGATCGACCTCACGGGCGATACGCCCAAGGTGGCCGACTATATCGACACCGGCCGTACCTATCTGGATGGCTCAGTCAAGATTGGCGCCATGGATGGCATCGTGCGCGACCGTATTCGTATGGCGCTTAACGGTCATGTGGTGGTCACGGCCATCCTCGACGAAGAGGACGAACCGCTGGGCGAACCCTGGGTCGACCTCAAGGGTCTTGCCGAGACCGGTCAGTCCAACGCCGCGCTGGCCGAGGTCATGGAAGAGGATCTGAACCAGTTCCTGATGCGCGCGGGCAAGAAAACGCTGAAGGATGACGATAAGCTGGAACAGGAACTGAAGCGCATCGCGCGTCAGACCGCCCAGTCCGAGATCGGCAAGAAGCCCGAAGTGACGGTTGTCGTCAGCCGTATGCGCTGATCGCGCAGGAGGGGGCGCTGCCCCCTCGTGTCCCTTCGGGTCACTTCACTCCCGAGGTATTTTTGAAAAGATGAAGGGGGAGGCGCTCTGTCCTCTCCCTTCGTTCGTTCCATGGGTCGTTAAAGCATCTGAACTGCGATGCGGTTGCCTTCGCTGTCTTCGATTTCCGCAACAAACCCACCATCGTCCAAAGCGGTCTTTGGAAGCAGGATCTGCTGGCCAAGGTTTGTTGCGCGTTGCAGCACCGCGTCGATGTCGTTCACGCTGAGATACAGCAACGCGCCCTGATGTGTGGGCACGTAGATCTCTCCTTCTGCCAAGGCTCCGCTGGCCCCGTCTTGTCCTTCGGTGAAGGGAAAGAAGGCCATACGGTTGCCGTGGATGCTGGTGATATCGGAAAATGTGATTTCAAATACGGTGCTGTAAAATGTCATGGCGCGCGCGAGATCGCGTACAGGAATTTCAACGTGGGCAATAATGTTCACAGGTTTCTCTTTGAAAATAAAAGGTTAGGCAGTATCGTAAACAAAGCCCGAGGGCTCCGTTTGCGATAATTTTGCGGAAATATGAGCGCTTAGCTGGCCGCCAGCGCCGCAATGATCGGTGCAAAATCAGCGGACTTCAGGCTGGCCCCGCCCACCAACGCGCCGTCGACGTTTGAGACGGCAAAAATCTCTGCCGCATTGCCGGGTTTCACCGATCCGCCATACAAAAGCGGCACATCCGCGCCCGCATTGCCAAAGCGCTGCACCAAGGCGTCGCGCAAGGCGTTATGCACCTCTGCGATCTGCTCCAGCGTGGGGACCTTGCCGGTGCCAATGGCCCAGACCGGCTCA
The DNA here is from genome assembly GCF_001681715.1 of Tritonibacter mobilis. Classification (GTDB taxonomy): domain Bacteria; phylum Pseudomonadota; class Alphaproteobacteria; order Rhodobacterales; family Rhodobacteraceae; genus Epibacterium; species Epibacterium mobile. Next base: position 23,898 of record NZ_LNWY01000013.1, on the reverse strand, counting down.
TAGGCGACAACAGTGTTTTGTGCGGTGACACCATCGGGCAGGGAGCCTGCCAGCTGCATGCCCACCACCTGCAGGGTGGAGCCTGCCTCGCGTTCTTCCAGGGTTTCACCGATGCAGACCACGGCGACCAGATTGGCACCATGGGCGGCGTCGGTCTTGGCGCGCACCATTTCGTCGCTCTCGCCATGATCGGCGCGGCGTTCGGAATGGCCGAGGATCACATAAGACGCCCCCGCATCGCGCAGCATCTCGGCGCTCAGGTCCCCGGTATGCGCGCCGGATGCGGCCGCGTGGCAATCCTGCCCGCCGATAGCGATCTTGTCCGCACGTTCTGCCGCGCGGGAGATCAGCGTGGCGGGGGGGCAGATCAACACGTCCACGCCTTTGGGCAGATCCCCCTTGGCGAGCGCTTCCAGCTCTGCGAGGCTGTCGCCGGTGCCGTTCATCTTCCAATTGCCTGCCGCGAGTTTGCGCGCCATGTCGCCCCCCATATCTTGTTGCATAATACTGTTGTCATTGGTGGTAGCACCGAGGCGCGAGGCGGGCAATCATCGCTGCACCCCCCATCAAAAAAGGGCGGCGCATGGCCACCCTTTTGATACGGAATATGAGTGCTGTTCGGGGGTTACTCGCCGACCTTAAAGCTGATCGATTCACCGCAACCGCAGGCCTCAGCGACGTTGGGGTTGTTGAACTTAAAGCTCGACTCCAACAGCGTGGTCTCATAGTCGATCTCGGTGCCAAACAGGAACATCTGCGCCATCGGCGCAATCAGCACCCGCGCGCCGTCCTGTTCCACCACCTCATCGTTGGGATCGGCGGCATCGACATATTCCATGGTGTATTCCATGCCCGCACAGCCGCCTTTTTTGATGCCGATGCGCAGACCGGCATGGCCCGCCTTCTCCATCAGCTTGGAGATCTGCGCGGCGGCGCGGGGGGTCATGGTGACAGCTTGCTTGCCGGGAATGGCGAACATGAGGAAGGCTCCGTTATGTGTTACCCTGTAACCTAAGGGGTCCGCTGCGGCCCATCAAGGGGCGGCTGACAACAGGGTGGGGCCGACTGGCCTGCGATCACGATACTTCGACCGCAGGGTTTCGATTACATGAACCCGAGTTCCAGCCGGGCTTCATCCGACATCATGTCCATGCCCCAGGGTGGCTCCCATGTGAGTTCCACATCGACGCTTTTGACGCCGGGCACGGGGGAAACCGCATCAACAATCCAGCCGGGCATGTCGCCTGCGACGGGGCAGCCGGGCGCGGTTAGGGTCATGATGATTTTCACATCGTTTTCATCAGTGATATCAACCGTGTAGATCAGGCCAAGATCATAGATGTTGACCGGGATTTCCGGGTCAAAGACGGTACGGCAGGCATCAACCACCGGCTCATAGAGCGAGTGGGACACGGAGGAGGGCGCAATCAGCGGGGTGCCTTCAAGCGGTTCGGATGCGTCGGTCATTCAAGCCTCGGTCAGTTATCTGAGGTTTTATATAGGGAAACGAGCGCGCCGGGTCCAGAGAGCGTGGCGTTTTCAACGACCAGATCTCACTTCCCGCTGGCAGCCGGAAAGGCAAAAGCGCCGAGGCGTTCCCTCGGCGCTCATGTGTTGCTCAATCGTTGATATCGGTGTCGAAGGTCTTCACCTGACCCTTGGGCAGGGCAAAGACGCGTCTGAGGATCAGCCATGCTGCCAGTGACAGCACCGCAAAGACCAGCAAAAGCACCGGTAAAGTGAGGCTCAATGGTGTCAGCAGGATCACCGCAACCGCTGCCGCACCAATGGCAAAGCCAAGAAAGACAAACCCCGGCAGCAGGATCTCAATGATAGCAAGGCCTAGGGCAATCACGCCCCAGACCCACCACAGTGACCAGAGCGCGCCCATCACTTCGCCTTCAGCATTTTGAAGGCATCGCCAAAGGCCTCAATGGCTTGTGCTGGCACGATAATGGTCTGTTTGCCATCGCCATTGCCCAGCGCGTTGAGGGCTTCGACCTGTTTGAGCGCCACCTGATACTGCGCTGCGGCCAGACCGTTCTCGGCAATCGCCTTGGCCACGACTTCGGTGGCAAAGGCTTCGGCCTCGGCCTGAATACGGCGCGCTTTTGCGGTTTGCTCTGCTGCATAAAGCTCAGCATCGGCGGCCAGTTCGACCGCGCGTTTCTTGCCTTCGGCTTCGGTCACCTGCGCGCGGCGGGCGCGTTCGGCATTGAGCTGCTGCAACATCGCATCGCGGGTGGCTTGGTCGAGGTTCACGTCGAGGATCTCCGCGCGCGTCACCTCGATGCCCCAGTCATCCACCGCGCTCTCCACGCTTTTCTTGATCTCACCGATCAGCTGCGAGCGGTTGGATTGCACCTCGTCGAGATCCATCTTGCCGATCTCGGCGCGCACGATCCCGGCCACGGTGGTCGAAATCGCTCCGTCCACATCGCGGATGCGGTAGACGGTCTTTTCCGGTTCCAGAATGCGGTAAAACACCGAGGTGTCGATCTCCACCAGCACGTTGTCGCGGGTGATCGCGTCTTGGCTGGCGTTGGGCAGCTGACGCTCCAGAATGGAGACTTTGTGGCGTACAACATCCAGAAATGGCACGATAAAGTTGATGCCCGGCCCAAGCACGGATTTCAGGCGGCCAAAGCGCTCAACCACGAATTTTTCCGATTGGGGTACGATGCGGACCCCTTTGAAGATCACGATGATCACAAAGAGGGCGGCAACGATATAGAGCAGCCCACCAGAGAGGGCGTCGATGATATCTTGTTCTGTCATGGGAAAAATCCGGGTCTAAATCAACAATGAGCGCAGAGTTTCCCCTCAACGCCGGAGCGTCAAGGGGAAAGGGTCTTCGTTCACCGCATGGGTTATTCGGCGGCGTCGCCCAGCGCCTTGCGGCTGCGTAGGGGCGTGGGGCGCACATTGGTCTCGATCTCGTCGTGGATCAGGGCCGCGATGTCTTTGTTTGATGTCTTCTCGATCCCCTCAAGACCCGGCGAGGAGTTCACCTCCAGAACCTTTGGCCCGGTTTCCGAGCGCAAGAGATCGACACCCGCCACCCCAAGGCCAAAGCAGCGCGCGGCGCGGATTGCGGTTGCGCGCTCTTCCTTGGTGATGCGGACCGAGACCGCACTGCCGCCCAGATGCAGGTTGGAGCGGAAATCGCCCTCCGCACCGGATCGCTTCATTGCTGCGACCACTTTGGACCCCACCACAAAACAGCGAATGTCGACGCCTGCGGCCTCTTTGACGAATTGCTGCACGAGGAAGTTGGCCTTGAGGCCACGAAACGCCGTAATCACCGACTCCGCCGCCTTCTTGGTTTCCGCCAGCACCACACCTTTGCCTTGTGTGCTCTCAAGCAGCTTCACAATGAGCGGCGCACCACCGACAATATCAATCAGCGCGTTGGTGTCCTTGGGCGAGGCGGCAAAGGCGGTGGGGGGCATGCCGATCTTGTGACGTGCCAGCATCTGATGTGCGTGCAGCTTGTCGCGGCTGGCGGTGATGCCCGCGCTGCCGTTGACGCAATAGGTGCCGATGGTCTCAAACTGGCGCAACAGCGCCGTACCATACTGGGTGATCGAGGCTCCGATCCGCGGGATCACCGCGTCATAGCGGGGCAGACGCTTGCCGTCATAGTGGATTTCCGGTGCCAACGCGTTGATCGACATATAGCAGCGCGTCGTGTCGATCACCTCCACCGAATGGCCACGGCGTTCGCCTTCTTCGACCAGACGGCGGGTGGAATAATTGTCCTCGCGGCTCAGCACCGCAATCCGCAACGCGCGGTTCGGGGCCTTTTTGCGGATCGCAGGCGTGGTGTAGACGGAGTAATCCAGCTCCGGTTGGCAATAGCGCTCGGACGGCACCACAGAGATGTTCTCGGTAAGCGCCTGCCGTCCCAGCAGCATATGCAGCGCCATGCCGCGCCGGTCGGTCAGCGTGATCTCCACGGGCCAGATCTGCCCGCCGATTTCCAGATTGGTTTCAATCACATAGCGCAGTTCACGATCCCCATTGGAGGAGGTCACCTCGCGGCGGTCCTTGATCTCGGCAGAGCAGGGGATGAGCAGATCATCGCGCCCCGGAATCGGGTGCACGGTAAAGCGGACCTTGGGGGCCTTGGAGGGGCCGAAGGTCTCAATGTCAGTCGCATGAAGGGCAGAGGTCCGCGCGCCAGTGTCGACCTTTGCACGCAACGCGGGCAGGCCAAGTGTGGGCAATCTGACCCATTCCTCCCAACCTAGACGCAGGTTCTGGTTCGGGTCATCTGTGGACATAGGGACGCCTCCTTGGCATTAGGGGTGAATCACCGCCCTCGCGGTGTGCAGACTGACGCAGGAACATGAGATGGCAGAGCTTTTCAACTTTGAAATGACAGCAACGGACGGCAAGGCACGCACTGGTGTAATTCATACACCACGCGGCGACATCCGCACCCCTGCCTTCATGCCCGTCGGCACCGCCGCCACCGTTAAGGCGATGATGCCCGAAAGCGTGCGTGCGACCGGTGCGGATATTCTGTTGGGCAATACGTACCACCTGATGCTGCGCCCCACCGCCGAGCGGATCGACCGCTTGGGGGGCTTGCATAAATTTATGAACTGGGACCGGCCGATCCTGACCGACAGTGGCGGTTTTCAGGTGATGTCGCTGGCGGGGCTGCGCAAGCTCACCGAAAAGGGCGTGACCTTCAAATCCCACATCGACGGCTCGCGTCACGAGTTGACGCCGGAACGCTCGATGGAAATTCAGGCGCTCTTGGGCTCTGACATTGTGATGTGTTTTGACGAATGCCCCGCGCTGCCTGCCGACCGGGATCGCATCGCCGAGAGCATGCGCCTGTCGATGCGGTGGGCGGAACGCTCGCGCGAGGCCTTTGGTGATCGGCCGGGCCATGCGCTCTTTGGCATCCAGCAGGGTGGGCTGGAAAAAGACTTCCGCGAAGAAAGCGCCGAAGCTCTCACCAAGATCGGCTTTGACGGCTACGCCGTTGGCGGCCTTGCGGTGGGCGAAGGACAAGAGGCGATGTTTGGCTGTCTGGACTATGCGCCCGACATGCTGCCCGTGGACAAGCCGCGCTACCTGATGGGCGTCGGCAAGCCCGACGATATCGTCGGCGCGGTGGCCCGTGGTATCGACATGATGGATTGCGTGCTGCCTTCGCGCTCTGGTCGCACGGGGCAGGCGTTTACCCGTCACGGCGTGGTCAATATCAAGAACGCCCGCCATCAGGACGACCCGCGTCCCTTGGATGAGAATTGCAGCTGCCCGGCATGCAGCAATTATTCGCGCGCCTATCTGCACCACGTGTTCCGGTCGAACGAGATGATCTCCGGCATGCTTCTGACATGGCACAACCTGCATTACTTTCAGGACATCATGGCTGGCATGCGAGAGTCAATCGCAGCGGGCACATTTGACGCTTGGCAGAAGACTTTCCACGACATGCGCGCCCAAGGCGATATCGAACCCTTGTGACACGCGCGGGTTTGAACCCGACCGCCAAGCGGGAGGGCAGTCGCGCACCTCTTCGTGAACGTAAAAAGGCCGCCCTTCGGGGAGGACTTTTAACGTTCTGATATTATGAGATATTTCCCACATTGTTGCGGAACGAAGGGGGCGATTGCGCTGGGTTTTTCGGGGTTTCGAAACATTCTCGTTGCTGGAGGGTTGAAAGGCGGAGGGGGGATGCTCAGTTCTTGTGGGGCAACATTCCTGTTGCTGGATACTTTGAGCGAAGGATACTCCCCGTGAGCCAGAAACCCGTGAGCCAGAACCTGTTTGCCGCAACCACCGCCGGTGCCCTTGAGTTGACAAATCGCGTGGTGATGGCGCCGCTGACGCGCAACCGTGCCGACGACACCACCGGAGAGGTGCTCGACCGTCACGCCGAATACTACGCCCAACGCGCCAGCGCCGGTTTGATCATCACCGAAGGCAGCCAGATCAGCGCCGAGGCCAAAGGGTATATCCAGACCCCCGGCATCCACACCGCCGCGCAGGCCGCCGCATGGCGCAAGGTCACCGATGCGGTGCATGCCAAGGGCGGCAAGATCGTGATCCAGCTGTGGCACGTGGGGCGGATCACCCATGACTCGCTGCTGCCCGAGGGCGTAAAAGCGGTGGGGCCGACCGATCAGGCGGCGGAGGCGCAGACCTTTACCCATGCCGGGTTTGAACCCACCGCGACGCCCGAGGCGCTGACGGTTGCAGGCATTCAGCGCGTGATCGAAGATTACGTTCAGGCCGCAAAATACGCCAAAGAGGCGGGATTTGACGGCGTTGAGCTGCATGCCGCCAATGGCTATCTGCTGGAACAATTCCTCAAGGATGGGGTCAACACCCGCAGTGATGCCTATGGTGGCTCGGCAGAAAATCGGGCGCGTTTCCTGTTTGAGGTGCTGGACGCATTGGCCACCGTCTGGGAGCCGGGGCGCATCGGTGTGCGGCTGTCGCCCTTTGCCAGCTTTAACGATGTCTCCGACAGCGACCCGGTGGCCCATTACACCCCGGTGATCGAACGACTGAACACCTATGATCTGGCCTATCTGCACCTGATCGAAGGCGACACCGGTGGCGCGCGCGAAGGGGATTTTGAGACCCTGCGCCAGCTTTATACCGGAACCTATATGGCCAATAACGGCTATGATCGCGAGACGGCCCTGGCCCGGACCGAAAGCGGCGCGGTGGATCTGGTGGCCTTTGGGCGGCCCTTCATCTCCAACCCGGATCTGGTGGCGCGCCTGAAGGCGGACGCCCCCTTGGCAGAAGGCGATCAAGCGACCTTTTATGGCGGTGGTGACAAAGGGTTCACCGACTATCCGACGCTGGAACTTCAGGCGGCGGAATAGGTCTCGACCTCTGGCCAGATCACCTTAGCTATATCGACGCAGGCGGGGAAATCCGCCTGCGGATCACAGACAATTTACGCCAGCTTATTGGCGACGGAACGGCATGGGCTGACGATGTTAGGGCTTTGCTCACCGTTTCACCATTTGCGCCCTTGTGGTCAGATCATGCACGGGGCATTCTGGTAGACAACGTTTGAGGCAGGGCGGTTGAATATCTCGACCCGCCTGACCAGATAAATAATCCGAGTGAGGAGACGACCGCGGTTGCCGAACATACGGGGCCTGGCCGTCTTGCTAAGAAAAAGGACCGAGTATGCAAGAGCCTCTCAATTCCTCCTACCCCGTACTGCCGCTGCGCGACATCGTGGTTTTCCCCCACATGATCGTGCCGCTGTTCGTGGGCCGGGAGAAGTCGGTACATGCCCTCGAAGAAGTCATGTCCGATGACAAGCAGATTCTCTTGTCCAGCCAGATCGACCCGTCCGAGGACGATCCGGATCAGGATGGTATCTACCGCACTGGCGTGCTGGCCAATGTGCTGCAACTGCTGAAGCTGCCCGACGGCACCGTGAAGGTGCTGGTCGAAGGTCATCAGCGGGTGAAGATCACCGAGTTTCTGGACAACGACACTTTCTTTGAGGCCCGCGCCGAGGCGCTGTCGGAAATGCCCGGCGATGTGACCACCACGGAGGCGCTGCTGCGCACCGTCGGTGATGAGTTCGAGCGCTATGCCAAGGTGCGCAAAAACATCCCCGAAGAGGCGCTGACCGCCGTCGGTGAAACCACCGAACCTGCCAAACTGGCCGATCTCGTGGCTGGACATCTCGGCATCGAGGTGGACCGCAAGCAGGAGCTTCTGGAAACCCTGCCGATCAGCGAGCGGCTGGAGAAGGTCTATGCGCTGATGCAGTCCGAACTGTCGGTGCTGCAGGTCGAGAAAAAGATCAAGACCCGCGTCAAGACGCAGATGGAGAAGACCCAGCGCGAGTACTATCTGAATGAGCAGATGAAAGCCATTCAGAAGGAGCTTGGCGACGGCGAAGATGGCGCTGGCGAGATTGCCGAGCTGGAAGAAAAGATCGAAGGCACGAAGCTGTCGAAAGAGGCCCGTGAAAAGGCCGATGCCGAGATCAAGAAGCTCAAGAATATGTCGCCGATGTCGGCCGAGGCCACAGTTGTGCGCAACTACCTCGACTGGATGCTGTCGATCCCGTGGGGCACCAAATCCCGCGTCAAAAAGGATCTGGGCCGCGCGCAGGATATCCTCGACAAGGACCACTATGGCCTTGAAAAGGTGAAAGAACGCATCGTCGAATATCTCGCGGTGCAGCAGCGTTCTGCCAAACTCAAAGGCCCGATCCTGTGCCTTGTTGGCCCTCCGGGCGTGGGTAAAACCTCGCTGGGCAAATCCGTTGCCAAGGCGACGGGTCGTGAATTTATCCGGATTTCTCTGGGTGGCGTGCGCGACGAGTCCGAGATCCGTGGTCACCGCCGGACCTATATTGGCTCCATGCCGGGCAAGATCATTCAGGCGCTGAAAAAGGCCAAGACCACGAACCCGCTGATCCTCTTGGACGAGATCGACAAGATGGGGCAGGACTTCCGTGGCGATCCGGCCTCGGCGATGCTCGAAGTGCTTGATCCGGAACAGAATGGCACCTTTGTGGACCACTATCTGGAGGTCGAATATGACCTCTCGAACGTGATGTTCCTGACCACCTCGAACAGCTACAATATGCCGGGCCCACTTCTGGACCGGATGGAGATCATTCCGCTCTCTGGCTACACCGAGGACGAAAAGCGTGAGATCGCCAAGCAGCACCTGATTTCCAAACAGGTGAAGAACCATGGCCTGAAGGCCAAGGAGTTCGAGCTGACCGACGCAGCACTCACAGAGATCATCCGCACCTACACCCGCGAGGCGGGCGTGCGGAACCTCGAACGTGAGATTGCCAAAGTGGCCCGCAAGGCGCTGACCTCTATCGTCAAAAAAGAGACCGAAAGCGTGAAGGTGACGCCCGACAATCTCGGCGATTTCCTGGGCGTGGCGAAGTATCGCTACGGTCTGGCGGAGCTTGAGGATCAGGTCGGTGTGGTCACCGGGCTTGCCTATACCTCCGTTGGCGGTGAACTGCTGTCCATCGAGGCGCTGCGCCTGCCGGGTAAAGGTCGGATGAAGACCACCGGTAAACTGGGCGATGTGATGAAGGAATCGATCGAGGCGGCAAGCTCTTATGTGCGCTCCGTCTCGCCACGTCTGGGCATCAAGCCGCCGCGCTTTGACAAATGGGACATCCACGTCCACGTCCCCGAAGGCGCAACGCCCAAAGACGGCCCCTCGGCGGGTCTGGCGATGGTGACCTCCATCGTGTCGGTGCTGACGGGCATTCCCGTGCGCAAGGACATCGCCATGACCGGCGAGGTCACCCTGCGCGGCAATGCGCTGGCCATCGGTGGTCTGAAGGAAAAACTGCTCGCAGCGCTGCGTGGCGGCATCAAGACCGTTCTCATCCCCAAGGAGAACGAAAAAGACCTGCCGGAGATCCCGGACAACGTGAAAGAAGGGCTGGAAATCATCCCGGTCGATCACGTCTCTGAGGTGCTGAAACACGCGCTGGTCCGCCAGCCCGAAGCGATCGAGTGGGACGAGGAGGCCGAAGAGGCCGCCGCCGCCGCTGCCGCGCTGAAAGGCGGAGACGCCAGCGGCGCCACGGCGCACTAAGCACCGTCGCGTATTGAGTGTGATGGAGGGCGTCCCGGTTCGGGGCGCCCTTTCTATATGCTGGGCGTCGTTGGGTTGGGTGCGGTGCGATCCTTAGGTTTCGCGGTTTTGCACCAGATGGCGGCGCCGCCGGGAGGGCAGGCGGGTTTGATCCACGCGGGCCTGTCCCGCGCGTGATCCGGATGAAGTCTTCAGATCGGACCCCCTGCACCTTTGGTTGAGAGGTGATCTCTGGGGGTAAATCCCGGTCCGGAGGTGTCAATTCCGGTGCCATGTCGCGACATTTGTCAGTGTGCCACAGAAACCTGAAAATCCCCCAACCCCAGCGCCCGCTCGCCCTGCAACAGGATGCGAGGCTCTGCCTCGCGCTCCGGGATATTTGGAGTTAGAAGAGAGCCGGGGGGTGTTTCTCACCTATTCTTCTAACTAAAAATATCCCGGGGTGAATTGGCCGCAGGCCAAGAGGGGCAGAGCCCCGGATGTTGGGTTTTCCATGATTTTCTATCGGTTATGCGCTAGTTTCACCGCAGAAAGTGATCTGCGTGCGCTCGAGTATCGAAATCCGCGCAGGTGAGACGAGCACAGAAAAACAAAAGGCAGGAACTATGGCAAAACCCCGCACCCCCTCCACAAGCCCGCGGCCGAAACACAGCACCGCGCGCGTTGCGTCCTCATCTCCAAAGGTAGAGGTTGCGACATCTGCAGTTGAAACAGCGGCGGATTCGTCCTCTTCACCTGTGGAGCAAACCCCAGTTCTCGAGCTACGCAAAAAGGAGTTGATCGACCAAGTTGTGGCGCGCAGTGGTGTAAAAAAACGCGATGCAAAACCTGTGGTCGAGGCCATGCTGGCGGTTCTGGGCGAGGCCATTGACGCTAAACGGCCACTGCATCTGGAACCGATGGGGAAACTGCGCGTAAACCGCAGCAAGGATACCCCAAACGGGCGCATCCATATTTGCAAATTGCGGCGTAAACCTGCGATTGCCGAAAAGCCATCGCAGGAGCAAAAAACTGCAAGTACCCCTCTTGCGAAGCCTGAGTGCTGAGGATAAACACCAGCCTCACGGGTGATTAGCTCAGTGGTAGAGCGCTTCGTTCACATCGAAGATGTCAGGAGTTCAAATCTCTTATCACCCACCATTCTACCCCTTTGATTTGCATGGGTTTCTGCTTAATTGCAGGAAAATTCTGCCCCGACTGGTGCTTAGCGGTGGTGCATCAACATGGGACGAGGGGTGCCGAAGCCAATCTGTATCGGTGCCAATCCGAACTACTATTTGAGGTTTGCTGTGCCCGCTGCGCTCCAAATTGCTGTGCTGTGAAAATTTGACCTCAATCTCTGATGAGCGCACGATCTGTTGGACAGTCTGGTCTGCGACGGGCAACCTGGTTGGCGCTGTGAGGAGCAGATCCGCGATACAGGTTGCCCGGCAGAGGTGTTGTTTGGTTCAGTTCATGACGCCAAGGTTGATTGTCATCTGACATTCAATACCCTTTAGAAGTCAGTCCAATCCCCATTTGAAACGCGTTGCCCGCCGCGTGGTGGTTCGAACACGACCACCTCGGGCTGATCATTGCGCGTTCTGGTTCGTCCGTCAGAGCCAAGCTCGATGAGTGGAGAGCCACTGGTCGGGGCGGGCTTGCGCGGCGCTTGAGGTTGGGCCTGAGCGGTGCCTTTGCGCAATGTAAACCGACCGACCTGACTTTCGAGAGATGCAGCCTCCTGCTGGAGCGTGGCGGCTGCGGCAGATGTTTCCTCGACCATTGCAGCGTTGTGCTGGGTCACCTGATCGAGCTGCGTTGCGCCCACGTTGATTTCACCAAGCCCAACGGATTGTTCGTTTGCACCCGCAGCGATTTCTGACATCTCGTCGGCGACGCGGGCAACGCGCTCCACGATGTCGGTGAGGGAGTCCCCTGCGCGGTTGACCAAATCGACCCCGGTCGTCACTTGGGCAGAGCTGGCTTCGATCAGCTGTTTGATATCCATGGCTGCCTCAGACGAGCGCTGCGCAAGGCCGCGCACCTCGGAGGCCACAACCGCGAAGCCACGACCGACCTCGCCTGCGCGCGCGGCCTCAACGCCGGCGTTCAGAGCCAGCAGATTGGTCTGAAAGGCGATGTCTTCGATGACATTGATGATGTGTTTGATCTTTTCCGAGGACTTCTCGATCTCTGACATGGCGACCACCGCATCTCTGACGATGGTACCGGAGGTTTGGGCATTTTTGCGGGTCTCGGAAATATTGCGTTCCGCATTGGAGGCTGTATCCGCGGCCGAGCGGACGGAGGTTGTCATCTCATCAAGCGCTGCGACCGTTTCCTCCAGCGTGGCAGCCTGGCTTTCCGTGCGGCGCGCCAACTCATCAGAACCCAAGCTGATTTCATCTGAACGCGCGCGAATTTCCCTGATGCTCTCGGAGAGCTTTGCCATCATGTCATTCAACGTGTTGACGGTCAGGTTGAAGTCCTCTCGCAGGGCCTCGTAGGAGCCGGAGAAGCGGACATCAATCGTGTGCGACAGATCGCCTTTTGCTAGGGCTTGCAGGCTCTTGGCGAGTGTTTCCACAACCCGCGCCTGCTCTGCTTGCTGGCGGTCCTGTTCCTGCTCCATCTCTTCTTTTTCGAGCAAGCGTGCGCGCAGGGCTTCGACAGATGCGGCCATTGTGCCGACGTCGTCCTGGCGTTCGGTGCCCTGCACAGCATCACTGTATTGCCCGGCGGCGAGCTTATTGACTGAGGCGAGCATGTCGCCAAGGGGGCGTCCCACCAAGGCCCGCGCGGTCAGGTAGATCGTGCCCAGCGACATTATCAGGATCAATACCCCACCTGACACGGAAGAGAAGACGGCCTCGCGGACCGGGTTGGTGAAGACCGCGGCCGGGACATCCAAAATTGTGGCCCAGGTGGTGTTCATGCCGGGCGCGGTGAACGGAAAGACGAGGCGGGTGGCGCCATCAGGAAGCCCCTCGATCACCCGTGGTGCGCCGTCTGCCAGGGCCGCCTTCAGGAGATCCGCCCCGGCGTCGTCATAAGGTTGGGTCAAGATTGCTTCATCTGGGTTGGCGAGCCATTTGCCGCTGCTGTCCACCAACATGACGCGTCCACCTTCGAAGGTTTCGAGCGTTGCGAGCATTGTGGTCAGATCTGTCAACACGATGTCGACGCCGGCCACGCCGAGCGTTTGCCCATCGACGATGACGGGAACAGCGACTGAGGTCAAAAGCCGGCCTTCCTCAGAGAGGTAAGGTTCGGTGATTATTCCTTTTGCGGTTTTGACTGGCACGGCAAACCACTGGGCGCTCGCGTCGATCGCAAAGGTTGCAAAATCCAGACCACCCTGCGCGGCCTTGGTCCAATAGGGGGTGAAGACACCGTTGTCGTTGCGACCCTCCGATCCTGTCAGAAAGGCATCGGTTCCCCCATCGGGCAGGCCCGCCATCCACGCAGAAAAGACTGTATCGTACTGTGTGGGAACACCACGCAGGATTTCGATCACATTGGCAGTGGTGGCGTTGCCAGTGGACATATAGCCCGAGACCGCGCCACTGACGGCTGCACCCGCCGACGTCGCTTGTGTGATTTGAACCGCTATGGTCTGGGCAATCTCTCCCGCTGTTTCGCTGGCGAGGGCCATGACCTGGTGATCGGCCTGTCGCGACGCGCGCCATCCGCTGTAGCTGATGTAGCCCGCGAGAATGACAGTGATTGCTATTCCGGTCGCTAAGACCAGTTTGCCCGCTACCGTTTTGAAAAGATCGCTCATGGCTGATGCGCCCCGAATGTCCAACTATCTATCGGCTGGTATCAGGTTGAGCTTGCCAAACCTTTAAACTGAGACGCGCAATTGGCCCCACCAGATCCGGCAGCGGCCGTGGACACCACACCGTGGGCGAGACATCGGTTTTACGGCTTTACGCCACTGCGGTGAAATTGACTTTTTTCGCAGTAGGGGCGATATCACCCCTATGGTTGAGAAGGACATCCACATTGTCGCCCGGTCAGCCGGTATCCCCATGGCGGGATGCCGGGATGACGATCACGCGACCTGACCACGCCGATTGCCAGCCTCGGCCTCGCCCCTTTTGGACGAGGTCTCTTGGCGTGGAAAACGTGCCTCGTCCTGCTTTTTATCAGGAGATACACATGGCACAGAATATCTACGACAATCCCGACTTCTTCTCAGGCTACAGCCAATTGCCCCGGCAGGTGCAGGGGCTGGATGGCGCGCCGGAGTGGCCCGCCATTCGCGCGTTATTGCCGGAGCTCACAGGCAAGCGTGTGGCGGATTTAGGCTGCGGCTTCGGCTGGGCGTCGCGCTGGTTTCGCGCGCAGGGGGCGGACAGGGTTCTGGGACTAGACCTGTCGCAAAACATGATCGACCGAGCGCAAGCTGACACCAGCGATTCCGCTATCACCTATCGCATTGCCGATCTTGATAGGCTTGAACTGCCCGAAACCGCATTTGATCTGATCTACAGCGCTCTGACCTTTCACTATGTGCAGGATTTTGAGCGCTTGATCCGTATGATCCACGCGGCGCTGAGTGCAGGCGGTGATCTGGTCTTTACCATCGAACACCCGATTTTCATGGCCGCAGCACATCCGCACTGGATCGAGGATGAGGACGGGCGCAAAACTTGGCCGGTCAACGGGTATTCAAACGAGGGTGAACGCCGCACCGACTGGTTCGCCAAAGGGGTGTTGAAACACCACCGGACACTTGCCACGACGATCAACACCCTGATCAACGCGGGGTTCACCTTGCGCAGGGTTGAGGAATTCGCGCCTTCGCCGCAGCAGATTGCAGCGATGCCGGAATTGGCGGAGGAACTGGAACGGCCAATGATGTTGATGGTTTCGGCGTATAAGAACTGATCTCAGCGCAGCCCGATCAGGGTGTTCGGGCTGCGTGCTCTACCGATAAGGTGTGGGGCAATGTGGGCCAGTGTTGGCCGGAGTGCGCGGCGTTGTGGGGACAGGAATGCCTGCCCTAGCGCTCGTTGGCGCCTTTTCCGTCGATGATCTTATCGCGAAATTTCGCGATCCGGTTTACCCTTGTTTCCTGTTTCTTGGCACCGTTGAGGTTAATGACGTAACTTCTCTGCCGCCCGCGTGTCAGGGCGTGAAAGGCCTCTGACAGCTCCGGGTCGGCATCGAGCGCTTCGATGAGTTCTTCGGGGAGGTCGAGAGCGCTGTCGTCCTTTGGGGGCTTCTGACCCGCCTCGGCATAGCCTTTTGCCTCTTGCAGATAGGCGAGGATGACATCTTCCATCTGCGCCGGGCCGCTATTTGATGTAAAGCGGATCAGGTTTGAATGTTTGGTGTTCGGACCTTGTCGTTCGAGGATATTTTCGGCGTCTTTCATCAGCGCAGCGTTAAAGAAGCTAAGCCCGAAGTCCTTCCGAAATGCCCCCAAAAGCGCGATGTTGCGATCTGCGAACATGTAGCAGGGATGGCCCCATTTGACCGTCTCTTTCAAATCGGCCGAGATGCAAATACTGCGCAACTGCGCCAGACCCTCTTGCCAATCCTTGATTGAGCATTCCGGCGTGCTGAAGCGCGCGCAACGTCCGCAGCCTTTTGAAAAATAGGTCTCGATATCCGTGATCATCATACCGCAAACCTATCACGCCGTGGTGTTATGCGCATCTTTTCTGTGGTCCTGAGCCTCTGATGGTCGTCTCGGCTACACCCCGACTAGGCTTGCCATGTCATACGTCCGGCGCAGAATGTGAAGGCGGCGCGCGCTTGGTTCAGGGTCTCAGGATCCATGGTTTCAAGGTTATGATCCATGACGGCAATGTCGGCCATCATACCGGGTTTCAGCTTGCCTTTGCGGGTCTCGTTGAATTCGACCCACGCGTTTCCGGCGGTGTAGCTTTCGAGCGTATCCAGCAAGCTTTGCGATTGGTCACGCCAAGGCGCGCCGAGTTTCAGCGGAGCGACAGCGCCCTTGATTGTGGGCATCACATCCACCGGGATCACCGGCCAATCTGTCGAAAAGATCACCTTTGCGCCGCTGTTGCGGATGTCGGCCCAAGCATAAGACAGGGGGATCTGCGCGTCATGCAGCATCGCACCAACGCCTGAGGGAGGGAAATAGCCGCCAAACGGTGCGTGGCCCGGTTGGATCGAGGCCACCACGCCCAAGTCCTTGAACCGGGGCAGGTCGTCCGGATGCAGCACCTCGATATGTTCGATCCGGTGGCGGCTGTCTCTTGCGCCATTGGTGCGGCGCGCGGCCTCGTAGCCATCAAGCGTGCGCCGGACTGCGAGGTCACCAATCGCATGGGTGGCGATCTGCAGGCCCATGGCATCGGCGCGGATACAGGCCTGATTGAAATGCTCGGCCTCAAAAACCGCGTCCCCGATGTGATCGGTGCCGGGGTAGGGCTGCAACATCAGGGCGGTGCCGCTCTCGACCACGCCGTCCATGAACATTTTCACCCGGTTGCACCAGACCATGTCACTGTTAAAGCGCTGCCGCATCTCTTGCGCCTCTGAGAAACGCTCCAGCGGGTCGGGGCTTTTGTAGTGAAATGGCACCTCAGTCCGGCACAAGAGCGTGCCGTCGCGCTCCATCTCCGAGAGGAGTTCCAGCTGATAGAAATTGCCGTCCATATTGTGCAGACCGGTGATCCCATGGCTGGCACAATGCTGAAGACCGCGTTCCAGCGCGGCCTTATCCAGCGTGCGTTCCTCCAATGTTGCAGGCGGTACCGGATCCGCGCCGGTCACCAGCCCCATCATGTCGCGGCCTGCGTGGCGGGTCATGCGCAACACCGGCGCATAGGCTGAGGGTTCCTGCAACTCGCCGCTGGCCAGCCCATCAGAGCCCATCACCACCTGTGCCCCGGCCTCGACCTCGGCCCCGTGCAACAGACCTGCGGCCTCCAGTGCGGCGGTATTGGCCCAGACCGTGTGGTGGTCGGGGGCATACATGGCAAAGGGGCGGTCCGGCAGGACCCGGTCCAGCGCTTGCCGCGTGGTTTTGATGCCATCGCCCAAAATGGCGTAGTCGGCTTGCACCGCAAAGACCAACTGGTCATCGGTGTTCCACTTGGCCCAGTCGCGCACCACCTCGGTCAGCTGGGCCTCGCCTTTGATACTGGTGAGATCAAGACAGGCCAATTCGACCGAGCCGCCAAACAGATGGACATGACTGTCGATGAAACCCGGCAACACCGTAGAGCCAGCAGCGTCGATCACGCGGGTGGAAGGCCCCGCCAATGCGCGGATCTCTGCGGTGGAGCCAACCGCGGTGATGACCCCATCTGCGATGGCCAGGCCTTCGGCGTAGGGGCGCGCGCTGTCAAAGGTGATCAGGCGCCCATTGAGGATCACGGTATCTGGGGCTTTGGTCATAATGGGGTCCGTCTTTTTATGGATGGGCCGCGCCGTATCAGGGCGCGACCCGATGTGTCATCAGATCTGGTGCGGTTACTTGGTCAGTTCGGTCCAGATCTTAGAGTAGATTTTCAGCACCTCGGGCGGGCAGCTTGTCGCCAGATAGCCTGCGTCCTGCAGACCCTCGGGGACGACAATTTCGGGTGCCGTGGCCATCACCTCATCCATAAAGGGCTCTGACCCTTTGATGCCATTGGCGTAGCGGGCAAAGTTCGACAGCAGCGCGGCGTTTTCCGGTGCCATGATGTAGTTGATGAACAGTTTTGCATTTTCGACGTTCTGCGCATCCGCGAGGATTGCGGCATTGTCCATCCAGATCGAAAACCCGGTCTGGGGGTAGCCGAAGGCGATGTCATCATTTTGCAGACGGGCGCGAAGGGATGCGCCGTTCCAGTTGGTCCCCGCCGCAAGGTCACCTTTGGCAAATTTCTCAATGTTGCCATAGGCCATGGAGAGCCAGTGTTTCTTGGCTTCGACCAGTTTGTCGCGGACTTT
This sequence comes from Tritonibacter mobilis, assembly GCF_001681715.1. Classification (GTDB taxonomy): domain Bacteria; phylum Pseudomonadota; class Alphaproteobacteria; order Rhodobacterales; family Rhodobacteraceae; genus Epibacterium; species Epibacterium mobile. Next base: position 6,411 of record NZ_LNWY01000013.1, on the reverse strand, counting down.
CAGCAAGACGTCCTTGTCGGAGGTACATTGCTCGCCGCCCATATAGTGAATGGCCATGCTCATCACGTCGACCATTTCTGGCACCACGTTGATTTTGCCCTTCAGCTCTTCGGGGGGATCAAAGACCAGCGCGGCCGAGTTGATATCGCCGGAATAGACCGCCGTGTTCACGGTGACGCCCACGGTGCCCCATTGCCATGGCACGGTGTAGTCGCGGCCCGGATCAAACTCCACATCGACCCAACGCGGGTCCATGTTTTTAAAGTTCTCCATCTGGTTTGGCATCGACTTCATCAACAGCCCTTCGCTGATGAAGATCGGCACATAGGTGCCTGACGGGACCACGATATCATAGCCATGACCACCCGCCTTGAGCTTGGCGAGGGCGGTGTCGTTGCTGTCATAGTCGGTGATGGTGACGTCGATGTCGAACTCCTGTTCGAACTTCTCGATCAGCTCCGGGCTGGTGTAATTGCCCCAGTTGAAGATGTTCAACTGTCCCTCGGCCGTGGCCGCCGTCACGGAGACGGTTGCAAGCGCCGTGGCTGCTAGCAGATGTTTCATGTGTCTTCTCTCCTGTCGGATGTTGGGTTTTGATGTGCGGCCAGTTATATCCGGCTCGTGGTTTTCGGATTATTTGCGGGTCTTGTTGATAAAGAAAAACGCCGTGACCATGATAACTGAGATGGCCAGAAGGGCGGTCGAGATCGCGTTGATTTCGGGTGTGACCACCCGGCGCAACTGCCCCAGCATATAGGTGGGCAGCGTGTCCTGTCCCGCAGATTTCACAAATTCGGTGATCACCACGTCATCAAGCGAAATAACAAACGCCAGCATCGCCCCGGCCAAAATCCCCGGCCACAGCTGCGGCAAGGTGATGTGGCGAAAGACCTGTAGGGGCGTACCGTAGAGATCAGATCCCGCTTGTTCGAGGCTCAGATCCATGCCCTGCAGGCGCGCGCGCACCGGCATATAGGCAAATGGAATGCAAAAGGCCGAATGCGCGAGGATCAAGTAGCCAAGCCCGGTGTAGCCGGTGAAGGATTTCACCACGGCAAAGACGATGAGCAGCGACACGGCGGTCACGATTTCAGGCACCATCAGCGGTTGGTTGACCATGGCAAACACCACCGTCTGTCCCCGCCATGGTTTACTGCGGGTGGTGGCCAGCGCCGCCAGAACCGCAGCGGTGGTGGCCACGGCAGAAGAGGAGGCCGCGAGGATCAAAGAACGGATCGTGGCGTCCTTGACCTGCTCGTTTTCCCAAGCCGAGGCATACCAGCGCCATGAGAAACCTTCCCAGATTGCAATCGATTCACCGGCATTGAAAGAGTAGGCCACCAACAAGATGATGGGCAGATACAGCAGGATGAAACAGCCCATCGCAATTGCGGTAAAGCCCGGCTGACGGCGAACATCAAATCCCTTACGCATTGTGTTCGCCCTCCCGTCCAATGGCACGCACGTAAAAGACCAGCGCCACCATCACCACGGCCAAAAGCGTCAGCGCCAGCGCGGCCCCAAGCGGCCAATTGCGCAATTGTCCAAACTGCAATTCAATCAGATTGCCGAGCATCAATTGCTTGCCCCCGCCCAGAACGCGCGGGGTCACATAGGCCCCGAGACATGGCACAAAGACCAGAATAGACCCGGCCACCACGCCCGGTTTGACCAGAGGGAAGATGATGCGCCGCAACACCTGAAGCCGGGTCGCGTAGAGGTCATAGCCTGCCTCCACAAGATTGAAGTCGAGCCGCTCCATCGAGGCGTAGATCGGCAGGATCATCAGTGGAAGGTAAACATAGGTCATGCCCACCAGCACCGAAAACTCTGTGTAGAGCATCTGGATCGGCTCATCTATCACGCCGCTGGCCATCAATAGGGTGTTGATGGTGCCTTGGTTGCGGATCAGCTCCATGATCGCGAAGGTGCGGATCAACAGGTTGGTCCAGAAGGGGATCATGATCAACAGCATCCACATATCCCGTCGATGCGCGGGGCGGGTGGCGATGAAATAGGCGGTGGGAAAGCCCACAATCAAACAAAGGATCGCCGTCATCAGCGAGAGTTTAATCGAGCGCCAGAAAACCAAGAGATGGGCATCGGCGAGCTTGAGTTCTTCGGTGAAAAAATCTCTCTCGGCGACCACATTGAACCATGGATCGAGCGAAAACTGCCACTCCACGCCGCCATAGTCTCCGGGCGTCAGGAAGGAATAAATCACCACCACCAGAAGGGGACCACTGGCAGCAAGGCTGAGGATCACGAGGGCCGGGGTGAGCAGCAACCAGCGGCTGCGCCGCTCGCGGCGGGCCCGTGTCTCGGGGCTTGGGGCGGGGTCGGACAGTGCCATATCACTCATCCGATCAATCCTTCAGGATCTGGGCGGTGCCGGGGGCAAAGTCCAGTCCCACCCGATCGCCCGTCGCCCAGTTTTGCGTGTGGCCCGGCTGGTTTTGGCGGCGCAGAATGAACATCTCCCCGCTCTCCAGACCCACATGATAATGCGTATCGGTGCCGAAATAGACGACGTTTTTCAGACTCCCGGCCAAGAGCGCGCCATTGGGATCGCACAGATCGGCGTGCTCCGGGCGTACGGCAAGGGTCACGGAGGCGCCATTCGTCGCCGGAGGCTCGCCCTGTGCAGGTTTCGCCATGATTTCCGCACCAGACGACAGGCGCACCTTGGAGCCGGCGCCCTCGGTCGAGAGCATCTGGGCCTTGAGGAAATTGGTGTCACCGATGAAATCCGCCACAAAGCGTTCCGCCGGGTGATCATAGATATCACGTGGCCCGCCGATTTGCCGGATGGTGCCCGCATTCATCACCGCAATGCGATCAGACATGGTGAGCGCCTCTTCCTGATCGTGGGTGACAAAGACAAAGGTGATGCCGGTTTCATGTTGCAGGCGCTTCAATTCCAGCTGCATCTCTTTACGCAGTTTGAAATCCAGCGCGGAGAGCGGCTCGTCCAGCAACAGAACCTTCGGACGCGGCGCGAGGGCACGAGCCAGCGCGACACGTTGCTGTTGCCCGCCCGAAATCTGAGCGGTCTTGCGGTCGGCCATGGCCGTCATCTGCACCAATTCCAGCATCTCTGAAACGGTGGCAGAGATTTCCGCCTTTGGCCGCTTAAGCATCTGCAATCCAAAGGCAATGTTTTCCGAAACCGTCATATGCGGGAACAGTGCGTAGGATTGAAATACCGTGTTGACCGGGCGATGGTGCGGCGGCTTGCTGAGCAGGTCCTCACCGTCCAGCGTCAACTTTCCCCGGGTTGGATCAAGGAAGCCCGCAATGGTGCGCAGAAGGGTGGTTTTGCCACACCCCGATGGCCCGAGGAGCGTGAAAAATTCGTTGGATTGGATCGTGACCGAGACATCGTCCAGCGCGGTAAAAGCAGTTGGCCCTTCTCCAAATGTCTTGGTCAGGCCCTCTATTTCGATCATGCGTGCGCTCCCTGTTGGCATTGCGAGCGCGACGCGCCCGGGTGTCCTGTGATCTGGGTAAAATGCCCGAATGCAATTTGCTGGCTTCTGGCGGCCTTTCGCGGCATCTGCCCGGTCAGCTTGCGATTTGATCAAATTGAGAGTCAATAATTTTTAACGCAGACGCGATGTGTGCCACTTCTATAGGCATCGCGAGACGAACCGGTGAGCGCGCCGGGTGATGGCAGTATTTAGACCTGTCTTGACGATGGTTTTGCGACTGTCGAGACGACGTCAAACGCGGCGGGGCTTTGATGTGCTCCCCGGAGCTCATTGGAAGTTCTGAATAAAATACGCCGACAACCAGACTGAGGGGACGCGCGCGCAGCCGCAGGCCTTACGCCCGTGCTGGTTGGGCGTCGTCCAGACCACATCAGATCAGTCTCCAGCGCATCTTGAAAAAAGGTGGGCAATGCAAGTCTTTGGAATGGCCTCGGAATTTCCTAACGGAAAGGTATGATCATATATGATCACATAGTTAACAAAAAAACTGCGCATGGCCTCTGCTGTCATATGAGAATGAAATCTTATCATACAGCAATGCCAGGGTGAAAAGTTCACATTTTCTGATGTTTTCTTGGGCGGTTTTATCAATCTTTAAGTGCTGCGCGCCAAGTTTTTCGATGAACCGGGAAAATACCCGTTGCACCAATCACCCTTAATGAAAGTCGATGTTAAGGGCGTTTGCAATCAGGCATTTTTAACAGTTCAGTTTTGGAAAAGAAACCACCCGCCCGTCAGTGAAAATAACGTGTAGAGTGAAAATGTCTGATCTGTCCGATACCCATCCAGAAACTCGCCGTCGTTTTGGAGTTTTACGAAGCGTACGCGCGAAACTAACCGCTATTTTGCTATCGGTGGGGCTTGGCTTCACATTATTTGCCTACCTGATTTACGCCATGTTGATGGAAATCGACATCCATATGACGGAGTTGAACGATGAAAACCTGCCTGACCTTGGTGTATCTCAGGAAATCACTCTGGCTGCAGATATGGCTAAGGACAGTATGATCACCATGCTGGTGGTAGATAGCCCGGCTGGCGTAGAAAAGGCCATGCAAGAGGTCAATGCCGCGACCACTGCTTTGGCGATGTCGATTGAGCACCTCAACGATGAAATTGAACCACAATTTTCATCCGGTCTTGACGAGGTCTCGCGCGCCCTCAGTGATCTTGCACAAGCCCGCAATACTGCCTTTGCCAGTGATGACCAGATCGAAGCACGTGTGCGCGAAATGCAGAGCATTATCAGTGAACTTAGCGGTGCGATGGCCGAATTGTCGGACTCCGCAGCTGAAGAGTTGAAAGAGGGAGCTGAAGCGACCGATCAAAAAATTGACACTTCTGTCAAAAATCTCGTTGATGTCGATTTTCAGAACCTCTCACTTCTTTTAGAGTCGCGAGCAGAACTTAATCTCATGGCAGGGGCCTCTGTTGCTGCAGGGGGGACAAAAGACCCGGAGACTTTGGCCAGTATTGAAAAACTGGCTGAGACGTCCCGCGCGCGTTTGTTGGAAATTTCTGATCTTATCGATGAGCGCGCCCCAGAATTAATAGATGCTTCTTTGATCAGAAACGCTGTTTTTACGCTTGAGACAGTGCTCGCGCAAAGTCTTTTCCCATCTGAAACACTCCGTAAGGCTGCCATGAAAGCGCGCTCTGACACCGATCGTTTTATTACCATGGCCATTGATGCGCAGATGTTTAAACTGCATGCGGCTGTCGATAAGGCGAGTAAATCAAATGGCGAGGCGCTAGAGCTCTTGTTGACGAACGAGATCGGATTCCTCGACGAATTGATTGAAATCGGAATCGCGGCCAATAAGTTTCAGGTCGCAGCGCTTGATGTAGCAACCTCAGATGATGAGGCAAGCGTTAATGAAGCCGCCCAAGTGATGGCCGAGGCAGGTGCGGTTCTTGCTCAATATCAGGATTTCCGGGATGAGCGCGTGGCGGAGTTGCTCCTTGCACTCAATAGCCTCAATGACCCGCAAACCGGTTTGGCGGCGCTTCAAATCAGAGGCATTGAAGCTGCAGAGGCAGCGGATGAGGCTACTCTTTTTGCAAGGGCATCGGTTGAAGCGATCTCGCAGCGCGCATCGGAGTTTACCGCCAGCACGCTGAATGAAATTGATGTGATGACAGATGATATCTTTGCGGAGGTCGCGCTTATTGTGCGAAACCTCGTGATCTCTGTCAGCATCGCGGCTGTGTTCTTCCTATCCATGCTCGTATTTATCCAAGTGCTTATCCTGCGCCCTTTGAACCGGGTGAGTGACCGCACGGAGGCGCTGGCAAATGGCGACCGGAAACCCATCAGCGGTTTTGCAAATGCCAGCACGGAGATTTACCGCATAGCGCGTTCGCTTTCAGTGTTCCGGGATGGGATCGTAGAAAAAGAGAAGATGGAAGAGGCGGCCTCCGAAGAACGTGCGCAGCGGCGTGCGGTGCAGGACAAGGCGGTGGATGCGCTTGGAACGGGTCTGGCCCGCTTGTCAGAGGGCGATCTCACCGCGCATATTTCCGATGAACTGGGCGAGGGATATGACCGGCTGCGTATTGATTTCAACCGCACGCTGGATACGCTCAATGATACCGTTGGACAGGTGATCAACACCTCGTCTTCGATCCGCAATGGAGCCTCTGAGATCAGCCAGGCCTCGCAGGATCTGTCGCATCGCACCGAGAGCCAGGCGGCAACGCTGGAGGAGACGGCAGCGGCGTTGGATGAGATGACCGCCAGCGTGACCTCGGCGGCGACGGGAGCCAGGGATGTGGAACGCACCACAAACGAAGCGCGGGCCGAAGCCGAAGCCAGCGGGGAAATCGTGCGCAATGCGGTTTCGGCGATGACGGAGATTGAACAAAGCTCCGGCAAAATCGCGCAGATCATTTCCGTAATCGATGACATCGCCTTTCAGAC
>NZ_LNWY01000012.1 GCF_001681715.1 Tritonibacter mobilis | reverse complement strand
GCCCCCCGTTTTTGGTTATCTCGCCTTGCGTGAATGAAAGATCGGGCGCGTTATGCGCGGGTCCTCTCGAATTCCTGTTCGATCACCTTGGTGCCCCATTGTGCGCCCGGCGCCTCATGGGTGAGGCAAAAGCCATGTTTTTCATAGAGGTGGCGCGCAGCATCCAGCCCTTTGAAGGTCCAGAGCCGCGTGATGTGATACCCTTGGGTATCCACAAAATTCACCGCCTTTTCCATCAGCCTTCCACCAATCCCAAGGCCTTGCGCCTTGGGGCTGACGATAAACCAGCGCAAATGGCAGGTGCCGTCCTCCAAATCCTGCCCATCAAGGGACACGGACCCCAAGAGTTCCTCCCCCTGATAGGCACAAAACACCGTATTCGCCGAGGCCTCGATGCGGGACATGAACTCAGACATCTCGCTTGCGACTTTGCGCTCAAACACCGCGCCAAACCCATAGTTTTGCGCATAATATGCAGCATGAAGCGCGCTCACCGTGCCTATGACACCGGGTCTGTAGCCCTGATGCCAGCGCACCTCTTGAACGATAGGCTGCTTTTGCGCTCCGGATGCCGGCAAGGCATCGGCCAGCAGTGACAGGCCAGCTTCGATTGTCTGTGCCTCTTTTGCGGAGGTTCTATCCAGTGCCGTACGAAACTGCTGCCTGCCGAAGTATTCCAGCTCACGCAACAGATCGCGCCCTTTTGGTGTCAGGCTCAACCGGCGTGACCGCCTGTCAGCGGTATCGCATATCCCCTCAATCAGCTGGTCGGACTCCAGTTTTTGCAGCAGACGGCTGACCGAGGATTTCTCCAGATGCAACAGGGGTCCCAGCGCGCTGGCCGTCGCCACCGTGCCATAGCCAATCTCAAGGATCGCATGCACCGCCGAAGGTGAAAGATCCGTCCCGGCCAAGCCTTTTTGCATAAAGCCAAGTTCGCGCACGATGTGACGTGCGGCCGCGCGCATTTTGTCGATACGGGAGGTGTCAGAGGGCTGATTCATGGTTGTATGGTACAACTAAATCTGTAATCTGCCAAGCCCAACTACCATGAGCGCAGGTCTCTCATGTCTGGCCGCGTTAGGGGCGCAACACGCCTGCGGCGCGCAACATTGGCTCTTTTGGGTACCACATGCGGTTCGGCGGCATGTCAAAAATCCGCGCCGCAAACTCTGGCTGCATACCCTGCGCGATAAAGCTGGCGCGATCCTTTTCCTGCGCGCGATCAATGTCATAGCCGGGTAGGTTCACGTCCTCAGCCAATCCGTACCCATGAAATCCAAGCTGCGCCTCCGGCGCGAGGCGACGTTGATGTCCTGCCATGAACAACAGGGTGCAGGCCGAACTGCACTCACCCTGAACAAGGGTATCCAGCCCAGCCGCCGCGATCACTTGTGCCGCGCCGCGTGCCTCATAGATGTGGCCACCGGGGCTGCTCAGGCGGATTTCATCAATCTCGGGGGAGAGGTCCAACATCTGAGAAAGCCGCGCCTTCAGCCCAAAGGTGATCTCGCCGTCAAAGGTGAGGCTGCGGCCATCCAGGCTGCGCGTCAGGGTATAGAGCGCCTCGCGCGCGCGCCTCATCTGTTCGCTATGCTGTTCTTCGGGCGGCGGGCGATGTGCAATCAACACCGTGTTCCACCAAAGGGTTGCGCTGGAGAGGATCGCCAACAGGCAGAGCAGATAGCCGCCCCAGATCGGGGCCATCGCGCCGGTGTCGCGTGTATGGGCCTCGGCAGCGCTGTGATAGCGCGCGATCTGCCACAGCAGGAAAATCGCATCCCCCGCCACCAACAGATAGGCCAGCCAGACCGGCAGTTGCAGGCTCTGGTTCATGCTCCAAAACGCCGCCAGCAGCAGTGCACGCGGCACAATCAGCCGGACCCACACGCTATGGGCAAAGGCCCCTTTGGGAGGACGCAACATCAGCATACCGCCAGCCTAGCAGCTGTCCGCAGTCTGCGACCAGCCTAGCGATCCTGTCGCAACATATCTGCGGCAGCCGAGCGGACCGCGCGGGTGATCTCGCGCAGGGCAGGGGCCATGATCCGGCTCACCTGCCAATAAAGCGGCGTATCCAATTGGCTGCGGGGCACCAGTTCCACCAAATCTCCGCGCGCCAGATAGGGGCGTGCCAGCACCTCCGGGTTCATCCCCCAGCCCAGCCCGGCTGCCGCCGCATCCAGAAACGCCTGTGTGGAGGAGAGGTAATGCGCAGGCGGCACGATGCCCGGCGCAACATGGCGATCCAGCCAGCGATGTTGCAGCCGGTCCTTGGCGTTGAACACCATACAGGGTGCGCGGCGGGCCGTCTCAGTCGTCAGCCCCTCCGGAAACCACCGCGCCATATAGGCGGGGCTGGCCGTGGCCACATACGACAGCCGCCCCAGCGCATGCACATCACAGCCAGTGACCGCGCGGGAGTCTGCGCTCACGGCGGCAGAGACCACCCCACGGCGCAGCCATTCCGTGCTGTGGTCCTGATCGTCGATCACCAGATCAAACAGCACATCATCCGCCGTGACCATCGCCTGCACAAACCATGTGGCGAGGCTGTCGGCATTGACCGCAACTTTCAGCCGCGCCGGTTTTTCGGTGGTCTCCAAGGACAGATCCCGGCTGAGACGGCGCTCTAGCAGGGCGACATCCTCGGCATGTTTGGCAATGCGCAGCCCGGTTTCGGTGCCGGTGCAAGGGCTTGTGCGGTTCACCAGCGGCGTGCCCACCCGATCCTCCAGCGCCTTGATCCGCTGCGAGACTGCCGAGGGCGTGACGCCAAGCGTCGCCCCCGCCGCATCAAAGCTGCCAAGGTCAAGCACCGCGGAAAGCGCGGCCAACTGGAGAGGATCATATCGCATTAGCAAGACTTAATTGAGGTCAGTATCTTTAATTTGATTACGCCTCAGCCCGGCTTTAGTCAAAGGCAACCGCCCCCGGGCGTTGCGCAATGACACAAAAGGACAAAGCCCCATGCTGCCCCTCCCGATGACCGCAGACATGCTGCCGACCCTGATGGCAGGCTTTGGCCTTGGCTTTAGCCTGATCCTTGCGATCGGGGCGCAGAACGCCTTTGTGCTGCGCCAAGGCATCCGGGGCCAGCATGTGCTGCCCATCGTGTTGACCTGCGCGTTTTCGGACGCGTTGCTGATCACGGCCGGGGTGGCGGGGTTTGGCACGCTCACTGCCGCAGTGCCGTGGTTCGAAACCGCGATGCGCCTTGGCGGCGTGCTGTTTCTGACGTGGTACGGACTGCGCGCGCTCCGGGCGGCGTGGACGGGGGGCGCAGCACTCAGGACCGAAGGGCAGGGCGTGCAGACCGCGCTCCTGCCTGCGGTGCTGACCTGTCTGGCGTTTACCTGGCTCAACCCGCATGTCTATCTCGATACGGTGGTGCTGCTTGGGGCGATCTCGGCGCAATACACACCGGCGTGGATCTTTGGCCTTGGCGCGGTCATGGCCTCCTTCGTGTTCTTCTTCACGCTGGGCTATGGCGCGCGGCTCTTGGCGCCTGTGTTTGCGCGGCCCCGTGCATGGCAGGTGCTGGACGCGCTGATCGGCGTGGTGATGCTGGCGCTGGCGTTGAAACTCGCCCTGATGTGAGCGGGCGCGCAGGGTTTGTGCAAAACCAACAGGCTGTCAGAGCGGCGCCCGTGGCCTAGTTTAAAGGCAACGCGGCGAGGAAAGGACAGGCCCATGAGCTGGAACCCGACACTGGAACCAAAGTGCCCCGATGCAGGTAGCCTCGACGGTATCGAGACGCTGATCATCCCCCGCGCCCGCGACATCGGAGGGTTTGAGGTACGCCGCGCCTTGCCCGCGCCCCGGCGTCAGATGGTGGGCCCCTTCATCTTTTTCGATCAGATGGGCCCGGCAGAGTTCATCACCGGTGGCGGCATCGACGTACGCCCGCATCCGCACATCGGCCTTGGCACCGTCACCTATCTTTATCAGGGCGAGTTTGAACACCGCGACAGCCTCGGCACCCATCAGATGATCTACCCGGGCGAGGTCAACTGGATGGTCGCCGGCAATGGCGTCACCCATTCCGAGCGCACCTCTGAGGCCACCCGCAAGGGGCACAGCAACCTCTTTGGCATCCAGACATGGATCGCGCTGCCCGAAGACAAGGAAGACATGACACCGGTGTTTGAACACCACGGCAAAGAGGCGCTGCCGCACCTCTTGGGTGAGGGCAAGGACGTGCGGCTGATCCTCGGCTCCGCCTGGGGCGAGCGCGCGCCCGTGACCATGCTGTCAGAGACCTTCTATGCCGATGTCATTCTGGGCGCCGGGGCCAAGCTGCCGATGCCGGATAATCATGAGGATCGCGGCCTTTATATCACCCGCGGCGCGGTCGAGATTGCAGGCCAGACCTTTGAGGCGGGGCAGATGATGGTGTTTCGCCCCGGCGATGCGATCACCGTGACCGCCGGGCCGGAGGGCGCACGGCTGATGGCGCTGGGCGGCGAGACCATGGGTGGGCCGCGCCACATCTGGTGGAACTTCGTCGCCTCCTCCAAGGAAAAGATCGAAGAGGCCAAACAGGCCTGGGCGCGCGGCGATTTTGCCAATAACCCGCGCTTTCACCTACCGCCCGGCGATGACGCGGAATTCATCCCGTTACCAAACCATTAAGGCCCCAAGCTGATGTGCCGAGTCAGGTTGATCCGATCGAGAAAGGCGCTGTCGTGGCTCACCACAAGGAGCGCGCCGTCATAGTCCTGCAGCGCGGCCTCCAAGGCCTCAACCGCTTCTAGGTCGAGGTGGTTTGTCGGCTCGTCCAGCACCAATAGCTGTGGCGGCACCGGGCGGCCAAGGGTGCAGGCCAAACCCGCCCGCAACCGCTGCCCGCTGCTGAGTGCGCCCGCCACTTGCAGGCCGTCCTCGGCGCGAAACCGAAACCGCGCCAGCGCCGCGCGGGCCTCATTCAGGGTGGCTTTGGGGCTGAGGCGCTGGAAGTTCTCCACCAGCGTCTCGGAGGCCTCCAGCAGGCTCACATGCTGATCCAATAGCGCGGCACTTGCGTGGCGCTCCACAGATCCGGCGCGGGGCGTCAGTTGTCCGAGGATCACCGACACAAGCGTGGTCTTGCCGCAGCCATTGGGACCGTGCAGCGCAATCCGTTCCGGCCCGGTGATCTCCAGCGACAGATCCCGCAACACGTCGCGGGTGCCGTAGCCAGCAGTGATACTTTGCAGGGCTAGGATGCGCGTGCTGGGCTGCACGCCGGTTGTCGGGATGTCCATGCGGATCGGCTCAAGTATTTCGATACGGGCGCGGGCCTCCGCCAGCGCCTCATCCGCCGCCGCCTGCCGCGCCTCGCGCAGTCGTGCGCTTGCGCCTTTGGAGGCCTCGGCGCGCTCTTTTGCCTTGTCCATCAGGACTTTGGGCTGGCTTCCTGAGGCTCGCGCCGCCTTGCCCGCGCTGTCGCGTCGCGCCTTGCGCTCGGCGGCCTCCTGCGCGCGGCGGGCGGTGTCCTTGCGGGCTTTTTCGGCCTCGTTCAGATCATGATGCGCCGCCGCCAAGGCTGCGTGTTTTTCCGCCCGATACTGGCTGTAGGGCCCACCAAAGCGGCTGGCCCCAAGCGGGCTCAGCTCCACTATGGCATCCATGTCGTCGAGCAGTTCGCGATCATGGCTCACCACCAGCGCGGTGCCCCGCCAGTCGCGCAGAACCTGCCGCACCGTGGCGCGCCCTCCGGTGTCGAGGGTATTGGTCGGCTCGTCCAGCAGCAGGATATCCGGGTCCTGAAACAGCAGCGCCGCCAGAGCAAGCCGGGTGCGTTGTCCGCCCGACAGCTGCGCCAGCGTGGCCTCCGGGCGCAGCGACAGGCCGCAGCGCTGCATGGCGGCCTCCATCCGGGCGGGCAGGGTCCAATCGGCCTCGGCCAGATCGGCGGCACTCGCGCAGCCCGCCTCAGCACGCGTCAGCCGCGCCAGACCGGAGGCCGCGCCAAACAGCTCTGCGACCGTGAGGTGATCCTGCGCGGCCACGTCCTGTCGCATCCAACCGACCGTGCCGGTGGTCACGATACGACCGGATGCAGGCGGCAAATCCCCCGCAATCAGACGCAGCAGCGTCGTCTTGCCGGTGCCATTGCGGCCAACAACCCCGGTGCGACCGGGGTGAAAACTGAGAGTGATGTCCGAGAGAACAGGCCGCGTGTCAGCGGCGGACCAATGCAGGCTGTCGAGACGGACGGAGGCGATGGGAGAGGGCATGATAAAGAACCACGTGCAGCGACACAAACAGGGCGAGTGCGGCAAGGGTCTGGATCATGGATAGGGTCTTCCTCTGTTGCTCCTGCCAAGAAACATATGCGCCAGAACGCGAAAGGCAAGAGGTCTCGACAGGAACGATACGTCAGGCAAAACTGCGCGCATGCATTGCGTGCAGTGCCTTGGACACAGAAACCACCGGAGAAAGCAGAGACCCCCGATGCCCATGCCTTGGACATATCGACATTCTTCAAAAGAATTCAGCGCCTTCCTTGAGGATGTCAAAGAAGAGATGAGCCTTCAGTCCGACAATTCCGCTTATACGGCGGTGGAAGGCGTATTGCTGGTGTTTCGCCGCCGACTGACAGCGCAAGAAGGACTGGCCTTTGCTTCGGTGCTGCCATCGGTACTGCGCGCGATCTTTGTCAAAGACTGGGATATCAGCCAGCCGCCGGTGCCCTTTGGCGACCGCCCCAGCCTGACCCGCGAAGCACAGGCCTTGCGCCCGCATCACAACCTGACGCCAGAAAATGCCATTGAGGCCACCGCCCGCGCCCTGCGCCGCTCGATCCGACAGCAGGATCTGGACCGGGTGCTAGCGCGCCTGCCGGAGGGGGCAGAGGCATTCTGGCACGTAGCGGTCAGCGATCCGCGCGAACTGGAGCAGCGCATCATCTGAGGATCTGCGTGCAGGGCGCGGGCCGTGTACCCATAATGGCAGCGCAAAAAGAGGTACAATATTTCACAAGTGAAGGGTTGTCTTGCCCTCGCAATGGGTGTCTGCTTGCGCCCATGAGCGATGCAACCCTGACCAAAGAAATGGCAAGCCAGCCAGCCCAGCCAACCTCCAATCCCATGCGCGGCGTCTTCTGGATGCTGGTGACGGGGCTTAACTTCGTGGCGGTGACGGCGCTGGTGAAATACATGGGGCCGCGCATCCCTCCCGCCGAGAGCGCGTTTTTGCGCTATTTGCTGGGGCTGGTGTTCCTGATCCCGATGATCGGCTCGCTCAGGGCCGTGACCTGGACCCCGAAACTGCACGGTCTCTTCGCGTTGCGCGGTGGGGTACATGCGCTTGGGGTCATCATGTGGTTCTTTGCCATGACCCGCATTCCGCTGGCCGAGGTCACGGCGATGAACTACCTCTCGCCGGTCTATGTGACGCTGGGCGCTGCGATTTTTATGGGTGAAAAACTGGCCTTTCGCCGCATCGCCGCGGTTGCGGTGGCGCTGTTGGGGGTGGTGGTGATCCTGCGGCCCGGTTTCCGCGAGGTCTCTCCCGGACATCTGGCGATGCTGGTCACAGGGTTTGCCTTCGGGATCTCTTATCTTTTGGCCAAGACCATGGTGGGGCGCACAAACCCAACTGTGGTGGTGGCGATGCTGTCGCTCTGGGTGACCGTTGCGCTGGCTCCCTTTGCCTTGGCCAATTGGGTGACGCCCACGCTGTATGAACTCACGGTGCTCTTTGGGGTCGCTTGTTTCGCGACGGCAGGCCATTATACCATGACGCTGGCCTTTGCCTCGGCACCGCTGACGGTAACCCAGCCGGTGACCTTTCTGCAGTTGATCTGGGCCACGCTTCTTGGTGCATTGGCCTTTGGCGAAAGCGTCGATATCTGGGTGGTTCTGGGCGGCAGTATGATCCTCGCGGCGGTCACCTTCATCACCTGGCGCGAAGCCGTGCTGAAACGGCGCGCCATCACACCTGCGCCACATGCGGTGAAATCCTGACGCCAAAGCGCAGCATTTTACGCCCAAAACACCAGTGACACGGCGGGTTTGCAGAAACCAAACGTCATATCTTCAAAAAAGTTAACAACTTCCCGCACGCCGTGTCGTCAGCCCGTTACACTTCTGTCATAGATATCCGCGTCGAGATGTATGAAGTGTAGCGCTATGTCCTTGCCCGATCTTAGGCTTTTGTTGGTGCTGGCGATGTCGCTGGTGCTGCCGTCTGTGGCTCAGGCGGCGCTGGATCTGTGCAACGACACCAGCGATCCACAAAATGTCGCCATCGGATATAAGAGCGCTGACAGCTGGGTGTCCGAAGGCTGGTGGCAAGTCCCCGTCGGAGAATGCGCCGAGGTGGTGCCCGGCGTGCTGCCGCGCCGGTTTTACTACTTGCGGGTCGAAACCGAGGGCTGGGTCTTCACCGACGACAAGCTGGGGTTTTGCGTCGATGACGATGATTTCTCGATCAGTGGGGACGATTCCTGCGCCCGCCGAGGCTTTCGCCACGAGAATTTCGCACGCATAGACACCGGGCCGGAAACACCCGACTACAGCCATAGTCTGAGCCTCAATCTCAAACCCGCCGATCCCGACCGCGCGGCACGTATCGCAACACACCCTCAATTTGTCAGCGAGGCGGTGTTTCAGGGCTGTGAAACCGAGGTCGCGAGTTACTCCAGCTTTTGTACCTTCATCGGCACCGGACGGCGCTTTTTGGTCTATGATGACGGGCGCACCTCCAGCAAGCTCTGGCAACAAATGCAGGAGATCCCGCGCGGCCGACGGGTCGAACTCTATGGCCAGCGCGAGGATCTCTTCGACACCACATCGGAACTGGTCCTCACCGCCCTGGTCGTGCAGCCCGAAAACCGATTTGACCGGCTCCTGGCAAGCCTGCAGGGGCTGTGGCTCTCTACCATGGATCCCAACGACAGCTTCCGCGTCAGCGGCGCAGAGCGGATCAACTCCTACGCGGGCGCGGAAACCTCGGTGGAATATATCTCGTTGCAAGACAGCTGTGCTGACTACGATGGCGAAGGGGTGTTCCTCTATACGTGGGACAATAACGCAGGCACCAGCCTGTGTTATCAGATCACCCGTATCTCGGACGAAGAACTGGCTCTGACCTACCTGCCACGGGGCACCGAACTGGTGTATCGTCGCGAGGGCTGAGCCTCTCTTCTAACGCCAAATATCCCGGTGTCCGGGGCAGCGCCCCGGTCTTGCGCCTCATTCTGACCCTGGCCTGTCTCTAGGCGACCAATTCGCGCGAGGTGACCAGATCCACCACCCGATGCGCGGCGCGCCGTGCGGCTTGGGTATCCAGCGGCTGATCCGATTGGGCGGCCTGTAGCCAGACCCCATCCATATAGCTTTGCAGCGCCTGACGTGCGGTTTCCACCTGATCGGGGGCCACCAACTGGCTCAGCTCGGCGACAAAATGGCTGCGCACACGAGCGCGGTTGATCCGATGGAGCCGCGCCAGACTGGTGGAGTAGGGGGCATTGGCCCAGAACTGCATCCAGATGCTGCATTGCGGCACCGTGTAAAGCGAATCTGCAAAGTTCGCATCCATCACCGCATAGAGCCGCTCCAGCGGCGATTGCGCCTGCGCGTAGCCTGCGACCATCGCGTCTCTGAGCTTGCGCAACAGATGTCGCATCGTGGCTTCCATCAACCCTTCTTTGGAGCCGAAATAATAGCTGATAGAGGCGGCCGAAGCCCCCGCTTCACGCGCGATTTCCGCCATGGTTACAGTCCCGTAGCCACGTTTGTGGACGGTGATGATGGTTGCTTCAATAAGCTCTTCGTTGCGGATGTCGCGAATGCGTTTACGTGCCATAAAATCAGAGTGCGCCAGTGGGGCAGAAGTTTCAATAATTGACCTCAAAAAACCAAAACTTGAATGGCCATTCAAAATTTGGTTAGATTGTTCAGGCGCAGGCCACTCAGCCGACGCCACCAATAATAATAACATCGACCGAAGCGGGCGCCAGAGGGTGCCCCTGCGACTTATTCACTGGGAGGTGAAAACGAATGACGTATTTGATCTCTGCAGGTATTCTGCTGGCCTTCGCGCTGGTGGCATTCTGCGTCATCAAGTGGTGGAATCTGGAGGTGGTCGGCGTGACGCCTGTACCGCTGTTCACATTTATCGCAATCCTGTTCACATCAGGCCTCGACGTGGGCCTCGTGATGTTCCCGCTGGCGTGGGACTTCCCGCTCTATGCGGATACCGCAACAGAGCCCGCTTACGGGTTCACCAACCCGCTGGCGCTGGAGTTCGGATTCTGGGGCTTCTTGATCTGGGGCTTTTATTTCCTGACCACGTTCTACTTCTGCGTGATCGAACCGAAGGTCAAATTCTTCGAGATCCCGGTGGTCAAATGGATCAACAACATCGTCATTATCGGCACCTGTGCCTTTACCGGCGCATTGTTCCTGAACTATCTGCCCTATTACGCCACTTTCGTGGGCGACGGCGAGACGGTGATCCCGGCGTTTTATGCTGTGACCTTCCTCGTGGTGCTGTTTGCGGCGTTTTCGTCCACTGACATCAAATATGTGCGCATCCTGTCGCTCAGCTCGACCGGGCTTTTTGCGCTGTTGATCCTTGGCATGTGGGCCTATTCCGGCATGGGGCTGGGCGAGTTCGCCTCCACCGCCTCCAACATCGGCGGCTACTTTGCCAATATCCACAAATTCGTGCTGCCGCTCACCGACTACCATGAATTCTACCTGTTCTGGTGGTTTGCATGGTCGATCATGATCGGTCAGTTCACCTCGCGCTTTGTGGGTGGCCTCAAGACGTGGCAGGTGCTGGTCTCGCTTCTGGTGTTCCCGTCGATCCCGCTCGCGGTGTGGTTCTCGGTGCTTTATTACTATCACCTCAACGAGATCCCGACGACGCTGTTCATCAATATCTCCATGGTGGTTGTGGGCGTGATCTTTGTGATCAACTCCTTTGACTCGCTGATCCGTCTCTACACTGACAACCTCAACCTCAGCTCGCGCCGTCTGGGCCGCCCGGTCTATGTGATCGGCAATGCGGTGGTGCTTTTTGCGCTGACCGTCGCCTTCCAAAGCCAGTGGCTGCAGATTGAATGGATCGGTGCCGTGGTGATCGGTCTCTACGTGGCCTGCCTGGTCTATATCTTCGTCAACAAACGCGAAGAGGTCATGGCGATTGAGGCCAGCCCGGAAGAAAACGACCTCGATTTCACCAAGATCGAAACCGTTCACTAAACCTCTGACATCGCAGCGTCCCCGGCCGGGGGCGCTGCACCGCCGACTCATCCACGACAGACGCCCGCGCGCCCGTCCTGCATGTGCCGGTCCCCGAATGAAACCGCACAGCTTCGCGCGCCACCTGTTGGCCGCGAAGATCCACACATCACGCCCCGCACCTGCGCGGGGCACCTCGAACACGAAAGAGGCGAAAGACATGACACATCCGGCTCAGCCCAAAGCCAGCCATTTTATCAATGGCGCCTATGTTGAAGATACCTCCGGCACCCCGATCCCGGTGATCTATGCCGCCACCGGCGAAGAGATCGCCACCGTCTATGCTGCCACCCCGGCCATTATCGAGCAGGCCCTGACCTCGGCGCAGGCCGCGCAAAAGGAATGGGCCAAGAAAACCGGCACCGAGCGGGGCCGCGTCCTGCGCCGCGCCGCTGAGATCATGCGCGAACGCAATCATGAGCTTTCGGTGTTGGAAACCTATGACACTGGCAAGCCGCTGCAGGAAACGCTGGTCGCGGATGCCACCTCCGGCGCCGATGCGCTGGAGTATTTCGGCGGTCTGGCGGCAAGCCTGACGGGCGAGCACATCCCGCTGGGCGAGGATTGGGTCTATACCATCCGCGAACCGCTTGGCCTCTGTGTGGGGATCGGCGCATGGAACTACCCCACCCAGATCGCCTGCTGGAAGGGCGCGCCTGCATTGGCCTGTGGCAACTCCATGGTGTTCAAACCCTCCGAGACCACGCCGCTCTGCGCGCTCAAGGTGGCCGAAATCCTGATCGAGGCGGGCGCGCCTGCGGGGCTTTATAATGTCATCCAAGGTATGGGCGAGGTTGGCGGTGCGCTTGTGACCGACCCGCGCGTCGACAAGGTCTCGCTGACGGGCTCTGTGCCCACTGGCAAAAAGGTCTACGCGGCTGCGGCTTCCGGCATGAAGCATGTGACCATGGAACTTGGCGGCAAATCTCCGATGATCGTCTTTGAAGACGCCGACATCGAGAGCGCCATCTCTGGCGCGATCAACGGCAACTTCTACTCCTCCGGTCAGGTCTGCTCCAACGGCACGCGGGTGTTTGTGCACAAGGACATTAAGGAGAAATTCCTCGCCCGTCTGGCCGAGCGCACCGCGACAGCCAAACTGGGCGACCCGATGGATGAGAGCGTGAACTTCGGCCCGATGGTCAGCGCACGTCAGATGGAGATCGTCCTTGGCTATATCGAAAAGGGCAAATCCGAGGGTGCCCGGCTGATCTGCGGCGGCGGACGCGCCGAGATGGATGGCTATTATGTGCAGCCTACCGTCTTTGCCGATGTCACCGACGATATGGTGATTGCGCGCGAAGAGATCTTTGGCCCGGTCATGTGCGTGCTGGATTTTGACAGCGAAGACGAGGTGATCGCGCGCGCCAATGACACCGAGTTTGGCCTCTCTGCCGGGGTCTTCACCAAGGATTTCACCCGCGCCCACCGGGTGATCGGTCAGCTTGAGGCAGGCAGCTGCTTTATCAATTCCTACAATGACGCACCCGTTGAGGCGCCCTTTGGCGGCGTCAAAGCCTCTGGTGTGGGGCGTGAGAACTCTAAGGAGGCGATCAAGCACTTCAGCCAGGTGAAGTCGGTCTATGTGCGCATGGGCGATTGCGAAGCAGCCTTCTGAGGTCTGCACCTAAACGATAGGGCGCGTCCTTTTGGACGACGCCCACCCAACCGCCCCGTCGCCCAAAAGGACGCGGGCGAACTGAGAAGCTATGCCTTGTGGTCAGCCCCGGCGGGTGCGGCCCTGTGACAGGAGAATGGACGCGATGAACGCGGATTACGTGATTGTTGGGGCCGGCAGCGCAGGCTGCGCCATGGCTTACCGTCTGAGCGAGGCGGGGAAATCGGTGCTGGTGATCGAACATGGCGGCACCGATGCAGGCCCGTTCATCCAGATGCCGGGCGCATTGAGCTACCCGATGAATATGTCGATGTATGACTGGGGCTACAAATCCCAGCCCGAGCCGCATCTGGGCGGGCGCGAGCTGGTCACCCCGCGCGGCAAGGTCATTGGCGGGTCGTCCTCGATCAACGGCATGGTCTATGTGCGCGGCCACGCGGGCGATTATAACCATTGGGCCGAGAGCGGTGCCACCGGCTGGTCCTACGCCGATGTGCTGCCCTATTTTAAACGCATGGAGTGCTGGGACGACCGCGGCCATGGCGGCGATCCCGACTGGCGCGGCAGCGACGGCCCGCTGCATGTCACCCGTGGCCCGCGCGACAACCCGCTGCATGATGCCTTTGTGAAGGCCGGGCAGCAGGCGGGTTATCCGGTCACCAAGGACTACAACGGCGAGCAGCAAGAGGGCTTTGGCCCGATGGAGATGACGGTCTACAAGGGCCGCCGCTGGTCCGCCGCCAACGCCTATCTGAAGCCCGCCCTGAAACGCGACAACTGCACCATGATCCGCGCGCTGGCCCGCAAGGTGGTGATCGAAGACGGCCGCGCCGTTGGTGTCGAAGTCGAACGGGGTGGCCAGATCGAGGTGATCCGTGCGGGTGCAGAGGTGATCCTCGCAGCCTCCTCGCTCAACTCGCCGAAACTCCTGATGCTCTCGGGCATTGGCCCCGCCAAACATCTGGCTGAACACGGAATCGAGGTGGTCGCGGATCGCCCCGGCGTCGGCCAGAACCTGCAAGACCATCTGGAGTTCTACTTCCAGTTCGCCTCCAAATTGCCGATCACGCTCTATAAATACTGGAACCTCTTCGGCAAGGCTTTGGTCGGGGCGCAGTGGCTCTTTACCAAGACCGGGCTGGGGGCCTCAAACCAGTTCGAGAGCGCAGCCTTTATTCGCTCTGACAAGGGGATCGACTACCCCGACATCCAGTATCACTTCCTGCCAATTGCCGTGCGCTATGATGGGCAGGCGGCAGCCGAGGGCCATGGCTTTCAGGCCCATGTCGGCCCGATGCGCTCCGCCTCGCGCGGTGAGGTCACACTGGCCAGCGCCGATCCCAATGCCGCGCCGAAGATCCTGTTCAACTACATGTCGACCGAACAGGACTGGATCGATTTCCGCAAATGCGTGCGCCTCACGCGAGAGATCTTTGCCCAGGACGCGATGAAACCCTACCTGAAGCATGAGATCCAGCCGGGGAGCGACCTGCAAACAGACGAGGAGATCGACGGTTTCCTGCGCGAACATGTCGAAAGCGCCTATCACCCTTGCGGCACCTGCAAGATGGGCGCGGTGGATGACCCGATGGCGGTGGTTGACCCTGAATGCCGGGTGATCGGCGTCGAGGGGCTGCGGGTGGCGGATAGCTCCATCTTCCCGCGCATCACCAATGGCAACCTCAACGGGCCCTCGATCATGACCGGCGAGAAAGCCTCCGATCATATCCTGGGTCGCCGTCTGCCGTCCTCAAACGCGGAGCCTTGGTTCAACCCGGATTGGGAGACCTCGCAGCGCTGAGACCTGCACTGTTAGTCACGCCTAGCCGCCCCTTGCATCCGCAGTGGGGCGGTTTTTTTATCGACATGCCTGAGAGTCTTGTTGGTCGACAAGCGGACGAAGATGTCATTGATTTCCTGCCGGTTTCTGCGAAGACCGACTTAACAACCAATGGGAACTCGAATGAACTTTTCAAAAAGGATCTATTTAACAACCGCATTCGGCGTGTTTGTCACCTCTGTGGCATACGCTGCCGATCCAAGGGAAGCCGGGGGCTTCAAACTGGGAAGCTCATTTGAAGCAGCACAACAGCATGCGCTCGGACAGGGATGGGAACTCGTGCCTACTTCGGAAAACTTGCCGGGACAATGGGTTGTCGAAGGCACGAACCTATCCCTGTTTGTTTGCAACGGGGTAGTCTCTTCAGTCCATGAAAAATTGGAAGGCGACTTTGAAGAGTTCGTGACACTCGTTTTTTCGATGCAGCTTAAATTTGGCAAACCCGATATTCAGATCCTGAGCCTTAGTTCTGGCATTGGAGACATATCGACGATAGATGCGCGCTTCGACAAAGGTGATGGTGGAGCCACAGTTCAGCTTCAAAGTCTTGGCGGAGGACGAGCCTTTTCTGTAAATCACTGGATGGAAATCGAATGCCAATGATGACTTCAGCTTTCGTTTGCAATGCAAGGCAACGAGGGCTCAAAGCAGACTCCCCCGATTTGAAGGCTGTCCTGTATTCCTCTCCCTGTGCTCGATCAGATAGCCGCTCCGTATCGGAGTGGGGTGGAGCAAGTGCACGGCCTTTCACACGGTTCGAAACCTCTGCCACCACAGGGAATAAAATGTTGCAGCGCTTCAAATCGGGCGCTGGTGCGGCAGCTTGACTTGAGGTCCGGATTTTGCAGCGATGCCCGCCGCACACCATACAGGGTTTGGAATTCCGCTAAAACTTGATCCCGGTCAAAGTGTGCGTGCGAGTCATCTTCTAAGCTCTTGTCAAACAACACATTGAAGGAGCGAACAGATGTCCCATACCCCGCATGAACTGGCCGAAGAATTCCCTGAAAAAGCCGCTCTGATGAGTGATCTCAAACAGTCAGATGCGCATTTTGCAAAGCTTGCGGATGACTATCACGAGGTAAACCGCGCCGTACACCGCGCGGAGACCAATGTGGAGCCGGTGTCCGAGCAGGCCGAGAACGACATGCGCAAGAAACGTGCCGCCCTCAAGGATGAGATCTGGGGCATTCTGTCCAAGGCCTGAGCCTTCCTGATAAACACCAAGGGTCGCCCGGATTTGGGCGGCCCTTTTGCGTGACTAGTTGACCCGGTAGGGCAGCACGCTGCGCTCATTGGTATCGACCGACAGGCGTCGCTCCAGCGGCGGCACCGAACGCTGGTGGCAATGCTGGCGCTCGCAGATCCGGCAGGAAATGCCGATGGGTTCAAAGGCCGAGGCCTGCGTCACATCCAGCCCATCCGCAAAGACCAGCGCATCCGCGTGGCTGACCTCGCAGCCCAATGAGATCGCATAGCGCCGCACCGGCGCGCCAAAGGAGCCGCCCGGTTTTGACACATCGCGCGCCAGCGAGATATAGCGCACCCCGTCGGGGGTTTCGGCCAGTTGGCGCAAAAAACGCCCCGGTGTTTCAAACGCCCGGTGGACGTTCCACAAGGGGCAGGCACCGCCAAAACGGGCAAATTGCAGCCGCGTGGCAGAGTGGCGCTTGGTGATGGTGCCAGCCTGATCGACACGCACGAAGAAGAACGGAATGCCCTTGGCACCGGGGCGCTGCAAGGTCGACAGACGATGTGCCACCTGCTCGATCGAAGCGCCAAATCGGATCGCCAGCAGCTCCAGATCGTGGCGGCAGGATTGCGCGGCTTCCAGAAACCTTGTGTAGGGCATCAGGGCCGCTCCCGCGAAATAGTTGGCAAGGCCGATTTTTGCGATGGAGCGCGCTTCCTCGGTCTGAAACTTTGCAAAGTCCAGTGTTGCTTCCAGCAAATCCCCGTAGCGCAGCAACGCCAGTTGCAAGAGCATCTGAAACAGCCGCGTTTGCGGTGCGGAGCGATGAGAGAGCGCCAGCACCTTGGTCTCCGGATCATAGGCGCGCAGCCCCTCCATGTCGCGTAGGGTGAGGGTGACGCCGATCTGTTGCAGCGCGGCCTCGGCATTCATACGTGTGTCGCCGCTGCCTGAAAACCGCTCAGCTGCGCGGTCCACGGCGTCAATATAGTTGTCGCAGTAGTGAAAGAAGTCGCGGACCTCTTCCCAGGGGCTGGCCTGAATGCGCGCATCGGCGCGCCCCAGCGCCTCATCCAGCGAGGCAAGCCGTTCATGGGTTTGCCGGTAAGCGCGGTGCAGGCTGAGGAAAGCGCGCGCGAGCGCGGGCGCGTTTGAAGCGGTCAGACGCAGATCCGCAAGCGGCGGCACATCATCTGCAAAGACCGGATCGGCCATTGCCTCGCGCATGTCGGAAATCAGCCGCTCGCTATCCCCAGACGACAGCTCCGTCACATCCAGGCCGAACTCCTGTGCCAGCGCCAGAACCACGGTGGTGGACACGGGCCGGTTGTTGTTCTCCATCTGGTTCAGATAGGGCAGCGAGACGCCGAGCTTGGCGGCAAAGTCCTTCTGGGTGAGGCCGATCCGGTTGCGCATCTCGCGCAGTTTCGCCCCGGCATAGAGCTTTTGGGTGGCCATGTGGCGTGCCTTTGCAAATTGAGCTGAGTTGATTTGTATAACTGCAAACTCACTCTGGCAAGCTGCACTGGTTTTAACTGTGCCCATATTGAGCAACCCGAAAGGGCGAGGGGAGACCTCCCGCCCACTGACCTTGCTTTGAAAAAAACAAGGTCCGCAGTTGGGCCGAGCGCGCCGCTTCGGGCAAAGCCCGAAGCGAAACACCTCTGGTCAGGCAGAAATGTCAGGTGAAAATGTCAGAAGGATCAGGCCGCAAGGCCCAACTGCCGCTCGCGGCGCATCACATAGAGGATGGCGATCAGCCCGCAGACACCGCTGCCAAACATGATCTCCAGAAGCGGCGAAGCATCAGAGCCGGGCACCAGCAGCCAGCTGGCCGTGGCCGAAAGCGCCGCACCGGCGCCGATCATGATCGCCGATGACAGCCCCGCTGCGGTCCCTGCCAGATGCGGACGCACGCTGATCGCGCCGGTGGTGCCGTTCGGGATCGCCATACCGTTGCCGAGCCCGACAAAACACATCAGCCCAAAGAAGGTCCAGACCGAGTCCATCCCGACGAGGGTGATGGTCAGCGACAGCCCGACGCCAAAGATGTTGATGATCGCGCCCCAGAACACCATCGCATTGATCCCGAACCGCTCCGAATAGCGCCCGGATAGGAAGTTGCCGAGGAAATACCCCAGCGCAGGGGCCGAGAAATAGATCCCCAGTTGGGCGCTGTTCAGCCCGTAGACATTGGTGCCCACAAAGGGGCTGCCGCCGAGATAGGCGAAGAAGCTGCCCGACGACAGGCCCGCCGCCAAGGAGTAGCCCCAAAAGCGCGGCGAGCGCAGCAGCGCCGGATATTCGCGAAACTGTGCGATCAACGGCTTGCCGCTCGCGGTCGCGGTCTCGCCAAAATCGGCGTAGAAAATCGCCAGCGTCACCGCAGCGGCGGCAAACAGCAGCCAGAAATTCGCATGCCAGCCAAAGGCCTGATCCAAGATCCCGCCAAGCGCCGGACCGATCATCGGCACCACCGTCATCCCCATGGTGACATAGCCGATCATGCTCGCGGCCTTGGGTCCCTCATACATGTCGCGCACGGCGGCCCGGCTCAGCACCATGCAGGTGGCGACCACCGCCTGCGCCATGCGAAAGGCCAAAAACCCCTCGGCCGTTGTTGCAAAGATACAGCCCAATGTGGCCAGCAAGAACAATACCAATGACGCCATCATCACTGGACGCCGCCCCATCTTGTCCGAAATCGGCCCGACAACGATCTGGATCACCGTGCTTGCGGCCAGATAAAGCGGCACCGACAGTGCGATCAGCCGATATTCAACCCCGAAATAGGCGGCCATGCCGGGCAGTGAGGGCTGAAAGATGTTCATGCCAAGCGCGGAGAGGCCAGAAAGCAGGATCAGGGTCCAAATGGTCGGTGGGGTGCTGCGTGTCACTATACGTCTCGGTTTAGTTTGCGTGTTAACCGTTTACGGCGCGGAGCGGTGCTTGTCCAATAAACCCGCACTCAAGGGTACAATCTTGTGCGCCACGCCAAAGCCTGTCTGTGTCGCAGGTCACTTAGTGGCACGTTTGTTCTGTGGTGTGCGGTGCAGGCGGCACGATCCATTTCGAGCCTTGAATTAGCTAATTTGCCAGTTTGCATAATGGGTATGCATTGTATTTGCAAATTTGCGATATTTGCCTTGGGTGAGGGGCGGGGCCAAGCTAGGGTCGGCGCCAACGAACCCGGTTCAACTCTGTTCAAAACAGTGGGCCCAAACTGATCAGGGGGCATTTGCCATGAAGGATATCCTTGCCGAACTCGAAGAGCGCCGCGAAAACGCGCGGCTCGGCGGTGGACAAAAACGCATTGATGCACAGCACGCGCGCGGCAAGCTGACCGCCCGCGAACGCATCGAACTCCTGCTGGACGAAGGCAGCTTTGAAGAGTTCGATATGTTCATCAGCCATCGTTGCACCGATTTTGGCATGGAGAACAACAAGCCCGCAGGCGACGGTGTGATCACCGGCTGGGGCACCATCAATGGTCGTCAGGTCTATGTGTTCTCACAGGATTTCACCGTGCTGGGCGGCTCGGTGTCCGCAACCCACGCGCAAAAGATCTGCAAGATCCAGGATATGGCGATCCAGAACGGCGCGCCGATCATCGGTCTCAACGATTCCGGCGGTGCCCGTATTCAAGAAGGCGTCGATGCACTCGCGGGCTATGCGGAAATCTTCCAGCGCAACATCATGGCCTCTGGCGTGATCCCGCAGATTTCCGTCATCATGGGGCCCTGTGCCGGTGGTGCGGTCTATAGCCCTGCGATGACCGACTTCATCTTTATGGTGAAGGACACATCCTATATGTTCGTGACCGGGCCGGATGTTGTAAAAACCGTGACCAACGAACAGGTCACCGCCGAGGAGCTGGGCGGGGCCTCCACCCATACCAAGAAATCCTCCGTGGCCGATGGCGCCTTTGAAAACGACGTCGAAGCGCTGGCCGAAGTACGCCGTCTGGTGGATTTCCTGCCTGCAAACAATCGCGAAAAACCACCCGTGCGCCCCTTCTTTGACGACCCCGCGCGGATCGAGGACAGCCTTGATACGCTGATCCCGGAAAACGCCAACACACCTTATGATATGAAGGAACTCATCACCAAAGTGGCGGATGAGGGTGATTTCTACGAGATCCAGGAAGACTTCGCCAAGAACATCATCACCGGGTTCATTCGTCTTGAGGGGCAGAGTGTGGGCGTGGTGGCCAATCAGCCGATGGTGCTGGCGGGCTGTCTAGATATCGACTCCTCGCGCAAGGCGGCGCGCTTTGTGCGCTTCTGCGATGCCTTTGAAATTCCGATCCTGACCTTTGTAGACGTGCCGGGGTTCCTGCCGGGGACTGCACAGGAATATGGCGGAGTTATCAAACATGGTGCCAAGCTCCTGTTTGCCTATGGCGAGGCGACGGTGCCAAAGGTCACGGTCATTACCCGCAAGGCGTATGGTGGTGCCTATGACGTGATGGCGTCCAAACACCTGCGCGGCGATTTCAACTACGCATGGCCCACTGCCGAGATCGCGGTAATGGGCGCCAAGGGCGCAACCGAGATCATCCATCGCGCCGATCTGAACGACCCCGAGAAGATCGCGGCGCATACGGCTGACTATGAGGACCGCTTTGCCAATCCATTTGTGGCGGCAGAGCGGGGGTTCATTGATGAGGTGATCCAGCCCAAATCCACCCGCCGCCGCGTGGCGCGCGCCTTTGCCAGCCTGCGTGGCAAGAAGCTCGCGAACCCGTGGAAAAAGCACGACAATATTCCGCTCTGATGAACATGGAACGAGACGATTCAAACTATTTAGATGCTCTTAAGGAGGCTGTTGAACAGTCAAAAGCGTCAATTGGAATTTCGTCAGTGCCGCTAGGGATCATTTTACTTCAGCTCAAGTATTTGGCTGAGGTCTCTAGTTTGCTTCTAAAGTTGCTCGCAACAATGGGTGTATTCACTTTGTTCGCCGCAACTATTTTAGCGTGGTTTTTGGCCATCACATTCCAAAGCACCTACGCAATGGAGGTGTATAACAGAAATGGGGTGCGGTCGGAGAAGGGAAACAAGTATGCGGCGTGGATTGTTTCTTACGGAAGGGGCGGGAGCGCCTTTGGTGAAGAACATCTTATTAACGTAAGCCGGACGCTTGTAGGGCCGTTTTGGATTCTCTGCCTCATTGGGTACGCTTGCCTAATCATGTTTATCCTCGCGCTCATTTGGCAAACTCCTGCTGAAGCGGCGCAAGTTCCATTTTCTTCCTCATGACGCATGGACTTTGGCATATCACGCGCGAGGTGGGGGAGCTGACACTCTCCCGCCAACTGCCCGCGCGCTTTGACGTGGTGGCGTCCACCACTCTACCAGAGGGCGATCCGCTCCGGCTGGCCCACCAGATCCGACAGGATATGTGGCGGATGCTCAAACGGGTGCGGGGGTTTTCCCCTGTGGTTCAGCTCACCCGTGAGGGCGATATGATTCGAATCAAAGCGGGCGGACGCGTTGCCGCCCCGGTCGCGCCGGGTCTGAGCGCAAAGATTGCGGCTCTCTTGGCGTGCCCGGCGCATCGCGCACGTTGGGTGGCACAGGCAAAGCGCTCTCAGAGGAGGTTAAAATGATCTCCACTCTGCGTAGAAACCGGCCGGAATCACGCCAAATGGCAAGTGATATGCCCAATAAGCCCCTGAATTCTTGTAACATGTTTACAATCTGCGCGCAGATCGGGCGAGGCGGGGTGCTCTTGCACAAATTTGTAACAGTATTTGACACAGAGGCCGAATCGGTTGCATGCTCCGGCTCAGCCAGACTGAGTTTAGCGCGCGCCACCGGCGCTGCGCCCGCAGCCCCGGCAGGAGGAGCCCAATCTGATTGGGGTCGGGGCTGCGGCAATTTGGTAGGTAAATCCATACAGCGTTGGGTTGTGTTGCGCGGCGCGCGGCTGTCCGCAATTTGCCGCCTTGCCACCGTCGCTGCCTGTCTCACGCTTCCGCTCTCGGCGTCTTTTGCGGCGTCCGGTGCGGGGGGTGATACCACGGAACAGACGCCCGCATTGATACCGGTGCCTTCCGCGCAACCGGTGACACTGTCTGAAGTCTTGCTGGATGACGCGCCCGGTGCGCTTTGGGCGCGCTTTCGCTTTGTCGCGCCCGAGATCGCCAAAGACGGTGATCCGGACGCCAGAGCCGACGATATCGACTACCTCTGCACAGAGGTCGCGGTGCCTTATCTGCGCCTTTATGAGATCGCGCCGGAGCGCGTGGTCATCTCGCTCTCGGACCGTGTTCTGCCCTTCGGCAGCAGCGAGCCTGAGGCCACCCAGTTCTTTGAGACCTACCGCGTTGAGGACAACGCTTGCGTCTGGGAGGGGTTCTGATGACGGTTGAGACGCAATTTCGGCATTTTTCTGCGATTTTCGCGCCACAGGGCGGCGACACTGCAGAATTTACATATATCCTTGAAACCAATGGCGCTATGCTACGCGCAGGACGCAAATATGCGCCTCGGTCCACAGGTTTTTTGCCTGTCGGATTGTCAGAGGTGCGGGCATTCGCCCGCGCAGGTTTCAGCAATGATCTTAGGAGACAGACATGTCCAAGAGCATCAAACTCATCACCCTCGCAGGCCTGCTGGCCGCAGTTTCCGCATGCGCAGGTCAGCGCGAAGAAGAGTTCGTCGTGGTTGATCCCGAGCCGATCTCTCAAGAGCCGGTCTACACCGGTAAGTATAAGTAATCACTTCAGGGGTCCGGCCCTGTGGCCGGACCTTTCCGACCTGCGGGGTGCCGGACCGGAGGCACTCCCATGCTAAAACATCGCGGCTTTCCCGGCCGTCTTCCCGGCACCGATTTCCAATTTGTCATCCGTCGCCCCAACCCAAAGGGCATCACGCCGATCACCCGGCGTGAGCGGTTTCGCGACCGCAAACCCGCAGATCGGCGGGCGGATGCGGGCTTTATGAAAGCGCTCTGGGAAAACTTTGGCGACCAGCCCTTTGAACGTGGCAATCTGGACGCAGGACGGCTGAGCTGGCTGTTCGGACGCGAGGTGGTTGCGGTTGATGATCCCTTTGATCCTGAAAGCTATGAGTCGCTTCTGGTGATCGACGTTGACGTCGCGCGCCGCTCCTTCCCCGAGGCGTTTGGGGGCTGAGGAATGCAAAAGGGGCGTCATATCACCGAAATGGGTTCATTACGGCAGCGGAAATCCGCGTGTCGTATTACACCCCATGCGTGTATCGGCGTCTTTTTGCTACCAATTCTGGAATTTGCGCGGCCTGCTGCCAATAATCCCGCTGATTTAACGGCGCGGTTTTCAAGCCGTTCCGGCGCTGGCAGGGTGGATCTGCCTACGCAGCCTTTTCGTCCCTTCTGGCTGTTGTTCTGGCCCCAAAACCTGACTGGGCAGCTGTGCGCCCCCCCGCGCCAGCTGCCCGCTTTTGGGTCTCTCTCTCCCGCGTCTCAGCTGTCTTTGTGCCGACCCGGCAAAGACGCTGTGCGCGGCGAAAATCCGCATATTGATCAAAGCTCTGGCCTTGCCGCCGCGCAATCCCTGTGCATCTGCGCACGCGCGCCTCAAGAATGGGCGAAAGCCCGCCAATTGCGTGGTTATCGCGGGCGATCTGTCGCCCATGCGGCAAGATTGCGCGGAACTTATCTGGACGATATGCGTTGGACCGGCAAATTGGCTCTCAACCATGCAGAACGATCCAAAGGAGCATTTCGATGCGTAAATCACTCATTGCGGCCCTGCTCGCAGGCACCGCAGCCGTTGCGGCCTGCGGCGATACCACCGGTGAACAGGTGCTCTATGGTGCCGGTGCAGGGGCGGCAGGGGCCGCATTGCTCAACGGCAGCCTCGTCACTGGCGCAGCCGTCGGCGTTGCTGGCAACCTCATCTACTGCAAGGAAAATCCGGGCCGCTGCTAAACCGGCCTCGGGCGCGCGGGAACTCCGCGCCCTGCTGACATCTCGCTTTGACGCGGGCGCACCGCCGCCACGGGACATCCCCGTGCGCGGCGGTTTTTTGTGTGCGCGTCAGACCCATCAACACGGACCACAAGGGACAGCCCATGTTTGATAAGATCCTGATCGCCAACCGGGGGGAAATCGCCTGTCGCGTCATCAAGACCGCGCGCAAGATGGGCATTGAGACCGTCGCCATCTACTCTGATGCCGACCGTCAAGCGCTGCATGTGCAAATGGCGGATGAGGCGGTGCATGTGGGGCCAGCCCCCGCCAACCAATCCTATATCGTCATCGACAACGTCATGGCGGCGATCAAATCCTCGGGCGCGCAGGCGGTGCATCCGGGCTATGGCTTCCTGTCGGAAAACGCCAAATTCGCCGAGGCGCTGGAGGCCGCAGGCGTCGCCTTTGTCGGCCCGCCCAAAGGCGCGATCGAGGCGATGGGGGACAAGATCACCTCGAAAAAAATCGCCCAGGAAGCAGGCGTTTCCACCGTACCGGGCTACATGGGCCTGATCGCGGATGCCGATGAGGCAGTGAAG
The DNA here is from genome assembly GCF_001681715.1 of Tritonibacter mobilis. Taxonomy (GTDB): domain Bacteria; phylum Pseudomonadota; class Alphaproteobacteria; order Rhodobacterales; family Rhodobacteraceae; genus Epibacterium; species Epibacterium mobile. The sequence goes on along the minus strand of NZ_LNWY01000012.1, from coordinate 376,053 downwards.
ATCTCCAACGAGATCGGCTATCCGGTGATGATCAAAGCCTCTGCGGGCGGCGGCGGCAAGGGCATGCGGATTGCATGGAACGACGAAGAGGCGCGCGAAGGCTTCCAATCCTCCAAAAACGAGGCCGCGAACTCCTTTGGCGATGACCGGATTTTCATTGAGAAATTCGTCACCCAACCACGCCACATCGAAATTCAGGTGCTTTGTGATGCCCATGGCAACGGCGTTTACTTGGGTGAGCGTGAATGCTCGATCCAGCGCCGCAACCAGAAGGTCGTCGAAGAGGCGCCCAGCCCCTTCCTCGATGAAGAGACCCGCCGCGCCATGGGCGAGCAATCCGTCGCGCTGGCCAAGGCCGTGGGCTATGCCTCTGCGGGCACCGTGGAATTCATCGTTGATGGCAACAAGAACTTCTACTTCCTTGAGATGAACACTCGTTTGCAGGTCGAACACCCGGTGACCGAACTCATCACCGGTGTTGACCTTGTGGAGCAGATGATCCGCGTGGCTGCTGGCAAGGAGCTGTCGATCACCCAAGATGACGTCAAGCTCACCGGTTGGGCGATTGAAAACCGCCTTTATGCCGAAGATCCCTACCGCAACTTCCTGCCCTCCATCGGGCGTCTTACCCGCTATCGCCCCCCGGCGGAAACGGCGGCCTATACGCCCGGCGTGGCACCGGGGGATGCGGGCGATGTGGTCGTGCGCAATGACACCGGCGTCTATGAGGGCGGTGAGATTTCAATGTATTACGACCCGATGATCGCCAAGCTCTGCACTTGGGCGCCGACCCGTGAGGCGGCCATTGAGGCGATGCGCGTGGCGCTTGATAGTTTCGAGGTCGAAGGCATCGGTCACAACCTGCCGTTCCTGTCGGCGGTGATGGATCATCCGAAATTCGTCTCGGGCGATATGACCACCGCCTTTATTGCCGAGGAATACCCCGAGGGCTTTGACGGTGTGAACCTGCCCGAAAGCGACCTGCGCCGGATTGCGGCGTCTTGTGCGGCGATGCACCGTGTTGCCGAAATCCGCCGCACGCAGGTCTCAGGCCGCATGGACAACCACGAACGCCGGGTTGGCAACAACTGGGTGGTGGCCATTGGCGATCACTCTTATGCGCTGCGCATCTCTGCAGATCCCGAAGGCGCCACCGTGCGGTTTGAGGACAAAAGCGAAATCCGCGTCAGCTCCGACTGGACGCCGGGGGATAGCCTCGCGCATGTGCTGACCGATGGTGCGCCCTTGGTTCTGAAGGTCGACAAGATCACCCAAGGCTTCCGCGTGCGCAGCCGGGGGGCTGACCTCAAGGTGCATGTGCGCCGTCCGCGTCAGGCCGAACTGGCAGCTTTGATGCCGGAAAAACTGCCGCCGGATACCTCCAAGATGCTCCTGTGCCCGATGCCCGGTCTTGTTGTGAAAATCAACGTCGAGGTGGGCCAAGAAGTGCAGGAAGGGCAGGCGCTTTGCACCATCGAGGCGATGAAGATGGAAAACATCCTGCGCGCCGAGAAAAAATCCGTGGTCTCCAAGATCAACGCGGGCGCTGGCGACAGCCTCGCGGTGGATGATGTGATCATCGAATTCGAGTGATCCATTGACCCATTTGGCCCGCATATCCCCTGATCTCATCCCGCCGCATCCGCGCGCGGAACAGATCAGTGCGTGCGGGCCAAAATTTCCGCAAAAATCCAGCAACCAGGCCGGGGCGTTAAGCCTTTCTGAAGGGCGCGCGCCTATTTTTGACGCATATGCCCTGCCGCAGGTCTCTGCCTGCCGGTGTTTTCACCATGCCGATATTGCCGGAGATTTTGCTCGTGCCGCTTTCCCGTCCTCGCCGCCTTCTGCGTACCCTCACCGGGGTGCTGGTTGGCTCTGCTTTGATGGCGGCCTGCAGCCTCGATCAGGAGGAAAAGGTCCGCTCGCAAATTCAGGATTGGGTGAAGCTGGGCGAGACATATTACTTCTTCTCGCGGGTCAATTGCACCGCCGCCCTCTTCGAGGTGAAGGCGAGCCGGATCACCTCCATGGTGAAAAAGGTCCGCGACGTCGACACAGGCATGCGCGCCATCACCGAGGGCAAGCCGGTGGCCTTCGAAATCTCCGGCATGTCGCCCACTGTCGTGACCGAACAGATCATGACCCGCGATCTGCCACTAGGTCTTGGGGTGCTGTCCTCGGGCACCGGTGGCAAGGATTGTATGGCGGTCGAGATGGAAGATGCCTATTTCAACGCGCTTCTCGACCCCACATCGGTGCTGATCTTCGACCCGGAGGCCAAGTTCACCGCAGTCTTCGACCGGCGCAACATGCGTCTGTTTTATTCACGCGGCCGCACCCACTAGGCGCGCGCTTTGCACGAAACAGAGATTACCCGCCGCGCCGGGCCTCGATTTCGCGTTGCCGGGTGGGCATCTTGTCGATGCTGCGGCTCAATTCACGCACGCTCCACGGCAGCGGTTTGCGCAGTTTCACACCGCCATCCTTGCCAATCAGAACCAGCATGAACCCGCGCGGGCGCAGCTTTTTGCGCAGGGCAGAGCGCGCCTTTGGGTCAGTGTCCACAAACACCACCACATCGCGCGTCATCAACGCCGGGATGTCTTGTAACAGCTCGTCGATCTGCTCTTGGTATCGCGGGTCCGCCGGGCTGTCGGCAAAGACCACCACCGGACGATGGGTCCACTGGAATTCCTCGATATCCACGTCATACCCATCGCGGATCTCAAATGCGGGCGCGGCCTCTTCAACGCTCAGCTCTTCGGGGGCGGCGTCTTCGCTCAATCCGGCATCCGGTGCACGCGGCGGGGCGTCAGCCTCCTGCGCCGCAAGGGCCAGCGTGAAGGGCAGGGTGGTCAGGGCGGCAAGCAGCGCGAGGCTTTGCAATCTGTTCATAGGCTCTCCTCTAAGCGCAAATATATGTGTTCCCAGCGTAAAAGCGACCGCTGAAACCCCCAAGGACACAAAAAAATCATCTTCTGTTAAGCGTGAAGGAACCCCTTTCGCGCATGGTTTTCTGCAGAGCCCTCAGCCTGCGCAAGGAGAACCTGCGATGAAAGTCATTTTGCATATCGGTGCCCACCGCTGCGCCACCCGCAGCTTTCAGAACTATATGACCCGCAAAAGCGAAACCCTGTCGCAATACGGGATTGCGTTCATGGGACCGGAGCGCACGCGCAAGGGGCTGTTGCACGGGGTGCAGCCGGGGGCGATTTCTGTCACCGGACGCAACCCGGTTGAACGCGCGCGCGGGCGGATCTCCTTGCAGCTGGCGGGGTTGCATAACGCAGGCACTGCCGCTGTGGTAATCTCTGATGCGGCCATGCTGCAACCGCTGGAACAGTGCTTTGCATTGGGCGCGCTCTATCCCGGCGCGGGCGAACGTCTGTCGCGGCTGGATCATGCTTTTTCCGGCGTTGTCACGGATGTGATGCTCAATATCCGCAGCCCGGAGAGCTTCTGGGCCTCCGCCATGGCGGTGCGGCTTGAACAGTCCCTGCGTCTGCCCAACGCGCGGACACTGTCGCGCATCGCAGAGGCCACGCGCAGCTGGCGTGATGTTATTCAGGACATTTATTGCGCCATGCCCGGTGCCCGCATCCGGGTCTTCGCACATGAGGTTTTTGCAGCGCAGCCCGAAGCACAGCTTTCGGCGGTGACCGGCGTTGACTGCCCGCGGGTGCGCGGCAGCTTCCGTCTGAACGCCAGCCTGCGCTTGCCGGGACTGCGTGCAGAGCTGCCAAAGCGCATCACCAACCTCCTGCCCGAAGGGGAGGGCCGCTGGATGCCCTTTTCCGAGGCTGAGGCCGCGCGCCTGCGCGAGAGTTACTATGACGATATGATGTGGCTGGTCGGCGGGGCCGATGGCCTCGCTGAACTGGCCGAAGATCCGAATAAATCGGACACGACCACCAACACACCTGCGCCTGACCAAATCGCGCAGGAAGATCTGACAAGAGGACGATTGCATGACCCAGACACCGGACGATTGGCGGGCACTGGCTGAAAAAGAACTGCGCGGCCGCCCGCTCGAGGATCTCACCTGGCAGACCTTGGAGGGCATCGACGTAAAGCCAATCTATACGGCCGAGGATACCGCAAACCTTGGCCATATGGGGACTCTGCCAGGCTTTGGCCCTTTCACCCGAGGGGTAAAGGCCACCATGTACGCAGGCCGACCCTGGACCATCCGCCAATATGCGGGTTTTTCCACGGCCGAGGAATCGAACGCCTTTTACCGCCGCAACCTTGCCGCCGGTCAGCAGGGCGTCTCCGTCGCCTTCGATCTCGCCACCCACCGTGGCTATGACAGCGACCATGAACGGGTGATGGGCGATGTCGGTAAGGCCGGTGTCGCCATCGACAGCGTTGAGGATATGAAAATCCTCTTTGACGGCATCCCGCTTGATCAGGTTTCGGTCTCCATGACCATGAATGGCGCGGTGATCCCGATCCTGGCCTCCTTCATCGTTGCGGGCGAAGAGCAGGGCCACGACAAGGCGCTCCTCTCCGGGACCATTCAGAACGACATCCTCAAGGAGTTCATGGTCCGCAACACCTATATCTACCCGCCCGAACCCTCGATGCGGATCATTGCGGATATCATTGAATACACCTCAAACGAGATGCCGAAATTCAACTCCATCTCGATCTCCGGCTACCACATGCAGGAGGCGGGCGCGAACCTCGTTCAGGAACTCGCCTATACGCTGGCGGATGGGCGCGAATACGTCAAAGCCGCCATCGAGGCGGGCATGGACGTGGACAAATTTGCAGGCCGCCTTTCGTTCTTCTTTGCCATCGGCATGAACTTTTTCATGGAGGCCGCCAAACTGCGCGCCGCCCGCACGCTCTGGCATCGGGTGATGACGGAGTTTGACGCCAAATCCGACCGCTCCAAGATGCTGCGCACTCACTGTCAGACCTCGGGTGTGAGCCTGCAGGAACAGGACCCTTACAACAACGTGATCCGCACCGCCTACGAGGCGATGAGCGCGGTTCTGGGCGGCACGCAAAGTCTGCACACCAATGCGCTGGATGAGGCGATCGCGCTGCCCACTGATTTCTCGGCGCGCATTGCGCGCAATACCCAGTTGATCTTGCAGGAAGAAACCGGCGTCACCAATGTCGTCGACCCGCTCGCCGGCAGCTATTATGTCGAGAGCCTCACCGCCGAACTCGTGGATAAGGCCTGGGCGATGATGCAGGAAGTGGAGGAGATGGGCGGCATGACCAAGGCCGTGGCCTCGGGCATGCCAAAACTGCGCATCGAGGAAACCGCCGCCCGCCGTCAGGCGATGATCGACCGCGGCGAAGAGGTAATCGTCGGCGTCAACAAATACCGCAAGGACAAGGAAGACCCGATCGACATTCTTGATGTGGACAACGTCAAGGTGCGCGACAGCCAGATCGCCCGGCTCGAGCAGATCCGCGCCAGCCGTGATACGGCGGCCTGCGAGGCGGCTCTGGCCGAGCTGACCCGCCGCGCGTCTGAGGGCGGCAACCTGCTCGAAGCGGCAGTCGAGGCTGCCCGCGCCCGGGCCTCAGTCGGAGAAATCAGCATGGCAATGGAAAAAGAGTTTGGCCGCCACCGCGCCGAGGTGAAAACCCTCGCCGGTGTCTATGGCGCGGCCTATGAGGGCGACGAAGGCTTTGCTGCGATCCAGAAATCCATCGAGTCCTTTGCCGAAGAAGAGGGCCGCCGCCCGCGCCTTCTGGTGGTCAAGATGGGGCAGGACGGCCATGACCGGGGCGCAAAGGTGATCGCTACCGCTTTTGCCGACATCGGCTTTGATGTGGACGTGGGACCGCTGTTCCAGACCCCGGCCGAGGCCGCGCAGGACGCCATCGACAATGACGTGCATGTGATCGGCATCTCCTCTCAGGCGGCGGGGCACAAGACGCTGGCACCGCAGTTGATTGCAGAGCTGAAGGCACAAGGGGCCGAGGATATCATCGTGATCTGTGGCGGGGTGATCCCGCAGCAGGATTATGAGTTCCTGTATAAGGCAGGGGTGAAGGCCATTTTTGGCCCCGGCACCAATATCCCCACCGCCGCGCAAGACATTCTGGAGCTGATCCGCGATGCCCGCAGCTGACGCGAGGGCCGCGATATGAGCGATGCAACCCCCAAGGGCCGCTTGCACCTCTCGGGCCATCTCTTCTGCGCCTCGGCGCAGGAGCAGGCCCTGGTGGAGCAATATCTGCCGGAGCACATCCGCCTCACGCGGGCGGAGCCGGGGTGCCTGTCCTTTGAGGTGACGCAAACCGATGATCCATCCGTCTGGCGGGTGGAGGAGTGTTTTACGGATCGCGCGGCGTTTGACGCGCATCAACTGCGGGCAGGGGCCTCCCTCTGGGGTCAAAAAACGCAGGGCATACGTCGCGCGTATGAAATCACCGAAGATTAGGCGCTGGGTCTCATCCTGGCGGTGGCAGCCGACCCTCGACGAGAGGGTCGGCTGCGCGCGTCGCACCCAATGGGTGCGACGCGCCACGCCCAACGGGCGTGGTGGCATGGCACATGCCACCGGGACGGGCGGGAGCCGCCCCGGTTATCTCCTCGGTTACGCTCGGTTGAGCCAGTCGGAGTAGCTGCGTACGCCAAAACCGGCATCTGGCTCATCTTCCAGCATATGCAGCATCTCGATGGAATGGCCGTCAGGGTCCTTGAAATAGATCGACATTGCAGGCATCCAGCCAAACACCACCGGCTCTGTGACCGGTGTCCCACCAAAGCCAAGCGGCGTGATGCCCCGGCTCGGCAATACCTCGCAGGCGCTCAACACGGCGGATTTTGTCGCGCGAAACGCAAAATGCATCGTCATGCTCAGCGGCGCGCTGCCCGCCCCCCAGAGGCCCAGCATGCCCACCTCCTTGGGTCCGGCCCAGACAAAGGCGACATTGCGCGCGGGCAAACGATGCGCCAGCTTCAATCCCAGCTGGCCGGTATAAAACGCCAGCGAACGGTCCAGATCCCGCACCGGCAGATGCGTCTCATAGATGCCAAGGATGTTGTTTGCGGCCCAGTCTTCGGGCGTCATAGGGTCGTGCATATGTGAACTCCAGTCATCGTCGGTGCGCCCCATGGGGTGCAGAGCAGCACAACCGGGGCGGCGACTCAGACGGTAATTCCTCAAGCTCACTTTAGATCAAGCACAAAACAACAAGACCGCCATGCCTTTGCGACCCGCGCAATGCGGGTTTCCTTCCCCACCGGATTTGCTAGGCTGCCGCCCAGGACCACTCCGATCCAGCCAAGGGGCCTCACCATGGAACTCGACCATTTCGCCATTGCCGCCAACACGTTGGCCGAGGCCACCGCCCATGTCGAGGAGGCGCTTGGCGTGCCCCTGCAGCCGGGCGGGGAACATGCGGTCTTTGGCACCCACAACCGTCTCCTGGGGCTGGCAGACGGGCTTTATCTGGAGGCCATCGCCATCGACCCGGAGGCCACCCCGGAGCGTCAACCGCGCTGGTTTGATCTGGACCGGTTCGACGGTGCGGCCCGGATCGCCAACTGGATCTGCCGCAGCTCCGATCTGGACGGCACGCTGGCCGCGCTGCCGGTGGATGCGGGCGCGCCGGTCTCGCTCACCCGTGGGGATCTCAGCTGGCAGATGGCGGTGCCCAAAAGCGGCATCCTGCCCTATGACAACATTTTTCCCGCGCTGATCCAGTGGCAGGGGCCGCACCCTGCACCGCGCCTGACGCAACAGGGCTGTAGCCTGCGTCGTCTGGTGGTCTCCCACCCGGAGGCGCAGGCTCTGGCAGAGCTGCTGCCGCTTGATGATGCAAGGGTGGTGTTTGAACCCGGTCCCGCCGCGCTGCGGGCGGAAATCTACACGCCGCACGGGCTGCGCCATCTGTCATGACCGCCGCACAGACGACGCGGATCAGACCCGCCCGCGACCGCGATACCGAGGCGATCACGCATCTGCAGCGCCACATCGTTGACACCACGCTTATGACCTTCGCAACCGAGGCGCGCGCGCTCAGCGACTGGCAGGATGATATCCTCTATGGTGATCCGCCCATTCTGGTGGCCGAAGATAGGGATGGGGACTTCCTTGGCTACGCCACCTACACGGGCTTTCGCAGCAGCGAGGGCTATCGCCATACGGCAGAGCTGTCGATCTACCTCTCAGAGGCCGCCCGTGGACGAGGGGCAGGCCGTAAGCTCCTGACTGAACTGGAAAACCGAGCTATTGAAGGCGGCATCCACGTCATGGTCGCCGCCATCAGCAGCGCCAATCCTGCAGCCCAACAGTTCCACGCCGCCTGTGGCTACACAGAGGTGGGACGCCTGCCGCAGGTGGGGCGCAAATGGGATCAGTGGCTCGATCTTGTGCTGATGCAGAAAATTCTGCGTGAGGACGGCACTGCCCCGCCTGACAGCGCGGTCAATCCCGGCTAAACTGGCCTTATGTCACTCTGGACCCGCATAACCGAGGCGCTTGCGGCGCTGACGCAGGGCGAAAGCCTGGCCGAGGTGTTCGACCGCCTGCGCACGCCGCCGGAACGCTCCGTGGGCTTCACCATCGCGGTGATCGCGCTGGGGGCCAAGATGGCCAAGGCCGACGGGCAGGTGACCCGCGATGAGGTCGCCGCCTTTCGCGAGGTGTTCCAGATCGCTGCCGAAGATGAGGCGCAGGCCGCGCGGGTCTTCAACCTCGCCCGGCAGGATATCGCAGGCTACGACGATTATGCCCGCCGCATCCGGGCGATGTTCTCGGATGATCCCGAAACGCTTTGCGACCTGATGGAGGGGCTGTTTCACATCGCCATTGCCGACGGGTTCTACCACCCCAATGAGGACGTGTTCCTTGAGGAGGTGAGCCGCATCTTTGGCCAGTCCGAAGCACAGTTCCGCTCGCTTCGGGCGCGCTTTGTCGAAGATGCCCCCAAAGACCCGCATGAGGTGCTGGGCGTGGCCCCCGGCACCCCGATGGAAGACATTCGCCGCATCTGGCGTCGGCTGGTGCGCGACAACCACCCCGACGCGATGATCGCGCGCGGCGTCCCGCAAGAGGCGATCCGGCTGGCCGAAAAGCGCATGATCGACATCAACCGCGCGTGGGAAGACCTCGGTGGCAAGGCGCAAGCCCGCGATCATGCGCCTGAGCACGTATAATATCGAATGGTTCGAGGCGCTCTTTGACGAGAGCGATCACTTGCGTCTGGATGAGGCCCCCTCCGCCCGTCACGAGGTCAGCCGCCGCGCGCAGGCCGAGGCCATTGCCGATGTGCTGCGCGCCATCGACGCCGATGGCATCACCATCATTGAGGGCCCCAACACCGGCAAACGTCAAAGCACCGTGCGCGCGCTCACGCGGTTTGCCGAATGGGCCGATCTGCGCACAAGGGACGTGGTGATGGGCTTTGCCAATGACACCCGTCAGGAGATCGCATTCCTGTTTGATTCCAATGTGATGCAGGCGGAACATGCGCCCATCTCATCGCCCCGTGCGCCCCGGTTTGATGCGATGTTTGAAATTGACCTCGACGTGGATGCCAAGGCCGATATGGTGCGGTTTTCCAAACCCCCGATGGAGCTTATGGTGACCCCGGGGGATGGCATGTCCTTTCGCCTGATCGGCGCGCATCTGAAATCCAAGGCCCCCCATGGCGCGCGCACCCCGGAAGAAGCCCGCGCGATCTCCATTGCCAACCGCCGCAAGCAGCTGGCGCAGGCGGTCTGGCTCAGGGGGCGGGTGGAGGACCATCTGGAGGCGGGCGATCCGCTGGTGGTGATGGGGGATTTGAATGACGGCCCCGGCCTTGATGTCTACGAGGCGCTTTTTGGCCGCTCTTCGGTGGAAATCATCATGGGGGCAGAGCTGTTTGACCCCCACGCGCGCCATTTGCTTCGGCCCAATCAACAGGGGCTGCCGACCTCGGCGCGGTTCTATAACCACCTGGAAGGGCGGTATTTTCAGGCGTTGCTGGACTATATCATGATCTCGCCGCCCTTGCAGGCGCATCAGCCGAAATGGCGCATCTGGCACCCGTTTGAGGATGCCGCCTGCTATGGCACGCCCACGCTCTGTCAGGCGCTCCTGATGGCGTCGGACCATTTCCCGGTCACGCTGGATCTGGAGTTTGCCTCCGCCTAATCCTGCGCGTTTTCTTCGGCGACGCTGGCGCGCAGCCAGTCCAGCACCGCGCGCACCGCATGTTTGTGCTGGCCGCTGGTCTCACCCGCCGGGGTGACGATCGCCTGCAAGCCATTGGACACGTGCACAAACCCCAGCGGCGCAATCAGCCGCCCCGAGGCCAGATCATCCGCCACCAGCCGCCGCTCTGCCACCGCCACGCCAAGCCCCGCTGCCGCCGCCTCCAGCGCGAGGATGTGGTGCGGATAGGCGCTCTCACGCGTGGCGCGCAGGGCCACGCCGCTCAGACGGCACCACGCGTCCCAGGATTGCGGCGCGCCAGCGTGCACCAACCGTAGCTCCGCGCGCCAACCCTCGGGCGATTGCACCAGTGGATAACCCGGCGCGCAGACCGGACCATAAGAGGTATCGCCAAGGATTTCGGGCCTGCGCGTGTCCCGCAGAGGGCCGCGCAGACGATCATAGCTCAGGATCAGATCATAGGTGTCGCGCATGTCCCGGTGGGGGCCGGACATCAGCAAATCCACCTCCACATCCGGGTGCTGCGCATAAAACCGGGGCAGGCGCGGGGTCAGCCAGCGGGTGGCAAAGGTGGCGCTCACCGCCAGTCGCACCCGGCGCTGATCCTGCTGCTGTCGCAAAAGCTGCGCCACATGATCCAGCCGGTCCAGCATGGGCCGCAGCTCCGCCTGCAACTGTGCACCACGCTGGGTCAGCCGCAATCCGGTGCCGTCTTTTTCAAACAGCGCGCCGCCCAGATCCTCGCCCAGATGACGCAGTTGTTTGCTGATGGCGCTATGGGTCCGGCCCAGTTCGGCGGCCGCAGCGGTGACGGACCCAAGCCGGGCGGTGGCCTCGAATGCGGGCAGGGCGGAGAGGGGTGGCAGATGTCGCATATGTTCCTAAAAAGACCAAAGGGCGGGAAAAGAACTCAATTTTTCTGGGATAGATATAGGGCTAATCTGGCGGTATTGGAACAAAGGAACCTCTCATGTCCGCCGATATTCTGACCCTGCCGCACGTGCGCCCCTTGCGCCCGAACTGTTGCGCCCCGGATCAGCGGGGGCTGGCGCTCTGGCTTGCCCGGCGTCGCCTGCGCCTGATGCTGGCACGAGAGTTGCTCGGCGCGCCCGACAGCGCCTTGCAGGATGCAGGCTGGACCCGCGCCGCCCTTCGGCAAGAGATCGCCAAGCCGATGTGGCGGGGGTAAGCGGCGCAGATTTGTCCCCCTATGCCTGTTACAGAAGCGCGCTATAATCTGAGGCATGACACAGGATATTCGCCCCCGCATGTTTCGCCGCCTTGCCCTTGGGGCCGGGGTTGCGGCCCTGTTGGCCCTGCCGCTCGCCGCAGAAGACGCCCCGACGGACGAAGGCCCCACACTGATGGACCGCGGAATGGAGCTGTTCTTTGAGGGGCTGCGCCGCGAAATGGAGCCGACGCTCGAAGAGGCCGCGCGCCTCTTTGCGGAAATCGGCCCCTCCATGCGCAGCTTCCTCACCGAGATGGGGCCTGCGCTGGCGGATATCGCCGATCAGGTAGAGGACTGGAGCGTCTACGAGATGCCGGAAATCCTGCCCAACGGCGACATCATCATCCGCCGCAAGGACCCACAGCCCGAGACCACGCCAAAAGCGACTGAGGACGGCAGCATCGAGCTATGACCTGCCGCAGGGAAAGAAGGTCATGATCTCATATGTCACGGTCGGCGCGGATGACATCCCGCGCGCCAAAAGGTTCTATTCCGCCTTTATGCCCGCTCTTGGCTATACGCTAACCGAGGGGCCAGAGGGGCTGAGCTACGCTTTGCCGACAGCAACGGGGCAGTCACCGGTCGCGCCTGATTATTACGTGAAACCCACCTTTGACGGGCGGCCTGCCTCGGCGGGCAATGGCGCGATGGTGGCGTTTGAGGCGCAAAACCAAGCGCAGGTCCGCGACCTCCACGCCGCAGCGCTGCGCGCGGGCGGCAGTGACGAGGGGCAGCCGGGCTTTCGCGCGGCCTATGGTCCGCGGTTTTACGTAGGCTATTTGCGCGACCCGCAGGGCAACAAGATCGCCCTTTATGCCAGCAATCCAAACGAGCCGGGACGCGACGGATAGGCGCTAGTCCCGCGCGTCCTTTTCCAACAGCGCGCCGCGCGTGCCGGCAACGGTCACCCGCACCTCGGCCTTTAGCGTGTTGACCAGCGACATCAGCCGCGACTCTGCCACCTCGCCAAACAGCGCGGTGCTGGCGGCGGGCAATTCCACATGCAGGAGGCGTTTGCGGGGCTGCCAGCGCAGGCTCCCGATGTCCTGATCCTCGCCCACCATCAGCATCGCGCCAAAGCGCATCGCCTTGCCGAGGATTTCGGCCTCTTTCTGTTTTTCCGGCGGCAGCAGATCGTAGAGATGTTCGAAATGAGTGCCCTGCCGTTTGTTGCGATAGCGATGCAGCAGCGCCAGCCCAAGAAAGATCCGTTCGGAGTGTTTCAGCCCGCCGAGATTGGCGCGGGTGGCGTTGTCAAAACAGACCTCGGCGCGATAATCCGGGTGCGCGCGCCAGCTGACGTCATGCAGCACACAGGCCGCCTTAACAAGGCGCATCTTGGCGTAGGGCGCGCCGGAAAACAGCGGTTTTACAAAGGTGTATAGCGTCTTGCCAAAGCCCGGAACCCGCGCGTCCTTGGCCTCGGCAAAGCGCGCCGCCTCAATCAGCGGGTCGCGCTGGCGCAGACGGTCGGGCATTTGTTCATACAAGAGCCCCTCGCGAATCCCATAGCTGGAAATCGCGATATCCTTGGGCCGAAAGGTCTTGATAAGGCGCGAGAGCACATCAATCGCATAAGGCACCAATGCCATCCGCGCCGAGGACACGCCGCACTCGGAGCGCAGCTTTTCCAGATCGCCCTTCTCAATGAATTTGATCGTCTCGCGCACGTCCTTTGCGGTCATGCGATATTCGTGCTGCACCGTCAGCGGGTAGTTGCGCCGCAGCATATCCAGCCGCGCAATCGCCCGCCAGCTGCCGCCCACAAGGAACAGACGATCCCGCTGATCGCCAAGCTGGTCACGCAGCGAGGCCATCACCTCGTCGATATGCGCCTTGCGGCCCCGGCGACCGCCTTTGATGTCCTTGAGCTTCAGCGGCCCGAGGTTCGAGGTCACGCATTTGCCGACCTCACCGTCGTGGATTTCCGCCAACTCCATGGAGGAGCCGCCAATATCGCAGATCAGCCCATAGGCACCGGGCCAGCCCAAGAGCACGCCCTGTGCCGACAGCCGCGCCTCTTCTTCGCCGGTGATGACGCGGATGCGCAGACCCGTCGCGGCCTCAACCTCGGCGCAGAACTCCGGCCCATCGCTGGCGTCGCGCACCGCCGCCGTCGCCACCACAGTAAGCGGGTCCTTGAGCAGGCCCTTTGCCAGCATCTGAAACCGCTTGAGCGCTTCCAGCGCGCGGGCGCGGCCCTTGGGGTTGAGCTTGCCGGTGTCGGACAGACCCGCGCCAAGGCCACACATGATTTTCTCGTTGTAGAAATAGGCAGGGCTGCGCGCTGCGCCATCAAACACCACCAGCCGCACAGAGTTCGACCCCACATCGACCACGCCCACCCGGCTCAGCGCGCGGGCATCCGGGTCATTAAACAGAGGACGGCCATAGGGGCCCCAATCCTCTGCCGGTGCATCAGATCGCGCGGCCTCTGACGGGTCCGACCCGGAGGTCGCTGTATCGAGGTCACGGTGCGGGGCAGCGGGCTGAATGGTCATGCAGGCTCCGGGGCGTTTTGACTTTGGAAAGAATGGGGTATCAAGGCGATCAGGTCAATTCGCACATGCAGCATTGCGGCAATTTCCTTGCGTCTCGATATGAGCTGTCGCTGGCTGGACTGTCGCTGAGCGGGCTGGGGCACAGGCGCAGGTAAGACAGAGACAGGGGCAGGCAGGGCGCAAAACTCTCCTGTGTCGCTCTCCTGCGGCGTGCCCATAGCCTCAGCCCTCCTGATCGCTCGACATCATGCGGATCGCCAGCGCGCGGCTGAGGGTGCGCTGTTCTGCGAGCGCGAGACGGTCCAACTGATCCACCACCGCAGCCGCAGCGGCAAAGCTGCGATCCATCCGCCCGACCAGATAGGGGATCACGTCGGGCTTGGGGGTGATCTGTCGGTCATTAAAGAGTTTCGCCAGCACCACCGCCAGCAGCGCGTCATCCGGGGCTTCAAGGGCGGCATGGGTCGCCGCCTGCACCCGGCTTTGCAGATCCGCCAGCCCCAGACCCCAAAGGTTCGGGGCAGGGCGGCCCGTCAGCATCAGCCGGTGCCCATGGGTCAGCACCATATTATGCAGGTGAAACAGCGCCTTTTGCGCCCGCGCATCCTCGGCGATTGCCGGGACATCCTCGATGGCGACCGGACCGCTTGCCAGATCGGGCACATCGGCCTCGGTCAGGGCACGGGCTGGCACCACACGGGCGCCGCTCTCCTTGGCCCAGACATGGGCGAGGTGGGTTTTGCCGGACCCCTTTGGCCCGGTCAGGACCAGCTTGCCCGAAGGCCACGCAAAGGCCGGGTCGATCAGTGCGACCGCCATGGCGTTTGACGGTGCCACAAAGAAATCATCCCGCCCCAGCGCGGGTTTCGCCGGGAGATCAAAGCTCAGCTGTTCGGACATCGGCAGTCTGCTTGTTTTATGCGTATGGCTCGGGCGGGTCGAACCCTATGTTTCAGATGTCGGAGCGCTGGTCCTCAGGCGCGAGGGTGGCGGCATCCCGGTGAGAGAGCCCCTGATAGAGGCGACTGTGCAAATACTGATCCACGGCGAAACGTGCAACCACCCCGATGACCGCCGCCACCGGCACCGCGATCAACATGCCGACAAATCCGAACAATGCGCCAAACACCGACAGCGCCAGCAGCAGCCAGACCGGGTGCAGCCCGACTGAATTCCCCACCAGCTTGGGTGTCAGGAAATTGCCTTCGACCATCTGGCCGATCACAAAGATGCCCGCCACCAGCGCAATCCGCAGCCAGTCAGTGCCCTGCCGGATCATCTCGCCATCCGCGCCTTCCACGGCGCCCCAGAACTGGAACAGCGCCAGCCCAATGGCCAGCACGCCGCCGATAATGGCCCCGAGGTAGGGGATAAACGTAACCAGCCCCGCGACAAAGCCCACCGCCAGACCAAAGTTCAGCCCCACCAGCATCAGGGCCACCGCGTAATAGCTGCCAAGGATCACGCAGACCATGCCCATGCCGCGAATGAAAGACGACAGCACCCGGTCAATCTCGCGCGCCAGATGGCGCACCACCGGCGCATGGTCGCGCGGCAGCAGATCATCAATGCGCGCCACCATCCGGTCCCAATCCACCAAGAGATAGACAGCCACCACCGGCACGATCACCAAAAGCACCACGATATTCAAAAGCGACATCGCCGAGCCGACAAAGGTCTGCAGCAAGGTGACGCTCTTGTCCTGAACGATTTTCCAAAGTCCCGCCAGCGCCTCGCGGACCTGGCTGTTGTCTTCAAACAACGACGGGAAATGCTCCTGTGCAAAGGAACGCAGATTGGACATCGCCTGCGGCAGGGTCTGCACCAGATCGATCATCTGGTTGATCAGGGCTGGCACGATCAGCAGCAGCATGATGAGGAAAATCAGCACCGCCCCCACTGTGATCACCGCAGTGGCGCCTTCGCGGCTCAGTCCCGCCCGCTCCAGCCGGTCGGCGAGCGGGTCGATGATATAGGCAATCGCCCCACCAAGGATAAAGGGCATCAGCACATTGCCAAGCGCCCACATGATCACTGCGAATATGACTGCGGCAAGGCCCCAGTATTTCAATTGTTTGCGGGCGGGCAGAGCCATGATCCGGCATCCTCGCTATGGCTGTTCGCGGATGCGTCTGTGATCGCCCATGCTCTCTTCAGTTGCAAGAGAGAGTTGGCGTTTGCAGCGCCTCGGTTTCTATCTCTAGAGGGCTAGGCGTCTAGAGATCCGGGATCAGCGGGGAGAGCACCCGCAACAAGTCCGGCTGGCGCAGCGGCTTGCCGAGCCAAGCGTCAAAACCGGCGTCCAGATATTCCTCGACCTGATCGCCATAGGTATTGCCAGTGACGGCGATACATAGCGCGGAATGGGCAAGATGGCGGGGATGCGCGCGCAGTTTGCGCACCACTTCGGTGCCCTTGTGGCCCGGCATCTGTATGTCCAGCAACAGCACGTCATAGCGGGTGGTGACCGCGCGACCAAAGGCATCGCTGCCGTCATAGGCCTTGTCGACACTCGCCCCGAGGTTTTCCAGCATCTTCTGCAGGACCAAGCGGTTGGCCGGGCTGTCATCGGCCACCAAGACCCGTTTGCCCAGCAGCGGCAAGTCCTCAGCCCTGCGGGTGGGGACGTCGAAATTGAACTCTTCGATCACAGGCTCAATCTCGGCGTCGGTCACCGGCAACGGCAGGTAGAGGTGGAAGATGGTGCCCTCGCCGGGGGTGCTCTCGGCCCGGATGCGCCCTTGCATCAGCTCCACCATCTGATGCACGATCGTCAGCCCCAACCCGGTGCCACCCTTTTCATGGGCCACATGCGCGCTGGCCTGCGTGAAGGGGAGGAACAGCTTATCCAGCCGATCTGACGCGATCCCGCAGCCACTGTCCCTCAGGGTCAGATGCAGCGCGTCAGGGGTGCCATGCAGATGCAGGCTGACCGTACCCTGATCGGTAAATTTGATCGCATTGCTCAACAAGTTTCCAAGGATCTGCGACAGGCGGAACTGATCGCCATAGCGCCATTCCTTGGCATCGATCTCGCGGAAACTATGGGTCAGATCGACCCCTTTCTGGCTGGCCTGCGCCGAAAACAGTTTGACCGCATCATTCACCACCTCGCGCAGATCAAAGGCGGCCGGGGCCAGTTCCAGCTTGCCTGCGTCGATCTTGGCAATATCGAGCGCATCGTTCAGCAGGCGCTGAAGGCTCTGGGCAGAGCGGTTGATGGTGCGCAGCAGATCGTTTTGTTCCCTAAGATCCGCATTGAGGCTGGAGGCCCCGCGCATCAGCAGATCGACCGAGCCGATAATCCCATTGAGCGGCGTGCGGATTTCATGGCTCATATGGGCAAGATGGGTCTTGCGCGCCTCAGCATCCTGCTGCGCACGCGCCTCCGCATCCGCTGCAACATCACGCGCCCGTTTTAGCGCAATCAGATCATCCAGCGCACAGCCCAGCTGTTGCATGGTTTTCAGGTCATCATGGCTCCACTGCCGGGGCACCCGGTCGATCACGCAAAGCGCACCGATGGGTTTGCCATCCGGCAGGTGGATCGGCACGCCCAGATAGGCCACCATGCCCAGATCAATCACCGCCGCATTGTCGCGCAGTTGCGCATCCTTGCGACTGTCCGTGACCACCAAGGGCTGATTGGTATCCTGCACAAACTGACAGAAGGAATGCGACAGCGGCGTCTGGCGCAGTTCGCTCGACAGTTCCGGCAGACCGATGCAGCTTTTGAAAAACTGTCGGTCCAGACTGCGCTGCACCACCGACACCAATGCGGTCGGCACATTCAGGAGCCGCGCCGCAAGCGTGGTCAGATTGTCAATGTCGGCTTCACGTTCATGTTTCACAAGCCCCAGCTCGCGCAGCTGCACATCATAGGGATCAGGCGTCAATTTTGCAGCTTGGGTCATGAACAACACATCTATAACATCTGCGGATCGGGCATCAAAAAAATGGGGTAGCCCGAACATTGTGACTAAATTCCATTCCTTGAATACGCACAATCGGTGCGAATGTGTCAAAAAACTATATTGAATTGAATTTATTTTTTCGGGCGGGAATTTTTCTTTGCTGCAGCCTTGAAGTATTGCCTCGCCAAAAATGGCGAGGGGCCAATTGGTTAAACGCTTTAATGACAGCGAGGGGCGTGAAATATGAGTCGCCGTAAAATGTTATGTCTAGCCCGACTTGGCGCTCAGGCACGGGGAAAATTCTCTCAAAAGGTGCAGAATAGACCGACTCGTTCAGTTCTCAAAGGAGCGTGCGACATGCCGCATTCGGGGCTATCCGACCAGAACCGAGGAAAAGCGTCGCTGCCAGATCCTGTTGCGCAACACGCCCGGCACAGGGATGCTCTACTCATTCCGGCCGAGCGTAATTTGGCATTTCGTGAAATGAGCGCAAAATTGCGTAAGGGTCTACGTCAGATTGACGATGGCAGAACTGACAGATGTTCCGGGAAATGACGCCTGATAATTGGATGTATAATTTTCAAATATCAAATGTGAGATATTTTGATGTTAATTACTCTAGCGTGTGATCGCGCCTGTCAGGGTTGAGAACTGCCACAGCCCACAGGTGGCGGGCAGGGCGGTCTGATCTCAACTCTTGTCCACACCCGCCGCAGCCACTAAACCGGGCGAAACATCTTTCACCGCATGGAGCCATTATGCGCCTGTCTCGCTATTTCCTGCCTGTCCTCAAGGAGACCCCCTCCGAGGCGCAGGTCGTCAGCCACCGTTACATGCTGCGCGCCGGCATGATCAAACAGTCCGCCGCCGGGATCTACTCTTGGCTGCCGCTGGGCTATCGCGTGCTGAAAAAGATCGAAGGCATCGTGCACGAAGAGCAGATGCGCGCGGGCCACATCCCGATGCTGATGCCCACTATCCAGTCGGCTGATCTGTGGCGCGAGTCCGGGCGCTATGATGCTTACGGCGAGGAGATGCTGCGCATCCGCGACCGCCATGACCGCGACATGCTGTTCACCCCCACCGCCGAAGAGCTGATCACCGACATCTTCCGCTCTAATGTCTCCAGCTACAAAGATCTGCCGCTGACGATGTATCAGATCCAGTGGAAATTCCGCGACGAGATCCGCCCGCGCTTTGGCGTGATGCGGGGGCGTGAATTTTACATGAAGGACGGCTATAACTTCGACCTCACCAAAGAGGACGCGCTGCACGCTTACAACCGCCATCTGGTCACCTACCTGCGCACCTATGAACGCATGGGGCTGCAGGCGATCCCGATGCGCGCCGATGGCGGCCCGATTGGTGGTGACTACACCCACGAATTCCTCGTGCTGGCCGAAACCGGCGAGTCGGAGGTCTTTTATGACAGCGAGATCACCGATCTGAGCTTCGGCGCGCGCGAGATCGACTATGACAGTGTCGAACAATGTCAGGCCGTGCTCGAAGAGTTCACCTCGCGTTATGCCCGCACCGACGAGACCCACGACGAGGCGCTGTTCAACGCGGTGCCAGAAGAGCGCCGCCGTGTCGCCCGCGGTATCGAGGTTGGCCAGATCTTCTACTTCGGCACCAAATACTCCGAGGCGCTGGGCGCCACCGTGCAGACCGCCGAGGGCGACAGCGTGCCGGTTCACATGGGCTCGCACGGGATCGGTGTGTCGCGTCTTCTCGGCGCCATCATCGAGGCCAGCCACGACGACAAGGGCATCATCTGGCCCGAGGGTGTCACCCCCTTCCACTGTGGGATCGTGAACCTCAAGCAGGGCGACGATGAAGCGGATGCGGCCTGCGAGCAGCTCTATGCTGCGCTCACCGCCATTGGTCTGGAGCCGCTTTATGATGATCGCAAGGAGCGTGCGGGCGGCAAATTCGCCAGCATGGACCTCATCGGCCTGCCATGGCGCATCACCGTCGGCCCGCGCGGGCTGAAAAACGGCGTCGTTGAGGTGACCTCGCGCCGCACCGGCGAAAGCGAAGAGATGAGCCCGGAAGATGCGGTAAAGAAAATCGCCGCGATCTACGCCAACCACCCCACGCCCCGCGGCTTCTAAAGCCACCGGTACATACAGAATTGAGAACCCCGCCCGACAGGTCCGTCGGGCAGGGTTTTTCTATGTCGAATGTTGTGTTTGGCCAGCAATGCTGTGAACGCAAAGCATATCCGCAAAGGTCGGCTTCGAGCTCAGCGTTAGGGATGCTGCGGTTTCCTCGAATGCCCGGTGTCTCGATGGTTCAAACGTTTGAGACCTTGCAATTGGATCGCCACTTGGACCACATTCGGGAAGCCATTTTTCGAGGAAAGCTAATGACATATGGCAATTACGCTGAGCGTGAGATTCCTGACGACCTTTTTGAATGCGCACTATTTCTTAGAAACAACATCATTGGGCTAACGACCCAAGGGGGGGCGGAGGCCGCGTACAAACTAGCCAGACAAAGGCTAATGGAAGACCCGGCGAGCAAGCGGCTTCTACCGAGCTTTGTACGATACTCAAACGATGCAGATTCTGTGCGGTCGGCATTGTCGAGCGTTGCAAGTGGTTCTGGTTCTTGGGCCATTCGCCGAGGTCACGTCAATGAGGCCTTCATACCGTTGCTGAGCTTCCTCGAGTCTGGTGGCAGCGCGGCAGACGCCACGATCACAGACGGTCTTGACGTCTATGATGCTCCTGCTGTCCAAGCCTTTTGGGCGAAGGCTTTGGAGAGGCGAACAGCCGACCCTGACGGCGCTGTGACCGCCGCGAGCACGCTCCTTGAAGAGGTCTGCAAACACATCATCGAAGACAGCGGTGCGGATTGGGAGGCGAAGTGGAATGTGCCGAAACTATATTCTGAAGCCGCGAAAGTTCTAAAGCTCGCACCGTCGCAGCACCAAGAAGAAGTGTTCAAAACGATTCTGGGAAACTGCCAGAGCGTCGTTCAAAGTATTGGTTCTTTGCGCAACAAAGGTGGTGATGCACATGCTGGGGGGCGCTCACGAGTTCCATTCAAGCCGCGTCATGCCGCTTTAACGGTTAACCTCGCAGGGGCCATGGCCCTTTTTTTGATTGAAACATGGCAAGCGAGAGTTGAGGAGCAACGGATCAGCGATCAATA
The DNA here is from genome assembly GCF_001681715.1 of Tritonibacter mobilis. Lineage (GTDB taxonomy): Bacteria > Pseudomonadota > Alphaproteobacteria > Rhodobacterales > Rhodobacteraceae > Epibacterium > Epibacterium mobile. Next base: position 355,112 of record NZ_LNWY01000012.1, on the reverse strand, counting down.
GCCATGGCAGAATCTTGAAACAGACATTCGCGCAGACTCAGTTAAGATCCGCGCCGTTCCACAAGTTGCTACGGCTGCGCGCGTTGGTTGATGCAGTTCGTGCGGACAGCCCCGCGACACCCGCGCAGCCGCATCCAGATCAGATGTCTTTGCTCAAGTGATGCGTGCAACGCAAGTAAAGGGCGCGCACCTCGAGGCGCGAGTGTGCCCACTGCGTGCCTGCCAATACTCATGTCTTCGCGGGCATCTAAAGGCGCGGCAGTCGTGGCCTCTGACAGACCCGAACGTCAGACCCTCAGATCGACACCATCGGCGGCTGCCGGCGGGATTTGCAGCGGTACCGGATCACCGCCGCGGGCATTGGCGAGGGAAATCTCTCCCGCCTGATCAATCCCGCTCAGGGTGAGGCTACCGCCATCGGCATAGCTCAGGAGCAGTTTGTCGCCCTCGCGGGTGATGCTGGTGGGCGCGGCAGAGGCAATTGTCAGCTTCGCCCCCGGTGCCAGCATGGCAATATCATCGCCGTCCCCGGTCTTGCGCGACAGGGTGACGGTGCCACCGCCGTTGCGCAGCTCGATCAGGTCATTGCCGCGTCCCCCGCTTACGGTCACCGCTTCGGCTGCGGAAATGCGGATCAGATCGTCGCCCTCACCGCCATCCACCGAGCCCCGCGCCGCCGTCACGTCAATCGCATCGGCCCCATCGCCGCCGCTGATGCGTTCGGCAATTGTGGCCTGTAAGCTAATAATATCATTGCCTGCACCGGCGTTGATGCCCTGCGCATAATCGGCTGAGATCCGCAGCCTGTCGTTCCCATCGCCAGCGGAAACACTGTAGAGGTTGTCCGCATCAATAGTGAGCCTGTCGTCACCGCCGCCGGTGCTGATGGACCCCGCAGTTCCGGCCTGAATGGTCAGACTGTCATTATTGGCAAAGGTTTGCGCGCTGTTCCAGGTTTTGGAGCCATTTTTGTCCGCAATCGTGACGGCAATGGTGGGTGTGGCATCGGTGCTGACGTCAAAGACCTGCGCGCCGCTGAGCGAGACCACATCAGCCCCGTCGCCAGTCTTGACGCCAAAGATCATACCCTCGGTGTCGACCGAAACCTCATCCGCGCCTGCGGTGCCCACCGCATCCGGCATGGCGAATTTGGCGCTGAGGAACGTGTCATCCGTCGCGTCACCGCCCACGATCGACATCAGGATCGTGTCCGCCATCGTGTCGCCGGTGCTGACCTGCCCGAGGACCTGCATAGCGATTGTGGTGGCATAATCTGCGTGGTCGGGATCTTCATTGCGCAGTTTTGCAATGGCAACGCGCATATCTGCGGCCTGCTGGCGGTAGCGCTGGGCGGTGAGGTTGATGTCACCGACGCCCATGCCTTCCTTGACGGTGAGACCGTCGTCTGCCCGCATCTGATATTCGGTGTGCATGGCCGCCCGGCCGCGTTTGCCCGCCTGTTCGACCTCATCAGCATCCTTGAGGGCGCGTTGGTTGCTGGCCATATCCTGAAAAATCTGTGCGACCCGAGGATCTTGTCCCGGCAAAATTGCGGTCATGATATCAGTCTCCTCATGGCGCTGATCGATATGGTGAAGGGGCCAATCTACCTATGAGAGTGTGCTCCCTGATCGCTTACCAAAAGGTTGCGCACCCCGGCATATCGGCCCATGGCCTATGGTTTTTGTGGAGCATTTTGCGAAAACTCATTTGAACCTCTGCAGGCCGGGGCAAGCTCCCGCCCGTCTTGCGGGCATGAAACATGCCCTGATCCGGTTGGGCCCTGCGGGTTGGGGGTAGCGCCGGGCCTTTGGCCCGGCGCTACCCCCAACGCCTTTTCGGCGTTTTGCGCATGCAAAACACCAAAAGGGGGCGGGAGCACCCCCCTTTCCCCCTTAACAGGCGGGGTTTTGGCCGATTTGATAGCGTGTTCAGGTCGAGGGTTGAAACCTTTGGGCCAGTGCCTGCCTATAGGCGTTGAGGGGTGAGAGAAGGACGATGACTATGATTGCGCGGATGGCGTCACTGCTGGGTGGGGCGGGCGCAGGTGTGGGCCTGTCACAGTTTCCCGCCTACGCGCAGGCCTATCTGCAACGGCTGGGTGGTCACGTGGACGCGCTGCGCCGCACGGTGGCAGAGTTTGATGCCGATGCGGCGGCGCTTGGGCTGGAGCGCAATGCCGCTTTGGTACAACTGGCCCAGGGGGGCGACATGGGGGCCGCGCGCGCCGAAACCATGGCGGCCACCATCGACCGCTATGGTCGCCTGTCGTCTGACTTGCGTGAGTTGAGCGCCATGGCCCCGGTGGAGCGCGCGCTGCATCTGGGGCGCTTTGCCGAAAGTGAGATCGCCTCAGCGACGCTTCAGGCGTTTGAGCCTGCGATGCCGGTCTCGCTTGATGCGATGATGCTGGCGGCGGTTGGGGTGCTTTTGGGCAGTGGTCTTACCTGGGGGCTGATGGCGGGGGTGCGGCGTCTCTTTGCCCGCAGTGCGCGCCGCCGCGACAGGCTTGCTTGACCGCACATCCTCGCGCCCCTAGGGTCTGCGCGACACGTGCTCTGCCTTGGCGGAGCCGCATTTTCATCGCAAGAGGAAGACCGCCTAAATGGCCGCACCTGCGCCTTTTTCCCGTTTCGAATGGATGATTGCCTGGCGCTATTTGCGCGCCCGCCGCAGCGAAGGCGGCGTTTCGGTAATGACCTGGATTTCCCTCATCGGCATCACGCTGGCGGTCTTTGCGCTGATCGCGACACTGGCGGTGCGCTCAGGCTTTCGGTCGGAATTCGTGGGTACCATTTTGGGCGCCAACGCCCATGCCACGGTCTACGCCCATGGTAAAGTCACCGACGCCGGCACGCTTGATCGACGCATCAGCGATTATGCCGCATTGGCGGATGCGGTAGGGCAGGTGCCCGGCGTGTTGCAGGCGGCCCCGCTGATCAAAGGTCAGGTGATGGCCAGCCGGGGCGACCGCAATGCCGGTGTGCAGGTCTATGGTATCCACGCCGCGGATCTGGCCGAGATCCCGGGTGTTGCCCAAAGCGACGCGGCCTATGGCGATCTCGGCCGTTTTGACGAAGGCATTGCGATTGGATCGGGTGTCGCGCGTGCCTTGGGCCTCAGCATCGGAGACAAGGTCAAGCTGATCTCGCCCAACGGCGTCAAGTCCGCCTTTGGCACCAGCCCACGCGTGAACGCCTATGAGGTGGTCTATGTCTTTACCGCCGGGCGCTATGATATCGACAACACCCGCGCCTATCTGCCCTTTGCCGAGGCGCAGAGCTATTTCAACCGCGAAGGTGCGGCAGATGAAATCGAGGTGATGGTTGATGATCCCGAGCGGGTGGATCAATACATCCTGCCGTTGCTGCAGGCAGCGGGGCAAAGCTATGGCGTCTGGAGTTGGCGTGACAGCTCTGGCGGCTTCTTGCGGGCGCTGGAGGTCGAGGACAATGTGATGTTTGTGATTCTGTCGATCCTGGTGCTGATCGCGACGATGAATATCGTCTCCGGTCTTATCATGCTGGTGAAGAACAAGGGCCGCGACATCGGCATCCTGCGCACCATTGGCCTGAGCGAAGGGTCGGTGATGCGGGTGTTTTTCATTTGTGGATCGATCACCGGGGTGATCGGCACCCTGCTTGGGGTGATCCTTGGCTGTCTCTTTGCGATCTATATCGATCCGATCTTCTCGTTTGTGAATTACGTCATGGGGGGCGGGGTCTGGGATCCGTCGATCCGGGGCATTTACGCGCTACCGGCTGAACTGCGGGTGGGCGATGTGATCAAGGCCGTGGGCCTGTCGCTGGGTCTGTCGTTTGTTGTCACCATTTTCCCGGCCCGCCGCGCGGCGCGGCTGAACCCTGTGGAGGCGCTGCGCTATGAGTGAGATCACCTTGCAGATCGAAGGGTTGAGCAAGACCTATCTGGCGGGCACGCCCGGGGAGGTCTCGGTCCTGCGCGGAGCAGACCTGACCCTGCGCGCGGGCGAAGTTGTGGCATTGGTTGCCCCTTCCGGTGCGGGCAAATCGACGCTGTTGCAGATCGCGGGGCTGTTGGATGTGGCCGATGCGGGCACGGTGCAGATCGGCGGGCAAGACATGACCGGAGCGGGAGAGCGCAAGCGCACGCGAGTGCGGCGGCAGGATGTGGGCTTTGTCTATCAGTTCCACCACCTGCTGCCGGAGTTCACGGCGCTGGAAAATATCGTTCTGCCGCAGCTCGCCAATGGGGTGTCCCAACGCGCAGCAGAGGCGCGCGGCGCCGAACTCTTGGCGCTTGTGGGGCTGAAAGACCGCGCCGCGCATCGACCGGCAGCGCTTTCTGGCGGCGAGCAGCAACGGGTGGCGTTTTGCCGGGCGCTGGCCAACAACCCGCGTATCCTGTTGGCGGATGAGCCGACAGGAAACCTCGATCCGGCGACCTCGGATCAGGTGTTTGAGGTGCTGATGCGGCTGGTCTCAGAAACCGGCCTGTCGGCGTTGATCGCGACCCATAATCTGGAGCTTGCGTCCCGCATGGACCGGGTGCTGCATCTGGAAGAGGGCGTTTTGCGCCAACGCTAAGTGGCCGAACCTGGCCCCGTGGGAGCGAGGCTCTGCCTCGCGCTCCGGGATATTGGTGGTTAGAAGAGGGGAAAGTGCTTCCTCTATTTTTCTTCTAACTGAAAATATCCCGGGGGAGGCCCAAGGGGCCGGGGGCAGCGCCCCCTAGTCTCAGGCCTTAATCACAAATGCCGTTGACTGTTGCGTCCTTCCACGGCAGGTACACATCCTGTTCGCGGCTTTGGGGTAGATCGGAGACCGGCATTACTTTTGCGAGCATATCGTGCAGGCGGCGGGTGCGGGCGGCTTTGGGGGCGAGGGCGCGGCAGCAGACGTATTCCTCGACGATGGTGCCTTGTTGCTCGTAGCCGTAGGCGAGGAAATCCGCAGGACCATTCACATCAAAGAGATAGGGATCTGGTGAGGTGCTGTGTTCGCGCAGCGCCTTGAGCGGCGTGTAGCCAGTCAATTTGCGGTTTTGCCATTGCCAGACATGGGTGGCTTCATGCGCCAGCAGCATGGCCTCTACCAGATGCAGAGCGTCGGGGTATTCCGGGGTGTAGTCGGGCAGGAACCACTCCCGCGTGAAAAAGATGCGATTGAACAGGGCCAGCGCTGCCGGAGAGGCCGTGACCATTTCGCCTGCAGGGCGCGGCGGGACAATGCGTTCGCGGCAGGTGACACGCGGGCGCTGGGGGCGGCGAAATGTGACCGCGCGCAAGGGGGCGCCCTCCACCAGTCGCATGCGGCTGTAGTCCAGACTGTCGCCATGGATGGTGCCCAGAAACATCTGTTCGCGCTCGGTCGGGCTGCGTCCGCAGGCCGTTAGAAACATGAGCGCCAGCAGAACAGAGGCCAGCGCGCCAGTCTGGATCATGCGTCGCCGAAGGGGAGGGCTGGGCAGCGAGGTCTGTTGGGCAGGCATTGGTGCTCCGGCGAAATACAGCGAAATACATATGGGGCGGCCATTCTCGGCATCTTAGCGGGCCGAAGACCGCAGCACTACGTCGGATTTCTGAAACAATCGTGAGCGCGCCTATGGCACGCCCAAAGCGCCCGACCTGCGAGAGCGCGGGGGCGTCATGTCCTGTAGGGGTCTATATAATGCTGCGGTCTGGCCAGCCTCTGCATGGCACAAAAGAGCGAATGGCGGCGCCGCCACCAGAGATATGATCCCCGGGGAGGCGGAGAGGTGGTGCGGCACTCACCGCATCAAGCCTGATCCCCTGCACCCAATGAAGGGGTGGTCTCTGGGGCCTGTTCTCCTGTGGCAGCGGGGTGTCAGCCCGCCGCCCGATGTCGCGACGCCTTCAGTATGACAGGCTGGGTTTAACCTCTGGTGAGAGGGGCGTGCGCGGCCTGCGCAACAGCGACCCCGTTCTTCCCTGTGCCTCTCCGTGCCGCACCGCACCTTGACAGCTCGCACCGATTGCGCGAAGGAACAGGCAGCGGGTCAAGCCGCTTCCGGACCCGCGGGAAGGGCTGAGCCCTCTTGAGAGATCTAACCTAAGGTTTTCAACCTTTGTGCAGCCGAATTTGCGGGTCATCGGCGTGATATGCGCACGGAGGTTTATTATGAACTCTCTTCCCGAGACTCCCAATCTTGATCATCTGAAACGTCAGGCCAAGGATCTGCTTGCGGCCTATCGCAGGCACCAGCCTGAGGCGATGGACCAGTTCCGGCGGCATCTGCCTGTGGTGCGTGGCGCAAGTGATGCGGATCTGAAGGCCGCAGGTTTGCGGCTGGCGGATGCGCAGTCCTGCATTGCGCGGGCGTATGGCTATGCCTCATGGGCGGATCTGCGCGCCATGGTGGAGCTGTTGCGGTTGCGGGCGAGCGATGTGCCTGCGTTGCGGTTGCTGTTTGCGCAGCGCGCCTATGGTGGGGATCTGAGCGGCCATATGGATGGCGCGCAGCCGCGCGCAGCGGCGCAGGTTCTTGAGCGTCACCCCGAGATCACCCAAGGCTGCGTGGTGACAGCAGCCGGTGCGGGGGCGGTGGAGCCGGTGCGGGCCGCCCTGCAGAGGGGCACCGATTGGATCAACCAGCCGGGTGGGCCCCTGATGCTGACGCCTTTGGTGGCGGCCTGTCATTCCGGTCTGCTTGGCCAACACGAACACCGCGCCGCTGTGCTGGAGGTGATCCGGCTGCTGCTGGAGGCCGGAGCGGACGTCAGCGCAAGCGTGGCAAGCCGCTGGCCCCCGGCGTCGTTGCACGCGCAGGATGAGACCACACCGCTGTCACCGCTTTATGGGGCTGCCGGGGTGATCCGCGACCCGGAGGCGGTGCGGCTGCTGTTGGCGGCGGGCGCTGATCCCAATGATGGCGAATCGCTTTATCACGCGGTGGAGAATGTGGACTGCCTGCGCCTGTTGCTGGAGGCCGGAGCGCGGGTTACTGGCACCAATGCGCTCTATCGCGTGTTGGATTTTCATGCACCCATTGCGCTGGCGCTGTTGTTGAAGGCTGCGCCGGGCGCGCCGGAGTTGCAGGGCGCAGGCTTGCTGGCATGGGCGATCCGGCGGCGGCGCGCACCGGAGATCTTTGCCGTATTGCTGGAGGGGGGATGCGACCCCGCTGCGCGCACGGCGCAAGGGCAGAGCCTGTGGGAGCTGGCGCTGCGCTATGGTCTGCGGGAGGTGGCGGAGATGCTGCGCGCACCGGGCAGTCCTACAGCAATGTCCGGTCAGGACCGGTTTCTTGCTGCCTGTGCTGCGGGCGAGGCTGCCGTTGCCCGTGATCTCCTTAGCCAAGAGCCGGGGCTGATTGCGGCGCTAAAGGAAGCGGAGCTGACATTGCTGCCGGAACTCGCGGCGGCGGGCGCATCAAAGGCGGTGCGGCTGATGGTGGAACTGGGCTGGCCGATAGAGGTGAAGGGTGGTGATTGGGGCGCAAGTGCGCTCAATCAGGCGGTGTTTCGCGGCGATGCGCAGATGGCGCGGTTCCTGTTGGAGCGGGGCGCGTCGTGGCAGGCGCAGCACGGGTTTGGCGACGATGTCTCTGGCACCCTGTGCTGGGCCTCGCAAAACCGCCCCGTCCCCGAGGGCGATTGGGTCGCCTGCGCCGAGGCATTGCTGGAGCACGGGCTGCCCGGCGTACGGCGTGACCCCAACCACCCCGGCGCAGTTCTGATGGCGGGACGACCGCGTCAGTTCTCTGATGCGGTTACTGAGTGTTTGCTGGATGGACCTGTGGGCTAGTCAGGTGCCGTCAGCCCGCCCAGTTGGGAGCTGCAGAGGCGATAATGCTTTTATCCAGCGCCTCAAATTCTCCCAGCCCAATGGTCTGGTAAAGCTCTGAGCGGGTTTGCATTTCGGGCAGCAGCGCGGTGGTGGCCCCGTCGCGCTGCAAAGCCTCATAGAGCCGTTGCTGGGCGCGGTTCGCCACGCGCAGCGAAGAGACCGGCCAGATCACCATGTCATATCCCAAATCCTCAAACTCCTGCGCGGTGAGGGTGGGGGTACGGCCGAACTCTGTCATATTGGCCAGCAGCCGCACACCCGGCAGGGCGGCGCGAATCTCGCGAAACATCTCGATCGAGGTGAGGGCTTCGGTAAAGATCGCATCGGCCCCCGCCTCGATATAGAGTTTGGCGCGCGCCACCGTGCCCTCAACCCCTTCGGAGGCGGCGGCATCGGTGCGGGCGATCACCACCAGATCACGCGCGGCACGGGTGGCGGCGGCGACCTTGGCGGCCATATCGGCGGCGGGCAGCAGGCGCTTGTCATTGAGATGGCCGCATTTTTTGGGCAGGATCTGATCTTCTAGGTGGACCGCGCCTGCGCCAGCTTCCTCAAAGCAGCGCACCATATGCATGGCGTTCAGGGCCTCTCCATAGCCGGTGTCGCCATCCACCAAGAGCGGCAGACCCGAGGCGCGCGCGATTTGGCGAATGAAGAAACTGACCTCATCCACCGTGATAATGCCAAGATCGGGCACCCCCATAGAGGCGGTCATTGCCGCTCCGGACAGATACAGCCCGTCAAACCCGGCGGCGCGGGCCTGTAGGGCGGCCTGCCCATTGTGGGCACCGGGCAGGCGCAGGATGCCCGGTTGATCCATCAAGGCGCGAAAACGGCGGCCTGCGCTCTGTTGGGGCAGGGTGTCGGCATTGAGATAGGTCATGGGTCTACTCCGCCGCTGCCGCGAGGATCTGGCCGCGCTGGGCAAGCGGCACAAACGCCCGATTGTCAGGCCCGGTGTAATGGGCAGAGGGGCGGATGATCTTATTGTCCTCGCGTTGTTCGATCACATGCGCGCCCCAGCCTGCGGTGCGTGAAATCACAAAGATCGGGGTGAACATCGCGGTGGGCACGCCAAGCAGGTGATAAGAGACCGCAGAATACCAATCGAGGTTTGGAAACATCTGTTTAACCTCCATCATCACGCGTTCGATCCGCTCGGCAATGGCGAACATCTTGAGCGACCCGGCCTCGCGCGCGAGCTGCTGCGCCACCCGTTTGATGACCACGTTGCGCGGATCGGAGATGGTATAGACCGGATGGCCAAAGCCGATGATGACCTCGCGCGCGGCGACGCGGGCGCGAATGTCGGCCTCGGCCGCGTCGGGGTCGCTGTATCGGCGCTGGGTTTCAAACGCCACCTCATTGGCGCCGCCGTGTTTGGGACCGCGCAAGGCTCCAATCGCGCCAGTCACAGCCGAATAGACGTCCGAGCCGGTTCCGGCGATGGAGCGCGCCGTAAAGGTGGAGGCGTTGAATTCATGCTCGGCATAGAGATTGAGCGTGGTGTCCATGGCGCGGATCTGCGCCTCGGTCGCCTGCGCCCCATGCAACAGATGCAGGAAGTGGGCGGCAATACTGTCGTCGTCGGTCTCTACCTCGATGCGGCGACCGTTCTGGGCGAAGTGATACCAATAGAGCAGCATGGAGCCCTGCGCTGCGATCAGCCGGTCGGTGATGTCGCGCGCCCCGGCAAGGTTGTGATCGCTGGCCTCTGGCAGCGCGCAGCCCAGCGCCGAGACGCCGGAGCGCAGCACGTCCATCGGATGCGCCGCTGCCGGGATGGCCTCCAGCGTGTCGCGCACCGCGCGCGGCAGGCCACGCAAGCCGCGCAGCTTGTGGCGATAGCTGGTCAGTTCGGCGTCCGAAGGCAAATGCCCGTGGATCAGCAGATGCGCCACTTCCTCAAAGCTGCAGGCCTCGGCCAGATCGAGAATGTCATAGCCGCGATAATGCAGGTCATTGCCACTTTGTCCGACAGAGCAGAGCGCGGTATTGCCTGCGGTGACGCCCGAAAGCGCCACGGATTTCTTTGGTTTTCTGGTGGGGGGTGTCATGGTCTGTCCTCCTCAGCTCCGGTCGAAAATGCCAGTCGGGCGCGGTGCGCCCAGGCGCGCGGCGTCGACCGTGAAATTGAGTGCGTCCAGCGCGCCTGCCTTGAGATCCGCCAGCCTTTCCGCTGCGTTCAGGAAGCGTTTTTGCGCGTCCACGCTCAGCACGCCTTCTGAGAGGGTCAGGAATTTCTTGACGTAGTGCTCGCGCTTGAAGGGGCGCGCACCATCGGGATGGGCATCCGCGAGCGCCAGTTCGTCCACCACGGTGGAGCCATCCTGCATCGTGATCGTGACCTTGCCACCAAAGGCTTTTTCCTTGGGATCGCGCGCGTGGTAGCGGCGGGTCCATTCGGGGTCTTCCTTGGTGGTGATCTTGTGCCAGAGCGTCTTGGTTTCCGAGCGCTGGGCGCGGGCGGGGGCGTAGCTGGCCTCATGGTGCCAACCGCCATCTTCGAGCGCGACCGCGAAGATATACATGATGGAGTGATCAAGCGTCTCGCGGCTTGCGTTGGGGTCCATCTTTTGCGGGTCATTGGCGCCGGTGCCGATCACATAGTGGGTGTGATGCGAGGTCTCGATCAGGATGGATTTGACCTGAGATAGATCACCGACCTTTGGCCCCATGCGGCGGGCCAAATCAATCAGCGCTTGCGACTGATACTCGGCGGAATGCTCTTTGGTGTAGGTGTCCAGTATGGCGCGTTTGGCCTCGCCAGAGGTGGGCAGGGGTACATGGTAGACCGCTTCGGGGCCGGAGAGGAGCCACGCGATAAAACCATCTTCGCCTTCCCAAGCCGGGCTTGGCGCGCCTTCGCCTCGCATCACGCGGTCCACCGCTTCGATCGCCATTTTGCCCGCAAAGGCCGGGGCGAAGGCTTTCCACGAGGAGATCTCTCCCTTGCGGCTCTGGCGGGTGGTGGTGGTCACATGCAGGGCCTGCTGCACCGCCTGATAGATCGTTTCTGTGGGCAGGTTCAGCAAGGTGCCGATGCCCGCCGCCGCCGAGGGGCCAAGATGGGCGATATGGTCGATCTTATGCTCATGCAGGCAGATGCCTTTGACGAGGTTCACCTGGATCTCATAGCCGGTGGCAAGCCCCCGGATCAGATCCGCGCCAGACAGACCGCAATGCTGGGCCACGGCGAGGATCGGCGGGATGTTGTCGCCGGGGTGGGAGTAGTCTGCGGCCAGAAACGTGTCGTGAAAGTCTAATTCGCGCACGGCGGTGCCATTGGCGTAGGCGGCCCATTCGGGGCTGACACGCTGCGCGCTGTCGACGCCAAAAACGGTTGCGCCGGGGGACATCGGATGGCTCAGGGCCTGGGCACGGGCGGATGCGACGGGGCGGCGCGCGACAGAGGCTGCGGCGACCGCGGCATTGTCGATCACCCGGTTGATAATCATGTCGGTCACATCAGCATCCACCGCGACCGGATCGGCGGCCACTTCGGCGATTTTCCAGGCCAGTTGGTTTTCGCGGGGCAAATCCTCGGCGGATTTATAGGTCCGAACTTCATGCGTCTTCATGACTGCGCTTCCTTTTTGGAGGGTGAAGGGATGTGGCGGGGGCGGCCCTCGGCATCGACGGCGACCATCACAAACCGTGCTGTCAGCACGTGTTCCGCGCCGAGCGTGCCGGTGACGGTGATGGTCATGGAGCTGTGCCTGATCTCAAGCACGTGGGCGGCGAGACCGAGCAGGCTGCCCACGGGCACCGGGCTGGCAAAATCCACCCGCTCCACCGCCGCCATGACCACCGCGCCCCCGGCTGTGGCGTAGGCCGCGGCAAAGGCGGCACTGGCCAAAAGCCGCAGCGCGTGGCCGCCAAACAGGGTTCCGTAGTGATTGGCCTGATCCGGCAGGATCAATTCCGAGGTGGTGATTGAGGGGGGCTGGGTCATGCCGTCCGGGCCTTCGCAAGTTTCGCAACACCACCTTTTCACAACCGCACACATAGGCTAAACTACTGAAAATGCGTAATCTTGCGAAGGGTTGCATTGAGTTTTGCGAAGTTTGCGAAGGTGGTGGTGTGAAGAAAGCCTATATGGGAGTACGCCTCAGACGGCTGCGCGAGGAGCGGGGCATGACCCAAGCCGCGCTGGCCCGGACGCTGGAGTTGAGCCCGAGCTATCTGAACCAGATGGAACGCAATCAGCGGCCATTGACGGTGCCGGTGTTGTTGCGGCTCAACGCGGTTTTTGGTCTGGATGTGCAGCTGTTCTCCGAGGCGGAAGAAGCCCGGCTGATCCCGGATTTGCGGGCCGCACTGGCGGATCAGGGCGCTGCGGCCTCGCTGGCGGAGGTGCGGGAGATTGCGGCCAATATGCCGGGCATCGCGCAGGCGATCATCAGCATGCAAAACCGGCTGCGGGACACATCTGAACAGGTCGATCTGATGGCCGGGCGTCTGAGTGGCGAGACGGGTGCGGAGCCTGCGCCTTTTGAGGCGGTGCGCGACTATTTTTATCACAACCGCAACTATATCGCCGCCCTTGATGAGGCGGGCGAGGCGCTGGGGCAGGGCATTCGCGCCGGGCGAATGGCAGAGGGGCTGAGCGAGCGGCTGGCGGGGCGGCATGGGATTCGGGTGTCGATGGATGACGACACCAGCGCCCTGCGTCGCTTTGACGATAGTGCCGGGGTGCTGCATCTGTCGTCGCGGCTGACACCGGGGCAGCGGGCGTTTCAGATGGCCACGCAACTGGCATTTCTGGAGCAGGGGGATGTGATCGCGCAGCTTGCGGATGGCGCGGGCCTTGCCGGAGAGGATGCCCGCACGCTGCTGCGCATCGGCCTTGCCAATTATTTCGCTGGTGCGGTGATCCTGCCCTATCGCAGCTTTCTGGAGGCGGCAGAGAGCGAAGGATATGACATCGAGCGGCTGGCGCATCGCTTTGGCGTGGGGTTTGAAACCACCTGCCACCGCCTGTCGACCCTGCAGCGGCCCGAGGCGCGGGGGGTGCCGTTCTTCTTTATCCGGGTGGACCGGGCGGGCAATATCTCCAAGCGGCAATCGGCCACCGATTTTCATTTCTCGCGCATTGGCGGCTCCTGTCCGCTGTGGAACGTCTATGAGGCGTTTTCCCGCCCCGGCGAGGTGCTGACGCAGGTGGCGCAGATGCCGGATGGGCGCAGCTATCTTTGGATCGCGCGCACGGTGAGCCATGGCACCGGTGGCTTTGGTGCGCCGGTCAAACGGTTCGCGGTGGCGCTGGGCTGCGATCTGGCCCATGCGGAGCGGCTGGTCTATGCGCGCGGTGTCGATCTGCGCAATCCGGATCTGGCGACCCCCATCGGAGCGGGGTGCAAGGTCTGTGACCGCCCGGCCTGCCCACAGCGGGCCTTTCCCATGTCGGGGCGTCCGGCGCGCACGGATGCGGATCGCACCAGCTTTGCGCCCTATTCGGGTCAATAGCGGCGGGTGATTGCATTTCACCTCCGAGGGTGAAACTTTGCGCCAAAGTATTGACCCCGCAGGCCTGCGGTGGGTCAGAGGGCCTGTGCCCCTCTGGCGGATGGCAGGCCGCGCGCCGCAGGAGCCAAGCCTATGCAGCAGTTTCTTCGATCCCTTGGTCCGGCGGTGGCGCGGGTGCCTGCGACAGAGGCGCTGCGGGCGGGGGCGGGCGCGGTGGTGGCGCTGGCGCTGATTGGTCTGTTGCTGCTGTCACCTGCGGTGGATCTGCAACTGGGGCTGTATCTGGTGGCCCCGTTTGGGGCCAGTTCGGTATTGCTGTTTGCGGTGCCCAACAGCCCGCTGGCACAGCCGTGGTCGGCCATTGTGGGCAATACGGTTGCCGCACTGGTGGGGGTTGCGGTCTGTCTGAGCGTGGCGGACCCGGCCTTGCGGGTGGCCTTGGCGGTGGGCCTGGCGATTGCGGCAACCATGCTGTGCCGCGCGGTGCATCCCCCTGCGGGCGCGGTTGCGATGACCGCCGCCATGAGCCCCGAGGCGGTGGAGCGGCTGGGCTTTGGGTTCGCGTTGGCGCCGGTGGCCGTGGGGACGGTCGCATTGGTGATCCTGGCTGCGGCCTATGCGCGGCTGACCGGGCGGCGCTACCCGTTTCGCCAGTTCGATGACCCAAGCCCGCAGGGCACCCGGGATCGTCCCGCACAAGAGCGGCTTGGCCTCTCGCAAGACGAGCTGAGCGCGCTTCTGGACCGTTATCGGCAGAGCTTTAACCTCGGGGTGGAGGATCTGGCGCGGCTGATCAGTGCGGCGGAATTGCAGGCCGCAACCCATGGCAGCGGCGCGATTGCGGCGCGGGATCTGATGTCGTGTGACCTGATCACAGTCTCCCCCGGCGCGCGGCTTTCTGAGGTGGCGGATCTGTTTGCACAGCACCGGATCACCTCGATCCCGGTGGTTGGCGAGGGGGAGCGGTATCTGGGAGTGATCTTTCAGTTGCATCTGATCACCCGAGCGCGGGGCGAGGCGCTGGCGCTGGAGGGCGGATATATCGCGGCGCTGCGGCATCTGCTGGCAGGGGGACGCACGGGGCGAACGGGGCGTTTGCGGGCGGCGGATATCATGGATGCTTCCAGCCCCTATGTAAGCCCGGATGCACCGGTTGCGCAGCTGTTGCCGATGATGGCGGACGGGGAGGTCGATGCGGTGCCGGTGCTGGACGAAGAGCGTCTGGTGGGCATTGTGACCGGCACCGATCTGATCGCCGCCTTGGCGCATAAATCGCTCTCGGACCAGAGTGCGGTCTGAGGGCAATCTGAGGACGCGGGCAGGGGCGCAATTGCGCACATGCGGCATCACGTGTGTTCGGGATAAGCCGCTCTGATTGGGGCCAAGACTGCAGATGGGTGCAGGCTGTCCCCTATGGGGACAGGTGGGGACAGAAGGCGGGCACTTCAGATGGCAGTTTCGTAAAAACAGGATGAATTTTCTGCAACGCAGCAAAAATCTCTTGAAATGCTGCGCTGCGGCATGCATATTGTGGGCAACGGCGGGAGTGGCCCGCTCGGGACCCCACCGGCTCGTGGCCGGGGACACGTAAATTAAGGAATGAGTACCATGGCCAAGACCCAAGATTTTTCCGCTATGATGAAAGACATGATGGCATCCTTCCCGGTTGACACATCCGCGATGGAAGATTTCTTCAAGAACACCGCAGCTTTGAACGAAAAACTGTCTTCCGTTGCGCTGCAAGCCGCTGAGAAGAACGCAGAAATCTCCTCCAAATGGACCAAAGACACCCTGACCAAAATGGGTGAAATCTCCAAAGCGAAGGCAGAGCCTGCGGATTACGCCAAAGCGGCAACCGACTTCGCATCCGCTTCTGCTGAAGTTGCGGCTGAGAACATGGCGGCCTTTGCTGAAGTTGCCAAAAAAGTTCAGATGGACACCGTTGAGCTGCTGATGGCGGCTGGCAAGGACATGTCCGAGGAAGCAACCGCTGCTGTGAAGAAGGCCACCGAAGAGGTCTCCACCGCTGCGAAAAAAGCTGCTGCTGCGAAATAATCGCCGCAAGGAAAGTCCGGGGGCTCACTTAGCTCTCCTCCCAAGAGATGAGACCCCGAAGAAAAGGGCAGGCCGCGCGCCTGCCCTTTTGTATGTGCGGCCTGTGTTTGCGGCCTGTATGTGCGGCCTGTGCGTATTGGGTGATTGGCTAGCCGTCTGACCTATGCCGGAGCGATATTGTCGGCCCATGTTCATGTGTCTCGCGACGAGGGGATTGAGGCCAAGCCGGATCTAATCATTCACTACTTTGGCGATCGCCCGCTTCATTTTGCATCCAATCCAGCAGCATCTTTGCAGCACTCGTTATCCGGCGATCCTTGGGCACGGTTAACCAGTAACTCCCGAGTGTCACGGTCGTTGCAAACGGGCGTACCAATCGACCTGAAAAAAGATGGTGTTGGAACATCGACACGGGCAACAGCGCGATGCCGAAGCCCTCGGCGGCAACATCCGCCAGCCCAAGCGAGCTGTCCAGAACCGGCCCTGTGAGGGAAGGACAGGCCTCTCCGGCCTGCGCGAACCAAGCGGACCATTCATCGGCTCGGTAGCTGCGCAACAGCGTGTGCTTGCGCATATCCGCCGGGGTCTGGATGTCCAGATTGGGGGAACAGAGCGGCGTCATGGGCGCATCCATGATGTGATAGGCTTCGACCCCCGGCCATTGGCCGTCGCCAAAGCGAATGGCGGCATCCAATCCCTCGCGGGCGATTTCCACGCGATTGTTGTGGGTGGACAGACGCAGCGTGATTCCGGGATGCGCCCGATCAAAGGCCTGAAGCCGGGGAATGAGCCACCCCACGGCGAAGGTTGTCACGGCGCCGATGTTGAGAATTTCGGTCGGCGGGCCACCGGCAACGCGGTCGAGCACGCGGGCAATGTCGTCCAACCCCCGCTCCATCACCGGGAACAGCGCCTGTCCGGCGTCGGTCATGACCAGTCCCGCCGGGGTGCGGTGGAACAGGGTCACGCGCAGCACATCCTCGAGCCGCGCGATCTGGTGACTGACCGCCGCTTGCGTCACGCGAAGTTCTATGGCGGCGCGGGTAAAGCTGCCCTGACGTGCGGCCACCTCAAAGGTGCGCAAGGCATTCAGGGGAATGTCGGGACGATCTGGCATGAGCTGAGCTTATATGCAGGTCAATATGTTGTCGTCTTCTTATTGCGCGCCGCTGCGGATATTTCAGCCTCGAAAACTGAAATGGACCAGACATGAAACGCAACTCCCTCCTCTCCACCCTGATCGTGACAGCTTCGTTTAGCCCAGTGTTTGCGCAAGACAGCCAGCAGAGGTTTGAAACTGACGCCGCCGCAAGCTTTGAGAATGTAATCGCGGACTACGATATCCCCGGCCTGATCGTCGGCGTAACCCATAATGGGCAGCACCAGTTCTATCAAACCGGGCTGGCCTCGCGCGAGGATCAGCGGCCTGTGACGCCTGATACGCTGTTCGAGCTTGGCTCCATCAGTAAGATTTTCAATGTCACGTTGGCGACCTTGGCCGAGGAGCGGGGACAGTTGTCGCTTGATGCGCCGGTCTCGACCTATCTTCCGGCCCTGCAAGGGGCACCGGCAGGGGAGCTGACGCTGATGGATCTTGCAACGCATCATTCCGGTGGCTTGCCCTTGCAGGTTCCAAGTGAGGTGGCAGATGTCGATCAACTGGTGGACTGGCTGGCGGACTGGCAGCCATCTGAACCGGGGGCGCGCAGCTACTCCAATATCAGTATTGGCCTTCTGGGGCGCATCACCTCCGACGCGATGGGCATAAGCTATACTGATGCCCTGCAGACGGATCTCCTCCCTGCGCTCGGGCTGACGAATACGTGGATCGATGTTCCCGAGGACGCGGCGGCCTCTTACGCATATGGTTACGACCGGAAAACGAATGCGCCAATCCGTGTCACGCCCGGCGTTCTTGACGATGAAGCCTATGGTGTAAAGTCCTCTGCGCGTGACATGCTGACACTTCTGGACGTGGAGCTTGCAAAGGGGGATGTCTCTCCCGAAATCCGAAATGCGGTGTCTCGCACTCAGAAGGGGCAGTTCCAGACGCGACTTTATACGCAGGCCATGATCTGGGAGGCTTATCCCTGGCCTGTCGCACCGGAACGTATGGTGGAGGGGAATGGCTATGATTTCATCCTCAATCCCCAACCGATGCATGAGGGGGCGGATCGGTCCGATGAGGATATCATCCTGAACAAGACGGGCGCCACGAACGGGTTCGGTGCATATATTGCTCTGGTCCCTCGCAAAGATCTGGGGGTCGTGGTCCTTGCCAACCGCAACTATCCCAACGAAGCGCGGGTCCGCGCGACCCTTGACCTGATCACACGCATTCTTGCTGAATGAGGCAATGTTACCGACGGCATCGGCATGCTCGCAAGGGCGTGGCGAAGGTCGGTTTTATCCCGCTCACCGGACTTTCGCTAGTGGGCGGTTCAATAATTTCGGCGGCAACACGGTCATTTGGGACACCAACGCAGAGTGTGGTGGTGCCCGATTGACTGTAAGGACAGGGGCACTGGGGGCTAGCCTCTGGCAAACGCACGCAGGTCCGAGGCCAGTTCACGCAAAAAGGCGGCACGATCCGGGTGGGCATCCACCGCGCCTGGCGGCGGGCTGTCCATATAGGTGAAATGGTCTGCACCGCTGTCGCAGCGAAAATCGACCGGGGCCTCGCCAATCGCTCGATCCCCGTGGCCTCGATTCGCGAGTTTTTTGTCGAGGAAGAGCTGCTGACCAAAGCGATATCGCAGACGCAGCACCGTCTGAGCAGCCAATGTGGTGGCAATGGTGGCATCTCCTTTTGCTTTCAGCACTTTCTTTTTGTGAGCGGCTCGCCTAGGATTTTCTGCAACGCGCAGAATTCCGGGGGAAAAGAGAATGGCGGAACAGGATAAGCCTCTGCTCATCAAACGCTATGCCAGCCGCAGGCTCTACAACACCGAGACCAGCGATTATGTGACGCTGGAAGATATCGCGGGCTTTATCCGCGACGGGCGCGAGGTGCAGATCCTCGACCTGAAGACCGGCGATGACCTGACCCGCCAATACCTGCTGCAGATTATTGCGGAACATGAGAGCCGGGGCGAAAACGTGCTGCCGGTCAATGTGCTCAATGATCTGGTGCGCAGCTATATGGTGCCCGGTGGCGGGGTGATGCCGCAGTTCCTGCAGGCCTCATTCGATATGCTGCGCGACAGCCAATCGAAGATGATGGAGAATATGAACGCCATGAACCCGATGGCGCAGATCCCGGGGTTCGAGGCGATGAAAGCTCAGCAAGAGGCGTTCCTCAAGGCGATGACAGGCGGCTTTGGCGGCGGCTGGACCGGTGGCGGCGAAGAAGGCGCAGGCACCGAAGGCGAAGAAGATCTCAGCGCCATCAAACGCCAGTTGGCGGAGTTGCAGGAAAAGCTCTCCAAACTGAGCTAAGCGGCAGAGTGCCACCAGCGATCAGAAGGCCCCGGATCATCCGGGGCTTTTTTGTGGTTCGGTGAAATCCGAGAGGAGGGCAGCGCGCCGCAGGCGCGCTGCCCGGCCCAAGGGGCTGCAGGACATCTTTGATGTCCTGCAGCTGCGCGGGAGCGCTCCCGTCCAGCGGCGCCACATCAAGATGTGGCGCCGCCAGTTGGGCCGGGCGCCGCGCTGACGCGCGGCGGGGGCAGGTGGCACAGGCAGATCAAAAAAGAAAGGGCCGCGTCTTCACGCGACCCTGAGGAATTTGAAAGGCTGACCGATCGGTCAGGCCGCTGCAGCGCGGGCCATGGTTTCCTCGACCGAGGACAAAATGATCTGCGCGATCACATCCAGCTCCTCATGCGTCAGCCGCACCGGCAGGCGCACGTCGCAGGCGCGCATCAGCATGGCGCGGGTTTCGGGCAGCTCCGGCAGATCCTTCAGAAACTGCCAGTTCCAGAACGCACGAGCATTGTCGGTGGAGCGGCCAAAGATCTGGACCTTCACACCTTTGTCTGCGGTGGCCTGCGCAAAGGCTTCGATCTGCGCATCATCCATGCCGACCAGATTGAACTGGATCGAATCCGGGGCGCGCCGCTCCGGCACCAAAGGCGCGGGGACGTGGAAATTGGCATGCGCATTCAGTTTTGCCGCCACGTAGTCGTGGTTCTTCAGCCCATCCGCGACCCGGCGCGCCAGCTCCGGGATCTGGGGGCGAATGACAGCGGCCGAGAGGTTGCTCATCCGCAGGTTATAAAGCGGCAGCAGGTTCTGCCAGCGGCCAAAAGCCTCTGCCAGCGCGGTGCCGTTGTCGCCGCGGGCGGGTTTGTGTTTCTGCCAGTTGTGTTCATAGGCGCCGGACATGATCACCGCGCGCGCCACCACATCGGCGTCATTGGTGACCAGAATACCGCCTTCGCCGGCGTTCAGCATCTTGTAGGATTGGAACGAAAAACACCCGACCTTGCCAAGCGTGCCAATATTGCGCCCATGCCATGTGGTGCCGAGCGAATGGGCCGCGTCCTCGACCACGGGGATGTCACGCGCCTCGCAGAGCGCCATGATCGCATCCATATCCGAGGTATGTCCGCGCATGTGCGAGATGATCACCGCCGCGATATCCTGATCGAGCTTGGCTTCGAAATCCGCCATATTGATGCGGTAGTTTTCGCCCACCTCACAGAGCACCGGCACGCAGTCTGCATGCACCACCGAGGATGGTACCGCCGCAAAGGTAAAGCCGGGGATCAAGACCCGCGCATCCCGGGGCAGGTCCAGCGCCTTCAGCGACAAAAACAGCGCCGCCGAGCAGGACGACACCGCCAACGCGTATTTGGAGCCCAAAAGCTCGGCAAACTCTGTCTCAAGCAGCGACACCGGCGCATCCTGCGGCGCGGTATAGCGAAACAGATCGCCCGATTGCATCAAAGCCTCGATCGCTTCGCGCGCAGCCTCAGGGATTGGCTCGCCCTGATGCACATTTGGAACCTCGGTGTTCGGGACTTGGGGGGAGGATGCCTGCTTCATATTTCAAAATCCTGAATTTACCTTTTCAAAATTATAAAACAACGACGCAAGGAAGCCAAGGATTCCCCTGTACTCAGGGGTTTAGTTGGCAGGAATTTCACGAAACTGTTGCCTTCAGGCGGGGGTTTTTGCCCTCAAAGTGCGGCAAGCGGCCCGTTGAGTAATAAACCAGATTCGCTGGATTTAGGTCTGCTTCATCTTTTCAGAAATACCTCGGGGGTCCCGGGGGCGGAGCCCCCGAACATATAAAACTGTGGGCAGAGCCCCCGAGCATACAAAACTGTGGGCTGAGCCCCTGGATATCTAAAACTGCGGGTAAGGCTCCCGCGACAGGCCGGATCAGATCCCAAGCCGGTCGCGCAATGAGAACCACGTCATTGCCAGCACCAGCAGCGGCGAGCGCATACGCGCACCGCCAGGAAAGGGCGTGGTGGGAATGCGGGCCATGGTGTTGAATCCGTCGCTTTGGCCTGCAACGGCCTCGGCCATCAGACGGCCCGCATGGGTGGCCGTGCCCACCCCATGCCCGGAATAGCCAGAGGCCGAAAGGATGCGCGGCGAGACCCGTGCCAGATAGGGCAGCCGTTTCATAGTGATCCCAAGAGTGCCGCCCCATGCGTAGTCGATCTTAACATCGCGAAGATGCGGGAAGATCTCGCTCATTGGGCCGCGCACCTTGGCGGCAATATCGCTGGGAAAGCGGTAGCCATAGCTTTCGCCGCCGCCAAACAATAGCCGCTTGTCATGGCTGAGGCGGAAGTAATTCACCACAAATTTGCTGTCCGCCACCGCCACGTCACGGGCCAGAACCTGCGCGGCGGCATCGCCCAGAGGCTCGGTTGCGGCGACAAAATTGTTGATCGGCATCACCCGTGCGGCGACCTGTTCGTTCAGGCCGCCAAGATAGCCATTACAGGCGAGGATCAGATGATCGGCGCGCACGGTGCCCTCGCCGGTGCGCACCTCGACCTGCGGGCCGTCCTCGATGGCAAAGACTTCGCTGCGTTCATAAATCTGCGCGCCTGCGGCAGTTGCTGCACGGGCGAGACCGAGAGCAAAATTTAACGGATGCAGATGCCCGGCACCATGGTCCAGAATGCCGCCTTTATAGGCGGGTGAGGGGCACATGGCATGACAGGCGTCTTGATCTAAAATCTCAATCTGATCATAGCCATAACGGTCTTGCAGGTGGTGGCCATAGTCATGCAGATGTCGCACGTCCCGCGCGCTCTCCGCAGTCCAAGCGACGCCCGGTTTCAGGTTGCAGTCGATCTGGTGCTTGGCGATCAGGGATTTCACCAGATCCTTGGCTTCTTCGCCCAAGGCCCAGAGATGGGTGGCATCCTGTTGCCCCACCATTTTTTCCAGCGCTTCCTGGTCCTGACGCTGGCCGGAGCCAAGCTGGCCACCGTTGCGCCCCGACGCCCCAAAGCCCACCCGCTGCGCATCCAACAGCACCACCGAGCGTCCTGCTTCGGCCAGATGCAGCGCTGCGGAAAGCCCCGTATAGCCCGCGCCCACAATGCAGACATCCGCCCGCACCCCGCCCGAAAGCGAGGGGTAATGTACCCCCGGCGTCGCGGTGGCGGCATACCAGCTTTGGGGGTATTTGCCGGGGCGGTCGTTTGCGTGCAGAAGGTTCAGCGCCATCGGGTCGGCCTCATGGGTCTGCCACCCCTGGAGTTTGATCGCAGGGGGCTGGTCTTTCAGCTTCTCATAAATATCCAATGCGCCGCGCCCGAGACTGGACGCAGCACCAATGGATCAGACGTTCAGCAGCAGGTGCTCGCGCTCCCACGGCGAGATCACTTGCAGGAACTCCTCGTATTCGGCGCGTTTCACCGTGCTGTAGACGCGGGCGAATTCGGGGCCGAGCACCTCATGCAGAGCATTTGACTCCTCAAAGAGATCAAGCGCCTGACCCATCACTTGTGGGAAATCGCCTTCGCCTTCATAGGCATCGCCCTTGAATTGGCGGGTGGGGCGGCGTTCTTCCATCAGGCCGAGATAGCCACAGGCCAATGATACCGCGATGCCGAGGTAGGGGTTGCAGTCCATCCCTGCGATGCGGTTTTCAACCCGGCGCGAGGCGGCACTGGACAGGGGCACCCGGATGCCGGTGGTGCGGTTATCCCGCGCCCATTCCAGATTTATCGGGGCTGCGTGGTTCTTCACATAGCGCCGATAAGAGTTCACATAAGGCGCCATCACCGCCAGTCCGGCGGGCAGGTGGTTCTGAAGCCCCGCGATAAAGTGATAAAACGCATCCGTTTCGCCACCTTGCGGTCCGGAAAAGATGTTTTCACCGCTCTCAATATCGATCACCGAATGGTGGATATGCATGGCAGAGCCCGGTTCATCCGCGATCGGTTTCGCCATGAAAGTTGCAAAGCAATCATGGCGCAGCGCCGCCTCACGGATCAGACGTTTGAAGTAAAACACCTCATCCGCGAGCTTCACCGGAGACCCGTGGCGCAGGTTGATTTCCAACTGGCCCGCGCCGCCCTCTTGGGTGATGCCGTCGATTTCAAAGCCTTGCGCCTCGGCAAAATCATAGATGTCGTCGATCACCGGGCCAAATTCATCCACGGCGGTCATGGAATAGGCCTGACGCGCCGCCGCCGGACGGCCAGAGCGGCCCATCATCGGCTGGATGTCACGGGCAGGATCGACGTTGCGGGCCACCAGATAGAATTCCATCTCAGGCGCCACCACGGGTTTCCAGCCCTGCGCCTCATAGAGGCCAACCACATGTTTCAGCACGTTGCGCGGGCTGAACGGGATCGGGTCACCGTCACGGTCATAGGCGTCGTGGATCACCTGAAGCGTCCAGTCGCCGGTCCATGGAGCCGCCGTGGCGGTGCTCATGTCCGGGCGCAGGATCATATCCTTTTCGATCCAGCCATCCTCGTCTGCGGCATCCGCCCAGTCGCCGGTGATGGTTTGGTAAAAGATGCTGTCGGGCAGGTGAAAATAGTCCTGCTTTTCGAATTTTGACGCTGGCACCGCCTTGCCTCGGGCGATGCCCGGCAGGTCTGAGATAACGCATTCAACCTCGTCGAGACGACGGCCCTCCAGATAGGTCTTGGCTGCTTCGGGCAGTTGCTCTTGCCAGCGCGTCGGGGTGGGCATCAGGTCCTCACTTTCTTGAAGAAGTCGGCAATCTCGTTGGCTATCAGGTTGGAATCGGTCGGGCGGTCGAGGGAGGCCCCGGCCGCGTTGAGTTGTTCATCAGGCACCACGCCCTTGCCACGGGTGCGCAACAGCCCGTCGACAAAGCTGTTCTCGAACTCCGGGTGCGGCTGCGAGGTCCAGATGTGGTCGCCATAAGCCAGAAAGGCATTGGCGCAGAAATCGCTCTTGCCGATCACGCGGGCCTCGGCGGGGAGATCCACCACCTGATCCTGATGCCAGGCATTCAGTTGCACCGGCGCGCCATGCAGGCGGTATTCGGTATGGCCGACGCTCCAGCCGCCGTCATATTTCACGACCTTGCCGCCAAGGGCCTGCGCGATGATTTGATGGCCAAAGCAGACCCCCACCAAGGGCATCTTGCGCGCGTGAATCTCGCGGATCAGGTCTTCGAGCGGGGGAATCCAGTCGTGATCCTCGTAAGCGCCGTGTTTTGATCCGGTGATAAGCCAGCCATCCGCCGCCTCCGCGCCATCGGGGAACACACCATCCAGCACCGGATAGGTGTCAAAGCTGAACCCATGCCCATCAAGGAGCGTGCGGAACATTTCATCGTAGTTCCCGGAGGCGGATTTCAGTTCGTCTGGGGCGTGGCCGGTTTGCAGGATGCCGATCTTCATAGGTCACCAAATATGATCAAAATACAAGGGCAGGACACAGAGGTCTCTCCCTGCCTCATACGGCCTCCAGCCACGAGAGCCAATGACTCTCTGCCGGGCGCTCGGCAAAGCCAAGGAGTTCCTGGCGTTTGGTCATCACCAGATTGCGGATCGCCATTGGCGGCAGGATGCGCGCGATGAGGGGGCTGTTTTCAAACAGATCAATCGCCTCGGCCCAGCTGCCGGCCAACTGCGGCAGACCTTCGATGTCGTAGATATTGCCCTCGGAGGGGGGCGGGGGTGTCGCGCCATCTTCCATGCCGATGAGGGCCGCGCCAAGGACGGTTGCCAGCATCAGATAGGGGTTGATGTCGCCGCCCGAGACCCGGTGTTCGATGCGCCGCGCCTTGGGGCTGCCACCGGGAATACGAATGGCGGCAGTGCGGTTCTCATAGGCCCAGGCGGCAGAGGTCGGGGCATGGGCGCCCGGCACCAGACGGTCGTAGGAATTGCCATGCGGAGCAAAAACCAGTGTGCTGTCGCGCATGGCGTTGATGCAGCCCGCCACGGCGGCGTGCAGCGCAGGCGTGCCCTCGGGGCCGCCATTGTCAAAGATGTTGTTGCCGTCGCGATCCACAACCGAGAAATGCACATGCATGCCGTTGCCGGATTCCTCGGCGTAGGGCTTGGCCATAAAGGTTGCGGCAAAGCCATGTTTGCGCGCGACCCCTTTGACCAGCGCCTTAAAGAGCCATGTGTCATCGGCGGCGCGCATGGCGTCCTGATGGGTCAGGTTGATTTCAAACTGGCCCAGACCGGCCTCGGAAATCGCATCCTGTGCCGGGATGCCCATCGCCTCAGCGCCGTCATAGAGATCGGTAAAGAAGTCGTCATAGGCGTCCAGTTCCGCAATCGAAAGCACCGATTGCTGATCGAGCGCCCGCCCCGTGAGAGGGTCAATCGGCGGCAGCGGTTCGGTGCCCGCGTCGTCGATCAGGATGAATTCGAGTTCCGTTGCGGCGGCCACCTGCCAGCCTTTTTCGGTGTAGCGGTCCAGCACATGCGCCAGCACCTGACGCGGATCGCCAAGGAAGGGGCGACCGTCTTCATGCACCATTTTCATCGGCACCAGCGCCGAAGGGGTCGCAAGCCAGGGCATCGGCACCGCGCCGCGTTTGGTGGGCAACAGGATGCCATCGGCATCGCCGGTTTCAAACACCAGTGGGCTGTCTTCGATGTCGCGGCCCCAGATGTCGACGTTCAGGACCGAGAACGGCATCCGGGCCGAGCCTTCGCCCAGTTTTGCCGCCATACCAGCGGGAAGTCGTTTGCCGCGCATCTGTCCATTGAGGTCACAGGCGGCGATGCGGATTGTTCTGAGCGCAGAGAGGTCCATGCGCGTGCTCCTTGTCTTGCTAAAGACACATTGGCGCGGCCAGATGGCTCTGGCAAGAGAATTTGATCAAAAATTATCGACAGTGCGGGCAAAGGCTGCGGGCGAGAGGCTGTTGAATGTCAGATGGAACTGACTGTCGCGTACGCGAGAGGCGGCAAAGCCATGCCAATTGAAAGGTGGCGCAGCGGGAGTGATGGACATAACCCGATTTCACACAGCAGAAGCGGCAGGGCCGACACCCACCTCCGTGTTGTGGTCATTCAATTTTGAAAACTGAATTCACAGGTCGCGGGGCGGAGCTGATTTTAGAGGTTGGCCCTCAAAGGCATGATCTTGGAAATGGAACTCACGTTAAGTGTGCTCAATCAGTTGCGCTAGCACAGGAAGTAGAGACCTCCCAAATCGTGCCAGCACGTTTTCTTGTGTCCTTCCAAAGCACGGGACCAGGTGAAGATCCGCTGCGAAGACAGATGATGTCGGTCGCCAATACTGCAATCAAAAAATTCCCATGCTCGGAATGTGTCGGAGCATCAATCGCGAGGGTAAAGCCTTGCTTTGAGTCAACGTCAATCACTCGCCCTGAAAACTTCTCTCCGAGCATTTCTCCAGTGAAATCAGTGGGAAGCGATCCATCTGAATGGATGGGGAACGCGAAATTCAGGGTCGACATCACCGCATCGAGGTTCACCGTTCCATCGGATAGCAGGGGCACCTCAACAACATCGGCGTACGCGGGCTGTAGCAAAAAGAGGCTTGCAATAAGGGATTTAATAATGCGCACGTTTCTATAGCCTCTGATCGGCACCAACTATGACAGCCATTACAGCGCTGTCTAAGTCGACACAAGTTATACGCAGTTCTGACATCTCTGGTAGCGGCCGTTCGAGGCAGAATTGCAAGGTTCTGCAGTAACATAACTGCATGATATTGCCACCGATTGAGACACAGGTTGTGACGGCCGATAGGGGCGCAGCACTTGGAAGATGCGCAATCTCTAGTCGATATCGACCGGTGACATCTCGTCCCCTTGCGCCCGTTCGATGGCGTTGGCGATCAGGCGTGGCACATCGGGCAGGGCACCGAGGACCGGCAGCAGGTCGCCTTGAAAACCGGCCTCAGCGAGGGCCTCGGGAATGTCGTGGCGCACATGGGCACCTGATTGCGCAAAGAAAGGCAGGCAGAGGGTTTGGGGGCCACAGTCCCGCGCAGCCTCTGCGATAAAGGGCGGTTGCTCGACAAACCCGGTGACTAGGCGCAGGCCGGGCAGGGCTGGGCGGAGCTTGGCGGCAAAAGCCTCGGCGGCCTCGGCGGCTTTTGGACCGCGCGCAGAACCATGGGCGGCCAGCAAAATCTCGGAGGCCTCGGGCTGCCAGCCCCGGCGTGCCAGTTCTGCGCGGATTGCCGCCACTGTGAGATCAGGGAGCGCAGGGTCCAGTCCAAAGGGCGTCGCCATACGGTAGCGCCAGCCGGAGAGCCTGCCGGGCAGCACCTTGCCGGTGAACCAGCCGCGCGCCATAAAAAACGGGTAGATCACCGCGCCATCCTCGCGCATGGCGGCCTCAAGAAAGCCTTTGGACGAGAGGGTTGCGGACCGCACATCCCACCCCGGCAGATGATCCTGCACCGCTGCGGCCACCGCAGCGAGATGGATTTCCGGCGGCGGCGGCGCAGACGGCTGGCCGTGCGACGTGAGAATGGCAATGCGGGGGCGCGCGCTCATGTGGGTCCTAAAACTGCTTTGAGACCCAGAACTTAGATCGCAGCCTGCGCTTGGGAAAGGGCCAGCGGCGGAAATAGTGCGGTTTGATCTGTGTCGCGCAGCTGGCGCAAGCCCGTGTGGCTGGCGCTCTGATGGCCGCAAGGTGCAAAAATCCCGGATATGTGGTTGACGGCCAAAAATCCTTCACATACATCACGGTCTACGAAGCGGGTATGGTGAAATGGTATCATAAGAGCCTTCCAAGCTTAAGGTGCGGGTTCGATTCCCGCTACCCGCTCCAAATCCTCTCTCAAGTGCTAGACATATCAGCCTCTTAAGGGGGTGCTTGTCCCACACTCAAAAGCCCCGTGGGACAGATCTTTCAATCCAGTTCCTCGCGTTTGGCTATGGCATCCTGAGCCCGAGCCACCGCTCCGCGACTTTCTCCATGCCTTTTGTGTGGACCTCCGCCTTGGCCTGCGTGGCCGTGGATGGTCTGCTATGCAGCGAGCGGATGTGTTTGACGTGATGGCGGGTAGATTGAGATGACGCTCATTTGCGGCCAAGGAACACGCCAAGCAATCTCATCGGTGGGAGGTCGCAGGCTCGCGCCACGCGATGAACGCGCTGCCGAGCGTCAGGGTGGGGAACTGCAAGTCTTGCAAGCACCTGTGGCGAGGCGGGCCTCGCCACAGGTTCTCCAAGCGAGGTGCGGAGCGATCACCTTGTTCAAGGTGGGGCCACTCAACGCATTTGCTTGGAGGGATTTGCACGTTGCACATGCTCTCACAGTGCAAGGAAGCAATAGAGGGAGCGGATCACTCCCCCGATTTTTGAACACTCTTTTTCCGAAACGCTCTGAGACGTGCGGTCTTTTCTGCGTTTGCTTTGGCTTCCTCGTCCTGCAGTCGCTTGACGATTTGAGTTGTTCGATCAGCCGAAGACAGTGCACCCGCAGTTTTTGATTTCGCTGCAGATACAGATAGATACCCGAAGATATCCGCGCTGTCTTTGTTTGCTGGGGCGTCGGTCATCTGTCCTTCTCCCCAGCGATGGCTATCAAGCGAGTGCCAGATTGCTGGCTGACGTGCGACCGTCACGACCAGTTTCGAGGTCGTAAGTCACTTTCTGACCGTCATCGATGCGGTTAATCCCAGCGCGCTCAACTGCGGACACGTGCAGGAACACGTCCTGAGTGCCATCTTCAGGCTGAATGAATCCGAAGCCTTTGGTAGAGTTGAACCATTTCACGGTGCCATTGGCCATATCCGTAATCTCCTAAAAAATCTGTCCGCGGAATTGCGACAGGTCGGCAAAAGTCGATCCAAGTCGACCAACCGATACCGTTTTCACGGGAGCAGAAATTCGAAGAGAAGAAACGTTAGCCCGTCGCAGATGGTCGTTTTGTCGCGACAATGCAAGGATTCTTTTCATGGTCGGGCGGCGGAGCATCCGTCACCGAGACGGCAGAGGCGAGGGGCTTGCGAGAGAAACACGACTGAATAGCCCCCGATCGGTTCATTGCTCAGCCCGCGTTGCGAATGCCCTCATCCCGCATCTGAGGCAATCCTTCGGGAGTGCGGCTGCGTACCTTCAGGTGGTAGGCTTGGCAGATCTCTCCTGCCGCGTCAAAGCGAGGACCGGCTGGCGTCAGTTCGAGGCCAGAGCGCCGGGTCAACAGCGCGGATGTCACGGAGGTCAGGCAGAGAAAAGCGTTGATGCGCCATTTCTGTGAAAGCTGCGCAAAGCTGCGGCCCATGGCGTGGCGTACAAGCATGCGCTCACGGCTCTTTAGGCGGTCGGAGACAAAGACTCGGCTGACCTCCCAGATATGGGGATCTTGCGGTGCCTCTGTGTCGAGCACATCCCGCGGTAGATCTGGCAGTAGGCCACGCTGTGCGTCGCGCAGCATGTAGGTGGAGTTCATGCATCGCGCAGTGGTTGGTGTTATGCGAAAGCCACCTTGCACCGAGGCCTCATCATGGATGGCGCAATAGACGCTTTCCGGTGTGTCGTATTGGTCGAACTCCAGACCTCGCACATTCGGCATCGGCCAGCCGCGCACCATAATGAAATGGTGATAGCGCGCGCGCAGAAGGGCGGTGAACAAGTCGCCAGTTTCGCCCAAGTTATCAAAAGTGATTTCAGTTGACTGCATGGATCGCCACGCCTTTTCCCGCAGCGCCCAAGGTCAGCTGCGGCAGTTTCAATAATTTTAATCAACTTTTAGGTGAGTCGGTAAATTAACCGTTAATGACGAAGAGTTGGCGGCCAAGAGGCAGGCCTTGGCACCTTTTTGGGCGGGTATGATCCGCCTGAGTGGCTGGCGTGAGCGCGGCGTCTAGGTGCCTGTGCGCGGGCTCTGTCTGGTCTCGATTGGTTTATGACCATGGGCGGCGGCGACGCGTTGGATTTCCGTGAGCAGCTGCGCCTTGCGGACCGGTTTGGCGATATAGCCGACCGCGCCCAAGCTCAGAAACAGTTCGCGATCCTCGGGCGCAGCATTTGCGGTCAACATCACCACCGGAGTCGCGGCAATCCGCCCGCCGCGCGCGGTCATGGCCAACAGGGTGTCCTGCCCATCCATCACAGGCATCTTCATGTCCAGCAGAACCAGATCCACGGAGGAATGATCGAGAATGGCGAGCGCATCGGCACCGTTGCAGGCCTCTATGAGGTCAAGATCAAAGTCCTTCAGGAAGGAGCGTACCACCAGTCGGTTGGAGGCGGTGTCATCCACCAGCAGGATGGACCGCACCCCGAGGTCAGTGAAGATCGTATCTTGGGTGGGCGGATTGGTGCCAGAGAGTGCCGTCACCTCCAGAACCTGCACGCGGCACGTAAAGGTGAAACAGCTGCCCTTAGCCGGGCTGGTGGTCAAGGTAATGTCACCGTTCATCATCCGGGCGAACTGTCGGGCAATCGACAGGCCCAGCCCTGTGCCGGGTACCGTGGGCGCATTCTTGTCGACCGCCCGGTAAAAGTCCTGAAACAGCCGCTCGGTCTGTTCCGGCGTCATCCCGCGCCCGGTGTCTGCGACCTTGACCTCAATGATCGCGTGATCGCCCTCTGTCGCGGCGCTGGCGTGCACGGTTACCTGACCCTTGTCGGTATATTTGACGGCGTTTGACAACAGGTTGCCGATGACCTGGCGCAGCCGGAGGGCATCGCATTCGGCGTAGGCCGGCAGGCTCTCGTCTATGGTGAACTCGAGCCGCAACCCTTTTTCTTCGGCCGAGGCACGGAACATCTCTATGGCGCTTCGGATCTCTACCGCTGGTGCCGCCGCCGCCAGGCTCAACTCCATCAACCCGGCCTCGATCTTCGCATGGTCCAGCACGTCATCGAGAATGCCCGCCAATGCCAGCGCCGATGTGCGCAACAGCTTGCTGCGCTCCTGCAGCAGCGGGCGATCCTTGTTTTCCTCGTCGATGAGTTCCGACATGCCGCAGATCGCGTTGAGGGGCGTTCGGATCTCATGGCTCATGGCGGCAAGGAACCGGCTCTTGGCGCGGCTACCGGCTTCTGCTTCCTCCAGCGCCCCACGCAGGCGTGCGGTCAACCGATGCTGGGTCCACAGGGCATGGAGCATGTAGGCGGCACCGATCACAGTGATGATCGCCGTGGTCACCATCTCAGCCGGAGTCGCGAACTCTCTGAGGAAACTGACGATGATGAACCCGACCACGCAAATGATCGGGATTGTGGTCAAAAAACCGAAGAATATCCACGTCGCGCGGGCCACCACGCAATGATTGAGCGCGATGATCAGCAACATTGCACCGATCATTTTGAGGAAGGGGTCTTGCTCAAGGAACAACAGCAACGGGATCAGATTGAAGATCCAGACCCCAAGGAAGGCAGAGGTGCTAAACAGCACAATCCCGCGCCAGGTCACTTCCCTTGCCAGCATGCGATATACCAACACACCGACAATCTCAGTCACCGCATAGGCGAGATAGACCGCCCCAAGCACTGTCGCGGGCAGAAAAAACAGCGATAACAGAGAGACGATGGTGATCGAGGCAAAGCGAGTAGGGAGATCCGCGCGCACCAGATCATTCTGAGCGGCCACGGATATCGCAAGTTCAGGCGAGATCTTCAGCATTCGCTCTCTCCTTACGCTGAACGTCCTGACACTCCTCACGCAGGCCTACATACAGCAAATTTCGAATCTCTCCTTGCGTGAAAATATGGCTAAATCATGATTTTGGGATTAATAACGGCGTTTAGACCGCCCACGCAAAGCGAACTTCACTTAACATTTTAAACGTGTCAATTTTTTAGGCAGCGTCTGGTGTTGAGCTTTCCGGTCTCCGGGATGGCGTATGGGATGAAACGGGCAGGGAACGCCGCACTGGCTTAGCGCTCGTTTAATCGCGCATCCCGCACGATCAGCGCCTGGCTCTTGCCATTGCGATGTGACTTCTCGATTAAGATGAACGTCCCCTCAGGACTGAGCGCCGGGAACAGATCCGTGCCCTTTCTGCCGATGTATTCGCGATCATTGTTGAGCTTAAAGCGCAGCACAGGTTTGTCGTCGATGAATACTGTGTAATACCCTGTGCCAATCCATTGCGCCCGGCGCCCTTGACCCGTCGGACTACCAAAAGCTGCACCTCGACGCGGCAGGAATTCATTCTGGTCGAAATGCGTGAGTTCCACACGAAACCGCAGGCGTTCGATATCCTCGATACGGGGTTCGTAGCCAGACCGATAAACGCCATATGTTTGAATAAGGCCCGGAAAATCTGTCCCTTTCCAATTTGCGAGCTGCGGCTCCGGGGTGGTGAACCGCTTCCAGACGCCATCATGGAGCATGACATGCATCTCGCGATTGATCCCCTTTGCAAGGTCATTTCCCGGCAAATCTGAATGTGAGAAGGAGCGGTAGTGGGTGCTTTGCTCGACCATTGCCTTGAGGTCTGCGGCAGAGGGCGCTTCGACATCAACATATGGAAGACGCTCAGTCACGCTCTGGGATGAAACGACATAATACCCATCCAGCGTCACGATGTATCGACCCAGCGAAAATGCCTGAGGCTGATCGATGATTTCACCGATCTCCTGTCCCTGTGCGTTGAGGAATATATAGCGTTTTTTGCCCTCGGCGGTCGAGAGGATCAGGTAAGTGACTCCCAGATCTGGGATGGTGTAATACTCACGAAAGCCCATATCGCTGGAGAGGACCCGGACATCTGCATCCTCGGTCGATACCACAGCGTCCATGTCCTGATATGCAGCGGCATCAAATCCCGCTGGAGCGGGTGTTCGGGCAGGTGGAATATTGGGTGCCGGGGAGCCGCTTAGGACCCACAAGCCCCACTGCACCACCAGTATGGCAACGACCAAAACCCCTGCAAGGATGCCGAGAAATACCTTCATCTTTGTGTAATCCTTTTGCAGGCCAGCGATGGCTGTTAGGGAATTGAATAATATATATATTTTGAACGATTTGGGGGCTTTTACACGAAACTGAGCCTGAGCGCATCCCTTTAGGTCTCGGGTGGGGACGTCCCCCGCTGGCTCTGTCCCGGCTGGGCTGGAAATATAGCGCGTGGTGCATTCCCAAAGGCGCAGTCGCGCAAGATCTGTGATTGAGAGTTAGCTGTAAAACAGGGGATAAGCCGTTGCCAATCGGGCACTTTTCCCTTGGGTGAGTCCTGGTTGTTATCCTGCGGCTGCGTCGATTGTTCCCAGCCTTGCGGAGAATGCAGCCTTGACCTGCCAGTGGTGCGGGGCCATGACACGCACGAAACGGGTGCGCCTTGCGTGCCAGACTTCAGGCGGCGAACAAAGGAGCGCTCATGGCACGACGTGCAGTGCAAAATGCGGGCAGCAACGAGGAACGCGAAACCTCGCGCCGAATTGGAGTTCTAAAGGCGCTCTGGCCGTTTATGCGCCCGTATCGCGGCATGATTTTTGCCGCACTTGGCGCGCTGACGCTGACCGCGGGCGTGTCGCTGTCGCTGCCGCTGGCCGTGCGGCGGGTGGTTGATAACTTTCGCATCACCGATGCCGCATTGTTGAACCAGTATTTCACGGCGGCGATGATTATGGCCGCGCTGTTGGCCTTTGGCACGGGCCTGCGCTACGCGCTGGTGACGAAACTGGGCGAGCGGGTGGTCGCGGACATCCGCAAGGCGGTGTTTGACCGGATCATCGGCATGAGTCCGGCGTTTTTTGAGCGCATCATGACCGGCGAGGTGCTCAGCCGCATCACCACCGACACCACGCTTATTCAATCGGTGCTGGGCTCTTCTGCCTCTGTTGCGTTGCGCAACCTGTTGATTTTCCTCGGTGGTCTGGTTTTGATGCTGCTGACCTCGGCCAAGCTCACGGCGCTGGTGCTGTTGATCGTGCCTGCGGTGATCGTGCCGATCCTGTTTCTGGGCCGTCGTCTTCGGGCAATTTCAAAGGAAAATCAGGACTGGATCGCCGCCTCTTCGGGCAATGCGGGCGAGGCCCTTGGCGCGGTGCAGACGGTGCAGGCCTTTACCCATGAGGATCTGAGCCGCCAGCATTTCTCTGAGATGACCGAGACCTCTTATGAGGTGTCCAAACGGCGCATCCAGACGCGGGCGTGGCTCACTGTGATTGTGATCTTTCTGGTGTTTTCCGGCGTTGTCGGCGTGTTGTGGATCGGGGCCAATGATGTGCGCTTTGGCTCCATGAGCGAGGGCGCCTTGGTGCAATTTGTGATCTACGCGGTGATGGTGGCAGGCTCTGTCGCGGCGCTCTCGGAAATCTGGAGCGAGCTGCAACGTGCCGCAGGCGCAACCGAGCGTTTGGTGGAGCTGTTGCAGGCCGACGATAGCGTGCGCGACCCGGTGCAGGCGCAGACCTTGGCGGAACCTGTGCGCGGTGAGTTGACGTTTGATAATGTCTCTTTCACCTATCCGTCGCGGCCGGATACATCGGCGCTGGATCAGGTGAACCTGACCATTCAGCCGGGTGAAACGGTTGCTTTTGTCGGCCCGTCGGGGGCGGGCAAGACAACGATCATCCAGATGATCCAGCGGTTTTACGATCCGCAATCGGGCGAAGTGCGTCTGGACGGTGTGCCGCTGACAGCGCTGATGCGGGATGCCTTCCGTCGCCATATCGCGCTGGTGCCGCAGGACCCGATCATCTTTGCCGCCACCGCGCGTGACAACATCCGCTTTGGTCGCCCCGATGCGACGGATGCAGAGGTTGAAGCTGCCGCCAAAGCCGCTGCCGCGCATGAATTCATCATGAACCTGCCAGAAGGCTATGACGCCTATGTGGGCGAGCGGGGCGTAATGCTGTCGGGGGGGCAAAAGCAGCGCATCGCTATTGCGCGTGCGATCCTGCGCGACGCGCCTGTGCTTTTGCTGGATGAGGCGACCTCGGCGCTGGATGCCGAGAGCGAGCGTCTGGTGCAGGCGGCATTCGATGACCTGAGCCGGGACCGCACGACCATTGTGGTGGCGCACCGTTTGGCGACGGTCAAAAAGGCGGATCGCATCGTGGTGATGGATCAGGGGCGCATTGTTGCCGTGGGCAGCCATGAGAGCCTTGTGGCAGAGGGCGGGCTTTATGCGCGTCTGGCGCGTCTGCAGTTTACCGACGGGCAGGCGCAGGCTTGACGCTGGTCGCGCAATGGCGGCGATGAGCATATGAGCGCGCTGCATCTGTTTCTTTGAGATAGACAGGCATGTGCTCGACTACTTGCTGTCGGATCCAGAAATTTGTGGCTGCAATTTGCATTGCCTCTGTCTTCGACAACACCATTGTGGCTGCTACATCAAAATAGCGCAGCGTCACTTTGAGCGTTCCCTTACGTGAATTTACGGTCTCGCTTGCGTGGTCTTCAAATTCCAATCATCTTGGCTCAGAGGAACAAATTAGGCTCAGATGCACGGGCTGCGATTGCGTTGAAAACGGCAGGGTCGCCCGGTGTGCCTGTGACTTGCGAAATTGACGATTGGGGGCGCTTGGCCTATGCCGATCCGCCCCAGGGGAGGAACTTGAATGACTTTTGCAACGGTGGCGGATGTCGCGGCGATCGAACAGGAATGCACCTGGGCGGAGCGCGACGTTCCACGTACGCTCTATGGTCTGCTGTCACGCACGGCTGAGCGTTTTCCGAACAACGACGCGGTCAGCTATCAGATCTTTTCCGGCCCCACCGACAAGGCGGAAACCCTGACGTGGCGGGAGCTTAAGGCAAAGACTTGCCAGGCCGCCAATCTGTTTCGCTCGCTCGGGATCGGCGAAAAGGACGTTGTGGCCTATGTGCTGCCTAACGCCAATGAGACGCTGATCACCCTCTTGGGCGGTGCGGTGGCGGGGATTGTGAACCCGATCAACCCGCTGCTGGAGCCGGAACAGATCGCATCCATCCTGCGCGAAACCGGGGCTAAGGTGGTGGTGACGCTCAAGGGCTTTCCCAAGACCGACGTGCCACAAAAAGTGGCCGAGGCGGTGGCGCATGCGCCCAACGTCAAAACCGTGTTGGAGGTGGATCTCAACCGCTATCTGACGCCGCCGAAATCATGGATTGTGCCGCTCATTCGCCCCAAGGTGAACAAGGCCCATGCCCATGCGGATTATAAGAACTTCAACCGTGAGTTGGCCAAGCAGCCCACCGAGCTGACATTTGCCGACAGCGATGGCGACCGGGTGGCGTGTTATTTCCACACCGGCGGCACCACCGGCATGCCCAAGGTTGCGCAGCACACCTATGAGGGGCTGATTTACAATGGCTGGCTGGGGCATACGCTGTTGTTCACCGAAGAAGACAACATCATGTGCCCGCTGCCGCTGTTTCACGTCTTTGCCTGCCATGTGATCGTGATGGCGGCGGTGGCCTCTGGCGCGCATGTGGTGTTCCCGACGCCGCAGGGCTATCGCGGCGACGGCGTTTTTGACAACTTCTGGAAGCTCTGCGAGCGTTGGAAGATCACCTTTATCATCACCGTACCGACGGCGATTTCGGCCAAGATGCAGCGGCCTGTGAATGCGGATGTCTCAACCGTAAAAACCGCGTTTTCGGGCTCTGCGCCCTTGCCGCTGGAACTGTTCCGCCGTTTTGAAAAAGCTACGGGCATCACGATTGTCGAAGGCTACGGCCTGACCGAGGCGACCTGTCTGGTGTCCTGCAACCCGGTCGAGGGGGAAAAGAAGGTGGGCTCCATCGGGATTCCCTTCCCCTATTGCGATGTGAAGATCGTCAAGGGCACCCCCGATGGCATGCAGGAATGCGGCGCGGATGAAATCGGTGAGATTTGCGTCTCCACCCCCGGCGTGTTTACGGGCCACACCTATACCGAGGTCGACAAGAACATCGACCTCTACTATCAGGAGAAATACCTGCGCACCGGCGATCTGGGGCGGGTCGATCCCGATGGCTACCTCTGGATCACCGGGCGGGCCAAGGATCTGATCATTCGCGGCGGTCACAATATTGATCCCGCCGATATCGAAGAAGCGCTGCTGGGTCATGATGCGGTGGCCTTTGCGGGGGCTATTGGCCAGCCCGACGCGCATTCGGGAGAGCTGCCTTGTGCCTTTGTCGAACTGGTGGATGGCGCAACAGCCACCGAAGAGGAGCTGCTGGAATACTGCAAGCGCCACGTCCGGGAACGCGCTGCAATCCCGAAACACATGACAATCATGCCTGAACTGCCCAAGACCGCAGTGGGCAAGATTTTCAAACCCGACCTGCGCCGCCATGCGATCACCCGTATCTATGATGGGGCGCTGGAGAGCGCGGGCCTCAATGCGCGCGTGGGGTCTGTGATTGATGACAAGAAACGCGGTCTGGTGGCGCAGGTTGTCCTGAACGGCAGCAGCGCCGAGGATGTGGGCAATGTTCTGTCGGTCTACACCCGCCCGTGGGAAGAGGCCAAAGCCTGAACCCAACCGAGCCAGCCTAATGAGATTGAAAAGCACGCCACGTTTGGCGTGCTTTTTGCATTTTGCCGTTTTCAACAGGGTTTTGCGGTCCTAGGCTCCATCTGAGTGACACCAGCGACGGTGAGTGTGATGGACTATGAAAAGCTGATCGACGAAGAGACCTGGGCCTTTATCCGGGAGACAGGCCGGCATTACCCGGAGGACTCTGTGGGCCTCACCATCGATGAGCAGCGCGAGGTCTATAACAAAATGGCCGCAGCGTTTCGCAAACCGCGCTCTGCCGTGGTCGAGGTGAGCGAGCACATCGTCGGCACCGTTTCCGTGCGTATCTATGAGGCAGGCGATCCAACCCGCACCGTGATGTACTGTCATGGCGGCGGTTTTGTGGTGGGCGACCTCAACAGCCACGATGATGTGTGTTCTGAAATTTGCGAGCAGACCGGGTATCGCGTGGTCTCGGTGGATTATCGGCTGGCCCCAGAACATGAGCACCCGGCGCAGTTTGATGACGCATGGGCGGTTCTGGAATGGATTGCCAAGACCTATGAAGGCGGAGTGGTGCTGGCAGGCGACAGTGCGGGCGGCATGCTCAGTGCCTGTGTCGCGCAGCACGCGCGGGGCCGCATTGATGACGTTCTGGGGCAGGTGCTGATCTATCCGGGGCTTGGCGGCGATCATGCTTTGCCCTCGTATAGAGAACATGCGCAGGCGCCGATGCTGACGCTTGAGGATGTCAAATTCTATGCAGGCATTCGCAGCGGCGGCACCGAGGTGCAAAATGACCCCACCTATGCGCCGTTGCAGGACAGCGATTTTGCAGGGCTGCCGCCAACGGTGATGTTTTCAGCCGATTGCGACCCGCTGCGCGATGATTGCCGCGCTTATCGCGATGCAATCCACGCCGCAGGGGGCTTGGCAGAGTGGATCAATGAGGCGGGGCTGGTACACGGATACCTGCGCGCCCGTCACAGCGTGGGCCGCGCACGCGACAGTTTTGAGCGGATCGTGCTGGCGATTGAGGGGCTTGGCCAAGAAATCTGGCCCTACGAGGATTAAGCCCTCCGGGGTCATTCATTTTAGGTCTGGATTTGCAATGTGACCAATGCCGCGATCTCTGGGGTAACGTCTTCATTACATTATGGATTCGGGTTGAGGATATTGGCGGTGTTTTTGATCACCGCAATGTCAGCGCTGATCCATGCGGTTGGGCAACAGGCTGAACTGGGACAGATCATATTCTGGCGCTCGGCGGTGGCCTTGGTGCCGATTACCATCTATGCGGCGCTTCGGCGCGGAGCGCAGGCGGGCCTTAGAGCACAACTCAGCACTCGCAATCCGCGCGGGCATATCCTGCGCAGCCTTTTTGGGGCCTTTGCGATGCTATGTTCATTCGCCTCCCTGATCTGGTTGCCGGTGGCGAATGCTCAGGCGCTGAGTTACCTCGCGCCGGTTCTGACGTTGCCACTGGCGGCGCATTTTCTCGGAGAACGTCTGAGCATTCCGGTCATTTTGGGCGCGATTCTGGGGCTGCTGGGTGCTGTTGCTTTTTTGTGGGACGCGCTTGAGACACCGGGACAGGGGGCTCTTTGGGGGATCGGGGCAGGGCTTGCCTATGCGCTGACGATGGCGGTGGTGCGGGTGCATGTCAAAGCGCTGACCCGTAATGAGACCCCGGCGGCGATTGCGTTTTACTTTGCCCTGACCTGTAGCGTGATCGGTCTGGCGACGCTGCCGTTTGGCTGGCTGGCGCTGACGCCATCGGTCTGGGCATTGCTGATCGGGGCGGGGCTGCTTGGCGGTCTTGCGCATATTGCCTCGACCGAGGCGGTGGCGCGCAGTCCGATATCTGCGCTGGCGGTGTTTGACTACACGGGGTTGATCTGGGCGATGCTGTTTGACCTCTTGTTGTTTAGCCATGTGCCGACGCCACTGTCATGGCTTGGGATCATTGCAATCGCGGCGGCGGCCTTGTTTGGCGCATGGAGGCCCAAGCCCGTAGCGGTATGAGCGCGTTAGCCTGCGTATTGCGCGCAGGTTTCCTGATAGGCCTCAAAGTGATACCAGCCCGCGCTTTTGATCTGCCAGTCACCGCTTGAGATCGTGACATAGGTCCAGCCGCCTGCCGGAATGTGGCCATAGCTGATGGTATCGCCGGGAAGGATTTCTCCGATGACGTTCGTATTCTGGCTGTGTCCTGCGCGCAGGGGCACCGGATCGCCCAGCCAGCCGATACAGGCTCTCTCAAACCCATGGCTCAAAGGGAGATCAATGAGCCGCCTGCGGGTGGCGATATCCGGCAAATCCAGCGCTGTGCGACTGGTGTCGATGCGACAGGCCGCATCTTCTTCCTGTTGCTGAATAAGGGCCACCTTGGCCTTATCCGCATCAGAGAGGCTCACGGATTTTCCGATACAGTCACCATTGTCAAACAGCCGCTGCCCCAATGTCGAGCCAAAGCAATATCCGGCACGATCGATAATGGCGTTTCGCGTGAACCACAGATCCTCGCAGTAATCCCCCGCCACAGCCGGGGCGGCTGCGGCGAGTGCGAGGAGGGGAACAATGAGCTTCATATCGGACCTCATGAAAGGCTGGGCGAGGCCGAAATGCGTGACCTCAGCGCAAGAATGCCCCAGCTTTCATGCTCTGTGCAACTGGCGCGCCCAGGCGATTGAGGATCGTCGGGGCCAGCTGTAGCTGGTCGATCACGTCATCCTCAGCCGGACCTTCGGCATCGCCAAAGTAATAAAGCGCAGTTTCCTGTTGCAGGGGATGGCGTCCGCCGTGGTGGCCGCGGTCGTCCTGACCGTGGTCTGCAGTCACGATCACCTCATAGCCCATGGCGCGCCAGCGCGGAATAAAAGGCGCGAGCATCTCGTCCATGACAAAGCAGGCTTTGTCCATCTCGGCGCTTTCGTGAAAGAACCGATGCCCCATGCTGTCCAGCGTGCAGGTGTGCAACATGCCGTAGTTCAGATCAAAGCGACCGCAGAGGTTGGTCAGCGTGGCAAACAGATCCACATCCGAGGGTGTCATCTGGTTGTCGTGGCCATAGCCGGTCATGGAGTGAAACCGGCCATGGTTGATGGTGGCGCTTTGAGGTTCGTCATACTCAATGTCGCGCACGTAATCGAAGGGGGAGCGATTGAAGAACTCCGACCAGAAGCTATGCGCAACAGCACCCGTGGTGCCGCCCCCTTTGCGCACCTGAGAGAACACATCGTCGTGGCTGAGGCGAAAGACATTGCCGTTACCGGTGCAGCCATGTTCCTGCGGGCTGACCCCGGTGTGGATCGAGGCATAGCAGCTCGCGGAGATCGAGGGCAGCACCGCGCGGTGTTTCCAGATGCGCGCGTCGCCAGATGCAACCCAGCCTTCGAGGTTGCCAAACAGGCGACGGAAATTGCGGTAGGGCACGCCGTCAAGGATGATGAGCAGAAGTTTGCGGTCCATGTGAGAGGTCCTGGGCTGGGGTTTGATCTATGGGTGCTCAGGTCAGCGCCCTCCCTGGGGGGAGGGTCGGGCGCTGTCCGGCCTTGCGGCCGAACAGGGCTTCTATTGTCTTGCGCCCGCATCGAGCGGGCGCTGCCGGTTGGCAGGAGGCGGGCATCAGTTGCCCGCGCTCTCCATCTTGCGATTGGCGATGACCTCTTCGAGCCAGCCCAGTTTCATCTCTGGTACGGAACTCAGCAGAAGGTCGGTGTAATCATCAAAGGGCGGGCTCAGCACCTGCGTTTTGCCGCCGTAGCGCTGGACCTTTCCCTTATACATCACCGCGATATTGTCCGAAATCGCGCGCACCGTCGCCAGATCGTGGGTGATAAAGAGATAGGCCACATCCTCGATCTTTTGCAAGTTGAGCAACAGCTTCAGGATGCCATCGGCGACCAGAGGATCAAGCGCCGAGGTGACCTCGTCGCAGATGATCATCTTGGGCTTTGCCGCCAATGCGCGGGCGATACAGACACGCTGTTTCTGCCCGCCCGACAGCTCTGCCGGGTAGCGGTCCATAAAGCTCTCGCCAAGTTCAATCTCATCGAGCAACTCGATGATCCGCTTGCGCTTTTCACTGCCCCGGAGGCCGAAGTAGAACTCCAGCGGGCGGCCGATGATGGTGCCCACAGTCTGGCGTGGGTTCATCGCCACATCCGCCATCTGGTAGATCATCTGCAATTCGCGCAGATCCTCGCGGCTGCGGTGTTTGAAGTCCGGAGTGAGAGTGCGCCCGTTGAAGTAGATCTCCCCCTCGCGCGGCGGCAACAGCCCGGTGATGACCCGCGCGAGCGTCGATTTGCCCGAACCAGACTCGCCCACCACAGCCAGTGTCTGACCGGGGTAGAGATCCACGTTCACATTGTGCAGCACATCGAATTTGGTGCCCTGATAGCGCGCGGTGATATTGCGCACCGACAGGACCGGCTCCTCGGTGGGGGCCTTTTCCTCATGCTCGATGGAGCGCACGGAAACCAGCGCCTGCGTGTACTCTTCTTGTGGGTTGTTGATGATCTGATCGACCGTGCCGTATTCCACGGTTTCGCCGTGGCGCAGCACCATGATGTCATCAGAGACCTGCGCCACCACCGCGAGATCGTGGGTGATATAAAGCGCGGCCACGCCGGTGTCGCGGATCGCTTCCTTGATGGCCATCAAAACATCGATCTGCGTGGTCACATCAAGCGCCGTCGTGGGCTCGTCAAAGACCACCAGATCTGGTTCAGGACAGAGCGCAAGTGCTGTCATGCAGCGCTGCAACTGGCCGCCGGAGACCTGATGCGGATAGCGAGCACCGATGTTGTCGGGATCGGGCAGGCCGAGCTTGGCAAAGAGGTTGCGAGCGCGATCTTCGGCCACTTTGCGCGAAAATTTACCCTGCTCGACCGAGGCCTCAATCACCTGTTCCATGATGGTCTTGGCCGGGTTGAACGACGCGGCTGCGGATTGCGACACATAGGTCACCTCGCCACCGCGCAGTTTGCGGATGTCGCTCAGTTTGGATTTGAGGATATCGCGCCCGTTGACCCAAACCTCGCCGCCGGTGATCTTCACGCCGCCCCGACCGTAAGCCATGGACGACAGACCGATGGTGGATTTGCCCGCGCCGGACTCCCCGATCAGACCGAGCACCTTGCCGGGCATCAGATCAAAACTGACGCCGTGCACGATCTCGATATCATGGGGTTTTTCGCCGGGCGGATAGACCGTGGCGCCAATTTTTAGGTCGCGGACCTTCAGGAGTGGTTCGCTCATCCCCGGCCTCCTT
Organism: Tritonibacter mobilis; assembly: GCF_001681715.1. Taxonomy (GTDB): domain Bacteria; phylum Pseudomonadota; class Alphaproteobacteria; order Rhodobacterales; family Rhodobacteraceae; genus Epibacterium; species Epibacterium mobile. The sequence continues at coordinate 312,784 of NZ_LNWY01000012.1, read as the reverse complement.
TCAGCGATGTGGTTCGGTTCAGAACCCAATCCGCCACGAGGTTCACCGAGATCGCAAGGGTTGCGATGGCGAAGGCGGGGATCAGGGCGGCGGGGATGCCATAGACGATGCCGTCCTTGTTTTCCTTCACGATGCCGCCCCAGTCTGCCTCGGGGGGCTGTACGCCCAGGCCAAGGAACGAGAGGGTGGAGACAAAGAGCACCATGAAGATAAAGCGCAGACCCATCTCTGCCACCAGCGGCGACAGCGCGTTGGGCAGGATTTCGCGGAAGATGATCCATGCGGTTTTCTCGCCGCGCAGACGGGCGGCCTCCACATAGTCCATCACCTCGATATCGACGGCAACGGCGCGGGCCAGACGGAACACGCGGGTGGAGTCCAAAAGACCCATCACGAGGATCAGCATGGGCACGGTCACCGGTGTGACCGACAGCACCACCAGCGCAAAGATCAGCGTCGGGATCGACATGATCAGATCGACAAAGCGCGACAGCAGCTGGTCAACCCAACCACCGGACACCGCAGCAAATATGCCGAGGATCGCACCGGTGGTGAAGGAGATCACCGTCGCCATTGTGGCGATAAATATGGTGGTGCGCCCGCCGTAGATCATGCGGCTCAGGAGATCGCGGCCGATATTGTCGGTGCCCAGCCAGTAGTCGGCGCTGGAAGGTTCCCAGACGTCACCGACCACTTCGGCCATGCCATAGGGGGCCAAGAGCGGCGCAAAGATCGCGCCGAGGAAGTAAAGGGCCGTGAAAAACAGCCCGATCAATGCGGATACGGGGATATTCTTCATTTCGGATGCCTCAGACGCGGGTTCGACAGGATCGACACGATATCGGCAACCATGTTGAGGCCGATATAGACGGCGGCAAAGATCAGACCACAGGCCTGCACCACCGGCACGTCACGTTTGGAGACATGATCCACCAGATATTGCCCCATGCCGGGATAGACGAAGACCACTTCGATCACCACGACACCGACGACCAGATAAGCAAGGTTCAGCATCACCACATTCACAATCGGTGCAACCGAGTTGGGAAAGGCGTGGCGCCAGATGACCTTGAAGGTCGAAAGCCCTTTCAGTTCAGCGGTCTCGATATAGGCGGACTGCATCACGTTGAGGATCGCCGCACGGGTCATCCGCATCATGTGGGCAAGCACCACAAGCGTCAGCACCGCAACGGGCAGGGCGATGGAATTGAGCTTCTGCCACAGGCTCATACTGTCGTTGATCATGGCGACAGAGGGAAACCAGCGCAGTTTCACGGCGATCAGATACATCAGGACGTAGCCGATCAGGAATTCAGGAATGGAGATCGACGCCAAAGTGACGCCTGAGATCAACTTATCGGGCCAACGATCTTTGTAGCGTACCGCCAACAGACCGAGGAAAATGGCCAGAGGCACCGCAATGATGGCGGCCCAGAAGGCGAGGAACAGCGTGTTGGAGAGGCGCGAGCCAATCGCAGAAGTGATGTCCTGTCCAGAGGTCAAGGCAGTGCCAAGATCACCCTGTAACGCACCGAAAAGCCATTCAAAATAGCGAGTAAGCGGAGGGTCGTTCAGGCCAAGATCTGCGCGCAGGTTGGCGAGCGCTTCGGGGGTTGCGGATTGTCCGAGGATGGACTGGGCGACGTCACCGGGCAGGATCATGGTGCCCGCAAAGATCAGTGCCGAGATCATCAACAGGAGGAAGAGGCTCAGCGCAATGCGCTGAGCCAGTAGCTTTAAAACCGGATTCATATCAGGCTTTGACCCACATTTTCATGGGCGCATAGAAGTTGTTCAGCTCAAAGCCTGTCTTGGCATCGACCCAGCCGTCCACTTCGGTGCTGACACCGTCAATGAAGCTGTTGAACATCGGGCAGACCAAGCCACCCTCGTCGCGGACCATGGTGGACATATCCGCATACATCTGCGTCCGCTTGGCCTCATCCAGTTCTGCGCGTGCCGCATAGAGCAACTGGTCGAATTGCTCGTTGTTGAAACGGGTGTCGTTCCAGTCTGCGGTGGACAGATAGGCGGTTGAGAACATCGAATCCTGCGTCGGACGGCCACCCCAGTAGGAGGTACAGAAGGGCTGTTTGTTCCAGACCTCGGACCAGTAGCCATCGTTTGGCTCACGCTTGATTTCGAGGTTGATGCCCGCTGCCGAAAGCGATTGCTGGAACAGCGCAGCCGCATCCGGCGCACCCGGGAAGGAGTTATCGGAGGTCCGCAGCAAAATGGAGCCGTCATAGCCCGATTTCTGCATGTGGAACTTCGCCTTGTCGGGATCGTAGGTGCGCTGCTCCAGTTCAGTGAACAGCGGATAGGACGAGTTGATCGGCGTGTCGTTACCAATAGAGCCATAGCCGTTCAGGATCTTGTCGACCATTTCCTGACGGTTGATGCCGTATTTCAGCGCAATGCGCACATCGTTGTTGGCAAAGGGATCTTTGTCGCAATGGGCGATGAACACATAGTGACCCGGACCTGCGGTTTCACGCACGTCGATAGTCGGGGCGCGGTCCACAAGGCGTGCGGTGCGCGGCGGAACGCGGTTGATCATATGCACCTGACCGGACTGCAGGGCAGCAACACGCGCGGTATCGTCGTTGATGACGATAAACTCGATGGTGTCGGCATGACCCAGCGAGTCGTCCCAGTAGTTGGGGTTCTTTTCCGCAACAAAGCGCACGCCGGGCTCGACCGATTTCAGGATGTAGGGGCCAGTACCGATCCCTGCCGCCGGATCGTCCTTGCCACCACCCGGCTGGATCAGCAGGTGATAGTCGGTCAGCAGATAGGGCAGGTCGGCGTTGGGTTCGTCCAGTTCGATGATGAAATCAGACCCCTCGGCGCGCATGGATTTGATCCCGCGCATAATGCCGAGCGCGCCGGATTTACTTTCCTCGCCGGAGTGACGCTCCATCGTGGCAAGCACGTCTTCGGCAGTCAGTTCCTTGCCGTTGGAGAAGGTCACACCCTGGCGGATCTTGAAGGTCCAGACGCGGGCGTCGGCAGAGGCGTCATAGCTTTCGGCCAGACGGTGCCAGATGCCGCCCATCGGGTCGAGTTCGACCAGCGGTTCGCCCCAGAGACGGGAAACTGAGGTTGCGGTGGCATTTGCGGCCAGTGCCGGATCAAGGCTGTCAGCAGAGCTGCCGCCCTGAATACCAATCCGGATGGTGCCGCCCTTTTGCGGACCTGCGGCCTTGGCAGCAGTGGCCAACAGCGTGTTGGCCCCCAGTGCGGCCACACCCAGCGCCGCAGCGCGGCCGAGGAATTCGCGTCGGCCCATACGGCCCAGAGCGGCTTCCTGTGCGAGGTGCTTGAGATAATCGTTCATTCGTTGTCTCCCTGTCGAGGTTACGGGTAGGCCCCGGCTTTTTTCTTGAATGGTGAATCAAGATTTGCCGATTTGGCACACTGGGGCAAGGAATAATGCCAGAAAATTGCGTGAGCCTTGCTGGGGGTGCCGGGAAAACCGGCCATTATCGCGCCCATGTCAGCCCGCACATCCTCTGGCTCGAGCGGGGGTGTTACCCCGGTCTTGCGGGTTTGTTTGGACGGTCATCGGTGTCGAGCGAGATTGTAACAGGACCGTCGTTGACAAGTGAAACTTTCATGTCAGCGCCAAACTCTCCGGTCTCAACCGGCAGCCCGATCGCACGCATTTTGTCGCAAAAACAATGATAAAGGTGCTTTCCTTCATCTGGAGGGGCCGCTTTGGAAAAGCCGGGCCGCGTGCCGCTCCGGGTGTCGGCACCCAGCGTGAACTGGCTAACCACCAGCACGGCGCCACCAATGTCGCTGACGGAGCGGTTCATCTTGCCTGCGTCATCGCGAAAGATCCGCAGGCGAGAAATTTTATGCACCAGTTGCGCGGCCTCATCTTCCGAGTCGCCCTGCATGGCGCAGACCAAAACCAGAAGACCGGGACCGATTTCGCCGATGACATTTGTATTGACGGTGACGCTGGCGGTGCTCACACGTTGCAGGAGGGCACGCATGCCTGTCCTTTCATCTTGGGATTACGGGAGAGGGCTGAGCGCGCCTTGTCGCCGATAGAGCAGCGCCTGTCAGCATCAGCCAGAGTGACCGCGACCGCCTGAGGTCGGGTCCGTCTTGGGTGGCTGTGACGCCTGCGTGGCCGTTGGTCGAACTCGCTCAAAGCGCTGTCGGACAATGTGTCGTCTCCCCGGATTTGGCGCGAACATGCCGGGGGTGTCGCGAAAACGCAAGCAGATGTCGGAATTTAACTCTGTGACGCGAGGTAGGCCACACCCGCCGCGACAATCAGACCCAGCACCACGGCACCGGCGATCTTCCACGCGGAATAGGGGCGTTCGCCCTGCACGCGGCCGGACTGGCCATTGACCACAAAGCGATAGCTTTGGCCGCGGTATTTATAGGCCGCCAGCCAGACCGGCAGCAGCACATGTTTGAAGGTCACCGCGCTGACATCCGTATCGACCGAACTGATGCGCTGGCGGTCGCCGCCGATGTCGAATTTAATGTCGCGTTCGATGACCCGGTCCATTTTCTGGCGTGCATCGGCAAAGCCTGTCTCAAGGTCGACTGTATAGGCTTCGGCCCGGAACCCGGCCAGATACTTGGGTTGATAGGGCGCAAGCTGCGACAGATCCCAAGGCTCCAGCCCTTCGGTATATTTGCGCGGCAGGCTTTTGGAGGCCAGCACCAACACGTCATCAAAGAACCGCTGCACGCGCCCGCGCACATTCGACCAGCGCACGCGGATTTCGGTGCGCACCTGCGGCTTGCCATCGACCATCACGGTGCGGCTGACGGTATATTCCGTGCCGCGCTGGCCAGTGTATTGGCTGTGGGTCTGGGCGTCATAGGTCCAGTACGGAACGTAAATCCCATCGAGCTTGCGCCCTTTCTGGGCGTAGTCCTTGAGGCCATTGGGGGCGAACCACAGCCCGCCGAGCCAGTCTTCCATCGCCTGACGCGCGGCGCGTTCGTCAAACTGAAAGGGCAGCACGCCCTTGGGTTTGATATGGCGATTCTCGCCGGTGTCTGCCACCACCGGGGTCGCGCAGAAGGGGCATTCCAGCGCATGCACCGAGGGGTCAAACTCCACTTGTGCTGCGCAATTGGGGCAGGAGGAGACGCGCGTCACTTCCATCTCGGCAGCGGGAAGCTGTTCGCGCAGGGCCTTGAGGAAATCAAGCTCCTTCAGCGCAGCGCCGCCCCATGGGCTTTCAGTGAGGTCTTTCTTGTGACCGCAGTGATCGCAGATCAGCGCGCCCTCGGCGGGGGCAAAGCGGTAGTCCGCGCCGCATTGCTCGCAGGGAAAACGATGGGTTTCCTCGGCCTGTTGCGGGGCTGCGTCCATTGTGGGCGGGGGCGGCGGTGTCTGGGTCACGTCAAGCGGGCTCTTTGAACACAAGTCTGGTCGCGGGAAGGGGGCGGGGCGCAGATATAAGAGGGTCGGGCGTCAGCGCGCCCGACCTTTGGACCTCGCGGCGTGAGGTTCAGCTGCCTGCGGGTGGTGGTGGTGGTGGCGGAGGGGGCAGGATGGTGAAAAGCTGAGCCAGCTCTGTCACGTCGCCTGCGCGCATCCAGCCGTCCTGACCCGGTGTCCAGACATGGGTGTCGCGGGTAAGCTGGCCTTCTTGGGCCATGCGTCCCATGCGGGCCTTGGAGTAGGGACCAGAGGTCTGACCGTTTTCTGCAATGTGCCAGACATGTTCCACCGGCGGTGGTGGCGGGGCCATCGGTGCGGCTTGGGGCGACGGGTGCGACGCAGCGGGTGCGGGCCGTGCGCCCCATGGCCCGGTGGTCTGACCCGCTGCCTGAGACGGTGCGCCTCCTTGCATCGCCTGACCCATCTGCTGTGCCATGGACATCCCCATCCCCATGCCGAGACCGGCGCCCATGCCGCTGTTGGGGGTCTTGGCGGCGGCTTCCATCGCTTCGGCGGCCTTGAACTGCGTATAGCGGCCCAGATCGCCGATGATGCCCATCTGGGTGCGCTTGTCCATCGCCTGCTCCACCGCCGGCGGCAGGGAGATATTCTCAACATAAAGCTCAGGGATCGAGAGGCCGTATTCTGCCACAACGGGGCCGATTTCGGCCGCGACCAGCTTGCCCAGATCGGCAGTGTTGGCAGCCATATCGAGCACCGGAATGCCGGAGCTTGCGATTGCGCGAGAGAACTCCTGCACGATGATATTGCGGATCTGGTAAGAGATCTCGTCCATGGTGAACTCACCATCGGTGCCGACAATCTCGGTGAGGAACCGCGCCGGGTCCACCACCCGCACCGAATAGGTGCCAAAGGCGCGCAGGCGCACCGGGCCGAACTCTGGGTCGCGGCACATGATCGGGTTCTTGGTGCCCCATTTGAGGTCATTGAACCGCGTCGTCGCGACAAAGTAGATCTCGGACTTAAAAGGCGACTGGAAACCGTGGTCCCAGTGCTGCAGCGTCGTCATCACCGGCATGTTGTTGGTTTCGAGCATATAAAGCCCGGGCGTAAACACATCCGCCAGCTGGCCTTCATGCACAAATACCGCCGCCTGACCTTCGCGGACCGTCAGCTTGGCACCGTATTTGATTGCATGGCCTTCGCGCTCAAAACGCATGACCATCGTGTCGCGGGTATCATCGGTCCAATGGATGACGTCGATGAATTCGCCTTTGAGAAAATCGAAAATGCCCAAGGTGTTCCCTCCCACGGCTGTTTCCCAAGATGTAGCAATCCATTGGTCCTGAAACCAGAGGGCAGCCCGCTTGGGGGGCGTTTTTGCCAATTTGAAGCGGAGTTTCCCCGCAAAACCGGGCAGCGGATCGCAGGGCTGCCCGGTTTTTTCACGCAAATGCGCGCGACTGAGGTTAGCTTTGCTGGACCCAAAGGCGGGTCAGCCCGTGGAAATGATAGCTGTTGGAATACTGCGGTGCCTCCGCCAGCTTCAGCTCTGGGCAGCGCGCAAAGAGGATCGGCAGGGCAATCTCCATCTCCAACCGCGCCAGCGGCGCGCCAACACAGAAATGCAAGCCGCCGCCAAAGCTCTTGTTCACCTTGGGCGGTCGGGTCGGGTCAAACTGATCTGCGCGCGCCAGCGCCTCCGGGTCGCGGTTGGCTGCCGCCAGCATCAGCGCCACCAAATCTCCGCGCTGGAAGGTATGGCCGAGCATCTCGACCTCCTCATAGGCGTAGCGGGTGAACATATGCAGCGGCGGATCATAGCGCAGGATCTCCTCCACCAGCCCGCTGATGCCCTCGGGGGCCAGCCACTCGGGCGACCAGCCCTGTTCCAGCATCGTCTTCACCCCGTTGCCGAGCGAATGCACCGTCGCCTCGTGCCCGGCATTGAGCAGCAGGATGCAGGTCCCGATCAGCTCATCGGTGGAGAGGCTCTCGCCATCTTCTTCGGCCTGAATGAGGCGGGTAATCAGATCATCGCCCGGTGTCTTGCGGCGCTCGTCCACATAGTCTGTGAGAAAGGCGATGAACTCTTCGCTCGCTTTGGCGGCGGCATGTTCGGTCTCGATGGTTTTGGAGGCCTGATACATTGCCACCATCTTGTGCGACCAGTCCAAAAGCTTCGGGGCCATGTCTTCTGGTACGCCGAGCAGGCGACAGATCGCGATCACCGGCACCTGCGTGCAATAGGCGGTCAGCAGATCAAAGGGCGCATCATTGGGAAAGGCATCAATCAGATCATGGCACAGCGTCTCCAGCCCCGGTGCGAGCGCTTTGATCTCGCGGCTGGTAAAGGCGCGCAGCACCAGTTTGCGAAGGCGTGTATGCCGGGGCGGTTCTGCATCCAGCAAGGAATGTGCTTCGACCTGCAAGAAGGGCGCGAGATGGGCCGGGCCCTCGGTGGCCATCTCGGCGGGGATTTCGCGGCCAAAGCGGCGGTCGCGCAGCAGCATATGCACCGCATCATGGCCAAAGGCGGCCACCATTTTATAGTCCTGCCAGTACCCGAGTTTCCCAGTTGCGCGCGCGGCGTCGTAAAAGGGATAGGGGTCCTGGACAAAGTCTGGGTCAGTCGGGGATTGGGTCAGTGTTTTCATGTATATGGCTTTTTGCGGAGGTCTCTGGCCTTGGCAAGGGGGGCTTTGCTACTGTGGCGCAATGTTGGATACACGTCACCCCCGTCTCGCCCTGATATTCGGCGTTGTTCTGGTCATCGTGGTGCTGTCTGTCGCGGTTTGGTCATCGGCCTACCGGCAGGCGCTCACGGCGCTGGGAGAGCGCACCGCGTCCGATCTGGCGCTGGCCTCTGATCGGGTCAGCACGCAATTGCAGATTTTTCGCGAACAAGCGGTGCTGGTGGTGGAGCATCCGGGGCTTCAGACGCTCGACAATGCAGCAGGGCGGGAGTTGGCGACAAATTTGCTGCGCCGCTTTGCCGATAAATCCGGAGCGCTGGATGTGTTTTATGCGGATGCCAGCGGGCAGGTGCTGGCGGCAGCCGAAGGGGTCGCGGGAGCGGATGTCTCGCAAAACCGCTATTTTCGTCGCGCCATGCAAGGCGCCATGGGGGCAGAGCCGATGGTGCTACCCGGTGGCAAACGCCGCGCCTATTTCTTCGCGGCGCCTGATTACGGCCCCGATGGGCGGGTGCGCGGGACATTGGTGGTGGTGGCCGATATTGAGGTGGTCGAACAGACGTGGCGTGGCTCGCTGCCGGCGGTGTATTTCACCATCGAGGATGGCCGGGTTTTTATGTCGAACCGGTTTGAGCTGCTGTTCTGGCAGTTGGATGATGACAAGACCGGGCTGATGACCGCCGATGGGGGCGATCTGCCGCTGAAGGTGCGTCATGTGGGGGAACATGAAATCTGGCAACAGGGCTGGAGTCCCTATTTGCCCAATCAGGCTCTGCATCTTGGCATTGATCTGCCCGCCATTGGGATGCGCGGCGAAATTCTGGTGGATGTAACGCCAGCGCAGCGGATCGCCACATTGCAGGCCATGGCGATGGCTGCGGTCTGTCTGGCCTTTGGCACGATCCTGTTCTGGGTGGCAGAGCGCCGCCGCACCTTGGCAAAGGCCAATGCCGAACTGGAGGTGCGGGTTGAGACCCGCACGCGCGCCCTGTCGGATGCCAACGTGCAGCTGCGCCGGGAGGTCCGCGAACGCAAGGAGGCAGAGGCGGCACTGAAACAGGCGCAGGCCGAATTGGTGCAGGCCGACAAACTCTCGGCGCTGGGGCGGATGTCGGCAGGGATCAGCCACGAGTTGAACCAGCCGCTGATGGCGATTCAGCAGTTTGCCGAAAATGGTCAGGCCTTTCTGGAGCGTGGCAAATCGGAACGCGCAGGCGAGAACCTTACGCGGATTGCGCAGATGTCGGCGCGGATGGCCCGGATCATCAAGAACCTGCGCGCCTTTGCCCGCAATGAGAGCGAGCCGGTGGGCCGTGTCGATCTGGTGCAGGTGATCACTGCGGCGGTGGAGCTGACCGAAACCCGCCTGCGCGACCATGACGTGATGCTTGACTGGCGGCCCCCCGAAGCGGGCGCGATCTGGGTGCGCGGCGGCGAGGTGCGTCTGACGCAGGTGTTTGTGAACCTCATCAACAATGCGGTGGATGCGATGATGGGACAGGACGACCGCCTTGTTCGGATTGTCGTCAACGATGGCGAGCGGCTTACGGTAACTGTGCGCGACATCGGCCCCGGCCTGAAGCAGCCCGAAAAGGTGTTTGAGCCGTTTTACTCCACCAAGGCGGTGGGCAGTTCGGAAGGCATGGGGCTGGGGCTGTCCATTTCCTACGGTCTGGTGCAAAGCTTTGGCGGCAACATCCGAGGCACCAATACCGAACATGGCGCCCTGTTCACGGTTGAGCTGGACTACTGGAAAGAGGAAACCGCCGCATGACGCGCTCTCTGTCACCGCTGCCCACCCGCAAAGTCTTACTGGTAGATGATGACGCCGCCGTGCGCGAGGCGTTGGGCCAGACGTTGGAACTGGCGGATCTGGATGCGGTGACGGCAGGGTCGTTTGTCGCGGCCAAGGATCACATCGCGCCAGAGTTCGACGGGGTGATCCTGTCGGATATGCGGATGCCGGGGCGCGATGGGTTTCATCTTCTGGCCTATGCGCAGGAGGTGGATGCGGAACTGCCGGTGGTGCTGCTGACGGGCGAGGGCGATATCCCGATGGCGGTGCGGGCCATGTCCGAAGGCGCGTTCGATTTCCTCGAAAAACCCTGCGAGACGGCAAAGTTGATGACGGTGCTGGAGCGGGCGCTGAAAACCCGCGCTCTGGTGCTGGAAAACCGCCGTTTGCAACGGCAACTGGAGCGGGGCGACCCGGCGGCACGGATGATCTTTGGCACCTCGCCGCAGGTGCAGGAGTTGCGCGCGCGGGTGCGCGCCGCCGCCGTCACCGAGGCAGAGGTGCTGGTGAGTGGCGCGCCGGGCAGTGGCATTCCCAAAGTTGCCGAGGTGGTGCATCTGATGTCGCGGCGCGGGCAGGGTGCGTTTGTCAAACGCCCGGCGGCGGGGCTGACGCCTGAAACCTTTGAGGAGCTGTGCCACAGCGCCGAGGGAGGATCGCTGTTCCTTGATGAGCTGTCCGCCATGCCGCAAGAGACGCAATACGCGGTGCTGGCGCGGCTGGAGCAGGGCAGCGATGCGCGCATCATCGGCGGCTCTTCCGTTGATCTGTCTGAGAGGGTTGCGGGGGGCAGCTTTAATGCCGATCTCTATTACCGGCTTGATGTGATGCGGGTGCGTATTCCGTCGCTCGCCGAGCGGCGCGACGATATCCCGGTGCTGTTTCGCCATTACGTGTCGCAGGCGGCAGAGCAAGCCGGGATTGATGCGCCCGAAATCAGCCCCGAGACCCTCGCCAGCCTGATGGCGCAGGATTGGCCCGGCAATGCGCGGTCCTTGATGTCGGCGGCGATGCGCTTTGTGCTGGGGATGCCGGAGGAGGTCTCCAAAGCTGCCGACCTGGGGTTGGCAGAGCAGATGGCGCAGGTGGAGCGCTCCCTGTTGATTGCGGCCTTGGGACGGCAAAACGGCAAGGCGGCTGCGGCTGCCGAAGCGCTGAAGCTGCCGCGCAAAACCTTTTACGACAAGCTTGCCCGCTATGGGATTCGCCCGGAAGACTATCGGCGCTAACGCCTGTGCGGATTTTCGCACAACCCGCAACAGCCCTGTGTGAAATCCCGCACAGGGCGGCAAGGCGCGCATCACTTGCGCCTTCACACTTTGCGATACCTTATTGAAAATAGGTGAAAATAGTTAATTTGTCGTGATTCTCGAATCGCGACTTGAGCGAAACTCCGCCTTTGCCAATTCTAGCTCCCAAGCCTCGGGTCCGATCCGGGGTCAGAGGAAGACATCGATTCTTAGGGAGGATCTCCATGAAGTTTCTGACTGCTGCCGCAACCGCGCTGGCACTGAGCGTCACCGCAGGTGCCGCACAAGCCGAAGCCTGTGATGACGGCGAAATCGTCGTAAAGTTCAGCCACGTCACCAACACCGACAAGCACCCCAAGGGGATCGCGGCCTCACTGCTGGAAAAGCGCGTGAACGAAGAGATGAACGGCACCATGTGCATGGTCGTCTATCCGAACTCCACGCTTTATGACGACAACAAGGTGCTTGAGGCGATGCTGCAAGGCGACGTGCAACTGGCCGCGCCGTCGCTCTCGAAGTTTGAGAAATTCACCAAACAGTTCCGCCTCTTTGATCTGCCGTTCATGTTCAAGAACATCGACGCGGTCGACGCATTCCAAGCCTCCGACAATGGTCAGGCCATGCTCGACAGCATGCAGCGCCGTGGTCTGCAAGGTCTGGGTTACTGGCACAATGGCATGAAGCAGATGTCGGCCAACAAGCCGCTATTGCTGCCCGAAGATGCCAATGGTCTGAAGTTCCGCGTGCAGTCCTCTGACGTGCTGGTTGCGCAGATGGAAGCGATCGGCGGCAGCCCGCAGAAAATGGCCTTCTCCGAAGTCTATGGCGCGCTGCAGCAGGGTGTTGTGGACGGTCAGGAAAACACCTGGTCCAACATCTACGGCAAGAAGTTCTTTGAGGTTCAGGACGGTATCACCGAAACCAACCACGGTGTGCTCGACTATCTGGTTGTGGCCTCGGTTGACTGGCTCGACAGCCTTGAGCCCGAAGTGCGTGACCAGTTCATGACCATCATGCATGAGGTCACCGCAACCCGGAACGCCGAATCCACCCGCGTGAACAACGAAGCCAAAGAGTCTATTATCGCCGCAGGCGGTGTGGTGCGTGAGCTTTCCGCTGATCAGCGTCAGGCGTGGGTCGATGTGATGAAACCCGTCTGGGAGCAGTTCGCAGGCGACGTGGGTCAGGATATGATCGACGCGGCGCAGTCCATCAACGCGGGCTTCTAAGTCAGATCTGCGGTCCCGTGCGGGCCGCGATCATCTGAAATACTGGTCAGAGCGCAGGGAAAATGCGCTCTGACACCTGAGCGGCACAGAGGCTGTGTCCGCACCCATTTCCCAAAAACTGGAGAGACAATGATGTCGGGGGCAAGAACCGGCCCGTCCGGGTTCATCCATACACTTGAGGAATCGTTGATCGCGCTGATCCTCGGAGCAATGACATTGCTCACCTTTGCCAACGTGATTGCGCGCTACGTCTTCAATTCCAATATTCTCTGGGCGCTTGAGGTCACTGTGTTCCTCTTTGCCTGGTTGGTGCTTTTGGGCGCGTCCTATGCGGTCAAAGTGCATGCCCATCTGGGCGTTGATGCGGTGATCAACATGCTGCCCGAAGGCGTGCGTCGCACGCTGGGTCTGATTGCGGCGGCGGCCTGCATTATCTTTTCGCTTCTGATGCTGAAAGGTGCCTATGACTACTGGGCGGTTTTTGCCGATCTGCCACCAACCTCCGGGCGCTGGTTTCCCACCGGTCTGGATCTGAAAGCGCGGAGCCAGAGTTTCTATGAAGTTCAGGATGTGCCGATGATCGGTGCGCTGCGCTTTCTTGAGGATCTGATCAACTACGGCGATTCCTACGAAAAACTGCCCAAGGTCGTGCCCTATCTGGTGTTGCCGCTGTCGATGCTGTTGCTGGTGATCCGTTTTGTTCAGGCGGCATTTCAGATCCTGCGCGGTCAAACTGACCGTCTGGTTGCAAGTCACGAAGTCGAAGACGAACTCGAAGCGGTTCGCGCTCAACAAGGAGAGCATGGCTGATGGAAGTGGTTCTTCTCTTTACCCTCGTGATCGGATTGCTGCTGATCGGTGTGCCGATTGCGGTGGCTCTTGGTCTGTCGTCCACCGTGTTCCTGCTGATCTATTCCGACAGCTCGCTGGGCTCGGTTGCGGGGACGCTGTTTCAGGCCTTTGAAGGGCATTTCACCCTGCTGGCAATTCCGTTCTTTATTCTGGCGTCCAGTTTTATGACCACAGGCGGCGTGGCGCGGCGGATCATCCGTTTCTCCATCGCCTGTGTCGGTCACCTGCCGGGCGGTCTGGCGATTGCGGGCGTCTTTGCCTGTATGCTGTTTGCAGCGCTGTCCGGGTCGTCGCCAGCAACCGTGGTGGCCATCGGGACGATCGTGATCGCGGGCATGCGTCAGGTCGGCTATTCCAAGGAGTTTGCCGCCGGGGTGATCTGTAACGCAGGTACGCTCGGCATCCTGATCCCGCCTTCCATCGTGATGGTGGTTTACGCCGCAGCGGTTGAGGTCTCGGTCGGGCGGATGTTCCTTGCCGGTGTCATCCCGGGCCTTATGGCGGGCATCATGCTGATGATCACAATCTATGTGATGGCCAAGGTCAAAAACCTGCCGCAGGGCGAGTGGAACGGCTGGGGGGAGGTTTTTGCCTCTGCACGTGAAGCAGGCTGGGGTCTGTTCCTGATCGTGATTATTCTGGGCGGCATCTACGGCGGTATCTTTACCCCGACCGAAGCGGCTGCAGTGGCGGCGGTCTACGCCTTCTTTATTGCGTGTTTCGTCTACAAGGACATGGGACCGCTTTCCAATGGAGAGGGGCAGCCCAAGGACTCGCTGTTGAAAAAGCCCTATGCGCTGATCACCGCGTTTTTCCACAGCGATACCAAACACACGCTGTTTGAGGCTGGCAAGCTCACCGTGACACTGTTGTTTGTGATCGCTAACGCGCTGATCCTGAAGCATGTTCTGACCGACGAGCAGGTGCCGCAGCATATCGCCAATGCGATGCTCTCGGCAGGGTTTGGCCCCGTGATGTTCCTGATCGTGGTCAATGTGATCCTGCTGATCGGCGGGCAGTTCATGGAGCCATCGGGACTTCTGGTGATTGTGGCGCCCTTGGTGTTCCCGATCGCCATTGAGCTGGGGATTGACCCAATTCACCTTGGTATCATCATGGTTGTGAACATGGAGATCGGGATGATTACACCGCCGGTGGGGCTGAACCTTTTTGTGACCTCCGGGGTTGCGGGGATGCCGATGATGGCGGTGGTGCGGGCTGCGCTGCCGTTCCTCGCGGTGCTCTTTGTTTTCCTGATTATGGTGACATATATCCCGGCGATCTCGACCTTCCTGCCCAATATGATCATGGGACCTGAGATCATAACCAACTGATCTGACGGATAGATGGGAAATGATGCGCCCGGAGAGTTGCCTCTTCGGGCGTATTTTTATCGGCAGGGGCGTTGCCCCTCTGCGCTGACGCGCATTCACCCCAGGATATTTGCGGTTAGAAGAAGGGGGAGCGGTCGGCGCTTTGGCAAAGAAAACGCCCGGACCGTGAAGTCCGGGCGTTTTTCATCAGGCTGACGCGGGAGGGAGGCCGCGGCGGCCAGAATTATCAGGCCGTACGCGGGCGTGACAGCAGCAGGGCAGGTGCTTTGATCGCACGTACCAGCGCAGCGCCGATGCTGGAGAGGATGACGCCCATCATCTCGGCGCGCATTTTGCGGGCACGCAGTTCGATGTCTTTCATCTCTTCGCTGAGCAGCGGGGCGGTTGAATTCAGGTCCATAACTTCACCTTGGGGTCTTCGTTTGATGCCCTTCATCTAGTGTATCCTTCAGCTTTGCACATCGCATAGCTTGGCAATCCCGCTATGCCTCTGCTGCAATGCGGCATCCGGGAGGTGGATCGTTTCGCCATGAAAAAACCGCCCGTGCTGATGCAGGGCGGTTTCTTTTCTTGGGCTGCAGCTGTTGGTGATCAGCTGGCGCGGCGCTCATCAAAGCTGAGCGCGATGAAGCTTGGCATATGGTCACCCATGCCCACGACCTTGTCATCACGGCGGTCATCGCGGCGTCCGCGAGAGCGGGATTTACCGGATTTGTTGGTATCGTCCGCGGGTTTCTCGGCCTGACGCTGGGGTTTTTCCTGCGCCTGTTGTGGCTGCTGCTCAGTCGTTTGTGCAGCGGCTTTGACTGGCGGCTCTTCGGATTTGGCAGCGGTGGTTTTGCTGCGGCTGCGACGGGCCGGTTTGGGCTTATCGCTTGTCGCGTCTTCCTTGGTCGCGGTTTTGCGCGGCGTCGGCTTTACCGGGTTGTCCAAGCGGGTGATTTCTTTTTGAACCAGACCTTCGACGGCATCCAGCGCCTTTTCATCGCGCGGGCTGCACAGGGTGATGG
The DNA here is from genome assembly GCF_001681715.1 of Tritonibacter mobilis. GTDB lineage: Bacteria > Pseudomonadota > Alphaproteobacteria > Rhodobacterales > Rhodobacteraceae > Epibacterium > Epibacterium mobile. Next base: position 297,232 of record NZ_LNWY01000012.1, on the reverse strand, counting down.
CTTTACCGTTGCGCCCTGCGCGACCGGTGCGCCCGATGCGGTGCACATAGTCCTCTGCATGGCCGGGCACGTCGAAGTTGAACACATGGCTCACCGAGGGGACATCCAGACCACGCGCCGCCACGTCGGAGGCCACGAGGATCTTGAGCGTTCCGTCACGGAAGCCATCAAGCGTCTTTGTCCGCTGGCTCTGATCCAGATCGCCATGGATCGGCGCCGCGTCATAACCGTATTTCTTCAGCGATTTGGCGACGATATCCACGTCGGTTTTGCGGTTGCAGAAGATGATGGCGTTTTTGACCGCCTCGCCTTCCTGATTGATCAGCTCGCGCAGAACGCGGCGTTTCTCGCTGCCTTCGCGATCCTTGCGGGAGGCTTTGAACATCACCACCGCCTGTTCGATCGTCTCGGAGGTGGTCGCTTGCCGCGCGATCTCCACCCGTTCGGGGCCGGAGAGGAACGTGTTGGTGATGCGCTCGATCTCCGGTGCCATGGTGGCGGAGAAGAACAGCGTCTGGCGGGTGAAGGGCGTCAGCGAGAAGATGCGTTCGATATCGGGAATAAAGCCCATATCGAGCATCCGGTCGGCCTCATCCACCACCATGATCTCGATGCCGGTCAAGAGCAGCTTGCCGCGCTCGAAATGGTCCAGCAGGCGGCCCGGTGTGGCGATCAGCACGTCAACACCGCGGTCGATGGCTGCGTCCTGTTCCTTGAAGGAGACGCCGCCGATCAGCAGGGCCTTCGTCAGTTTGACGTGTTTGGCGTAGGTGTCGAAGTTTTCCGCCACCTGTGCGGCCAATTCGCGCGTCGGGCAGAGCACCAGCGAGCGCGGCATGCGCGCCCGGGCGCGGCCACGGGCAAGGCGGGTGATCATCGGCAGGGTGAAGGAGGCGGTCTTGCCGGTGCCGGTCTGAGCGATCCCGAGGACATCGCGTCCTTCCAAGGCGGCGGGAATCGCGCCTGCCTGAATCGGGGTCGGGCTTTCATATCCTGCTTCCTCAATGGCTTTGAGGACCTTCGGATTAAGGTTCAGATCGGTGAATTTTGTCATATGCGTCCGTTTTTGCGGACACTGACCTGGCCCGCGCGTGTGTCTCTATCCCGGTATCAGTCGGACGCCTGAGCAGTCAGGTGTCCCCGGATGTGGCGGCACATAGCAAAATTGCGAGATACGGTCAAATGATCGCGAAATTCCGCCGGCGTTCTTTTGGAGATTGGGGGTATTTGCAGTATTTCTGAAACAGTTCGTCAAAATTCCGGGAAATGTTTCCGCCGCAATTGTGCAAGTGGCAAGCTCCGTTGGCGCAAAAGCCCCTCTGTCGTCAATTTTTGCCGTAAACCGGGGCTGTCGGCGCAAACTTCGTCGAAAAAGGCCCTGAGGCCGGATTCGCCCTCTTCTGATTCCAAGGAGGACAGCAATTCGTGCAAGGTGACACCGCCGGTTTCGCGGGGCTGAGCCGGGCGCAGGTCTGCCCGGTAGGAGCCTTTTTGCAGCCGGTAGCCATAGTGGTTCAGCCAATGATCCCAGTCGCTCGCGTGGAAATGGCACAGGTCCATATCATCGAACTCTGTTTTGGCAGGGTTTTCGGCGCCATCCACAAAGACATTGTGAATGCGCAATTCCACATCACTCAGGCCACAGCGTACAAAGATCTTGCCCTGTATGTGGCTGACAAAGCCGCCTTTCAGGTAGCCGCCGAAACGGGGGTAGAGCCGGGCGCTGGTGGCGCTGGCGCTTGATCCCTGCGGCACGCGCGCCTTGAATTGATCGTTACTGCCAGCGAGTACCTCCAGCGGGCGCACACGGGCGCAGATGGTGTCGTCTGTGAGGGATGCCAGATGTGTTTCAATCGGTGAGGTGGGCCACAAAAACTCATCAACGTCGATATGGATCAGCCAATCCAGGTCGCGGGCCTGACGGCGATAGGCGCGGGTGGCGTTAAGGCTCTGGCGGACCTGATGTTTTACCGGCACACGGCTCCGGCGTTTTTGCCAATGGGCCTCGGTGGTTTCAATGACGCGGATGTACGGGTGGTTTTCAAGGTGTGGCAGCGCCTCGGGGCAGGGGGCATCCAGGTAAAGAAACAGGCGATGCGCACCTTGTTCCAGATGCCATGCGGCAAAGTTCAGGATCTCGTGCGCGTCGGCCTTGAGGGTGGCAACGAGGCCCCATTTTCCCGTAATTGCGGGATCTTTCATCTGTCCACCTGCCTGCGTGATTGAAAACGGGCACCCGGTAAGGGGTGCCCGCGTTTCAGACCATCATTTCCTTGGTGGAGGAGAGTTTCAAGTCAGGATAATCCCGTTCCACCCGGTCGATGTCCCATTGCAGGCGCGTCAGATAGACCACGTCGCCATCGTTATCATGGGCGATATGCTGTTTGTTGGCGTTGGTGAATTTGTCCACCGCCGCCTTATCGCCATGCACCCAGCGCGCCGAGGTAAACTGCGAGGCCTCAAATCGCACCGGCAGGCCGTATTCCATCTCGATCCGGCTGGCGAGCACTTCGAACTGCAACTGGCCGACGACGCCGACGATAAAGCCCGAGCCAATCGAGGGTTTGAACACTTTGGCAGCGCCTTCTTCGGCGAATTGCATCAGCGCTTTTTCCAGATGCTTGGCTTTCATCGGATCGCCCGCGCGCACCCCTTGCAAAAGTTCCGGCGCAAAGGACGGAATACCTGTGACGCGCAAGGCCTCGCCCTCGGTCAACGTGTCGCCGATGCGCAACTGGCCGTGGTTGGGGATGCCGATGATGTCACCACCCCAGGCCTCTTCGGCAAGCTCGCGGTCAGAGGCGAGGAACAACACCGGGTTGGAGATCGCCATGGGTTTCTTACTACGCACATGCGTCAGCTTCATGCCGCGTTTGAAGTGGCCGGAGGCCAGTCGCACAAAGGCCACGCGGTCCCGGTGCTTGGGGTCCATATTGGCCTGCACCTTGAAGACAAAGCCTGCGACTTTTTTCTCTTCAGGGGCGATTTGGCGGGGTTCGGCGGATTGGATCTGTGGCACCGGGCCATATTGGCCAATGCCGTCCATCAGCTCACGCACGCCAAAGGAATTGATCGCAGAGCCGAACCAGATCGGGGTCATATGCCCCTCAAGTACGGCCTGCGGGTCGAGTTTGGGCAGCAGTTCGCGCGCCATTTCGACCTCTTCGAGCAGCTTTTCCAAGAGATGCTCGGGCACATGTTCGGCCAGTTTGGGATCATCGAGGCCTTGGATCGAGATGCTCTCGGCAACCTTGTTGCGGTCGGCGCGGTCCATTAGCTCCAGCCGGTCACGCAAGAGGTCGTAACAGCCGATGAAATCGCGCCCCACACCGATGGGCCAGCTGGCGGGCGTCACATCGATGGCGAGGTTTTCCTGAATCTCATCAATGATTTCAAAGGTGTCGCGGCTTTCGCGGTCCATCTTGTTACAGAAGGTCAGGATCGGCAGATCGCGCAGGCGGCAAACCTCAAAGAGCTTCTGGGTCTGGCTCTCGACGCCCTTGGCACCGTCGATCACCATGACGGCTGCATCCACCGCCGTCAGCGTGCGGTAGGTGTCCTCGGAAAAATCCGAGTGGCCGGGGGTGTCGACGAGATTGTAGCGGAAATTGCCGTAGTCAAAGGACATCGCGGAGGCCGAAACAGAAATGCCACGGTCTTTTTCCATCTGCATGAAGTCAGAGCGCGTGCGCCGGGCTTCGCCCTTGGCGCGCACCTGTCCGGCCATCTGGATGGCGCCACCATAGAGGAGGAATTTCTCGGTCAGAGTGGTCTTGCCCGCATCCGGGTGCGAGATGATCGCAAAGGTGCGGCGCCGCGCGATTTCCGGCGGCAGATCGGGGCGGTTATGAGCGGTGTCCAACATGAGGCTGGCCTTAGCCAGAAAGCGGGGATGAGGCAAGGAAAAGCGGTTTCATCGCTCGAGGAGCGCGGGAGACCTCCCGCCCATCCATCGTTGCGCCCCTTCGGGGCACCCCGCGTCCGGTTGGGCCGGGCGCCGGGCCATTCGGCCCGGCGAGGCTCAGAGCACCGGATCGGTGCTCTGAGCCTTCCCCAGCATTATGTGAGGCGTTGTGGTCTGGACCGTGGCGATAGCGGCGGGCCAGGAGGGGGGCGCGATTTTTGGGAAATTTGCGGAACAATTTGCGTGGTCTCACGTTGTCTGTCCGAACGCGAAACAAAACCGGAAAGGACATTCCCATGCCGAAGGATCAAACCGCACCGTCCACCGAAGATATTGCAACGCAGATGGAAGTCCTGCGTTCTGACATTTCCGCGCTTACCAAATCCGTTTCCGATCTGGCCAAGGATCGCGCGGGCAAAGCCCGTGATGCGGCGCGCGATACTGCGCGTGAGCAAGGCCAAGCGGTCGCGGATGGAGCTGCCCAGATGACTCGCCAAGCTGAGGATGCGGTGCGCGCGCAACCGCTTGCGGCAACGGCAATTGCAGCCGGGCTTGGCTTTGCGCTGGGTTATCTGAGCAATCGTCGCTAACGCGATGCTGAGCCTCATTAAATCCAAGGCCCGGCGTGGTGTGCGCCGGGCGCGCTACGCGGCACTTTGTGCGGTGAGTGCAGCCATTGGTGCGGGGTTTGCGACGACGGCGCTTTATGCGGCGCTTTTGCAGGCCGGGCAGTCGCACGCGATGGCATCGCTTATTCTTGGCTGTATCTGGTTTGGCCTGTCGGGGGTCTTCCTGCTGGCCAAAGGTGCGGTCGGTGAGGATCGCGAAGACTATGGTTCAGAGCCGCGAGTCGGCTCACCTCATGTGGCGCATCCCAACGGTCATGCAGCAACAGCACCGAGCGTGGCTGAGGCCTTTATGAATGGTGTAAACGAGGGCGCGGGCTTTGCCCGTATGCAACAGCGCGGCAGCTGACGGGGCCGCGCTGTTGTCGTGCTTGGAGCCGGGCACGTATGGGTGCTGGTGGGCTGATGGCGTTGGCGCGATCCTTAGCGCAGGGATGCGCGCTTCAGCAATTCAACAGCATCGGGGCGCTGTAGTAGCGGGCGGCGAATTTCCAGCCCGTGATCCCCGCGTGTGCCGTGGCGGCGCGGTGTTGCAACCTTACGCCGAATATCCTCTGGCAGGGCTGGGCGCGTGACCGCATCCACCAGCATCGATTCAGCTGCGATTCCCTCAGCGTAGATAATGTGGTGATGGTCAAACAGGATCTGGTAGTAATCGATAAAGCCGCCGTCCTGCACCACGACACTGTCGCCATTGACCAGATCCCGCGCGCGGATCATCAATTCGTGCCGCCCGGTGCCCAATACATCCGAGCGCTGATAGATCATCAACCGGTGATCTGGGCTGACCAGCAGGTCACGAGCGTTGTTAAGCGCACCCTCCCGGATCAGGATCGGGGCCATCTCGCCGACGGCGCGCACGGTGGTCTGCCCAACCCAAGTGATTGTGCGTGCACCGCTGTTGCGGGTCAGAACCCGGTCACCGGGTTGCAGGGTTTCAATCGCGCGCTGCTCACCGGTGCCCATGGTGATGTGCGTTCCGCGTGAGAACGCAACACAGCTGAGCTGTGCAAGCCGTTCCCAGACGCGGGCACGATCCGCGCGGACCAAGCGATAGCCTGTTCCAGCGGACAGTGGCGCCTGCGGGATCAAATATACTGCGGTGATTACTCCGGCCTTGTCGACCTCAACCGCGATCAAGGCTTCGATCGCGCTGCCAAGATCTGGCATCAGGGTGATGGCGCAATCCAGATAGAGCGCAGCCTCAGGCTGGCCCATTTCGCTGTCGGAGTGCAGGGAAATTGCGCCCTCGGCGGAGACGGTGAATGCCAGCCGCTGCAGCCTTGCAGGGCTGCTCAGCTCATAGATGTCATCCATTACCAACTCATCCAACAGCCCAACCGGATCGCCCGAATTGGCGCCGATATCCACGCAGAACTGTTCTGCCGGATAGGCCGGGAGGGCGTAGAGGGAGAAGGTGTCGTCTGTCACGTCGATCACTGTCTTTCGGTCTAAGGAGGCGTCGGGAATGCCTCGATTGCGGAACAACTTTGCACCCCGCGTAGTAAAGACTAGGTTCACACTTGGGCGAGAAACGGGCACTCAGGGGAAAATTTCTGGCCCGTGCCCGGTTTGTCATCTGGAAAACCCGTCACTGCGCTGGCAGGGTCACGCCGGAACACGCAGCAGCAGGGAGAGTTTCATGGATCTGGGCATTCGCGGAAAGCGCGCATTGGTATGTGCATCGAGCAAAGGGTTAGGTCTGGGCTGTGCAGAAGCATTGGCGCAGGCGGGTGTGGATCTGTTGATGAATGCGCGCGGCACCGAGGCGCTGGAAGCATCGGCTCAGGACATTTGCGACCGGTTCGGGGTGCGTGTGGATACGCTTGCGTGTGATGTGACCGATGAGGGCGCGCGTGCAGAGTTGATCGAACGCGCCAAAGGTGTCGACATCCTTGTCACCAACGCAGGTGGGCCGCCTCCGGGTGTCTGGAGCGATTGGGACCGCGAAGATTTCATCAAGGCGATTGACGCCAATATGCTCACCCCGATTGCGCTGATGAAAGCGCTGCTGCCGCAGATGATGGACGCAGGCTGGGGCCGGGTGGTCAATATCACCTCGCAGTCGGTAAAAGCGCCAATTGCGGCGCTGGGGCTTTCCAATTCCGCGCGCGCGGGGCTGACGGGCTATGTGGCGGGCACCTCGCGGCAGGTGGCCGGCAAGGGCGTGACCATCAACAATCTGCTGCCGGGCATTCATGCCACCGACCGGGCGATCTCGCTGGATACCGGGGTGGCGAAGGCGCAGGGCATCAGCATGGATGAGGCCCGCGATCAGCGCGCCGCTACGATCCCAACCGGGCGCTATGGGACGCGGCAGGAGTTTGGTGCGACCTGCGCGTTCTTGTGTTCACAGCATGCAGGTTTCATCGTCGGGCAGAATATCCTGCTGGACGGTGGTGCCACCAATATGACGATCTGACCCGATGGCAGAGGCATTCTCGCTGAAGGATCAGCTATTTAATATCGGAAAGACCCGCTATCTGGCGGGGCTTTTTGCTGCGGCGTCCCCGAGTTTCGATGCAAAAGCCTTTGAGACGGATGTGATGGCGCGGTTGCTTGATCTGGAACTCAAGGAACGCATCAACTGGATTGCCGAGCAATTGTCGCTGCATGTGCCGGGACCCTTGGAGAAAGTGGCACCGGTGATCATCGCCGCTCTGCCGCCGCCGCTGGACCCGAGCCTGAGGGACGATGATTTTGGCGATTTCATTTTTGCACCCCTTGGTGAGTGGGTGACGGCCCTCACGCAGGATGACGATGACCTGCCGCTTGCACTGGATGTGCTGGAGGTCCTGACGCAGCGGTTCTCCATGGAGTTTGCCATCCGGCCCCTGTTGAAACGCTGGCCGGATCAGGTGCTGGCGCGCATGGCGGACTGGGCAGCGCATGGGCATTATCATGTGCGTCGTCTGGCCAGCGAGGGCACCCGGCCGCGCCTGCCGTGGGGGCTGGCGGTGAACCTGCCGCTGACCGCGCCATTGCCGATTTTGGACCGGCTGCATGGGGATCCGACCCGTTTTGTCACGCGGTCTGTGGCGAACCATTTGAATGATATTGCCAAGAAAGATCCGCAGATCGTCATTGACCGGCTGACCGATTGGCAAGGGCAGGGGAAACAAGCACCCAAAGAACTGGACTGGATCACCTCCCACGCGTTGCGCGGGCTGGTAAAGGCGGGGGATCCACGGGCGCTGCGGCTGTTGGGCTATGATCCCGATCTTGAGCTGACCGCGCAACTGGATCTGCCTGCGCGCGTGCGTATCGGTGAAAAGCTCATGCTGGGCTGTACGCTAAAAGGCGCAAACGGCGCGCGGGTGCTGGTTGATTATGCGCTGACCTTTCAGCGTGCGGGCGGCAAGACGTCGACCAAAGTGTTCAAGTGGAAAACCGGTGCGCTGGGCGGCGATGGTCTTGCGCTGCAAAAATCTCATGCGCTCAAAGCGCAGGCTTCGACCTTTACGCTGATGCCGGGGGCGCATCGCGTCACGTTGATGGTCAACGGCCAGCCCCGCGCGAGTGGTGAAGTGGAGTTCCTTGCCTGAGGCAGGGCAGCTTGATATCAGCGCGCAATCTCCGATTGCCAGCAATCCAGACATAAAGGGCCAGACCATGCCAGAGCAGATGACCAAATCCGCACTGCCCTCCGTGCAGGCGGAAGGGCACGAGGTGACGCCCCGGCTGGAAATCCGCAACATCCGCCGTTTCTTTGAGGGCCGTGCGGTGGTGGATGATGTCTCGCTCACGGTGTTGCCGGGGCAGGTGACCTGTCTGCTCGGCCCCTCGGGATGCGGGAAGTCCACCACCCTGCGCATGATTGCGGGCGTGGAGATGCAGGATGAGGGCGAGATCTATGTCGATGGCAAGCTGATCTGCGACACGCTGTTTCGGGTGCCCCCAGAACGGCGCGAAATTGGCCTGATGTTTCAAGACTTTGCTCTGTTTCCGCATCTGAGCGTTGGCGACAATGTCGCCTTCGGTCTGAAAGGGCCCAAAGACCAGAAACGGGCCCGCGCGCATGAGCTGTTGGATCGGGTGTCGCTGGCGCAGTATATTGATGACTACCCGCATCAGCTCTCTGGTGGGGAGCAGCAGCGGGTGGCGCTGGCGCGTGCGTTGGCCCCGCGCCCCAAGATCATGCTGATGGACGAGCCATTCTCCGGGCTTGATAACCGTCTGCGTGATGGCATCCGTGATGAGACGCTGAGCGTTCTGAAAGAAGAAGACACAGCCGTGTTGCTGGTCACGCATGAGCCCGAAGAAGCCATGCGGATGGCGGATGAGATTGCCCTGATGCGGGACGGGCGCATCGTGCAGCAGGGCGCGCCCTACAACGTCTATACCCGCCCCGTGGATAAGGCGGCGGTGGCGTTTTTCTCTGACGTCAACACGCTTCCCGCGCAGGTCAATGGCGCGCTGGCCGAAACGCCGTTTGGTCAGTTTCTTGCGCCGGGGGTGCCGGATGGCACCGATGTGGAGATTGTGTTCCGCCCGCAGCATCTGCGCATCGACTTTGACCGAAATGGCCGTGGTCCCGAAGCGACCGCGCGGGATGGGGTGCCAGCGCGTGGCATCGTGCAGCGCGCGCGTTTCTTGGGCAATGAGAGCCTTGTGGAGTTCCGCATGGACTTTGACGGCTCTATCCTGAAAGCGACGGTGCCCAATGTGTTCCTGCCCGCCGAGGGCCGTGCGATGTGGCTGACAGTTCCGCGTGATCGGTGTTTCGTCTTTCCACGGTGATTATTGATCGTCATGGTGGGATCAGGAAACCGGAGGCCACCATGCAGCAGAGCTATGAAATCCGACCGCTCACTCGCGGCGAAATCGACACCGCCGTGGCATGGGCCGCGCAAGAGGGCTGGAACCCCGGACCGCAGGACGCTGCATGCTTTGCCGCGCAAGATCCAAGCGGCTTTTGGGGCGGCTTTCTGGCCGGAGAAATGATCGCCTGCATCTCCGTTGTCACCTATGGTGAGGCTTTTGCTTTTCTTGGATTCTACATCGTAGATTCCGCCCATCGGGGGCAGGGCTATGGCTATGCCCTGTGGCAACGGGCGCTGGAACACGCCGGGCAACGCACTGTTGGTCTGGATGGGGTGGTGGACCAGCAGGGCAACTACCGCCGCTCGGGCTTTGATCTGGCGTGGCGCAATATTCGCTTTGGCGGCGTGCCCAAGGCCGCGCTCAAAGTGTCGGACGCTTATACGCTGACGTGGCTGGAGGGGCTGACTGGTGATGTCGCAGCGCTTGATGCGCGGGTTTTTCCAGCTGCGCGCCCGGACTTTTGGCAGCAGTGGTTGTGCGCGCCGGGGCATGTGAGCATTGCGGCATATGACGAGGGTGGCATATGCGCTTTTGGCACGCTCCGGCGTTGTCAGACGGGGGCAAAGATTGCGCCCCTTGTTGCGACCTCTCGCGCGGCGGCGCTTGCGGTTCTGGCCGGGTTGCTGCGCGATTGGCCCGCAGATCAGGAGATTTTTCTCGATGTGCCGGAACCCAACACGGTGGCGGTTGATCTGGCGCAGGATTTGGGCCTTCAACCCGTATTTGAAACCGCGCGCATGTATCGGGGGCGCAAGCCCGAAGTGGCGCAGGATCTGATTTATGGCGTGACCAGTTTTGAGTTGGGTTAACTCCTAAGTGCGATACCGCGCCTCTTCGCAGGCTTGATAATCCTGCAAGCGTTTGCCGGGCTCATCCACGAAGAGTTCCGGCAGCGCCTCGGCGCCTTCAATGAGATCGACGCGGAACACCCGGAAATCCCCCCGCGTCTCGCACCATGCGGTCAGGGTCCAGACCCGGCCCCAATATTCCATATGCAAAGGGCGGATCACCCGTTCGGTGAGGGTCTCGTCGATGCGGCGATAGCGCAGGGCGAGTTTCTGGCGGGCCTTGATCGCCGCCCGCAGGGTCGGCATCCACGTAAACCCCCGCGCCGCATCGGCAAAGGGGTAGACCGCGAATTTCCAGGCGTCCGCCTCTGTCACCGTCTCGACGGGCAGCACTGCGTCGACCTTTGCGGCGAGGCTCTCTGCTGCGGCCTTCAGCTCCGGATCGGCGGCTTCGGCCACGATCGCCATGCCGAGGTTAAGCGCTTCTAACTCTGACGGGGTCAGGGTCAGCGGCGGCAGGGTGATCGCCTCGCGCACCATATAGCCGACACCGCGCTCGCCTTCGACCGGCACGCCCGAGGCCACCAGCGTGTCCATATCGCGATAGATGGTGCGGGTGGAGACCTCCAGCCGTGCGGCAATATCCTGCGCCCGGTGCAATTTCCCATCGCGCAGGATCTGGATAATTTCAAAAAGGCGGTCGGTGCGGCGCATGGAGAGATCTTTCACCTGCGCCGCACCTCAAGGTCAACCCATCGCAGGGGCAGGGGCCATCGTCCACATCTGTGTCTCATGCCGCATCACGAGGCTGCTCTGGTCGATCATGCGCATGATGTCGGCGGTGCAGTCGGCCTGCGGGAACTTGGCGCTGGCTTCCTGCGCCGCCGCCAGATCGGCCCAGATCACATAGTCCATCCATGTGCCATCCTCGCCTTTGGACAGGCGCCGGTCAATAAAGCCGCGCATATTGCCGATGAAGCTCTCGGTCTTTTGGGTGGCAGCCACATAGTCCGCGTCGCTGACGCCCGGGTTCAGTTTGAAGGTTACCACTTCCACCACGGTCTTGGTCATCTGTCGTCATCCTTGTCTTGACGGTTTCGATGATCCTGTCCTAAGGCAGGGCAACTGACACAAACCTGTCAGTTGAGTGATGGCGGATTGAAAAAACCGTATATGTGAGGGCAATGGGCGCTCCGATCTGCCAGCCTGCGCTTTGCTCCGGCGCGTGCAGCGCCTATCACTCAGGACAGGACAACCTATTTTGGCGCTTTGGGCTGTAGCCCGATCCCGCGCCCCGCATAACGAAAGGCAACACCCATGCTCAACAACATCGGCCTTCCCGGCATTCTCCTCATCGCCGTCGTGGTTCTGGTTCTCTTTGGCCGCGGCAAGATCTCTTCGCTGATGGGCGAAGTGGGCAAAGGCATCACCTCCTTCAAAAAAGGCATCAGCGAGGGCAGCAAAGAGCTGGAAGACGACGCCGCCGATCAAGCGCGCGACGTCACTCCCGAAGCTGACAAAGACAAGGCGTAACTCCTAGATGTTCGATCTTGGCTGGACAGAGCTTCTGGTCATTGGCGTTGTTGCCCTGATCGTGGTCGGGCCCAAGGATCTGCCCATGTTGTTCCGCATTGTGGGCCGGTTTGTGGGCAAGGCACGCGGCATGGCCCGTGAATTCAGCCGTGCGATGGAAGACGCGGCGGATGAGGCGGGCGTCAGTGACATCCAGAAGAGTTTTAAAACAGCGACGAATCCGATGGGATCGGCGATGGACAGCGTCAAACAGGCGACACGCGATCTGACAGATTCCATCGATCCCACGAAATTCGACCCCGACAGCGAGACCGGCAAGCTGGCCGCCGACCGGGCCGAAAGCGCCAAGAAGATACAGGCCGCCACCGCGCGTGCTGCAGCAGAGCGCAAGGCCAAGGAGGCCGCCGAGGCCATGGCCAAGGCAGAAGAGGCCGAGGCGGCACTGGCAGCAACATCAAGCGGCGCGCCGTCTTCTGACAGTGAGACTAAGGCATGAGCCAAACAGACGATCTAGACGATTCCACAGCGCCGCTGATCGAGCATCTGGCGGAACTGCGCAGCCGCCTCATCCGGGCGGTGCTTGCCTTTGCTGTTGGTATCGTGCTGGCCTTTATGGTGGCCGAGCCGATCTTGCAGTTCCTTGTATCCCCGATCGAGCAGACCCTGCGCGAATTGGGCGATCCCTCCCCGACGCTGCAATATACCTCACCGCAGGAATATCTGTTCACGCTGTTCCGGATCTCCATGGTGTTCGGCTTTGCGCTGTCCTTCCCGGTGATCGGGTTCCAGCTGTGGCGGTTCGTGGCACCGGGGCTCTACAAGAGCGAAAAGGGCGCGTTTTTGCCGTTCCTGATTGCCTCGCCCTTTATGTTCCTGCTGGGCGCGAGTTTTGCGCAATTTGTGGTGACCCCGCTGGCGATGCAGTTCTTTCTGGGCTTTGCGGACGTGAGTTCGATTTTTGCGGGCCTGTTGTCGCAGGCCACCGGAAGCGATGTGCCCGTGGATGTGGCAGTGGTGCCGGAAACTGCTGAGGGGGTGAAGATCACCTTCTTTGGCAAGGTGAACGAGAGCCTTGATATCACGCTCAAATTCATCATGGCCTTTGGCCTGTGCTTCCAGCTGCCTGTGCTTTTGACGCTGATGGGTAAGGCCGGTCTGGTGAGTGCCGAAGGGCTGGGCGGTATGCGCAAATATGCCGTGGTGGCCATTCTGGTGCTGGCCGCGCTGGTCACACCGCCGGATGTTATCACCCAGATCATCCTCTTCACGGTGGTTTACGGGCTTTACGAGGTGTCGATCTTCCTCGTCGCCCGTGTCGAGAAAAAGCGCGAAGAACAACTGCGTGCCGAAGGGTTCTACGATGATGAACTGGACGGCGAGTAGGCACGAAAACAGCTCTTATGAATGAAGGAGGCGCGCTTTTTGAGGCGCGCCTTTTTATCATGTTCGGTTCCATATTCGACCCTGTCGTTGCAGGATGGCGCGTGCATGTGGCTGCGCGTGAATGCATGTCTTTCGCGCGAATATTGCGGGCAGGTTTGTGCGCTCTTGTTGCGCGGGGGCAATCGTGCTTTGTCATGGCCGCACTCAGACGTGGAGGAAGGCATGGACGACAACACACTTAGCCGCATTGCAGACGCGCTGGAGCGCATGGCGCCCGCCCCGCTGGCGACACCGGATTTTGCGGCGGCTTCTGGGTTCGTCTGGCATGTTGGCCCGGATCGTTTGGAACCGGTGCCTGAGATCAACCGCGTGGAGTTGGATCTCTTGGTGGGGATTGATCGCTCGCGCGACACGCTGTTGGAAAACACCCGCCGTTTTGCAGCAGGTCACGCGGCCAATAATGCGCTGTTGTGGGGCGCACGCGGCATGGGGAAATCTTCGCTGGTGAAGGCCATCCACGGCGCGCTGACAGACACGCATCCCGATCTGAAGCTGGTGGAACTGCAACGCGAGGATCTGCCTTCGGTGGCGCGCCTGTTGAACCATCTGCGCGGCGCGCCATACCGGTTCATCCTGTTTTGCGATGATCTGTCGTTCAGCCATGACGACCAGCACTACAAGAGCCTCAAAGCGGTGCTGGACGGCGGCATCGAGGGTCGGCCTGAGAATGTGGTGTTCTACGCCACCTCCAACCGCCGCCACCTGATGCCCCGTGACATGATCGAAAATGAGCGCTCCTCGGCGATCAACCCCTCCGAGGCGGTGGAGGAAAAAGTCTCGCTCTCGGATCGTTTTGGTCTTTGGCTTGGATTCCATCCCTGCAATCAGGACGCTTATCTCGCGATGATTGAGGGCTATTGCGCGGCTTATGGCATCGAAGTCGACGCCGAGACACTGCGGGCCGAGGCGGTGGAGTGGCAGGCAACGCGCGGTGCGCGGTCGGGCCGCGTGGCGTGGCAGTTCTTCACCGATCTGGCAGGGCGTAAGGGTGTGGCGCTGCGCTGACACTGGTGCGGGTATCCGCCGCGGCCCGTCAGGGACGCGGCGCCGGGCCCAACGGTTTTGATCGTCGCTTTGCGGCGGTGAAAACGGGCGGGAGTGCTGCCTTGATCAAGGCAAGCATAGCAGAGTTACCCGAGAGAATTTCAGGCTGATGGAATAGGCCAGAAAGGGGGGAGGCTCCCGCCCGTCGCTGGGGCGCAGAGCGCCCCACTCCCGTTGGGCCGAGCGCCGGACCTGACGGTCCGGCGCGGGCGCATTTCGCCATGTATGCCGTGTTGGGATGTGTTACTGCAGATAAGGCAGGGGATCGACGCTTTCGAAGCCGTCGCGCACCTCGAAGTGAACATAGGCCTCTTCAGCGCTGCTGCGCAGATTTGCGATGGTCTGGCCGCGGTTCACGCGGTCGCCCTTCTTGATCTTGATGCCATCCACATTGGCATAGACAGACAACAGATTGCGGTCGTGACGGATCACGATGATCGGCACTTTGTTGGAGTCCGCGGTGATGGCCGCAACTGTGCCTGCGGCGGCGGCCTTTACAGCGCTGCCCGGTGCCGCTGAAATGTCGATGCCATCATTCTTACCCTTGGAATAGGCGCGAATGATCTTGCCGGTGACCGGATAGGCCATTGCCGCCTGTGAGGCGCGGGTTGGTTCCTCGACTTTTACCGTTGGGGCGGGTTCTGCGCGGGCTTGTGCTGCGGGTTTGACTTTTTCATCCGGCAACGGCTGCGTGGCGCTTGGGGGTGTGGGTGTTGAGCTGCCCTGACCGGGCGCGGTCACGGTTTCTTGCGTCTCGACCTTCGGCGGCGGTGCCTTGGGATCTTTGAGCGGGATCAGCAGATATTGACCTTCGCGGATGGCAAAATCGCTGCCAAGCCCGTTCCATTCCGCCAGTGATTTCACCGGGATTTGATAGAGGCGGGCAATGGTATAGGCTGTCTCGCCGCGGGTGACCTTGTGGCGCACGGGCTCCGGCCCATCCTGCACACGAGCCGGTGCGGGTTTTGCAGGAGTGTTCTGCAGCGTCGTCGTGGTGACAGATCCGGGGTTGGGCGATGTGGACGGGGCGCTGTCGATGGCGCTGCCAGCCAGAGAGGCGATATCGACGCCGCCGGGGGCCGCGTTGCCGCCACGTGCCGAAGTTTCTGGCGCGCGGCGTGGCAGTACCAGCACCTCGCCTTTACGCAGCGGGTCTGTGGTTTCCACGCCGTTAAAGCGCGCAACCTCGACCGCAGGAAGTCCGATCCGGCCTGCCAGATCGGCGACGGTGTCGCCATTGCGCGCGACGGCCACCTGATATGAGGGGTAGGTGATCAGGCCACGGCTGTCTGGCGCAGGGCGGTTCTCGGTGGCGGTCTGGGCCGCTTTGGAGGTGTTGAACGCGCCGAGTTGACCGCGCAGGTCATAATCCAATGGTTCAGTACAGGCTGCGGCCACCAAAACCAGCGGCAACAGTGCTGCGGGGCGCAGGGGGATCGGGCGGAAGACCTTGCTGGGGCGGGTCATATCTCTTGCTCTCCTCGAATGGCGTCCCCGTTATGGCGGAGACTTTGACGGCAGCGGCGAAGTATCTGGCCCGGGCCTGAACCGAGCGTGGCGCCACCGCACAACGGGGCTGACCACGGAATAGGACAGCTCAGGTGTCTTTTCCAAGCCCTTCCAGCAACGGAACAAAGCGCACCGGGCGCAATTCGTCATATTCCAGCCCATTTTCCGTCTTTCGGACGCGGATCAGCGTCTGAACGGCATCGGACTGCCCCACCGGCACCACCATGATACCGCCTACCTTCAATTGAGCAAGCAGCGGTCCGGGGGGGTCTTCGGCGGCGGCGGTCACAATGATTCGATCAAACGGAGCCTGATCGGGCATCCCAAAGCTGCCATCGCCGACCATTGAGGTGATATTTGACAGGCCCATTTTCTGAAACACCTGCCGGGCCTCGCGCACCAGCCGCCCGTGGCGATCCACCGTGTAGACGCGACGTGCGAGTTTGGCGAGCACTGCAGCCTGATAGCCAGAACCAGTGCCCACTTCGAGCACGGTGTCACGCGCATTGACCTGCAGCGCTTGGGTCATCAAGCCTACAACCGAGGGCTGGGAAATGGTCTGGCCGCAGGCAATCGGCAGCGGCACGTCCTCATAGGCGCGTTCCGAGAAAATGCCGCGCAGGAACAGGCCACGGTCGACGGCTTCCATGGCCTCGAGTACTGGCCCTTCGGTGACCCCGCGCGAGCGCAGAGCAAAGAGAAACTGCATCTTGGTTTGCGCGTCGGGGCCGCTCATTCGATTGCCTTCAAGGCCTCCAGCGTGTCATGGGCAGTGAGGTCGGCGCGCATCGGGGTGACAGAGATGAACCCCTCCAGATTGGCCGCCGCATCGGTTCCCGGCGCGGTCGAGATTTGCTGATCGCCGCCTTTCACCCAGATGAAACGCTTGCCATTCGGGGAGAATTGCTCTTCTGCGGAGAACCGTTTGCCTTCGCGGCAGCCCTGAGTGGTGACCTTGATCCCTTTGACATCCGCTGCTGCGACAGGGGGGAAATTGATGTTGTAAAACAGCCGGTAGGCATCTGTGCTCTGGGGTTGAGCGGCGAGCAGTTTGCGCACCACAGCGGCCCCGTGCTGGCGCGCCGCTTCAAACGGGGTGTCCAGATTGCGGTTGCCACTGCCGAAATACTGCGAGAGCGCCATTGCGGGCACGCCCTGAAGAGCACCCTCCATCGCGCCACCCAATGTGCCGGAATAAAGCGCGTTTTCGGCGGAGTTATTGCCCCGGTTTACGCCTGATAGGATCAGATCCGGCAAATTGTCTTTCATCACCACATGCAGTGCAGCCAGCACGCAATCGGCAGGCGAGCCCTCGGCGGCAAAGCGACGCGGCCCGAGTTCGGACAGGATCGAGGGGTGGGTGTAGCTGATGCAGTGACCAACGCCGGATTGTTCAAAGGCGGGGGCAACGGTCCAGACCTCGCCATCCGGGCCTGCGAGTTCAGCGGCGATCTGTTCCAGAACGGCCAGTCCCGGTGCGCTGATGCCGTCGTCATTGGTGACCAGAATGCGCATTGTGACCCCTTAGCATATCTGCGGATTATTCACGTTTTTGTCTGCGCGAACCCAATAGATGGGGGCAGAGACTGCGCCCTTGAATAGGCGGCAGGGCGTCACAGGGCAAGGTTTTTGCCCGCATTTTCAACTGTGCGGCGGTGCTGGTGTGGCCAAATCGCCCGGAATGACCAAGGCTCTGGGGCAGAGCCGGGGCGCTGCCCCGGACCCCGGGATATTTTTTGTTAGAAGAGGGCGGGTCTCAGTCTGCCAGAATGTCGGGCAGCAGTGCGGCTGCGGCCTGCGCTGGCGACGTCAGGGTCTCGCGGTCTTCGCCCGGGAAGAAGCGGGCGCGCAGAGCCGTGGGCATGGCGGGTGGTGTCAGCAGTTTGACCTTTGGGCCAGTGCGGGCCGTTTCCTGCTGCCAGCTGCGGGCAAGGGAGATTTGCGCCGCTTTGGTCGCACCATAGGCGCCGAAGAATTTTTCGCCCGCGCGGGGGTCGTCAAAGAAGATCGCCTTGCCTGTCTGGCCCAGCAAGGGGGCCACATAGGGGATCAGCACCGAGGTGGCTGTCGCGTTGATGGTGAGGGACTTTTGCCAGTCCTTTGGGGCCACGTGGTGTGCAGGGCTGAGCGGTGCTGCGTGGATTGCGCAGTGGAGCCACAGGTCGAGTTTGCCCCAGCGATCAAAAACACTACGGCACAGGGTCGCCATTGCCTCGGGGACGGTGATGTCCATCGGGGCAAGTGTCGCCGAGCCGCCAGCGGCTTTGATCCGGTCGTCGAGCTCTTCCAGCGCGCCCGTTGTCCGGGCGACGGCGATGATGTGATGCGTGGGCGCAAGCGCTTCGGCCAAGGCGGCGCCAAGGCCCCGCGAGGCCCCGGTGATGAGGGCGAGTTTATCGGTCATGGCCGCTTACATGCTGTGAGGCCGCTCCGGGGTCAAGCCCCGTGATGATCCTCATGTCGCCCTGCGACGAGATGCGCCTTTGTGCGGCAGATATCGCATGGCGGCCTTCAGTTGGTGAGGATCGGCAGGCGGCCCACTTCGCCGCGCCGCTCGATCAATAGACCGTTTTGGTCGATTGCGACAATGCGGCCAAGGCTGAGGCGTTCACCGGTTTTTACGGTCTCGATACGTCCGGAGGCATAACGCACCAGTGCCTGCATGTTGTTTTCCGATCCAAAGAGGCCGATAAGTGAGAGGTTGCGGTTTGGAAGCGCGCCCTTTGAGGTGGCGAGCGCTTCGGCGGTGGCGGTTTGTGAGTTAGCCATTCGGGGTCCGGCGACGCGCTTGGGTGCGGAAATTGCAATCCCAAGCGCGCGATGTGTCTGCTGTGAGTGGTGATCAAATGGTTCTGAGCCGCTGCTATCAGCGACGAACACAAAGCAAAAGCGGGGTGTGCCCGACTAAGCGGGGGGCAGCCGACATGGCGTGGGCAAATGCGCGAACTGCTGCCGGAAGGTCAGGCGTCGTAGACCAGCGAGGCGAGATCATGCCCATAGGCATGTAGAAAGATCAGCAGTTCTTCGAGATCAAGGCCAAGTTCTTGCATGCGGGCAAGGTCATGATTGACCTCAGACACCTGAAGTTCCGGATATTGGCCATCGGGACGCATGTGTAACATGCAAGCAAGCGGGCCACTGCTGTCTGGCGGGATCTGGTTTGAGAGCCATGCGGGGCGCGAGCCCATGCTTTCGGTTTCGCGCAATTCAAAGAGGTCGAGATACTCTATAAAGACCTCCTCGTTGACACCGGCCCATGTGCCAAGAATGAACTCCTCGCCACGCGAATCTGCCAGCGGGATCGCCAATACCGCACGCAAGAAGCGCAGGCTGCCAAAACGGCAGAAATCCTCGGTCAGCACATCGCCATTGGTCGCAAACACGGCTGTGTTGTCCTGCACCTCCAGATCGCCCGGCACGATGTCGGGGCGGTCGCAGGAGAGGCTGAGAAGCTGAGCAAACGTCGCGCCACAACAGCGGCACTGACGAGAAGAACTCAGCATGCGGGCGAGATGCGCGTCCAAGAAAGCGCCCCTTTCGAAAGTCAAATAGAGAATGGCGCTGATCTGTCGGGATCAGCGCCATCGGGATTGATGAGGCCCCATACGCCTGTTGGCGCGGACATGCAATCGCTGTGCCAAAGCACCCTCGGGCAAAGCGCACCTCCGCAGGTGCCGCGACGGAGCCTGCGTTTTGACCTCAGGTCGCCAGTGTTGCACCGTTCCAAGAGGTGCCAGCGTCGGGCATGTCTTTGATTTTCTTGCTGACGCGGCTGCTGCTTTCCAACGTGTTGAGGTAATCCTCGCTCACGGAGCCGGTGACATATTTGCCGTCAAAGCAAGAACAGTCAAAGGTGTCGATATCCGGATTGCCACCCTGCGCAGCCCAGATCAGGTCTTCCAGGTTTTGATAGAACAGCTCATCCGCGCCCAGTTCCTCGCGAATCTCCTCGATGGAGCGGCCATTTGCGATCAACTCATGTTTGGTGGGCATGTCGATGCCGTAGACATTGGGGTATTTCACCGGTGGCGACGCGGAGGCGATATAGACTTTCTTGGCGCCCGCTTCGCGACACATCTGCACGATCTTCTTGATGGTGTTGCCGCGCACGATCGAGTCATCGATCAGCAGGATATTGCGGTCCTGCATTTCGCGTGGGATCGCGTTCAGCTTGCGGCGTACGGATTTTTGCCGCTCTTCCTGACCGGGCATAATAAAGGTGCGGCCCACATAGCGGTTTTTGACCAATGCCTCGCGGTAGCGGATGCCGGTGATATTGGCGACTTCCAATGCCACGGGGCGTGCGCTGTCCGGGACCGGGATGATGGCATCGATGTCCAGCCCGGAGGCCTCGATCTGCTTTGCTAGGGTCTGGCCCATGCGGATCTGGGTCTTGTAGACCGAAATCCCGTCGAGCAGGCTGTCGGGACGTGCGAGGTAGACATATTCAAAGATGCAGGGCGTCAGCTTGCCCTCGACCGCCTGAAACTCATGTTTGTTGCCGTCGAGATCAATCAAGATGGCCTCGCCGGGTTTCAGGTCGCGCAGCTTTTCAAACCCGTTGATGCCAAAGGCCACATCCTCTGAGGCAAAGGCATAATCGTCACCGTTTCCTTCGGCGTCGCGTTTGGCCACCGACAGCGGACGGATGCCGTGCGGGTCGCGGAAGGCCAGCATGCCGACACCGGCAATCAGGCAGATGACCGAATAGGCCCCCTGCACGCGCTCCATCGTCATTTTCACACCGGCAAAGATGTTGCGGATGGGATCGGCGTTGCCATTGACCTTGATGGCATCGGCAACTTTATCCGCCAGCACGTTGAGCATGATTTCGGAATCCGAGGTGGTACGCAGGTGGCGGCTGTATTTGCCGGTGACCTTGGCGCGCTGCTCTTCGGTGTTGGTGATGTTGCCATTGTGAACAAGATAGATGCCATAGGGCGCGTTCACAAAGAACGGCTGCGCCTCGGCGGCCGAAAGCGACCCGGCAGTTGGGTAGCGCACATGGCCCATGCCGATGCAGCCCTGCAGGGTGTCGGCATCTTTTGCGCCGAAGACATCCTTCACAAGGCCATTGGCTTTGCGTTCGCGAAAGAACCCGTCGCCGTAGGTGACGATGCCTGACGCATCCTGACCGCGATGCTGCAGCATCAGCAGCCCGTCATAGAGTTCCGCAAACACTTGGTGGTTTCTGCTTGCGATGCCCAAGATACCGCACATGGCGAGGCTCCAATATAATCGTTCGAGTGGCTTACAGCCCGAAGGCCGAGACGTGAGGTGTCGCGGCGCGAGCGCCGGGAACGGAGGCCGCAACAGCATATGTTGGGCCAAGATATAGGGGATTTCTCGTGAACGGGTAGGCGGAGCCTTTGCGGTGCAGCGCTGCGATGGCGCGGGCCACACTGCGGCTGCGGGGTGCCAGAGGGGCAGAACCTGCAGCGCGAGAGCGACTGCGCAGGTCGGCTGAGTACTGGATCAACACAGGGGCTTTGGCTCCGAATCCTGTCTAACAGTGACGGCCCTCACATAGGCTGTCTGACAGGCAATGTCATCAAAGGATCACAATGTCGGGCCGGATCGGAGCGGGATTTCCCGCACAGGCTGAATTGCGCGGCGCTGGATCGTCGTCAGATGTCAGCGCAGAGCGATCTGGATAGGTTTAGGTTTCAGGCTGCGTAGCGGCCAAACAGCAGATCGATGGGATCAAAGGCCGGTGCAGGCATTGCGTCGAGGCCAAAGAAACGCGCATCTACTGCGTCTTCGTCAATCTCGGCGGCCGTGTTCTGCTCGATGGAGGATTCGCGACCAGCTTCGACAATCATCCGGGTCTCAGAGAGGCTCAGGACACTGTAGAACCCATCATCGTCAGATGCGCCTGCGTTCAGGACCAGACCGCCTTCGCTCCAGAGCAATTCTTCTTCGGCGCAATCGATGTGGATGCGGGCGATACGTTGGGGCAGGGCGGTGCTGATCCCGTTATGGCCAATCAGTGCGACGAGCTTTGCGGTCACGACTGGAAGGTCGAAAAGTTCCAGCGCCAGATCGCCTTCGATTGCGACAATGGCATCGGAAGGAAGATCAAGTGCGGCGTCGTTGCCCAAAGCACCCGCAGGTACATGCACCATGGCGGTGAGGCGCGGAACGGAGTGACGGATGTTGACCACTTCACGCAGGCCGCCGTCGAAGGTCTGAACCATGTCACCGGGGCGCAGGGTACGGGCCTGTTTGAAACCAAACTCTGTCTCGATGAGGGTGCCGGGCAAAACACCGCCCTGCTGGGGGCGCAGGCGGGACGCGCTAAGACCCTCTGCGTCATCCGAACGCAGGTCCAGAAGCAGGTCAACCGGCTGATAGTCTGTAAACGCGGTGGTGTGATCCAACAGCATGTCCAAATGTCCCTTCTGAGAGCGCCGAGGCTTTTTGCCTTCGTTGATCTCAATTGGCCCCTGAATTGGGACAAGAATGGGGCAGGCTTGGGACAGTTTCGGTACCAGAGCGCATTTGGGACCGGAAAAACACGATACAACCCAAAGGTTAACGCCGGATCTGAGGGTAATTAAGGACTTGTTAACACCTGGAGACGGATTTCGCCTGCATTGGGCAGATGTTTAGAATCGATTCTTCTTTGTTAATAGATGGTTAATTATTGCTGGTTTCGCGTTAACCACTTTGCGGAGGCTGAGGATAACTCTGTGAACAGATCTTAGCGAAACACGGGTTTGGTTTATTCTTGTTTGGGGATGTAAAAAGGGCGCCCAAGATGGACGCCCCTTCGAAATGTCAATGTGACGTCTCTCAGCCTTCGCAGGAAGAGATCAGGTCTTCGTACTTTTGAGTCACCCAGCCAAGCGCTTGCTCGGGGTTTTGCTCTTCGACCTTGCCGATCACTTGGTTGAACACTGCGGCCGAGCGGCTCTCATCCACCATAGTGAAGCTCTGCCCGGTCATGATGACATTATAGACAAAGAAGCCAATCACCACGAGCAGGATGCCGCGCAGCACGCCAAAGAAAAACCCAGCCCCCTGATCGAGCCCGCCAAGTGCAGAGCGCTGTACCAACCCCGCCATGAGAGGCGTGAAGAAGGAGACAACGATCAGCGCAATGGCAAAGACCGCAAAGAACGCGGCGATCAGCGACAATTCGCAACTGTCGGCGATAAAGTCGCCCACCACCGGAATCTCTGCCATCAGAGGTTCGGCCTGCGGCGCGAACATATAGGCCAGCACACCAGCGGCAACCCAGCCGATGATAGCCATGACTTCGCGGACAAAGCCGCGTGCATAGGCAAGAAGCGCCGATACAACGATAACCAGCGCTACTGCGCCGTCGATAATGGTGAAACCTTCCATGTCCCTCGCCTGTTTGCCCGCGAAATCTCTATTGAGTGGCCTTTTAGCCTGCTCCGAAATATTCGCCAACAAATCCTGTGAGGTCGGCGGCCGGGCGCAGGGTCAGGCCGGGGACAGATACAGTTTTGCCACCGCTCGGAGCGATCGCTGCCGTGAAACCAAGTTTTTGCGCTTCTTTCAACCGGTTTTCGGTCTGAGGGGCCGGTCTGAGCGCCCCTGAGAGGGATATTTCGCCAAATATTGCCGTATCCGCCGGAAGAGCTGTGTCTTCTCGGGCACTCAGGAGCGCGGCGGCGACCGCCAGATCGGCTGCGGGTTCGGAGATTTTCATACCGCCTGCGACGTTGAGATAGACATCAAGACCGGCAAAGGGGATGCCGCAGCGCGCTTCTAGAACGGCAAGGATCATCGCAAGGCGCGAGCTGTCCCAGCCGACGACTGCGCGGCGCGGTTGCGAATGGGGCGAGGGTGCCACAAGCGCCTGCATCTCCACCAAAACCGGTCGGGTGCCTTCGATACCGGCAAAGACCACCGATCCGGGCGAGGGCTGACCGCGTTCGGACAGGAACAGTGCCGAGGGGTTTACCACCTGTGCAAGGCCACCTCCGGTCATCTCAAACACGCCGATCTCGTCGGCGGGACCAAAGCGGTTCTTGACTGCGCGCAGGATGCGGAACTGATGGCCACGCTCACCCTCGAAATAGAGCACCGTGTCGACCATATGCTCCACCACGCGGGGGCCCGCGATCTGGCCTTCCTTGGTGACATGGCCCACCATGATGATGCTGATGCCGTTGGTCTTGGCGAATGTGGTCAGCTCATGCGCGGCGGCGCGCACCTGGCTCACCGACCCCGGTGCGCTGTCGACATTGTCCGCCCACATGGTCTGGATGGAATCGATGATGGCTAGCTGCGGCTTTTCCGCCTCAAGCGTGGTCAGGATATCGCGCAGATTGGTTTCTGCCGCGAGCTTGACCGGCGCCTGCTCCAGCCCCAGCCGTTGCGCGCGCATCCGCACCTGGGCAGAGGCTTCCTCGCCGGAGACATAAACCGTCTTCAGCCCCGCGTGGGCAAACTGCGCCGCTGCCTGCAACAAGAGCGTCGATTTGCCGATACCGGGATCGCCCCCCACAAGGATCGCCGAAGCCTCCACCAAACCGCCACCAAGCACACGGTCGAGTTCGGCGACCCCACATAATGTGCGCGGCGGTGGTGTTTCTTGCGTCGCCAGATCGCTCAGCACCAGCCGCTTGCCGCGCATGGCCCCCAGTGATTTCTTGGCCGGACCGGCGGAAGTGAGGCCCTTGTCCTCGGAAATGGTGTTCCATTCGCCGCAACCTTCGCAGCGGCCTGACCATTTGGAGAAGGAGGCTCCGCAGGCGGAGCAGGAGAATGTTGTCTTTGCCATGGGCGATCAGTGGCAGATGTTTCCGGTTTGTTCAAGTGCGGCTTTACCGTCTTCTAACCACAAATATCCCGGGGGAGGCCCATCAGGGCCGGGGGCAGCGCCCCTTTTTCCCCGCATATAGGTGGGGCTCCCGCCAGTCGCACGATCATCACAGATGATCTCCTCCTGTTGAGCCGCGCGCCGCTGGCGCGGCGCGAAGGGGCTGCTGAGAAGCGGTTCAGGGGCAGGTCTGCCCTGAACGCGCCTTGTCCAGCCTGAATGCGAGTCGCCTGCGCCTCAATGATCTGCGACCGCGCGGGGCGCGGCGGCCCGCTGGGCCGTCATTGACCCGCCGCCGACTCACGTTTGATCTGGCGGTCCGTCAGAATCGACAGAATGATGGAGGCAAGGATGCAGGCGGTGAAGAGATACATCCCCCAGGCCACCTCGATCGTGGCGTAGCTGATGCCTTTTGCCAACGTGATATAAAGCGCAATCAAGAAGACATCGGCCATCGCAAGCTTGCCGAGGATATTCAGCACAGGCAGGCTGCGCGCATCCAGCAGGCGGAACTGCACCAAGGCGAGGCCGATAGTCTTGAGGTAGGGTGCGAAGAGCGCAAATGCGGTGACCACCAACGCCAGCACGATGTCACTGTCCCAGAGGCTCTGAAGTCCGGTGAGGACGGAGATTTCCGACAGGCCGAAGATCGGCAGAAAGCCCGCCCGCAACAGAGGTGCAAACCACGCGACGGGGTAGAGCATCAGCAGGGAGAGGTTGGCGAGGCGGAGGAGGGGCAAGCTTATCCCTCTCGTTGATCTTCAATTTGAAGCGGATCCGGGTCCTTCTCGATGGCGGTTGTTTGCTTCCGCTGCCCGCGTATAATGCTGGAAAGCTGTTCAATGCGATCAAATGCCGGTTTTGCTTTCTTTCCGGCCGTACCAAGAGCATCACCTAGATCGACGATCTTTCCTAGAAGGAGGTGGAAGTTACTAAGCTCTTTGTCCACTTCCGCCTGAACTGAGTTCACAGCGCGAAGAACACGTTGCTTTCGTTCGTCTCCTAACCAATCGCTTGCATATACAACACTTCGCAGGTCAGAAATAACTTGATGAATGCCGGTTTTGTGCTCTGTATCAAAAACAATTGCTTCCGATAGCTCTTGAGTAATGTCCTCGTACTCTAAAGCAACTCGTGCTTCTATCTGCTGAGCGAGAAGCCTAGTTTTCCACTCCACGACCTTGGAAATGAAACGAGTATTGACCTCAGCCATCTGCTCTCTTTCGTTGCCCTCAGGAAGAGCATCGGGATAGTCAAG
Organism: Tritonibacter mobilis; assembly: GCF_001681715.1. Lineage (GTDB taxonomy): Bacteria > Pseudomonadota > Alphaproteobacteria > Rhodobacterales > Rhodobacteraceae > Epibacterium > Epibacterium mobile. The sequence continues at coordinate 271,506 of NZ_LNWY01000012.1, read as the reverse complement.
GTTTAATAGGGTTGCGGCTTTTCTGAAACGTACATCAGCTGTGAGAAAGGCAGGATAGTAATTGATGTCCCACCCATTGTCCCCGCTGACCTCCATCTCCTCGCTTCGCGCGTCTTCGAATTCCCGAATGTGTTTCAATAATAGTTCGAAGTGTTCCATATATTATTGCCTATGCTACCGCACTGCCTCGATCGGTCCCTCCGCGCTGCCGGAGATGAACTGTTCCACGTAAGGGTCGCTCGACTGATCCATCTCGGCCACGGGACCCGTCCAGCGGATCTTGCCGCCGTGCAGCATGGCAACATTGTCGGCAATGGCACGCACCGAGGTCATGTCGTGGGTGATGGTCATGGCGGTGGCGCCCATCTCCACCACGATCTCGCGGATGAGGTCGTTGATGACGCCGGACATGATCGGATCCAGCCCGGTGGTGGGCTCGTCGAAAAAGATGATCTCCGGGTCGGCGGCAATGGCGCGGGCGAGGCCCACGCGTTTCTGCATACCGCCCGACAGCTCTGCGGGCAGGCGGTCGGCGACATCGGCCTTCAGGCCCACACGGCGGAGTTTCTCGATGGCGATCTCGCGGGCCTCATCACGGGGGCGAGCAAGGCTGCCACGCAAGAGGCGAAAGGCCACATTCTGCCAGACGGGCAGCGAGTCAAACAGTGCCGCACCCTGAAACAACATGCCAAAGCGAGCAAGGAAGGCATCGCGATCACCTTGGCCCACGGGTTTGCCGTCCACGCGGATCTCTCCCGTGTCGGGTTCAATGAGGCCAAGCACACATTTCAGTGCCACAGATTTGCCGGTGCCGGAGCCGCCGATGATGACCAGAGAGGAGCCCTTAGCGACCTCCAGATCGACACCGCGCAGCACTTCGTTGGAGCCAAAGGCCTTGGCGACCTGACGCATTTCAATCATCGGATGGGTCATAGTGAGAAGAACACCCCGGTCAGCACAAAGTTGGCGGCGAGGATCAGCACGGCGGCGGCTTCGACCGAGCCTTTGGTGGCGCGGCCCACGCCCTGCGCGCCGCGGCCCGACTGCATGCCGTAGTAGCAGCCCATGAGGGCAGCAATGGTGCCAAAGGCTGCACCCTTGACCAAGCTTGAGACGATATCGCGCAGCTCAAGGAAGTCGACGGTGTTTTTCAGATAGGCGGCGGCGTTGAAATCCAGGGTCTCGGTAGCAACCACATAGCCGCCCATGATGCCGATGATGTCACCAACGCCCACCAGCACCGGCACGGTGATCAGGGCCGCCAGCACACGCGGCGCGACGAGGTATTTCATCGGGTTGGTGGAGAGCGTCACCAGCGCGTCGATTTGCTCGGTGACTTTCATGGTGGCGATTTCGGCAGCAATCGAAGAGGTCACCCGCGCCGCGATCATCAGCCCCACCAGTACCGGGCCAAGTTCGCGGACCATGCCGATGGCGACGATCTGCGGCACCACGGCCTCGGCATTGAACCGCGCCCCGCCAGCGTAGATCTGCAGCGCCAGCGCGCCGCCGGTGAAAATCGCGGTCAGGGCAACGACAGGCAGGCTGAGCCAGCCGACCTGCAGCAGCGCATTGGCAAACTCGCGTGGATAGAACGGCGGGCGCAGCATGTGGCTAAAGGTCGAAGCGGCAAAGCGCGTGATCCGCCCGAGGGCAGCGAGGCGGCCCAGCGACGTGCGGCCGATCATCCCAAGGGCGGACATGGGGTTCATGCGCTATAGGTCCTCGCATAGCGATTGCCGAGCGAGGTCAGAACCTCATAGCCGATGGTGTCGGCGGCATTGGCCAGAACATCCACCGTCTGCGCCTCGTTCATCAGGCTCAGATAGGGGGGCACATCGTCCAGATCGGTGATGTCCACAGTGATCAGATCCATTGAGATCCGCCCCACCACGGGGCAAGGGGTGGAGCCTGCATAGGCCATGATGCCTTGGCGCTGAAAGGCGCGGTGCAGACCGTCTGCGTAGCCTGCGGCAATGGTGGCAATGCGGGTGTCGCGCTGTGCGATCCAGGTGTTGCCGTAGCCCACGCTTTCGCCCGGCGCGAGGTCGCGGGTCTGGATCACCGGGACCTCCAGCTCGACCACCGGCAGCGCGTCGCTGTAGGGCGCACCGCCATATAGACCGATGCCCGGACGGCAGAGATCAAAGTGATAGTCGCGGCCCAGAAGCAGACCGCCGGTGGCGGCGAGCGAACGGGGCAGGTTCAGCCCCTCGGTCATCTCGATGAAGTTCTTGAGCTGATAGGGGTTCATGCCGTGGCCTGGTTCATCGGCACAGGCCAGATGCGACATCAAGAGGACCGGGTTCTGATCCAGCGCAATGTCGCGCACCGCCATCCATTCGGCCGCCTCCATCCCGAGCCGGTTCATGCCGCTGTCGAGCTGCACGCCAAAGGGATGTCCCGGCAAGCTCTCGAAATGGCGCAGCATCTGGTCGAGCGAGTTGAGCATTGGTGTCAGCTGGAAGTCGCGCAACAGTTTTGCGTCACCCTCCATATGACCGGAAAAGACCGAAATCCCGGGTCCCGGTCCCAGCGCACGCCGGAGCGCGATGCCCTCTTCGGCGATGGCGACAAAGAAGTTGCGGGCGCCTGCCTGAGCCAGCGCCTTGCCGACGCGCCCAGATTCCAGACCATAGCCATTGGCCTTGACCACGGCTGCGGTCTCGCAGCCGGTCTTGGCATCCAGATTGCGCCAGTTGATCGCCAACGCATCCAGGTTGATTTTTAAACGTGCCGTGCTCATGCGTCGTTCATGACATGGAGGTCACCGGGGTCAAGGGGGAAACCGCATCGGGGGTGGCTTTGGGCAGGCTGTTGCGCTGCTTCAGGGGCCGAGAGGAGGCACGACCGCGCGCCCGCTGGACTGGCTCTACGTACTGCACCAGCGCGGTTTTCACTAAAGACATTCGTAATTCCACCTATACGTGTTTTGATCTGCATGATTTGTTAAATCTACCGTGGCCAGGCTGGTTCAAGACTTTGAGATATTGAGAGGTCACCATGTATATTAATCAATCTTTGAGCGAACAGACGCTCGCCCTGTTCAAAACCGCAGGGGCAAGCCAGGATGGCACAGAGGCACCGAAAACGTTGCTGGCATCGTCATCTGTCGCCGATCAGGCCCTGAAATTTGCACTCAGCAAGATTGCGCTTGCAGCAAGGGCGGGAGAACCTGCGGAACCGGTGTCCGAGGGCGCAGAGGCTGGAATTCCTGAGGAAGGCGGCACCTATGGCGGGCGGTTCTCCGATCCAGCGCAGCGCGCCAAAATATTCGCAGAGGCTTATGCCAGACAGGCCGCATCCGATGCCTTTCAGGCAGAGAACGGATACAAAAACCGTCTATCGATGGGGCTTTATACGGCTAATTCCATGGCGAAGGCCCAGCAACCGGGGATGGGCCACTATGAGACCCGTGAAGATGCTGTTGCTGCGGCGGCGGAGCGTTTGGGGGACATGATCACGGAGGCACGTTCGGTCAATAGGACCCGCAACACTACCACTATACCACATGACCGTAATCTGGACATCTCCGGCACTCAACACAACTGGATTGGTGTCAAGAATGAAGATGCTCAGAAGTATCTAACTGAACTGTCGGCAGACGAGCTAGTGTTGGCGAAGGAGAAGCAGGCTCATGACCTCAAGGTTACCGGTATGTGGTATAACGTGAGGGCGTCTGAATTGACCCGCGACTTCGGTATCACAGCCGAAACCTCGACAAGCTTCGACGAGGATGGTCGCGTTACATTAAATGACTTTGAGGTCACGCATTCCAAGTATGGCAAGGTCGGTGAAGTGAAAGACGGTGTGTTCTACATCGCCACGACAGATGGTACGCTCGTGGACCCAGAGGTGTACTTCGGCAACGCTGCGGCCAATTGAAAGTGACCTGAATCAGCGCAGTGACCGCGACGGCAGCCGGACGCGCATTGATCTCGGAGATCTCCGCGCGGTCGGCCTATGCTGTCCAGACACACCCACAGCGGTTTTTCGGAGACCCGCTGCGGGCCGAGATCGCGCTGTAGGTGTTTGACAAAAGGTGAAACGGCGGGGCGCGTGTCCCCGCAGACCTGAGTTTTTCTTAGTAGCCGTCGGGTTGCTGTTGCCAGGATTTGGCAAGGTTGCCAAAACGGGTGAACTGCGCCTCGAACGATAGTTCCACCGTGCCGATGGGGCCGTGACGCTGCTTGCCGACGATGACTTCGGCCTTGGCGTGCAGACGCTCCATCGCTTGTTTCCACTCTTCCATCTTGTCGAGTTCGTGATCGCCGGGTTTTTCGCGTTCCTTGTAGTATTCTTCGCGGAACACGAACATCACCACATCGGCGTCCTGTTCGATCGAGCCCGATTCCCTGAGATCCGACAGCTGCGGGCGTTTGTCCTCGCGGCTTTCCACCTGACGCGACAGCTGCGACAGGGCGACCACGGGGATGTTCAATTCCTTGGCGATGGCCTTCATGCCCATGGAAATCTCGGCGATCTCGTTCACCCGGTTGTCGGACATGCCGCGGCAAAGTTGCAGATAGTCGATCACCAGAAGATCAAGCCCGTGCGTCCGTTTCAGACGTCGCGCGCGCGCTGCAAGCTGCGAGATCGGGATCGCGGGCGTGTCGTCGATAAAGAGCGGGCAGCTCTCCAGATCCTTGGCGGCCTGCACGAAGCGGCGGAATTCCTCTTCGGTCATATCGCCTTGCCTGATCTTGTGCGAGGAAATCTCGGAGGCTTCGGCCAGGATACGACCCGCCAGCTGTTCAGCCGACATCTCAAGCGAGAAGAAGCCGACGACGCCACCGTCCACCGCGCCCTCGCTGCCGTCCTGTTTCAGGCCGCGCTTGTAGGCTTTGGCCACGTTGAAGGCGATGTTGGTGGCGAGCGAGGTTTTCCCCATCGAGGGACGTCCCGCGAGGATCAACAGGTCCGACGGGTGCAACCCGCCGAGTTGTTTGTCGAGATCGTCAAGACCGGTGGAAATCCCGGCCATGCCGCCGCCGCGCTGGTAGGCCTCATTGGTGACATTGACCGCCTCGGTCACCGCGCGCAGGAAGGATTTGAACCCCTGTTCGGTCTGGCCCTGTTCAGCCAGTTGATAGAGCGATTGTTCCGCCTCGACGATCTGTTCCTTGGGTTCGGAGGCGACATCGACGCGGCGGGCTTTTTCCGCGATGGTCTGACCAAGGGCGATCAGCTCGCGCCGGATCGCCAGATCATAGATCATCTGCGCATAGTCGCGCACCGCAAAGGCGGAGATCGATGCAGAGGCCAGCTTGGCCAGATAGGCGGGACCTCCCAGTTCGCGCAGGCCCTGATCGTCTTCCATGAAGGCCTTGAGGGTGACCGGCGATGCCAGCGCATTTTTCGAGATGCGGGCAGCGGCGACCTCATAGATCCGGGCGTGCACGGGATCATAGAAATGCGAGGAGTTAATGATCGAGGCGACTTTGTCGTAGACGTCATTATTGGTGAGAATTGCCCCCAGCAATTGCTGTTCCGCCTCGACGGAGTGGGGCAATTCCGATGCCTGTGCTTCACCTGCCGAGCCGCTGGAGTCCGGTGACGCGGGCGGCTGTGGATCGCCGTTAAATGAGGTGATCTCGTTCATGTCTGCTCTCTTGTGATAGGCCCGAGTTCTACGCTGGATTCGAACCTGATTTCCATCTGGAAATCCCTGTGGATGAAGTGAGGATAACCGCAGAGACGGATGTGGGCAATTTTTCGAAAAACCGGGATAGGCGCGTCTGACTTCTGTATCTGGTGTGCGCAAGTCGCGTCAGCCACGAGATATGGAAAAGGCCGCTCCGATTCGGTGCGACCTTTTCCACAGAAATCAGTAGCCTTGGGGGTAGAGTTTTCCTCAGGCTTTCTTGTTGGCGTCTTGCCAAGCGCGGGGATCGCGCAGGAATTTCTCTACTTCATCAAGGGTTTCGACGCTGAATGCCCCTTGAAGGCGAGCCTCTTTCAGCACGTCCCACCATGTGCACAAGTAGTGAAGTGCAACGCCATGATCACCCAGCGTCTTGGTGGTTTCGGGGAAGATGTCGTAATAAAAAATCACCGCAGTGTGGCCGCAGGTCGCGCCGGTGTCGCGGATCGCATCCACAAAGGAGAGCTTGGAGCCGCCATCGGTGGTCAGGTCTTCGACCAGAAGCACCCGCTCGCCTTCGGACATTGCGCCCTCAATACGGGCGTTGCGGCCGTAGCCTTTGGGCTTTTTGCGCACATAGGTCATCGGCAGGGCGAGACGTTCGGCCACCAAGGCGGCAAAGGGAATGCCCGCGGTTTCGCCGCCGGCGATATTGTCAAAGGCCTCAAAGCCTGCATCCCGCATCACGGTGACCGCCATGAAATCCATCAGGGTGGAGCGAATGCGCGGGAAGGAGATCAGCTTGCGACAGTCGATGTAGCTCGGCGAGGGCAGGCCGGAGGCCAGCGTGTAGGGTTCATCGGTGTTGAAGTTCACCGCGCCGATTTCCAACAGCATCCGGGCGGAGAGGCGGGCGATTTCTTCGGGTGAGGGGTAGGAGGAGGGGATCATGGCGTATCCTTCGAGAGCAGAGTGCCAGAGGCGCGGGCGGGAGCCTCCGGCGGGGATATTTATTGAGAAGATGAAGTCAGGCGACGGTCCAATGCACCGGAAATCCGGGATCAAAGACGGTGACCGGGCCGTCCGGCGTGTCGATCTGTTCCGGGAACGCGAAGGGGGCGTCCTGTTTCACCAGCGTGATCTGGCCGGGGTTTTCCGGCAGTCCGTAGAAGGCGGGACCGTTCTTGGAGGCAAAGCCTTCGAGCTGATCCAGCGCGCCGTCTTCTTCGAACACATGCGCCAGCAGCGCCATGGTGTTGGTGGCGGTGAAACAGCCCGCACAGCCGCAGGCTTGCAGTTTGTTGGCGTCCGTATGCGGCGCTGAGTCGGTGCCAAGGAAAAACCGATGATCGCCCGAGGTGGCGGCAGCGCGCAGGGCGATACGGTGTTCTTCGCGCTTGGCAACCGGCAGACAGTAGTAATGCGGCTTGATGCCACCGACGAGGATATGGTTGCGGTTGATGATCAGGTGATGCGTGGTGATGGTTGCGCCCAGATCCTTATCCTGCGACCGCACGTAGTCGGCAGCGTTCCGTGTGGTGATATGTTCCATCACCACACGCAGGCCCGGGGTCGCCTGACGGATCGGGTCCAGAACCCGGTCGATAAACACCGCCTCGCGATCAAAGATGTCGATGTCGGGGTCGGTGACCTCGCCATGGGTGCAGAGCGGCAGGCCGATTTCGGCCATCTTTTCCAGCACCGGGCGCACCTTGTCGAAATCGCGTACGCCGGAAGCGGAGTTGGTGGTCGCCCCGGCGGGGTAGAGTTTGACCGCTTTCACCAGACCCGACGCATGGGCGGCGGCCACATCCTCGGGGTCGGTGTCCTCGGTGAGGTAGAGCGTCATCAGCGGCTCGAACGTCATGTCGCCGGGCAGGACGGACAGGATGCGGTCGCGATAAGCGCCTGCCTGTTCGCCGGTCACCACCGGCGGCACGAGGTTTGGCATGATGATGGCACGGCCAAAATGGCGCGCGGTTTCCGGCAGCACCGCGCGCAGCATGTCGCCGTCGCGCAGATGCAGATGCCAGTCGTCGGGGCGGGTGATCGTCAGGCTCTGGGTCATGGGGCAGGCGTTAGCACAGCCCCATGAGCTTGGGAAGGCGGGTTAATGCCCGCTGTCGGTCTGGGGCTTCTCTGGCGGAAGCACCGGGCCGGGGGGCAGGCGAAATTCGCCGTCTGTTGCGCGCTGTTCCAGGCCGCGCAGGCGGCGGCGGAAACGCGGCAGGCGGCGGCGATCATTGACGTTTCTGCACAGGAGCACGTTCAGATAGGGGCGATCAAGATAATCGAGCCGGTTCAAAACATTACGCAGGTAGACATTGTTGTCGCGCCGCGCCCGTGCGAGCCGGTGGAATACGTTTGCGGTGAGCCGCCCACTGCCTGCAAGGGACATGATCCGATAGAGAATATCCATCTCGATCAGGCGGGTCTGGATTGCATCTCCCATGCAAGGAAGCCGCAGACGCGTTACATTGGGGCGCGCATAAAGGGCCGCGTGCATCGCATCCAGAGACTGGTAGGGATCATAAAGCACAAAGGCCCTGTCAGCAGCGTCCAGCATATCCGGCGCGTAGCCGTAGCGGTCGGTAAAGGAGGTGCGGCGCATCTCGACAAAGCGGTCGTCCCATTCGGTCATACGCGGATCGAGTGTTGCTTGCGGCTGGATCGCCACCACGGTGGCACCGGGGGCCGCAACGGAAAACGCCGCCGCCGCGTAGCCGCAGGGACCTGCGCCATAGAAGACGACATTGTCGAATTCTTCAAAGAAACCATCGTCGATCAACTGATCGAAGAACCCATAGATACGCGCCTCGCGAAACCAGGTGTCGCCATCCGAGATCACGCATAGATGCGACCAGCCCAAATTCTTGACCAGATCAAACCCCAGTGGCTGTGCGGTTTCAGAAAAGCTCTCGATGCCCTGACGGCTCTCGAACGTCACCAGAAGCGTGTTGCCTTGATCGATGAATGTGGCGAAATGCCTGTCACCGAGCGGCTGATACATGCCGTTGTCTTCAGCCATCTCTGCCAGGCGGGCCTGCCATTCTGCAGGCTTTAATCCTGAAAGGTCCTGCTCGAGGATATCTGTGTCGTCTTGCATTTGCGCCACCTGCCACCCGTTTTTTCGGTCTTGCTCAGGGTAAGATCTAGGTGGAGATTGAGGCTAAATTTAGAAAAACCTTGGCCCAATTGTCGGCCATTGTTGCCGCAGTGGGGATAACTCCTGCTTATTCGGAGCTTTGTGTTGGCGTCTTGCCGGGCCCAGTTTCCGGGCTCTCGGTTGATTTTGGCTCAATGCGCACTGTGCGGCGCTGGCGCATGCCCAATGTGGCAAACCCGGCCAGAGTACGACCTGTCACATCGCTGATGGGGCGCGAGGGCGGTGTCATCATCAAACGACCAAAGAGCGCGCGATAGGGCTCTTCGCGCATCAGCTCCATAAAGCGATCCTTGCGCCACTGCACTGCGCGTTCATGCAATTTGCGCAGTCTGGCGTCCTCAAGAAGCATATCGAGGATCGCATCGCGTGCAGGGCGGTAGCGCGCGATTGTGGTGTCTTCATCGGTGTTGAAGTTGCGCTCCACCCAGTAGTCGATGTCCAGCAGATGGTCTGAATGGACTGCACGACCGCGATTGGCCTTCAGGATGTAGCTCTCCATTGCGCCAAGCGGGTAATGGTTGAGTTGCGCCAGCGCATAATTGTCCTGACCATAGTTGGAAAACACTCGCTTGGTTTTGAAATCGCCCATCAATTCGCGCCCGACGCAGTCAAACCAGCGAAACTGCTCCAGTGCGGTCTCGTCTTTGACATTGCGCGGGCGATGGATGCCGATTTTGCGGTAGACGCCGGAATTGCGATAGAGCGTTTTGAACATGGAAGCACGCCATGGCCAGTGCATCACTGCAGGGGCCGCGCGGGTGAAGCGATCGGTGACACGTTCCCCCTGATAGCGGACCTGATCGGCATTGCCAAAAAACCGCCATGTGAGGGTGATTGCATCGGCCTCCGGCAGGGCCTCCAACAGATCACTGATCTGTCCTTTGCCGGTGTGGATGTTCACAAATTCATCGACATCCAACGCCATGATCCAATCGGCCCGTTTGGTCAACCGGTGTTTATCGGCGCGTTTCATGGCGGTGAACTGGATGCCGCCCTTATCAAAGGGGCCGGTATTCTCAACATGTGCGAGATGGCCCATCTCGTCCAGGCGGTCCAGCATTTCCACCGTTTGATCATCGCAATCGTTGGAAAAGACGAGGAAATCCGTGAACCCCACCGCCTTGTGGTGGGCAAGCCATTCCAACAGATAGGCGGCCTCATTTCGGACGGTCAGAACGGCCAGCGTGCGCATCATCAGCTCTCCAGATCCAATGAGAGCGCCCAAGCGACGCGTTCGGTTGCGGTAAGATCGATCTCCAGAGCCTGACGGTAGAGCTCTTCGAACTCGGCGCGCTGGTGCAGCTCTGCTGCCTTGGCACGGTGCCACTCCAGCCCCGCCTGATGCAGATCGGTCAGGGTTTTATCCTCCATCAGACGCGCCATTTCTGCCTGCATCCTGGGTAGGTTGCGCTGAATGGTGATGTCGCGGTGGTCGTTCCAATCCATGCGGATCCAGTAGTTCAGCCCGATGGAGCGATCCACATGCAGCGCTCGACCACGTTGGCGTTTTACCAGAAAGCTCTCTGCCGAGCGCAGCGCGTAGTGGTTCAGTTGCAGCAGATCATAGCCGATGGATTTTTTGGAGCTGCGCCAGCCATTGTCCGCCACCTCCTGCGTCATGTCCTGACCGGAGCCATTGACCCATTTCACCTGCGCGCGCTTGTCTTCTTCCAGCTTGTTGGGCCGGTGGCAGGAGATTTTCTTATAGGCACCAATGGTTTTGAACATGGTTTTAAAGCCCCAGACCGTATGTGGCTTGGGACAGAACTTTGGTGCGCAATGATCGAACTGCGCGATCACAGGCCGGTCGCTGAGGGCGGTGACGCCGTTGTGGCCGAACAGTCGCCACGTCATCGCGACATTGGTGGCGTCCGGCACATGGTCAAAGAAATCATCCAGCGTACCATTGCCACAGCGCACGTTCATGAACTCGTCGACGTCGATATGGATGACCCAGTCGGCCTGTTTGATTACCGGCTCTTTCAGCGCCTGATTGAGCGCATATTGCTGGGGGGAGTTGCCTTTCCAGTTGTCATTATTGCGATGCTGCAGGATGCCAAGGTCTTGCAGGCGGTCCAACAGCTCCGAAGTGCCGTCACTGCATCCATTGGTGTAGATCAGGAAATGATCGACACCGATCATCCGGTGATAGGCCACCCATTCGAGGATATAAGGTGCTTCATCTTTCATGCAGCCGACGATGACATTGCCGCTTTGTCCTTTTGAGAGCTTGCGCGGCGCAACCTCAGTGTAGGGCGGCATCTGGGCGGTTTCATCCACCCGGCCAAGTTGGTCATGCGGCTTAAACGAAGACCCCTGCAACATTGCAAAATTCTTGAGCGCCAATGGAGGCATCAATCGGCGCGCCTTTGCGGAGGGGGCGGCACCCGCTGCGCTTTCTTGCGCCGCGCGAGCGCTCCGGTGCGCCAGCAGATCGCCCTCGCGCGCGGCGCGCTCTTCCGCTGTCGCTTTCTCAATTCGGTGCAGAAAGGCCATAAGATATTGCGAGGCGCGAAATCCCATCTGTGGGTCAGTTTCTGCCCATTCCTCGGTCGAGGTCGCAACCTCGAAGATGTGTTCTGACAGCGCCTCATGCGCTGCACAAAGCGCGGCGTTTTGATCTGCGAAATACCGTGTCACAGCACCGAGCCGCGCTACGTCAATGGGCGGACCCTCCACATGGAGGTCTTGGATCATCTGCCGCCACAGCTTACGCGGCAGGATATGGTTGCCCTGCGCCAAAAGCCTGAGCAGCAGCGCATTGAACTGACGCCCACGGGTGAGCCATGCGGCAGGAACAGGTAGGCTGGGTTTTATAGCGGTTGCACGCCCGATCTGCCCCTCAATGCCAAAGGCCGCGCAGATCTCTTGGGTGATCTCCGCGCTGTCAAACTTTGCCGGGTCATAGCTGCGAAAGGCAACCGAGCCCTCGCCAAAGACCTGCTCCCAAAAGGCTTGAAGCGCCTGATAATCAAGCCAAAAGGGCGCGCCTTGGGTTTCCTCAAATTGACCCGCTTGTGGGTCTACCGGCGGCAGGGTGTCCAGTGCTGCATCCCACCAGCTGTCCTCGCGGGTCAGTTCCACCTCGCAGGCCAACCCGGTGGCACGGCCTTCAAAGACCTGCTCGGCAAAGACATCTGCCAGCATGCGCGCCTGTGCATCCAGATGCGCAACAATGCGAATGTCATCAGAGAACGGCGTCAACAGCGCTTTCAGCCGCTCCAATTCGCTTTGGCGCGACAATTGTGTGCCGAGTTGGTGGGCGCTCAGGATCAGCGTGTGAGGCGCGTGTTTGGCTATGTCCGCAGCGAGGCTTTCTACCAGTGTTTCGCGCAGATGCGCTTGTTTGGCTGTGCCGATGAAACCCCGATTATAGCGCAGCGGGTCGACATGGTCTGGATCGGTGACCGCCATAAACAGACGCGTGTGGTTCTTTGGTCCTGCGGCACGCGGTACCATCACGCCGCGCGCCAACAATTGATCGCGTTTGTCCGCGAGCACCGCCTGCAGACGTTCGGAACCCGCCTTGTGCAGGCCGATATGAAGATAAATTCGCATCAACGCGCACTATCCTGTTCTGCGCTGCCATCTTGTGCCGCGCGATCTTCGGGGTTGATGTTGGACTGTCCCCACCACGGCACCGGACGGCCCAAGCACCGCTCAAGCCGTAGCCGCGCGTCGGGGGCGGCAACGTCCAGTTCCAGATAGAGCGGATCATTGCGGAACCAGTGGGCAAGGGCCTCATAATGGCCATCGATCCAGATCATTTGCTCATCGATCTCATGGCCGTATCCGACCGGGAGGCCGGGAACGGTAGAGAGCGGAATGCGAAGCTTGCCGAGGTTGTTCCAGCGCATGATCGAACGCGCCATGTGCTCTGTGTCGCGCCGTGTCGCAATAAAACACAGCTTAGGGTGAAGTTTTCGCAAGGCCAGCAACAACGCATGATCGCATTGCGGCCAGACAGAATTCCCGCCGTAGATAAAGCTTATTTCGGTCAGCGCGTCATGGTCGTTCAGCAGGGCCAGCGGGTCGCCGTATTTAAAAAGCCCCTGATACATCAGATCTCCAACAAACACTCTGTCGGCCGGATCGTTGGGATCCTCGCGTGATTTTATCCGGTGGTCGGCCACAGAAAACCCCGCCTGCGTCAGCGCATGTTTAAGCGTGGTGGTTCCGGATTTCGGCAGCCCAAGGTTGATGATTTCAACGGTCATTCAACAGGTCTCACATCAAACCCAGCCGCAGCAGCATGTCTTCCTCTTGTGGCGGCAGCGGAGAGGCTTTTTGCAATTGCGCGCGCATCGCCTGATAGGCAGGCTGCGCCAGAAGCTCATCGCGCCGCGCCTTGTGGCGGGCGACGCAATCCGCATGCAGGCGGGCGATCTCCGGGTCGGATTTCATTTCATCCAATGCAGCTTGCAGCGCAGGCAGCAGCCGCAGGATAGAACGATCCTCCCAGGCAGGATCATTCCTCTCCCGCCAGTAGGTATCGTCAAAGGTGCGGTTCTCACGGTTCACATCGCCACGATCATTTTTGACCAGATAGCTGTCAAGCGCGCGCAGGGCGTAGTGATTGAGCGTTGCCAACTGTCGCGCGCCTTTGGCTGGGAACTTGCGAATGCGGCGTGGGTTGGCCGCGACCAGAAATTTCTGCGGCACTTGTCGTCCGCCGCCATCGCACCAGCGTGGGCGTACATCTGCGCCTTTCCTTATAAAGGGGCGATGCGCGCCATAATACCCCAGTGGGAAATCCCTGCGGGTCAACGTCTTCACCTCGATCGCGGTTTCTCCGCACCAGATGTCTGGGTTATGGCAGCGGGTGAATTGATCAATGACCGGACGGTCAGAAAAACTCTCAACGCCACCATTGGCAAAAAACTGGAATGAAAGCGAAATCGCCTGTGGGTTCTGGCAGGCCTCAATCAGGGCAGGGATCGTGTGATCGCCCACATGGATGTTCAGGAACTCGTCCACATCCGCAATCCAAAGCCAATCGGCCTGCTGTACAATGGACTGGTGGGCGCAATCTTTCAGCGCCTCCATCTGATAGGCGCGCCCCTTTGCCGGGTTGGGCAGATGCATGACACCGCCACGCGCTGCCAGCGCATCCAAAAGCGCATCAGTGCCATCGGTGCAATCGTTGGAATAAAACAGGAAATCCGTCACGCCAATCAGGCGGTTATACGCGATCCATTCCAGCAGGAATGGGCCTTCGTTTTTGACGCAGGTCACCGCAGTGATGCGCATTGTCCTGTCCCTCTTTGTGCTCCACGCCCCAGATGAACGCGTGGATCGTGCCTCTTATCGCCTGCAGGGGTGTTTTCTCCCCACCCGTTCAGCCGGGGTTCTTGGCGCTGGTGTTGTCGCACCCTGCAGGCGGCGGCGTCAATCTGTCCGGCGTCAAAGCCCGCAATATGTTGCATCACCTCCGCGTTGAGGCTGCTTGACGCAAGGGGGGCGGCCATGGCCTCTTGGCAGAACCTGAACCAAGAGGCGCGCCGCATGACACAACAGGCAGAATTTCAGTCGATTGATGCCGTACAGGCCGAACTTGCACGGGTGGGATATATCTGTGGCAGAGCCTTGGCGACGGTGGTGTTTTTATCTGCCCGCCTCAATCGTCCGTTGTTCCTTGAAGGGGAGGCAGGCGTTGGCAAGACAGAGATTGCCAAGGCTCTCTCAGCCCTGACAGGGCGTCCCTTGATCCGGTTGCAATGCTATGAGGGGTTGGACGCGGCGAGTGCTGTCTATGAATGGAATTTCGCGGCGCAAATGGTGGCGATCCGCACCGCAGAGGCTACGGGCAATACAGACCGTAAGGCGCTGCAGGACGAACTCTTTTCAGAGGATTACCTGATTGCCCGCCCGCTGTTGCAAGCGATGCAACCAGACCCGCGCGGCGCACCGATCCTGCTGATTGACGAACTTGATCGCACCGACGCGCCTTTCGAGGCGTTCCTGCTCGAAGCACTCTCTGATTTTCAGGTGAGCATTCCAGAACTGGGCACCATCAAAGCAATTGAGCCTCCGATGGTGATCCTTACGTCAAATCGCACCCGCGAGGTGCATGACGCCCTAAAACGCCGCTGTCTCTATCACTGGGTGGATTATCCTGATTTTGAACGTGAGCTTGAAATTCTGCACGCACAGGTGCCGCAGGCAGCGCAGACCCTCAGCCGCGAGGTGGTGGCCTTTGTTCAGGCGTTGCGCACGGAGGATCTGTTCAAAAAACCGGGCGTGGCAGAAACCATTGACTGGGCCAATTGCCTGCTGGCGCTTGATGTTGTGAACCTAAGTCCCGAGACCATTGCCGATACCTTGGGGGCCTTGCTGAAATACCAAGATGACATCGCCCGACTGCAAGGCTCCGAGGCCAAACGTCTGCTCGATCAGGCGCGGGCATCACTCGAGGAGCGCTGATATGTCCTTTCATCTTTTTTCAAATACCTTGGGGGTGTGGGGGCAACGCCCCCACGATGGGTGATGGCAGAGGTCCCAACCCTGAGTTTGCCGGAAAATCCCAAACTGGTTGCAAATATCACCCATTTCGCGCGCGCTTTGCGCAAGGCGGGTCTGAATGTGGGCACCGGACGCGTGATGGATGCTGTGAAGGCCGTGACTGCCGTGGGCTTTACCTCTCGACGAGACTTCTACTGGACCTTGCACGCCTGTTTTGTCTCGCGCCCCGAAGAGCGCGCGGTGTTCGCGCAAGTGTTCCGGCTGTACTGGCGCGATCCGCGATTTCTGGAGCATATGATGGCGGCGATGCTGCCCGCGATCCGAGGTGTCCAGGAAGAGCGCAGCGCAAAACCTGCGGAAAAACGTGCAGCGGAAGCATTGCTGCAAGGACAATTGCCCGATGATCTGCCTCAGGATGCGCCCGAGGGCGAAGAGATCAAGATAGATGCGACCATGACGCTCTCGGCTGAGGAGCGGCTTAAAACGCTTGATTTCGAACAGATGAGCACGGATGAAATCGCAAAGGCGAAACGTATGCTCGCGCGTCTTACATTGCCGATCAAACCCTTAAAAACGCGCCGCCATCTGCCGTCACCGCAAGGTGCGCGGGCGGATTGGCGGCGCACGATGCGCGGTGCCTGCCGCACGGGGGGCGAAATCCACCGGATCGCCCGAACGCGCCGGGCGGAGCGATTTCCAAACCTTGTTGTGCTTTGTGATATCTCGGGCTCCATGAGCCAATACAGCCGCATGGTGCTGCATTTTCTGCATGCTTTGATCAATGCACGCGAGGCCCATCGGCGGGGGCGCGGGCGCTGGGCGCAGGTGCATGGGTTTACCTTTGGCACCCGGCTGACCAACCTTACCCGCCACTTGCGCCAACGCGATGTAGATGCGGCCCTCGCCGCTGCAGGCGCTGAGGCGCAGGATTGGCAGGGCGGCACTCGGATTGGAGCCTGCCTGCATGCATTCAACCGTGACTGGTCACGCCGGGTAATGGGGCAGGGTGCTGTGGTGGTGTTGGTCTCGGATGGGCTTGACCGGGAGTACCCGGTGGATTTGGCGCGCGAGATGCAGCGTTTGCAGCGCTCTGCCAAGCGGCTGATATGGCTCAACCCGCTCTTGCGGTGGGATGGATTTGCACCACGCGCGCAGGGCATTCAGGCGATGCTGCCCCATGTGGACAGTTTCCGGGCAGGTCACAACATTGCCTCGCTTGAAGATCTTGCAAGTGTTCTCTCTCGGCCTGAGGATACCGGCGAGAAGGCTCGTCTTATGGCATTGATGCAAAGCACAGAGGCTCAAGAGTTTCTGAGTTGAAGCGATTTATCCTTGAACTTCTGACCTTTAGAACCATGATTTAAAACACATTCAGGCACCGGGATTTCCGAGATGACATCTGGCACCAACACCGACAGCGAACCTGCACCGCAGTCCCGTTTCGACAATGCACCTGAGCTTGCACTGGCGTGGCACCGCGCAGGGATTGGTGCGGTGCTGTGTACCGTGGTGCAGACGTGGGGATCTGCCCCACGACGCACGGGATCGCAACTGGTGGTTGGCGGGGATGGTCGCGTCGAGGGATCCGTCTCGGGGGGCTGTGTCGAAGGTGCGGTCATCATGGAAGCGCAGGAGGCGCTGGAGCGGGGCAGCCATACGCTACTGGAATTTGGCGTCAGCGACGGTGACGCCTTTGCCGTGGGATTGGCCTGCGGCGGCACCATAAAGGTTTTGCTCGAACCCGTTGGTCACACCTTGGCTGAGGACACGCTGGAGGCGTTGGTTCTGGCGCGCAATGAGCGCCGCCCACTGGCCTATGAGGTAAGCCTCGCGAGCGGACAGGGTCATTTGGTCAATGCTGCATCCTACCCGGAGCGCATGCGGATGGATCGCTCTGGCGTTGAAGACGATGGAGAGACCTTTGTGGCGATCCACAACCCGCCTTTGCGGGTGATTGTGGTGGGGGCGGTGCATATCGCGCAAGCTTTGGTGCCGATGGCGCGGATCGCGGGCTATGATCCCATTATCATCGAGCCGCGCGCAGCCTTTGGCACTGCCGAGCGGTTTCCGGGCGAACGTATCGTGGATGATTGGCCAGATGAAGCGGTGGAGCACCTTGGACTGGATACCCGCACTGCTTTGGTGTTGCTCACGCATGATTCAAAGCTTGACGATCCGGCTCTGATGGCGGCCTTGCGAGCAGAGTGTTTCTACATCGGCGCGTTGGGGTCTAAACGCACCCACGGGCAGCGGCACCAACGCATGATTGCCGCAGGTTTTATGCAAGAGGACATTGCCCGTATCCATGGCCCAATCGGACTTGATATCGGTGCGGCAAGCCCGGCAGAAATTGCGGTGTCCATCCTTGCCGAGATGACGGCGGTGCTGCGGGGCAAAGCGGCATGAAATTCGGGCCGGTTCCGGTGCGCGAAGCTCTTGGTGCGATTGCGGCGCATTCAATCCGGGCCACCGCGCGCCCCTACGCGCTGCAACTCGACTATAAGATTGCCAAGGGTACGGAACTGACCGCAGATCATATCGAAGATCTGATCGAGGAAGGTCATAGCGAGATTGTCGTAGCACGGCTTGAATCCGGCGACGTACACGAGAACGACGCGGCCCTGCGTTTGGCGCAGGCTCTGGTGCCTGACGCGGACGGACAAGGATTGCGCATATCGGGTGCGGGCGCTGGACGTGTCAATCTTTATGCGCTGAACTCTGGCGTGTTGCAGCTGGATGTCAGCCAGATCGCGGCGGTGAATGCGATCGATCCGATGATCACCGTGGCGACAGTGCCAGATTATCACCGGGTTGATGCAGATGGCATGGTCGCGACGATCAAGATTATCTCATATGCGGTGCCTGAAACGCATCTGGACCAAGCGACGGCTGCGGCGACGGCTGCGCTTCGGGTGCGATCTCCGGTTTATTCATCGGCTACGTTGATTGAAACACGGGTGACGCAAGAGATGCCGTCCGGCAAAGGGCGCGCTGCGATGGCGGGGCGTCTAGAACGGATGGGTATGATGCTGAGCCCACGCGTGGTGATCCCGCATCATACCGCAGAGATTGCCACCGCACTGAAGGACGCGCCGGGCGAGGTTCTGTTTGTCCTCACTGGCTCTGCGACATCCGATCCTATGGATGTGGCACCAGAGGCACTGCGCATGGCAGGGGGGACGGTTACACGATTTGGGATGCCGGTTGATCCGGGCAACCTGCTGTTTCTCGGCCATCTTGGCGAGAAACCCGTGATCGGCCTGCCCGGATGTGCACGCTCACCTGCGCTCAACGGGGCGGATTGGGTGCTGGAGCGGGTGGTCTGCGGTATTGACGTGACGTCGGCGGATATCGCCGCGATGGGCGTGGGCGGTCTGTTGAAGGAAATCCCGACTCGGCCGCGGCCACGGCGGGATGGGGAGTAACACCAAGGACCGTACCTGACCCTGGGGAGGCGGGGGGAGGCAAAAAGCGCCTTCCCGGGGGAAGATCAGGCGCTGTCCGACCTCTCGGTCGGACGAAGCATGCAAATCCGCAATCTCCTTCGCCCTCCCTTGCCGCATAAAATCCTCGCGCCATCTTCTGACCCGTGATTAACTGATCTCAGCCAGATAAAGAATTTCAAGCTAGGGAGGAATTTATGACGAAGGTCTCGATGACCGTGAATGGCACCCCCATGTCCGGGGATGTCGAAGGTCGTACATTACTTGTGTCATTTCTGCGGGATAAGCAGGGGCTCACCGGTACCCATGTGGGCTGCGACACCAGCCAATGCGGAGCCTGTGTTGTCCATGTGGACGGCAAGGCGGTGAAATCCTGCACCATGCTGGCGCTGGAGGCCGAAGGGGCGGAGGTTGCCACCATCGAGGGGCAGGCGGCTCCTGACGGCACACTCAACGCGATTCAGGCGGCGTTTCAGGAACATCACGGGCTTCAGTGCGGATTTTGCACGCCCGGCATGGTGATGTCGGCAGCGGCGCTGCTGAAGGAGAACCCAAAACCCTCCGAGGCTGAGATCCGCCATTATCTGGAGGGCAACCTCTGCCGTTGCACCGGCTACCACAATATCGTCAAGGCGATCATGGCAGCCTCCGGTCAGGATGTCTCTGCCATCGCAGCAGAGTGAGCCAAATTCGCATCAAAAATGAAGATTATCCATGCAATAGCGTATTGGGTCCTGCTCGTAGGACTCGGAGTTGGAATCCAGCAATTTTGGACAGGCTTTGTCATGACACGCATAGATTATGCGTCTCATTATCAGCAGTCCTTAGAGTTGGTGGGAAAAGCTCTGATGGTAATCGTCATTGCGGCCATTGCAGCATACACGCGCAGAAGATCGAAAAATAGGCCAGACCAAGATGCATCTAACAACTGAACTTTGTCGTTCACAGGGAAGAGGAGCCCGGTGAGACGATAAAAGTCCTCAAGGGAGGAAGTCAGAATGCCTAAAGATATTGACGCCAAGGAGAGCGGCATCGGCGCCGCCACCAAACGGCGAGAAGACATCAGGTTCCTGACGGGAACCGGCAATTACACCGACGACATCAATGTAAACGGTCAGGCCTATGTGCATTTCTTGCGCTCGGATGTGGCGCATGGGCGGATCACCTCGCTTGATACTTCTGCAGCTTCGGCGATGCCTGGCGTGCTGCGGGTGTTCACCGGCGCGGATTTCGAAGGCGTTGGCGGTCTGCCCTGCGGCTGGCAAGTGACCGACCGCTTTGGCGAGGTGATGCAGGAACCGGCGCATCCGGTGCTGGCGCAGGGCAAGGTGCGCCATGTGGGCGATCCCATTGCCGCAGTGGTGGCTGAAACCGCCGAATTGGCCCGCGATGCCGCCGAGGCGATTGAACTGGAGATCGACGAGCTGCCCGCCGTGATCGACATGAAGGCGGCGCTGCAGGACGGCGCGCCCAAGGTGCATGACGATCTGACCTCCAACCTCTGCTATGACTGGGGCTTTGTAGAGGAAAACAAGGAGGCGGTGGCCAAGGCCTTTGACGCCGCCGCCCATGTCACCACGCTGGAGCTGGTCAACAACCGTCTGGTCGCCAACCCGATGGAGCCGCGCGTGGCGGTGGGGGATTTCAACCGCGCCACCGGCGAAAGCACGCTTTATACCACCAGCCAGAACCCGCATGTGATCCGGCTCTTGATGGGGGCCTTTGTGCTTGGCATCCCGGAGCATAAATTGCGCGTGGTGGCCCCGGATGTGGGCGGTGGCTTTGGTTCTAAGATATTCCACTACGCCGAAGAGGCGTTTTGCACCTTTGCCGCCAAGGCGCTCAATCGTGCAGTGAAGTGGACCTCCTCGCGGTCCGAGGCCTTTATGTCCGACGCCCACGGCCGCGATCATGTCACCAAGATCGAACTGGCGCTGGACGCAGACAATAATTTTACCGCGCTGCGCACGGAAACCCATGCCAACATGGGGGCGTATCTGTCGACCTTTGCGCCCTCGGTTCCCACCTGGCTACATGGCACGCTGATGGCGGGCAATTACAAGACGCCGCTGATCTATGTGAACGTCAAGGCGGTCTTCACCAATACGGTGCCTGTCGATGCCTATCGCGGCGCTGGGCGACCCGAGGCGACCTTCCAGCTGGAACGTGTCATCGACAAGGCGGCGCGAGAGCTGGATGTCGACCCCATAGCGCTCCGGCGGCAGAACTTTGTCACCGAGTTCCCCTATGCCACGCCTGTGGCGGTGGAGTATGACACCGGCGACTATGTGGCGACGATGGATAAGCTCGAAGAGATCGCGGATATTGCAGGCTTTGCCGCGCGCCGGGCCGAGAGCGAAAAGGCGGGCAAGCTGCGCGGACTGGGGGTCAATTGCTATATCGAGGCCTGCGGCATCGCGCCCTCGAACCTCGTCGGGCAATTGGGTGCTCGGGCAGGGCTCTATGAGAGTGCGACAGTACGCGTCAATGCCACCGGCGGCATCGTGGTGATGACCGGCAGCCATAGCCACGGGCAGGGGCATGAGACGTCCTTTCCGCAGGTGATTTCCGAGATGATCGGCATCCCCGAGGATATGGTGGAGATCGAACACGGTGATACCGCCAACACACCGATGGGCATGGGCACCTATGGCTCGCGCTCCCTTGCGGTGGGCGGCTCTGCCATGGTGCGGGCAACAGAGAAGATCATCTCGAAGGCCAAGAAGATTGCCGCCCACCTGATGGAGGCCGCGGATGCCGATATCGAGCTGAAGGACGGGAAGTTCTCGGTTGCGGGCACGGATAAATCCGTGCCTTGGGGAGATGTGACGCTCGCCGCCTATGTGCCGCATAACTACCCGCTGGAGGAGATCGAGCCGGGCCTCGAGGAGACGGCGTTCTACGATCCCGCGAATTTCACCTATCCGGCGGGGGCCTATGCCTGCGAGGTGGAGGTTGACCCCGATACCGGGAAGGTCACCATCGAACGCTTTGCCGCCGCCGATGACTTTGGCAATATCGTCAATCCGATGATCGTCGACGGTCAGGTGCATGGCGGTCTGGGGCAAGGCATCGGTCAGGCACTCTTGGAGGGCTGTGTTTATGACGAAGATGGTCAGCTCTTGTCGGCGTCGTTCATGGACTACGCCATGCCACGCGCCGACGATGTGCCGTTCTATCAGGTGGATCATTCCTGTCAGACGCCCTGCACCCACAATCCGCTGGGGGTGAAGGGCTGCGGCGAGGCTGGGGCGATCGGCTCGCCGCCGGCAGTGGTCAACGCGGTGGTGGATGCGCTGCGCTCCGCTGGCAAGGATGTGACCCATATCGACATGCCACTGACCCCCGCGCGGGTCTGGGCGGCGATGCAAGGTTGAGACGGCGGAGCGGGGGCCAGCCCCCGCACCCCCGGGATATTTATGAGAAGATGAAGGAGCCCAAGGGCGATCCTTCGGAAAGGAAGAGCGATGTATGAGTTTGAATTCGCGCGACCATCGAGTGTCGCGGAGGCCGTCGCGGCACTGAGCGAAGAGGATGCGCAGGCGCTGGGCGGCGGGCAGACTTTGATCCCGACGCTGAAGCAACGTCTGGCGATGCCGACGACCTTGGTGAGTCTGGGCGGCATCTCTGAGTTGAAAGGTATTTCTGCCTCGGGACGTGAGGTGGTTGTGAAAGGTGGCACCACCCATGCTGAGGTTGCGGAAGGTGCGAGCGCCTATCCGGCACTGGCCGCGCTGGCCGGGCAGATTGGTGATCCAGCGGTGCGCAACCGGGGCACCATCGGCGGATCCCTGGCCAATAACGACCCCGCTGCCTGCTATCCGGCGGTGGCCCTGGCGTCGGGCGCAACCATTGTGACCAATGCCCGCGAGATTGCGGCGGATGACTATTTCCAAGGTATGTTTACCACCGCCCTTGAGGAAGGTGAGATCATCACCGCCGTCAAATTTCCGGTGCCGGAGGTGGCGAATTATCAGAAGTTCCTGCAACCGGCGTCGCGCTTTGCCATGGTTGGCGTTTTTGTCGCCAAATTTGCGGATGGCGTGCGGGTGGCGGTTACCGGCGCGTCTGAGGAGGGCGTGTTCCGCTGGGCGGAAGCCGAAGCGGCGCTGTCGGCCAATTTCAGCGCCGATGCGATATCCGGCCTGACCGTTGAAGCTGAGGGCATGATCGGTGACATCCACGGCACCAAAGAGTATCGCGCGCATCTGGTCGGCGTGATGACCAAGCGGGCGGTGACTGCGACGGGCTAACCCCGTCGCAGCAGTTTCGGAAAAAATAAAAAAGCCTCCCCCAAAATCTCGGGGGGAGGCTTTTTATTCGGATTTTCGTTCAACCGGCTCAAGAGCGGTCGATGCGCATTACTTCGTCGGAAGCGGGCCGATCATCATGATCATCTGACGGCCTTCCATCTTTGGCATATTCTCGACCTTGCCGAGTTCCTTGATGTCTTCGGCCACGCGTTGCAGCAGTTCACGACCAAGGTTCTGGTGTGCCATTTCGCGGCCACGAAAGCGCAGGGTGACTTTCACCTTGTCGCCGTTTTCCAGAAACTTGATCACGTTGCGCATCTTCACGTCATAGTCGTGGGTATCCGTGTTGGGACGGAACTTGACCTCTTTGACCTCGATGATCTTCTGCTTTTTGCGCGCTTCGCTTTCGCGTTTTTGCTGTTCATACTTGAACTTACCGAAGTCCATGATCTTGCAGACCGGGGGCGTGGCATTGGGCGAGATCTCAACAAGGTCGAGACCAGCCTCTTCGGCCATCTGCATCGCCTTTGCGGGATGCACAACGCCTACGTTTTCGCCTTCTGCACCGATCAGGCGGATTTCGGGAGCGCGGATTTTGTCGTTTACGCGCGGGCCAGTGTCACGGGTCGGCGGCGCGTTATGAGGTCTGCGAGCTATGGGTTCTATCCTTTGATAATTGCAGAAATTTGAGCCGGGAATTTAATCGGTGTCTCACAGTCTTGCAAGCCGGAAACACAAGGGTTTTTGCGATTGGCAAGAGATTTCACGCACAAGTCGGATGTGCTGGCAAAGCATGGCCGAGGGGAGCGTGTGCAAGGACTTCCCCCTTGTTGTATCCGTCAATTAAGCAGAAGTACATCTGCAATCCGTCCCACGTCGGGACGTTAGCATGGAAGGATATTGCCATGAAAATCGCAGGAGTGGGCGCAGCAATTGGTTTGGTCGTGGTTGCAGGTGCCGTGTGGTATTTGAACCAGCCAGACGAACAGGCCGTGACTGACACACCGGCTGAGGTTGCAAATGAGGCAGCGCCTGTCGTTGCTGAAGAGACCGAAGCTGCTGAAGTCGAAACCGGTGAGGCCGAGGCCACCGATTTGCAAGAACAGGCTGAGGCGGCAGCAGAAGAAGCAGCCACCACGGTTGAGGAAACGGCACAAACCGTTGCCGACGAGGCTTCTGAGGCAGTTCAGAGCGCGACAGAGGCCGCTTCTGACGCGGCAGGAAATCTTGTGGATGGCGCGACTGAAACCGTCGAGGCGGCCCAAGAACAGGCCACCGCAGCGGTTGAAGCAGCACAGGAAGGCGCTGCAACAGCCGTGGAGGGTGCCGCCGCCGCGGTTGAGGCCGCACAAGAGGGGGCAGCCAGTGCTGTAGAGGCCGCTCAGACAACAGCGTCTGACGCGGTGAACGCTGTGACCGAAGGGGCGAGCGATCTGGCCACTGAGGCGCAGACTGAGACGCAAGATGCCGCGCAAGCTACAGCAGATGCGGTCACCGAGGCCGTCACGCCGGAGACCACAGCAGACGCCACCGCAGAGGCAGAAGCTGCAACGCCTTCGGAGCTTTTGACGCCCGAAGGGTTCAACTACGACCGCGTGATCGAACTGATTGATGGCTCGGAACTGGACCCGCTGAAAAAGACCGCCGTGAAATCGGCGATCACTCAGGCGCGCGACAATCCAGAGCTTTTGAAATCAGCCCTGCAGGCAGCGCGTTCCGCACTGGGTCTCTGAGACTTAGGTCTTAGGACAGAGCGCACAATGAGACGCCCCGAGTTTTCGGGGCGTTTTTTTTGTGTGGGTGTCAGGGTCGGACTTGCAAAGGAAAACGCCCCCGCAATTGATTTGCGAAGGCGTTTCAAATTCAGGTTGCGTGATCAGTAATCAGTCGAGGAAGGCCTTTTCCACCACGAAATGCGCAGGTTTGGAGTTCGCGCCTTCTTCCAGACCGTAGGTGTTCTCAAAGAGATCCTTGAGTTCGAGGTTGAAGGCAAGGTTGCCGCAGATCATCGCACGGTCGCTTTCCGGGTTCAGCGGCGGCACGCCCAGATCGGCAAAGGCCTCGCCCGAGCGCATCAGGTCGGTGATGCGGCCCATTTTGGCGCTCTCTTCACGGGTGGTGGTGGGGTAGTATTTGATCTTCTTCCAGAAGCCCTCGCCGATCACCTCATTCAGAAGCTCGTCGTCCTTCAGGCTCTCGATCAACTCCCGGCCATAGGTCAGCTCACCGGCCTCGCGGCAAGTGTGGGTGATGATGACCTCGTCGTAATCCTCATAGGTCTGCGGTTCGCGCAGCAGGGACGCAAAGGGCGCAAAGCCGGTGCCGGTGGCAAAGAACCAGATCCGCTTGCCCGGAAGCAGTGCATCATGCACCAGCGTGCCGACGGGTTTGGGGCGCAGGATGATTTCGTCACCCACCTTGATGTGCTGAAGCTTCGAGGTCAGCGGGCCGTCCTGCACCTTGATCGAGTAGAACTCCATTTCCTCGTCCCAGCTCGGCGATGCGATGGAATAGGCGCGGAGCAAGGGCTTTACCTTGCCGGTCTTTGGGTCGGGGTCGTTCATCAGGCCGATCATCACGAATTCGCCTGAGCGAAAGCGCAAGGATGCAGGCCGCGTGCAGCGGAAGGAAAACAGCCGGTCGGTCCAGTGCTTGACCTCCGTTACGGTCTGGGCGTCGGGCAGGGCGGGTTTGGCCTTTGCAGGCGCGGCAGCTTCGGTCACAGGCTCACTCACGGGCGAAATCTCGTTCATCATGTCTCTGCCAGCGGGGATAGGCCGGCACCTCTGATTAGTCTTTGATCCAAGTCAGGGGAACCCCCTCTGCGGCAATCTTGCGCAGGGTGTCGTTCCCACTGGTCCAGCACAAAGGGCTGCGGGCCGGGAACGGGGCGGGGCCTGACGGCGATGTCGTGGGGCTGGCTTAGCGCGCGGCGTTTGATTGCGCGCGCAGGCGGGCCTGATAGTTGTGGCTTTGCCAATTGGCGCGGAACAACCACTCGCCTTCGGGCTGGCGGGTGGCGAGATCGTCGGAAATCTCCACCTCGTCAAAGCCAACCCGGCGCGCCATTGCGTATTGATCAGAGATCACATGGCCATGCGCGCGCAGACGCCCCTGATATCCCATCAGGCGCAGCATCCGTGCAATGGTAAATCCGCGTCCGTCGGCAAAAGAGGGGAAATCCACCCGGATCATCTCTACGCCGTCCAGTTGGTCTTTTAGTGTGGCAGGATCCGTGTCAGACGCCAGATCGAGCACATTTGCCCCCTCAAAGCCGCCGGTCCAGTCATCATGGGCAAAGCCCGCGTCGGTTACGATAACGCTCATATCATTCAAGCTCCTGTACGGACGAATTTGCCATCCACAACGTGAATGCCGCACTCGACTTTGTTCTGGTTGCGCCAGCGGCCAGCGCGGGGGTCTTCGCCTTCTGCGACCGGGCTGGTGCAAGGGGCACAGCCGATCGAGGGATAGCCCTTTGCCACCAGCGGGTGCCGGGGCAGGCGGTTTTCATCCATATAGGCGCGCACATCTTCGGGTGCCCAGTGGGCCAGCGGATTGATCTTCATCCGCCCCGTTCCGTCCTCGACCTCAAAGAAATCAAGCGCGGCGCGGGTGCCGGATTGGAACCGCTTGCGACCGGTGATCCAGCCGTCATAGCCCGCCAGCGCCTTTTGCAACGGGATGGTTTTGCGCAGGGTGCAGCAGGCATCGGTGTCGGAAAACCTGAGCGCGCCATAGGGGTCTTTTTCAGCGATATCATCGGCTTTGATGACGCGCACATTCTTTAGCCCCAGACGCTCGCTCACCTCCTGTTGGTAAACCAGCGTTTCGGTGAACAAGAGTTCCGTGTCCACAAACAACACTGGCACCATCGGGTCGATGACGGCGGCCATATGCAAAAGCACGACCGATTCTGCGCCAAAGGAGGACACCAGCGCGATGTTTCCAGCATCACGCAAAGCGCCTTCCATCACTGAGGTGGCCGAGTGGTGTTTGAAACGCGCATTGAGCGCGGCCACTTGTTCGGCCA
This sequence comes from Tritonibacter mobilis, assembly GCF_001681715.1. Taxonomy (GTDB): domain Bacteria; phylum Pseudomonadota; class Alphaproteobacteria; order Rhodobacterales; family Rhodobacteraceae; genus Epibacterium; species Epibacterium mobile. The sequence goes on along the minus strand of NZ_LNWY01000012.1, from coordinate 244,565 downwards.
GGGCCTCCTCGCTGCGCGGGGCAGCGGGGTGACCATGGATATCATGGTCGATGCGGGTCATGGCTCAGGCCACCTTTTTCTCTGCTGCCGGGTAGAGCGCCGCCTTAAAGGGCTCCATGCCGACGCGGCGATAGGTTTGAAGGAATTCCTCCTCCGCACTCTCGCGCTGCTCCAGATAAGTCTCCACGATGCGCTCTACTGCGGGGACGATTTCGTCATAGGCAAAGCCGGGCCCGGTGCGGGTGCCGATCGCTGCCGTTTCGGTCGCGTCACCACCTAGCGTGATCTGGTAGTTCTCGACGCCTGCGCGATCCAGACCGAGGATGCCGATATGGCCGACGTGGTGGTGTCCACAGGCGTTGATGCAGCCAGAGATCTTGATCTGCAGATGGCCGATATCATGCTCCATCTTCAGATCCTCGAACCGGGTGGCGATCTCCTGCGCGACGGGGATTGAGCGCGCGGTGGCCAGCGCGCAGTAATCCATGCCGGGGCAGGCGATGATGTCCGAGATCAGCCCGATGTTGGCGGTGGCCAGATCGGCGGCCTTCAGACGCGCATGGATCGCGGGCAGGTCGTTCTTGTGCACATGCGGCAGGATCACGTTCTGCTCGTGGCTGATGCGCAGCTCGCCATAGGCGAACTCTTCTGCAATATCTGCCATGGCGCGCATCTGATCGGCAGTTGCATCGCCCGGCGTCGCGCCGTGTTTTTTGATCGAGATGGTTGCGATGGCATGCCCCGGTGCCTTGTGCGCGGCGAGGTTGGTGTCGGCCCACGCGCGAAACACCGGATCGGAATCGTAAGCTGCGTCAAAGGCCTCGGTGCCACCAGTGCGGAACTCCGGCGCAGCAAAGTGGCGCTTGATGTCCTGGAACAGCGCCTGATCGGCACCGCCAAAGGTCGTGCGCACTTGGGCAAAGCGTTCCTCGGTCAGCTCGCGGATTTTCTCCAGACCCAGCTCGTGCACGGTGATCTTGATGCGGGCCTTATATTTGTTGTCGCGACGGCCCAGCTGGTTCCAGACCGAAATCACGCTCTCAATGTAGGGCAGCAAGTCATCGGCGGCGACAAACTCGTTCAGAACCTTGCCAATCATCGGGGTGCGGCCAAGGCCACCGCCCACCAGCACCTGATAGCCGATCTCGCCGTCGTCGTTCTTGACGATCTTTACCGCAAGGTCATGCGCTTTCAGCACCGCGCGATCGTTGGAGGCGCCAGACACCGCGATCTTGAACTTACGGCCCATGAACTGAAACTCCGGGTGATCAGTGGACCACTGGCGGATCAGCTCGGCGATGGGGCGGGGGTCTTCGATCTCATCGGCGGCGGCACCGGCGAAATGATCTGCGGTCACATTGCGGATGGTGTTCCCAGACGTCTGGATCGCATGCAGGTTCACCTCTGCGAGCGCGTCCAGCATGTCCGGCACGTCCTTCAGCTTTGGCCAGTTGTACTGGATGTTCTGACGGGTGGTAAAATGACCATAGCCCTTGTCCCACTTCGCCGCCAGCAACGCCAGCGCGCGCATCTGATCGGGATTGAGCGTTCCATAGGGGATCGCCACCCGCAGCATATAGGCGTGCAGTTGCAAGTAGAGACCGTTCATCAGACGCAGCGGCTTGAACTCATCCTCAGTGAGGGCACCGTCGATGCGGCGTTCCACCTGAGTGCGGAACTGGCGGTTGCGTTCGGCGAGGAAGGCGGAGTCGAAGTCGTTGTACTTATACATCTGCGGTGGCCTCCAGTTTGGCTTCTTGCTTACCGTGGGCATAGTTCGAGGGACCGGTGCGCCGGAAATCCTCGCGGAAATGGGTGGGTTCGGGACCTTGCTCGCCCGCTTTTGCGTCGGCGAGATAGGCACCAACGGCGATTTGCGGCTGGCTTTGTGCATCAAGAAGGCGCAGCTGCGCCTCCGCCTCATCGGTGATCAGCTCTGCGTCGCGCAGGTCGCGGGTCCAGTTGCCAGCGGTGGTGAGATAGATCACATCGCCTTCCAGCAGGTCGTTGGCGGTGACGACTTTGGGGGTGAATGCACGGGCCATCAGGCAAGCTCCATCTGAATTTCGGTGTGGGCGGCAGACGCGGCACGCGGCGCCAGCCCAAGGAAAGTAAGCGCCGGGCCAGCAAAATTCGCTGCGGCCAGATCGGCGGGCAGTTGATCGAGAGTCGTGGCGAGCACGCGCTGATCCGCGCGCGAGGCGTTCTCCACTACGGTCACGGGCGTCGCGCGGTCCGCACCATGCATCAACATGCGCCCCTGCACGAAGCGGGCAGATTTCTTGCCCATATAGACGGCGGCCACCTCGCCCGGACGGGCAAGCTGCGCCCAATCATGATCGACAAAGCCCTTCATGTCGTGCCCGGTCAGGAACCGCACCGAGGAATTTCGCCCCCGCTGGGTCAGGCTCTGCCCGATGGCGGCGACTGCAGCCGAGGCAGCAGTGATGCCCGGAAAAATTTGGGTGTCCACATCAGCGGCCTCGCAGGCCGAGAGCTCCTCGTCGAGACGGCCAAAGATGGTGGGATCACCCGATTTCAGCCGCAGCACCTTGAGGCCACGTTTGGCGTGATACACCAGCCGCGCGCAGATCTCTTCTTGTGCCATGGAGGGGCCAAAGCCCTCTTTGCCGACGTCTTCCAAAATGGCGTTGTCGTGGGCGAGCGCCATGATCTCTTCACTGACCAGACGATCATAAAGGATCACATCCGCCTCCCTCAGCGCCTTCAGCACCTTGAGGGTCAGCAGGTCGGCATCGCCCGGACCAGAGCCCGCAAATGCCACAACGCCCGGACACATCACGCCAGCGGCTCCCGGCAGGGGCGGCGTGAGGGGCGGGATGTAATGCGTGTCGCGGGGCATCTCTCGGTCCATTTTTTGCTGTTTGACGTGATTGTAGATATAGGAAATATTCCTCGCTCTGTGCTATATGGGCTGGGAAATAAGGACACATGTCTCACTGCATTTCGCCGTGAGGTCCGCGCGTCCTAAACTTAGGAGAATTTTGGAATGACAGTGCGGATCGACGCCACGGACCGGAAAATTCTGGCGGAACTCCAGCGCGATGCGGGGCAGTCGCTGGACGAAATCGCCAAGCAAGTGGGCAGTTCAAAGACGCCTGTCTGGAATCGTATCCGCAAGTTGCGCGAGGCCGGAGTGGTGGGCAACCAGACCATGATCCTCGATGCCGAAGCGCTGGGGTTTGAGGCCTGTTTCTTTGTTCTCATCCGCACGTCCGAACATGAAGCCGAGTGGCAGGCAAAGTTTCTCAAAGCACTGCAAGAACGCCCCGAAGTTCAGGAGGCGCATCGCCTTGCGGGGGATATCGATTACATCCTGAAGGTGCGGGTGAAGAATGCCCGGGCCTACGACAAATTCTATCAGGCGCTGATCTCAGAAGTGCGCGTCCACAATGTGACGGCTCTCCTGTCGATGGAGGAAATCAAATCCACCACCCATCTGCCACTGGCGCAAATCCGGGTCGATTAAGCGGTGATGAGCCCTGCGACATAGAGGAGGCTGTTTTTGTTCAAAGGGGCGATCCTGAGCGGCGCTTGATGTCGGACTTTTCGCATCTCAATGTAGTTTTGGCTCTTGCACCCCGCATGCAACCTCCATAGAAAGCGATACACACCAAGTGGCCGGACACCACCCGCCACATCAGGTGCAAAAGGCGGCGAGTTGGCGGAGTGGTGACGCAGCGGATTGCAAATCCGTGTACACCGGTTCGATTCCGGTACTCGCCTCCACAATATTCCAAGCAATGAGATGTCAGTCGGTTGGCTGTTAGTCGGTTGGCTGTTAAGTGGACACTCGCTCAGCCAGATGTGGCTTTTATTCCAGCGCCCATATGACCTCACTCAAACCCGCGAGTTTGGCGAGCCGCTTCAATTCCGCCTCGAGCTTGTCTGTGCGTTGTTTCGTCCGCAGGCGTGTGTCTTCGGTCCAAAACTTGGTCAGCGTAAGTGTGCCTTTTGCGCGGTCCCCTTTGACCTCTATTCGACCAACCATCCGGTTCCCCTCCAGCAAAGGGTAAATGTAATACCCCCATTTTCGTTTCATGGCCGGGACAAACATTTCGACGGTATAGTCAAAACCAAATAGCCTCGCGAGGCGCTTGCGGTCGCGAATGGCCGGATCGAACGGGTTGAGTATGCGCAGTCGGGACGTGGGGTTTTGCAGTGTTCTAATCCGCTCCTCGATATCTGCACAAGCCACTGCTTTGGTCCAGCTGCCATCTGCGCTTTGTATTTCAGTTTCGATCAGGTTTTTGGCATCACTAGTTCCCCAAGATTGGACTTCTGCTTTCTCGCAGGCCTCCCAGAATTTATGGATTTCACCTAAAGTTCCAAAACCAATCCTGTTAACTGCGGTGCGGCAGAGCTGGGTGATTTGCTCCGTGTCGCTGAGCTCGGGCATATCCTGCGGATACACGCGTTCGGCCAGGTCATAGTATTTGGTAAACCCGTCGCGATGCGATGTCGCCAATTCGCCAGAGTACCAAAGATAATCGAGCACCATCTTGTGAGGCGGACGTTTCCACATCGTCTTTTCGCCTGAAATTTTGGTCTCAAAGTCTTTTGTCGAGAGAGGGCCGTTTTCTCCAATCCGACGCAGAACCTCGTCGATCAGTTCTTGTTCGAGATACTTGCCAAACCAGTTTGAGCGACCGACTTGAGCTTTTTTGCGCGAGAATTGACGCTGCCACATGGGGAGGAATTCCATGGGCAAAACAGAAGCATCATGGGTGAAATGTTCAAACACCTGCCGTGTGCTTCGAAGCAAAGGGTCCAACATGTGTTCGCGATAGTTCTGATTGCGGCTCCACAGGATATGGTGATGGGCACGGGACACAACTTGAATGGTATCGAGTTGCACAAATCCCAGCTGTTTTATCAACTGCGGCGTGTCCAAGGGCCCCGTCGGAGCCTGCGCGAGACCATGCGATCCGAGCCACAGGGCGCGGGCGGTTTGATTGTCAATTTTTAACCGTGCCAATGCGCTGCACTCCTCCACGTTCTGGATTTGTTTCACAAACGAGGAGCAGGCGAAAGGCGTTTCATTTGAAATCTCACGTGATTCCGGCACGGTCTTGGGGGTATTGCTTCGATCATATGAGATTCTCGGCCCGGCGCGGACAGAGATATCCTTTGTAAGGCTATAGACGGGCCGTAACGGCGCGTGTCCTGTGCTTAGGATTTGGGCGGCGTCCTTAGCCGACTTGCATGAACGACTGACCAGAATTCCAGTCCTGAGCCCAAGCAAGAAAACTGTCGCGATCCATTGGGCGCGCGAATGCATATCCTTGCAAGACGTCGGCCCCAAGATTAGCGAGTATCTTGGCTTCGGCCTCAGTTTCCACGCCTTCCACAACCGTTGCAGCACCTGCACTTGTGGCCATTTCGATCAATCCACGCATCAGGTCTCTGCGCGCAGGCTTGCTGTCGATACCGGTCGTGAACATACGATCAATCTTGAGCCTGTCGGGGCGCAGCGCCAGCACGCCTGCGATACTGGCATGCCCCGTGCCAAAGTCATCAATTTCGATCCCAATGCCCATCGCTTTCAGGGCGTCGATTTGCTTGGCGTAATCCTCGTCGACATGATCCAGAAACACCGTCTCTAGGAGTTCAAAAGCCAAGCCGCTGGTGGGGAGGTCTGTGCGTTGCTTTAACTCTTCAATCAAGCCTGGATGCCCCAGCCGCTCTGCAGAGACATTCACCGATATGCTGGGTAAGTTAATGTTATGTTCGGCGAATTCCCAATAAGCAGCGAGCGCAAGGTCCAAAATTCGCCGATCCAGTTCCGCTAGCATGTTCACTTCTTTGGCGATGGATACAAAAACATCTGGGCCGACGATGCCGCGCTTGGGGTGGTGCCAGCGGGCCAAAGCTTCACAGCCGGCAATCGCCCCGGTTTTCCCATCGATTTGCGGCTGGAAGGTCACTTTGATTTCATCGTTTCGGAACGCCTGCTTAAAGTCCCGGATCAGATCCATTTTTTCATCATGCGCCGCGCCAATGGCGGAGGAGTACGCGTTGACGCAGGATCGCCCGTCGGCCTTTGACGCATAAAGAGCCAGATCGGCGCGCCGCAGCGCGGAAAGAAGCGTTTCACCGGGCTCGCAGAGTGCAAACCCAATGGAGACACCAACTTCAAGCTCGACGTCCTTGTAGCGCACCGGCTGAAGCAGTTCGAACAGGAGGTCGGAGCAATACTCGAACGCCTCTGCCTCGCTTCCGGAAAATTCCACCAGCAAGGCAAACTCATCCCCTCCTATGCGGAAAGCGAAATCGCATCCGGGCTGGATCTTGTCCGAAATTCGCCGTGCAGCCTGTTCTAGGACCAGATCGCCCACTTCGTGGCCATAGGTGTCGTTGATATATTTGAAACGGTCCAGATCAAGCGCGATAACCAGCGTACCGGCCTGCTGAGCTGTCGCAGGCGCTGAGGCAATTTCTTCCAAGTGCTTGCGATTGCCCAGACCGGTGAGTTTGTCATGTCGGGCCGACCAGGCGCTCTCCTCCTGAGCCGCGCGCATCGCCTCAAAGGCTTCTTCCGCCATCTCTCGGCTCATACGCTCTTTGCGGATTGAGGCCATGCGCTGGTCAATCTCTTCTTCAACCCGGTCGAGAACGCGGTTGTAGCGATAGGCCAGCACGCCCAATTCTGACGAGCGTTCGATGCGCACGCGGCTGCTGAACGATCCGGTCCGCTGGTGACGTTTCATTTCTTCCAGCAATTCCAACAACATGTTTCGCTGGTTGTTTTCTGCGAGGTTGAGGCCGCGCACTTCATCTCGGGGGCGCGCGCGCAGGAGGCCGCGGGCCTTTAAAAGCAGGATCAAGGGCGTCATGCAGGATATGACCCAGATCCCAACGACAGCTGCGCCAAAAGCCTGCACGCCAAGCTGGGCAATCCGGCTGCCTGCAGGCAGTGCATCCTGTGGAGCCGCGAAGGCCACTGCCAGCGTGCCCAAAAGACCCGCCGCCAGATGAACAGGGATTGCGCCAACAACGTCATCGATTTCCAGCGCGTCCAATATATCACGCGCCACAATGACCGCGACCGCGCCAGCGGCGCCAATCAAAAAGGCTGTCGGCCCGGATATCAGATGGATGCCAGCGGTGCTTGCTACAAGTCCACCGAGGAAGCCATTGACCAAGAGTTCCGCCCTGACACAGCGAAAGATGCAAAGGCCGATGGCGATGCTGGCCAGACCCGCGCCTGCTGCAGATAGCATTGTACGGGCGATGACAGGGCCGACATTCGTGTTAAAGGCCAGCGCCGATCCGCCATTGAAAGCCCCCCAGCCAACCCAAAGCAGCAGCCCGCCCAGTGTGACCAGCGAGATGGAGTTTTCCTCAAAAAAGCGGTTCTTTCGACCGTAGCGCCCCAGCCTTGGACCCAAGAAGATCACGGCGACCAAGGCCGTCCATCCGCCCACGCTATGCACCACCGTTGCACCAGCAAAATCGATGAATCCGAGTTGTCGGAGCCAACCCGCCTCATTCCAGATCCAATGACCGGCAATCGGGTAGATGAAGGCGCTGAGTGCGATCGACACAATCATATAGCCTAAAAACCGCTCCCGCTCGGCGACCGCGCCGGAGACGATGGTGGTGGCGGTGGCAGCAAAGGCCATTTGAAACAAGAAGATCGCGGCTGAATGACCTGTGGCGTTGTCGAGCCGGGGCAAAAAACCACCGGTCCCAAAGAGGCCCCCAAAGCTGGTGCCGAACATCAGGCCAAAACCAACCAGCCAGAAACATGTGCTGACGACGCAGACATCCGCCATATTTTTGAGCGCGACATTGGCAGCATTCTTCGTCCGGACGGTGCCGGACTCAAGGCAGAGGAACCCGGATTGCAGGACAAGCACAAGAAGTGCTGAAATTAGCATCCAGACAGCGTCAATTTCTGACATGAGCACTCACTCGCAACACACAACAAACCGTTCCGACCTCCATTGTGACGTCAGCAGGTCAAAATACAGTTACTTTCTGAATGTGTTTTGACCGTGTTGTGCCGCGAGGGGATGTGGTGATGGATGCGAGCCAAGTGGTTGTATCAAGATGGAAAACCAACCTGAGATGTCGCTTTAACCGTCGGTGCGCGACGATGTCCTGTATGATTGAAACTCTCGAATGGCCAATTCACCGCGGGCGCATTCCGCGTAAAGAGCGTCACGTTCCTTGGTTGTCAGGGTAGCTATCTTGGATGGGCGCTGCTCTGGCAATTGGCTTGCGGCTTCAACCCATGCCTCAGGTGCATCGCCCAAAAGATATTGCCCAAGGTGGGGGATTTCCTGTCGTGGCGCAGCGCAAAGTTCTTCGTAGGAAAGCACCATCAGATCCCGCCCCATCAGGGTTTGAAGGCTGGTTTCCATCATCGCCGACCAGAAGGCCGCGCTGTCGGTCAGGCTCGGGCGCTTTGCCAAGATGCTGCGTAGGCCGAATACGCCGCCGAAACGTTCGATCACGGGCCATAGGGCGCCGCGACCGTAGTGGGTTTGGGGATCGAAAAGATCGATCCCAAACGGGCGTAGGTGCCGCCACATCCAGATTGCCACGCGGGTGGCCGGGTAGTCGCGCATCGAGAGCACCGTATCAGGCCCATTTCGCAACAGCAAAACCGGACGCGCTTCGGGAAACATTTCGAGGAGCGTTTTGGCCGCCACCAATGAGCCTCCGGAGCGTTCGACCCAGATCTGCTTGCCGCCCTGGCTATTCGCAAGGCTTTGAAATAGCGCCCGATACTGATCACCCATGTCCCTGCGGTTCCATTGTGGGACCTCGGACGCGAGTTGAGCAAACAGCGCGTCTGGAGACTGCGAGAGATGCGGTAAGGTGATCGCTAGTATGGGAGGGCAGAACCATGGGTCATGCGCTGGAGTTTCGACGCGCCCATAGAGGAACTCATTGGGCGCGCTGTCGGGGTTGCCGATCTGTGACAAAGCGCGCGAGGGTTTGGACAGATTGCGCCAGAATGTCTCTCCACTCAGTTGATCTGGCCGAAAGGCATTTGGCCCAACGGTCGAGAACAATTCCGACAGCGACAGGATCGCAGGGTGCAGCCGCAGAATATCGGAAACCAAAGTTGAACCACATCGGGCGGAACCAAGGATTAATCCACCCGTCAGCTTGTGAGCAGGGTTATGCATCGCTTGCCTCCTTGAGCGCGCTCAGCATTGTGTTCACCGCGGCGTGTGCCAACGCCTTTGGCGACCTTGGGGACACCATATCCAGACGCCCAATCGCGGCTAATGCGACCACGCCGTGAACGGAAATGAACAACTCCTCGGCGCGTTCGGCTGCATTCTCTGACGGGGCCAGCGCTGCTATGGGATGCGCAATTTTTGCCAGCAGGGCATTGATTGCGGCCATGTACCACTGCGGGAAAACATCCGTGACCCGGTCTCCTTCAAAGAGGCCGCGCCAGACCCCTTTGCGTTCTAGCATAAAGTCCACATAGGCCTCCGCCAGCGCATAAAGCCAAGGTTCCGGCGGCGCATCCGGCAAGGCATCAATCATTTCGCCCAGCTCCCGAAAGGTGTCGCGGTTTACCTCGATCAGCACGCTGTGGAGATCCCCGAAGCTTGCGTAAATCGTGCCGCTCGTAGCACCTGAAGCCTGCGCCAATGCGCGCGCCGTCAGAGCAGGGGGGCCACCTTCTTCCAGCAACCCTCGGGCGGCGGAGACCACTGCGGCCCGCAGTGTTTCGGGATCATATTGCCGGGGCCGTGCCATGTGGATCTCCAGTTTTGGAAAGGCCCATAATTGGAATGGGCGCTGGGTATTTGAACAATGTTCTGAAATGATCTTGACGATCCGGTCGCATATGTCAATATTTTAGAACGATGTTCAGAAATGGATTGTTTATATGTTTCCTATCGCGCTTACCATTCAAGGAACGGGTAGCTATCTGCCTGAAAATAAACGTCTCAGTACGGATATCGATCGCCGCCTTGGTTGGGAGGCCGGGCAAGTGCAGGCGCGGTTTGGTCTTGAGAGCCGCGCGGTCGCAACGCTTGATGAAACCAGTTCGATGATGGCGACAGAAGCTGCGCGCCGCGCAATGGATATGGCCGACTGCGGGCCGGAGGATCTGGACCTGATCCTCGGTGCCTGTGGCGTGATGGAGCAGCCGATTCCATCAACGGCCGTGCTGGTGCAGGATCGCCTTGGCTTGGGACAATCCGGCATCCCGGCCTTTGACATCAATGCGACCTGCCTTGGGTTCTTGCAAGCGCTCGATGTTGCGGGCCTCTGGGTGACAGCGGGACGCGCGCGGCGTGTGCTGATCTTCTCTGCCGATATCGCATCCGTGGGGCTGAACTGGTTGCACCCCGAGAGTGCCGCGATCTTTGGCGATGGGGCAGGGGCGGTTGTGGTTGGCGCGGGCGAGGGGGCGGTGCTGTCACATGGCTTTGCGACCTATGCTGAAGGCAAAGAGGCCTGCGTGTTGGCAGCGGGTGGCACACGAGTAAACCCGGTGCGGGGCAGCGATGAGGGCGACGATTGTTTCCAGATGGATGGCGCACAAGCCTATCGACTGGCCGCTGGCTATCTGCCGGACTTTGTGACTGATCTGCTCAAACGCGCAGGGCTTGAGCGTGATGAACTGGATGCCGTCTTGCCGCATCAGGCCAGTGCTCAGGCGTTGCGTCTGATGACGCGCGCATTGCACCTGCCACAAAGCAAGGTAGTGGATATTTTCAGCAATCACGGCAATCAGGTGGCGGCCTCCATTCCCACGGTTCTGGACTACGCGGTCCGAAATGGACGTTTGCAGCGCGGTGACAAGGCCTTGTTGATCGGAACCTCTGCCGGGATTTCGATTGGCGGAACTGTGGTGCAGTTTTGATGCGTGCGCTGATCACAGGGGCGAGCGGCTGCTTGGGCCGCGCCTTGGTCGATGAACTCTCGGGTCATGGCTGGCAGCTGCGCACCACGGCGCGCGTGCCTGCGGATCTGCCCGATTTTCACCCTGCAGATTTGGTTTCTGATGATCTCCTGCCGCTGACCCAAGGCATGGATGCTGTTTTTCATTGCGCGGCCCTTAGCGGCGGTTGGGGCAGTCCGGTGGAGTTTGAGGCCGTGAATGTTACTGCAACGCAGCGTTTGCTGCGGGCTGCGAAAAAAGCAGGCGTCGCGCGTTTTGTTTTTGCCTCAACGCCAAGCATCTATGCGGATGGGCGAGATCGGCTGAACCTCAGCGAAGACGCCGAACTCCCGCCGCGCGCCCTGTCGCCTTATGCAGAGACCAAACGTCGGGCAGAGGCGTTAGTCTTGGCTGCGAATGGAGAGATGCGTTGCACGGCCATCCGTCCGCGCGCCATCTATGGCCGCCATGATCGTGCATTGCTGCCGCGCCTCCGCGCCGTCATGGCGCGCGGTTTTGTTCCGATGATATCAGGAGGCCAGGCCAAGATTGACCTGACCCACCGCAGCGATGCCGCCCGTGCAATGCGATTGGCAGCGGCAGGTCCTGCGGGTGGCGTATGGAACATCACCTCTGGCGAGGTATTCAGCTTTCGCATGCTGGCAGTTCTGGTGGCCCGCCATGGTGGCTATCAGCCGCGACGATTGCCGCTCCCCTATCCGCTGGCCTATGCAATCGCCTCGCTGTCTGAGCGGCGCGCGCTTTGGATGGGCGCAGGTGAGCCAGCTTTGACCCGTCAGGCGGTGGTGTCGCTGGGGCGCTCTTTGACGCTTGATATCAGTGCCGCGCGCCGAGACCTCGGGTATCAACCTTTGGTGACATTGGAAGAGGGGCTGTCAGAATGCTTCGCGTGACACCTATGCGCGTCGGCAGTTGCCGCGTGCGTCCGTTTGCAGCGGGGCTGGCTGGGTGGCGAAAAGTCGATCTGCCTGCTTTGGCGACGCTAATTGAAACCCCAAACGCTAACGTGCTGGTTGATTGCGGCTACGGTCCGGCGTTTTTTGATGCCACGCATCGCTTTCCCGCGCGGGCCTACCGGATCGCAACGCCGGTTCAATTGCCCGATCATGAGCACATCATGTCTCAGCTCAATTGTCGCCCGGATCTGATCGTTTTGACCCACATGCACGGGGATCATGTGGCAGGGCTGATGGATCTGCCGCGCGATGTTCCGGTCTGTGCGTCTGGCGCGGCAATTGCCCATTTGGCGACATTGCGCGGGGTGAAAGCCACGCTTGAGGCCTGTCCTCCGATCTTGCGCGATGGGGTTCTGGCCCGCGCGCCGCAGCCCGTTGAGGACCAAGACCTTATTGAAACCGAGTTACCAGAATTTCCGCAGGGGCGTGATCTGCTCGGCACGGGCGAGTTAATCGCCATTCCCTTGCCCGGGCATGGTGTTGGGCAGATCGGGATTTGGGTGCCGCAGACGGCGCATTTCCTGATTGCCGACGCCGCTTATGGACGCGAGGCGCTGCGCACGGGCCGCATGCCCCCCGCTTTTGTGCTGCATCGTTTGGGGGATGCCGCGCGGTATCGCGACACTTTTGCGCGGTTGCGGAGGCTGATGGGCGCGCGGCCCGATATAACCTTTGTGCCGTCGCACTGCCGGGAGGTGATCACATGAGCCTCGGGGCTTTTGTGCGGACCCGGTATGGCGCAGGCTGGCGCACACGCGCGGCGCTTGAGGCGCATCAACGCGCTGGCTTTGCACGCTTTCGGGCCAAAGTGATGCCGCGCTCGCCGTTTTATGCGGCGTACGCGGATCGGCTCCTGCAGGATTTGCCGCCCATGAACAAGGCGCGGCTGATGCAGAGTTTCTCTCGGATCAACACCTGCGGGATCGCTTATGATGAGGCGCTGCATGTCGCGTTGAAAGCAGAACGCAGCCGTGATTTCAGCCCCACCATCGGCGAGGTGTCCGTGGGCTTGTCGACCGGAACGTCAGGGCAACGGGGGCTGTTTCTGGCGACCCCCCAAGAACGGCGCATGTGGGCTGCGATCCTGATGGGGCGGTTTTGGCCAAATCTTATGCAACGCCAGCGCGTTGCGTTCTTTATGCGTGCGGACAACGTATTGTACCGAACTTTGAGCAATCCACTGGTGCGGTTTGAGTTCTTTGACATGCTCAGCCCGTTTGAGGCGCATCTACCCCGACTGAACGCCCTCGCGCCAACGGTGGTGATTGCGCCAGCAAGCCTGATGCGTCATCTGGCGCAGGCAAAGAGCGAGGGACGTATCAGGATCGCTCCGCACAAAATCATCTCCGTCGCGGAGACGCTTTGCCCCGATGACCAAGCCCTGGCCGAGGCGGCGTTTGGCTGCAGGCTTGATGAGGTCTATCAGGCAACGGAGGGGGTGCTGGCCTTTACCTGTCCTGCAGGATCGCTGCACCTCAATGAGGGATGGTTACAAATTGACCGGGATGTGATCGATCCGGACACAGGTGCATTTTGTCCGATCATTCATGACTTTACCCGAGAGAGCCTGCCGATTTTGAACTATCGTCTGAATGACGTTCTCCTGCCTGAACCTGCCCCCTGTGCGTGCGGGTCCGCCTGTGTCCGGATCGCCCGGATTGAGGGGCGCGAGGATGACATGCTGTGGTGGCAGGGAGAGAATGGCCGCAAAATGGTCCCGGCAGAGGCCATTCGCAGCGCGATTGCCGCGATGCGGGCCTCCGTACGGGATTATTCCATCATTGAGAAACAGGGCGTGCTCACCGTTTGGCTGGATCACCCCACCGAGGGGGCCACAGCTGAGGTCGCGCATGCGCTGCACAAACTTGCGCAGCGACTTGAGGTCTCTTTGCCCGTGCTTGACATACGTGTTGGCTGCCCGCCGCGAACCGAATTTAAGCACCGCCGCATTCGTGTTGAGCGTCAATAGGCCGTCATAACGGGACAGGACCTGTCACCCCGAGCAGCGCACGCGTAGACGAAAATGCATAGCGTGAAGCTGCTGGAGCAAAGAAGCCTCATGGCGCGTGATTTTGTTTACAGACCGCAGTGCTTCAGATCCGCGCTACCGTCCTAAGCGGCTACACCGCGCTCAGCATACCTGTCACAGAGCCCACAGGATAACTAATGATGGAGAAAGGGAAAGCCTGCCTTGCAACCTCTTTGCATAAAAAGCTCTATAAATGGGCCAGCGGTAGTCGTTTCGCCATCTCTGCGCGCTACGATGGGCTTGGCAGCGAGGGCTATAAGGATTTTGGCCTGACCATCGACTACAGCCTGCGCTTCTAACCAGCGCTCAACCTTTAAAAGGGGCCGCGAGAGTGGCCTCTTTTTTCTTTGCTGTTTTGCACTTGTCCTCATCGCTCTGGCAGGTTGCGAAGAGATCGCGTATTTCTCCGCAAATCTATACGTTAGACCAGAGGGCGCGGATGACATCTGAAACCACGGATTTACCGCGGGTGAGCGATCCCAGCCCACCACCGCCCTTCAAGACGCAACTGCTCAAATGGGTCGGCAACAAACAGCGCTTCGCCCATGAGATCGTGGCGCATTTGCCAAAGGACTACGGCACTTATTTTGAACCATTTCTGGGGGCAGGCGGCGTGATGGCAAACCTGCGCCCGCATCGCGCGGTGGGCTCCGATATCTATGCCCCGCTGATCGACATCTGGCAGGCCTTGCACGACGATCCGGATCGTCTCAATCGCTGGTATCAGACCCGCTATCAGAGCTTTATGGCGGGCAACCGCGTCGCCACCTATGAGGCGATCAAAGCGCGCTATAACCTTGCTCCCAATGGTGCGGATTTCCTGTTCCTGTGCCGTGCCTGCTACGGTGGTGTTGTGCGCTTTCGGCGCAAGGATGGCTATATGTCCACGCCCTGCGGCAGCCATCCGATGATGAAGCCGCATAAATTCGCAGAACGGGTCGAGATGTGGCGCGACCGCCTGTCAGGCGCGCGTTTCGCTTGTCTGGATTACCGCGCCGCCATGGCGCAGGCGCGGGCAGGCGACGTGATTTATTGCGACCCGCCCTATGCGCATTCGCAAACTATCCTTTACGGTGCGCAGGCGTTTCGACTCGAAGAACTCTTCGCCACGATCGCCGCCTGCAAAGCGCGCGGGGTGCGGGTGGCCATGTCAATCGACGGAACCAAGAAATCCGGCGATATCTACTGCGACATTCCAATCCCACAGGGGCTGTTTGACCGCGAGATCCTCGTCAATATGGGCCAGTCAATGCTAAAGCGTTTCCAGATGGGCGGCCAGCGGATGGAGACAGAGGTGGTAAGGGACCGGTTGCTCCTCACCTACTGACCCGCGCCTCTTCTAACCTCAAATATCCCGGGGGAGGCCCGCAAAGGGCCGGGGGCAGCGCCCCCAATACCGGTGCCGCGATCACGCGTTCAGGAAGCTGCGCACCGTAGCTTCGAACTCACGCGGTTTTTCGGCGTGCAGCCAATGACCTGCACCGGGGATCTTGGCAAAGCGAGCGCCCGGAAACAGCGATTTGATGCGGCCGCGATGCTCCGCCAGCACGTATTCCGAATTGGCCCCTGTCAGGAACAAGGCCGCGCCGTCCCAATGGGTTTCAATCTCCGGAAACGACAGGATATGCGGCATCTCGCGCTCCAGTGTGTCGAGGTTCAACCGCCAGCGTTTGTTTTCCACATCAAGGGACTGGGTGAAAAAGCTCTGCAACATCGCGTCCACGCCAGCCTCTGCCAGCTGTTCTTGCGCATCCGAGCGGCGCGTCACGCGCGACAGATCCACGCTGCGCATGGCGGTGATGAAATGCGCCTGAGTGTGCTGGTAACTCACCGGCGCAATATCGGCGACCACCAGACGGTTCACGGCCTCCGGGTGGTTGAGTGCCAGTACCATCGCCGCCTTGCCGCCCATGGAATGTCCCACCACATCCATGCGGCCGCCATGGGTGGCGATCACCTCTGCCAGATCCTCAGCGAGATCGACATAGGTGTGGCTCTGGGTCTGCGGACTGAGGCCGTGGTTGCGCATATCCACGGCAATCACCTGCCGTTCGTCCGAAAGCCGCTTGGCGATCACCCCCCAATTGCGCCCGGAGCCATAGAGGCCATGCGCGATCAGCAGGGGTGGTTGGTCCGTCGGGGTGCCATGTAGGATCGTGTTCAACATACCGCGGTGATAGCCACAACAAGCGACGGTGTCAGCCCCCAACCGCGCACGACTCTTGCGTGCAGGCCGATCAAGCGACCTCCGGAATTGTGTCTAGAGCAAAACCTGATCACGCAATGCTGCAGATATGAGCAATCTACTGGGAAAGGGAAATCACCTACTCCAACAGCAAAGCATATGAACCTAAGTTGCAGATGATAAAACTGTCGAAGACAAAACTATTTGGGGACAAACTGTGATGCCAGTGTTCAGCAAGGAAACCGCCAAAACCGACAGCAGTGATGGCGAAGGGGATCCGTGTGGTCCATACCGAGCGCTTTTGTTTAGCGACAGCGGGGGCTTGACGCAGTTTGGTGCTTTTGAAGAAATCCTGCCTCCGGGGTCTTCTTCGTCTGTTAAGCACTGGCATGCGGGGGAGGACGAGATGGTTTATGTCTTGGAAGGCGAGGTCACTCTTCACGAAGGCGGCGACAGCGTCGTTATGCGTCCGGGCGACGCCGCAACATTCAAAGCCGGTGATCCAGTCGGACATTGTATGCAAAACAACAGTGACACAGAGGTTCGGTATCTCGTGATTGGTACGAGGTCTCCGCGTGACGTTGTGACCTATCCCGATCACAATCGCATTTTGCACTTCGACAGGGAGAGCGGGAACCGCCGCTGGACGGATCATGCTGGATCTCCTGCTGATACCCCTTATCAAACGGACTAAAGAGATATTTTGCAGCTATAGAAAGGGGGCGTAAGGCAGTTTGCCTGAGTGTTGCGGTCCGTGGTGTGAAAAGCAGCATCAGATAACACAGGCCCCACCACCTTCATGGATTTGCGCGCCGAGTTTGCATTACCTGAGTGAGCCTTCGATCATGTTAGGGGGCGACAGCCGATCTCATTCGTCATCGCACGCAGTATGCGTTCCACTACCAGCCTAGCCATTGAGATCATGCAAGGCTGCCGCTATGGTCGCGCCTGCTGTAGCGTTGCCGTTAAGGACTTCTCCCCATGAGCGAAACACTTGAGAGCGAGTTGGATCAACTTCGCGCGTTGCTGGAAAAGCGGCTGAAGCTCTCGGGTGAGCTGTCGGAGAGTTTACGCCGTGCCCGGCGTCATTTGCCGCATCGGTTACGCAAAGCGGCGGATGATCTTATGTCCGCCGAGAAGAGCTTTGCCCATCCACGCCTGGCTGCGGCGCTGGACGAGGAGGGACTGGTCAAGAAAGCGCGTCGCCTGCGGGCTTATCTTGCGGAGCTCGACCTCAAGGACAGGCGCAAGGGGCGCCTTCTGGATATGGCCGCCACCTCGGCCTTTGCCGTATTGTGCGTCATAGCGCTTCTGGTGGTCGTGCTGCGCTGGCGGGGGTTCGTCTGATCCCGTGAGACCCGACCGGGCGGTAAGGCGCGTGTGAGAGCGCGTCGCGCACCACCAGGGTGACGGTGACAAAACTCACATACAACAGCAGATACCAGCTGCCCATTTTGGCAAGGCTGACCCAATGGTCACTGTCTTGCCCGGCATAGAGCCATGTGCGCGTGCGGGTGCCGACGTTTTCCGCCACCCAGAGAAAGAAACTGGACAGGAAGGCCGCCAGTGGCAGTGGCATCCAATAGGCGTGGCCGCCGATATAGAACCAGATCCGGGTGCGGATAAAAATCACCACCGTGGCAACAAACAATGCCAGCCTGATGTCCGGCATGAAATGGTGGCTGAAGAAATTCACATAGATCGCCACCGCAAGGCCGGTCGCCATCCATAGCGGCGGGTAGGGGGCAAAGCGCATGTCAAACAGGCGGATCACTCGCGCCATATAGGACCCCACCGAGGCATACATGAAGCCCGAGAACAGCGGCACACCCCAGAGTTTCGCCAGACCATCACCAGGATAGGCCCAACTGCCGGCATCGACCTTGAAGATTTCCATGATCGTGCCGGTGAGGTGAAACAACAGGATCACCCGCACCTCGCGCCAGCTTTCCATGCCAGTGGCCAGAAACACCACCTGAAGTCCCAGCGCATAGATCAATAGCGCATCATAACGCGCCAATGCCCAGTCCGCTTGCCAGATGCGACTGGAGATCAACAGCCCACCCAAAAGCAGGATACCAAAGATCGCAGCCCAGCCCTGTTTCAGGGTGAACATCACGAATTCTGACAGATAATGCGGCAGCCGCGCGCGCATCCAGTCCCCAAGGGCGCGCTCAAGACGGCGTGTACGGGTGACGCTGGCGGGCGTATGGAGTGTCTGCTGGGTCATATGAGGGAAATGACTGCAAAACGAGCATGAAGTCTATGTGCTTTTGACGCGCGGAGGGTCTTTGAAGCCGGGATTTGCATTCTGGGGGACATGCGGCCTATAGACGGATATGGCGTGAACGCGGTTCAAGAAATCGGATGGATAAGATGACAACAAAGGCAGAGCAGCGCAGGGCGGACCTTCGTGAGAAGCTGGTGAATGCAGCAGAGGCGCGTATTCGCGACGCAGGCGTGACATCGCTCAGGGCGCGGGATCTGGCCAAGGATGCAGGCTGCGCGGTGGGGGCGATCTACAACGCCTTTGACGATATGACAGCCTTGGTTATGGCAGTAAACGGGCGCACGTTTCAGCGCCTCGGGGCAGAGGTCGAGGCCGCCGTGGCCGCATCACAGTGTGCCGCCGCCAGTGAACGGCTGATCCGGATGAGCGAGGCCTATCTGGACTTTGCCAGCGCCAACAATCGCCTGTGGAGCGCTTTGTTCGATCTGGAACTGCCAGCCGATGGGGCAGTGCCCGATTGGTATCGCACCGCACTTGATCGCTTGTTTCAGCATATTGCAGGCCCAGTTGCCGAGCTGTTTCCCGATCAGCCCCGCGCGGAGCAGGCGCTGACCGTGCGGGCGCTGTTTTCTTCTGTGCATGGCATTGTGCTGCTGGGATTGGAAAACCGGATCTCTGGCGTGCCCCCGCATGAGATCCGGCGCATGATTGCACTGGTGCTGTCACGGTTGACGGTAAGGTAAACCTTACCTTTATGAACACTGTTCATTTTTATTCTTGAACGGCGTTCAGGAATGCCGTACACCCTCCATATGAACGATGTTCACGAATGGAGGAATGATCGTGTTCTCAACGCTCAAAACCCTGATGGTCGGTGCAAACCGCCGCGCCGAGATCCAAGTGCGCCAGCAATTTTCCATCGAGTTGATCGAGGAAAAGATTGCCCAGGCCAATGATGATCTGAAGTCGGCCAAATCCACACTGGTCAGCCTGATCCAAAAGGAACGCGCCGAAGGGCGTCAGATTGCAACGCTGACAACGCGGATCAATGATCTGACCCTCCGCGCCAAAGCCGCACTGGCAGATGGGCGCGACGATCTGGCGACAACCGCCGCAGCCGCCATCGCCGAGATGGAAAACGAACGTCGCTTGCGTCAGGAGACACAAGCGCGACTGGAATCCCGCATTCTGCGTCTGCGCCAATCTGTGGAAACCGCCAGCCGCCGTCTGATCGACCTGCGTCAGGGGGCCATCGCCGCCAAGGCCGTGCGGGGCGAGCATCGCGCGCAGGCCTCTCTTGGACGCGCGCTCCACGGTCGGCCAATGGATGAGGCGGCAGAGCTTATTCAAGAGGTGCTGGGGCAGCAAGATCCTTTTGAGGCCTCGGAAATCCTCAACGAGATTGAAACCGGCCTCACGCCCCATTCCGTTGCAGATCAACTGTCAGACGCGGGCTTTGGCGCCGCCACGCGCAGCACTGCCAATGACGTGCTGAGCCGTTTGAAATCCGACAGCTGACCTGAATTCTCTCCGGGGTAAAGACGCCCCAGTTCATATGGGCAAACGCCCGGTATTACCTGACCAATTTCAAATCAAAGGATCTGACTTATGTCTAACATGCGCAACGAAAACGCCCTGATCACCAACCTCAACATTGCTGGCGTCGTAATCGCTTATGGGATGCTCGGCATTTCGCTCTGGCTCTCGACCGATGTGCCGCTGTCGACCAAAGGGTATTGGGGGATGGGTATCCTTCTGCTTACCCTGAGCCTGATCAACGTGGTGAAGTACCGCTTTGACATCCGCCAGAGCGAAGACCGTATTCGCCGCATTGAAGACATTCGCAACGAGCGCATGCTGGAAGACGCGCTGAAAGAGCCGACGTCTGAGGGATAAGTTCCTTCCTGGATCGTGCCGATCAGACAACAAAAAACCGCCGCGCTATTTGGCGCGGCGGTTTGGTTTTTACCCGTAGTGGGGATCGATCAGAGGTTCGGATAGAGCGGGAAGCGGGCGCACAATGCCGCGACTTTGCCGCGCACCGCTTCTTCAACCGCGCTATTGCCGTCTTCGCCATTGGCAGCCAGACCGTCGACCACTTCGACAATCAACTGTGCGATTTCGCGGAACTCAGCCTCGCCAAAACCACGGGTGGTGCCTGCCGGGGTGCCCAGACGAATGCCGGAGGTCACGGTGGGCTTTTCCGGGTCGAACGGGATGCCGTTCTTGTTGGTGGTGATATGGGCGCGCCCCAGTGCCTTGTCGACGATATTGCCGGTCACGCCCTTGGGGCGCAGGTCCACCAGCATCACATGGGTGTCGGTGCCGCCGGTCACAATGTCCAGCCCGCCCTTGATCAGCTCATCCGCCAGCGCAACCGCGTTTGCACGCACCTGCTTTTGGTAGGATTTGAACTCAGGCTTCAGCGCTTCGCCGAACGCGGCCGCCTTGCCTGCGATCACATGCATTAGAGGACCACCCTGAATACCGGGGAAGATGGCGGAGTTCACCTTCTTGGCGATATCGGGGTTGTTGGTCAGGATCATACCACCGCGCGGACCGCGCAGGGTTTTGTGCGTGGTGGTGGTGGCGACATCCGCATGCGGGAAGGGCGAGGGGTGCTCGCCTGCGGCCACGAGACCGGCAAAATGCGCCATGTCGACCATCAGATATGCGCCGACGCTGTCAGCGATTTCGCGGAATTTGGCAAAGTCGATCTGACGCGGGATGGCGGAGCCACCGGCGATGATCAGCTTGGGCTGGTGTTCGGTCGCGAGCGCATGAATTTGATCGTAGTCGATCAGGCAGTCGGATTCGCGCACGCCGTAGTGCACCGCGTTGAACCATTTGCCGGACTGGTTCGGCGCGGCACCGTGGGTCAGGTGACCGCCGGACGCGAGATCCATGCCGAGGATGGTGTCGCCGGGCCTAATCAGCGCCTGAAACACGCCTTGGTTGGCCTGGCTACCAGAGTTCGGCTGCACATTGGCAAATTCACAGTTGAACAGCTGCTTGGCACGGTCGATGGCAAGGTTTTCCGCCACGTCGACATATTGGCAGCCACCGTAGTAGCGACGGCCCGGATAGCCTTCGGCGTATTTGTTGGTCAGCACAGAGCCCTGCGCTTCCATGACAGCGGCGGAGACGATGTTTTCCGAAGCGATCAGTTCGATCTCATCGCGCTGGCGGCCCAGCTCATCTGTGATTGCGCCAAAAAGCTCGGGATCACGTTCCGAGAGGCTTTGGGTGAAGAAACCGGGGTCGCGGGTCGCGTCAGTCATGTTGGCTCCGTCTGGTTGGGGCTGATATTTGCGAGATTTCCTATAGGAAACTTCACAGATCTGAAAGGCTGTAAAGCGACGAAACGCATCAGGTGAACGGCAACTCTGGTCAACGGGGAAAACCTGTGCTTGTTTCGGAACCGTTTGGACCCTACCGGAAACAGGATCGCGCCATATGAGAATCGCATTTCTGGCCAGCGAGGCCCCTTTGGCGCAGACGGCTCTTCATGTGCTGAGCAAGCGCTATGGCTCTGTCGCGGTGGAGGCGGCGGATGTGATCGTCGCCCTCGGGGGCGATGGCTTTATGCTGCACACGTTGCGGGACACCGTGAATCTGAATATTCCGATCTACGGAATGAACCGTGGCACGGTTGGTTTCTTGATGAACTCTTACGGCGAGGGGGAGCTTCTGGAGCGGCTGGAGGCCGCCAATGAGGAAATCATCCACCCTCTTCGGATGCACGCAAAAGATCGTGCGGGCAAATTGCATGAGGCAATGGCGATCAACGAGGTCTCGCTGTTGCGGCAGGGACCGCAAGCGGCCAAGTTGAAGATCTCGGTGGATGGACGCCAGCGTATGGCGGAGCTGGTCTGCGATGGAGCACTGGTCTCCACACCAGCGGGCTCCACCGCCTATAATTTCTCAGCCCACGGTCCGATCCTGCCGATCGGGGCGGATGTGCTGGCCCTGACCGCGATTGCAGCCTTTCGCCCGCGCCGCTGGCGCGGAGCATTGTTGCCAAGCGGCGCGACAGTGCGGTTTGACGTGATTGATGCGGCCAAACGGCCTGTGATGGCGGAAGCGGATTCGGTGTCGTTCAAGGAAATCGATTGGGTCGAAATTCAGACGGAGCGCGGGATCAGCCATAAGATCCTGTTTGATCCCGGACATGGGCTGGAAGAACGGCTGATCTCCGAGCAGTTCAACTGAGATCGGTGCCAAGCGGGCGCGCTGGCGCGCGACATGTTTAGCCTCGGACCTTTTGGTCCGGGGCCGATGCCTCCGGCGGAGGTATTTTACGAAAAGATGAAGGGCAGAGGGGCGGAGCCCTGTTTCACATCCGCTCCCACAACAGCGGAGCCATCTGGCCGATGCGGTCCTCGATGGCGATGGCGGCGTCCACGGCCATATCCTCGCGCCAGCGTTGGGCCACGATCTGCACGTTGATGGGTTGTGGGCCTTTGGGCAGCTGCGCCAGCCGGGACGGCACGCAGGCGGCGGGCAGACCCATGTAGTTCATGGCATAAGAATAGACCGCACAGCCGAGGACATCATGCGCGCCCTCAACACCTTCGCGGTCACGATCCGGCGCAAAGAAGGGATGCGGCAGGAAAGGCGTCAGCACCAGCGGGTAGTCCGCCATGAACATCGCCCACTGACGGGCGTAGTGGCTGCGTTTGGCGTACATCTTGAGGAGGTCTTCGCCGAGGAAGGGCGGGAACTCCTGAAAGTAAGTGTCGAACATGGTGCGGATCACCTCGGAACCGACAGCATCGACATCCGATTTCATGAGCGTATGGACTTCGCCCATGAGTGCGCGGTAGCCGGTGCGCCCGGCCTCAAACACATTGGGGGGCTCGACCTCTTCGACGATATAGCCTGCATCCAATAAGGCATCGCGCGCCGCCAGCAGCGCGGCTTCGACCTCCGGGTGCAGATCATAGCCATGGGTGTTGCGGGTGAAGGCCACCTTGATGGGAGCATCGGGTTTCGGGCCTTGCCATGGGACCGGCGCATGGAAGGGGTCACGCACATCCGGTGCGACCATCGCGGGCATGGCGAGATGCAGGTCGCGCGCCGACCGGGTCATCAGGCCCTGCACGCTCATCAGCTGTGCCAGCAATCCGCGTTCGGCTTTTTGGCTGGGGTTCCATGCTGGCACGCGGCCAAGGCCCGGTTTGACCGTGACCGCACCATTGGCGGCCGCGGGAAAGCGCAGGGAGCCGCCGATATCGTTGCCATGCGCCAGCGGGCCGATCCCGGCCATGACTGCGGCACCGCCGCCACCCGAAGAACCGCCGGGAGAGATATGCCGCCCCCAAGGGTTGTGGGTGCGCCCGTAAAGCGGATTGTCGGTGTCCGCGCGGAAGGAAAACTCCGGCGTGTTGGTGCGTCCGATCACAACCGCGCCCGCACGTTCCAGATTTTGCACCACCGGGGCATCATCGGGTGCGATCAGATCCTTGAGCGCGGGAATGCCGTTGGAGGTGGCGTGGCCGGTCTGGTCCACGTTGATTTTGATTGTCACAGGTACGCCATGCAAGGGTCCGCGCGCGGCCTCTGGCGTACTGTCCAGAACCTCGGCCCGTGCAAGCGCCTCATCCCGCAGATCCTCAACCACCGCGTTGAGGGCTGGGTTCACCGCATCCATACGCGCCAGTGCGGAGGCAACCGCCTCGCTGGGGCGGATCTCGCCACTGCGGGTCAGGGGGGATAATTCATCTGCGCTCAGGCGCCAAAGCTCTTGATTTGACATGTTAACAATCTCCTTGATCGGGAGACTAGTGCGCCAACACGGAGCT
The DNA here is from genome assembly GCF_001681715.1 of Tritonibacter mobilis. Lineage (GTDB taxonomy): Bacteria > Pseudomonadota > Alphaproteobacteria > Rhodobacterales > Rhodobacteraceae > Epibacterium > Epibacterium mobile. Next base: position 220,455 of record NZ_LNWY01000012.1, on the reverse strand, counting down.
GGGAAGGGGATATTTCTGAAACATGCGGAACCCTTTGACGGAGCACAGAAATTGAGCGGTATCACACAATAATCTGGCGGTGATTGGGAACAATTGCTGCGCTGCAACGTTGTCCGGTCAAGCAGCAAGCGTTTGATAACGCACTGTGATCCGACCTGAAACGCAAGGAGCAGAGATCATGAACTGGGATATTATCGAAGGCAAATGGAAGCAGCTAAAAGGCGAAACGCAGACCCAGTGGGGCAAGCTGACCGAGGATGAGATCGATCAGGCTGCGGGCAACCGTGAAAAGCTCGCCGGTATCATTCAGGAGCGCTACGGCGTGGCCAAAGATGAAGCGGAGCGTCAGATTGATGAGTTCGCGGAGCGTCTGAAGGATCGCGTCTGAACCGAGGCACCCAAGTCAGGTGCTACGATTAAAAAGAAGCGGCCCTCAGCGGGGCCGCTTTTTCTATTGCTAGGTTACCGGCTGGCGTAACCGAGGGTTTGCAGGGCCGCAGTGATCTCATCCAGAATGACCGGATCATCAATGGTCGCAGGCATTTTCCAATCGGTGCCATCGGCGATCGACACCATGGTCGCGCGCAGGATCTTGCCCGAGCGGGTTTTGGGCAGGCGGTCCACCACGCAGGCGAGTTTGAATGCTGCGACCGGGCCGATCTTCTCGCGCACCAGCTTCACCACCTCTGCCGTGATGTCGGCATGGGGGCGGTTGCAGCCCGCATTGAGACAGAGGAACCCCAGCGGCATCTGGCCTTTGAGTTGATCCGCCACGCCAATCACCGCACATTCCGCCACATCGGGGTGGCTGGCCAGAACCTCTTCCATCGCACCGGTCGACAGGCGATGGCCCGCGACGTTGATCACATCATCGGTGCGCGCCATGATGTAGAGATAGCCATCCACGTCCATCATCCCCGCATCGCCGGTCTCGTAGTAACCGGGAAAGGTGGTGAGGTAGCTTTTCTTGAACCGATCATCGGCATTCCACAAGTTTGGCAGCGTACCGGGGGGCAGGGGCAGTTTGACCGCAATCGCGCCAAGCTCTCCCGGCGGCATTGGGTGGCCACCCTCATTCAGGATCTGCACGTCATAGCCGGGCATCGGCACTGCAGGAGAGCCAAGTTTCACCGGCAGTTCCTCGATCCCAAGCGGGTTGGCGGCAATGGACCAGCCGGTTTCTGTCTGCCACCAGTGATCGATGACCGGCACGCCCAGCTGGTCCTGCGCCCAGACGATGGTGTCGGGATCTGCGCGCTCGCCTGCCAGATAGACCTGCTCCAGACAGGAAAGGTCGTATTTGCCGACAAACTCCCCCTTGGGATCCACGCGTTTGACGGCACGGAAGGCGGTGGGTGCGGTGAAGAAGCTTTTGACCTTATGTTCCGAAATCACCCGCCAGAAGGTGCCCGCATCGGGCGTGCCCACGGGCTTGCCCTCAAAGACCACAGTGGTGTTGCCATGGATAAGGGGGCCATAACAGATGTAGCTGTGACCCACGACCCAGCCCACGTCGGACGCGGCCCAGAACACATCGCCGGGGTCGACGTTATAGATGTTCTTCATTGACCAGTTGAGCGCCACCAACTGCCCGGCGGTGTGGCGGATCACGCCCTTGGGCTGCCCGGTGGTGCCAGAGGTATAGAGGATGTAGGAGGGGTGATTGCCCTCGACCGGCACACACTCCGCAGGCTCCACGCCATATTGGAACCCATGCCAGTTCACATCGCGGCCCTCGATCAGTTCAGCGACTTCCTGCTCGCGCTGGAAGATCACGCAGAAGTCGGGCTTGTGGGTCGCCAATTCAATCGCGCCATCCAAGAGCGGCTTGTAATGCACGGTCCGCCCCGGCTCGATCCCGCAGGAAGCGGCGATGATCGCCTTCGGGGTCGCGTCATCAATCCTGACGGCGAGTTCGGAGGAGGCAAAGCCGCCAAAGACCACCGAATGCACCGCGCCGATGCGGGAACAGGCAAGCATCGCTTCGAGCGCCTCGGGGATCATCGGCATGTAGATGATGACGCGGTCGCCTTTCTCCACCCCCTTGGCCCGCAGCGCACCGGCAAGTGTCGCAACCCGGTTGCGCAGCTCAACGAATGAAATCTCGCGCTTGGTGTGGGTGACGGGGCTGTCGTAGATGATCGCGGTTTGCTCTCCGCGCCCCGCCTCAACATGGCGGTCGACGGCATTATAGCAGGTGTTGACCTTGGTATCGGCAAACCACTCATAAAGCCCGCCCCCCAGATCGCTTAGCGCCTTGGTAGGGGCCTTATCCCAGCTGATGGCGTTTGCAGCCTCCATCCAGAACCCCTCTGGATCTGATTTCCACTGCGCGTACACCTCAGAATAGGTCATCGGGTCCTCCTCCCTGTCTCCTCTGGGGGTAGAGCCTAGGCGTAAGCACAGACATCTCGCAAGCGCGGCGAAGGGGGCTGCGGCGTTTTAAAATCCTGTTAGCGGTAGATTTTGCCAAGTGGAGTTGCAAAGTTTTGCAAACCCATAACTGGCGCGAATTTTGCAGGGAAAATTTGGTGGATCTGCAAAGTTGCAAAGCTAATTTTGCGAAAACTTCACGATCTGATGGGCCGACTCACTTTACGTCAGATCAGCGCGAGAGGTGAAGGGCAGGCTTGCCCCTCACTGTTGTTTGTCATCCCGAGCCTCAGCCGTAATGCGCCACAGGGGTGCCAGCGATGGCCGCCATGTTCAAAAGGCCGCGCGCCGTGATCGAGGGCGACACAATATGAGCGCGGTTGCCCATGCCCATCAGGATTGGCCCGACCTCAAGTCCGCCGGAACGCATCTTCAGAATGTTACGCACGCCCGAGGCCGCATCTGCATGGGCGAAGACCAGCACATTAGCGGCCCCTTCCAGACGCGAATTGGGGAAGATCCGCTCGCGCAGTTCCGGGTCGAGCGCGGTGTCGATGTTCATCTCACCCTCATAGATAAAGTCGCGACGCTTATCATCGAGGATTTCCAGCGCCGCGCGCAGGCGGGCGCCGGTGTCGCAGGGAATGTTGCCGAACTGGCTTTGAGAACAGAGCGCGATCTGCGGTGTCAGGCCGAACCGGCGCACATGGCGTGCGGCCCCGATAACGGTCTCTGCGATCTCTTCCGGGGTGGGTTCAATCCGCACCTGCGTGTCGGCGATGAATAGTGGCCCATCTTCGAGAATCATCATCGACAGCGCCCCATGCGGCGCATAGGAGCCGCCGCCCAGAATTTGCTGCACATAATTCAGGTGCCAGCGATATTCCCCAAAGGTGCCGCAGATCAGGCTGTCCGCCTCGCCGCGATGCACCATGATGCCACCAATGGCGGTGGTGTTGGTGCGCAAAATCGCCTTGGCGAGATCCGGCGTCACCCCTTGCCGCTCCATGATCCGGTGATAGCTGGTCCAATAGTCGCGGTAGCGCGGATCGTTTTCCGGGTTCACGATCTGCACGTCCTGACCCGGGCGGATCGACAGGCCAAGCCGTTCGGCGCGGCTCTCGATCACCTCGGGACGTCCGATCAAGATCGGGGTTTCGGTGGTTTCGCGCAGGATCTCCTGCGCAGCCCGCAACACGCGCTCATCCTCGCCCTCGGCAAAAACGATCCGGCGGGCGGCCGCGCGGGCGGCTTCGAACACTGGTTTCATCAGAAGGGCGGATTTGAACACGCTCTGGTTCAGTTTTGCCCGATAAGCGCCGAGATCCTCCATCGGGCGCTTGGCCACGCCGCTGGACATGGCGGCGCTTGCCACCGCCGAAGACACCACAGCCACCAGACGCGGATCAAAGGGTTTTGGGATCAGGTAATCGGCCCCGAATGTCAGCTGTTCACCCTTATAAGCGGCAGCAGCCTCGGCCGAAGTGGTGGTGCGCGCCAGTTCTGCGATGCCGTCGACACAGGCGATCTGCATCTCGTCGTTGATCTCGGTTGCACCGACATCCAGCGCGCCTCGGAAGATGAACGGAAAGCAGAGTACATTGTTGACTTGGTTGGGAAAATCACTGCGCCCGGTGGCGATGATTGCGTCCGGTGCCACCTTGCGCGCCACATCCGGCATGATCTCGGGCGTCGGATTTGCCAGCGCAAAAATGATCGGACGTTTGGCCATTTTTGCGACCATTTCGGGCTTTAGAACGTTGGGGCCGGAGAGGCCGAGGAACAGATCCGCGCCGTCGATCACCTCGTCCAAAGTGCGCTTGTCAGAGGCTTGGGCAAAGGCCGCCTTATGCGGGTTCATATCCTCTTCGCGGCCCTCATAGACCAGCCCGTGAATATCGCAAAGCCAGACGTTTTCGCGCTTCACGCCGAGTTTGAGCAACATATTGAGGCAGGCAATCCCTGCCGCGCCGCCACCGGTTGAGACGATCTTGATGTTCTCAAAACTCTTGCCGGCCACATGCAGCGCGTTTTTTGCAGCCGCGCCCACGACAATCGCAGTGCCGTGCTGGTCGTCGTGAAACACAGGGATGTTCATCCGCTCGCGACAGAGTTTTTCAACGATAAAACAATCCGGTGCCTTGATGTCTTCAAGGTTCACCGCGCCAAAGGTCGGCTCCAGCGCGCAGACGATATCGGCCAGTTTTTCCGGATCGCTCTCGTTCACCTCAATATCGAAGCAGTCGATATTGGCGAAATTCTTAAAGAGGACCGCCTTGCCCTCCATCACCGGTTTGGAGGCCAGCGCACCGATATTGCCAAGGCCCAGAACCGCTGAACCGTTCGACACCACCGCAACCAGATTGCCGCGTGCGGTGTAGCGCGCAGCGTTGACCTCATCGTCTTTGATCTCAAGACAGGCTTCGGCCACGCCGGGTGAATAAGCGCGGGCGAGGTCGTTTCCGGTGGCCAACGGTTTGGTGGCGCGGATTTCCAGTTTACCGGGACGCGGGAACTCGTGATAGCGCAGAGCCGCGTCGCGCAGGGATTCCGAGGTCTTATCGGGCATGAATGGCGCTCCTGATGGTGATAGTTTAGTGCTAAACTATCTTGGGGCCGAGGGGAACAGGCTTTTGAATACGTGCTCTTTGCTCGGCGGGTGTCTGCATCTGACACCATTGCTGGAGACGCGGCAACTGTGCTGCTGTGAGCAGGCGCGCAGGTGCCGCGAGATGACATTTGACCATCCGATCAAAACCAGCAAAGACTGGTGAGGAACAGCAACACAGCGCCCCAAAGAACTCTTGGCCGATCAGGCCAAAACCGGGGCGAGGACGGAGTACGCCCATGCCCGCATCAGATCCCGCAAACAGCCACCCCTTGCGCGCGCCCGCCGCGGCTGTGCGCGAAAATGCCCATGCGCCCTATTCAAACTTCAAAGTCGGTGCGGCGATCCGGGCGAAATCTGGTACTGTCTATGTGGGCTGCAATGTAGAAAATGTCGCCTATCCCGAAGGCACCTGCGCTGAAGCGGGGGCAATTGCAGCGATGGTAGCGGCAGGGGAGACGGAACTCCTAGAGGCCTATGTGATCGCCGATTGCCCCAGCCCGGTGCCGCCCTGCGGCGGCTGTCGTCAAAAGCTCAAGGAATTTGGCGCAACCGGTGTGGAGGTGACCCTCGCCACCACCGATGGGGTGGAGATGAAAACCACCATTGGCGATCTGCTGCCCGGTGCCTTTGACGCGGGCCATATGGAGCGGAGCTGACAGAATGGATGCGCGTGCGGTCATCGCCCGGTTACGACAAAAAGAGATCCCCACGGCTGAGGAACTTTCGTGGTTTGCCGAAGGGCTTGCCAGTGGGGCGGTCAGTGATGCGCAGGCGGGGGCGTTTGCGATGGCGGTCTGTCTCAACGGACTGCCCCCTGAGGCACGCTCGGCGCTGACACTGGCGATGCGTGACAGTGGCGATGTGCTGACATGGGATCTGCCGGGGCCGGTGGTGGACAAACATTCGACCGGCGGGGTGGGCGATTGTGTGTCGCTGTTGCTGGCACCGGCCCTGGCGGAATGCGGGGCCTTTGTGCCGATGATTTCGGGGCGCGGCCTTGGCCATACCGGCGGCACGCTTGATAAGTTGGAGGCCATTCCCGGTCTCAGCACGCAGGTTGCGCAAGACCGACTGGCAGGGATCGTTGCAGATGTGGGCTGCGCCATTGTAGGGGCGACCGCGCGGATCGCGCCTGCGGATAAGCGGCTTTATGCGGTGCGCGATGTGACGGCGACGGTTGAGAGCCTCGATCTGATCACCGCGTCGATCCTGTCAAAAAAACTCGCGGCCAGCCCGGAGGCTTTGGTGCTCGATGTCAAAATCGGCTCTGGCGCGTTTATGAAAACCGCCGAGGAGGCGCGTGCGCTTGCCACATCGCTTGTGGAGACCGCAAACGCTGCCGGATGCCCGACGCAGGCGCTGATCACGGATATGAACCAACCGCTGGTGCCGTCATTGGGCAATGCGTTGGAAGTTGCAGAGGTGATGCGCGCATTGACCGGCGTGCAGACAGGGCCGACCACTGGGTCGATCATCGATATTACCGTGGCGCTTGGCGGTGCGGTGTTGCGTCAGGCCGGGCTGGTTGAGAGCGTTGAGGCCGGTGAGGCGCAGATCGCGGCCACCTTGGCAGAGGGGCGCGCGGCGGAACGGTTTGCAAAAATGGTGGCGGCGCAGGGCGGCCCCGTCGGCTTTGCCGAGAAATGGCAGCGGTTTTTGCCAGAGGCTCCGGTGATTTTGGAGGTGACGGCTGAGCACGCAGGTTATGTCAACGCCATTGACGGTGAGGCGCTTGGGCTCTTGGTGGTGCGTCTTGGCGGTGGTCGTATGATTGAGAGCGACCGGGTTGATCCGGCGGTGGGGATCTCTGACCTGCTGGCCTTGGGAACAAAAATTGCCAAAGGAGACGTCATCGCACGCATCCATGCCGCCCACACGGACGCCGCGCAAGACGCAATGTCGGCCTTGCGGGCGGCGGTGAGCATAGCGCCTGCCGCGCCCGATCTGCTGCCACTGGTGCATGAAAGGATCGGATGATGGCGCGTGCTTTTCTGGTGGTGATGGATTCGGTCGGGATCGGTGGCGCGCCGGATGCGGGCCGGTATTTCAACAAGGATCTGCCCGATCTCGGGGCCAATACGGTTGCTCATATCGCGCAGGCCTGCGCGGAGGGGCGCGCCGAAGAGGGGCGCAGCGGTCCGTTGCGATTGCCGACATTGGATGCGCTGGGGCTGGGCGCGGCGGTGCAGCTGGCGTCAAATCAACCCGCACCGGGGCTGGATGCAAAACCAACGGGCCTCTGGGGCGCGGCCTCGGAAGTGAGCGCGGGCAAGGACACGCCATCGGGCCATTGGGAGTTGGCTGGGCTGCCGGTGCCTTGGGATTGGAGCTATTTTTCCGAAGACGGCGCGGCTTTTGATAAGGAGTTGGTGGCGCATGTCGCTGAGGCGGCTGGGACCACAGGTATCCTTGGCAATTGTCACGCCTCCGGGACGACCATCATCGCCGACCTTGGCGCAGAGCATATGAAGACTGGCCTGCCGATCTGCTACACCTCTGCCGATAGCGTGTTCCAGATCGCCGCCCATGAGGAGTGCTTTGGGCTGGAGCGATTGTTGAAACTCTGTGCCGATGTCGCGCCCTACCTGCACGCGCGCAAAGTGGGCCGGGTGATTGCGCGCCCCTTCGTTGGCACGCCCGAGGAGGGGTTCAGCCGCACCACCAACCGGCGCGATTTTGCGATCAGGCCGCCTGCACCGATCCTCACCGATTGGGTTCGCGCAAGCGGTGGCCGGGTGCATGGCATCGGTAAGATCGGCGATATCTTCTCCATGCAAGGCATTGACACGCTTGAGAAAGGTTCTGACGCAGCACTGATGGAGCATCTGAGCGAGGCGGTTCAGCAGGCCGAGGAGGGCAGCCTGACATTTGCAAATTTCGTGGAGTTTGACAGCCTTTATGGGCATCGTCGTGATATCTCTGGCTATGCGCGGGCGTTGGAGTGGTTCGACCGGGAAATCGCGCGGGTGCTGGATCAGTTGCGCGATGGAGACCTCATGATATTGACCGCAGATCATGGCAACGATCCGAGCTGGCCGGGCACAGATCACACCCGCGAACAGGTGCCTGTCCTCGTTGCGGGCGCAGGCACCGGCACGATCGGAGCTGTGCAGTTTGCCGATGTTGCGGCCTCGGTTGCGGCGCATCTTGACGTACCGTCACAGGGACCGGGGCGCAGTTTTCTGCCCTGATCCACGCCGCATTTGGACGGAAAACGCCTTGCTTGTCCGGGGGCGCGGCGCTTAAGAGAACAAAAAGCCAAAAGGAGTGTCCTTTATGAGTGACCACCTGACCGTCGTTGACCACCCGCTGGTGCAGCACAAGCTGACCATCATGCGGGACAAGGCAACCTCCACCTATGAGTTTCGCCAACTCTTGCGCGAACTCACCCAACTGCTGGCCTATGAGGTCACGCGCGAGCTGCCACTGACCACCACCACCATTGAGACCCCGATGGAGGACATGGAAGCGCCGATCCTTGCGGGTAAGAAACTGGCGTTGGTGTCGATCCTGCGCGCAGGCAACGGGATGCTGGACGGTGTGCTGGAACTGGTACCCTCCGCGCGGGTTGGATTTGTTGGCATGTACCGCGACGAAGAGACGATGCAGCCGGTGCAATACTACTTTAAGGTGCCGCAGCAGATCTCTGACCGAATGGTAATTGCAGTGGACCCGATGCTGGCCACCGGCAATTCTTCGGTTGCTGCCATCGACCTTCTGAAAGAAGCCGGTGCCAACAACATTCGTTTCCTGTGCTTGCTTGCGTCGCCCGAAGGGGTCGCACGCATGAAAGAAGCGCATCCGGATGTGAAAATCATCACCGCTTCGCTGGATCGTGGGCTGAACGAGAAGGGCTATATCATGCCCGGTCTTGGCGATGCAGGCGACCGGATGTTCGGCACCAAATAACGTCTTCTGTATAGCAGGCAGCGGCCTTTTATACGCGTTCTGCCGAGCGCTGTTACGTGATCGAGAAATATGGCGACGATCCGCTGGATCGCGCCATATTGTTGCCCAGATTGCCTTTACTCAGTTGCGCTTTTCAGGCATCCTACCGCCATATATTGTGGGGCAGGTTGATGAAAATAACTACAATTACGGCAGTATCCCTCATCTTGGCATCCGGTTTGGGCTCCGGTGCTTTTGCGCAGCTTTCATCCAAGACGGCGCAACCGGCGGAGTTTCCTCCAGCCAGTTATCAGGGGCGCCAATATGTGGACAGTCGTGGCTGTATCTTCATCCGCGCCGGTGTCGATGGAAATGTAGCGTGGATTCCGCGTGTGAACCGGGCCCGTCAGCAGCTGTGTGGTGCTGAGCCTTCCAATATCGCCGGATCCACCCGCCAACAGCCATCAGCTCAGGATCCGCGTCCAGACATCATTACACTGGCCCCCGATGCGGGTCGCGTTGATGAACCTGCGCCCGTGCGGGTAGCGCCTCCGCCTGCAGTGCGCAGCCGTAGCACAGCCCCCAGCGCAGCGATTAAGCCAGAGCGCACTGCCGCGATGACCTCGACTGATGCAAAAAACGTGGCGCTCTCACCAGCACGCCCGGCGCGCGCGACGCCACCCAAACCGCAGCGCGCTGCGGCAGCGCCTGCACCCGCAGCGCCGACCCTTGCAACCGTGCCGCGCACCCGGTTGCGTAAATCTGGTGATCCGCTTGCGCAGATCACTCCGAACACCCGCATTTTGCCGGTACATGTCTATCTGCTGCGTCGCGAGAGCGAAGGGCTGCAGGTGCCCGCAGGGTATCGACCCGCGTGGGAAGACGACCGGCTGAACATCCATAGGGTGGAGCAGACCATCCGCCCAACCGTAATCAACGAACAGCCCGCCGTGCCTGAGGGCTACATTCTGGTGGAGCGTTCGGACAACCGGATGAATACCCGCCGGGCGCAGCGCACGCAGCAAGGTGATCAGCAGATGGCGCAGATCTGGACGGACAATCTGCCGCGCCGTCAGTTGGAACAATCGCTTGATAAGACCCCGTTCATTCTGTGGGATGCCAAGGCGAAGTACGGCATTGTGCCGCCACGCCGGGGTGGCCCTGTGACCACCACCCGCATCTCCAGCCGTGCGGCACCGGATGCAACTCTGCCCGAGACGAGCAAGACACCGACCACACCGCGCTATGTGCGCGCCGCAACCCTCGCTAATACAGAAGAGGCAAAGCGTGTCGCGCGTGAGCTCTCTGCGGCGACAGGTCTGCAGATGCGCCTCGGGACGCTCAATCGCAATGGCCAGACCCTGAAGGTGGTTTTGGCTGGACCCTTTACCGCTGGTGCGGATCAGGCGCTGCAACGTATCCGCGCTGCGGGATTTAGCCGCGCGCGGCTCAGCAAGTAAATCTAATCCCAGATTCTCTGGAAGAAATGGCCGGGTTTCCCGGCCTTTTTTATTGAAAGATAGTTAGTTAGCCGCAGATGTTCTGCAATTGCACCCAGTCGCGGTCATTCAGCACTGGCGCCAGATCACGCCCCGCCATTGGGTCGGCTTCAATCAGACCAATGGTGGCTTCTCCTGTGACATCACGCGCATAGGCATAGGGTGTCGAGGGGATGGCGGCGCGGGCAAATTCAGCCAGGAGCGCCTCGGTATCCACAGCCGGACGGGGCGAGGACAGCATGGTCTCGGAATAGCGATCCAGTGTTTCGCGTTTGATTTCGCCCGTCGTAAGCAGCCGGAACGTCGCCATAAACCCTCCGACATCAAGGATCTCTGCCATCGGATCCTGCGCCTGTGCGCGGACGTGCTCGACCAGCACTGCCCCTGCCGCCACGGCCGGGTCCTCGTAATCTTCGACAAAGGTGCGATGCATCAACACAATACCACCGGGCAGCGTCAGGCTCTCGGCAATGCCCGAGCGCAGTACAACCACGCGGCGCACACCGGTACGATCCGCAAGCTTTTTCAGGATTGGGTCAGCTTCCGGCGTTGAGCAGGCCTGACCTGATACGCGTTCTATACGGCCCAAAAGCGCCTGACCGATGGCTTTGCGATGCACCTCTGAAACCGCCGCCAGTGTCTGATTGCGCATGGTCTGCGGCAGGCCAAGCGCCAGCAGCGCCACGGCGCAGGTGACAATCGCAACCCCACCAAAAAGCCGCAGCCGTCCGGGATGCGGGCGCGCGCGTTCGATTGCGGTCTGCACCTTTTCGATGGCCTCACGCATGGTGACCTCATCCTCGGCCAGTTCCAGCGTCTCGCCGGGGTCGCCATCGGGATGATAAAGGGCAGGGAACTCACCGGGATTGGCCCGCTCGACCGCAGCCAGCGACCAATGGGCAAGGGGGCGGTCCTGCATATCGGTAATGGTGAGCGTCGCATCCCCGAGCGAGACAATCACGTCGCGCCGCTGCTCTGACGGCGAAGGCCGCCAGATGCCCACCGCCTCAAGCCGCTGAAATTCACGGAGTACCGTCATCGACCGGGATTGCCTGCTCCTGTTGTTCTAGATGTTATTTAACATGCAAGCCGCATCGGCGGCAAACCGCTTTGCGGCCCAAATGGCAATGCTTAGGTGTTTTTCTGAGCGTTGAGAGGGCGTTGAGGCCCAAAGGAGCCAGATGTGGCTGCGCAAGAGGTCCCGTTGGCCTGTTGATGGGCACACCTGAGGGCGCATGCGCTCGCGAAGGCAGAAGGGCGAGATGATGTGTCAGATACCGATGCGGGGGATGCGCGGTGTTTGAGCATCGTAATAAAGAGGCGGTCTGCTCGATCGCGCTTATTCGTATTGTGTGCCGCGCATTTCCAGTGGAGCTACCTATTCTGCAAGATGCATGAAGGGCTGCTTGCCTAAATTGGTTGCACGGAACGGTTTGTCGCCGTTCCGTGACAATGATTAAAATCCTTCGACGACGATCTTACCCTTGGCCTGACCCGTTTCGACCAGCCTGTGCGCTTCGCGCATATTGGCGGCATTGATCGGGGACAGAACCTCGGAGACGGTTGTCTTGATGTTTCCCGCATCAATTTGACCGGCCACGTAGGATAGAAGGTGATGCTGCTCGATCATGTCCGGCGTCTGGTGCATGGAGCGGGCAAACATGAACTCCCAATGGAAGCTCGCGGCCTTGGTCTTCATGCCACCCATTGGCATGGGCAGATCGGTGTCGTCGATACTGACAATGCCACCTTGCGGGCGGATCAACTCAACCGCCGTGTCCCAGTGCCGCATGTCGTTGAAGATCGCGATATGATCGACGTGCTTGAGGCCAATGGCTTGCACCTGAGCAACCATGTCCTCGCGGTGGTTGACGACATGATCCGCGCCAAGCGATTTCACCCAATCCGAAGTTTCGGAACGGGATGCGGTGGCGATCACTGTTAACCCGGCCTGTTTGGCAAGCTGGATACCAATGGAGCCGACACCACCGCCCGCACCGATGATAAGGAGTGATTGCCCGGCATCTGCCCCGTCGCGGTCTATGCGTAGGCGATCAAAAAACGCCTCGTAAGCTGTGATTGTCGTCAACGGGAGGGCGGCGGCTTCGGCATGCGACAGGGACGCAGGCTTACGGCCGACGATCCGCTCATCGACAAGATGAAACTCCGCATTGGTGCCTGAGCGGGTGATGTCGCCCGCATAGTACACCTCATCTCCCGGCTTGAAGAGCGTCACATCCGGACCGACGGCTTCGACCACGCCGGATGCATCATAGCCGATGATGCGCGGTGCCTCTTCCACCTTGTCTTTGGGGGCGCGTACCTTTGTGTCCACCGGATTGACGGCAACAGCCTTGACGTTCACCAGAATATCTCGGCCTTCGGGCAGTGGTTTTTCAACGTTGAGATCGAGAAACGCACTCTCGTTCTCAATGGGCAAATAGTGTGTAAATCCGACAGCTTTCACAGGTCTTCTCCTTGTTTGGTAAATTCGACGGTGACGAAGACAAGTTCTGTCTCGCCGGTGTTGATCAGGTCGTGGACAAAGGCATTGTCGGGCGACAGATCAGGGAAATGCTGGGTCTGGCCGTTGGTGTAGGTCACATCGACCACGCGACCGTCATCGAAGCGGGATCGCCCCGTGCCATCGGTCAGCACCGTCCAGAAATAGGGGTGGTCGTGACGATGGGGAAGATGGGTTTCGCCCGGCGGCACCCGGAGGTGCCAGATGCGCATTCCGTCTGTTTCAGCGACAAGCGCAGTGCCGATCCGAGGATTTGCCCGGCCTTCGGTGATCTCGTGATTTGTGAGCGGGGCGGTCATGCTGAAACCTCGTAGGTGGTGTAACCCTGCGCATCGCCGCCGAAGAGCGTGTCGCTATCAAAGGGAGACAGCGGCAGATTTTCAGCCAAGCGGCGTGGCAAGTCAGGGTTGGCGATAAACGGGCGTCCAAAGGCCACAGCATCGGCATAACCGCTGTTGATAGCGGCGTCGGCCATGGCTGGTGTGTAACCACCTGCGACGATGACCGACCCTGAATAGGCCGCGCGAAGTTCTTTGCGGAACCATTCCGGCGTTTCTGGCGCATCGTCCCAATCGGCTTCGGCCAAATGAATGTAGGCCAATCCGATCTGGTCCAGCTTTTTCGCCAGAGTCAGGATGGTCTGCGGCGCATCTGGATCGTCCATACCGCGCTGCGTGATAAAGGGCGAGAAACGAATGCCCGTCCGGTCTGCACCCATCTGCGATGAAACTGCTTCGGCAACAGACACCGCAAAACGGATGCGGTTTTCCACAGAACCGCCATAGGCGTCTGCGCGATGATTGGATGTGCTGCGCAGGAACGCGTCGATGAGGTATCCATTGGCTGCGTGAATCTCGACACCATCGAAACCGGCGGCTTTGGCGTTGCGGGCTGCAAGGCGGTAGTCCTCGACAATGCGGGCGATTTCATCTGTCTCAAGCGCGCGCGGAACGGGGCATTCTACCATGCCACCTTTGCCGGTCTCGGGATCCACGATCCAGACGGTCGCATCCGGGGCTATGGCAGATGGTGCAACAGGCTTGCCATCTGCGTGGAACATCGGGTGGCTCATTCGCCCGACATGCCAGAGCTGTAATACGATGCGCCCGCCTTTGGCGTGAACTGCGTCGGTCACCTGTTTCCATCCGGCAATCTGTGCTTCGGAATGTATGCCCGGCGTGAAGGAGTAGCCCTTGCCTTCGGGTGTGATTTGCGTGGCTTCTGTGATGATCATGCCAGCGCTGGCGCGTTGGGCGTAGTACTCTGCTATCATGGCGTTCGGCACATCACCCGGTTGGGTCGACCGTGAGCGGGTCATCGGGGCCATAACCACCCTGTTGGGCAGATTGATCGCGCCGATGGATACGGGGGTGAAGAGTGTCATGTTAGGGTCCTTTCACTCTCAGGCGTTGGTGGGGGCAGGAGCGGGGTTTCGCTCCTGCCAGACGATGAAGGCGAGGCCGAGTGCAGGCACGATGATCGCGGCGAAGGGGGTGTAGGCGGCCCCCAGTGTGCTATCGACGACCGCGCCACCGATGATGCCGCCCAGGGCGTTGGCGATATTGAAGGCCGAGATATTGGCCGTCGCGGCAAGCTCAGGCGCATTGCCGCCATGCTTCATGACGCGCATCTGCATCGGCGGGACGTTGGCGAAAGACACGACACCAAAGACGAAGGCCGCAGCAACGAACAGGTAGGGTTGCGAGGCCACCAGACCGACGACGATCAGCGCGGCGATCATTGCGGCAGGCCAGCCGATCAGGGACGCGCGGAGGTTCTTGTCGGCAGTCTTGCCACCCAGCGTGTTCCCCAGCACCAGACCCAGCCCGACGATGACCAGAATCCATGTCAGGGACACCCGTTCAAAGCCTGCGACCTGTTCTGCGATTGGCGCGATGTAGCCGTAGAAGGTCATGAAGCCGACCCAGCCAAGCGTTGTGATGAGCAAACTGGCCAGCAGCTGCGGATTGCGGAACGCGCCGATTTGCGAGCGGATGGATTTCGGCTCTTCAGCACCTTGTGGTGGGATGGCAATCGCAATTGAGGCGGCAGCCATTGCACCAAGCATGGCGACGACGATGAAGGTCGTGTTCCAGCCAAACATATTGCCGATCCACGCGCCACCGGGAACACCCAGTACATTCGCCAGCGTCAGGCCTGCGAACATCTGGCCGACCGCCTGGCCTTCCATGTCCTTTGTGACCAGCCGCGTCGCGACAACCGCTCCGATACCGTAGAATGGCCCCTGTGTCAGACCGGCCATGACCCGGCTGATCATCAGTGTCGTGTAATCGGTCGCAAAGGCTGTGATCAGGTTCGAGACGACGAAGAGCGCCATAAGACCGATCAGCACAATGCGCTTTCGATAGCGTGCCAGCCAGAGTGTCAGGATCGGCCCACCAATGACGATAGCCATCGCATAGGCAGTGATGAGGTGGCCCGCCTGACCTTCAGAGACATTCAGACTTTCGGCCACTTGGGTCAGAATACCGGCAATGACAAATTCTGCCGTGCCGATGGCGAATGCTGCGAGCGTCAATATCCAGACTTGCAGCGGCATTTTCGATTTGAGGGACATGAATTGCGTCTCCTTCAGTTGATCAACGCGCCACCGTCGATGTCGATGACGGCACCGGTGACGAAGGGGTTGTCGATGGCGAAGAGGTAGCCAGCGGCCAGATCATCGGCACAGCCGACCTTGCCCGCAGGCAGCGATTTCGCAGCGTTATGGAGCATCGCCATGCGCGCCTCGCTCGTCATACCGGCGTAGGCTTCGGTATCGGTCAGGCCGGGGCTGACGACATTGACGCGGATCGGGGCCAGCTCTTTGGCCAGAATTTTGGCCACCGCTTCCAGGGCCGCATTCATGGCAGTTTTGACGTAGGTACCGGGTACCGTGCGTCGGGCGAGGAACCCGGACGTCAGCGTGATTGTTCCGCCGGGTTTGATGTGGCGCGCCGCCGCTTTGGCAACCGCGACCGCACCCCAGAACTTTGTGTCAAAGGCTTGCTTTGCAGCATCAAACGACACGTTGGTGATCGCACCGCCCGGTGCTGATGACCCTGCGGTGAAAACGACGTGATCGACCGGGCCTTGCGCATCGAAGTAAGCTGCAATCGCAGCTTCATCTTTCACATCAAGTCCAGTGGACCGGCTTGCCACTTCAATAGTTCCGTCGCGGTTTGCAAGCGCAGTTGCAACGGCTTTGCCGATCCCGGATGTACCGCCGATCACAATGGTTTTGGTTTCCTTGGTAAAGGTCATTGGAGGGTCTCCTCTCGTTGAGGCATGGGGTCATGGAAAACGGCTTCGATGAGCGGACCGGAAGGCGTGCGGAAAAACAGCCTCCGTTCATCCAGCTCTTCGAGGTCCATCGCTGAATAGCGGATACCCAGGGCTTCGAGCTTGGCGCGAAAGCCTTTGTAATCATCAAGATGGATGCCCACATGATCGTAGGCTTCGGCGGCGGTATCCGTGCCGTAGCCCCGCGCCCCGATCAGATGGATGATTGGCTTGTCACCAGCATAGAGCCAGTGCCCCGGAATACGGTGGATCGCCTCGGGCCTTGTGCGCTCTTGCAGCTCATCAAAGACCGTAAGCAAGAAGGCCCGTGTCCCGGGCAAATCGCGTGTTCGGATGGTGATGTGGTCGAGATGCATGATGATCTCCTTTCGTTGATCATCATCTACCGCCTATCCTTAGGGCAAATAATTGCCTAAAATCCCAATTGATAATTCGGAATGGGCGAATAATGAGGCATCCATGCTGATAGAAAATCTCAAGCTGTTCCTGCTGATAGTGGAAAAAGCTGGGCTTGCGGCTGCGGGTCGTGAGGTTGGATTGTCGCCCGCGACGGTCACAGAGCGGCTCGCTGCACTCGAAGCGCATTACGGAGTGCGCCTGCTGACGCGAACAACACGCTCGATCAGTCTGACAGACGAGGGCCGCGAGTTGGTCACGGGCGCGCGGCGCATATTGGCAGAGACAGAGGAAACAGAAGCAAGGATTAAGCTGGGGGTGGAAAAGATATCCGGCATGATCCACATGAGTGCGCCGAGTGATCTGGGCCGCACGCAACTCGTGCCGCTGCTGGATCAATTCATATCAGAGCACCCGGAAATCGCGATCGACCTGACGCTCAGTGACGGAATTATTGATTTGGTCGGGCAGGGCATCGACCTTGCGCTCCGCTTTGGCGAATTGTCCGATAGCACGATGAAGTCGCGTAAGCTCGGGGCAAACCGCCGGATCGTCTGCGCGTCCCCCGATTATCTGAAGCGCAACGGAACGCCCATGCATCCAGATGATCTGAGCCATCACAACTGCCTGATCATGCGCTTTGGAGCCAACACTGATCGGGATTGGGCGTTTGTGATCGACGGGCAGATGAAAACGAAGCGGGTTTTTGGGAACCGCATTGCCAACGATGGGGGGCTCATTCGGCGGTGGTGTCTGGGCGGGCAGGGAATTACACGAAAGTCGGAATGGGATGTCCGGACGGATCTGGCAACCGGTGATCTTGTCGAGGTGCTTGAGGCCTTTTCACCAGAACCGAACGCGCTTCACATGGTTTACCCAGCAGGAGCAGTCCAGCCACGGCGCGTAAGAGCGCTGATGGAGTTTCTAGTGGCGCGGTTACAATAGCATCGTGATGAACCCGGACACGCACGCCTAACGACAAAACGGTAGTTTTGTCCTCTTCGTTTCCATTTGTGGTCTGCGCGCTGAATGTCGGCGATCGCAGCGTCCGGCCCGGTCTGACAGATCTTTGCCATCCAGTGTCATTTTACAAAAGCGTCCCCAATTCGCGGCTGGAGGTCGCCCTCAACTCTCGCCAGCGAACCGTTTCCTCAGTTCAAACTTCTGGATCTTACCGGTTGATGTCTTGGGCAATTCCCCAAAAATCACCGCTTTCGGGGTCTTGAAACCGGCAAGCGTCTGACGGGCGAAGGCGATCAGGGTGGCCTCGTCGACCTCTGCTCCCTCTTTCAGCTCCACAAAAGCACAGGGCACTTCGCCCCACTTTTCGTCTGGCTTTGCCACCACCGCAGCAAGGTTCACATCCGGGTGGCCCATCAGCACACCTTCGACCTCCACGGAGGAGATATTCTCTCCGCCTGAAATGATGATGTCCTTGGCCCGGTCGGCGATCTGGATATAGCCATCGGGATGCTGCACGGCGATGTCGCCGGAGTGGAAATAACCGCCCGCAAAGGCCTCTGCGGTGGCCTCGGGGTTTTTCAGGTAGCCTTTCATGACCGAATTGCCGCGCATCACGATCTGGCCCTGATCCGTGCCAGTCATCGGGATCTGTTTCATCTCTGCGTCGACCACAGTGATATGGTCCATCATCGGAAAGGCCACACCCTGACGGGCCTTGATCGCGGCACGCCCGGCGGTGTCGAGCGTGTTCCAGCTGTCGCCTTTCCAGAGGCATTCGGTGACATGGCCATAGGTTTCTGTCAGACCGTAAACCTGTGTGACGTGAAACCCCAGTCGTTCGATCTTTTCCAGCGTGGCCGGGGCAGGGGGCGCGCCTGCGGTAAAGACCTCGACCGTGTGGTCAAAGGCGCGCCGCTCCGCATCCTTGGCGTTGACGATCATATTGAGCACGATGGGCGCGCCACCAAAATGGGTCACGCCCTCATCGGCGATGGCATTATAAATCGCCTTTGCTGTGGTGTTACGGCAGCAGACCACGGTGCCACCCAGCACTGGCATCATCCATGTGTGGTTCCAGCCGTTGCAGTGAAACAGCGGCACAATGGTCAGATAAATTGGGCGCAATTGCAGTTGCCATGAGATTACCGTGCCCATGGTCATCAGATAGGCGCCACGATGGTGATAGACCACGCCCTTGGGCCGCCCGGTGGTGCCGGAGGTGTAGTTGAGCGCAAGGCTTTCCCATTCGTCCTCGGGCATGATCCAGTCAAAATCATCGGCGGCGGCAGCGAGGATTTCATCATAGATGGCATAGCGTCCGCTTGCAGGCACACCCGCCTCGGGGTCTGGCACCTCGATGAGGATCGGGCCGTCGCCTGCTATTTGCGCCTTGGCGGCCTCAGCCAGCGTGAGGAACTCGCTGTCAACCAGCGCCACCTTGGCTTCTCCGTGTTCAAAGATATATGCGACGGTGTCCACATCCAGCCGGATGTTAATCGTATTGAGCACCGCACCACGGGCGGGCACGCCAAAATGCGCCTCGGCCTGCGCCGGAATATTCGGCAGCAAGGTCGCAACCACATCGCCGGGTGTCACCCCCATGCCGGCCAGCGCCGCCGCCAGCCGGGTACAGCGATCGTGATACTGCGCATAGGTGCGCCGGGTTTGGCCGTAGACGAGGGCCGTGTCCTCGGCAAAGACGTGCGCCGCGCGTTGCAAATGCGACAGCGGTGTCAGCGGCACATAGTTCGCCGCCGTCCGATCCAGCCCGGTTTCATCTGCCAGCCATCCCATGGTTCCTCCTCCCCGGTCTTGCCGTTTTGTCCCTGAGGTCGAATATTGCGCTGGCGATATGAAAATTGAAAGAGATTGCGTGCGTTGGTGGTATTTATGCTGCATAGGCCGCCTCCGCTTCGCTGTTTCCCAATGCGTCTGAATGGATTAGCCTCTGCGCATGATCCTTTCGCGCGGGCATAACTACGTCTTTATTCATATCCCCAAGACCGGCGGCACCGCGCTCGCGCTGGCGCTGGAGGCGCGCGCCATGGCCGGGGATGAGATGCTGGGCGACACGCCGAAGGCCGTGAAACGCCGCCGCCGCCTGCATGGCACCCAAACGCGGGGGCGATTGTGGAAACATTCAACCCTTGCCGATATCGAAGGTCTCGCCAGCCGCGAAGAGTTGCGGCAGATGTTTGCCTTCACGCTGGTGCGCAATCCTTTTGATCGCATGGTCAGCCTCTATCACTGGCTCAAAGAGCAATCCTTTGATCATCCGATGGTGCCACTTGCGCATGCGCTGCCGTTTACCAGCTTTGTGACCGATCCTTTGGTGATGCGCGCGCTCAAGTCTCAACCGGCTCCGTCTTATATGATGCAGTCGGACGGGTATGAGCATTGCAGCCTTTACATAAGGCTCGAACATTTCGCCAAGGATGCCGCACCTTTGTTCGATCATTTGGGATTCGCACTGGAATTGCCCCGTGTGAATGAGTCGCGGCGCGATCCCGACTGGCGTATTTACTATGATTCACAGGCGATTGATGCCGTAAGGACGTGCTGCCACCTCGAAATCGGACGATTTGAATACTCTTTTAACGATTACCCCCTATCCCTTTGATACAGAGCGGCTCCCTAAGAGACCGCGCCCAGGCCCGCCCGGTTTGCTACAAAGAATTCACGGAACGGCGATTGGAGCTTCGAGCCCTCGAGGTCCGGAGCAACTTAAGTGTCGAAAGGACAGGAACATGCTGGACTGGTTTGCAAAACGGAATGCCTCCCCGATGGCAGAAGCATTCACCACCGAGTTCCCGATGGTGGCCACAGGTCAGGCTGGCTTTCTCGCAGGAACCATGGTTGCAACTGCGACTGGTTGGCGCCCGGTAGAAGCCCTCTCCACAGGCGATGAGGTTCTGACCTTCGATCATGGCATGCGCCCCGTAAAATCCATTGAACGCCGCGTTCTGGTTCTGGGCGACACCGCCTCCGCACAGGAAATGGCGCCCATCTACATCCCCCGCGATGCACTCGGCAACCGCAACCCGATGTGGGTCAAGCCAGAGCAGGGCATCTTGCTGGAGCATGACCTCCTTGAGGATGCGCTGGGAGATCCTTTTGCAGTGGTTCCCGCCTGCGCCCTCGAAGGGTACCGCGGTATCACCCGCGCACCGCAGCAGGTGACAATGGAAACCATCGTTCTTACCTTTGATGAGGATGAAGTCGTCTATATCGAGGCCGGCGTTCTGGCCTTCTGCCCTGCAGATCACGACCTGATGCACTACTGCGTGACCGCTCAGTCCGAGGAGCTTTACACCATCCTCTCCGCCTCCGAAGCTCGTGAACTGGTGATCGACATGATCACCGAAGACAGCTTCTGGACCCCCGGCGCAATGGCAGGCACCGGCGGCACTGGCGAGCCGCAATACGCAACCTTCGCCTGATTACACGCTCTCTCACCCCCTCCAGAGCAGACGACCCGCCAGCCGATCCTTTCGGCGGCGGGTTTTCTCTGTTTCAGCTCTGACCGAGATGCGAAAGCACCAGCGCCACGCGATCCTCAACGCAGACCTTGGGCAAGATAATCACCTCATACCCCAAGGACTGATAGGTGCGCTGCATCACCTCAAATGTCGCACGCGCCTCCGCCTCACCCTGTTTGCGCTCCGCATCCTGACCAAAGATCTCCGGCCAGTGGGGCGCAATGAACACGCGTGGATTATAGCGAAACATCCCAGCCGCCTTCTCTACATGCGCTGGAACCGGCAGATTACACAGGCGCAGATATCCAAGGGTATCGGGGACGCCGCGATCCATCAAAACCGGCCCCGGATGTTTCGTGGCCTCGTGATAGGAGCGCATATCCCAGCTTAGCATGGTTTGCGCAAATAAACCCCGATCCGCCCAAGGCAATGCTTGTCCACCGATGGCGGTCTGATCGCGGATAATGGCGCGTCCGGCCTCAGGCATCGATACAATGCCGTGCAGACCCAACGCCTCTATCAATGTCGTTTTGCCGGAGCCGGGGCCACCCGTTACGACATACAAATGGTCACCCATGACCAACCTCACATAATTTCAGGGGGGAAGTGGCGCGACAGTCTTGCCAAGCGCACACGCCTCATAGCGCATCACCGCGCACCTGTCTTTCACCTTTTTCTAAATACCTCTGAGCGCGAGGCAGAGCCTCGCAAAACAAAAAAGCCGCCCCGCGAGGGGCGACTTTTTAGATCACATGTGTGCAGCGCTCAGGCCGCCTGATCCTCTTCCGGCGCAAAACGGCCATAGAAGGTCTGGCCTTTCTCCGCCATCTCACGCAACAACGGCGGGCAGGCAAAACGGTCGCCATAAGCTTCGGCCAGCTGCTCGCAGCGCTCCGCCGCATAGGGGGTGCCGATGATGTCGAGCCACGAGAGCGGTCCACCGGACCACGGCGCAAACCCCCAGGCCAGAACAGCGCCCACGTCGCCCTCGCGGATGTCCATCAACACGCCTTCTTCCAGCGCCCGGACGGCCTCAAGGACCTGCGCAAACATCAGCCGTTCCTGCACCTCAATCAGGTCAGGCTGCTCTGCAGCCTGCGGGTATTTCTCCGCAAGGCCTTTCCAGTACTCAACGCGTTTACCTTTGTCATCATAATCAAAGAAGCCCGCATTGGCTTTGCGCCCCAGACGACCCTGCTCTTCCATCCAGAAGATCAGATCATCCGCCGGGCTTTCGGGATAGGCATCGCCCATCGCCGCCTTGGTGGCGCGTGCGATCTTTGCACCAAGATCAATCGAGGTCTCATCGGTGAGCTGGATCGGCCCCACCGGGAAGCCCAACTGACGCGCCGCACTGTCGATCAGCACCGGCGAGACACCTTCGGTGATCATCCGCGCGCCCTCGTTGATGTAGGGGATGATGCAGCGGTTGCAGTAGAAGAAGCGCGCATCATTCACCACGATCGGCGTCTTGCGGATCTGGCGCACATAGTCCAGCGCCTTGGCCACCGCGCGATCCCCGGTTTTCTCACCCTTGATGATCTCCACCAGGAACATCTTCTCCACCGGCGAGAAGAAGTGAATGCCGATGAACTGCTCCGGCCGGACCGAGGCCTCGGCGAGGCTGGTGATCGGCAGGGTCGAGGTGTTGGAGGCAAAGATGCAATCCTCGGGGATGATCGCCTCGACCTTCTTGGTCATCTCGGCCTTCACGCTCGGGTCTTCGAACACTGCCTCGATGATCAGATCGCAGCCCTTGAGGGCGTCCAGATCCGCAGTTGCCGTGATCTGCCCCAGCAGCGCCTCTTTCTTCTCGGGCGTGGCTTTGCCGCGCTTGATGCCCTTGTCCATATAGGTGGCGGAGTAGGCCTTGCCCTTGTCGGCAGCTTCCTGATCGCGGTCGATCAACACGACCTCCATGCCCGCCTGCGCCGACACCAACGCGATGCCCGCGCCCATCATACCCGCGCCCAAAACGCCGATCTTCTTGACGGTCTGATCCTCGATACCCTTGGGACGCACCGCGCCTTTTTCCAGCGCCTGTTTGTTGATGAACAGGGACCGGATCATGGCCGAGGACGACGGGTTCATCAGAACATGGGTGAACCAGCGGGCCTCAATGCGCAGGGCGGTGTCGAAATCCACCAGAGCGCCCTCATAGACCGCTGAGAGCAGCGCCTTGGCCGCCGGGAACGCGCCTTGGGTCTTGCCATGCACCATGGCGGAGGCCCCGACATAGTTCATGAACCCAGCCGGATGATAAGGCGCGCCGCCGGGCATTTTATAGCCCTTCTGGTCCCAAGGTTTCACGATGTCGGCGTCTTTGGCATTGAGCACCCACTGACGCGCCGCCTCCAGCGGATCGGCGGCAACCTCATCCACGAGGCTTGCGGACTTGGCCTTTTTCGGGTCCAGCATCTTGCCTTCGAGCAGCACAGGGGCGGCGTTCACCGCGCCCACCATGCGCGAGTACCGGATGGTACCGCCGCCGCCGGGGAAGATCCCCAGCAGGATCTCCGGCAGGCCGATCTTTGCCTTCGAGTTGTCGGTCATGCTGCGGTAATGACAGGCCAGCGCAATCTCGGTGCCGATGCCCGCACAGGTGCCATTGATGGCGCAGGCAATCGGTTTGCCGCCCTTGTTGGTCTTGGCATCCATCCCGGCGCGCTCCAGCTTGCGCAGGATGCGGTGGCCATTCATCGTGAAATCAAACAGGCCCTGAGCCGGGTTTTCGCCCGACTCCTCGCGAATGGTGGCCAGCACATTCAGGTCCATGCCGCCCGCAAAGTCTTTCTTGCCGGAAGTGATTACCACGCCTTTGACGGCGTCATCGCCAAGTGCGCGATCAATATACTCCTCCACCAGGCCAAAGGCCTCGCGGGTGAGGACGTTCATGCTCTTGCCTTCGGCGTCCCATGTGATGATGGCGATGCCATCGGCGTCTACGTCGTATTTGAAATCGGTCATAGTCTTTGTCTCCAACCCTATCAGGTGAGAAGGCGTCGCTTAGACGCGCTCGATGATGGTGGCCGCACCCATGCCGGATGCAATGCAGAGCGTGGCAAGGCCGCATTCCTTGTCCTGCCGCTCCAGTTCGTCCAGCAGCGTGCCGATGATGATCGCACCGGTCGCCCCCAACGGGTGCCCCATGGCGATGGAGCCGCCGTTCACGTTCACCAAGGCCGGATCGACGTCAAAGGCCTGCTGGAAGCGCAGGACCACCGAGGCAAAGGCCTCGTTGACCTCGAAAAGATCCAGATCGGATATCTTCATGCCGGTCTCTTTGAGGATCTTCTCGGTCACAGGCACAGGGCCAGTCAGCATGATGGTCGGGTCGGTGCCGATCTTGGCTGTCGCCTTGATACGGGCGCGCGGCTTCAGGCCATGACGCTCGCCAAATTCCTTGTTGCCGATCAACAGCGCGGCAGAGCCATCCACGATCCCCGAGGAGTTCCCGGCGTGGTGGATGTGGTTGACCTTCTCCAGATGCGGGTACTTTAGTTTTGCAACGGCATCAAAGCCCGGCATCACTTCGCCCATCATCTGAAAGGACGCATTGAGCGCGCCAAGTGCCTGCATATCGGTGCCGGGGCGCATGTATTCGTCATGATCGAGGATCGCCAGACCGTTCTGGTCGCGCACGGTGATGACGGATTTAGCAAAGCGGTTGTCATCCCACGCGGCCTTGGCACGGCGCTGGGATTCGACCGCCAGTGCATCAGCTTGTTCGCGGGTAAACCCATACTCGGTCGCGATAATATCGGCGGAGATCCCCTGCGGTACAAAATAAGTGTCCATCGCAAGGGTCGGGTCGACGGCAATCGCCGCCCCGTCAGAGCCCATCGCCACACGGCCCATCATCTCGACGCCGCCCGCGATATAGCCATCTCCCGCGCCACCTTTGACTTGGTTTGCAGCAAGGTTCACAGCTTCCATGCCAGAGGCGCAGAAGCGGTTGATCGCAAGGCCGGGAATGGATTGATCCAGATCGGAGGCCAGCACTGCAGAGCGCGCCAGACAGCCGCCCTGTTCCATCACCTGCGTGACGTTGCCCCAGATCACATCCTCGACCGCATGGCCTTCGAGGTTGTTGCGCTCTTTCAGCGCGTTCAGGGTCAGGGCAGAGAGGCGCACGGAGGTCACCTCATGGAGTGCGCCGTCCTTGCGGCCCTTGCCGCGCGGGGTGCGGACGGCATCATAGATGTAAGCTTCGGTCATATTGGTCTCCTCAAGCTCGATCCGACGGGTTGCCGGGCATCAGGTCATAGGGGTGTTTCCAGCCGGGCAGGGCGCTGAGGCGCGACAGCCAGGCGTCGATATTGGGGTAATCCTTGCGGTCAAAGCCGAAAGGTTCCGGGTAATAGAGGTAGCTACAACAGGTAAGGTCGGCGTTGGTGAGGCTTTCGCCCACGATCCAGTCGCGGCCCTCCAAGTGTTTGTCCAAAACTGCGTAGGCCGCTTTGAGGCGTCCTTGCAGGAATGCGATTACTTCAGCCGGGCGTTTGTCTTCGGGCAGGAAATTCATCAAAAACCGGCACAGGCCCGCGTTTGAAGACAGTTTGTGATTGTCCCAAAGCTGCCAGCGCAGGACTTCCCGTTTCTCTTCCGGGGTGGTTCCACCAAACTTGCCATAGGTCTCAGACAGATACTGCTGGATCACGCCGGACTGGCTGAGCGTTACGTCACCATCAATTAAAACCGGACATTCGCCCATTTCATTGACGTCACTTCGGAACGCATCGCCGCGTGTGGTACCGTTGAAAAAGTCAACAAAGACCGGCTCCCACGCTAGCCCCGCAAGCTCAAGCGCCAGCGCCGCCTTGTAGGAATGGCCGGATTCGCCAAAACAATAGAGTTTCATATCAAATCGCCCCTCCCAGTGGCGATGTCGCGGCGGGGGTTTCACACCCCCGCACCCCCGTGGGATATTTTGAAGAAGATGAAGGATAGTCAGCGTTTGTTAACCAAGATGGCGATAACATGGCAGTGCGGTACAGGCTGGGAAGCCGATGATCGCAGAAGCTGAAGGCGCGCTTGCCCATTAGGCGGAGAGCCCGGGGGCAGGCGCGCCCCATACCTTCAACTTCTCTCAAATATCCCCGCCGGAGGCATCCGTCAGACGCGGCGAGGGAAAGCGCTGGAACTGTCACAGCGACCTCGCAATCAGCTCTTTCATGATCTCATTGGTGCCACCGTAAATGCGCTGCACACGGGCATCGGTCCACATTTCCGCCACGGCGTATTCTTGCATGAACCCGTATCCTCCGTGCAGTTGCAAACACTCATCGAGCACAGCGCCTTGCGTGTCGGTGATCCAGTATTTGGCCATCGCCGCTTTTTCGACGCTTAAGTTCCCACGTAGGTGTTCGACCATGCATTCATCAAGGAAGGCGCGTGCGACTTTACTCTTGGTCAGGCATTCAGCGAGCTTGAAGCGGGTGTTCTGGAATTGGGTCAGAGGCCCGCCAAAGGCTTCGCGCTCTTTGCAATAGGCGATGGTGCGCTCGACCGCGCCCTGCATCGCGCCAACCGCGCCGCAGGCGATGATCAGCCGTTCCTGCGGCAGTTGTTGCATCATCTGGTAAAAGCCCTGACCCTCGGCACCGCCAAGGATGTTTTCCGGGGGCACCGCGATATTGTCGAAGAACAGCTCTGATGTGTCCGCTGCGTGCAGGCCGACCTTTTCGAGATTGCGGCCACGGGTGAACCCGTCGGCGCCATCCGTTTCAAGCCCCACCAGCGAGATGCCTTTTGACCCAAGAGAGGGGTCCGTTTTTGAGGCCACAAGGATCAGGTTGGCATGCTGGCCATTGGTGATAAAGGTTTTCTGCCCGGACAGCCGGTAGACATTGCCGTCCCGGATGGCCTTGGTCTTGATGGCCTGCACGTCAGACCCGGTAGACGGCTCTGTCATCGCCAGCGCGCCGACCAGCTCGCCGGACACCATTTTGGGCAGCCAACGCTGCTTTTGTTCTTCGGTACCGTAGGACAGGATGTAATGCGCCACAATGCCGGAATGGATACCATGGCCCCAGCTGGCGAGATTGGCGCGGCTGGCCTCGATCAGGATCGCCGCCTCATGGCCAAAATCGCCGCCTGCGCCGCCGTATTCCTCGGGGATGGAGGGGCAGAGCAGGCCGAGCGCGCCGGCCTCGGCCCAGGTGGAACGGTCCATCTCGCCCTGCTTGCGCCAGCGTTCGAATTTCGGGGCCCACTCCTTGGTTATAAAGCTCTGCGTCATGTCAGCGAGCATTTTGTGCTCGTCGGTCATCCATGCAGATGATGTGCGAAAATCCAGCTCTGCGCTCATCTCTCCCCCTTAAGCGCTTGGCAGTGCTTGCCGTGCGCTAGCGTTTGCGATCCTCCAGCTCGGCGTTGAACAGCCGCAACCGGTGGGTCAGGTTTTCATGGTTCGTCACGCTGTCGAAATTCTCGAACAAAAACGACAGCGCTTCTCCCTCATCCAGTCCGGCCTCTTGGGCAAAGCGTTTGAGCCTGCGAAAGCCATCCTCCGTCATGGCGACGGGAAAGCGGCGGGTCAGACGAAAGCGTTTGGGCATATTCGGATCCTCTCAATTCCAAATGCGCCCCGGTGGCCAAGGGGGGATATGCCCCGCAGGGGCACATCCGATGTCATGTCACAGGGCGCGATCAGAACTGCGCGGCGTCGAGGGCCATCACCGTGTCGGCACCGGTCTCGATGCGGGCAAGGTGCAGTTTGGTCGCGGGCAGCTGACGTGCCATGTAGTAGCGGCCGGTGGCGAGTTTTGTCTCGTAGAACGCCGCGTCAGAGGCCCCTTCGTCAAGCGCCTTTTGCGCGGCTTTGCCCATCATCGCCCACATCAGGCCAAGGCAGACATGGCCGAACATGTGCATGAAATCGGTGGAGCCAGCGAGCGCGTTGTTGGGGTTCTTCATGCCGTTTTGCATGAAATACATCCCCGCCGCTTGCAGATCCTTGGAGGCCGCCTTCAGAGGCTCGATGAAGTCCTGGGCATAGTCTTCGGAAATCTCGGCGTTTTCCTTGCAGAACCCTTTGACCAGATCAAAGAAAGCCATCACATGTTTGCCGCCATCCTGAGCGAGCTTGCGGCCCACCAGATCCAGCGCCTGCACACCGTTTGCGCCCTCGTAGATCATCGCGATACGGGCGTCGCGGGTATATTGCGACATGCCCCATTCTTCGATGTAGCCATGGCCGCCGTAAACCTGCTGGGCCTGCACGGTCATGTCATAGCCCTTGTCGGTCAGGAACCCTTTGATAACCGGCGTGAGCAGAGAGATCAGCCCATCGGCGTCCTTGTCCTCAGAGCGATGCGCCTTGTCGATCATGGTCGCTCCCCAGAGGATGAACGCCCGCGCGCCCTCGGCAAAGCTCTTTTGATCCATGAGGTTACGGCGAATATCGGGGTGGACGATCAGCGGATCTGCCGGGCCATCGGGGTTCTTCGCGCCGGTCACGTCACGGCCCTGAAGGCGGTCCTTGGCGTATTCCACTGCGTTCTGATAGGCCGCTTCGGCCTGCGCCAGACCCTGCATGCCCACACCCAGACGGGCCTCGTTCATCATGGTGAACATGGCGCGCATACCCTTGTGCATGTCCCCCAAGAGCCAGCCAGTCGCGGCGTCGTAGTTCATCACGCAGGTGGAGTTGCCGTGAATGCCCATCTTTTCTTCGATCTTGCCGACCGAAACGCCATTGCGCTCGCCCGGGGTGCCGTCTTCGTTCACGATGAACTTCGGCACGATAAAGAGCGACACGCCCTTGATGCCATCGGGGCCGCCGGGGATCTTTGCCAGCACCAGATGGATCACATTGTCGGACATGTCGTGGTCGCCGGCAGAGATGAAGATCTTCTGGCCAGTGATCTTGTAGGAGCCATCCTCCTGCGGTTCTGCTTTGGTGCGCATCAGGCCGAGATCAGTGCCGCAATGGGGCTCTGTCAGGTTCATGGTGCCGGTCCATTCGCAGGACACCATCTTGGGCAGATAGGTGTCTTTCTGTGCGTCGGTGCCATGCGCCAGAATGGCCGAGGCCGCGCCATGGGTCAGGCCCTGATACATGGTAAACGCCTGGTTCGCTCCGGAGAAGAACTCGCCCACCGCAGTACCGATCACATAGGGCATGTTCTGGCCGCCGTATTGTTCCGGCATGTCAAGACCAGGCCAGCCGCCTTCTTTCACTTGTTCGAACGCGGCCTTAAAGCCGGTCGGGGTGTAGACCACACCGTTTTCCAGACGGCAACCCTCGGTGTCGCCCACCACATTCAGCGGGTGCAGCACGTCGCGGGCGATCTTGCCGGCTTCTTCCAGAACGGCGCCGGTGAAATCAGGCTCCAGCTCGTCATAGCCGGGGATTCCTGCGTCCTTGATGTTCAGCACGTCATGCAGAACAAATTGGGTGTCCTTGGTGGGGGCGGTATAGCTCGGCATCGCGATCCTCAAAGGTTGGAGTGGTGCGGTTTGCATGTTCAATCTGGCGGGCAGGGCGGTGAGGGTTACTCGGCCGCCTTGGCGTTTGTTTTCATCGAGGCGATGACTTTCTCGCCCCATTTCAACTGATCCTTCAGGTCATCAATGGCCTCGGTCAGCTCGTCGCGCTGGCGCTCCATATCTGCCAGACGCTCTTGCGCGATCTCATAGGTGCGGCTCAGCTGCGTCAGCTGCTGATCACCCATATGATAAAGGTCGAGAAGCTGGCGGATTTCCTCAAGGCTGAAGCCAAACCGCTTGCCGCGCAGGATCAGTTTCAGCCGCGCCCGGTCGCGCTTGGTAAAGAGCCGCTTTTGTCCGTCCCGGATTGGGAACAGCAATTCCTTGGCTTCGTAAAATCGCAACGTGCGCGGCGTTACTCCGAACTCGTCGCACATCTCGCGAATGGATTTGGTGTCTTCACTCATGGGGCGTCACTCAGATGTTGCTTTACGTTGGCGTCGTCTGCGTAAACCTTGGCGGCTCTTGTCGAGAGTTACAACATGAACTTGACGTTTACGTAACTCCGACGCCGCGTCATTTTGAGGGGTGACGTGGTGGCAGGGCGAATTGACGTGACGTTTTGGGGAAAAGCCGAAAATTTTAGAGGTTAAATCAGCGTCATGTATCCGCAATGCATGCGCAAACAGGCTGATTTAAGTTGGCCAATAGGCCCCTATGGAATGCATCTGTCGATGAGATACAGCCACAGCACGAGAAGGAGCAGCAAGGTAAGCACCAGAAGCGCCCATTGCAGTTTTTTGCTGGATATCTTTCGACGACCGACCAAGACCGCGCACATTTGTGCGACAGTGAGGTCCTCCTTGAGCTTTACGAAAATACCCGAGATCAGAACCCCAACTCCGATCAGCAGCTGCGGATAGAAAGAGGTCTCGCCGATGCAGTCGTGTATTCCCATTGATGTACCCTGCGCAGCTACTCTCGGTTGGGGAAACGGGCGAGTGACCTACTTCAATAAACCCAGCGTCACTTTGCGCAGATCCGTGAGTTCGTCCATCGCCTCGTTGATCTGCTGGCGCTGGAGTTCCAGTTCTTTTAGTTGCCGGTCGGCCATCTCGATAAAGGCGCGGTTTTGCGCTTCGTCGCCTTCCTTATCGTAGATCAGCAACCATTGGCGGATCTCTTCCAGCTGAAAGCCGAACTTGCGCCCGCGCAGGATCAGCTTCATCCGCGCCACTTCGCGCGCGCCGTAGAACCGTGAACGCCCCTGACGTTCGGGCTGCAACAGCTCGATGTATTCATAGTACCGAAGGGTGCGCGGCGTCACATCGAACTCTGCGCACATCTCCTTGAATGACAGTTTTGTCTCGGTCATCCATGTCCTCCCTTGCTCGGGCAACCTAAGCATCTGAACCGAGCGGTGCAACTGGGAGTTTTGCAAGCCTTGCGCTTTGGCAAGGAGCGTCTGATAAAAGAGCCGATAGCGGTAAGGAGCATCCGATGGCAGACAAGACCCAATTGGCGCGCCAGTTCATTGAGGCAATCCCGCACTCAAAGGCTTTGGGGATGGAGCTGACCGAGATCGGCAATGGGCGCGCGGTGATCGTGATGCCCTATGATAAGAAACTGATCGGGGATCCAGATACTGGCGTGATCCATGGCGGTGCAGTTTCGGCCCTGATGGACACCTGTTGCGGTGCGGCCGTGATGAGCCACCCGAGCGAGCCGTCGAGCACTGCCACCATTGATTTGCGGATTGACTATATGCGCGGAGCGACGCCGGGGCAGACCATCACCACAACCGCAACCTGTCACCATGTGACCCGCAATGTCGCCTTTGTGCGCGCGGTGGCGACGGATGAAGAAACCGAAGTGCCTGTCGCAACGGCCTCTGGCGCCTTCACGCTGGAGCCAAAACAATGAGCCGCCCCCGTCCCGAGCCCGTGCAAGTGATCAAGCAACGCCGCGATGCGGCCCTTGCGGCCTTGGTGGAATCGGTGCCCTATATCGGGTTTCTCGGCATCACCTTCGAGCGGCGTGGCGATGAGCTGACCTCGACCATGCATTTTCACAACAATCTGATCGGCAATCCGATGCTGCCCGCGATCCACGGTGGGGCGACGGCGGCCTTTCTGGAGGTTACCTCGGTGATCACCCTGCAGTGGTTCCACCTCTGGCCGCAGTTTGAAAGCGGCGAGTTGGACGTGGAGACAATGGCGGCTGGCAAGATGCCGCGCTTGCCTAAAACCATTGATTTTACAGTGGACTATCTGCGTTCGGGACTGCCACGGGACTCTTATGCGCGTGCGACTGTCAATCGTTCCGGTCGGCGCTATGCATCGGTGCATGTGGCCGCTTGGCAGGATCACAAGGATAAGCTCTTTGCGCAGGCAACGGGGCATTTCCTGATGCCGCAGGAACGCCGTTCAGGCGACTGATTCCAAGGGATTTTATTCATGTCAGAGGCATCTGGCCCCATCACCCATTCCCGGGTGCTCAAAATCGCGCTGCCGATCGTCTTGTCCAATGCCACCGTGCCCATTCTCGGCGCGGTGGATACGGGCGTGGTGGGCCAGCTGGGGGAGGCCGCCCCCATTGGAGCCGTGGGCATAGGCGCGGTCATCCTGTCGACGATCTATTGGATCTTTGGCTTTTTGCGCATGGGCACCACCGGTCTGGCGGCACAGGCGCGTGGTGCTGGCGATGAGGCCGAGACCGGCGCCCTGTTGATGCGAGGGCTGCTCTTGGCGGGCGGCGCGGGGCTGTTCTTCATTCTGGCGCAGGCTTTGGTCTTTTGGGGAGCCTTTACGCTGGCCCCTGCCAGTGCCGAGGTGGAGGGGCTGGCGCGGCAATATCTGGAAATCCGAATCTGGGGTGCGCCTGCGACCATCGGCCTTTATGCCGTCACAGGTTGGCTGATCGCGATGGAGCGCACGCGGGGTGTCTTCTTGCTGCAGATCTGGATGAATGGCCTCAATATCGTGCTGGATCTGTGGTTCGTGCTGGGGCTGGGTTGGGGCGTCGAAGGCGTCGCGACTGCGACGTTGATCGCGGAGTGGTCGGGGCTGGCCTTGGGTCTCTGGCTGTGCGGGTCGGCCTTTGCCGGTGATCAGTGGCACGACTGGGCGCGGATCTTTGATCGCGTGCGGATCAAGCGGATGATGCAGGTCAATGGCGACATCATGGTGCGTTCGGTCTTGCTGAACTTGTCATTTACCACCTTCCTGTTCCTCGGTGCGGATCTTGGCGATGTGACATTGGCCGCCAATCAGGTGCTGATCCAGCTTCTGCAGATGACCGCATTTGCGCTGGACGGCTTTGCCTTCAGCGCCGAGGCGTTGGTGGGTGGGGCAGTCGGGGCACGGGATCCTGCGCGCCTGCGCCGGGCAGCCATTGTGTCGAGCTATTGGGGAGTGGGGTTCTCGGTGGCGCTGGCGCTGCTCTTCTGGTGGGGCGGGCCTGCGCTGATTGATCTGATGGCCACGGCACCGGAGGTGCGCGAGACTGCGCGGCACTATCTGATCTGGGTGGCGCTGGCTCCGTTGATCAGCGTGGCGAGCTTCATGTTCGACGGTATCTACATTGGTGCCACCTGGACCCGCGACATGCGGATCGCAATGATCCAGGCGGTGGGGATCTATCTGATCGCGCTTGTGATCTTTGTGCCAGTGCTGGGAAATCACGGGCTTTGGCTTGCTTTGATGGTGTTGAATACTGCCCGCGCGGCAACGCTGGCGGCCCGATACCCTCGACTGGAAGCGTCAGTTGCATCTGCTGGATGAAGCGCTGCGTCTCGTCTGCGCGATGTGCGGGCGGCCAAATTGAGATTTGCTGTTGCAAATCACAGGTGAGGTTTTGCGCTTTGCTTTGCAAATCGCCGGGGGCAGGCCGCGCCTTTGGCGCGGCCTGCCGGGCCCAACGGGAAGGGGGGCTTTTTAAAGCATCCCTGACGGGCGGGAGCGTCCCCGGCTGCTTTGGATGATTAGAGCCAAGTTGCGCGATCGGTGCCAACCGCTTGCGCGACGCTGTCATGCCCGTCGCGCGCCAGAAGCGCATCAAGGCCATTGGCGATCTCTGCTGCAAGTGACAGGCCGCCATAGACCAGTGCGGTGTAAAACTGCACCGCAGATGCACCCGCGCGGATTTTGGCATAGGCGTCCTCAGCTGAGGAAATTCCGCCCACACCGATGATCGGCACGGCGCCGTCAAGCCGGGAGGAGAGCTGTGCCAGTACCCGGGTGGATTTTTCAAACAATGGCGCGCCGGAGAGCCCGCCCATTTCGTCGCGGTGCGCGCTTTTCAGACCATCGCGGGCAAGCGTCGTATTGGTTGCAATCACCGCATCGATCCCGCTTTCGCGCGCGACATCAGCGATATCATCAAGACCTGCCTCATCCAGATCGGGTGCAATTTTGAGAAACACCGGGATCGGGCGGTCCAGGCCCTCTCGTGCCTCCATGACCCCAGCCAATAGCGCAGAAAGGGCAGCCTTACCCTGCAGATCACGCAGCTTTTCGGTATTGGGAGAAGAGACATTGACGGTGGCAAAGTCCAGATGCGTGCCGCAATTGCTCAGGACGCGGGCAAAATCCTGCGCGCGGTCATCGCTGTCTTTGTTCGCGCCGAGGTTGAGGCCGATTACGCCATTCTTGGGCCGCTGAGCAAGGCGTGCGCCGATCACCTCCATGCCCTCGTTGTTAAAGCCGAAACGATTGATCGCTGCGCGATCTTCGCTCAACCGAAACAGGCGGGGTTTGGGATTGCCGGGTTGTGGGCGCGGGGTTGCGGCCCCCACCTCGATAAACCCAAAACCGGCCTGCGTGAGCGCGCCGAGCGCTTCGGCATTTTTGTCGAACCCTGCGGCGAGCCCGACCGGGTTGGGCAGGTTCAGACCGGCAATCTCTGTCTTCAGGCGTGGCGATGTCACCGGGCCGGGGCAGGGCGTAAGACCGGATTTCAGGGCCTTGATGGACAACCCATGCGCGGTTTCTGGATCAAGGCGATGCATCACGGCCAGCGCCAGTTTTTCGGACAGCTTCATTGGCCGTGCCTCCTTTGTTGCGCGTCGGCGCGCTTAGACCATCTCTGCGGGAAAACGGTGAACACCCTCAACCAGCGGCAGTGGTTTGGCCCAGATCAGTTCCGCATGTTGCAGCCGGCGATAGAGATGCGGGAACAGTGCACCACCGCGTGACGGCTCCCATTTGAGCGCATCGCCCATCTGATCCGCCTCAAAAGCCAGAAGCCACAGTCCCTCAGCGCCCGCAAAATGCTTGGCTGCGGTCTCTGCCGCCTGCGGAGCGGTCGAGAAATGGATAAAGCCGTCCGCAAGGTCCACGGGCGCGCCATCGGTTTCACCAGCGGCCTCGAAGGCGCGCCATTCGTCGTCACGGAAAATCTTGTAAATCAGCATGGCCACGTCATGCCCTCAGACGCCCCCTTTACGCAAGAGCGCTTATGCACAGGGCAGCGCAAAGTTTCCCCTGCGTCTACATCGGTCTGTCACGTAAGTTTGGTTTTGACTGTTTGGGCAAAGATCACGAATACTGAGACCATAACAACCACCGGTAGAGGTGGCATAACAAAGGTGAGGGTTTATCCTATGATTTCACGTTTACTGACATCGGCAGCTGCGCTGGGTCTGACCGCGGGTATGGCTGCGGCGGAATACAAGCTGACCATCCTGCACACCAACGACATTCACAGCCGCATCGAGTCGATCAACAAATATGATTCCACCTGCGGCACCGAGGATGAAGCAGAGGGGAAATGCTTTGGCGGCATTGCGCGCGTAAAAGCCAAAGTCGATGAGATGCGCTCTGCGCTCGAAGGTCAAAATGTCCTGCTGTTGGATGCGGGCGATCCCTTCCAAGGGTCTTTGTTCTATACCACCTACAAAGGTGCGGCCGAGGCCGAGTTCATGGAAGACATCGGCTATGATGCAATGGCTGTGGGCAACCATGAATTTGACGACGGCCCGGCGGGGCTTGAGAAATTCGTCGACACCGTGTCCTTTCCGGTGATCTCCGGAAATCTTGACCTCACGTCCGAGCCGCTCTTGAAGGGCAAGGTCGGCAATCACGTGGTGCTTGAGGTCGGCGGCGAGAAAATCGGCATCATCTCTGCGCTTGCGACTGACACGGTCGAGACCTCCTCGCCGGGGCCGAATGTTGTGTTTCAGGATGAAATCGACAGCCTGGCTGCCGATGTCGAAGCGCTGAAGGCGGAAGGTGTGAACAAGATCATCGCGCTGACCCATGTGGGGCTCGCCAAGGATATGGAGATTGCCGAGCAAGTTCCCGGGCTGGATCTGGTTGTGGGCGGCCATTCGCACACCCTGCTGTCCAACACCTCCGACAGCGCGGCGGGCCCTTACCCCACCATGGTTGGTGATGTGCCCGTGGTGCAAGCCTATGCCTACTCCAAATACCTCGGCGAATTGACCGTGACCTTTGATGATGAGGGCAATGTCGTTTCTGCCGAAGGTGAGCCAATCCTTCTGGATGCATCCGTGACCCCCGATGCGGATATGTTGTCCCGTATCAAAGAGATGGGCGCGCCGATTGAAGAAATGAAAACCCGGATCGTCGCCGAAACCAAGGATATCGTCGATGGGTCACGCGATGTGTGCCGGGCGGGCGAGTGCTCGATGGGCAATCTGGTTGCCGACGCTATGCTGGCGCGGGTCAAGGATCAGGGCGTGACCATCGCGATCCAGAATGGCGGCGGCCTGCGCTCCTCGATCGATGCGGGTGAGGTGACCATGGGCGAAGTGCTGAGCGTACTGCCGTTCCAGAACACGCTCTCGACCTTCGAGGTTTCCGGTCAGGCGATGATTGAGGCATTGGAAAACGGTGTTGGTCAGATCGAAGAGGGTGCCGGTCGCTTCCCACAGGTTGCCGGGATGAAGTTCGCCTTTGATGCGTCCAAAGAGCCGGGTTCCCGGATCTCTGATGTGATGGTCATGGAGGGGGACGCATGGGTCGCGATTGATCCGGCGAAAACCTACGGCGTGGTGTCCAACAACTACGTGCGCAACGGTGGCGACGGCTACAAGGTCTTCGCCGGTGACGACAAAAACGCCTATGACTTTGGCCCTGACTTGGCCGATGTGGTGGCCGAATATCTTGCCGAAGTTGGCCCCTACAGTGCCTACACCGACGGTCGTATCACCAAGAAGTAAGGTCAGGCCCGACATGGTCAGAAATCCTGACCCGATGTCTCACCTGTGAAACTATAGTGCAATATCCGCTAACCCCCGCTGGAGAGATCTGGCGGGGGTATTTCATTGGCGCAACTTGAAAGCGTGCCAGTCACTGACCACATGCCAAGGAAGAATATGAAGCAAAAGGAATAGGTTATGCCCTTAAGTCGGCAGGACATCGTGCGTCTCTATTTTGAGTATGTGGATCATCGCGATGTGCGATTGATGGATCTTTACACTGATGATGTGGAGTTGCTCTTTCCCAAGTTTGGCAGCGGCAAAGGCAAGGCAGACATGCAGCGGTTTGGTGAAAAAATGGGTGCTATGCTCAACTGGCTGAAGCACGACATTGAAGGTCTGCACATCATCGAGGCAGGCGATACCGTGGTTGTCGAGGGACGTGTGTGGGGAGAGATGTCGGACGGTACGGCTTTTCCTGATGGCACCGTCTCGCAGGGGCGGTTTTGCAATGTCTTTGAATTTGAGGGCGATCTGATCCGCGCCGTGCGCATTTATGAAGATCCCGACTTCCCGAGCACGGATCAAGTGCGCATCGACGCATTGCGTTAAGTAGCTTTGATCTGTCCGCTGCTATTGCCAGCAGCGGGCAGAGCTCCTAGTTTCCTGTCCATGGACCATCCGCTGATTGACCTGATCAACGCGCGCATCGCTGCGGCGGAAAAAGACGGAGCCTTTGACAATCTCGAAGGGGCTGGACGACCTCTGCCGCCCTGCGATGACCCGGAAAACGCCGTCATGAACCGTATTCTAAAAGACAATGGCGCGGTGCCGGAGGTCGTGTCGCTGAGCCGGGAATTGGCGCGTTTGCGCGAGGAGCTGCGCGAAACTGGGGATCGCAGCAAGCGTCGCCAGATTATTGCGGATTTGTCGATGACAGAGGCACGGCTGGAATTGGCACGAAAACGGGGCTGATGCCCGGTTAGCGTACAGGATGCGCGCCCTGAGCGGTGGTCGCCTGCGCGCGGGTCACCTTTTTCAACAGATAGATCAGCTCTTCACGCTCGGCGGCGTTGAGCCCGTTCAGGATTTGCGGCTGAAGAGCGCTGACGAGAGGCTGCGCCTTGGAGACCAGCCAGTCGCCCTCCTGCGTGATGCGCAGACAGCGTGCGCGCCGATCGCGAGGATCAACCTCGCGGACCAGTAGCGATTTTGCCTCCAGCCGTTCCACAACTTTGCCAAGGGTCGCCCGGTCATACCCCACAAGCGTGGCCAATGTTGCCTGATCAACCCCCGGATGTTCAGTCAGGGCCGAAAGGGCCGCGTATTGCACCGGCGTGAGGTCCAGCTGAGCAGCCGCCATAACGGATGCAAACCGCGCCACCGCAATCTGATTGAGGCGGCGGATCAGGGTGGCGGGCTGTGTGTCGATCTCCAATTCGGTGTCTGACATCGCGGTATTCCGTCTGGTGGTGGCAGGCTCTGGTGCTGTAGCGCGGTTTCATGTTTTGTTGTGTGCCTTGTGGTTATAAGAAATGGAGCATGGCTCTGACGTTTCAAACACTTTCCGAATTTCTCTCGCACGGGCATGACACGGTGATCGATGTGCGCAGCCCTGCAGAATATGCCGAGGACCATGTGCCCGGCGCGATCAACCTGCCGGTGCTCGACAATGAGGAACGGGCAGAGGTGGGCACGATCTATGTGCAGGAAAGCCCCTTTCGTGCCCGTAAGATCGGCGCGGCCATGGTGTTTCGCAATGCCGCCACCCACATCGAGCAGCGGCTGAGCCATCACGACGGCAGCTGGAAACCTCTGGTCTATTGCTGGCGCGGCGGGCAGCGCTCGGGCAGTTTTACGTGGATGTTGAGCCAGATCGGCTGGCGGGCCGAGGTGGTTCAGGGCGGCTACCAGAGCTATCGCCGTCTGGTGCATGCCGCGCTCTATGAGGCGGAGCTGTCGCATCGGCTGATCTTGCTGGATGGGTTGACCGGCACCGCCAAGACCGAGATTTTGCAGCAGGTCGCCGGGATGGGCGGTCAGGTGCTGGATCTGGAGGGGCTTGCCGGGCATCGGGGGTCGCTCTTGGGCGAGATGCCGGGAGGGCAACCAAGTCAGAAACGGTTTGAGAGCTATATTGCCTGCGCGCTGGCGCGGATGGACTCGGCGCGCCCGGTGTTGGTGGAGGCCGAAGCCAGCAAGATCGGGGCGCGTATCCTGCCGCCCAGCCTGTGGGAGGCGATGAAAGCCGCGCCGAGGATTGATCTGGAGGTGCCGTTTGAGGCCCGCTGCGCCTATCTGGTTGAGGCTTACGATGACATTCTGTCAGACGCGGACCACCTGCGCGAAAAGCTCGAACCTCTCAGGGAACATCGCTCTGGTGCGGTGGTGGAGGACTGGTTCAAGCTGATCGCGGCGGGGGATAAACCGGCACTGGTGGCGCGGCTGATGGCGGATCATTACGATCCCGCCTACCGCAAGGCTCGCAGCCGCTACGCAGTAAGCACCCAGCGCCAGATTGCGCTGCCGGGATTGAGCGCGTCGGATCGCATGCAGGCCGCAGCGCGCGTATTGGAGGTGATGGCAGCTCTTTAAGACGGGTTATCGCGGCACGATACCCTCGTCAGAACCACGCATTTCGCCAATCTTCGCAGCGCGGTAGCCGTAGTTTTTAAGCTGCTCGAACACCTGCGCGGCATGTTCGGGGGCGACACAGGCCAAGAGACCGCCCGAGGTCTGCGGATCAACCAGCAGCGCCCGCGTGCCTGCGGTGCCAATGCCGGGCAAAAGAGCTGCATTGTCGTCAAAGATCGTGGACCGCACGCCTGCCTCGGCCAGGTCACGTGCGCCCTCCATCAATGGGATCGCGTCAAATGTGATCTCTGCGCCCAGATGCGAGGCCTCGCACAGACCCTGCAAGTGACCTAGCAGACCAAAGCCCGTGACATCGGTCATGGCGCGCGCCACGGGGCGCAGGACCTTGGCGGCGTTGCGCTGGCTCTGACACATAAGATCAAGCGCGCCCGC
This sequence comes from Tritonibacter mobilis, assembly GCF_001681715.1. Classification (GTDB taxonomy): domain Bacteria; phylum Pseudomonadota; class Alphaproteobacteria; order Rhodobacterales; family Rhodobacteraceae; genus Epibacterium; species Epibacterium mobile. Next base: position 180,797 of record NZ_LNWY01000012.1, on the reverse strand, counting down.
GACCCAAGCCCCGCGGGCCTGTCCCGTCATTTCTGCGGCTAAAATCGTGCCTGATCCCAAGGGTTTGGTCAGGATCAGGTGATCGCCCGCGCATGCGCCAGCAAGGGTGATGGGGCGCGCGTCACAGAGTCCGGTGATGGTGAAGCCGACGGTGAGTTCCTCCCCCAAAGAGGTGTGGCCGCCCACGATGGCGGCACCTGCGGCTTTCATCTCTTGGTGGGCGGTTTCCATGATCTCGGACAGGAGGCGTTCCTGTAGTTCGGGCGTCTGGCGGGGTAGGATCAGGGTGACGGTGGCGGCCTGTGGGCGTGCGCCCATCGCCCAGATGTCATTGAGCGCATGTTGCGCAGTGATCGCGGTCATCGCCACCGGGTCTTCGGTAAAGGCGCGCAAGTGGTCGGTGCTGATGACCTGCATGGTCCCGCCGACCGTCAACTGCGCTGCGTCGTCGCCAGGCAGCGAGGTCACATCCGGGCGCGACGCCCCGTGGTAGGTGCTCAGCCCGTGGCGTAGCGCCGTGCGCCCGACCTTTGAACCGCAGCCGCCGCACATGGGTTTTGAGCCAAATGCCTCCTGCATGCCCTTGGCGTGGACGCGGGGCAGGGCGGGTGGCGACATGACCGGCAGGGACGTGAATTTCCCCATGAATTTACGGTCGATGTGATCTTTCCAGCGCCACAACAGCCCACCCGAAAAGCTGCGCCCGTTGCGATCCGCAAGAGCGGATTTTCCGCCCATGGAGATGAGTTTGAGGTAATCCTGCTGCGGCTGATAACTCCTGAAGGCACCGCCTGCCAGCATGGCCTTGAGGTTGTGAAAGAGCACCGGCGCTTGCCGCACCGCAAAGACGCCCGCCTTGGGGCGCGGGGCATGCGCCATATAGGCGCAATCGCCGGTGGCAAAGACATGAGGGTCAGAGGTCTGAAGGCGCTCAGAGACCACAAGCGCGCCATCATGGAGCGCAAGCCCGGAGGTCGCAAGCCAGCCATAGGCCCGCGCGCCCGCAGCGCCAACAATGAAATCGCTGGAGATGTCGCGCCCGTCCTTGAGGTGAATACGTCCTTCGCTCAGGCGATCTATCGGAGCCTGTTCCAGCACCGTAACACCCTGCGCATCCAGCGCCTTGCGTAGGCGCGATTGGCTCTGAGAACTCAGCACCGAGAGCGCGGTATCACTGTCGATCAAAGTCGCCTGTGCCAGACGGTTCTTCTGGCGCAGGGCATGCGACATGGCGAGGATCAGCTCCACCCCAGCAACACCACCGCCGATGCAGGCGATCCGGGCCGGTTCAGTGCCTGCACGAAAGGCGTCCCAGCTTGCGGAAAACTCTCCCAAGGGTTTGGCAGGAATGGCGAAATCGGCAAAGCCCGGCAACTCTGGCATGGCCGAGGTAATGCCGATATCGATCGAGGCCACATCATAGGAGATGGCCGGGCGGCCCGGCACGGTAATGCGCCTGGCCTCGGGGTCGATCTCTTCGGCGGCCCCCAGAATGAGCCGCGCCCCGGCAAAACGTGCGAGCTTTACAAGATCAATGTCGAGCGCATCGCGGTTGTAATGACCGGCGACAAATCCCGGCAACATGCCGGAATAGGGCGCGGTGGGGCCGGGGTTGATCAGGGTGAGACGCACGCCCGGCAGCGGCTGCATCCCCCACATCCGCAGCAATAGCGCGTGGGTATGGCCGCCTCCCACCAGAACCAGATCGCGGGTCAGGGGAAGACGGGGTGCGTGCATCGGGGCCTCCGGGGGATGGCCGGTCCCAAAACGCTAGGCTTCGGGCGTGTCGGCCGAACGATGTTCAGGTTTGTTATGCGTCGCCCAGAGCTTGCAGTCGCCAGGGACGGGCAGGTCTTTGGGCTTTGTCTGCTGGTTGATGAACACCTTGGCAAGAAAATTTGCCGTGACCGGAGCGGAGACCAGCAGAAACAGGGTGATCAGCAGCTCATGAGCCGAGAGGCGGCCCTCATAGACCACCGCATGCAGCATGGAGCCCAGAAGCACACCACCAACGCCGAGTGTCGTTGCCTTGGTGGGCGCATGCATGCGCGACATTGGATCGTTGAGCTTGAGCAGACCAAAGGAGCCTACAAAGCCAAAAAAGCCACCCATTACGATGAACCCGGTGATGAGAAGTTCGATTATCATGTCTGTCTCCTCACTCGATGATGTTGCCGCGCAGCAAGAAGCGCGCATAAGCTACCGTGGAGATAAAGCCGAGCATGGCCATGATCAGCGAGGCTTCAAAGAAGATTTCCGAGCTCAAGAACACCCCGAACAACACCACCAAGGCGATGGAATTGATGAACATCGTATCAAGCGCAAGGATGCGGTCGGTGATCTCTGTGCCAGTTACCACTTTCCACAGGTTCATCAGCATCGCTAGGGCGAAACAGCCGAAGGCGAAGATATAGGCGTATTCGATCATTCGAAAATCTCCTTCAGGCGGCGTTCATAGCGGGTCTTGATTTCATCGCGGACAGAAGTGGTGTCGGGCGCGTGCAGGCAGTGAACCAGCAAATAGCGCCCATCAGCCGAGATATCCGCAGTCAGGGTGCCCGGTGTCATGGTGATGGTTCCACCAAGCATTGCGATGGCCTCGGGCGTGCGGATGTCCAGTGGGATTTCGACCCATGTGGGCTGACGTTTGCTGTTGGGCATGAACAGGATGATCCGCGCCACGGTGATATTGGCGATCACGATATCCCAGAACACCAACAGCACATAGGTCGCCAGCCGCAGCGGGCTCTTTAGTTTGGGGCGATTGGGCCAATAGGGCTGGGTCGCAATTGGGATCAACAGGCCGAGGAGAAACCCAAACAACAGCGAGTTGAGCGAGAACTTGTTCACCAGCAATTGCCAGATCACTGTCAGCATCAATGTAAGCAGAGGGTGCGGGAGAAGACGGTTCAGGAGCTTCATTAGTGGTTCTCCTCCGAAGTGGTGTCACCAGCGTCGAGATCCAGTGTCTTGTCTCCGGGTGTTTGATCCGGCTCCACCACGGGGCGATCCCGATTGGCCAGAACCGTCTCGATATAGGCCTGAGGCGCAAAGAGATCGGCGGCGGTTGCGGTGGTGTAACGCGTCACAGGTCCGGCAAAAAGTGTGAGCGCAGCAAGTCCCGCAAGGAGCGAGAAACACGCTACAAACGGCAGCGCGGGGGCGCGCGGAGTACTTGGTGCATCCGCCTGATCGGCTTGTTCCAGCTCAATTTCAGGCTCTTCAAGGCTGCGATCCTGTGTCAGACCGTGGCTCTTCCAGAAAATAAGCGTACCTGCGCGAGCAAAGCCCATGATGGTGATGAGAGAGCTGATCAAGATTACCGCCCAGACCCAGACCACAAGTGTGCTGTCGCGGGCTGCATCAAGGATCAGCAGCTTGCCCAAAAAGCCCGAAAGCGGTGGCATGCCTGCGGTGGCGATCGCGGCCACAAAGAACAGCACTGAGATCAGCCCGCTTTGCGCCATGACAGGCTTGGGGGCGATCTCGCCGCCTTGGCGTTCGCGCACCATATCGGCCACGAGGAACAGGGCCGCTGCGGCCAGTGTGGAATGCACCGTGTAGTAAAGTGCTGCTGCCGTGGCCTCGGGAGTGAAGAGCGCGATGGCCGTCAGCAATGTACCGACAGAGGTGATCGCGCCGAAGGACATCAGGCGTCCGATGTCCTTTGATCCCAAGACACCAATGGCACCGATAGCGATGGTCAGGAGTGCGGCGGGAAGGAGCCAATTATCCACCAGCCCTTCAACAACCGCGACATCAGGGCCAAAGATCAGCGTGTAGACGCGCAGGATGGAATAGGCCCCCACTTTGGTCATGATCGCAAAGAGTGCCGCCACCGGGGCGGGAGCGTTGGCATAAGACGCAGGAAGCCAGAAGTGTAGCGGCAGGAGCGAGGCTTTGATCGCAAAAACCAGAAGCAGCATCACCGCACCCACGCGAATAAGCGCGCTGTCTTCTGCAGGAAGTTCAGCCACACGGACCGCAAGATCGGCCAGATTGAGCGTGCCTGTGACCGAGTAGATGGTGCCAAGTGCGAACAAGAACAGCGTGGAGCCAAGGAGGTTGAAGACCACATATTGCACGCCCGCCTGAAAGCGCCGCGCGCCGCCGCCGTGGATCATCAGACCATAGGAGGCAATCAGCAGCACCTCAAAGAACACAAAGAGGTTGAAGGCATCGCCGGTCAGGAAGGCGCCGATGATGCCCATCAGCTGAAACTGGAACAACGCATGGAAATTTGCGCCGCGCGCGTCCCATTTGCTGCCCACCGCATAGAGGTTCACCGCCAGCGCAAGCACCGTGGTCAGCAAAACCATCATCGCCGAGAGCCGGTCCAGCACCAGTACGATCCCAAAGGGGGCCTGCCAGTCGCCAAGCTCGTAGACCTGGACGGTGCCATCCGCCGCCTGTACCGCCAGCGCCGCCGCAATCGCGATCAGCAGAACATTGGTCGCCAGCGAGAAGATACGCTGTAGATCAATGTGATAGCGCAAGGTCATGATAATAAAGGGTGCCACCAGCGCAGGCAGCACGATGGGCGCAATCAGTAGGTGGTTCATGCGTCCTCTCCCTGCGCAGGCGCAGTGTCGTCCATGTTGATATTGTCATCGCGGGCGCTGAGGTAGGCCCCGAGGGCCACCATCACCACCACGGCGGTCATGCCAAAGGAAATCACAATCGCCGTCAGCACCAGCGCCTGCGGTAACGGGTCGCTATAGGTCACCTCGGCATATTTGTTGAGGATCGGCGGCGCGTCGGTCGCCAGTCGTCCGGTAGCAAAGAGAAACACATTCACCGCATAAGACAGCAGTGAGGTGCCGAGGATCACCGGGAAAGTGCGGCGACGCAGGACCAGATAGATCCCCGCCGCAGTGAGCAGGCCGACGGCCGAAGCAACGAGCAGTTCCATACTCTCAGGCCTCCTTCATGTCTTGTTCCGCGTCATCGCGGGCAGGGTTGATGTCCATGGCGTGTTCTGACGCGGTGCCTGGCTGCCATGCAAAGCGCGAGAGGCTTTCGAGCGCCAGCATCACAGCGCCCACCACGGCGAGGAAGACGCCAAGGTCAAAGAGGGCTGCGGTCGCAATCTCGAATTCCTCTAGCGGTGCGATATGCACATAGCCGAAGGCGGAGGTCAGGAACGGCTGGCCATTGAACCATGCGCCAATCCCCGTGGCGGCTGCGATCAGCACGCCAGAGCCGATGATGCCGTGATAGGGGAAGCGTTGCCGTTCGGTCGCCCAGCCAAACCCGGACGCCATATATTGCATGATCACCGCGATTGCTGCGATCAGACCGGCGATGAAGCCGCCGCCCGGCAGGTTGTGACCGCGGAAGAAGATATAGGCCGCAACCATCAGGGCCACCGGCATCATCATCCGCGTGACCACCACCATCATACCCGGATGGCTGTCGCCTGCCTGTTCGATGTCGGGTTTGCGGTTAAGGAGATAGGCCCGCACGCGGGTCGACAGCACCGCTTCGGTCAGGGCAAAGATCACCAGCGCTGCAATACCCAGCACGATGATCTCGCCAAAGGTATCAAAGCCCCGGAAATCCACGAGGATCACGTTCACCATATTGGTGCCGCCGCCGCCCTTGTAGGAGTTCTCGATGTGAAAGCCAGAGATCGACGGGAAGGCGAAATCGCGAACCAACATTGCATAGATCAACCCGCCAACGCCCAGACCGCCGACGATGGCAATGCCTCCGTCGCGCAGGCGCGCAAACAGCGGCGTTTCTACCGGAGTTTCCTTGGGCAGGAAATTGAGCGCCAGCAGCATCAAGATGATTGTCACCACCTCAACCGAGATCTGCGTCAGGGCCAGATCGGGGGCGGAGAGATAGTTGAACGACATCGACACAATGAGGCCGACAATGCCGATCAGGATCAGCGCCACAAAGCGACGGCGGTGGAAGATCACGATGCAGATCGCCGCCATCGCAAGGCAGAACCACGCCACCATCGGCATAACGCCAGCCTGTTGCATCTGTCGCGTCGGCGCACCCAATGTCCCGGTGGCATAGGCGTAAAGGCTGATCGCCACGGTAAAGCTCACCATGATCGCCGCATAGCGTGTGAGCGACCCGTTATGAAGCCGCGCGGTCACGCCTTGTACCAGCGCGGTCAAGCCGCGCACGATCGCGTCAAACATCACTTTGGCTTCGGGGCGGGGCAGGGCGTTCCACAGCCGCTCCAACGGGCGATGAAGCGCCAGCAGGACCAGACCGCCAACCACTGCGATGATCGACATGTAGAGGGCCGCGTTGACCCCATGCCAGAGCTTTAGCGAATAATAAGGCAGTTTTTCGCCACCAATGACCGCGCTGGCAGAGGCCGCGACCAGCGGGCCGACGAGCTTGGCCGAGAACAACCCGATCAGAACCACCAGCACCACCAAAAGCGCAGGCGAGGCCCACATGCCAAAGCCGGGATCATGCGGCTTGGCCGGGTAATCGTCTCGTTTGGGACCCAAGAACACATGGGCAATCAGGCGGAACGAATAGGCGGCGGAAAACACTGCAGCGATCGTTGCAAGGATCGACATGGCATAGGGGCTTTGCAACCAGTTGGTTTCGGACACCTCTGTCAGCATCATCTCCTTGGACAAAAAGCCGTTCAGTGGTGGAATGCCCGCCATTGACAGCGACGCCACGGTGGCGATCACAAATGTCACGGGCATCACATGGCGCAGCCCGCCCAATCGCTTGATGTCGCGGGTATGTGCCTCATGATCGACGATGCCTGCGGACATAAAGAGCGCGGCCTTAAAGGTGGCGTGGTTGATGATGTGAAACACTGCGACCACTGCTGCGAGCTTTGTTCCCATGCCCAAAAGCATGGTGATCAGGCCCAGATGCGAAACAGTGGAAAACGCCAACAGCGCCTTCAGGTCGTCCTTAAACAGAGCGATCACAGCGCCGATCACCATTGTAATCAGACCCGTGGTCGCGACGATATAAAACCACTCCGGCGTGCCCGCGAGCACCGGCCAGAGCCGCGCCATCAGGAACAGGCCGGCCTTCACCATCGTCGCGGAGTGCAGATAGGCCGAAACCGGTGTCGGCGCTGCCATCGCATGCGGCAGCCAGAAGTGGAACGGAAACTGCGCCGATTTGGTGAAAGCCCCGATCAGGATCAGGATCAAGGCGGGCAGGTAGAGATCAGAAGATTGGATCGCTTCTTTGTTCTGCAGGATCACGCTGATGTCGTAAGATCCGGCGATATTGCCGAGGATCAGCATGCCCCCGATCATGGCAAGCCCGCCCATACCGGTCACTGTGAGCGCCATGCGCGCGCCCTGACGCCCTTCGGGCAGGTGCTTCCAATAGCCGATCAACAGGAACGAAGACAGCGACGTAAGTTCCCAGAAAATAAGCAAAAGCAGGATGTTGTCCGAAAGGACGATCCCCACCATCGCGCCCTGAAACAACAGAAGATACGTGTAAAACTGTCCCATCGGATCCTGCCGCGACAGATAAAATCGCGCGTAAACGATGATCAACAGACCAATCCCGAGGATCAAAGTCGCAAAGAGAAACCCAAGCCCATCCAGAAAGAAATTGGCCGAAAGCCCAAGAGTAGGCAGCCAGTCGATGCCGACCTTTACAACCTCGCCGCGCAGGATGGCGGGGGCGTGTAGCATCAGACCAATGAAAGCAAGCCCCGTCGCCAACCCGGCAGATGAGGCCGAGGCATTGCGACCGGCGCGGATCAAAAGCGCGGGAAACAGCGCACCAAGAAATGGCAGGGCTGCTATCAGGAAAAGGGACACGTCATACTCTCCAAGTTTCGGATTGTTATTATGGCGGGCAACAGGCCCCTAGCTGTTATTTGAGTAGGGAAATTTCCAGTAGGGTTCCAGAATTTCCGGTGGATAACCTCACGTTTCTGATCGGAAATCGCTAAATGTGACATTGCGCCGCATGTTTTTGGCCTCCTCTTTTGCTGATCCGCATGTGCTGCATTGCAGCGAGATTATGACAGGATCTTGATTGCCAAGTGTGTGCGGCAGACGCGCATGTGTCCACCGGCTGTGCTAGATTTCGCAGATAAAATCGGATGGGCAGATGCAAGAAACCGAACCCCGTGCATTGATTTCGCGCCGCAGCCTGCTGGTTTGTGGCAGCGCTTTCGCTATGACAGGCGGCGGCTGGTGGGCGCTTTACCGGTATCGACCAAAACATGATGGCGGCCAGCTCACCGTGGCGCAGGCTCATGCTCAGGCCATAAGCGGAGCGATTTTACTCGTCGATATTCGCACGCCCGGTGAATGGCGTCAGACCGGAGTACCCGAAGGTGCGGTCCCATTGGATATGCGCAGTGATGATTTTATGAAGTCACTACAATCTCTTACAGAGCAAACCGAAAATCGACCTATTGCCTTGATCTGTGCGGGCGGCGTGCGCTCCGCACGGTTGAGCCGCCAATTGCTCGCGGCGGGGTTCGAGCAGATCATTGACGTCCCCGAAGGCATCTATGGCTCTGCGGCAGGGCCGGGCTGGCTCAAATCCAACCTCCCGGTGCGCCCATGGAACGGTTGATCGCCATCGCCATCATGAGCGCAGCGCTGGCCAGCAGCGCGGTTGCGGACTGCGGCGGTGAGACGCCCTGTACGCTCTCTGCAGGCAGCTACCACATCGCGCGACCCGATAGAGATAACGGTCCTATCCCTGCGGTTATGTTCCTGCACGGGCACGGCGGCTCTGCTGTAGGTGTGTTGAATATGCGCGAAATGGTCGAGAGTTTCACCGCGCGGGGCTATGCGGTTATTGCCCCCAACGGCGCGCGCCGTCCGAACGGTCCGCGCAGTTGGTCATTCTTACCGGAATTTGGCGGGCGGGACGACTTTAGCTTTCTGCCAGAGGTGTTGAATGATGCCGCGACGCGCTTTGATGTTGACCCGGAACGCACTGTTCTGGCTGGGTTTTCATCGGGGGCCTTCATGGTCAATTATCTGGCCTGTAAAGAGCCCGAGGCTTTTGCCGCCTATCTGCCCGTCTCAGGCGGGTTCTGGCGACCGCAGCCTGAAACCTGTGCAGGTCCGGTGTCTCTCTACCAAAGTTACGGCTGGTCAGATGAGGTGGTGCCACTCGAAGGACGTATCCTGGGAGGAGGGCGCTTTACCCAAGGTGATATATGGGCAGGGCTAGAGCTTTGGCGCGACACGTTAGGCTGTGACACCCATGCGCCTGATCGGATCTGGCAAGATGATACGCGGCAACTGCGCCGCTGGAACTGCGGGGAAGGGCACACTCTCACGTTTGAACTCTTTCCCGGCGGTCATCGGGTGCCCTCCGGCTGGGCAGACCGCGCCATCACATGGATTGAGGCCCAAATCCCCGCAACACCAGATACGGAGTGAACATACAGAGTGACCTGGGCTTTTCTTCTAACTGGAAATATCCCGGGGGTGCGGGGGCAGAGCCCCCGCGATCCCAATTCTCCAGATCATTCTGCGGCTTGAACAGGCGCGTCCGGACCTTTTAGATTTTGCCGCAACAACCCACGGTAATGACGTGCGGCGCGGTTGATGCGTGGCTCGTTCAACACCTCTGCGGTGCCCATCCAGCCGCGCGGCAAACGCAGACTGGAAAGCGCCGAAAGCGGCACTGCCAGCACCAGTGACAGCGCGATGGGGGCGAGCCAGAGCGACACCAGCCCAGAAGCGATCCCAATCCACAGCGCCACACCGCTGACGGTTTCCAGCGCATGGCATTTGAACAGCGTCGCAAGACTGTAGTGCCCCCCCTCGCGGGCTTGCGGGGACCAGCCTTTTTGCAAGCCAAACAGCGTGCGTAGAACCGCGATCATCTGTTGCACCATCAGGATCGGTGCATAGAGGATTGCCAGCAGGATTTCCGTCAGCATCGACAGCAGAAACTGCCCCACGCCGCCATAATCGGAAATCCTGCGCCCGGTGAGGGGCAGGGCGGCCACGGACAGGATCTTGGGGGCCAGCAACATCGCGTAAATCAGGATGATCACCGCCACATGACGCGGCTCGCTCATGTCGGGCCAATTGGGGCGCAGGGGGTTCTTCTCGGAGAAATAGGTGATGACCGATCCGCCATCTTCACGTCCGATCACCGCCCAGATGACCAATAGCGCAAACCACACAGGCGCCATCAGATAGCCAATGGCCCCATGTGCCAGATGGAAGCGCGACATGGCGTGAAAACCGGTGGCTGACAAAATGCGCAGATGCTGCAGGTTGCCCTGACACCAGCGCCGGTCGCGTTGGATGTGATCGATCAGTGTGGCGGGCGTTTCCTCATAAGAGCCGCGAATACGCGGCAGGAACCGCACCCGCCAACCTGCTCGGCGCAAGAGGCCAGCCTCGACAAAATCATGGCTCATGATGATGGAGGTGCCGCCCGTAAGCGTCGGCAGTTCCGGCAGGCCCGCACATGCGGCAAACGCGCGGGTGCGGATGATTGCATTATGACCCCAGTAGTTGCCCTCATGCCCGGTCCAGCGTGCCAGCCCTTCGGCCAGTGCGAGACCGTAGACGCCATTTGCAAACTGCTGCATGCGACCAAAAACGGATTGCGCACCAATGAGTTGCGGGAAGCTCTGAATGAGGCCTGCAGCCGGGTCGCGCGACAGCGCATCGGTCAGGCGCACAATCGCGCGGCCCGTCATCAGACTGTCGGCATCCAGAACCAGCATCGCCTCATAGTCGCCGCCCCAACGGGTCACCCAATCGTGGATATTGCCCACTTTGCGGGCAGTATTTTTCTCACGGCGGCGATAGTAAAGCGTAATGCCTTCGGGCAGTTCTGCGCGCAGGGCTTGCACGCTTTCTTCTTCTTGTGCGGCGATTTCCGGGTCGCGGGTGTCGGACAGGATGAACATCTCATACTGGTGTGCCCCGCCAATGGCGCGCAGCTCTTCGAGCATGGAACGGGCATTGCCCAGCACATACCACGGCACCTCGTTATAGACGGGCACCAAAAGCGCCACCCGCATCGACCGGCGTGGCCCGCGTTGCGGCGTGGGACGGGTACGCGACAGACTGTAAAGACCCAGCAGAACCGTTGAAACCGTGAAGGTGATCCAGAAGAAATTGAAGGCGATCAGTGTGAGAAGCACCCATTCCAAAAGGGTGGTTCCGTCAGCCGCAAACCAGCCCTGCATGACCCAAGCCAGTGCGACTGTGGCCGCCATGGCAGGGGAAAATGCAAGGATACGCCAAAGCGCAACATCGGGCTGGTCGCCCTCGCCTGATGCCGGCGCGCTGGTGTCGTGGAACTGGCGCCCAAAGTCCTGCGCCGGCATGGCCAGCGGAGCCTCTGGTGGCACCAGTTGCGAGGGCGTGAATATGGAAGGGTCATCACTCATTTAAACAGTCCACCGATAAAGCCAGACCTCGGAGGCGGCAGCGCCGTCTTTGCGAAGCTGAGCGCGCAGTTCAACATGGGTCTGCTCGCCCGGATCAAAGGAAAACGCCAGCCGCATGCCGCCGGTTTCCGGATTGCGTTCAAGAATGCCTGCACTGGTTTCCAGATGCGGCGAGGAGATATGGATATCGAAATCCTCGGGCGCGGCCTCAAAGATGGGGTGCGCCTCGAAATCAATCACCATAAGGCGACCGGGATCGCCAAAGATCTTGGCACCTGATGCCGTGTCAATCACACGCGGCAGATCCAGCTTTGGCCCTTCGCCCCAGCTGAGGCGGTAGTTCAGATCGACGCGCGTGCCTGCAGCATAGGGATCTTTGGGCCGCCAGTAGGCGACGATATTGTCGTAGATTTCCTTATCGGCGGGGATTTCCACCAGTGTCACGGAGCCTGCCCCCCAATCACCACGGGGTTCCACCCACAGCGAAGGGCGGCGGTGATAATGCGCCTCAAGATCGGCAAAATCCGAGAGCTTGCGCGCACGCTGCATCAAGCCAAAACCCATGGGGTTTTGATCCACGAAACTTGATACTTGCAAGCGCGTGGGATTGGCGAGCGGACGCCAGAGCACTTCGCCTTGGCCGTTTTTCATCAACAAGCCATCACTGTCATGCACGGCGGGGCGGAAATCGTCAAAGCGCTGATGATTGGTGCCGTCAAACAGGAACATCGATGTCAAAGGCGCAAGCCCGGCGTGCGTGAGGTCTTTGCGCGGGAACAGTGTCGCTTCGACATCCATCACACATGGATTGCCGGGGGTGATGTCGAACCGATAGGCGCCCGTGACCGACGGGCTGTCCATCAGCGCATGCACCACCATGTTGTCTTGCAGGGGGCCGGGGGCCTCCAGCCAGAAGCTCACAAACTCTGGGAATTCCTCGCCCTCGGGGTCGGCGGTTTTCAGGGCCAGCCCCCGGGCCGAGAGGCCGTAATTATTACCATTGGCAATCGCGCGGAAATAGCTTGCACCCTGAAACACACAAAACTCTGTTTTCTTGCCCGGATGGTCACGGTCGCCAAGGTCTGTGCGCAGGCGAAAACCCGAATACCCCAGCGGGCCTTCTTGTGAAAGCTCGGGCGATATTTCCGGATGAGTCTTAAAGCGGCCAATGTCGAAGGGGATGCTGGTTGAGATGCCATCCTCGACCGCATGCACCAGTACCGGGCGTTCGAAATACAGGCCGGGCAGGAAGAAATCCACGTTGTAGCTGCGGTCGGTGTTGGCCCAGAGCGCCTTGTCGACATCAAATTGGATCGACCGGTATTGGTCGTAGCTCATGGCGAGCCAGTCATCCGGTACAGAGCTGCGCGCCTTGAAGGGGCGTTCGGCGAGGGCTTTGGCGCGTGCGACGACATCGGCACGTGAGAATTTCTCAGAGCCGGTGGTGGCACGGGCAGCGGGCGCCATCGCCATGAGCGACAGAGCAGATGCGGTTTGAAGGAAGGAACGACGGCTGATTGTGCTCATCGTTTGCGTCTCCACGGTTGGGATTTGAACCAAGCCGCGCCATAAGCGCAGCCGATGATAAGTGCGAAGCCTGCAAGGTTTGCAGCGGCAGTCACGAGGATACCGCGATCTGTTTGATCCAGTGCAGCGCCGATGAAACGGGCGAGCGCCATGGAAAACACAAAGATTGCAAGGCTTTGTTGGCCGACCTTAGTGATCAGCGCGATGACGAGCCCCCAAAGGCGCGAGAGCGCCGATGTGCCGCGCGCCACGAGGTTTTGACCATTTTCACCGGCCACAAGCCACGCCAGATACGCCAGCGACAGAAAGTGCATGTAGCGCAGCAGGCCGAAGTCTGTCTTTTCGCGCCACTCGTCGGTGATGGTCCATGCGGGGCGAATTGCCTCGCCCAGATCGGGTGCTGCAGCATTGAGCCAGCTGAACACTTTCCACGAGCCAAAGGGCATCGACAGGATCAGGAAGGCAGCTGCGATCACGGCGAGAGTGCGGCTGACCGGTGGTTTTGGCAGCCAGCCGGCCATGAAGGCAAAGCCTGTGAAGAACAAAAGCTGCCAGCCGAAGGGGTTGAAGAACCATTCACGATCCGACCATGGCTCTGCCGGCAGTGATACGCCATTGGGGCCAAGACCGAGGATGTAGGGGTTTGCGAGCAGCCAGAGCGCAATGCTAAATCCGGCCACGGCCCAAAGCCCTGCTTTTCTGAGCCCCATCACCGCAGGCATCAAGGCGAGAACCACCAGATACATCGGCAAGATGTCAAAGTAGTTCGGCACATAGGTGAGGGTGAAGATCCCCACGATCTGCTGTGTGGTGTTGGAGAAGAACCGGTGCAGGTTCAGCGAGCCGATATAGCTCTTGTCGAAGCCGCCATAGAGATCAAGCGCGGCCATCGACATGGCGAGGAAGAAAAACAGGCCGATATGGGCCCAGAACACCTGCCAGCAGCGATAGGCCACGCGGGCGGTGCCAAGCCACCAGCCATGACGGGCGAATGACCCGCCAAAGGCGATGGCCGAGGCCATGCCCGAGCAGAACACAAAAATCTCGGTCGCGTCGGAGAACCCAAACCGGGCGGGTATCCAGCCAGTCCAGCGGTTGCCGGGGATATGGGCGCAAAGGATGATAAACATTGCGATGCCACGATAAAAGTCGAGACGCGGATCGCGGGGGCGAGGAAGAGCGGCCGCTCCATCGGGTGGCGCGCTCATTGTGTTGGCGGCGGCGCGGGAAGCGCTGCCCTTATCGGGCGCCGGGAAAGGCGCGACGTCTGCCATCTGTTTCAAATCTCCTAAAGGATTACTCCGCCGGAACGCTCTGAGCCCCGCCGTTGTTCCGTGCGGATGCAATCAAAGTGCGACGGGCAATCGCGTAATTGTCCTCAGCCCCCCCACGTTTGGCCCGTCTATCGTCGAGAATGGCCTCCACTTGCGTCCAGTTGCCTGCCCGCAGCCCTGCGTCGATTGTCATTCGTTCGAAGACATCCCGTTGGGCGTGACTGCCACCTGCAAGTTGCAACGAATCCCGTGACTTAGCGAGGTAACCGAAAGCTGTGCCGTAGTCGCCTTCCCCAAAAGCCTCAAGCCCCTTTGCAACAATGCAGCCCGGGTCGGCCATTCTTTGCGCGGCTTCAGTGGAGGCTTGCGCACCATCGGCGTGTATCCGCCGGATCAGGCGGTTCGTCGCCGATGCGCGATCTCCGCCGACCAGCGCCAGCAGGTAATGCAGATCCGCAAAGATCAGGCTGCCATCCTCGGTCCGCTTGTCGCAGAGGTCTGCCAGTTCGTCCCAGCGATCCCCGACATTGACGCCGTCCAGTTCCAGCCGCATCAGCAGCGAGGTGGCGTTGGAAATATCGCGGTAGTCGTCGGTCTTGTCCTTGCGTACCTCGTCGTCATAAAGCCGCATCACCTCGTCGATCTGGCCAAGGTCCAGATGCATCAGGGCCTTGTGCCACCAGACGTGGTAGCGGAAGTTGTTGCAATGCGCCCAAGCGTCCTCGCGCCCGCTGAGCCAGCCAAGGCCGGTTTTGGCATTGCCGGTCATGTCATGCACATGCGCCACCGCATGCAGGCCCCAGGCGTCATCCGGCGCGGTCCACAGCGCCTGACGCCCGGTGATCTCGGCGCGGTCATATTCGCCGGTTTCCTCCAGCGCAAAGGCGTGACAGCCCAAAAGGTAGCCATGACCTGCGTGTGCGGTGGAATAGGCGGGTAGCACACGTTCGACCGAGGCCCGCATACCGCGCGCATCCCCGAGGATAAACCGGATGCCGTGGCTCAGTTTCATCGCCAGCGTGTCGCAGGGGTGGTGGGTCAGCACCTCCTCCATGCAGCTGATCGCGCGTGAGGGATGCCCGGCGAGCCATGCCTCCAGTGCGTCCACATATTTGCGTTCACGCGGCAATGCGCCTTCATAGGCGGTCTTTGCGGTTGCGAGGGCCTCGCGCGCGGTTGGCACCAGTTCCGCACGTCCCAGCATCAGGAGCGACAGCCCCTTGATGGCCTGACCCAGCGCAAAATCGGGGGCGGCTTCCAGCACGGCACCAAGATGGTTTGCGGTGCGCGCTGCATGGGCGAGCACGCCCAGTTGGGCCCCGTTCCACTCGTTGAGCGCGCGGGGATCGGTGAGGCTGCAATCCTGTCCGAAGATATCCTGGGTCATGGGCGGGTCACTTTCGCAAGCTGATAAATACAGGTGTCAAAAGTGATGCTAGCGGAGTGGTTTACACCGCGCGCCCCCAGCTCGCGCTTTGGTGAAGGCGCGTGTGGGTTTCGGCAGGAAACTGACATGAAAACGGGGTGAGATGAGCAAAAATTGGCACAAATACCCGGGCTTGCGCTGTTTGAGGCAGCACGCGAGCGCCGTGGCACCGAGTTTTGTAACATTGCGAAACGGCCCCGCGGGCCCGCAGCAATCTTGTCTATTTCAGTCGTCCTTAAAAGGCGTATCAGTGGCGAGAATCTCGTCGCTGTCTGCGCCGCATATAGGGGGCGATTTGCGGTATGTAACCGGGGTGCGTGAGAATTTGAGCGGATTGCCCAAAAGGCGCAACGGGGTGTCACCCGATTGCATAGTCACCACCATCTCGCGCGCCGCAACCTGATCGGTTTCAAACACCTGATCGAGGGTCTTCACCGGGCCGACCGGGACCTTTGCCGCCTCCATCGCCGTGATCACCTCATCGGTGCTGTAGCGCCGGAGTGCGGGGATCAGGATGTCATTCAGCGCGCCGCGATTTTCAAGGCGGGCGGGATTGGTGGCAAAGCGGGGATCATCTGCCAGCCCCTCAAGGGCGAGGAACGCCATGAAACGGCGGAACTGGCTGTCATTTCCCACCGCAAGGATCACATGGCCATCGCGGGTTTCATAGGTGCCATAGGGCATGATCGAGGGGTGTTCATTGCCCCGGCGCAGCGGTTTTTGGCCGGTGTTGAGGTAGCTCACCCCCTCATTGATGAGCCAAGCGATCTGCGCGTCCACCAGCGCCAGCTCCACCTGCTGTCCTTCGCCGGTGAGGTCGCGGTGGCGCAGCGCCGAGAGGATGCCGATAGTGGCGTACATGCCGCACATCACATCCGCGATGCCGACGCCGACCTTGACCGGCGCGCCCTCGGGGTCGCCGGTCAGGGACATGATGCCACCATAGCCCTGCGCCATCAGGTCATAGCCGGGCTTTTCGCGGTTGGGGCCGGTCTGGCCGTAGCCCGATATGGACGCATAGACCAGACGGGGACAGCTCTCGCGGAGGGAGGCGTAATCCAGCCCGTATTTGGCCAGCCCGCCGGGTTTGAAGTTCTCCACCAGCACATCGGCCTGCGCCGCAAGGCGGCGAATGATATCCTGTCCTTCGGGTTTGGAAATATCAAGCGCGAGTGAGCGTTTGTTGCGGTTGGCGGCCATGAAATAGGGCGTAAGATCAGCGTCTTCTGCGACGCTCTTGCCCCATTGGCGGGTGTCGTCGCCGCCGGAGGAGGGGTTTTCCACCTTGATCACATCCGCGCCAAGATCGCCCAGAAGCTGCGTCGCGGTGGGGCCTGCGAGGATGCGCGACAGATCGAGCACCTTCACGCCCTTGAGCGCGCCATGTGGCAGAGCGGCGGCGGGCGAGAATTCAGATGCGGCCATCGTAAGCTTCCTTGTCAATTTCAGCGGCGATCACCGTGAATGTCTCTGCTTTGACGGCAAGGTCAAGGGCGGTCTTCAACTCCTTGCGGTTGCGGACTGTGTGACCCTCACCACCAAAGGCGCGGCCGATGGCGGCAAAGTCGTGGCGGCCAAAATCCACCCCAGCATTGGGAAGTTGGCGCTGACGTTGCTTGAGATCGATCAGGGCAAGCGAGGCATCGACAAAGACAACGAAAATCGGCGCAAGCCCCATTTCTGCAGCGGTTGCCAACTCACCCGCCACCATCAGGAACCCCGCATCGCCGGAGAAGCTAACAACGGTGCGGTCAGGATCTGCAAGCTTGCGCCCCATGGCGAGCGGTAGAGCACAGCCCATGGTGCACAGGCCAGAGGATTGTACCAGTTGACGCGGCTCCGTGCAGGGCCACATCTGGCTGAGCAAAATACGGTGCGCGCCGCTGTCGGCGGTGAGCAGCGTATCGGCGGGCAGGCTTTCGATGCATTGCGCGATCACGCCGGCCGGGCCCCAGTCGTCAGAGCGCGGGAAGGCCTCGGCGAGGGCCTTTTGCGTGTCGGGAATTGCGACGCCGGACCAGAGGGTTGCGGGCTGGGGTGCAACCGCGAGGGCTGCCAGTGTGGCGGGGATGTCGGCCACCAACGGCAGGCTGGATTGATGCATGTAATGGGTATTGGATTCTGGTGTGATGTCGATCACGCGGGTGCGGGCCACGTCCCAGGAATCGCGCCAGCCAGTGCGCATCTCGATCGGGTCATACCCGATGCAGAGGATGAGGTCCGAGGCCTCCACGACCGGCAGCAGATGTCGGTCCGCTAGCGGCGAGAGGCCAGCACCACCGAGGCACAGGGGATGATCTTCAGACAGGATGCCCTTGGCCTTGTAGGTGGTGACAAAGGGGATCTGGCGGGCCTCGATAAAGGCCGCGACCGCCTCCGGGCCACCGGGCAGCAGCGCATCCAGGCCAATAACCGCAAGCGGGCGCGCGGCCTCCCTCAGCCAATCATGCGCCTGCGCCAGTGTTGCCCCTGCAGGCGCGGTTGCTCCGGCAGGCGCGCGGCGGATGTTGCGTTCTGTGGCGGGGGCATTGGCCACCGTGATCGGCACATCGATGTGAACCGGTCCCTGTCGGGCCTCGGTGGCGATGGCGACGGCCTTGTCGGCGATCACATCGGCAGCGGCTGCATCAAGGCGGAAGCTGGCTTTGGTGATCGGTGCAAAAACCGCCTGCTGGTCGAGCACCTGATGGGTGTAGGTCTGCGCCTCATCCGCATCGACGCAGCCGGTCAGCACCAGCATTGGCACCCGGTCCTGATGGGCATTGGCCACCACATTGACCCCGTTCAGCGCGCCGGGGCCAAGTGTCGCCACCAGAATAGCGGGAGCCCCATCGCTATGATGCACGCCTTCGCCCATAAACCCGGCGCAGTTTTCGTGCTTGGCGAGGTGGAAACGGATCCCGGCACGGGTGAGCGCGTCCACAAGGGTCAGAACTTCGCCGCCGGGCATGCCAAAGGCGTGGCGGCAGCCTGCATCATAAAGACGGCGGGCCAGAACATCGGCGGCGCGAAGAGATTGGGTCATCAAAAGTCCGTATCAGTTTGTCGTCAAAAGGATCATTCGCGCAGGGCGGCCGTGGCAATCGCGCTGAACACCGCGTCGAGCCGCGTGGCCACGGCAGAGAGTTTCTCTCCTGCTTCTGGCACATAGGGGGCAAAGACATGGCTTGGTGTTTTATAGGAGAGCGTCGCGGTGCCGTCCTCCTCTTCGGTGACGTAAAAGCGGATGGGGGCCTCGATCATGGCGGCGGTGGAGAGTTCAAGGATCTGCACTGCGTAGTCATTGGCAAAGACCCCGACGACGCGGTTGCCGGGGATGGTGATGCCGCGGGCGGCGGCAGCGCCCGTTGGCCCGGCCTCCGTCACCACGCCCATGTTCTGCGCTTTGACCGCCGCTTTCAGATCGGCGAGCAGTGTTTGGTAATCCTTGGTGCTGGCATGGATGGCCCAGCCTTCGTGCGCGGGGATTTCCGCCGCAACAGGGGCGGCGAGTGTTGCAGCCAATAAGAGACCTGCGGCGAGGCGTTTGAGTTGGGCGAGGGGGAGGACCATGTGGGGCTCCTTCAATGAGGGTTGATACATGGTCTACGCGCGAAGTGGCTGAAATACTCGTCACAATTCAGTGGGTACCCCGTCGTAACCCCTCATACCTCCTCTGACCGAAAGTTTGGCCCATGAGCTGTGTGGTGTATTGCGGATCAGGCCCAGCCTTTGCGGAAGAAATGCGGGCTTGCGCCGAATTTACGTTTGAATTGACGCGAGAAATGCGTGGCGGAATTGAACCCGGAGGCCAAGGCGATTTGGGTCACGGACATTGAGGTTTCATTCATCAAGGCAAAGGCGTGGCTCAGACGCATGTCGGCATAAACATGCATCGGGCTTTGATCGAGATAACGCGAAAACAGCCGCTCCAACTGCCGACGCGAAATGTCCAGCCGGGTGCACAGCGCGCCAATCGACAGCGGCTCTTCTATTGATTCTTGCATAAGTTGCAAAGCGCTCAGCAGGCGCTGATTTCGACTGCCGATGGCAACGGCGTAATTGGATTTTTGCGGCGCGGCCCCCGAGGTGGAGCGCACATGTAGACACATATCTGCAACAATTATGGCCAATTGCTTGCCATGGCGTTGCTCGATCAGGGTCAGCATCATGTCGGTTGCAGCGCTACCGCCGCCACAGGTCATCAAATTTCCGGCAATTTCATAAATATTGGGCGAGGGCTTCAGGTGTTCAAAGCGCTCCACAAAGCCGGGCTGGTTTTCCCAATGAAGCGTAAAAGGCTGATCCTTGATGAGACCGGCCTGTGCCAGTGCAAATGCTCCGGTGCAAATGCCGCCAAGTTTGCGGCCAAAGCGATGCTCGCGCCGCAGCCAGTTGAGGGTCGTATCGCTTGCGGTCTCTTGTGGCTCTACGCCTGCGCAAACAAAGCCCATCGCATCCGACGGAAGCGCTGCAAGCGGCATGTCGGGCGTGACCACCATGCCGTTGGAACAGCGTAGGGGCGCGCCGTCCTCGGTCATAATGTACCAGCGGTAAAGCTTTGTATTTGTGACCTGATTTGCGATTCTGAGAGGTTCGATCGCGGCGGCGACCGGCAACATCGTGGCTTTGGGCAGCAGCAGGAAATAGAAATCCTGTGGCTCACCTATGTGCGGCACCGAAAGCGTGGCGGCTGCGCCTTTTTGAACAAAACTGTCATCAGACATGGGCTGGTCCATCAGGGAGGTACTGGCTGCGGGCAAAGATAAATCTCTGTCACATTTATCAGCTATCGCCGCCGCCGCGACAGGTGCCGGGATAATCCGACCTTGGCACGGCGAATTACGACACCTTGCTTTTTTCTGCAAAGATGCTGAGGCGGGGTGTTCATTGGTATTCCACCGTCACGCTTAAGCGAAAATGCAGGCGCACCTCTTGCAGCCCATTTTTCGCAATACTAAGACTCGGGTAATCCTCTGTCGGGTATGGTGCCCGTCATGATCCTAAGACAGGCAGGTCCAATGATTGATCCAACAGAAACATACATGAACACACTCGTGCCGATGGTCGTTGAGCAGACCAGCCGGGGCGAGCGCGCATATGACATTTTCTCGCGCCTGTTGAAGGAGCGTATCATCTTCCTCAACGGTCCGGTGCATGACGGCATGTCCTCGCTGATCGTGGCGCAGCTTTTGCACCTTGAGGCAGAAAACCCGTCGAAAGAAATTTCGATGTACATTAACTCGCCCGGTGGCGTGGTGACGTCGGGTCTGTCGATCTATGATACCATGCAGTACATCAAGCCGAAGGTGTCGACGCTGGTAATCGGTCAGGCGGCCTCCATGGGCTCCTTGCTGCTTACTGCCGGTGAGGCGGGCATGCGGTTCAGCCTGCCGAATTCGCGTGTGATGGTGCACCAGCCGTCCGGTGGCTATCAGGGTCAGGCGACGGATATCATGATCCACGCTGAAGAAACGCTGAAGCTGAAGCGTCGCCTGAACGAGATTTACGTAAAACACACCGGTCAGGACTACGACACCATTGAAAAGGCGCTGGAACGTGACAATTTCATGTCGCCGGAACAAGCCAAGGAATTTGGCCTGATCGACGAAATCGTCGAAAACCGCGTCAAAGCGGAAGACGAAGAAAGCTAAGCCGGTCTGTGCACGGGCTTTGTGCTCCCTTCATCAATGTGTTCAAGGGAGCACAATTTGACATTGTGGCCAGTTGGGAGCTGTCCTAAGCTGGCTGGACATCGGGGCAAATTGACACGCGCTGGCCCCGAGGCGGATGGAAAGGTAGACCATGGCGACGAACTCGAGCGGCGACAGCAAGAACACGCTTTACTGCAGCTTTTGCGGCAAGAGCCAGCATGAGGTGCGAAAGCTGATTGCAGGCCCGACCGTGTTCATCTGTGATGAATGCGTTGAGCTGTGCATGGACATCATCCGCGAGGAGACAAAAGCCTCCGGGATGAAAGCAACCGACGGTGTGCCGACACCGAAGGATATTTGCGATGTTCTGGATGATTATGTGATTGGTCAGGCGACGGCAAAGCGTGTGCTGTCGGTGGCGGTCCACAACCACTACAAACGTCTGAATCATGCCCAGAAGGCCGGCAATGATATTGAACTTTCAAAGTCCAACATCCTGCTGATCGGCCCCACGGGTTGCGGTAAAACTCTGCTGGCGCAAACCCTTGCGCGCATTCTGGATGTGCCCTTCACCATGGCGGATGCCACCACGCTCACCGAGGCGGGCTATGTGGGTGAGGATGTCGAGAACATCATCCTGAAGCTGTTGCAGGCGTCGGAATACAACGTCGAGCGCGCGCAGCGCGGCATCGTCTACATCGACGAGGTCGACAAGATCACCCGCAAGTCCGAAAACCCGTCCATCACCCGTGACGTGTCGGGCGAGGGGGTGCAGCAAGCGCTTCTGAAGCTGATGGAAGGCACCGTGGCCTCTGTGCCGCCACAGGGGGGGCGCAAGCATCCGCAACAGGAATTCCTGCAAGTGGACACCACCAACATTCTGTTCATCTGCGGCGGTGCATTTGCCGGTCTTGATCGCATCATCAAGCAGCGTGGCAAGGGCTCTGCTATGGGCTTTGGCGCGGATGTGCGCGACGAGAGCGACGCTGGCGTGGGCGAGACTTTCCGCGATCTGGAACCCGAAGATCTGCTGAAGTTCGGCCTGATCCCGGAATTTGTCGGCCGTTTGCCGGTTCTGGCAACACTGGAAGATCTGGACGAGGATGCGCTGATCACCATCCTGACCAAGCCTAAGAACGCTCTGGTCAAACAGTATCAGCGTCTCTTTGAACTGGAAGATACCGAGCTGGACTTCACCGACGAAGCCCTCTCTTCGATTGCCAAAAAGGCCATCGAGCGTAAAACCGGTGCGCGGGGTCTGCGTTCCATCCTTGAGGACATTCTGCTCGATACCATGTTCGAGCTGCCGGGAATGGAAAGCGTCACCAAAGTGGTTGTGAATGAAGAGGCGGTCACCTCTGAGGCGCAGCCGCTGATGATCCACGCGGATGAAAAGGAATCTGCCACCGCCGGGTAATCCGATGTGAATTGGTCCAAACCAATATGCATTAAAGTAAAAGGCCAATGTCCTCGTGACATTGGCCTTTTTCATTGTGCGGGTGACAAAATTTCAAATGGGAGGACGCTATGAAAAGCGAAGCATTCAATTACAGCGATGGCGCAGATCATTTTATTGGTCATCTGGTGTGGGATGAAGCGTTGGACGGCCCGCAGCCTTCTGTGCTGATCGCCCCGGCTTTCGGCGGGCTGAGTGATTTTGAACGGGCGCGTGCCGAGGAGCTGGCCGCACTTGGATATGTGGCCATCGCGGTGGATTATTACGGGAACGGAAAACGGGCAGGATCGCCCGAAGAGGCGCAGGCCCTGATGGGCAGGCTACAGGCGGATCGCAAAATTCTGGCCCGGCGCATGGTTGCGGCGTTTGATGCGGCAAAAGCCTTGCCGCAGGTGGATGCGGGCCGGATTGGCGCGATGGGCTACTGTCTGGGCGGCAAGGCGGTGTTGGATCTAGCGCGCACAGGGGCGGATATCCGGGCCTGTGCCCCGCTACACGGGGTGTATGACCGCCCGAATTTTGAAACAGAGACCATCCATGCATCCGTGCTGGTGCTACATGGCTGGGACGATCCGCTTGCACCACCAGAGGCTTTGCAGGCGCTGGCAGCGGAATTGAGCGCACATTGTGCGGATTGGCAGGTCTTGGGATTTGGTCATACAGGACATGCCTTTACCAACCCAAACGCACAGGGTCGCGACGGCGGCATGATGTATAATGCGCGCGCGACGGCGCGGGCTTGGGAGGCGCTCACAGGATTTCTGGCCGAGACCTTGCAGAATTAGCGCGCAGCGCATGCATAGCGGGGTTGCTCATATTGCAATATTGCCGACACCGCTAATCGCTTACCAAATTAAGTAGTCACAAATTTGTAACGCGATAAAGGGAAGGACACCGCATGACAATCAGACGCATTTCCTCTGGTGGAGAGTTTGAGGCCAAGGTCGGGTACTGTCGTGCCGTTGTGGCCGGAGGCTTTGTCCATGTGGCCGGAACCGTGGGGCAGGGTGAGGATGTGGTGGCGCAATGCCGCTCTGTGCTTGCCACTATCGAAACGGCTCTGGCCAAGGCGGGTGTTGGTTTCGCCGATGTGGTTCGGGTCAATTACTACCTGCCGGATGCGGCGGAATTCGAACCTTGCTGGCCGATCCTCGCCGAGACCTTTGGGGCCAACCCACCAGCTGCCACGATGATCGAGTGCAACCTGATCGCCCCGGAATTTCGCATTGAGATCGAAGTGACGGCCCTTGCGGCATCGGCATCATCGTAAGGAGGCTGAGATGGACAACACAGACAGCACGGTGACAATTCGCCCCGCCATCCCGGTGATCCGTATCTTTGATCTTGAAAAGGCACGGCAATATTACCTCGACTACCTTGGCTTCAGTGTTGATTGGGAACACCGCCAAGAAGAGGACACCCCCATATATATGCAGATCTCCCGGTCGGGGTGTGTCTTGCATCTGAGCGAACATCACGGGGACGCGACACCGGGGTCGACCTGCTTTGTCCCCATCAACGCTGCGATGGCGATGCATCAGGAACTGGGGGAGCGGCGCTATCGTAACATCAAACCTGCGCTTGATGCGATGCCATGGGGGCTGCAGATTTCGGTGACAGATCCGTTTGGCAACCGCTTGCGCTTTTGTGAACAGCGCACAGGGCACGTCTAAGCCTGCAAAGAGCGTGGCGATATTGCTGTTTCCTGCCGGTCTGTTCACCACTTCGCCGCGAACCACTGGACCTTATGGCGAGAATGGGCCATATCGGGAGAGAGATTTTCGGAGGGACCGATGGGAATCCTGAATTCGCTTTTGCAGGCCGTGACTTGGTGGAATGGCGCCACCCTGAACACCATGATCTACACCCGCCGCAAGGGTGTGAAAGTTGGTGAAGACGAACAGGGCAATGTGTTCTACCGCACTGCAGATGACAGCCGTCGCTGGGTGATCTTCAACGGTGAGGCAGAGGCCTCTCGTGTGAGCGCCGACTGGCATGGCTGGCTGCACCGGACCTTTAACGAGGTTCCGAGTGAAAAGCCGCTGAAGCACAAGACATGGGAAAAGCCGCATCAGGAAAACCTGACAGGCACCATGTTGGCCTATGCTCCGGCCGGGTCGATCCGCGCGGGCGGTACGCCAAAGCCGCGCAGCGATTACGAGGCCTGGAGCCCCGAATAAGTGACTTCCAGAAGGGTGCAGCCGAGTTGGCCGCCCTTTTGCGATCTGGCCAAAAGGCAGGTTTTAAATGACCCATTCCACAACCGAAGTGTTGACCGGCGGCCTTGTGCTGGCCGTGGCGGCTGGTTTTGCGTTCTACGCAGCCCAGGCTGCAGGCCTCTCGCGCGGGGGCGATAGCTACCCGCTGTCGGCCTCCTTTCGTTCGCTCGAAGGGGTGAGTGTCGGCACAGATGTGCGCCTCGCCGGGGTTAAGATCGGCACGGTGACCAATGTGGCGCTGAATGCGGAAACCTTTCGCGCCGACACCACATTTTCCGTCGACAACAGCATTATGATCCCCGACGACAGCGCCATCGTGATTGCGTCCGAGGGACTTTTGGGCGGCAACTTCGTCGAAGTGATGCCCGGTGGGTCGCCGTTCAACTTTGAAGCAGGGGATGAGATCACCGACACGCAAGGCGCAGTCAGCCTGATCTCGCTGCTTGTAAAATTTGTTTCCGGCGGCGGTGACGAGTCCTGATGATGCGCCTGACGACACTTGCCTTTTGCCTTGTGGCTGCGAACTCTGCTGTGGCGCAAACGATTTCGGTTGAAGAACTGGCGCCATCGCCGGTGCAACCTCGGGTGCCTGAAACCCGCGAGCATGTGGAACGTGTGGAAGCCACAAAGGGCAGCATCGCCAGCTTGCGCGGCCTTGATAAGGTCAACGGCAAGAGCACGGACGTGGACGTTCAAACCGGTGGTTCGGTTGAGGTCTTTGGTCTGATCGTGACCATGCGTGAGTGCCGTTATCCAACGGAGAACCCCTCGGGCGATGCGTTTGCCTATCTGACGATCCGCGATCGTCAGGATGGAAAGGTGTTCTTTGATGGCTGGATGATCGCCTCAAGCCCAGCCCTCAGCGCACTGGACCATCGCCGCTATGACGTCTGGGTTCTGCGCTGCAAGAGCGACTGAGGTGCAGGGATTGCCGGGGACAGAAAATCGCCGGATTGATCCAAAGCCTCTGCCAGCAATCTGCGATACCTTGCACGGCTGATCTCTTCTCCGCCCAGAGAGGCGAGGTGGGGCGTGATGAACTGCGTATCACATAGGGTATAGCCGCCCGCATTGAGCCGATCCACCAGATAGGCCAGTGCGATCTTTGAGGCATCGCGGCTGCGGGAAAACATGCTTTCGCCAAAGAAAGCGGCCCCCAAAGAGACACCGTAAACACCACCGACGAGCGCGCCATCCATCCAGACCTCAAGGGAATGGGCAAAGCCCATCAGGTGGAGCTCCAGATAGCGGTCATAGATTTCCTCGTTGATCCAGGTTTCCTCACGATCGGCGCAGCCATGCACGACGCCTGCAAAATCTCGGTTCACTGAGATCTCATAATCGTCGCGGCGTAGGCGTTTGCCCAGCGAGCGGGAAATGCGAAACCCATCAAGAGGCAGAATGCCACGGCGTTTGGGGTCGACCC
The DNA here is from genome assembly GCF_001681715.1 of Tritonibacter mobilis. Taxonomy (GTDB): domain Bacteria; phylum Pseudomonadota; class Alphaproteobacteria; order Rhodobacterales; family Rhodobacteraceae; genus Epibacterium; species Epibacterium mobile. The sequence goes on along the minus strand of NZ_LNWY01000012.1, from coordinate 154,489 downwards.
AGAACACCTCGGGATCGTCGCGGCTTTCCGCCATGGGAAAGACGCCGCTGGCATAGGCATGAAGAAGAAGATCAGCGCTGAGCGTCATAAGTTAGCCTAGCACAGGAATGAGCAAGGGCGGTGGTTTTCGACCGCCGCCCTTAAAAGTATTTTATTTCTGCAGGTTGGCCTCAAGCCATTTTTCCAGCCAGTGAATGTTGTAGTCACCAGTCTGGACGTCCTTTTCCTGCAAGAGCGTGTGGAACAGCGGCACAGTGGTGTCGATCCCGTCCACGATCAACTCGCCCAGCGAACGGCTGAGGCGCGCCAGCGCCTCGTCCCGGTCGCGACCATGTACGATCAGCTTGCCGATCAGACTGTCGTAGTAGGGCGGGATCGAATAGCCGTCATAGAGCGCCGAATCCATCCGCACACCAAGGCCGCCGGGGGCGTGGTATGCGGTGATCTTGCCCGGGCAGGGCGAGAAATTCGGCAGTTTCTCGGCGTTGATGCGCACCTCGATGGCGTGACCGTTGATGGTCAGATCGTCCTGGCTGAAGGACAGCGGCAGGCCGGAGGCCACGCGGATCTGTTCACGCACCAGATCGACACCAAAGATGGCCTCGGTCACCGGGTGCTCCACCTGCAGACGGGTGTTCATCTCGATGAAGTAGAACTCACCGTCCTCATAGAGGAACTCGACAGTGCCCGCGCCGGAATAGCCCATCTTGCCGATGGCGTCGGCGCAGATCTTGCCGATCCTGGCGCGTTCTTCCTCAGAGATGCAGGGGCCGGGGGCCTCTTCAAAGACCTTCTGGTGGCGGCGCTGCAAAGAGCAGTCGCGCTCGCCCAGATGAACACCGCCGCCCTTGCCGTCGCCAAAGACCTGAATCTCGATATGGCGCGGACGCTGGAGATATTTCTCCATATAGACTTCATCGTTGCCAAAGGCGGCCTTAGCCTCGGAGCGGGCGGTCTGGAACGCATGGACCAGATCAGCCTCGGTTTGCGCCACTTTCATGCCGCGACCACCACCACCGGCGGTGGCTTTGATGATGACCGGATAGCCCATGTCGGCGGCGACGGTTTTGGCGGTCTCCACGTCGGGCACGCCACCGTCAGAGCCGGGCACACAGGGAATGCCAAGCGCTTTTGCGGTGTCTTTTGCGGTGATCTTGTCACCCATCTGGCGAATGTGCTCGGCGGAGGGGCCGATAAAGGTCAGCCCGTGATCCTCGACGATCTGCACGAAGTTCGCGTTCTCAGACAGGAAACCATAGCCCGGATGGATCGCCTGCGCGCCGGAAATCTCGCAGGCGGAGATGATGGCGGGGATCGACAGATAGCTTTGGGTGCCGGAAGGGGGGCCGATACAGATCGACTCGTCTGCCATGCGCACGTGCATCGCGTCGGCATCGGCAGTGGAGTGCACCGCGACGGACTGGATGCCCATCTCGCGGCAGGCACGGATCACGCGCAGCGCGATCTCACCCCGGTTTGCAATCAGGATTTTGTCAAACATGAGACCGCCTTACTCGACGATGACGAGCGGAGAACCAAATTCAACCGCTGCGCCATCCTCGACGAGGATGCGCTTCACGGTGCCAGCCTTGGGGGCCGGAATGTGGTTCATGGTTTTCATCGCCTCAACGATCAGGAGCGTGTCGCCCTCATTGACCTGCTGGCCGACGGAGATAAACGCGGAGGCACCCGGCTCTGGTGCCAGATAGGCGGTGCCGACCATCGGCGAGGTCACTGCACCCGGGTGGTTGGCAGGATCGTCAGACACGGCGGCCTCAGCAGCCGGTGCGGCAGCAACAGCAGCGGGAGCCGCAGCAACTGGGGCAACGGCAGGCGCGGCAGCAACCTGAACCGGTGCAACGGGTGCTGGGAATTGGCGGGAGACGCGCACGTTCAGGCTGTCATCTTCCGCGTAATCGCGCTTCACCTGCAGCTCGGTCAGGTCATTTTCGCGCAAAAGCTCTGCCAGAGCCTTGATGAACGCTACATCTGCTTCATGAGATTTATTTGTCATTGTGTTCCTCGGCAGGGTCCTGTCTGGCCCCGAATGCATCCGGGGCGGAAATTTGCGGCCTTATAAGCCATAGCTGACCATAAGGAAAGCGTACTTGGATTGCCCTACAAGATGAGGGCGCGAGGGGCGATTTTCAATCGTTTTTGCAGGGGAATATCCCCGTTGCGGCCTCCGTCACAGGGGCATGCCGCTGAGTTTTGCCACCAGCTCGGGCAGCTTGCGGGCGTTGAATTTATCCAGCAGGCGGGCGCGGTGAGTCTCAACCGTGCGATAGGAAAGATCGAGCTTCAGTCCGATTTCCTTGGCCGACAACCCCCGGCAGGTGAGGATTGCCACCTCGCGTTCGCGCGGGGTCAGGCTGACGACGGGGCGTTCATCGGAGAGATCGGCAAAAGACCAAACACCTGTTTGGAACGGATGCGCCCCATCCATCGAACGCCCCCGCACGCGGCACCAAAACAGCGCCCCCGAGGTGCGGCGCATAATGCGCTCGTCGTGGTAAAATCCGCTTTGTGATTCCGGCATCTGCAGAATCTCGCCAATACGCTGGTAATCCTCGACGCTGGGATAAAGTGCGGCGATGGGCAGTTCGCACAACTCTGCGGGAGTGGCCCCAAAAGTGTCGGCGAATTGCAGATTGCACCGCTTGATGATGCGATGTTCCAAAAGCGCAAGCCCAACGGGCGCGTAGTCAAAAGCGGGATCAGACATGGGCTGGTTCTAAAGCGCAGCACTGCGCAAGGGAAGGGCGCTTGTGTTTACGACAGGGTCGGTGCGGTTTGTAAAAAAGCCGGACCTGAAACAGGCCCGGCACAGGAGGTGTGCGCGACAGGGAATTGCCGTGCAGCACGGAGTAAAACGTCAAATGCGCAAACCGCGCACCCGGAGATCAGATCGCGAGGTATTCGGACCGCAACTCCTCATTCTCGAGAACCTCGGCAGCGGTGCCGTCAAAAACGATCCCGCCCGTATCAAGGATGACCGCACGGTCTGCCAGTTGCAGCGCGCGTACGGCATTTTGTTCTACGATAATCGTTGTCATGCCCTGTTCCTTGATGTGGATCAGAGTCTTCTCAATCTCATCCACGATGACCGGGGCAAGACCCTCATAGGGCTCATCAAGCAACAGAACCTTGATGTCGCGGGCAAGGGCGCGGGCAATAGCCAGCATCTGCTGCTCGCCGCCCGAAAGTGTGACGCCCTCTTGTTTGCGCCGCTCGCCAAGTCGCGGGAACAGCTCATACAGACGCTCGATGGACCAGCCGATGGGGGGCGCGATCTGCGCCAGTTGCAGGTTTTCCTCGACCGTGAGGCCGGGGATGATGCGGCGATCCTCTGGCACCAGACCAAGCCCGGCAGCTGCGGCCTCATGACTTTCCATCAGGTGCAGCGGTTGGTGATCGAGCCAGATTTCGCCGCGTGTCACCATGGGCGAACCTGTGCGCGCGATGGAACGCAGGGTCGAGGTCTTGCCCGCGCCGTTGCGACCCAAAAGCGCGAGGATCTCGCCTTCGTGGACGTTAAAGTTGATGCCCTGAACGATATAGCTCTCGCCGTAATAGGCATGCACGTCCCAGATCGACAGAAACGCGGGCGCAGTGGCGGCGTGGTTTGCGCCTTTGGAGAAGTCGGGTTTTACGTTCATCTCTTTTCCTTTCCCCTTACGCGGTTTCGCCAAGGTAGGCTTCGCGCACCTTTGGGTTGCCACGAATGTTCTCCGGATCGTCTTCTACCAATGGGGTGCCCTGTGCCAAAACGGTGATCCGATTGGCGAGCGAGAACACCACATGCATGTCGTGTTCGATGATGGCGATGGTGATATTGCGCTGATCCGAGATCTGTTTCAGGAGGTCGATCGTGTTGTTGGTATCGGCCCGCGCCATGCCTGCCGTGGGTTCATCCAGCAACAGCAGACGTGGCTCCTGGCTGAGGCACATACCGATTTCCAGCCGCCGCTTATCCCCGCGCGAGAGCGAGGCGGCATGCATATGGCGTTTCTCGGCCATGTTCATTTCAAGCAGCATCGCTTCGGCCTTGTCGAGAATGTCGCGCTGCGACATCACCGAAGCGATTGCGTTGAGTTCAAATGCGCCGTCTCGTTTCGCCAGACAGGGGATCATCATGTTCTCAAGAACTGTCAGATCACCAAAGATTTCAGGCGTTTGAAAGACGCGGCTGATGCCCATCTGGTTGATCTCGTAGGGTGCGCGCCCCAGCACCGACTGCCCGTCAAACATCACCGACCCGGTGTCTGGGATCAGTTTGCCGACAAGGCAGTTCAGCAGCGTGGACTTGCCCGCGCCATTGGGGCCGATGATCGCGTGAACCGAGTTTTCCTTGACGGAGAGGTTCACATCCGAGAGCGCTTGCAGGCCACCAAAGCGTTTGCCAACGTTTTTGACTTCGAGAATACTCATGAGATGTCTCCTTATTCCGCCGGGTTGGTTTTGCTCTGGTGGGCGTCAGACTTCTTGCGCCCCTTGAACCAGTTGCCGATCCGCTGTCCGCCTTCCACAAGGCCACCGGGGAGGTAGATCACCACCAGCATGAACAGGATACCAAGTGTGAGATGCCAGCCTTTGCCGATAAAGGGGTGGATGATAAAGACCACGAAATCCTCAAGCCCATCCGGCAGGAAGCTGAACCAGCCGTGCAGCACGTTGTCGTTGATCTTGGAGAAGATGTTCTCGAAGTATTTGATGAAGCCTGCGCCCAGAACCGGCCCGATCAGCGTACCGGCACCACCAAGGATGGTCATCAGGACGACCTCGCCAGAGGCGGTCCATTGCATCCGCTCCGCACCGGCCAGTGGATCCATAGACGCCATCAGACCGCCGGCAAGACCTGCATACATGCCAGAGATCACAAAGGCTGCCAGCGTGTAGGGTTTGGAATTGAGACCGGTGTAATTCATCCGCTGCTGGTTCGATTTCACCGCCCGCAGCATCATCCCGAAGGGAGAGCGGAAGATGCGGATCGAGAGGTAAAAGGCCGCGATCATGACCAGCGCGCATAGGTAGTAGCCCATGTTGAACTGGAAATCCCATGGCCCCACGATCAGATGGTAGGTCGAGCGCATCTCCATGCCAAAGAGGTTGGTCACAGGGATGGAGCCGTCAGCCGTGGCAGAAACCCCCAGCACGCGCGGATCATCAAGTGTCAGTTGCAGGCCGGTCTCGCCATTGGTGATCGGTGTCAGCACCGAATAGGCGAGGCTGAAGGACATCTGCGCAAAGGCCAGCGTCAGGATCGAGAAGTAGATGCCAGAGCGCCGCAAACTGATAAATCCAATCACCAGCGCAAAAAGACCCGAGATGATGACGCTGAGGATGATGGCGGGCAAGACGTTCATGCTCAGGAGTTTGAACATCCAGACCGCAGAGTAAGACCCCACACCGAGAAAGGCTGCGTGACCAAAGGACAGATACCCGGTGAGGCCAAAGAGGATGTTAAACCCGATGGCAAAAATCCCAAAGATCACAAAGCGCTGCATCAGGTCGGGATAGCCCGCATTGAACTGCGCCAGACCGCTGTCGGTGGGAAAGGGATTTAGAAGGAAGGGAGCAAAGATCGTCAGTCCAGCTACGATCAAAAGCAGTGTAGTGTCTCTTTTATCAAGTCCGAACATGATCTTAGTCCTCCATCACGCCTTTGCGCCCCATCAATCCGCGTGGACGGACCAGAAGGATGATGATGGCGACGAGGTAGATGATGATCTGATTGATGCCGGGAATGAGGCTGATTGCCCATTCCATCGAGGCAAAGCTTTCAAGCACGCCGAGCACAAAGCCCGCCAGCACCGCACCGGGCAGGGAACCCATGCCGCCCACAACCACAACCACAAAGGACAACACAAGAAAGTCCATGCCCATGTGATAGTTGGGCGAGTTGATGGGCGTGTACATGACGCCCGCAAGCCCCGCGACGGCGGCCGCGATGCCGAACATGATCGTAAAGCGGCGGTCGATGTTGATACCCAATAGGCCCACGGTTTCACGATCCGCCATGCCGGCCCGGACCACCATGCCAAAGGTGGTAAACTGCAGGAAGGCAAAGACCGCACCGATGATGAGGCAGGCAAAGCAGAAATAGACGATACGCCAGACCGGATAGATCAGGTCCATGCCGATCACCGCGCCAAGATTGGCCACGCCGTTGAGCGTATCGGGCGCGGGCGTCGGGATCGGGTTGGCACCGTAGAAATACTTGATGACCTCTTGCAGCACGATAGCGAGGCCAAAGGTCACAAGGATCTGGTCCGCATGGGGGCGTTTGTAGAAATGCTTGATCAGCCCGCGCTCCATGATGAAGCCGACGGCCACCATGATCGGGATCGCAAAGAGGATCGCCAGCGGCACCGACCAGTCGATGATCGCGCCACCGAATTCCGGTCCGAACCAGCTCTCGACATACGGGGTTTTGACCTTCAGCGGGTTGCCGAGAAAATCGGTCTTTTCGGGGTCGACCGTCTCAAAGCTGAGGCTGAAGATTTTTTGCAGCGTCACCGCGCAGAAGGCACCGATCATGAACAGCGCCCCATGGGCGAAATTCACGACGCCGAGCGTGCCAAAAATAAGTGTAAGCCCGAGCGCGATCAGCGCATAGGCAGAGCCCTTATCGAGCCCGTTTAGGATTTGCAGAAGGAATGCGTCCATGATCCCCACCTTCCGGTTCGTCTGGGTGGCTGGTTTCGGGATGCAACAGTAGGTCACGCCCGGTCGCCAAGAGGGCGCGGATCAGAGAGACCAAAGCTGTGCGGGAGAAGGGTGGTCAGGCGCGTCTTTCGCGCCCGACCAGTGATAGAGCTCTCGCGTTATGCGCCCGGGTTACAGGAGCCGAGCTGGCCGCCTGCAAACATCGGGTGATCCGCCGGGTACTCGACCTGCGCGCGTGGTGTGACCTCGACTACCTCAAGAAGGTCAAACTCGGATGTCGGGTTTTCTTTCCCGCGCACCACAAGCACATCCTTGAAGCACTGGTGATCCTCGCCGCGATAGAGCGTCTTGCCGTTGCCCATGCCGTCGAACTCGAAATCTTCGAGCGCTTCTGCGACCGCGCAGGGGTTGAAGGAACCCGCGCGCTGCACTGCGTCTGCATAGAGCAGGGTCTGCACGTAGCAGGTATGCGCCGCCTGTGAGGGCGGGAAGCCATATTTGGTGCCGAAGGAGCGCACAAAGGCTTTGGAGCCTTCGTCCTGCAGCGACCAATGCCAGTTGGTGGAGCCGTGGATGCCTTTGACGTTTTCGCCCGCACCTTTGGCCATCAGACGCGAATAAAGCGGCACGACGATTTCGAAGTTCTTACCGTTCACTTCTTTTTCACGCAGGCCGAACTGCACGGCGTTGGTGAGCGAGTTCACCATGTTACCGCCGTAGTGGTTCAGAACCAGCACATCCGCACCGGAGTTCAGAACAGGTGCAATGTAGGACGAGAAGTCAGTCGCGGCGAGCGGGGTTTTCACCGTGTTGACGGTCTCCCAGCCGAGCGCCTCTGTTGCGGCCTTGATGGATTCCTCTTGGGTCCAGCCCCATGTGTAGTCAGCAGTCAGGTGATAGGCCTTGCGGTCATCGCCATAGAGGTTCTTGAGCACCGGTGCGAGCGCCGCGCCGGACATATACGCGTTAAAGAAATGGCGGAAACCATTGGCTTTTTTGTCTTTACCGGTGGTGTCGTTCGAGTGCGTTAGGCCCGCCATAAAGATCACGCCTGCCTCTTGGCACAGGCCTTGAACCGCAACCGCCACACCGGAGGAGGAGCCGCCGGTGATCATGATCGCGCCGTCTTTTTCGATCATGGATTTTGCAGAGGCGCGGGCCGCATCCGATTTGGTCTGGGTGTCGCCGGTGACATATTCAACCTTCTTGCCCATGATACCGCTGCCCTCAAGCGCCTTTGAGCTGAAGGTGTTCAGCATGCCGCCGTCGCCTTCGCCGTTGAGGTGCTCAACCGCCAGTTGATACGCGCGCAGCTCGTCCGCGCCTTCGTCGGCATAGGGTCCGGTCTGCGGGACGTTGAAGCCGAGGGTGACGGTGCCGCCGGTTGGATTATTGGTGAAAGCAGCTGCGCTTTGGGCCGTGAAAATGGTCGGCACGGCGAGACCTGCGCCTGCGACGGCGCTGGTTTTCAACAGGCCACGACGGCTTACGTCTGTCTTGGACATTTAAGTTCCTCCCTGAGTGTAAAAGGCGACGCGCGACTCCTCACTTCCGCGCGTTGCCTTGCAACATTGTGCAAAATCAGTATGGGGGTGTGTTGTAAATCACCGCAATAAAACGCTTGTTTTGAATGTTTTTTCTGTAAAGAAATATACAGGGAGGGGCGTATTGCGGTAAATTATCTTATTCTGCCGCGCAGAAAGCCCTTGATAACCCGGTGTTTTGCAGGAGGAGGCAAACCCATGGCAGGTGACAGTCTGACCGGTAGTCGCATTCGTGAAAGGCGATTAATGCTAGGGTTGCGTCAGGCCGATCTTGCCCGTGACGCCGGGATATCGGCCTCTTACCTCAACCTGATCGAACACAATCGGCGCAGAATCGGCGGCAAACTGCTGGTGACGCTGGCACAGGTGCTCAATGTTGAGCCATCGCTTTTGACCGAAGGGGTGGAGGCCACGTTGGTGGCGTCATTGCGAGAAGCCGCGGCCGAGGCACGGACGCCGATGGTGGAACTGGACCGCGTGGACGAATTCGCAGGGCGATTTCCCGGTTGGGCAGAAGTTCTGGCACAGACCCACGGGCGTATTGGTGCATTGGAACGCACGGTGAGATCTCTCTCGGACCGGCTCACGCATGATCCGCATCTGGCGGCCTCACTGCATGAAGTGCTCTCTACCGCAGCCGCGATCCGCTCTACCGCAGGTATTCTGGCGGAACCGGGGGAGTTGGAGGCCGAATGGCGAGACCGGTTTCACAAAAACCTCGACCAGGATGCCCAGCGGCTTGCGGACAGCAGCCGGGCGTTGGTGCGGTTTCTGGATGAGAGCGATCAGGCCGGTGAGCGCCGGGGCATTCCCCAAGAGGAAGTGGAGGCGTTTTTCACCGCGCGGGAGTTTCATTTCCCTGAGATCGAGAAGGGCAGCGTAGAGCCGCGTGACGTGGTGAAGGCGGCCCCGGAACTGGAAAGTACCGCCGCGCGCAAGCTGGCAGAAGCTGGGTTGCAGATCTATCAGGAGGACGCCGAGCGCATGCCGCTGGTTGCGTTGCGCGCCGCTATCGAGACCCACGGGCTCGCTCCCGGAAAACTGGCACAGGCGTTGGACGTCGAAATCTATCGTCTTTTGCGTCGTCTGGCGATGGTTCCTCAAGATGTGCTTGGGCATCCGGTCGGATTGGTGATCTGCGATGCCTCAGGCTCTATCTTGATGCGCAAGCCTGTTGCAGGTTTTCCGCTGCCGCGTTTTGGCACCTCTTGTCCGCTTTGGCCGCTGTTTACGGCGCTCTCTCAGCCGGGGGGGCCGATCCGGCGGCGTATCCATCAAAAGGGGCGCGCGGCGCGTGACAGTGAGTGTTTTGCAATTTCATGGCAGGCAGAGCAGCCCGGATTTGATCGTGATCCGGTGATGCGTTCGGTGATGCTGATCCTGCCGTCAGAGCATCCGGATCAACCACCTCATGCGGACTCGCGCCCGGTTGGAGCCAGTTGTCGGATCTGTGTTCGCAGAGGCTGCCCGGCACGTCGCGAGCCGTCGATCCTGCGTGATTCATCTGGGGCGCGTTTGATGCAGATGTAACTGCCGGGTGACAGCGGTGTTGCTTTCATGCAAAGATCGCTATCGCACCCGGAGGAACCGGCAAACGGCGTGGTGCTTGGGGAGGACAAAGAAATCAATGGCTGGACGAGTCGTTTTGATTGAAGACGAAGCCAATATTGCAGAGGCGATCCGCTTTCTGCTCTCGCGCGAGGGATGGCAGGTCGATGTACATGCAGATGGCAGCAGTGCGCTATCGGTGATCAAGGCGGCAGAGCCTGACCTGGTCATCTTGGATTTGATGCTGCCGGGTAAAAGTGGCATGGAAATCATTCGTGAAATCAGAGAGGTAGAGGAATTGTCTCATCTGCCCGTTCTGATGCTCACGGCGCGCGGTCAACTGAAGGATCGCGAGATGGCGGAACGTGCCGGGGTCACCCGTTTCATGACCAAACCGTTCTCGAACACAGAGGTGCTGACCGCGGTGCGCGATCTCAATGCGCAGGCACGGCAGACACAGGCCTCTTCTGTGCGCGACGCAGGCTGAGCCGCCCGCGATGATCCGATCCGATGGCGCGGGTAGTAAAGACGAGCTGCGCACCCCTTTTGTGGAGCGCCGCACCTATCGCCGCCGCCGTCTCATGGATATTGCCCGTCTGGCGCCGCTGATCGGGGCATTGTTGTTTCTGGTGCCGCTGTTGTGGCCGGAGCAGCATCTCTCTGATGGGGGAGGGCATGATGCCGGAAGCAGCATGTCCACCGCGATGATTTATATATTCGGTGTCTGGATCGGTCTGATCCTGTTTTCGGTGGCGTTTTCGGTCGCAGTTCGGCTTTGGGCGGTGCATTGGACCGGCGTTGGCGCCCCAACAGAGACCGCAGATGTGTTGGCCATGCGCCAACCGGGTGATGACAGAGCCAACGATCGAGTCGACACGTCTCCCTCAACCGCGCCCCTCCCGCCTGCATCAACAGGGCCGGAGGATCAACTGTGACCTCGCTCAACCTGCTGGCCACAGTCAGCCTCGGTTATGTTGCGATCCTGTTTATGGTTGCTTTTTGGGCTGACCGGCAGGCGCTCCGGGGACGCAGCGCGCGCTTCATGCGCTCGCCGCTGATCTACACGCTATCGCTTTCGATCTATTGCACCGCTTGGACCTTTTACGGCGCGGTCGGGTATGCGGCGCGGTCGGGTATGGAATATGTCACCATCTACCTCGGCCCGACATTGGTGATGATCGGCTGGTGGTGGGGTCTGCGCAAACTGGTGAGAGTGGGGCGAAGCCAACGCATCAGTTCCATTGCAGACCTATTATCGGCGCGTTACGGCAAATCCAATGTGCTGGCAATCGGGGTTACTTTGCTCGCCGTGGTTGGGGTGACGCCCTATATTGCGCTGCAATTGCAGTCTATTACCTTGTCTGTTGCGATCTTTGCCGAGGCCGACCCGACACGCAGTCACAATGAATCCGGCACCGTGTTCTGGATCGCGATGGGGTTGGCCTGTTTCGCAATCCTGTTCGGCACCCGCAACCTCAACGCAAATGAGCGCCACCACGGGGTGGTGATGGCCGTCGCACTTGAGGCGGTGGTGAAACTCATCGCTTTGGTCGCGGTCGGAGTCTTTGTGGTCTGGGGGCTGGCGGGCGGCATCGAGGAGACGCTTGCACGGATTGACCGCTCGCCCATTGGGCATTGGCAGGTGGATGGCGGGCGCTGGACCGCGATCACATTTCTGGCGGCGGCGGCCTTTGTCTGCCTGCCCCGCATGTTTCAGGTGATGGTGGTCGAAAACGAGGATGAACGCCATTTGCGCACTGCCGCGTGGGCCTTTCCCACCTATCTGCTCCTGATCTCGATCTTTGTGGTGCCGATTGCTGCGCTCGGGCTGGAATTGTTGCCGCAGGGCTCTAACCCCGATCTCTTTGTGCTGACGCTGCCGCTGTCGCAGGGGCAGAACGGTCTGGCGATGCTGTCGTTTCTGGGCGGGTTTTCCTCGGCTACATCAATGGTAATCGTTGCCGCCATGAGCCTGTCGACCATGGTGTCAAACCATATCGTAATGCCGATCTGGCTGCGCTCTACCGGGGCCTTCAAGGGGGCGTCGGTGTCGGGAGATGTGCGCTCTGTGGTGCTGTTCGCGCGACGGTTCTCCATCGCGGCGATCATGGGGTTGGGCTATGCGTACTATCAGATTTCGGGCGGCGGTGCGGCGCTTGCTGCGATTGGTCTGATCTCATTTTCCGGCATCGCGCAGATCCTGCCTGCGCTGGTGGGCGGGCTTTTCTGGCGCGGGGCGACCCGCGCGGGCGCATTGGCGGGGCTGACCATCGGGTTTGCGATCTGGGGCTATACGCTGCTGTTGCCCGAAGTTGCAGGCGGGGTATTTTCCGCCTCAACACTTGCCAATGGCCCATTTGGACTTAGCTGGCTGCGCCCGCAGGCGCTCTTTGGCATTGAGGGGTTCGACCCGATTGTTCATTGCGTGCTGTGGTCCATGAGCCTCAATGTGGCGGCGTTCGCTTTGGTGTCGGTCATTAGCTTTCCGAGCCCTATGGAGCGTTTGCAGGGCGCGCAATTTGTGCATGTGTTTGATCATTCCGCCGGGCCGGGCGGCTGGACCGGATCTGTTGCGCAGAGCGAAGACCTGATGATCATGTCCCAGCGTATCCTCGGGCCGGAAGACGCCCAGAATTTCTTTCAGGCCGCGTTGAGGCGACAGGGCGGGCCGGGACCGCTTCCGGAACCGACGCCAAGTTTTCTTGAACAATTGGAACGCGAGTTGAGCGCATCTATCGGTGCGGCAGCGGCCCATGCGATGATTGGCCAAATTGTCAGCGGCGCTGCGGTGTCGGTGGAAGATCTTCTCGCGGTGGCGGACGAATCAGCGCAACTTCTGGAGTATTCCAGTCGTCTGGAAGCACAATCCAAAGAGCTGTCGCGCACCGCGCTTCAGTTGCGGGACACCAACCAGAAGCTGACGCAACTCTCGGAACAAAAGGATGCGTTTCTCAGTCAGGTGAGCCACGAGTTGCGCACGCCCATGACATCGGTGCGTGCGTTTTCCGAAATTTTGCGCGATGAGCCGGGATTAACTGCGGCGGAGCAGCATAAATACGCCTCCATCATCCATGACGAAGCGCTGAGGCTGACGCGGCTCCTTAATGACCTCCTTGATCTGAGCGTGCTGGAAAGCGGTGCGGTGTCGCTCAACGTGTCGACGCGTCGTCTTGGGGACGTGCTGGATCATGCGCTCTCCTCAGCGCTGGCAGGGGCGGATGGGCCGCTGCAGATCATACGGGATCGTGACAGAGAGGCGGTCGAGGTCGAGACTGACGTGGATCGCTTGTCACAGGTTTTTATCAATCTGATTGCCAATGCACAAAAATACTGCACCGCCACAGACCCCGAACTGCGTATCCATGTGCGCAGCAACGGGGACCGTGTTGAGGTGGACCTTGCCGACAATGGTGCAGGCATCCCGGTGGATTTCCATGAGATGATTTTTGAGAAATTCTCGCGGGTTACCCCGGAGCGGGCTGGTGGCGCGGGGCTTGGGCTGGCGATTTGCAAGGAAATCATGCGCAAGCTCGGCGGCGATATTAGTTTTTTGTCGGAGCAAGAGGGGGCTGCTTTTCGGGTCACACTGCCCATTCGACTGAAAATAGAAGAAATCCGCTGAATTCTGTAAAGGTCTTGGTAACCAGCACTGGGCTAGAACCATGTCCATACGGGTGCGGAAGGCTTCAGGTTCATTTATGACGGACAAGGATCAAACGGAGGATGGCAAGCGCGCGGTCGGGGGACTTGCGCGTAAACTTGCAGCCTCAAAGGAAGGGACTGCCGGGACAGGCGGATCGCTCACGCTCAAGGCGTTGCGCAGATCGGTGGCGCGCGCCGCTGAGGATCTGTGCGAATTGCCAATGGCAGTGATCGCGGCGCGTCAAACCAACCGCGTGCCCGAAGATCTGACTGGCCTTCTGTCCGACAAACATCTCCTTGTGGTGCTCGACTGCCCCGAGGGACGGATTGGCGCAGCGACGCTGGATGCCGCTGCGGTTACAGCTCTTATTCAACAGCAGACCATGGGGACGGTCCTCGGCATGTCCGGGGATGAGCGCAATTACACACCCACAGATGCCGCAATGGTGGCGGAGTTTCTGGAGAAGCTGTTCGGCAAAGTCACCAATCTGCTGGAAGACCAGAGCGATCTGCGCATTTTTGAAGGATATAGATTCGGCGCTCAGGTTGAGGATGTCCGAACGCTTGTGCTTGGAATGGAAGCGGATGACTACCGGGTGATCAACCTGAACGTGGATCTAGCCACGGGCAAAATGCAGGGCGAGATCTGTCTGGTGCTGCCGGAACCCTCGGTTGACGAATATGACGAGGCAAATGCAGTCCGCGGCCCGCGCTTGGGGTCCAGTGTCGGATCTATGCGTGCAGAGCTGTCGGCGGTTTTGTGCAAAATGCGAATCCCCTTGCGTCAATTCTCTGCGCTCAAGGTCGGGGAGTTGCTACCGCTGGATCAGGCGTATCTTTATGAGACCGACCTTATTGCTATCAATGGACAGGCGATCGCCAAGGGCCGGCTTGGCCAGATGAACGGCGCACGCGCAGTGCGCCTGGATCAGCAACGCACCCGGCTTGTGCCAAACAATCAGGGCAGCTTTTCCGATGGGATCGGTCAGGGCGCAGCACCGGCTATGGATGACAACACGCTGGATCTGTCGATTGCAGCGCATGGTCTGCAAGATCCGGGCGACGGGCTTGGTGGGGATCTTGGCGGCATGATGGGCGGGGACCTCGGCGGAGGCCTCGGAGGTGATCTTGGCGGCGACTTGGGTGGCGATCTGGGCGGAGGCCTTGATGGTGGTGATCTTCCGATGGGAGATTTCGACGCCATGGGAGACCTGCCAGAATTGCCAATGAACGATCTTGGCGATTTTAACGCCGATGATACGGCGGCAGAGATTTCCGAATTGGCTGGGTTGTCAGATCTATCGGAGACGGGCACCTGACGCGCGCAACCAGCGACATTTGCGCATCATCAGGACATGATCCTAGTAGGATAGAAAAACGGCCCTCGGAATTCTCCGCGGGCCGCAAAACCATTCTGACTTAGGTGAAGGCTATGTTTAGCCTTTGAGGGACTGAAGCGTCGGGCGCAGACCGGACAGATCGTACCCCGCCTGTTGCGTGGTGGTCATGATATCGTCGACCGAGACGTCAGGGTTTGACACCTGCCCCAGCGCCCAAACCACCGAACACCGCGTACCAGAGGCGCAATAGGCCAGTACTGGCCCATCTGACGCCTCAATGAATGTGCCTTGCTTCTCGACGTTCTCAGGCGTCATGGTCTGGTGGGTGAGCGGCAGGACCTGAAATTTCAAACCAGCCGTTTCAGCCGCCGCGCGGATTGTCTCCGCCTGGTGGCTGGGCGGAACTTCCGCGTCAGGTCTGTTGCAGATCACGGTGGTGAAACCGGCAGCTTTGATTGCGGGAATATCCTCCACGGAGATCTGCGGAGAAACCGAGTAACGGGGGGTCAATGTGCGTGCATCCATGGCAATCCGTTTAAGCCTTTGTTGGGCTGCGGTCCAGAACCAAGCGAGTCCTCCTCCACGCACGATAGGCGCTATGCATATCGGCAGAAAAGCTCCGATCCTTGTTTGCGTTTTTCGGTGTCGGCATTCGGGTTGGCGACACGCACTGCTGACAGATATTTTTCGTTTCCGAAGTTGGGTTTGGGCACTGCCAATTGTTTTGGCTTTAAAGGCGAATGGCCTAATTTATTGGCAATATTATTGCAGGGTTTACGATTGGAATGCGTCAATTTGCGGTATTCCCCAGCTGCGATGATTGCTGCACCCTTGAACTGATGTAAACTGGTCCTGCGCGGCAGGTGTTACGCTGCGCAGACAGGATCCTATTTTTGGACCTGTAGGGGAGGAGAGTAACGAATGACGACAGAACAGTTGATGAAACGTGCCTGCCACCTTGAAAAGCAAATCCGGACCGCTTCTGAGGTGGCGAGGCTGGATCTGCAGCCAGAATTTTCGCGTGTCTTGCGGCACATTAAGGCGGCAGGGGAATCTGTTCCCGGACATTTGCGCCGAACGGAACAGGCGCTCAATGACGAGCTTGTGGAACGTCAGTTTGACAATATGCCGGTTTGATTTGGCATTTGCCGACTACGCGGAAGTGTGACCTGACGGAGTCCGATTGGCGAATTCAGGCGGTTTCTAGAAATCGCCTGTGATCGCCAAATAGATGCACTGGTTACGACAGTTAGCGCAGAAACAGGCCGACCATCACCAGCATCAGCCCAAGGACCGACAGCAACAATGCGCCGAGGTTTTTGGGCAGCACCGATTGCAGGACCGCGCGCAGCTCATCCTCGCTCAACCCTTTGCGCTTGGCGCGCACCACGATCAGCACACACCACGCAAGCCCCAGCATACCAAGGATCGACAGGGCGCCACCGGCCCAGATCAGGTATTCCATGTTCCGTCTACCTCTTGTCACAGGTTGTCTCAGGCAACCGCCGCCAAGGCGTGCCATGTCGGTGGCATAGCGCCTACAAGAGTGGCTGCGACACTGCAAGCGGATGCATGTCAACTCCAGTCTTGCGAGGCGCGCGGCAGCCCTGTATCCCTCTGCCTCAACCGGTGCCAAACCGGAGCAGTTGAGGCAATTTGCACGAGGGCCATCCCATGGACATGACCGAAGACGAAAAGAGCGAAAACTACCGCGTCACCGCAGGCGAACTGCGCCAGTTTGTGGAGCGGTTCGAGCGTCTGGACGAAGAGAAGAAGGCAATTGCCGAGCAGCAGAAAGAGGTTATGGCCGAAGCCAAAGGGCGCGGTTACGACGTCAAGGTTCTGCGCAAGATTATCGCTCTGCGCAAGCGCGATGAAAACGACATCGCCGAAGAAGAGGCCGTGTTGGAAATGTACAAAGAAGCGCTTGGAATGTCCTGAACCGGACCTATGCGCCGACGTTATCGAACGGGGATCTGAGGGGACTCAGGTCCCCGTTTTGCATTGAAAATGCGCTGTTCAGCTGTGTCTTTGTGCCTGTCATCGGTGTGCATCAGAATTAATCAATCATCATTTTCTCATTTAAATCATGTGATTGCGAGGCGTTGTTGCATCGCCGAAGGATGAGAATACGCCTTCTCTAAATTTTACCAGTTGATAAAAAATTCGCCTGTGGCACTCTGGTTTCAACAAGAAGACATCATTGACTGTCCAGTATCAGCAAGGAGACACCCAATGGCAGCAGGCCACCAGGTATCCGGAGTGCGATCAGAGCGGCTCAGCGCTCAGGAAATTGCCGAAAACTTCGCGGATCTTCACGCGCCCTTTGATGCGCATGAGGCCGCGGTTGCGGCGGATCGCTGTTATTTCTGTTTTGATGCGCCCTGTATGACGGCGTGTCCCACCAGCATCGACATTCCGCAATTCATCCGCGAGATCCAGGGCGGGCATGCGGAAAGCGCTGCCAAGACCATTCTGGAGCAGAACATCCTCGGCGGCATGTGCGCCCGGGTCTGTCCGACAGAGACGCTCTGCGAAGAGGTTTGCGTGCGGGAGGTGGCCGAGGGCAAGCCGGTCGAAATCGGTCGCTTGCAGCGCTATGCCACCGATATGTTGATGGAGCGGGACGTGCACCCCTTCACCCGCGCAACGGCCACCGGAAAGCGGGTTGCGGTTGTGGGGGCAGGGCCTGCGGGTCTTGCGGCGGCGCACCGTCTCGCGGTGCACGGTCACGAGGTCACGGTCTATGAGGCCAAGGCCAAGGCGGGCGGCCTAAATGAATTCGGGATCGCAGCCTATAAATCCACCAATGACTTCGCTGCGCGCGAGGTGGAGTGGTTGCTGCAAATCGGCGGCATCAGCATCGAGTACGGGCGCGGGCTTGGCATGGGGCTGACGCTGGAGGGGCTTCGGTCTGACTTTGATGCGGTGTTCCTGTCCGTCGGGCTACAGGGCGTCAATGCGCTGCGTGCGGAGGGCGAAGGCAAGGACGGCGTGCGCGATGCGGTGGATTTCATCGCGGAACTGCGTCAGGCCGAGGATCTGACCGCGCTGCCCGTGGGGCGCAATGTGGTGGTTATCGGCGGTGGCATGACCGCCGTGGACGCCGCCGTGCAGTCCAAGCTCTTGGGCGCAGAAAATGTCACCATCGCCTATCGCCGGGGGCGTGACGCCATGGGCGCGAGCCGGTTTGAACAGGATCTTGCGGCCTCCAAGGGCGTGAAGCTGATGTTTAACGTGATGCCAAAGGCAATCCACGGCAACGGGTCTGCGGTCGAGATCGAACTGGAATATACCGATGTCGTGGACGGGCGCGTCACCGGCACCGGAGAGACGGTGCGACTGGCCGCTGATCAGGTGATGAAGGCCATCGGTCAAACGCTTGAAGGCCAGCCGGAAGCGCTGGCGCTGGAAGGGCGCAAGATCAAGGTCTCTGAAACCGGGCGTACCTCGGTGTCCGGGGTCTGGGCCGGGGGCGATTGTGCGTCCGGCGGCGATGACCTCACCGTGACCGCCGTAGCCGAGGGCCGCGATGCGGCCGAAGATATCCACGCGAGCCTGATTGGCTGAAGCCGCTATGCGCCGCCTTGCAGGGCAGGGCAGGCCGCATAGTTAGCAAACAGGGAGAGATCAAATGGCTGATCTTACAACAGAATTCCTCGGTATCAAATCACCGAACCCGTTTTGGCTGGCCTCCGCGCCGCCCACCGACAAGGAATACAACGTCCGCCGTGCCTTTGAGGCCGGTTGGGGCGGTGTGGTCTGGAAGACTTTGGGCGCCGAAGGTCCACCGGTGGTGAATGTCAACGGGCCGCGTTATGGCGCGATCTGGGGCGCGGACCGGCGGCTCTTGGGACTCAACAACATTGAGCTCATCACCGACCGTCCGCTGGATGTGAACCTTGAAGAAATGACTCGCGTGAAGAAGGATTATCCGGATCGCGCGCTCATTGCCTCGATCATGGTGCCCTGTGAAGAAGCCGCGTGGAAGGCGATCCTGCCGCGTGTAGCAGAGACCGGCTGTGACGGGATCGAGCTGAACTTTGGTTGTCCGCATGGAATGGCTGAGCGCGGCATGGGCTCTGCGGTGGGGCAGGTGCCAGAATACATCCAGATGGTCACGGAGTGGTGCAAGCAATACTACGACAAGCCGGTGATCGTGAAGCTGACGCCCAATATCACCGACATTCGCCATCCGGCGCGCGCGGCCAAGGCCGGCAACGCAGATGCGGTGTCGCTGATCAACACGATCAATTCGATCACCTCGGTGAACCTTGATGCGATGTCGCCGGAGCCGATGATCGGCGGCAAAGGCACCCATGGCGGCTATTGCGGCCCGGCTGTGAAGCCCATCGCGATGAATATGGTCGCCGAGATCGCCCGCGATCCGCAGACCGCTGGCTTGCCGATTTCCGCCATTGGCGGCGTCACCACGTGGCGCGATGCGGCGGAGTTCATTGCGCTGGGGGCGGGCAATGTGCAGGTCTGTACGGCAGCAATGACCTATGGGTTCAAGGTTGTCGAGGAGATGATCTCGGGTCTGTCGGACTGGATGGATCAGAAGGGGTATTCCTCCATTGAGGACTTCCGCGGCATGGCGGTTCCCAATGTCACCGACTGGCAGTATCTGGACCTGAACTACGTGACCAAGGCGAAGATCTCTCAGGACGATTGCATCAAATGCGGGCGTTGCTATGCGGCCTGCGAGGATACCTCGCATCAGGCAATTGCGATGTCGGCGGATCGGACCTTTACCGTGAAGGACGATGAATGCGTGGCCTGCAACCTCTGTGTCAATGTCTGCCCAGTCGAGGGCTGCATCACCATGGAGGAGGTTGCCGTCGGCGCTGTTGATGAGCGCACCGGAAAAGTGGTGAGCGGCGAATATGGCAACTGGACACAGCATCCGAACAATCCGGCCGCGACAGCGGCGGAATAGACCACGGCGGGGAGGCTCCCGCCCGTCGAGGATTCAGGTAACCTGCATCCTCTCCCGTTGGGCTCGGCGCCGCGCTTCGCGCGGCGCTTTGGCGTAGAAACGATGCCGGAGCGCTATTAGGGAGAGATCGGAATTTTGCTGGGGAGGTCCATCAGGGGCACATGTGTCCTGATGGACCAGATCAAGTTTGAGGCGGGCGCTGGCGCCTCAAGGGTAAACGTCGCTTGCGCGCCGCCGCTTTGCGGCCCTTGACCCGCCATCCCCCTCAGGGCCTCCCAAATTGAGCGTTGGGTCCGGAGTGTCAGGTCGTGGGTGTGAGCATGCGGCGGTAGAGGGTGTCGAGAAACTCCGGCGCGGCGGCAAAAGGGTCCTCGGGGGTCATCAGGGTCTGTACCTGAACTTCGAAATCCGCGTAATGCTGGGTGAGGGACCAGATCGAAAACAACAGATGCCGGGGATGAACGCTGGCGATCTTGCCTGCCGCCATCCAGCCTTGAAAGATGACTTCTGTCGCATCCACCAATTCGCGCAGTTCCGTCGAGAGCGTGTCGATCATACGCGGCGCGCCTTGTACGATCTCATTGGCGAAGAGGCGGCTTTCGCGCGGCATGTCCTGACTCATCTGAAGTTTGCGCTGCACATATCCGAGGATCTCCTCCATCGGGTCTCCTTTTGGGTCGATATCGCGCAAAGGGGCCAGCCAGGTTGCCAGAAGTTTCGACAATAATTCGGTGAATATCGCCTCTTTGGAGGGGTAATAGTAGAGCAGGTTGGGCTTGGAGAGACCGGCTGCACTGGCGATCTGATCGACCGTTGCACCGCGAAAGCCGTTTTGGGAAAACACATCCAGAGCGGCCTCTAGGATGTTGGCGCGATTGCGTTTTTGGATCCTCGTGGGGCTGCGGTCAGTGGCCATGTCGTGCCGGTGCTTTCTGTTGTTACTTGCGGTTGGAAGTGCTGCCTGAATTTTGCGCAGATGATGGGCTGCAAAAATCTATTCCGATTCTCAGGATGCGCAATTTCTTGACTGAGTCTCATCTGGTGATAGCGTGAGTTTGACCAGTTGGTCAAATGTCCGGCCTTGCCCGTCTTGGCGACCCGGCAGAACCAACGGCACAGTGAGAGCCACTGACCCGGGCTGGACAAGCCACGCATGACCCCGCCCCGATGCATGAGGGTGAGGCAGACCACAGGGAAGGAAGCAAACAGAGATGACCGCGCTTGGACAAAATCTGAAAATCAACGGCGATCGGCTGTGGGACAGTCTGATGGAGATGGCCAAGATCGGCCCCGGCGTCGCGGGGGGCAACAACCGCCAGACGCTTACTGATGCGGATGCAGAGGGGCGGGCACTGTTTCAGTCTTGGTGCGAGGCGGCAGGCATGACCATGGGCTGTGACACCATGGGCAATATGTTTGCGACCCGCCTCGGCGAAGATCCCGACGCGCTGCCGGTCTATATGGGCTCGCATCTGGATACCCAGCCCACGGGCGGCAAATACGATGGTGTTCTGGGGGTGCTTGGTGGCTTGGAAGTCGTGCGCACGATGAATGACCTCGGAATCAAGACCAAACACCCCATCGTTGTGACCAACTGGACCAACGAGGAAGGCACGCGGTTTGCGCCCGCGATGCTGGCCTCAGGCGTGTTTGCGGGCAAGCACACACAGGACTGGGCCTATGGGCGCGAGGATGCCGAGGGCAAGACGTTCGGCGATGAGCTGAAGCGGATCGGCTGGGTCGGGGATGAGACGGTCGGCGCGCGCAAGATGCATGCGATGTTCGAGCTGCACATTGAGCAAGGCCCCATCCTAGAAGCTGAAGGCAAAGATATTGGCGTTGTGACCCATGGGCAGGGGCTGTGGTGGTTGCAATGCACGGTGAGCGGCAAGGACGCGCATACTGGCTCCACGCCGATGAATATGCGGGTGAATGCCGGGCTTGGCATGGCGCGGATGACCGAAGCGGCGCATCAGATCGCCATGGCGCATCAGCCGCATGCGGTTGGCGCGGTGGGGCATTGTGATGTTTTCCCAAACTCGCGCAATGTGATCCCCGGCAAGGTGGTGTTCACTGCCGATTTCCGCTCTCCGGATTTGGAGAAACTCACGTCAATGCGGACGCAGTTCGAGGCCAGGGCGAAGGAGATCGCCGATGAGCTGGGGCTTGGGCTGGAGATCGAACCCGTCGGGCATTTTGACCCCGTGACCTTTGACGAGACCTGCGTCAGCGCAGTGCGCAATGCGGCGGAGCGTCTGGGCTACAGCCATCTCGATATCGTGTCCGGTGCGGGTCATGACGCCTGCTGGATCAATGATGTGGCGCCCACCGCGATGATCATGTGCCCTTGCGTTGATGGGCTGAGCCACAATGAAGCGGAAGAGATTTCCAAGGACTGGGCCGCAGCGGGCACCGATGTGATGCTGCATGCGGTGCTGGAGACGGCAGAGATCGTCGCCTGAAACCGCTGATTTGGAGGGGGCGCTGCCCCCGTCGCGCCTGCGCGACTCCCCCGGGATATTTAGGGTCAGAAGAAACTCGCCCGGGATTTGAAGACAACGGCGCGCAAGGCGTCGGACCACAGGGAGTTTGATATGACCAAAGTCATCAAGAATGGCACCATTGTCACCGCGGATCTGACCTATAAGGCAGATGTGCTGGTCGAAGGCGGCGTCATCACCGAAATTGGCCCGGATCTGAAGGGCGATGAGGTGCTGGACGCCACCGGCTGCTACGTGATGCCGGGGGGGATCGACCCGCATACCCATCTGGAGATGCCCTTCATGGGCACCTATTCCTCGGATGATTTTGAGAGCGGCACCCGCGCGGGACTGGCGGGCGGCACCACCATGGTGGTGGATTTTGCACTGCCAAGTCCGGGTGAGAGCCTTCTGGATGCGCTGAAGCGCTGGGACAATAAATCCACGCGAGCGAACTGCGACTATTCTTTCCATATGGCGGTGACATGGTGGGGGGAGCAGGTCTTTGACGAGATGAAGACCGTGATCGAGACCCGTGGCATCAACACTTTCAAGCATTTTATGGCCTATAAGGGCGCCTTGATGGTCAATGATGACGAGATGTATGCGTCCTTTCAGCGGCTTGCGGAGCTTGGTGGCATTGCCATGGTGCATGCCGAAAACGGCGATGTGGTCGCCGAACTGAGCGCCAAGCTGCTGGCGCAGGGCAACACCGGCCCCGAGGCGCATGCCTATTCCCGCCCGCCGCAGGTGGAGGGCGAGGCCACCAACCGCGCCATCATGATCGCCGATATGGCGGGCGTGCCGCTTTATGTGGTGCATACCTCCTGCGAGGACAGCCACGAGGCCATCCGCCGTGCGCGCATGCAGGGCAAACGGGTCTGGGGCGAGCCGCTGATCCAGCATCTGACGCTGGATGAAAGCGAGTATTTCAACGCCGATTGGGACCATGCCGCACGAAGGGTGATGTCGCCGCCGTTCCGCAACAAGCAGCATCAGGACAGCCTCTGGGCGGGTCTTCAGTCGGGTTCTCTATCGGTGGTGGCGACGGATCACTGCGCGTTCTCGACTGAGCAGAAACGCTATGGCGTGGGGGATTTCACCAAGATCCCCAATGGCACCGGCGGCCTTGAGGACCGGATGCCGATGCTCTGGACCCATGGGGTTGAGACCGGCCGTCTGACGCCCAATGAATTTGTCGCGGTCACGTCGACCAACATCGCCAAGATCCTGAACTGCTACCCCAAAAAGGGCGCGGTTCTGGTTGGGGCGGATGCGGATCTGGTGATTTGGGACCCGGCGAAGACCAAGGTGATCTCGGCGGCCTCGCAGCAATCTGCCATTGATTACAACGTGTTCGAGGGCAAAGAGGTCAAGGGCCTGCCACGCTACACGCTGACCCGCGGTCAGGTGGCGGTGATGGACGGCGAAATCAAGACGCAGGAAGGCCACGGCAAGTTTGTGGAGCGCGCGCCCAACACTGTGGTCAATACGGCGCTCAGCACCTGGAAGGATCTGACCGCGCCGCGCCCGGTGGAGCGCAGCGGCATTCCTGCCACTGGCGTCTAACTGCATCAGGAACGGGGGCCGCGTGCCCCCGTTTGTTTGACCAAGGCTATGAAATGAATATGCAAATGACCTCACGGGTGGACAGCGCCATGGACCGAGCCCCGGATGCCGCAGTGATCGAAGCCCGGGATCTGAACCTTGTGTTTGGGACGGGCGAGACATCCGTTCACGCGCTCAAGGACATCAACCTCACGATCAACAAAGGGGAGTTTGTCTCCTTCATTGGCCCTTCCGGCTGTGGCAAGACGACATTCCTGAGATGTGTGGCATCTCTGGAAACGCCGACGGGCGGCAGCTTGACCGTGAACGGGATGACACCCGAAGACGCGCGCAAGCAGCGTGCCTATGGCTATGTGTTTCAGGCGGCGGGATTGTACCCGTGGCGCACCATCGCCAAGAACATCAAGCTTCCGCTTGAAATCATGGGATATTCCAAGGCCGAGCAGGACAAACGCGTGGCTGAGGTGCTGGAGCTGGTGGAGCTTTCTGGCTTTGGCGGTAAATTCCCGTGGCAGCTGTCGGGCGGCATGCAGCAGCGGGCCAGCATTGCTCGCGCGCTGGCCTTTGATGCGGATCTACTGTTGATGGACGAACCCTTTGGTGCGCTTGATGAAATCGTGCGCGATCACCTCAATGAACAACTGCTGAAACTCTGGGCGCGGACGGATAAAACCATCGGCTTTGTGACCCACTCGATCCCCGAGGCGGTGTATCTGTCGACCAAGATCGTGGTGATGTCCCCCCGTCCGGGCCGCATCCACGAGGTGATCGACAGCACGCTGCCTAAAGAACGCCCCCTCGATATTCGCGACTCGCCCGAGTTCATCGAAATCGCCCATCGCGTCCGCGAGGGTCTGCGCGCGGGGCATGCGCATGACTGAGGTTAAGAATTCGGAGGGCCGCGCATGAAAACGGTTTTGGCTGTCCTCACCGTTGTCGTGACGCTGATCGGGATCTGGTATCTCGCCTGCGTGCCGATGAACATCAAAGGCGTTTTGGATGCGGCAGAACGGGCAGGGGAGCAGGTGACGCCTGCCACTGCAAGGGAGCGGCGTGATGCTTCGGCGCTTGGTCTCGTGGCGCAGAACAGCTTTGCCATTCCGCGCGTCTGGTCGGTGGAGCGCCCACGTCTGCCCGCCCCGCATCAGGTCGCCACGGAGCTGTGGGATACGACGGTGATGAAAAAGATCACCTCCAAGCGCAGCCTGATCTACCATGCGCAGGTGACGCTTTCGGCGACGCTTATGGGATTTGCCATCGGCACCGGGCTTGGCATCCTGCTTGCCGTGGGGATTGTGCATTCGCGGGTGATGGATATGTCGGTGATGCCCTGGGCCATCGTCAGCCAGACCATCCCGATCATCGCGCTGGCGCCGATGATTATCGTGGTGCTCTATTCCATTGGCGTACAAGGGCTTTTGCCCAAGGCGATCATTGCCGCCTATCTCAGCTTTTTCCCTGTGGTCGTGGGCATGGTGAAAGGGCTGCGCAGCCCCGATCATATGCAGCTTGATCTGATGAAGACGTATTTTGCGTCTCAGGGGCAGGTGTTTTGGAAGCTGCGATTGCCATCCTCGATGCCCTATCTCTTTGCCTCGCTGAAGATTGGGATTGCGGCTTCATTGGTCGGTGCCATCGTGGGCGAGCTGCCCACCGGTGCGGTGGCCGGACTTGGCGCGCGACTTCTGGCGGGCAGCTATTACGGACAAACGGTTCAGATCTGGTCGGCTCTCTTTGCGGCGGCAATCCTGGCGGCGGCTCTGGTTGCGCTGCTGGGGCTGCTGGAGCAGGTGCTGCTGGGGCGCATGGGGGTGAAACCATGAGCGATATGCTGAAATCTAGCGCCCGATGCAGCCTGACCACAGAGGAGGTGCGCTGATGACCTTGGTTTTTCTTGCACTGCTCGTGTGGATCGCGGGCTGGTGGATCAACGCGCGGCTGGCCAATGGACCAAAGGCCAATACCCGTGCGGTGGGGCTCTTGGTGCCTGCGATCTTTGGCCTGACGATCCTCATCGTCTGGGAACTGTTGGTGCGTGGCCTTGAGGTGCCTCTGGTGATCCTGCCCGCGCCTTCGCTGATCGCGGAGCGGTTTGCCTCCAGCCTGCCGATCCTTTGGGCGGACTTCAGCCAGACCATTCTGAAGGGTGCGCTTGGCGGTTATGTCATCGGCTGCGGTGCGGCTTTCCTGACCGCCATTCTTGTGGATCGCAGCGATTTCCTGCGGCGGGGGCTGCTGCCGGTCGGGAACTTTGTCGCCGCACTGCCCATCGTTGGCACCGCGCCGATCCTCGTGATGTGGTTCGGTTTTGACTGGCAATCCAAGGCTGCGGTGGTCGTGGTGATGGTGTTCTTTCCAATGTTGGTGAACACGGTGGCGGGTTTGCGTGAAACCGATCAGATGCAGCGCGACCTGATGCGCACCTATGCGGCCTCCTATTGGCAGAGCCTGTTCAAGCTGCGCCTGCCAGCCGCGCTGCCTTTCGTGTTCAATGGGCTCAAGATCTCCACCACGCTTGCGCTGATTGGCGCGATTGTGGCCGAGTTCTTTGGCTCTCCGACCGTCGGGATGGGATTTCGCATCTCCACCTCGGTGGGGCAGCTGGCCCTCGATATGGTCTGGGCCGAAATTGTAGTCGCAGCACTTGCCGGATCACTCTTTTACGGTCTGATGGCGCTTTTGGAGAAAACGTTGACCTTCTGGCACCCGTCTCAACGGGGCTGAAACAACCTGCGCCTCCGCATTTTGCGGGTGCGCTTCATCCTTTGGGTGCAACGCCTTGAACAGAGGGATAAATCCCCGCCTTGGCCAGTGCTCAATATATGCGCGAGGACGCCGTTTCGACCGTCAATAAGAAGCAAAACTTTTGCGTGTCGAGATGAGCTTGCGCATGATTTCATCATAATCAACAGGGAGTTCGAACTGATGAAAAACGTGCTAACAGCCGCCGCCATGGCACTGATGGCAACCTCCGCCGCACAGGCTGCGGATGAGGTCAAACTGCAATTGAAATGGGTCACGCAGGCGCAGTTTGCCGGCTATTACGTGGCACTAGACAAAGGGTTTTATGAGGAAGAAGACCTCGATGTGACCATCCTGCCCGGTGGCCCCGACATTGCGCCCACTCAGGTGATTGCGGGCGGTGGCGCGGATGTGACAGTGGAGTGGATGCCCGCGGCCCTCGCGGCGCGCGAAAAGGGCCTGCCCCTGGTCAATATCGCGCAACCGTTCAAATCCTCGGGCATGATGCTGACCTGCTGGAAAGATACCGGCATTTCCGAGCCTGCGGATCTGGCGGATCGCACGCTGGGGGTCTGGTTCTTCGGCAATGAGTTCCCCTTTATGAGCTGGATGGGCAAGCTTGGGATTTCCACCGAAGGCAAAGGCCCCGAGGGGGTCGAGGTGCTGAAGCAGGGGTTCAATGTCGATCCGCTGTTGCAGCGTCAGGCCGATTGCATTTCCACCATGACCTACAATGAATATTGGCAGGTGATTGATGCGGGCGTGACGCCAGAAGAATTGTTGACCTTCAAATACGAGGATCAGGGCGTTGCGACGCTTGAGGACGGTCTTTATGTGCTTGAAGACAACCTGTCTGATGAGGCTTTTGTCGACAAGATGGAGCGTTTTGTGCGCGCCTCGATGAAGGGCTGGAAATACGCGGAATCCAATCCGGATGAAGCAGCGGAAATCGTGCTCGACAATGATGCTTCCGGTGCCCAGACAGAGACCCACCAGAAACGCATGATGCGCGAGATCGCAAAATTGACCTCTGGCAGCAATGGCGCGCTGGACGTCGCAGACTATGAACGCACCGTGGAAACACTGCTTACGGGTGGGTCTGATCCGGTGATTACCAAAACGCCAGAAGGGGCCTGGACCCATGCCATTACGGATGCGGCGTTGAACTAAACCTTTCGGCTAGTGAAGCCATCGTGAAACATCAGGATACCCAGCCAGAGCATTGGCTGGGTATCGTCAATTTTAAGAAAAAGTAACTTTCTGTTAAGGGGATAGGCGTTTGAGTTAATGTGTGCGGGGATCTGCTCCCTCGTGTCACGGGGGAAATGATGTCCCAGTTAACCAGTAATGTGTGTTTTTGTGGGGCGGCGTCGCCGAGCGTTCGCCGCTCCGCAGCCCTTGAACGGGCCTGTCTCGAAGCGCGACTGCGCACCCGAATGGGGGGCGGTCCTGAGGCATTGGTGCTGTATTACAATGCAAATGTTCCGGTGCACCCTGCGGGAGGGCTGCGCGGTGCATATGCGGTGACGAACCTCACGGTTTGTAATGGGGCCTGCCTGCAAACTGAGGATGTCTTGGGCGCATTGGCCCATGGCTTTTCGCGCGTGTTCCTAGAATTATCTCCTGATATCAGATTGATCCACCGACAGCTTAATCTTGTTGAGGATATCGCCGCCTGCTCAGGTTTGGACGGAACCGTCGCCCTGTTTCATTCTGAAAATGCACTGGCTGTGTTGTTGGAAGAGCCCGTGACAGAAGAAACGACGCGGGTCTTACCTCAGGAGCCACAAGACAGTGCACAGGTAAATGCGGGCTATGTGACCATCTCTGAGGGCTGTACTCTGTGCCAACACTGCATCTGGTCTTGCCCAAGCGATGCCATTCACCTTGGTGAACAGGGTGATACGTTGGAAATTCGGGATCGCCACTGCACGGGATGTGGCCTGTGCGCCAGTGCTTGTCCTGAGCGGGTGCTGGCGATCCTGCCGATGCCCGCCGCTCAGCGTAGCGCCTGAGGTCAGTCAGTCGGAAAAACGGCCGTATTTGCCCTGATGAAACACCAGACCAGATCCCAGATCCGAGCGCTGTGAAACGCGCAAGACTTCGCCAACAAGGATCGTGTGATCACCGCCGGGATGTGCTGCGTGATGTTGGCAATCCAACCGCGTGAGCGCGTCATCCAGCACCGGGTTCCCTTCGTCGTTGCGGCTCCATGGACGGGTGTCGAAAACCTCTCCGTGGCGGGCAAAATGCAGGGCTGCCTCCATATGCGTTTCTGCCATCACATGGATGGAGAAATGCCGCGCTTTGACAAATGGATCATGACGCTGGGATTGGATGGCAGGACACCAGAGCACCAGTGGCGGTGTCAGTGAGACGGATGTGAAACTGTTGACGGTGATCGCCAGAGGACCGCGCTCGGTTTGCGTTGTAACCACCACAACGCCGGTTGCAAAACACCCCAAGGCAGCGCGCATCTCGGCTTGTGTGTCTGGGCCGGGAATGAAGCTGGTTTGAGTCATAGAGCAGGGGTTCCGTTTCCGTGTTGGTTGCTGCAGGTGCGAAAGGCGCAGTGCGGCCCACGCCCTTATTTCAACCTCTGCACTAAGATGCAAAAGAAATTAAGAATAACGCCCCCGGCCATACGGACGGAGGCGTTCAAAAAGCGACCCATATGAAAAAAGGTTTAGTGCAAAACCGTTTCCACAACAGATGACATCTGAGTGGCGACGCGATTGATTTCTTCCATGGCATCAACGGTTTGCAGAACCCCTGCATCCCCATAGTAGGTGATCAAAGGCTCGGTCTGGGCATGATATGCCTCGAGCCGGCTGGCGACGGTTTCAGCCCGATCATCCGCACGACGGGTCAGTTCTGCACTACCGCATTTGGCACAGGTGTCCCCCGGCAACGGCGGCTTGAACGTGTCATGATAGCCCTCACCGCATCCTGCACAGGTGGAGCGGCCCGAGATCCGTTCGACCATGGCCTCGTCGTTTACCTGCAAGCTAATGGCTGCATTGATGCGTTGTCCGGTCGAGGCCAGCAACGCATCAAGCGCCTTTGCCTGAACGGTGGTGCGGGGAAAGCCGTCGAGGATGACACCGTTTTTGCAATCCGCATCATTCATCCGATCCTTGAGGATGGCGATCACGATCTCATCCGACACCAATCCTCCGGCGTCCATTACGGCCTTGGCTTGTTTCCCGGCTTCTGTTCCGGCGGCTACCGCCGCACGCAGCAGGTCGCCGGTGGACAGTTGCACAAGCCCGTATTTTTCCTGCAACATACGGGCCTGGGTGCCTTTGCCCGCACCGGGAGGCCCCAGCAGGATCAATACCGCTGGGCGGGTCATCACATCAGTGCTCATGTTCACTTACCCCTTGCTGGCGCGGTTAGTGATCAGATCGTCCACGACGGACGGGTCCGCGAGGGTCGAGGTATCGCCAAGGCTGCCAAAATCATTTTCGGCGATTTTGCGCAGGATGCGGCGCATGATCTTGCCTGAACGGGTCTTTGGCAGGCCCGGCGCCCATTGGATCACATCCGGCGAGGCAATCGGGCCGATTTCCGTACGCACCCACTGGCGCAGCTCCTTCATGAGCTCATCCGATGGCTCACGATCGTTCATGAGGGTCACATAGCAGTAGATGCCCTGACCTTTGATCTCATGCGGGTAGCCCACCACGGCGGCCTCGGCCACGGCAGCATGTGCGACCAATGCGCTTTCGACCTCGGCGGTGCCCATGCGGTGACCGGAGACGTTGATCACGTCATCGACGCGCCCGGTGATCCAGTAATCGCCCCCCTCATCGCGGCGGCAGCCATCACCCGTGAAATAGTAGCCTTTGTAGTCGGAGAAATAGGTTTTCTCGAACCGCTCATGATCGCCCCAAACGGTGCGCATCTGACCGGGCCAGCTATCCTTGATACACAGGACACCTTCGACACCGTTGCCCTCGATTTCCGCGCCGGACTGCGGGTCAAGCACCACTGGCTCAATCCCGAAAAACGGCTTCATGGCTGCGCCGGGCTTAGTGGCATGCGCGCCGGGCAGCGGCGTCATCAGGTGGCCACCGGTTTCGGTCTGCCACCAAGTGTCGACAATGGGGCATTTGCCCTTACCGACGACGTCGTTGTACCAGTTCCACGCTTCGGGGTTGATCGGCTCTCCCACAGTGCCCAGCACCTTGAGATCGGAGAGGTCGTATTTCTCAACAAATTCAGTTCCTTGCCCCATCAATGCGCGAATGGCAGTGGGCGCGGTATAGAACTGATTGACCTTGTGCTTTTCGCAGACCGCCCAGAACCGACCGGCGTCAGGGTAGGTGGGTACGCCCTCAAACATCAGCGTGGTCGCGCCATTGGCGAGGGGGCCATAGACGATGTAGCTGTGGCCCGTGACCCAGCCCACATCCGCCGTGCACCAGTAGATGTCGCCGTCGTGGTAATCGAAAGTCACCTCATGGGTCAGCGCTGCGTAGGTCAGATAGCCGCCGGTGGTATGCACCACACCTTTGGGCTGGCCGGTAGAGCCGGAGGTGTAGAGGATAAACAGCGGATCCTCGGAATTCATCTCGGCAGGCTTACAGTAGTCGTTCGCCTCCAGTGCCATCTCGTTGTAGTCGTAGTCGCGCCCATCGATCCAAGTGGTCTGGCCGCCGGTGCGGCGCACCACCAGACATTTGACGCTCTCTTTGCAGTGCAGGAGCGCGGCGTCAGCATTGGATTTCAGCGGTGTTTTGCGACCGCCACGCGGGGCCTCGTCTGCGGTGATAACAACCTTTGCATCACAGCCATTGACCCGTGCCGCCAGAGCGTCCGGCGAAAAGCCCGCAAACACAATGGAGTGGATGGCCCCGATGCGCGCGCAGGCCAGCATGGCATAGGCCGCTTCGGGGATCATCGGTAGATAAATCACCACCCGGTCACCTTTGCCGACGCCCATGCTCTCTAGGATATTGGCCATGCGGCAGGTCTTCAGATGCAGCTCCTTATAGGAGATATGCTTGGCATCCTCGTTCGGATCATCGGGTTCCCAGATGATCGCGGTCTGATCGCCGCGGGTCGCCAAATGGCGATCAATGCAGTTGGCGGCGACGTTCAATTGGCCGTCTTCGAACCATTTGATGTTCACATTGCCAAAGTCGTAGGAGACATCTTTGACCTTAGTGAAAGGCTTGATCCAGGTGATACGCTCTGCCTGTTCGGCCCAGAATTTCTCTGGGTTCTGAATGGATTGCGCGTACATCTCATCATATTTCGCAGCATCAATATGCGCGTTTTTAATGATGTCCTCAGACGGCGGGTACACTGCGCTCTCGGGCGTGGTCATGGAATGTCCTCCCTCCAATATTCTCTTGCGCGCGATCTCCACATGGAAGCGCGCCAAGAGTCAAACGTTCTCCAACCTCTGCGGTAATAATAAGCAAAGTTGAAAAGATGTGAATAAACATCGTTAAAATAAGGGCTTGCCTGTAAATCTCTTTCCGGCGCTTGCTGTAATACTGTAAATTCCCGCCGGATTTTGACGAATTTTACAAGATAAGACAGGGATTTTACTGTCAATTGCACGGGCCCTGCGCGGCTTTACAGGGCGCAATTGCGGATCCTTGCGGCTGCGGCGATTCCGCGCAGCCTATCAGAGACGGTTGATCGGGACCTTCAGCATCGGGGTTCCATCGTCATCTGTGGGCATCTCACCCGCGCGCATATTGACCTGCAGCGAGGGGATGATCAGTTTGGGCATTGCCAGTTGGGCGTCACGTTCCGTACGGAAACGAATGAACTCCTCGCGGCTTTTGCCACCGCCCACGTGGATATTATGCGCCTTTTCTTCGGCGACGGTGGTCTCCCAGCGGATATCGCGTCCATTGGGGCCGTAATCATGGCACATGAATAGGCGCATCTCGTCCGGCAGCGCCAGTACCTTTTGGATCGAGTCATAAAGTTCGCCCGCATCTCCGCCGGGAAAGTCCGCCCGCGCCGATCCCCCATCGGGCATAAACAGCGTATCTCCCACAAAGGCTGCGTTGCCGATCACATGCACCATACAAGCGGGCGTGTGGCCGGGCGTTGCCATGGCGAAACAGGCGATGTCGCCCACCATATACGTGTCGCCGTCCTCAAACAGTTTATCGAACTGGCTGCCGTCACGCTGGAACTCGGTGCCCTCGTTGAAGATCTTTCCGAAGGTTTCCTGAACCTCCATAATCCGGGCGCCAATGCCGATTTTGCCGCCCAAACGGTCCTGAATATAGGGGGCGGCACTCAGATGGTCGGCGTGAACATGGGTCTCGATAATCCAGTCGAGCCTCAACTCGCGCTCGATGATGCAAGCAATGATCCGGTCGGCGTGGTCATAGGTAATCCGCCCTGCGGCATAGTCGATGTCCATCACACTGTCGATCACCGCAGCAGTGCCCGTGCGCGGGTCGCTCACAAGATAGCTGATCGTGTTGGTGGCAGGATCAAAGAAGCCTTCAACATGCGGCGCTTGCGACATTGAGAGAGGATAGGGCGGCATGAAACGTCCTCACGGTGACTGTCAGGTCTGGTGCGGGTCAGGGTATCTCATGCGTCCGACAGGCTCTGCAATACGCATTGCCTCATTGCAAAGATGCGCGGCAATGCGCCGCTCAGGCGTGGCGTTGCAATCGTACCGGCGTTATCCTCATTCCCAGATCCGCAGTAGAGATCTCTTTACGGGCCAAGGGAGAGTAGATTTTATCGGTGGCGATGCGTGCCAAACGTGGATGCAGCGGGCGAAGGGCGCGTAGATCGGGCAGCAATGACGCCAGCTCTGCCTGTGCATCATTAGAGAGGCCTCGCAGGGACCACGGGCCGGGATAGAAGCTCTCTGTCGGGATGCCACCTGCAAAGATCACCTCGTGGCGTTCCAGCAAGACGTGGACATATGTCACCCCATGTTGAGGGCAATGAGACTGAGCCTGTTCCGGCGCAAGCTGATGCAATTGATTTGCCCGCAAGAAAAGCTCCGCCTGATCGGTGTCGTTTAAAACAAAGCGGTGCTGTCTGGACACCGTCATGGGGTGAGGCAGGTTAAGAATGCCACCCGGATGCAATGTGATTGGGCGCAGGCGCGGATTGGCGCGCAGTGCGGCGCCTTCGATGTGAGAGATGCCAACCCACATCACCTGTTGCAGACCGTTGTCAGCGGTTTGCAACTGATCGCCAACACGCAATATCTCCACGGGGCAGGGACCACGTGCGGTCTCAATCAGTGTCCCCGCCGTAAAGCACGGGATACCTGCTGAATAAAGGCTTGCGGGTGTTGACAGGCTGGAGGGAGGAACGCCCTCCAGAACCAATTGCTCCCCTTCGGGGAACGTCATGACCGCATTGCCGCTGCCATCATCGGTTACGACAACATCGTAAATGGTGACAGCGCCATCAGGGCCAGTGCCTCCCGCAAGATCGGACACATCAAGCTGATCGTTGTAGCGCCCGTCGCCATCAAGATCACCCATGCCAAAGTCAGTGATGGTATCGCGGCCACCGCTGGTTGTGAGGATGAACAGATCCTCACCGCCGGCACTGATCATCACGTCATCACCGAGACCGCCGGTTATTGTGTCGTGGCCGTTGCCACTTGAGAGGGTGTCATTGCCATCCGAACCGATGATCGTGTCGCTTCCAACGCCGGCGTCGAGCACCACGCCGGTGGTAGAATTGCTCGCGTCAAAGTAATCATCGCGATTGGTGAGCGTGAATTCCTCGATATCGCTGAAGGCAACGGTGTCGGTGCCGCTGTCGATCTCGCCGGACTCATCGCCAGTGTAGGTGACCGTGACACCCGAGGACAGGTTCGAGGCATCGATCTGGTCGCCTTCCCCAGCGCCGCCGTCGATGGTGTCATCACCAAAGCTGTTTTCAAGGATGAACGTATCGTCACCCTCGCCACCAATCAGCAGATCGTTGTCACTGGCTGTGACGGTGGGAGCTTCGGTGGTGAAAATATCGGCGGCTGTTACCGGGGTCGTCCCATCGTGGTAGATGAGAAAATTCTGTGTGTTTCCATTGTTGTAGGTAATCGTAATATCGGCGTAATGATATGACGTCGTCTCATAAGAGCTGATCGAGATCGAGTAATACTCTTCGGGCAAGACAATACGGTCATTGCCAATATCGAAGTCCCCAATCTCCAAGGTGCCGGTCTGATTGGTGCTGCCGACAACGACATAATCCGCTTCGCCATCTCCGACGCCCGCGTCTGCGGGGGTGTAGTTCATGCGGATTGTGGCATAGCCACCGGTTTCCGCAGTCCAGTGATAGAAGTCCTGACCTGTGGTGCCGTGGTAGTTCGCGCCAGTATTGACCGTTTTATAGGTCGGGGTTGTGGCATCAGAATGGGTGCCACTGTAGATAACATCATCTCCGGCGCCACCAATGATCGTGTCATCACCTTCGCCGCCTTGGATGGTGTCGTTGCCGGCGCCGCCCTCGATGCTGTCGTCGTGATTGGTGATCTCCTGGCCGTCACCATCAATATAGCCGAGGTCCATATTGTCGGCACCATTGCTGCCGTTCACGACATAGACCTGAGGTGTGCCATCTACCACAGAGGTGGCAAAATGCCCCGAAGAGCCGCTTTCGAAATCAGTGGTCTCATATTGTTCGGTCGCGGTCGGGTCGCTGGATCCCTCCAACTCGTAGACATTCCCGTTGCCGTCGGTCAGGCCGATATTGTTACCTTGGTTATAACCATCGCCGAACTGGATATCTTCGTAGATGAACTCGAGATCGAAGTTCCCGTCACCCGTATCCGTCAACACCACCTGAAACGAGTTTGTCCCCGTGCCGGAGTAGGGCGCGACATCCAGCCAAGTGATTGTGACCTTGCCGTTGGTGGGGTCGAGATCCCACAGTATGTCGCCGCCTTTGCTGAGGTCCATGTCGGTCCAGAGCGGCGCAATCAGAGGGCCGTCGTTGAATCCGGCTAACCCCTGCGAATAATAACTGGTGCCGTCCCAATCAAAGCCGATGACACCATTGGTGCCGACATTGAACCCGGTGTAGCTCTTACCAAAGAGTGTGATCCCGTCCGGGCCAAAAACGGACGTGATGTCGACATAGACACTGCCATCATCAAGCGTGCCAGTGTCGGGGCCGTTGGCAACAAAACTGTTTTCACCATAGCCTGACGTGCCGCCAAGGCCGGAGTTCATCGTGGCCATCTTACTCTTCCCGGCTCCGATACAAGGAGCCAATGCTGGTTAACGCGTGGACAAATTTCTATATTCTAATGTCTTATGAGGTTTCTCTTAAGTTCTGGTTTAGAGCGGTAAGGTCGGCCAATAATAAACTCAGCGCAAAAATCACAAACTGGTGAGGCGCTGGGCGCAGGGGAGCGTTGTACACGTAGAAGGCGCAATGCGTCATCATTCCCAACAGGCACAATACCCGCCGGCGCTGAAGGAAGTGCCTGTTGAGACGAAGCGCGTATTCAGCCAGTCAAACATATCAAAGGCCTGCACCGTGTTCATCGGTGCAGGCCTTTTGGTCTCATCGTTCGTCAACTGGCGAGAGGGACCGTTGCGCGCCTCCTTCGACGGCCCGGATTGGCATCCGTTCGAAGGGCGCAGGCCCTCGTTTAGGTGCCTGTGCGCAGTTCCGGCTCTGCTTGCGGCGTTTTGGGGGCAGACGGGATTGGCGCGACATGTTTTGCGATCTTCATTTCGCCTTCAGACACGAATTTTGCCATCTCTTGGGTCATGACATTTGCGTCACTCGAGAGTGTTTGGCTGGCTGCGGTGGTTTCTTCAACCATTGCGGCGTTGTGCTGTGTCACCTCGTCCAGATGACCGATGCCAGTGTTGATTTCATTCAGGGTGATCGATTGCTCCTCAGCGCCGCGGGCGATATCGGTTACATTTTCCGAAATCGAGTTCACGCTGGTGATGATCGTCTCAAGCTCGGTACCGGCGCGCCCCACAAGGGTGACGCCGTCGGACACATGTCGGGTACTTTGCTCGATCAATCCTTTGATCTCACCGGCCGCATCTGCTGAACGCAGGGCGAGGCTACGCACCTCGGACGCCACAACAGCAAAACCGCGACCGGCTTCTCCTGCGCGCGCGGCCTCGACACCGGCGTTCAGTGCCAACAAGTTGGTCTGGAAGGCAATATCGTCAATCACAGAGATGATCTTTGCAATGCCTTGCGAAGATTCTTCGATCTTGGACATCGCCTCGACAGCATCTTTTACCACTTGTCCGCTCTTTTCGGCTGTGACGCGTGCGTTTTGAACGTTACCCTCGACGTCCCGCGCACCTTCAGCTGCGGATCGTACGGTTGCCGTAAGTTCCTCTAGCGCGGCTGCGGTTTCTTCCAGCGTTGCCGCTTGATTTTCCGTGCGTTGAGACAGTTCAGCAGAAGAACCATTCAGTTGTCCCGCGGTTCGACTGACGCCATCTGCGACGTCGCGCACCGTACGGATCGCCGTCTGCAACGAATCCACGGCCTCGTTATAGGCGGTAGACAGGCGTCCGATATCATCGATGTCAGAAGGGGCGCACCGATGGGTCAGATCACCATTTCGCAGATGCTCCAGCGCTGCGGCAATACCGAGGATTTCCATACGGCGTTTGGTGATGTCGGTGGCGATCTTTACGATGCGTTCAACCGTCCCATCCTCGTTCAGATAGGGGGCGTATGTGGCTTGAATCCAAACCACTTCGCCATCTTTGCGCAGGCGTGGAAACTGATCGGTTTGCGGTTTGCCTTCTGCCAGCTCACGCCACATGTTTTTGTAACGGTCGGTTTTGGCGAAGCTGGGGTAGACGAACATCTTGTGATGCTTGCCTTGGATTTCCTCCAGCGTGTAGCCCAGCGTTTGCAAAAAGTTGTCGTTCGCGCGCAGGATGGTGCCATCCACCTCGAACTCGATAACTGCCTGCGTGCGTTCGATCATTGCGCGCAGTTTTCGATCCTCATTCAGATCGGTCGATACAGCTTTCTGGGGCTTTCGCTTAAACATTTATGTCTACCACTTCATCTGTGACCAGGTCCAATGTCGGACAGTTCGTGGTGGATCAACCTAACTGATATATCCTAACAGAACCCTTCCTGACGGTGGTTTCACCACAGGTCTTGGGAGTTATGACTAATCATAGGTTAAGGCGCGTCTCAGCACTTTGTGCAGGTGATTTCCAGCGCCATGAAAGACAGTGATCTGTCCCTATTGCGTCGAAAATACTGGGATCAATATACCGCAATCCTGATGATTGCCGCCCCCCTGAGGGTTAATTGAATATCCCAATATATCAACGTGTTGTTCGCTGAACTTAATGCTGTTTGGGATTTTGGCTCCGGCGGTAGGGATCGAACCTACGACCAATTGATTAACAGTCAACTGCTCTACCGCTGAGCTACGCCGGAGTGTGAGCGACCGTATAGCGATGCGGTTTCTGGGCGTCCAGTGCGAAAAACAAAAAACCGTCAAAAAATCAATCCACACAGATGAATGTCGCTGAGAATGCCAATGGGCCGTCTGGGTGGATTTGCTGGCGTTGGGTCAGATCTACCAGATGGGCAAAGACGTTGCGCTCTGCAGCTGGAAGCAGGGCTGCGGGTGTATCCTTGTAAATTTCACGCGCGAGATCCGCAGCGGTTGCAGGCGCAGACCTCAACTGCGCAAGGACCGCGCGCTCACGCTCCAGACGGTGCGCGATCAACCAGTCAAGCCGGGCAAGAGGCGATGCTACTGGCGCGCCATGGCCGGGCAGGAACAGCGACCATTCGCGTTGTTGTAACTTGCGGCAAGAGGCCATGAAGTCTGTCAGATCGCCATCCGGAGGCGAGACAAGCGAACTGGCCCACCCCATGACATGATCACCGGAAAACAGGATGTCGCCGAGGGCAAAACACAAGTGATTTCCAATATGGCCTGGCGTGTGCAGCGCCTCAATCTGCCAGCCAGCTCCGCTTATAATTTCCCCGTCCTCAACGCAGTGGTCGCAAGTAAAGCTATGATCAATCCCTTCGCCGCCACCTGCCGTACCCGTGAGGGCGAGGTCTTGCATGATGGCGCTGCGCCCGGCACCCGCGCCGCCAAAGGCATAGATCTGTGCGCCGGTTTCGTCCCTTAGGCGCTTGGCGAGGGGGGAGTGATCGAGATGACTGTGGCTCACCAGAATATGGCTGATGGTTTGGCCTGCCTGGCACGCGGTAAGGATGGCGTTCAGATGCGCCTCAGACGCGGGGCCCGGATCAATCACCGCAAGCTTGGTGTCTCCGACCAAATACGTATTGGTGCCCCGATAGGTCATGGGCGATGGGTTTGGCGCGACAATTCTGCGAATACCGGCGGCGACTGTTTCGGGATGGCCGGGTTTGGGGTTGAACCCGTCGGTGGCTTGCGTTCTGCTCATGATGATCCTCTTTGACGGAGGGCGTAAACCTGTCCCGCTCTAGGCTTAGTCATGAAGTTCCCTCATCTCAAACACTATGTTCCACGCCTGCCCACCGGCATCTACGGCCGTGCTGCGCTTATTTTGCTGATGCCGGTGGTGGTTCTGCAACTGGTTGTGGCCTTTGTGTTTATCCGGCGCGACCTTGAGGATATCACTCAGCAGATGTCCTATACTGTGGTGCGAGAGCTGTTTGTGATCAATGATCAGATTGAGGCTGCACCAACGCAAGAGGCTGCATTGAACGCGTTGGAGCCCTTGCTGCTGCGCCTGAATTTTCAGCTGCGATTTATCGGGCCGGATGAGGCGGAACCCGAAACTTATATCCCGTTTGAGGATCTTTCAGGCCGGGTCGTGCGCGATACAATGATGCGCAGCTTGCCAGAGTTTCACTCCATCCGGTTCACCCGGTCCCACTCAAGCTATATTGTGATGGGGACGAAATTCGGACTGACAGAGATCGAATTCAGCCGCCGTCGCGCCACGGTCGCCGCCCCCCATCAGCTGATCGTCATCACTGTGGTGTTTGGCTTTATGCTGGTGGTGATCGCCATGGCCTATATGCGCAATCAGCTTCGCCCGATCAAACGGCTAGCCGATGCGGCAGAGGCGTTTGGGCGCGGGCGGGTGATCCCTTATCAGCCGCGTGGCGCGACCGAGGTGCGGGCTGCGGGGGCCGCGTTTAATGATATGCGCGCCCGGATTGATCGGCAGATTGAACAACGCACATTGATGCTTTCGGGGGTGAGCCATGATCTGCGCACGCCGTTGACGCGGCTGAAGCTGAGCCTTTCCATGCTGGAAGATGACGACGCAGAGCCGATGCTGCAGGATGTCAAGGAAATGGAGGATATGGTGAATGCCTTCCTCGATTTCTCGCGCGGGGTAACCACCAGTGCGATGGAGGAGACGGACCCCTGCGCGCTGGTTGAGGAGGCGGTCGATAACTGGACCCGGCAGGGAAAAACGGTGCATCTGGTAGAGACCGTCGGCAATCGCACCGTGCCTCTTCGGGCGGCGGCAGTGCGCCGAGCGCTAGACAATCTTATTTCGAACGCGGTGCGCTATGGCACGCGGGCACGGGTGTCGGTGGCGGTCATGCAAAAGTCCCTGCGTATCCGCGTCGAAGATGATGGTCCCGGCATTCCCGAGGATCTGCGCGGCGACGCCATGCGCCCCTTCACGCGGCTTGATCCGGCCCGCAATCAGGATCTGGGCACCGGAGTTGGGTTGGGTCTTGCGATTGTGGCCGATATCGCGCGCGCGCATGGTGGCACGTTACGGCTCGGAACCAGCGAAGAGCTGGGCGGGTTGCAGGCGGATATCGTGATCGCACTCTGAATCTGGACTTTATGGAGGCGCATTCAGCTGCACAAAAACGGCGGCTAGGGTGGTGGGAGATCAGAGATTCGAACTCTGGACCAAAGCGTTATGAGCGCTCTGCTCTAACCGCTGAGCTAATCTCCCGCCAGCAGCCTTATAGAACCGAACCACGGACCTCGCAATCCGTTCTGTGCAAGAAATTGAACCCGTTGCCTCCTCGGTTGCATCCCACTGACATAGGAGGAGAAACTCTGCGAGACGTTGCTCGAAATCAGGCCGTGACTGCGTGCAGGCGCGGGGCAGGGCGGCGGCTGCGAAATTCGTCTAATTTGGCAACCACACCTTCTATCACCAGTTCTCTGCGGCGATCAATGCCGTGACGCGAGGGGTAGACGGCAAATACGTCTTTCTCCGGGGCGTCCCATTCGGGCAATACGCGCTCAAACTGGCCATCTTCGATCATCTCTTGCACAAAGAACAGCGGCACGCGTGAGTAGCCGGTGCCGTTGGTGACCGCGTGGCGGATCAGATCGGGATCATCGGCAGTAAAGCCAACACGGATCGGCGCCAGCACCTCTTCGCCGTTGCGACTGAGTGGGAAGAAACCGTTGGTCTGGTCCTCATAATACTGAATGTACTTTAGCCGTGTCAGATCTTCGGGGCCGTCGGGGCGGCCCATCCGGTCCAGATAGTCAGGTGTCGCCAGCAGCACCGTCTCCATCGTGGCTATCCGGCGCCCCACGCCATCGGTTTCGCCAAGTCGTCCGGTGCGGATCGCCAGATCGTAGTTTTCGCGCACCACATCCACCAGACGATCCTCAAGGCGCAGAATGATGTTCAGATCATCATGTTTGCGATCCAGATCCACCAGCATGGGACCAATCAGGTGACGCCCAAGAAAGCTGTTAACGCTGATGCGAAAATCGCCCGAGAGCCCTTCTTGCAACTGATCAAGCTCTGCCGTCATCCGGTCATAGTTGCTGAGCAAACCTTGCGCATGGGTGTAGACCAATTCGCCATAGCGCGTAGCGCGCACCCCTTGTGCAGTGCGATGCAGGAGCTGATGACCGATGAGGCTTTCCAACTGTTTTATCTGCTGGCTCACTGCGGATTGCGTCATCTCCCGGCGTGCTGCGGCGCGGTTCAGGCTGCCCTCATCCAAGGCCACGATCAGAGTTTCAAGTAGCGACAGCCGGTCCATTGGCACTCCTATCGCAAATGCTAATACCCCTTATTAGCCATCAAAGACTGCAGAAGGCCACAGCAAAACACTATCTCGATCTCGTCGGCGACATCCGCTGACAATGGATATTGGAGCCTCTTATGACCCTTTCCCGTAGAACTCTTTTGAAATCCCTGGGCCTTGGCGGTGCAAGCCTTGCACTGCCGTCGTTTGGGATGATGGCACAGGCTGCACCCTCCGGCCCTGCACCCGTCTTGCACCAGTTTCGGTTTGGCGACGCCACCATCACCGCACTACTGGATGGTCATCTGGCCATTCCTTCGGCAATTTTTACCGGGTCTGATCCGGCTAAGGTGGCAGAGACCCTCGCGGGCAGCTTTTATCGCGAAGGCGGGCAGGGGCTCGAAATTCCGGTAAACGGTTATTTGGTGGAGCGCGGGGGGCAATATACGCTGATTGATACCGGGACGGCGCAGCTCATGGGGCCGGATCTTGGTGGTCTTATGGCGGCGCTGACGGCAACCGGTGTCGCTCCAGAGCAGATCACAACCGTCCTTTTGACACATATGCACCCGGACCACGCGGGAGGGCTGATCGCGCCCGATGGCAGTGCCGCCTTCCCGAATGCGGAGTTGGTGGTGGCGGAAACCGAATGGGGATTTTGGTACGATGATGCCATCATGGCCTCAGTCGATGAAGGAAGCCGTGGGTTCTTTCAGATGGCGCGCGATGCGGTGGCACCCTATGCAGAGCGCAGAAAACCCTTCACTGGGGAGGTCGAAGTGGCACCCGGCTTTACCGCTATGCCGCTGCCGGGGCATACGCCGGGTCACAGCGGCTTTATGCTCGATGCGGGCGATGCGCAGCTCTTGTTCTGGGGCGATGTGGTGCACAGCACCGCGCTGCAATTCAAGAACCCGGAGTGGACCATTCCCTTTGATGCGGATCAGCCGTTGGCGGCGCAGACGCGCAAGGCGATGTTTGATCGCGCGGCCGCAGATCAGTTGTTGGTGACTGGCATGCATCTGGATTTCCCCGGCCTCGGCCGGGTGGAGCGCGACGGCGCGGCCTACGCCTTTGATCAGGCACCATGGCAGTTCGGGCTTTGATCTGGCCCACTGAGCGCCGGATTTTGTAGCAATCAGTCAAATACCCCTCCCATTGTGCAGATTTCTGCGGTGGGAGGGGGACATTCCCTAGTTTCCTTCACCCGTCCTATAGGCTAAACGCTCGTCAACCATTGCGAAGGAGCCATGCGATGACCAGCGGCAAGAACGGTTTGACCTATGCAGATGCAGGGGTCGATATTGATGCGGGCAACGAACTTGTGGACCGGATCAAACCGGCCGCAAAGCGAACCAACCGCCCCGGTGTGATGAGCGGCCTCGGCGGCTTTGGCGCGCTGTTTGATCTGAAAGCTGCCGGATACGAGGACCCGATCCTTGTCGGCGCTACCGATGGGGTCGGCACCAAGCTGCGGATCGCCATTGACACCGGTCTGGTGGATGGTGTGGGCATCGACCTTGTGGCCATGTGTGTCAACGATCTGGTCTGTCAGGGCGCAGAGCCGCTGTTCTTCCTCGACTACTTTGCCACCGGCAAACTCGAAACCGATGTTGCGGCGCGAATCATCGAAGGCATCGCCGAGGGCTGCGTGCGCTCTGGCTGTGCGCTGATCGGTGGTGAAACGGCAGAGATGCCGGGCATGTACCCCAAGGGTGATTTTGACCTCGCAGGCTTTGCCGTTGGCGCGATGGAGCGGGGCACCGCACTGCCCGAGGGCGTGAGCGAGGGCGATGTGCTCTTGGGGCTGGCCTCTGATGGTGTGCACTCCAACGGCTACTCGCTGGTGCGCCAGATCGTGAAATATTCTGGCCTTGGCTGGGACGGCGACAGCCCGTTCGGTGAGGGCAAACTGGGGGAGGCGTTGCTGACCCCGACGCGTCTTTATGTGAAGCAGGCCTTGGCTGCGGTGCGCGCGGGGGGCGTCAATGCACTGGCGCATATCACCGGTGGCGGCCTAACCGAGAACCTGCCGCGCGTCCTGCCCGAGGGGCTGGGGGCTGATATCGACCTTGGTGCGTGGGAGCTTCCGGGCGTCTTCAAATGGCTCGCGGAAACTGGCGGCATTGAAGAGGGCGAAATGCTCAAGACCTTCAACTGCGGCATCGGCATGATGCTTGTGGTGAAGGCCGACCGCGCCGATGCGCTGACCGAGGTGCTGGAGGGCGAAG
Organism: Tritonibacter mobilis; assembly: GCF_001681715.1. Lineage (GTDB taxonomy): Bacteria > Pseudomonadota > Alphaproteobacteria > Rhodobacterales > Rhodobacteraceae > Epibacterium > Epibacterium mobile. The sequence goes on along the minus strand of NZ_LNWY01000012.1, from coordinate 110,845 downwards.
GCGAAACCGTCGCGCGTCTCGGTACGGTGACAGCCGGGGAGGGCATCCGCTACACAGGCGGGCTGCTGTGAGCGACAAGAAACGCGTCGCCATTCTGGTTTCCGGCGGGGGCTCCAATATGGTGTCCCTCGTCGACAGCATGCTGAAGGACGCCGATCATCCGGGCCAGCCCTGTCTGGTGCTGTCTAACAACGCCGATGCCGGGGGGCTGACGAAGGCCGCTGCGCGCGGCGTTTCGACGGCGGTTGTGGATCATCGCCCCTTTGGCAAAGATCGCGAGGCGTTCGAGGCAGAGCTGGTAAAGCCTATCCTCGAGGCGCGCGCCGATGTGGTCTGTCTCGCGGGATTCATGCGGGTACTGACCGCCGGTTTTGTGCGTCAGTTCGAGGGGCGGATGCTGAATATTCACCCGTCTCTCCTGCCCAAATATAAGGGCCTGCACACCCATGCCCGCGCGCTGGAGGCAGGTGACGACCGGCACGGCTGCACCGTGCATGAGGTGACGCCACTGTTGGATGACGGGCCGATCCTGGGACAAGCCGAGGTGCCAGTAAATCCCGGCGACACGCCGGATGATCTGGCAGCGCGCGTATTGGTGCAGGAACATCGTCTCTATCCTGCGGTGCTTGCACGATATCTGCGCGGCGAGCGTGACGTCCTTCATCTGAGCTGAACTGCAACCTTCTTGCTCTTAGAGGGTTTGCAACCCGCTCGCACTCGTCGTATCAACGGGGGACCGAGCGGCAGAAACCCTTAATAAAGACCCATTTGATGAAAACTCTGACCACCACCGACGAGCTGCGCGCCTTTTGTGAAGAGGCCGCGAATTATCCTTATGTGACGGTCGATACCGAGTTTCTCCGAGAGCGCACCTATTACTCCAAACTTTGCCTGATCCAGATTGCCTTTCTAGGCGATGGCAAAACAGATGCGGTTCTGGTCGATCCGCTCTCAAGTGATTTGTCGCTGGAGCCTTTGTACGAGCTCTTTCGCAATGAGGATGTGGTCAAGGTTTTCCATGCCGCGCGTCAGGATCTGGAGATCTTTTGGGTGGATGCATCCGTCTTCCCCAAGCCGCTGTTTGACACGCAGGTCGCAGCCATGGTCTGCGGCTTTGGTGAACAGGTCGGATACGAGACGCTGGTGCGCAAGATCTGCAAGCAAGGTCTTGATAAAACGTCACGTTTTACCGATTGGTCGCGTCGCCCGCTATCCGACGCTCAAAAAACCTATGCTTTGGCTGATGTTACCCATCTGCGCCAGATCTATGAGCACCTGCGCAAAGAGCTGGACAAGACCGGGCGCAGCCATTGGGTGGCGGAAGAGTTGCAGGTTCTGACCGATCCTGCGACCTATGATATTCAGCCCCGAGAGGCATGGCGTCGGGTCAAAACTCGCACCAATTCTGGCAAGTTCCTTGCTGTGGTGCGTGAGCTTGCGGCCTTTCGCGAGGAATACGCCCAGACCAACAATGTGCCCCGCAACCGGGTTTACAAGGATGACGCATTGGTGGAACTCGCATCCACCAAGCCGCGCACGCCGTCTGATCTGGGCGGCTCGCGCCTGTTGCTGCGTGAGGCGCGCAAGGGCGCGATCGCTGAGGGGATTTTGAAAGCGGTGGAGCGTGGCGTGAATTGTCCACAGGAGGACATGCCCCAAGCGGACCGTTCGCGCGAAAAAATGCAGATCAATGGTGCGCTTGCGGATCTGTTGCGGGTGCTTTTGAAAGCCAAGACCGAAACCGCCGGTGTTGCGGCTAAGTTGATTGCGCCTTCCGCAGATCTGGATGCCATCGCCGCAGGCGAGCGGGATGTGCCCGCGCTCAAGGGCTGGCGACATGAGGTTTTCGGCTCAGACGCGCTGCGCCTGTGCAATGGTGAGATTGCGCTTGCGGCCAAGGGACAGCTGGTGAAGGTCGTCGACCTCTGATCGCATCGTGATGTGACCAAGCAACAAAAAACGCGCCCGGTTGACCGTGGCGCGTTTTTTGTTGCTGTCTGTTGGCGTCTTTAGCGGCGGGTTTCGCGGGCGTTTTCTTTTCCCACAACCCGCAGGACACGAACACCTGCAAGATCCTGATTGGAGAGGCTCACCGCCGCGCGGATGGTGCGCGTTGCAACGGTGCCCTGATAGGTTGCTTTCTTGGGATAGATCACGCGGAAGGTATATTCCAACTGCCCCGGCTCTTGTGGGTCGGCAGGCACCAGTTTGGCGTCAAAGGCACCGTTACGGGCGGCTTCGCCCTCGACAGTGAGGATCGCCCCGACCGACGTGCGCTCAATCCGCATGTCCTTGATGACTGCGATGGGGAGGCTGCGGTCTTCGGCTTTGTCATCCTTGCGACCCAGAAGGTTGGTTTTTTCTTCTTCCTGCGGGATCAGCGGGTTCAGGTTTTCATCCACAGTGTTTGTGGTTTCGCGCGATTTGCCGAACCAGTTGGTCGGGTTGACACGCGAGTCGCGCCATCCACCGCAGGACGACAGGACCAATGTGCTAATCAGAAGGGCGCCGATAGTGATACGCATGAATACCTGCCGCAGTCAGAGTTACTTGCAAAACTGACTACCCGATTGAAGCGGCGTTGAAAAGCGGTTGAAAAGACTAAGGCTCTGGCCTAGGTCCGATCTGTTGCCACCTGACTGCGAGATGAGGTTTGCTATGGCCAGTGCCGCCTTCGAGGAAATCGTCGAGGATTTTGAGTTCTTTGAGGATTGGGAAGATCGCTACCGCCATGTGATTGAGCAGGGCAAGGCGATGCCGCCTCTGGATGAGGCGCTGAAAGTGCCTGCAACCAAGGTGGATGGCTGCGCAAGTCAGGTCTGGCTGCATCCGCAAATCGAGAATGGTGTATTCCATTTCGATGGCGACAGCGACGCGATGATCGTCAAAGGGCTGATTGCGGTTTTGCGCAAGCTCTACAATGGGTTGACGCTCAAAGAGGTGCTGGCGGTGGATGCGCGGGCGGAAATGGGGCGCCTTGGTCTGAATGACCATCTGTCGGCGCAGCGGTCCAATGGGTTACGCGCCATGATTGAGCGTATCCGCGACACGGCTGCAGCGCAGGTTTGATGCCTAAAGAGGGGCGCTGCCCCTCTTGGCCTGCGGCCAATTCACCCCGGGATATTGTTAGTTAGAAGAGGGGGCGGACTTGCCCCAGGTCTTGAGGGTGGTCTCAAGATCGCCGTAGCCTGTGTGGCGGTGAATAAAGTCCAGCCCCATACGTTTGGCGCAGTCGCGTGCTTTATCCAAAAGCTCTGTGTCGCGGATCTGTGACTGGTAGATCAGGGTGGTGTAATTCCCGAATATCATGTCGCGTAGCTCTGGGTTCTTATCAAGGCCCATGGGGCGCCAGACGAAGGCGTCGAATTGTTTGACGAGAAAATCTGTGAGGTAAAAAGCGGTGATCTCACCGGCCTCTGACAGGGTGTCGAACCGGGTGTTGCCCTCGAAAAACGCGTAGCAATGTGGGCCAGGCACCATCTCGACGCCGAGGTCTGCACATTTTTTCTGCAACTGGCCGCCGGTGCCGCAATCGGCGTAGACCACATAGATCTGATCGTAGATCGCGCGATGTTTTGCCACTGCGGCCTCTACATGCGTGATGATCTGATCGGGGTAAAGATGCAGCTTTGCGGGCAGGCAGGTCAGATCCATGTGATCCAGCCCGTTTGCATTGCAGATGTCGAGGATTTCGCGGGCAAGCGCGCCGCAGGCGATCAGCAGAATGCGGCCTGTTTTGCGCTCCGGTGCAGCAAGGCCGTTTTCCGTAAGGCTTTTATCGTCAAGAGATGTGCCACTGGGCAAGGGGAGGGCTGCCCGGTGTGATAGCCGGGCAGCTCGGCCGCGTCTGAGGGACGCGGTGGCCATTTTAGGCGTTCATGGCGTTGTGTTTGCGCGCGACATATTCTTTTGCCGTCTCCACCGCGACAGCTGCGTCGCGGCAGTAGGCGTCGGCACCGATGGCTTTGCCGAATTCTTCGTTCAAGGGGGCGCCGCCCACCAAAACGATGTAGTCGTCGCGCTTGCCTTGTTCGATCATCGTGTCGATCACGACTTTCATATAGGGCATGGTGGTGGTCAGCAGCGCGGACATGCCGAGGATGTCGGGTTTATGTTCCTCAAGCGCCTCGAGATAGTTTTCGACCGGGTTATTGATGCCGATGTCGACCACCTCAAAGCCGGCACCTTCCATCATCATGGAGACGAGGTTTTTGCCAATGTCGTGAATGTCGCCTTTGACGGTGCCGATCACCATGGAGCCCATGCGCGGTGCGCCGGTTTCCGCCAGAAGCGGTTTTAGGATCGTCATGCCGCCCTTCATGGCGTTGGCCGCCAGCAGTACCTCGGGCACAAACAGGATGCCATCACGGAAGTCAGCGCCAACGATAGTCATACCGCCCACGAGGGCTTCGGTCAGGATTTTGTAAGGTGCCCAGCCGCGTTCCAGAAGGATATTCACGCCCTCTTCGATCTCTTCCTTGAGACCGTCATAGAGGTCGTCGAACATTTGTTGGACCAGTTCCTCGTCATCGAGTTCTGAGAGGATGATGTCTTCTTCTTCCGACATATCTGCATTCCTTAGCTGGCGGGCCTGGCTGAATTGGCCATTTCATACGTTTGTGACAGATGTTCAGATCTCCACTGTTTCGATTGCGACATTGACGCGTTTCGAACCGACCTTTGACTGGAGAATTGGGATAGTTTGATCGGTTCAACCCATGGGTTTTGCTGATTTTGCGCAGTAAGTTCTTTATTTGTTCCTGCGCGTGTGTCATTTGGAACGTATGCAGAACATAGACCGATCTTCCACCCAACGTCGCAAATCTCGCGGGGCGCTTAGCAATGCGGCAGGTCGCTTTGACTTGCTGCGAGAAAACGTGGACGATGGCTGGCAGCAAGAGCTGCCCGATGCGTCGATCACGACAGAGATTCGCAGCGAGTTGGCGCGTAGTCTGATCTCTTACAACCGCTCTCCTGATTTGCCGTTTGATCGTTCCATCAATCCATATCGCGGGTGTGAACATGGCTGCATCTATTGCTTTGCGCGGCCGTCTCACGCCTATCTCGGTCTGTCGCCGGGGCTGGATTTTGAAACACGACTAATTGCGCTTAGCAATGCGGCAGAGGTGTTGCGCAAGGAGTTATCTGCGCGCAGCTACAAGGTAGCGACACTGGCAATTGGGACCAACACCGACCCTTACCAACCCTGCGAGCGGGACCATCAATTGATGCGGCGCTGTCTTGAGGTGCTGCAGGCGTTCAATCACCCGGTGGCGATTGTGACCAAAGGGGCGATGATCGAACGCGATATCGACATTCTTGCGGATATGGCGACCCGAGGTCTGGTGCGGGTGGGAGTTTCCGTGACCACGTTGGATGCAGATCTGTCGCGGCGGATGGAGCCGCGCGTGCCCGTTCCGGCGCGCCGACTGGCCACTATCCGTCGGTTGAGTGAGGCGGGTATTCCGGTTCGGATCATGACGTCGCCACTGGTGCCGGGGCTTACCGATCATGAATTAGAAGCGCTTTTGGCAGCAGGGCAAGAGGCGGGAGCGGATGCCGCCAGTTGGATCATGCTGCGGCTGCCGCGTGAGGTGTCGGAATTGTGGCAGGATTGGTTGCAGGAGCATGAGCCGGACCGTGCCGCCAAGGTCATGGCCCGGTTGCGCGAGATGCACGGCGGACGGGATTACGATCCGCGATGGGGGCATCGTATGCGGGGGGAGGGTGAATATGCGGATATGATCGCGCGGCGTTTTCGGCTTGCGTGTAAACGGCTTGGGCTGGCGGAACGATCACCGCCGCTCAGAACTGACCTGTTTGCAAAACCCGCTCAGGCGGGCGATCAACTGAGCCTGTTTTCGTAATTCAAAATAGCAAGAGAGCCGTGGTTTAGCCCGGCTCTCTTGTGATGCAGAATGGATCAGCTGCGACGACGGCCGCGACGACCACGGCGTTCAGACCCTGCGTCGCTGCCTTCTTCGGTGCCGTCATTGGCCGAGGTGAAGGGGCCGAGGACCTCTACGATCTGTTCCAGCGTGGGGCGGTCACCGCGCGGGCGGCTGTCCAGTGCTTCACGCATTTTTCGCAGATGATCGGGCATGGTGCCGCAGCAACCGCCGATGATTTTTGCGCCGGAGTCGCGGGCCAGCACGGCATATTCGCCCATAAGCTCCGGTGTGCCATCGTAATGGATATGACCGTCGACATATTTCGGAATGCCTGCATTGCCCTTGGAGATGATCGGGCGTTCGGTGCCCTGTGCGGCAAAGCCAAGCACGGTGCGCAGAATGTCAGAGGCGCCGGTGCCGCAATTCGCCCCAAAGGCCAGAGGCGGCACATCGTAATCTTCGACGAGTTTGGCAAGATCGGCTGACGTCACACCCATCATGGTGCGGCCTGCGGTGTCAAAGCTCATGGTGCCGCACCACGGCATATCGGCCAGTTTGAACGCTTCGGCAGCGGCGGCGAATTCTTCGGGTGCGGAGATCGTCTCCAGCCACAGCACATCTACGCCGCCTTCCTTGAGCGCATCGGCCTGTTCGTGGAACATTTCCACTGCCAGTGCGTGGCTCAACTCGCCAACGGGCTGCATGATTTCGCCCGTTGGGCCCACGGATCCGGCAACGGCGATCTTGCGCTCGGATTTGTCTGCAACCTCGCGGCCAAGTTCCGCAGCAACGCGGTTCAACTCTCGTACGCGGCCCTGCGCGTCGTGCAGTTTCAGACGCGCTGCGGTGCCGCCAAAGCTGTTGGTCAGGAACAGATCGCTGCCCGCGTCGACAGAGCCTTTATAGAGCGCTTTGATCTTTTCCGGCTCATCCGTGTTCCACAATTCGGGCGCGTCCCCGGATTGCAGTCCCATGTTGAACAGGTTGGTGCCCGTTGCGCCATCCGCCAGAAGCACCTCACGGCTTTCCAGAAGCTCAAGGAAACTATTGCTCATGCTCTTATCCACTTGCCATATCCGTACGGAGGGCGCGCAGGCCCTGTTAGGATGGTCCCTTTGTCATGCGGTCCATTTTGCCGCAACTGTATTTTCAGCGACATCAGCATGATTCTCAAATCCCGGCATGTTCGCCTGCGGCATCTCAACCTCCGGGCGCGCCGGACGGTGCACAAGCCGGGTCATTTCGGCAATAGCGAGCGCCATCTGCGGCCAAGTGGGGGCGGCGATGTAACGAGGTTCCCACTTTGGGGCAAAGCAGGACTTGAACTGACGTAACCCACCATCAAATCGCTGACTGAATCGGTGATCGGGCACCGCGGCGAGGGAGAGGCGGCGTACCCCGGCATCGCGCGCAGCATCAATCGCGGCGCAGATAAGCGCGTGTCCGGTGCCGTCGGGTGCTCCGGGCAGTTGGCGCACCAGATCAAGACACCATTCATCGGCGGCACGGTGAAAGGTCATAAAGCCCACCAACCGGTCCTCGACCCATGCCAGACAGGTCATCTGGATGGAAACATATCCGGGTTCGAATTGTCCCATGGTAGTGCCGCGTGCGGCGCCGTGCTGGCGTGTCCAAGCCTCATCGACCTCCGCCATCTGAACCAGTGGCAGGCTGCTCCACGCGGGCTCAACACGCAGGCCGGATTTTTCCGCATGGCGGAGTTTGCGGCGGAGCTGGCGAAATTTCGACCCTTTCACCGAAAACTCTGCGGGATAGAGAATGGCGTCTTGCGCTATTTTCAAGACTTTCCAGCCCTGTTTTTTCGCCGCAAGTGCAGTGCGCGCGCTGCATTTATAAAAACAGGCGGCTGTGTTTCTGGCACGGGCATGGGCGCGCAAGGCGTCTGGAATCTCGCCGCGTCGCCCGCTGATCGGGTCAAACAGCACCGCCGAGATCTGAGGGGTGTCGAGCATAGCTACCTGATTAAGGCCAAAAGCCATGACATGACCGCCGTTCTGCAGGATAACCCCAGTTTCCGCCTGAGGTCGCACGAAGGGCTGGCTGGCGGCGGGGCGCACGTCGCTGCCAAGGTAGTCATCCTCCGCGTGATCCGGTAGGGGCAGCCCGCGGCGCATCAGGTTTGGCCAGAGCAACACCACACCGGCCAGCGCGGCCGGTAGCGCGTAATAAACCGCGCGAAAGGCCAAAAGACCTGCGACCAGAATGGCGGGATCTGCGCCGGGAAGGAGCGTGAGCATCGCGAGCTCCAGCGGACCTGCGCCACCGGGCGAAGACGAGATAATCGCCAGGCCAAGCGCGAGGAAATAAGCCGGCAACATTACCCCAAGACCGATGTCATGGCCCAGAGGCAAGAGCAGCCAGAGTGCAACCCCGGCAAAGGTGACATCCATCAACGTCCAGAGGGCGAGCGCAAAAATGGCCTGTAGTGAGGGAAGGCGAAGCCGAAGCCCGCGTATACGCCACTCGGGGTGCAAAAAACACAGCCCACACGCAACTGTTGAAACCAGCAAAATGCCCGCTCCAGACGCACGCATTCCCAATGACGGTCCAACGACCAGCAAAGAGAGACCGCAAATCACGGCAAGGGCCGTCATAAAGGTGATGCCCACAAAACCAGTGAGCTGCGCAGATTGCAGCGGATTGAGCCGAGGTAGCAGACGCCAGCGTGCAAACGAGCCGGAAAAAAGACCAAAGCCCACCGCCTGTGAAAACGCAATGGACGCCATGCCCGCGCGCCGCGCCGTGGGGTCATCGACACCGGTGCGGAGGTGACGATGCGCCACGGCATCATAGCGCCCAAGGGCCCAAAAGCTCAGAATCGTGGCGCCTAGCGCGCCGATCCAATGGGGCGCAGGGACCTGACCCAGCAGGATGAGCAGGTCATGAATATGCGGCAGATCCGCCTGTCTTGTGAGGGCGAAGAGGCAGCCTGCCATAATGATCAATGGCGTGACCACCCGCAGAGAGTTTGCTACGGTTTGCTTGCGTCGGGCGCGTGTCGGCATGTCTAGCTTCCGCCATTCTTCGCGGGCGCGGCACAGGTTAAGGCGTGCAGCACCTGCCGGTTCAGGGTCAGACGGACATGCCCCTAAGTGCGAATGAACGGGCAGCCAGTCGTGGTCAGGTATCCTTGTGGGAGAGTTCTTCTGCCACCTGCATCATCAGTTCCGTCATCTTGTCCCGGATCGCTGCGCGTTCGACCTTGCCATCAAGATCATCTGCCAGCTTTCTCAAAACATCCTCGTCGCCCGGTTCATCCAGGTCGGCGATCACAACGGTCTGGGCATAGGCTTCTGCCGCTTCATCCCTGTGCCCCAAGATATCTGCAGCCCAGAGGCCGAGTAACTTGTTGCGACGCGCCTCGGCGCGAAACCTCAGTTCCGCGTCATGCGCAAACTTATTTTCAAACGCCTTCTCGCGGTCGTCAAAGGTCGTCATCTGTTGTCCTCCCCAAAGCTGTGGACCCGTGGGGCGTAAACAGATCACACATTCGCCCCGAAGCTTAGGGTAGCACATCAGGACAGCGAGGTGCTGTCACATCTGTGAAAGGGTGCGGCGTGCCATTCTGTGCACTGATACCGCGTCCCCGGGTCCCACCACGGGAGGCCGGACATCCGTAGACATCCGTATGTGGTTGCAGCCAAATTAGCACTGGTTCTTGAATAAAGCGTCAACGCAAAGGGCGAAAGCGCAGTCGAATTTGGACATCAGGGGCGGAATTGCGTTCATTTTGCGCATTTTGCATAGGTTCCACAAAATTGCGGCTGTGTGGGGCGGTGATCGCTCTGCGCTGTGCTTGCGGGATCAGGCCCCTTGCACTATGAGAGCGCTACGGATCGGGGCAGATTCCCGGTGGTCCATACCGAAAGGCTCTCCATGGCGCGGCGCAAAAAGATTTACGAAGGCAAGGCAAAAACCCTCTATGAAGGGCCTGAACCGGGCACGATCGTCCAGTACTTCAAGGATGATGCCACGGCCTTTAACGCCGAAAAGCACGACGTGATCGAGGGCAAAGGGGTGTTGAACAACATCCTGAGTGAATTCTTCATGCTGGGTCTGGGTCAGATCGGTGTGCCGACGCACTTCTTGAAACGGCTCAACATGCGCGAACAGCTGGTGCGCTCCTGCGAGATTATCCCGCTGGAAATCATCGTGCGCAACTATGCAGCCGGATCGCTGTGCAAACGTCTTGGCATTGATGAGGGCACACAGCTGCCGCGTCCCATCGTTGAATATTGCTATAAGGACGATGCACTGGGTGATCCGCTGGTCACCGAAGAGCATATCGCGGCCTTTGGCTGGGCCAGTCAGCAGGACATGGATGATATCCTGTCGCTGGCGCTGCGGGTGAATGACTTCTTGTCTGGTGTGATGCTTGCCGTGGGTATCCGACTGGTCGACTTCAAGATCGAGATCGGCCGCGTCTATGACGGTGATTTCCAGCGTCTTGTGGTGGCTGATGAGATCAGCCCCGACAGCTGCCGCCTGTGGGATATCAAGACCGGCCAGAAACTCGACAAGGACGTGTTCCGCCGCGATCTGGGCAGCCTCACGGATGCCTATACAGAGGTTGCCCGCCGTCTGGGTGTCATGCCGAACAATCCGCCAGCGCCGGGCAAGCCCCAGCTGGTGAACTAAGAGATTTCGCCCGCAAGGTCTGCTCAGCCGGTCTTGCGGGTTTTTCAATAGCGCAACAGGGCAGGGCGCTCATGCTCCCGCCCGCAGGAACTTGAGGAAAGACGCGATGAAAGCACGGGTGCATGTGATGCTGAAGAACGGGGTTCTCGATCCGCAAGGAGAGGCCGTTCGTCACGCGCTTGGCGCGCTTGGCTTCGACAAGGTCGAAGGCGTACGTCAGGGCAAGGTCATCGATCTGGAGCTGGCCGAGGGTGCCACCGAGGCCGATGTGACCAATATGTGCGAAAAGCTGCTCGCCAACACCGTGATCGAATCCTACAGCGTCGAGATCCAGTGATGAAGGCTGCCGTCGTCGTTTTCCCCGGTTCCAACTGCGACCGTGACCTTGCCGTGGCCTTTGAACAGGCCGGTTTCGACGTCTCAATGGTGTGGCACAAGGACAGCCAACTGCCCGAAGGCGTGGACATTGTCGGCGTTCCCGGTGGCTTTTCCTATGGGGACTACCTGCGCTGCGGTGCGATCGCGGCGCAGTCGCCGATCTGCAAGGCCGTGGTCGATCACGCCGAACGCGGCGGCTATGCGCTGGGTGTCTGCAACGGGTTTCAGATCCTGACCGAGACCGGTGTTCTGCCGGGGGCGCTGTTGCGCAATGCGGGGCTGAAGTACATTTGCAAGACCGTGGACCTTACTGTTGCGACCTCGGACAGTGCCTTCACCCAAGGCTATAACGCCGGTGATGTGATTGGTGTGCCGATTGCGCATCACGACGGTAACTACTACGCCGATGAGGCCACCGTGCAGGCACTGAAGGATCAAGACCGGATTGCCTTTACATATGTGGACAATCCCAACGGCTCTGTCGCGGATATTGCGGGAATCCTGTCGGAAAACCGCCGCGTGCTTGGCATGATGCCCCACCCGGAACGGGCGGCGGATGACGGCCATGGCGGCACCGATGGTGCGGCGATGTTCCGCGCATTGTCCGGACTTCTGACTGAGGCCTGACTTGAGCCTCAGGGGCGGTAAACCTAGTGTTGCGTCATGACTGCCCCTGAGGAGCCCTCCGGCCAAAAGCCGCGTGCGCCATCTGAGCGCCCTGACAAACGCACAGCACCGCGTTCGCGCACCATTTCTTGGCGCGTGCGTTTCGCGTTGGTGGCGTTTATGGCCGTTGCAGGTGCAACGGTGTGGTTCACCAACTCCACGCTGACCCATAGTTTTACCGAGACCACGCGTAACCGGGCAGAGCTGCGGTTGGCGCTGTATTCTGGCAACCTTGTCAGTGAGTTACGCCGCCACGCGATTGTGCCGCAGCTTTTGTCGCGCGATCAGGCTTTGATCTCGGCGCTGCAGAGCCAGGACTTTTCTCTGTCCACGCAGCGGCTCATTTCCTTTGTTGACGAAATCGGCGCGGCCTCAATCACATTGATGGACCGGGACGGGCGCACGGTTGCTGCGACGGATCGCATTCGGCTGGGAGAGATTTATCGCAACTCTCCCTTTTTTGTGGAGGCGATCCGATCGAACTCCACCGTGTTTTCTGTGATCCCGCGTGAGGTGCGTGGGTATCAGTTCACTTATTCGCGCCGTTTGGTCGACAGCAGCGGCACCCTTGGCGTGATTATGGTCGAGGTCGATCTGCAAAAGTTCGAACGCGCATGGGCCGGTATTTCCGATGCGGTCATGGTGGCTGACAGCACGGGTAAGGTGGTGATGGCGACCGAGGCACGCTGGCGCGGTCTGTCGGAAGCGGAAGCGCTCAAGGAACAAACACCCGAGGGCGCGATTCAGCGCGCTATTCGTGCAACTGCTGACTGGACCGCGCTGCCGACGGATGTCTACCTGCAGGGCGAGGCCGTGATGCGGCTGGAGACCCGCGTGCCGTTTCAGGGCTGGCGGATGATGTCCTACACCACTTATGATTCGATCCGAGAGCAGGTGAACGCAGTAATTGCGCTCGAAATCATGGGCTTCGCGATCCTTCTGGCGTTGGCCTTCTATGCGCTTAGTCGCAAGACCGCGCTCAGGATGGCATTGTTCCAGCGCGAGTCGGCGGAGCTTCGCGTGTTGAACGCGCGCCTACAGCGAGAAATTGCCGAACGCGAGCGGGTGCAAGAGACCCTTGCCGTGGCCGAGCAGAGCCTCGCGCAAAGCTCAAAATTGGCCGCGTTGGGCGAGATGTCCGCGGCGGTCAGTCACGAGCTTAATCAACCGCTTGCGGCGATGAAAACATACCTCGCCGGGGCGCGACTGTTGTTGCAGCGCAACCGCCCGGACGAGGCCTTGTCCTCCTTTGGGCGGATTGATGATCTCATTGAGCGCATGGGGGCGATCACCCGCCAGCTTAAATCCTATGCGCGCAAGGGCGGTGACGCGTTCAGCCCTGTAAACATGGGCGATGCGCTGGCCTCCAGCCTGTCGATGATGGAGCCGCAGCTGCGCCAGCGTCATGTGCAAATTACCCGTATACTTCCAGATGAACCGGTCTATGTGATGGCAGACCGGATGCGGTTGGAACAGGTGATGGTGAACCTCTTGCGCAATGCGCTGGATGCCACCAAATCCGTCGAGGAACCCGAGGTGGAGATTATTCTCGCAGCCGGGGAAACCGCGACACTGACCGTGCGGGACAATGGTGACGGCATTCAGGACTTCGACAGCCTGTTTGAGCCGTTTTATACAACCAAGCAACCCGGTGACGGTGTTGGTCTTGGGCTTGCTATCTCCTCGGGGATCGTGAACGACCTAGGCGGTCGCCTCACGGCCCGCAACTCCGAGGCGGGTGGCGCGGTGTTTGAAATGCAACTGCCGATCCTTGTGGACGGCATCGAGGCCGCTGAGTAAGCGGCACGACCTGGAGGGCAACTTATGGCACAGGCCATGAAAATTGCGATTGTGGATGACGAACAGGACATGCGTCAGTCGATCAGCCAGTGGCTGGCACTGTCTGGCTATGACACTGAGACCTTTGCCAGCGCTGAAGACGCGCTAAAGGCGCTGGGGCCGGATTATCCGGGCATCGTGATTTCCGACATCAAGATGCCGGGCATGGACGGGATGCAGTTCCTGAAGAAGCTGATGGGATCGGATAGCTCCTTGCCGGTGATTATGATTACCGGTCACGGCGATGTGCCGATGGCGGTCGAAGCGATGCGCGTCGGCGCCTTCGACTTCCTTGAAAAGCCGTTCAATCCGGATCGCATGTCAGAACTGGCAAAACGCGCAACCGGTGCACGTCGTCTGACACTGGACACCCGCGCATTGCGGCGTGAATTGTCCGATGGTGGCCAGATCATGAAGAAACTCATCGGCACCAGCCCGGTGATGGACCGTCTGCGCGAGGATATCCTAGATCTCGGCCAGGCCGACGGTCACGTGCTGATCGACGGAGAAACCGGCACCGGCAAGACTTTGGTGGCCCATGCGCTTCACGCTGTGGGCAGCCGGGCAGGCAAGAAATTCGTGCTGGTGTCCTGTGCGGCGCTTGAAGAAGAGGCGCTCGCCAAACGTCTGTTCGGCCCGATGCAGCCCGAAGACAGCATGCTCCCCGCGGTGGAAGAGGCCCGTGGTGGCACGCTGGTGCTTGAGGATGTCGAGGCGCTGAGTGAGCCTTTGCAAGCCAAGCTCCTGAGCTTCATCAATGAGCAAGGCATTCCGGGCGAGACGCGCATCATCGCCATCTCCAACCTGCAAGAGGCAGGTAAAACCTCGGAGGATGTGCTGCGTGCCGATCTCTTTTATCGTCTGGCCGCATTGCGGATCACTGTGCCGCCACTGCGGCAGCGTGGCGAGGATATCCTGACGCTCTTCACTCGTCTCTCAGAGCAATTCTCCGAGGAATACGGTTGTGATGCGCCACAAGTGACCGCGCAGGAAGCGGCGCAGCTGTTGCAAGCCCCATGGCCGGGCAACGTGCGTCAGTTGATCAATGTGGCGGAACGCGCAGTGCTGCAATCACGGCGCGGCTCCGGCACCATTGCCTCGCTGTTGATGAGCGATCACGAAGACATGCAGCCGGTGATGACGACCGAGGGCAAACCGCTCAAGGAATATGTAGAAGCCTTTGAACGGATGCTGATCGACAACACCATGCGTCGCCACAAAGGCTCCATTGCGTCCGTCATGGACGAGTTGTGCCTGCCGCGCCGGACGCTGAATGAGAAGATGGCGAAATACGGCCTGCAGCGCTCGGACTATCTTGGCTGATGCCTGCGGCGTATCTCTTTGATATGGATGGGCTGCTCCTTGATACGGAGCAGCTCACTCTGGATGCGTTTCTCGATTGCGCGCCAGAGTTTGATTTAGATCCCGAAGCGATGCGCCCCTTCTTTATGGGGCTGATCGGCACCGCCAAAGCACAGGGCGAGCAGATGGTGCGCGACTTCATCGGCCCTGACCGCGATTTTGTGGCATTGGATCAGGCGTGGCAACATCACAGCCACAAACGCATGGCCAAGGGAGTTCCGGTTAAACCGACCGTCGCCGACACTCTCAAAACCCTGCACGCAGAGGGCCATGCGATGGCCGTGGTGACCTCGACCTTGGGCGACAAAGCGCGGCATCATCTTGATCGCGTCGGGCTGCTGCCCTGTTTTCGCGCCGTGATTGGTGGGGATGAGGTGCGGGCGAATAAACCTGACCCCGCACCATATCTGCAGGGCGCAGACACGCTCGGGGTGGCAGCAGAGCAATGCGCGGCATTTGAAGATAGTGATCTTGGTATCACTGCAGCGGCGCGAGCTGGATGTTTTGCGGTGCAGATCCCGGATTTACGCCCTGCATCGCGGGCGTTTCCTGAGGTAGGTCAGAGATTTGCACCAACTCTTAAGGATGCAGTCGCGGCTGCACGCGCGCACTTCGGGCAGCAAAGGACACGGCTCGTTTCGACGAATTGATGCCGGTTGACCGGCCTTTTTGCGTCAAAACGTCGGAAAGGCTGCGCTTGTTAACCTTGCCTTTGAAATTTGCATCGATGGATGGAAAACACCATTCACAGGGGTCTGGGCGTAGAATGCCCATTGTCATTACCTATCCACAGGCCTTATGCTGAATGAACGAACACTGCATCTACAGGTGTTCACACATGAGATTTTCTGCCCTCATGTCCGACCGGATTAAGCCGGGGCGCGAGTGGCAGACCAGATCGTCTCGCACATTGCGAGGCAGAAGAGTGCCTGCTTTGACGCGGCCGCAACCCGGTCAGATC
This sequence comes from Tritonibacter mobilis, assembly GCF_001681715.1. GTDB lineage: Bacteria > Pseudomonadota > Alphaproteobacteria > Rhodobacterales > Rhodobacteraceae > Epibacterium > Epibacterium mobile. The sequence goes on along the minus strand of NZ_LNWY01000012.1, from coordinate 95,089 downwards.
AAAGAGGAAATAACGGGCAGGGATCGGGATACCCCCACCTGTCGGAGAAGAACCGCGATGACGCGCGCGAGACTATTGAGCACAAACGCAGGCTTTCCGCACATATGCCGGAAATCCCTTTCGTGCATCTCTTGGTCCGCCACGCAGTCGAATATCGCCCTGACAAGACACCACCCACAACATGCGCGTCCACCCGGACCCGGCGCGGGATCAGGGGCAATTGCCTCGCGTCCCATGCGCCCCGACCGGCGGCGGCCTGTGCTGGCATGGTGCAATCTAAGGACTAATGGCGAAGAAAATGCTGATCGACGCCACCCACGCGGAAGAAACCCGCGTTGTGGTGGTGGATGGAAACAAAGTTGAGGAATTTGACTTTGAATCTGAAAACAAACGCCAGCTGGCTGGCAATATTTACCTCGCAAAAGTAACCCGCGTCGAACCTTCGCTGCAGGCGGCTTTTGTAGACTATGGCGGAAACCGCCATGGTTTCCTCGCGTTTTCCGAAATTCACCCGGATTATTACCAGATCCCCGTCGCGGATCGAGAGGCCCTGATGGAGGAAGAGCGCGCCTATGCCGAGGCGATGCGCGCACGGGACGAAGAAGACGAGGACCCAAAACCCAAGCGACGCACGCGCTCGCGCAGCAAGACCCGCGCTGAAAAGGCCAAGACTGCTGATGCGGTAGAGACCAAGGAAGTCGCGGCCTCCAACGGTGAAATCTCCGGCATGGAGACCATCGACCTGAGCGACGACACTACCGATTTGGCAGAGGTGCCAGAGGCGACCTCGCCGATGGAAACCGTCGCCGAAACTCCGGTCGAAGAACCCAAGGGTGAAGATCAGGCCAGCGACAGCCAAACTGACGCGGCGCAGGGTGACGACACTATTGTTGACGCGCCTGAAGCCGAAGGCGTGATTGCTGACGCTACCGCTGAAACAGAAGAGGCATCCACTGATACCTCCTCTGAGGATGAGGCGGGCGACAGCGATGACGAAAACGCTGAGGCAACCGAGGCCAAGGACAGCTCGTCCGATGCCGCTGACAAAGATGATAGCATCGAGTCGGTTGCCGACGACGATGATCAGGAAGATATTCGCCCGCCGCGCAAACCGCGCCCTAAGCGTTACAAAATCCAAGAAGTCATCAAGGTCCGTCAGGTTCTCTTGGTGCAGGTCGTCAAAGAAGAGCGCGGCAACAAGGGTGCAGCACTGACCACCTATCTGTCGCTCGCCGGTCGCTACTGCGTATTGATGCCCAATACCGCTCGTGGTGGTGGCATTTCCCGCAAGATCACCAATGCCGTCGACCGCAAAAAGCTAAAAGAGATCGCTGCAGAGCTGGACGTGCCGACTGGCGCGGGTCTTATCGTGCGCACCGCCGGTGCCAAACGCACCAAGGCGGAGATCAAGCGCGACTATGAATATCTGCAGCGCATGTGGGAGCAGATCCGCGAACTGACGCTGAAATCCATCGCGCCCGCGAAGATCTATGAAGAAGGCGATCTCATCAAACGCTCGATCCGCGATCTATATAACCGCGAAATCGACGAGGTTCTGGTGGAAGGCGAGCGCGGCTACCGAATCGCCAAGGACTTCATGAAGATGATCATGCCGTCCCACGCCAAGAACGTGAAAAACTATCACGATCAGCTGCCGCTCTTTGCGCGCTATCAGGTGGAAAGCTACCTCGGCGGCATGTTCAACCCGACCGTGCAGCTGAAATCCGGTGGCTACATCGTGATCGGCGTCACTGAGGCGCTGGTTGCGATCGACGTGAACTCGGGTCGGGCGACCAAGGAAGCCTCGATTGAGGAAACCGCGCTCAAGACGAACCTTGAGGCCGCCGAAGAAGTGGCGCGCCAGTTGCGTCTGCGCGACTTGGCCGGTCTGATCGTGATCGACTTTATCGATATGGACGAGCGCAAGAACAACGCCGCCGTCGAGAAAAAGCTGAAAGACAAGCTGAAGACCGACCGTGCCCGCATTCAGGTTGGACGCATCTCCGGCTTTGGTCTGTTGGAAATGTCGCGTCAGCGTCTGCGCCCCGGCATGATCGAGGCGACCACCGCGCCGTGCCCGCATTGCCATGGTACTGGCCTGATCCGTTCTGACGACAGCATGGCGCTGTCGATCCTGCGCCAGATCGAGGAAGAGGGCACCCGCCGTCGCTCTCGTGAGGTGTTGGTGAAATGCCCGGTGGATATCGCCAACTACCTGATGAACCAAAAGCGCGAGCATATCGCGCAGATCGAAGCCCGGTATGGTCTGTCGGTCCGTATCGAAGGCGATGTGACACTGGTCAGCCCCGATTTCTCGCTTGAGAAGTTCAAAACCGCCTCGCGCGCGATCCCGGTGGTGACTGCGCCTGTGGTATCTGTCGATGCATCCATCATGGATCAGATCGATGCGATTGAAGAGGTTGCAGAAGAGGTCGAAGAGGCCCCCGCTGCAGCACCCGTCGAGGCGGAAGAGACAGAAGGCGAAAGCAAACCCAAGCGCAAGCGTCGTCGTCGTCGTCGCAAGAAGTCTGGCAACGGTGAGAACGGTCAGGACAATGGCGACAATAGTGCCGCAGAGTCCGAGACGTCTGATGAAAGCAAGGACGCTGAGACCGGTGGCGAAGCAGAGGTGAAAGCTGAACCCTCCGCAGATGGTGCTGTTGAGGTCGAAGGTGAAACCGAGGCCGAACCGAAGAAAAAGAAAACCCGCACCCGGACCCGTAGCCGTTCGCGCAAGAAGGTAGAACCTGAAGCGGAACAGACAACTGAGGCGCCCGCAGACAGCGAAGCGCCCAAAGAGGCCGATGCGGTAGCAGAAGCCCCCGCTGATGAGGTTGCAGAGGTTGCCGTGGCCGACGCGCCAGTTGCTGAAACGCTGGCGGTGGAACCTGCGCCAGAACCCGAGGTTGAAACACCTGTGGTTGCGGATGCAGAAGTTGATCAGGCGGAGCAAGCGTCAGAAAAAGCTGAAGCGGAAGTGGCGAAGGATGACGCTCCTGTCGCAAACGCTGCCGAGGATGCTCCTGCCGAGGAACCTGCTGAAGAGGCCACGCCCGAGCCGGAGCTGGTTGTGGCAGAACCTGAACCGCAGCAGCCTGCAAAGCCTAAGCGCCGCGGCTGGTGGTCGGCAGGCCGCTAAGGCCACAGGTCAGAACAAACAGAAAGGCGGCCCGCACGGGGCCGCCTTTTCTTATTGCAGATCCCAAATGCGGCCAAAGGACTGCGTCAGAGTGACACGCCGTTTGTCAGGCCGCGCCTTTTCGGATCAGGTAAATCTGGTGCGCGCCGCTTTCTTCCATGCCTAAAAACCCGTGTCCGGCTTCGGCGCAGAAATGCGGCACATCAATGATAGCCGCCGGATCATCGGCCAAAATGCGCAATACACCGCCCTCCGGAAGAGGCTCAAGGCGTTTGCGGGCTTTTAATACGGGCAGGGGGCAGAGGAGGCCGATGGCGTCCAGCGTGGCGTCAAAATCTGTCATGCCTTCCGAGATAAGCCCCGTGTTACAGCCTGTCCACAAGGATGTGACATGCCGTGCAGGTGACGCCGCTGATGGCTTCGACTATGCAGACGATATGTTTGGAATCGAGATCATCGACGCGAGCCTTTTGCCCGCCATGTTCGTGGCCCTTGTCGGGGGCATCGTCAGCTTTTTGAGCCCCTGCGTGCTGCCGATTGTGCCGCCTTATCTGGCTTATATGAGCGGTGTCACCATTGGTGAGATACAAGGCACGGCAGCAGCCCGGCGCAAGGCGATCTTGGCGGCGCTGTTCTTTGTGATGGGGCTGTCGACGGTTTTCTTGCTGTTGGGGTTCACGGCGTCAGCTTTTGGGGCATTTGTGCTGCAAAATCAGGAGCTTTTCGCCAAAGCCTCCGGCGTGGTGGTTATCGTGTTCGGGCTGCATTTCCTGTCCGTATTCCGTATTCCGCTCCTTGATCGTGAAGCGCGCATGGAGACGGGAGAGACCGGCGGTTCGGCGCTTGGGGCCTATGTTCTCGGGCTGGCCTTTGCCTTTGGCTGGACGCCGTGTATTGGCCCGCAACTTGGCGCGATCCTGTCGCTTGCCGCATCAGAGGCCTCTGTCAGCCGGGGGACGATCCTGCTCGGCGTCTATGCATTGGGGCTTGGGGTGCCATTCCTGTTGGCAGCGATTTTCCTCAACCGCTCCATGGCGCTGATGAACCGCATCAAACGTCACATGGGATTGATTGAGAAACTGATGGGCGGGTTGCTGTTGCTTGTTGGATTTATGCTGGTGACGGGATTGTTCACCAGCTTCTCGTTCTGGCTGCTGGAGACCTTTCCCGCGCTTGCCACACTCGGCTGATCTGCTGCACGCACCGTCTTACGCTGCGTGCAAAGCTGCGCTAGGCTCATGGTCAAAAGATCGGGGCAAGAAGATCGGGCATGAGCAGCAACTCCAGCACAAGACCGGTGCGCCGGCGTCGAGTGTTCTACATTCCGGGCTATGATCCGTTCCACCCGCGCCGGTATCGCGAGCTTTATCGCAGCGAAGGCGCAGAACAAGCGCAGATTTCCGGCTATGCGCTGTCGCTCAGCCCCAAGGCGACCGGGGGCCCATTTGGCTGGCATGTCTCGGCTAAGATTGAAGGCGCGCGGGTTGAGACGGATATGGAGGTTCTGGTCTGGTCGGATCTCGTCAAACACAGCATGAACAGCTCGATTGTTGCCACTTATTGGCAGCTTCTGCGTACGGCTTGGATCTACATCGGCTCCGGCGCCTTGTGGCGACTGATGCATTTGTGCAAAGGACCGGTGATCGCGGCACTCTATCCGGTGGTGATCCTGCTGCTTCAGGCTGGACTTGCAGCGCTGCTCGGGGCCGGGGTGGCATCTGGGCTAGGGGCGCTGGCGGGATTTGTGGCGGTGCCGGAATGGGTAGTGCGCGCGATGCAGATCATCGCAGGCGCAGGCGCGGCTGTGGCGCTTTTGATGGCGTTCAAATCCCGCGACAATAAGCTCTTTGTTTATTATCTGATGCATGACTACGCCTATTCTGCGGGCCAGCGCGGTGCTCTTCCGGTGGAGCTTGAGGCCCGCATGCAGGCGTTCACCGTAGCCATTCACGCCGCACTGGAAGAGAACGCAGTGGATGAGGTTCTGGTTGTGGGGCATTCGTCGGGGGCGCATATAGGCGTTTCCGTGCTGGCGGATCTTCTGCATGCGGGCCTGCCGGAAGAACGCCCCGCCCTGAGTTTTCTCACGTTGGGGCAGGTGGTGCCGATGGTCTCCTTCCTACCGCGTGCTGCGCGCCTGCGCCGGGATCTGCAAGAGATGTCAGAGCAAGAATTGATCCCCTGGTATGATGTCACCGCCCCCGGCGACGGCTGCGCCTTTGCGCTTTGTGATCCCGTTGCGGTAACAGGCGTTGCAACACCGGCGCAGCGTTGGCCCATCGTGTTTTCTGCAGCCTTCACCCAGACGCTCAGTCCCGCGCGTTGGAAGGCATTGAAACGGCGCTATTTTCGGCTGCATTTCCAATATCTCTGCGCGTTCGACCAGCCCAAGGATTACGACTATTTTCGCATCACCGCCGGACCTTTGACCCTTGGCGAGCGGTTGCGAGACCGGGGACATTCTCGGTCACGATTGGCAGACCCTGTGAGCGGGTATCGCTCCGTGAGTAAACGATGAGCAGGCTGCCCCCCAAACCCCCAGCGCGTCCGGATAAGGTCTCGCTCTGGCGGTACCTGAAGCTGTTTCGCGCCGATATCCTGTCAGCCCAGCCGCAGCGGCTCTATCGCGCATGGATGGCTGAGTTTCGCACACCGTTCTTTCGCTCCTTTCTGGTGAACCAGCCGGAGCTTCTGGACGTGCTGTTAAAGCAGCGCCCGGATGATTTCCCAAAATCCGATCGCGTGGGCGAGGGGCTGAGGCCGCTTTTGGGCAACTCCGTCTTTCTGACCAATGGCGAAACCTGGAAACGGCAACGTCGCATCATTGATCCGGCATTCGAGGGCGGGCGGCTGCGCGAGACTTTTCCCGCGATGCATGCTGCAGCCGAGGCAGGTGTCGCGCGCCTGGTGCCGCGCGCGGATGGCACCCCGCTGGAGATTGAGGCCGAGACCTCGCATATTGCGGCAGATGTGATCTTTCGCACCCTGTTTTCCATCCCGATCGAACATGAGGTGGCCTCTGAGGTCTTTGCCCGCTTTCGTGCCTATCAACAGGCGCAGCCAATCCTGAATCTCGCGGCCTTTGTGCCCGTGCCGCGCTGGATGCCGCGTTTCTATCCCAAAGGCACGCGTACAAATGCCGCCCACATCCGCAGCCTGATTTCTGATCTGACTAACGCGCGTCTGGCCGAGATTGAGGCCGGAACCGCCCCCGATGATCTCGCCACCAAGATCATGACGACGCGTGACCCGGACACGGGCGTTGGCTTTAACGCCGAGGAAATGGTTGATCAGGTGGCGATCTTCTTTTTGGCGGGGCATGAAACCAGCGCGTCGGCGCTGGGGTGGGCGCTCTATCTGATGGCACTTTATCCAGAGTGGCAGGAAAAGCTGGCGGCAGAGGTCGCGGAATACGGCACTGGGGATTTTGCGGCGGTGTCTCGGTTGCGCCTGACGCGGGATGTGTTTCGCGAGACCCTGCGCCTCTATCCGCCGGTGCCGATGATGGTGCGTGAAGCCCAATGCCCGGAGAGGTTCCGCGACCGTGAGGTGCCAAAAGGATCGCAAATGGTGCTGAGCCCGTGGCACCTGCACCGGCACGAACGGCTGTGGGAGCGACCGGATGACTTTGATCCCGGTCGCTGGCAGACCGAAAATGGCAAGACCTGCGCGCGGAACGCCTATATGCCATTCTCAGCGGGATCGCGGGTCTGCACAGGCGCGGGATTTGCGATGGTTGAGGGCGTTTTGATCCTTGCCCAGCTGCTGCACCGTTTTTGCGTTGAGCGCGTGGAGGGGCGCGACCCGCAGCCTGTTGCCCATCTGACAGTGCGCTCGCGCAATGGGATTTGGCTGCGCCTCACAGAGCGTTAGCCCTCGGCTTCGGCCTTCAGCGCCATGAGCACATAGAGGCGAATAGCAGAGGCCAGACCGCAATCGGTGCCGCGCCGTTCGTCAATGTCGGCGGCCAGTTCATTGATGGCGCGCCCCTCTCTTGCGGCAAGGCGTCGGAATTCAGCCCAGAAAGCATCCTCCAGCGAAACAGAGGTCCGGTGACCGCGCAGGGTCAAAGAGCGTTTTTTAGGCCGTTCGCCAATCATCATATAATCTCATGCTATCAATAGACGTGCTTCTTGCACGCTGACAGAGGGGTAGCAAGTCGGCCCGTAAGCGCTGAGACACGTTTCCAACTCTGGAAAAACCTGAAAAAGCTCTTGCCGTATATGCGTTTGTGATGCGGTTAAGACCCACTCGCCGGGATGGTAGCTTTCGGAGTAAAGCCCGTCGGTTTCAATAACTTCATGCTGGTCGAACATCAGGTGCACATATGTAATCGGCGCGCAGCTTTGATCCTGATACACGGTGTCCCCGTTTACCAGCCCTTTGGCAGGAGCGAGGATGGCATGGCTCGCAAATAATAAATGGCTCATATGGGTTTCAATCAGGATGCGATGCTGCGGAGAGACTTTGAACCTGCGCTTTGGGCAACCGGGGCCTAGCGCATCGCGTTCAAACACAATCGGCGCAAGATGCGGGTTCTTTTGTAGATCGAAACGCGAGAGCCTGCGCCGGTAAATCCAGCGCACCGTTTGATAGCCTCGGTCGCGCGTCAGCACTTGATCGCCGATATTGAGCTTGCGAATACGACGGAGACCTTCGGGTGTTGTCACCTGCGCGTTTGGCGTGAAGCAGACAACCGTTGCGCCTTCGATATCCGAATAAGACCCGGCATCGGTTTCGTCTTCGCCGACGTATTGCCAATATTTATATCGGTTGTACCCGGTGAGCTCGTCATCATTGATGACATTGTGGGTCTCGTAGCTGTAATTTACATTTCTCGAAAGTGGCGTGGTTGGCAAATAGCCAATAAATTCACCACCACTTTCCAATGCATACAGTGTGATTTGACTGCCATCATCGCCGGTGAGGACCATCTGGTTTTCGGCATAAATACGATCATTGTAGATGTAATCGCCATCCACACGCGCCAGTGTGCTGCCGTCGCTTTCATAGACGGTTCCACGTTGATTAGTATCCGCGCCGCGTTCGTCCTGCGTAAAATCGCCATCGAGGGTGTTGTCATTATCTGAAATAGACACCACTCGGCGATCCGTTTCAGGATCGACGTCTGAACTCAGCCTCACGGAGCCGCCGGAAAAACTCAGGGCGTCCGCCGTGTAGACGAAATAGCGATGGGTGGGCATGCCTGAGCCGCCTCCGTAATATTCTACTGCTCGGCGCTCAGTTTTTTGGCGCGCTTTTGATGGGCAATTATGCGCGCGCAGTCAAAAAAGGTAAAGAAATTGCTAACAAAATAATTTTGAGGGCATGATTGGGCGAAAACGCGTGAGGTCGTGTTTTCGCTAGTCGTCGATTTTATGCCCATCCAGACGGTCTTTAGTGATCCGTTTCGTGGCTTTGTCTAAATCTTTCTGGTCTTTGGTGCGACCAAATTTCACAGCGTTTTGGTCAGCGCGGGCCTTTTTCTCAGCCCGCGCTTTTTCTTTTCGAAACCGGTTTAGATTGACCGGCTTTGACATCACTTGGCCTTTGGACCGATCATTTGCTCGGGGCGGACAACCTTGTCGAAGGTCTCTTCGTCCACAAAACCGAGTTTGACCGCCTCTTCCTTCAGGGTGGTGCCGTTCTTATGCGCGGTCTTCGCTACGGTCGTCGCGTTGTCGTAACCGATGGTTGGGGCCAATGCGGTCACCAGCATCAGGCTTTCCTTCATCAGCTTGTCGATACGCGGCTCGTTGGCCTTGATGCCATTGAGCATCCGCTCGGTGAAGCTGTCCGCGGCGTCCCCCAGAAGCTGAATGGACTGCAGCAGGTTATAGGACATCATCGGGTTGTAGACGTTCAGTTCAAAGTGACCTTGAGAGCCTGCAAATTTGATCGCGGCGTCGTTGCCCATGACGTGCGCTGCCACCTGTGTGAGCGCCTCGGCCTGGGTCGGGTTCACCTTGCCCGGCATGATCGAGGAGCCGGGTTCGTTTTCAGGCAGGACCAACTCGCCCAGACCAGAGCGCGGGCCGGAGCCCAGGAACCGGATGTCATTGGCGATCTTATAGCAGCTGCCAGCAATGGTCGCGAGAGCGCCCGAGAGGAACACCATCGCGTCATGTGCGGCCAATGCCTCAAACTTGTTGGGCGCGGTCACGAAGGGCAGGCCGGTGATTTCGGCCATGTTTGCAGCGACTTCCTCGCCCCAACCTTCCACGGTGTTGAGACCGGTGCCGACCGCGGTACCGCCCTGTGCCAGTTCATAGATGCCGGGCATTGCCGCCTCGACACGGGCCAGACCCTGACGGATCTGATGCGCGTAGCCACCAAATTCCTGACCCAGTGTCAGCGGCGTGGCGTCCTGCGTATGGGTGCGGCCGATCTTGATGATGTCTTTGAATTCCGCTGCCTTGGCTTCCAGCCCTTCGGCCAGTTTGGTCAGGCCCGGAACCAGCACGTCACGCACCGACATCGCGGTGGCGATGTGCATTGCGGTCGGGAAAGTGTCGTTAGAGGACTGGCCCATATTGCAGTGGTCGTTCGGGTGCACCGGATCCTTGGAGCCGATCACGCCGCCGAGGATTTCGATCGCGCGGTTGGCGATCACCTCGTTGGAGTTCATGTTGGACTGGGTGCCGGAGCCGGTCTGCCAGACCACCAGCGGGAAGTTGTCATCGAACTTGCCCTCGATCACCTCACCCGCAGCCTGAATAACGGCATCGCCGATTTTGGCATCCAGCTTGCCGGAGGCCTTGTTGGCCATGGCGCAGGCTTGCTTGATCACGCCAAGCGCGCGCACGATGGCGACGGGCTGTTTTTCCCACCCAATCGGGAAGTTCATGATCGAACGCTGAGTCTGTGCCCCCCAGTATTTGTCGGAAGGGACCTCAAGCGGGCCAAAGCTGTCGGTTTCGGTGCGGGTGTTCGACATTGTGTCTGTCTCCGTCGCTGGTTCGGCCACTTGGATATTGCAAGTGGTATACTGATGTATGCCGTGTACCCGCGCGGGCGGCCTGACGCAATTGTTCTGCGCCATCTGACCGATCTTACGGGTCCTCAGCGGCTGGTATACTGCCCCAATTCCGCAAGTGCCATTGCCAGTTTGGGTAAGATGCATAGATTACATCAAAAGAGAGTCGTCAGACCGTGTCCCCAACAGGAGTTCGAATCCAAGATATGCGCAGCATCACCCTCAGCCAGATCCGGTCTATGCCTGACACCTCCCGTTTGACCCTGTGGTGTCTTGTGATGCTGTCGGCATTGTTCCTGAGCGTTCAGAGCGCTTTTTGCGCGGAAACGCTCAACCGGTTTGTCGGATCTTATTCCGGGAGCGCCGAGGTTGAGCAAATCGACGGTACGGTCGAGCAACGCGATATGAGCGTCTCCATCCGCGAAACCTACAAAGGGTTCGAGGTGCAGTGGAGCACGGCCATCCGGCGCGCGGATGGCGACGCAAAAACCAAGAGCTACAAGATCGAATTTATTCCGTCAGAGCGCGACGGGGTTTTTGCCGCTGCGATGCAGACAAATGTGTTTGGGCATACGGTTCAGATGAACCCCATGAAGGGGGAGCCCTTCGTCTGGGCACGCGTAAGTGATGATACGCTGACGATCTTCTCGCTCTATGTGGCCGAAAACGGCGATTACCTGATGCAGCAATATGATCGCACCTTGGCAAACGGCGGATTAGATCTGGATTTTTCGTTGCATCGCAATGGGATGCCTTCGCGCAAGGTTTCGACATTTCTGACCAGAGGTTGATCTGAACGCGCGTTGCGACGACATAAAAACGGCGCCGCCGAGATATCGGGGGCGCCGCTGCAATTTCTGATGCCGTGTTAGGGGCGACAGCCTATTTGCGAAAGCTGTCCAGAGACACTACATCCGCATCTTTCTTTGCGGCGGGGGCGTCGTCTTCCTCCTCATCATCGGGCAAATCGCTCGCCACCTCGACGGGGGACAGATCTTCATCGTCATCCTCGCCAGTGCTTTCAAAGCGCAGGCCAAACTCGACAGACGGGTCGACGAAAGTCTTGATCGCGTCATAGGGAATATAGAGCGGCTCGGGCGCGTCGCCAAAATTCAGCGTCACGGAGAAGCCCTCGTCGGTGACGTTCAGATTGTCGAACCAATGCTGCATGACCACGGTCATCTCACCGGGATAACGGTCAGACAGCCAATCGGCCAGTTCGGCATCCGGGTGTGAGGTATCAAACGTGATGAAGAAGTGATGAGCTCCGGGCAGGCCATTGGCCGCAACGTCGTCCAGAACGTTGCGGATCAGGCCACGCATGGCACGATGCATCAGGTTTCCATAGTCGATCTGACGGGACATCGCCTCACCTTTTGTAGTTGGGGGTGCGGCGTTGACAACATGGTTTGAGGCCACACCCTATCCCCTCCAGTTTTGGACCTATTTTGAAGGCATTGCAAGACAAGCTAGCGGTCTTTAGCCGACCGTGAAGCCAGCGGCAATCAGGCCGAGACTGGCCATCGCTGCCAGCAACCACAGGATGCGCCCGCGCAAGGCCAACGCAACAATCGGTGCCAAAGTAACAAGGGCGAGGGCCGGGACATTGAGGCTTTGAACATCCGGCGCAGGGAGCGTGATTGGGCCGAGCATCAAAGAGGTCTGCTTTTGAAACAACAAGTGCAACAAGAACCACACAGAGAGGTTAAGCATCATCCCCGCGACAGCCGCAGTAATGGCCTGAAGCGCGCCGCGCAAACGGGGCTGATGTGTCAGTCGTTCCACAAACGGAGCTGTCGCAAAAATCCATAAAAAACAGGGTGTGAAGGTCACCCATAACGCCACAGCGCCTGCCGCGAGCGCCAACATCGCACCGCCCACTTCGGCCCCGGCCAGCATCGCAACGAACTGGGTCACCAGCACCAGAGGGCCAGGCGTGGTTTCTGCCAGACCGAGGGCGTCAATCATCTGACCTGTTGTGATCCAGCCATGCTCGCTGACCACCGTCTGGGTCATATAGGCAAGTACCGCATAAGCGCCCCCGAAGGTGACAACCGCAAGTTTAGCAAAGAACCAGCCAATTGTGGCCAGAAAGTCGGCTCCGATCAGTGAGAGACCGAGGAGGGGGAGCAGCCACAACGCGCTCCACAACACAATGACTCGCCAGTGATTGGGGGCAACGGGCTGCACTGGTGGTGGGGTGTCGGTGGTCTCTGCACTTTGAAACAGTCCGATAATCCCCGCCCCCAGAACCACAACCGGGAAGGGGAGGTTGAGTGCAAATATTGCCACGAAGCCGGTTAATGCGAGCAGCCAGGCTCCGGTTGATTTGAGTGCTTTTCGAGAAATGCGCCAAAGCGCCTGCACGACAATCACCACAACGGCTGCTTTGATGCCGAGAAAGGCCGATTGTACCGCCGGCAGAGTACCAAAGGCCACATAGAGCCAGACTAATATGGAAATAACGAAGGCGCCGGGCAGGATGAACAAACTCCCTGCCAAAAGCCCACCGCCGATGCCGCGCAACCGCCACCCGGTATAGGTGGCCAGTTGCATTGCTTCTGGTCCGGGCAGCAGCATACAAAACGACAAGCCGCGCAGGAATTGCTCTTCGCTGAGCCAGTTGCGGCGATCGACCAATTCGCGATGCATCAGCGCGATTTGTGCCGCGGGACCGCCGAAACTCAGCAGGCCAATGAGGCCGAAACAGTGAAACAAAACCCACCAGGAAGGCGGGGTGGGATGCGAGGTTGCGGTCTTTGACATCACGGCTGCCCGGTTGCTTTCACCTTTGCCCTTTTATCAAAGCCCAGCAATATCACCAGCGCTCGCGTTTCTTTTGAAGCAGTTGTTTTTCTATGGGGGCGTGGTGGCTATTCCACCCAGACGAGGCGTTCACCTGTCAGACAGACGGGCAGGGCGTCTGTGGGCAACTGACCGAGTTGTTCGAACATGCGCAGGTAGTCGAAGTTGGTATAGAACTCGATGAAACGCCCATCATGGACGCGCACACTCACATGACCGGTGAAATCCAGCTTGCGCGTGCGGCTGTGATCGAAAGCCGAAACCTGCACCCGCGCCATTGCAAGATCCCCATCATCCATACTATGCGTAATGGTCACATGAGGCTGGTCGAGCAGCGCTTTGATAGCGCACACGACCTCTTTGTAGTCGACGCCGGGGGATACGACACCATCCAGAGCCCCATTAAAAGTGACATCTGGATCAAGCAGGTCGTCGATGACGGACAGATTGTCTTTATTCCAGACTTCTTCGAACCAGTATTTCAGCAGAGTGCTGTTTTTCATTTCAGGGAAGTTTCACATTCTGACATTTGCGGAAGGCGCCACCTACAGGCGTGTTACATATAATGTCGAGAGCCATATCGCTGTAACTTCGCAATGCTAGCGTTAAAAGGAAGGAAATTGGTGGGAATTTCCCGTCAAAGTTTAACGATAGCCGCAGTTGCTCGTAAAAGAGCATTAAGAGATGCCTTATGGCCTAGAGGTGCATCGCTATTTCAGGGGAGTGAAAGTGCAGGTTTCTGTTGCCAGGTACCTGCGAACCCCGCCTAACGCGGCTAGGCGCTAGGGCTTAAAGTCGGTTCAACTCGGACTGCTTACGCAGCCAGAGCAACCGGAGCACGATTGTCGTTTGCAATTGTACTGTTTTCGCCGGTAACGGTGGCAGACAGCCGAGACAAAGCTAACCCCTTTAGACGTCCGTCGATCCTATTTCGGCCCCATAATCCCCAAACGAAGGATATTTGGTGGAGCCGCCGGGTACCGCCCCCGGGTCCGATCCGCTTATTACGAGCGCGTTTATGTCCATAGTTCCCGAAGGAACACACCGAATATAGGGTGGTTCACTGCCGAGTTAAAGGGGGAATTGACGCGCTGACGCGCGTGGCCTCCGGCGGGGATATTTGAAAGAAGATGAAGAGGGTCAGCGCTTTGCCGCGCGGCGGGCGAAGACATCGGCGGCGAGGTTGCGCGTTTCCTCCTCCAGCGCGCTGAGGCCCGCGACGGCTGCGTCTCCCTTGCCGGATTCGATGGCATCGGTGATGGTGGTGTGAAGCGTAAGGATGGTGGCGCGATCCCGCGCCGTGAAGGTGATCATGTTCATCAGCGGCTGCATCGCTTCTACGGCCCCGGCAAGCTGATAAGATAGCACCGGATTATGCGCTCCATCCACCAACGCGCGATGAAAAGCCACATCTGACGCACAAAACGCCTCATCCGTGAGACCGGGTTGGCCCTGCCGAAAGATCTCTGCCCGCATGGTCGCAAGCTGATCTGCGGTGCGGCGGCTGGCTGAAAGCGGCGCGCAGGCTCGTTCCAGCGCATATCGGGCCTCGCAGGCGGTGTCGAAGCTCACGGCGTTCATGCTCAAGAGCAGCGTCGAGGTGGTGATCTGCTGGCTGTAGGCGTCCTCGAAACTGAGACGGTTGACGAAGGCCCCTCCGGTTGCGCCGCGTTGGGTGCGGATCAAGGATTGCGCAGCGAGGCGTTTCAAACCCTCCCGTACGGTTGCGCGAGACACTTGAAATTGCTCGGCCAATTCTGATTCCGAAGGCAGGCGTTCGTCGACGATCAGATCACCCGCAACAATGGCATCACGAATGGCCGTGGCAATCTGGGCAGAGAGATCTGCGGTGCTGTTTGGGTCGATCTTCAAAACGGTTTGCCCTCACGTCAGATGGGGTGTTTGGAATTTTTATTTGTCAGACATTTAAAAGTCTGACATTTGATTCACAAGAGCTATTGAGTCGCAGCGAGACGGGGAGGTCATCGCAAAGCCATGCTTAAAGCACGCCTGACAGAGAGTATTCGCCAGATGAGCGGCCTGCACTGGCTCTTACTCTTTGGTGGTATTCTGCTGGCTTGGGCTGCGTTGTTTGCCATGTCGGTGCCGGAGAATTTGCGCGATGCTGGAGCGCTTTATGGTGCGGAATTCTGGGTGTCGCTGTGTAGCATGACGCCGGATGCCGCGGGCGCGGGCAAGATGGCACTGATGTGGGTTCTGATGTCGGCGGCGATGATGGCACCCACGGCACTGCCGGCCTTTGCCACTTACGATGATCTGAGCCAATCGGCGGAAGGCACCCGGTTTGGGGATCTGGTGCTTGGCTATCTTATGGTCTGGATCGGATTTTCACTGCTGGCAGCCGCGCTGCAGCTGGCGCTTGTCCATGCGGGTATGGTCAGCGTTTTTGGCGACAGCCGTTCATCCCTGCTGTCGGCGGTGCTCCTGCTGATTGCGGGGGTCTATCAGTTCACGCCGCTCAAAGACTCTTGCCTGTCCAAATGCCGCCGCCCGCTGGTGTTCTTTATGCAGCATTGGGAGGAGGGCCCATTGCGCAACGGTCTGCGCCTTGGTGCGGTCTGTTTGGGATGCTGCTGGGCGCTGATGCTTTTGGCCTTTGTCGGTGGGGTCATGAACCTCGTCTTTATGGGGCTGGCGACGGTTTTTATGGTTCTGGAAAAACTGCCCGAGATCGGGCGCTGGTTGACCCGTCCGATGGGCGTTGTCCTCTGCGCGTCGGGACTTTGGCTTCTTGTGACATCTGTTTGAATTGGGAGGAAAAATCACATGGCGAATCCGCAAGTCGCATCGGCGCCCGAACTCATGCCTTGGGCGATCAAGGGCGAGCTGATCCTTAACTGCAATTGTACGGTCTTTTGCCCCTGCGTGGTGTCGCTGGGCAAGCATCCGCCCACCGAAGGTTACTGTCAGGCTTGGGCGGGCGTGCGCATCGATGAAGGGCATTATGGCGACGCCGATCTGTCTGGTCTGAATGTCGGGTTGATCCTGGAAATCCCGGGATTAATGGCGCGCGGCAACTGGAAGGCGGCTGCCTACATCGACGAGCGCGCAAGCGAAGAGGCCTATGATGGTCTGATCGACATTTTCTCTGGAAAAGCAAGGGGAACCACGGGGCTTTTCAAGGTCCTGGTGAGCGAATTCCTCGGGGCGGAGCGCGCGCCGGTGTTGTTTGAAACCGAAGGCAAGACCCGCCGCCTGATCGTGGGCAAGCAGATCCACGGTGAGGTTGTGCCGGTGGGCGGGGCCGACAGTGAACAGGACATTGTGGTCACCAACACAGAGTATTGGATGGGCCCGGACATCACCGTTGCCACCGCCACCAAGGGCCGCGTGCGCGCCTTTGGCCGGGTATGGGATTTTGACGGGCGCTCGGCCGAGATCTGCCAGATCGACTGGAAGGGCCCGCGCTGATCGCGCGTCTTCTGTGACATTGGGCGGCGGTCACCTATGCCCGCCGCTCCCCTCGCACTCGGGCCATGAAAGGGATCGCCATGGCACTGTTTCAACCCGGAATTTCCCTGTCCCGCCGCCTGCGCCGCACACCGTTTTCGGAGGGTGTGGAGGCCGCAGGCGTCAAAGGCTACACCGTCTACAACCACATGCTGCTTCCGACCGTGTTCGAGAGCGTAGAGGCGGACTATCACCACCTCAAACGCCATGTTCAGGTCTGGGACGTGGCCTGCGAGCGGCAGGTGGAGCTGCGCGGCCCTGATGCGGGGCGCCTGATGCAGATGCTGACCCCGCGCGATCTGCGCTGCATGATGGCCGGTCAGTGCTATTATGTGCCTATCGTGGATGAAACCGGCGGCATGCTGAATGACCCGGTGGCGGTGAAACTGGCCGAGGACCGCTGGTGGATCTCCATCGCCGACAGTGATCTTCTCTATTGGGTCAAAGGCATCGCCAATGGCTGGCGGTTGGATGTGCTGGTGGATGAGCCGGATGTCTCACCGCTCGCAATTCAGGGACCAAAGGCCGAGGATCTGATGGCGCGTGTCTTTGGCGAGACCGTGCGCGCGATCCGGTTTTTTCGCTTTGGCGTATATCAGTTCGAGGGGCGCGATCTGGTGGTGGCGCGCTCGGGCTACTCGAAACAGGGCGGTTTCGAGATCTACGTTGAGGGCAGCGACATCGGCATGCCGCTTTGGCATCGGCTGTTTGAGGCGGGCGCGGATCTGGAGGTGCGGGCAGGTTGTCCGAACCTGATCGAACGGATCGAAAGTGGCCTGCTGAGTTACGGCAACGACATGACCGACGACAACACGCCGCATGAATGCGGGCTGGGCCGGTTCTGCAACACCCATACTGCCATCGGCTGTATCGGGCGCGACGCCTTGTTGCGGGTGGCCAAGGAAGGTCCGGTGCAGCAGATCCGCCCCATCGCCATTGCGGGCGACGCGGTGCCGCCCTGTGATCGCTTTTGGCCGCTCTATGCCAATGGCCGCCGGGTGGGGCGTGTGTCCTCGGCCACATGGTCGCCCGATCATACCACCAATGTCGCCATCGGCATGGTGAAGATGACCCATTGGGACGCGGGCACGCAGGTCGAGGTTGAGACACCGGACGGAATGCGTCCTGCGACCGTCCATGAGAATTTCTGGAATTAACGAGAGAGATCAATATGTTCAAAGCACTAGTGATGACGCAGGACAGCGAGAGCGGCAAGGCGTCTGCTGACATTCAGGACCTGACGCTAGAAGATCTGCCCGAGGCAGAGGTCACCGTTGCGGTCGAGTATTCCACTGTGAATTACAAGGACGGCCTCTGCCTCAGCGCGAAGGGCGGCGGGTTGGTGCGCAATTATCCACATGTGCCGGGGATCGATTTTGCAGGCACCATCGAGGCATCATCGGATGATCGCTACAAACCCGGCGACAAGGTGGTGCTGACCGGTTGGCGCGTGGGAGAGGCCCATTGGGGCGGCTATTCCCAAAAGGCGCGGGTCAAGGCGGATTGGCTGGTGCCACTGCCGGATGGGATCACGTCGCGTCAGGCCATGGCGGTGGGGACGGCGGGTTTCACCGCAATGCTGGCGGTGATGGCGCTGGAAGACCACGGTCTGAAACCAGAGAACGGCCCGGTGCTGGTCACGGGTGCTGCGGGCGGTGTCGGATCGGTGGCGACCGCAATCCTTGCGCATCTGGGCTATGAGGTGGCGGCGGTCACTGGGCGGCCAGAGACGGCGGACTACCTCAAGAGCCTTGGCGCGACCCAGATCGTGCCGCGCGCGGATCTGAACGAGACCGTCAAACGACCGCTGGAGAGTGAAACCTGGGCAGGTTGCGTCGATGCCGTTGGCGGCGACATGTTGGCGCGGGTGCTGGGCCAGATGAAATACGGCGCTTCGGTTGCGGCGGTGGGGCTGGCGGGTGGCGCGGCGCTTCCGGCAACCGTGATCCCGTTCCTGCTGCGCGGCGTGAACCTCTTGGGCATCGATTCCGTGATGCAGCCGTTTGAGAACCGTCAGCGTGCATGGCAGCGGATTGCAACTGACTTGCCGATGGAGAAACTCGACGCGATGGTGCACCCCGCGACGCTAGCGGATCTGCCAAAGCTCGGCGCGGATATTCTTGCGGGGCAGGTGCAAGGGCGGGTTGTTGTCGATCTAAACCGCTAAGACTCCAGTAATCCGGTAAATTACCATGCCTCGGCGCGTCTTAGCGCCGCGCCGAGGCGTTTCCGGGCTTGATCTTGCGGCGTGAAATTGCACTCATCGCGTCATTGATCCGCAAAGGGAGCACGCGCCGCACCATGGATATCGATTTTGTCCGCAAACAGTTTCCAGCATTCGATCAGGCCGCACTGCAAGGCCAGGCCTTTTTTGAAAATGCAGGCGGGTCTTATACCTGCCGTCAGGTGATTGATCGCCTGTTCCGGTTTTACACGGAACACAAGGTCCAGCCCTACGCGCCGTATGCGGCCTCGCAGGTTGCGGGGGCTGAAATGGACGAAGCGCGCAGCCGTCTGGCGGCACTTCTTGGTGTCGGTGCCCAAGATGTGAGCTTTGGTCCCTCGACGACGCAAAACACCTATGTTCTGGCACAGGCCTTTCGTAAATTTCTGAAACCGGGCGAGAAGATCATCGTCACCAATCAGGATCATGAGGCGAACTCCGGTCCGTGGCGTCGTCTGGTGGACGAGGGCATTGAGGTTCTGGAATGGCAGATCGATTCGGCGACGGGTCATCTAGACCCAACTGCGCTGGAAGAGCTTTTGGATGAAAATGTCCGGTTGGTGTGTTTTCCCCATTGCTCCAATGTCGTCGGTGAAATCAATCCGGTGACCGAAATAACCGCGCTGGCGCATGCCGCCGGGGCCTTTGTTTGTGTCGACGGGGTCTCTTACGCGCCGCATGGCCTGCCAAATGTGGGTGAGCTGGGGCCAGATATCTATCTGTTTTCAGCCTATAAAACCTATGGCCCGCATCAGGGGATCACGGTCATCAACCCGGCGCTCGCTGAGCTGCTGCCCAATCAGGCGCATTATTTCAACGCGGATGTGCCCTACAAGCGTTTTACCCCGGCAGGGCCGGATCATGCGCAGGTCGCCGCTTGTGCCGGAATGGTCGACTATTTTGAAGCACTCGCCGCCCATCACGGTGCGACGGAAACCAAGGGCGCAGCCATGGGGACCTTTGTGCACGACCTGATGCGGCAACGCGAAATTGTCCTGTTGCAGCCGCTTCTGGACGCCGTGAAGGATCGCAATGACATCCGGCTGCTTGGCCCTTCGGCGGCTGAGGATCGCGCACCGACCGTGGCACTTGCGCTGGGGCGTGCGGCAGAGCCGGTGGCAAAACAACTGGCCGAGCTGGGTATCATGGCCGGCGGTGGTGATTTTTATGCGGTGCGGGCGCTCAATGCGATGGGGGTGGACCCGTCCGAAGGCGTACTGCGGCTGAGTTTTACCCATTATACCGATCAATCGGAGGTGACAGCGCTGATCGAGGCCCTAGATCGCGTCCTGTAACATCTGATTGAGCAAGGACTATGACTGACCATGGCTGACACCCGACCGGTGATCTGGTGGATCAGGCGCGACCTGCGCCTGCGTGACAATCCGGCCCTGACGGCGGCACTGGAGACGGGCGGACCGATCATTCCGCTTTATATCCACGACCCTCAAGACGAGGCCCTGGGCGCTGCTCCAAAGTTTCGGCTTGGGCTTGGGCTTGAACGTTTTGCCAAAACGCTCGAGGGGCACGGCAGTCGATTGACCCTGCGAAAGGGGGACGCGCTTGCGGTGTTGCGCGAGGTCATCAAAGAGAGCGGAGCCGGTCATGTGATCTGGTCCCGGCTCTATGATCCAGAGGCGATTAAACGCGACACCGAGATCAAGGAACAGCTCAAAGCCGCTGATATTACGGTAAAATCCACCGGGGGGAGACTGATGTTCGAACCCTGGACAGTCGAGACCAAAGACGGCGGCATGTATAAGGTCTACACGCCGTTCTGGAAGGCCGTGCGCGACCGCGAGGTCGAGGGTCTGATTGATGCGCCCGCACACCTGCCAAAGCCGGATGCGTGGCCCGCAACGGACGAGCTTGCGGATTACAACATGAGTGCTGCCATGCGTCGCGGCGCTGAGATCGTCGCGGGATATTGCCGGGTGGGTGAGGACGCGGCGCTGGAGCAACTGGACCGCTTCCTTGAGGAGCGTGTCGCCACCTATAAGCCTGATCGGGACTTTCCGGGGCGCGCGGCCACGTCAGAGCTGTCGGAAAACCTTGCCTGGGGTGAAATCAGCCCGCACCGAATGTGGCATCTGGGCGCGCAGGCGATGCGGGACGGCAAACAGGGTGCGGAGCATTTCCTCAAAGAGGTGGTCTGGCGCGAGTTTGCCTATCACCTGATGTATCACTCGCCGCATATCCTGACCCGCAACTGGCGCGAGGAATGGGACGGTTTTCCATGGCAAGACGACCCGGGCGAGGCGCTCTTGCGCTGGCAGCAAGGGCAAACGGGCTATGATTTTGTTGATGCCGCAATGCGAGAGCTCTATGTCACCGGTAAAATGCACAATCGCGCCCGGATGATTGTGGCAAGTTTCCTGACCAAGCATCTGATGATTCATTGGAAATTCGGGATGCAGTGGTTTGAGGACTGTTTGGTGGACTGGGATCCTGCGTCCAATGCCATGGGCTGGCAATGGGTGGCCGGATCGGGGCCGGATGCCGCGCCTTTCTTTCGGATTTTCAACCCCGATGGCCAATTGGATAAGTTCGACCCCAAAGGGCGCTACGTGCGCAATTGGTTGGCAGAGGGGCAGTCGGACCCGCCCCAGACTGCGACGGATTTCTTTGCGGCCACGCCAATGAGTTGGGAGTTGAGTCCAAAAGACACACGCGCGCGGCCGATTATCGATCTCAAACGCGGCCGTGAACGGGCGCTGGAGGCGTATCACGACAGCAGGGACAAAAGTTGATCCTATTTGGCCCTGAGCCACAGATAAAAGCGCGCGGCGACTTGGGGTTTGCGCTGGATTTGTGGCTCAGCTGCGCTTAGCCTTACGGGCAATCGAGCAGACATCAGGAAAATCAAATCCATGCCTACCGCCGCACACCTCGTGGCCTCTGTTGCCCTCGCTCTATTGGCGTTCGTCGTTTCAGGGCAAATCATGCCTTTGATGCCCGAGTCCACAGATTTTGGCTATTTTACCCATGTAAATGTAGGGCTCGCTCTGGTGGCCGGGTGGAAAGTGATGGGACGGCGCGCCGGGCGCGGTTTCGTTCCGGGCATCAACAACGGCCTGACCGGGATGGCGGTCTTGGTGATTTGGGCTTTGATCATTCAGGGCGCAGTTGAGATGTTTCGCCTTGCGAAGCGGAATATCTACGACGGACCGTTTGAAGCACTGGCTGCGATATTTACCATCGCACTTGAGTATTTCTTTGTGATGGCCGTTCCGACCGTTCTCGTCACTTTGGTTGTTGGCGGAACATTGGTGGGGCTGGTGACCGAGTTTGCCAGTAAACGCTGGAAGTGAAACACCTGCCAGACTGATGTGATGTCGTGAAAACATCGCAACTCCGCAGGTAAGTCAGCGCGTTCTTTGAATTCATTCCATTGATGGACAATGTACCGCTTGGGGCGGTCTTCAGATGATGGTTTTGCGGTGGCGCACGCCGCGATGGAACCGTCTTCGCGCGCAAAAGGTCGAAGACATCGCAAAGGCTTGCCTGTCGCTGCTGACGACCCTTGTGATCGTGCGTGCCCCCGGCTACATCAAAAGGGAACGAGCGAAAGGGAATTTCATGCGCATTGCACGCGATCTGGCCGATGCTGTCGGTCATACCCCTCTGATCCGACTGAACAAAGTCAGCGAAGAAACCGGCTGCGAAATTCTTGGCAAGGCGGAGTTTCTGAACCCCGGCCAATCCGTCAAGGATCGCGCTGCGCTCTATATTATCAAGGACGCTATCGCCCGTGGTGATTTGAAACCCGGCGGCACCATTGTTGAAGGTACGGCGGGCAACACCGGTATCGGACTGGCGCTGGTCGGGGCCTCGATGGGGTTCAAGACGGTGATTGTGATCCCGGAAACCCAGTCTGAAGAAAAGAAAGACATGCTGCGTCTGGCGGGCGCGCAATTGGTACAGGTGCCCGCAGCACCCTATAAAAATCCGAACAATTATGTTCGTTATTCGGAACGTTTGGCATATGAGCTTGCGAAAACCGAACCAAATGGGGCCATTTGGGCAAACCAGTTCGACAATATCGCCAACCGTCAGGCGCATGTAGAAACCACTGGTCCTGAGATCTGGGAACAGACAGGTGGCAAGGTCGATGGCTTTATTTGTGCGGTTGGCTCTGGCGGCACGCTTGCCGGTATCGCCGAGGCGCTGCAGCCCAAGGGCGTGAAGATCGGCCTTGCGGATCCTAACGGCGCGGCCCTCTATTCTTACTACACCTCAGGCGAGCTGAAATCCGAAGGCTCCTCCATCACCGAGGGAATCGGTCAGGGGCGCATCACCAAGAACCTTGAAGGGTTGAAGCCGGACTTCAATTACCAGATCCCTGATGCAGAGGCGCTGCCTTATGTCTTTGATCTGCTGCACGATGAAGGCTTGGTTCTGGGGGGCTCGTCCGGCATCAATATCGCCGGTGCGGTGCGTCTGGCGAAAGAAATGGGACCAGGTCACACCATCGTCACGGTGCTGTGTGACTATGGCACCCGCTATCAATCCAAGCTCTTTAACCCCGAATTCCTAAAGGACAAGGGCCTGCCAGTTCCGGACTGGATGACCCATACCCCGGCATCTATTCCGGGCGTGTTCGAGGACGTCTGAACCCAATGACTAACTTTAGAACGTTTCTTCAGGTCGGCCTTCTATGGCTGACCTGTTTTCTTGTGCCACTTGCGGCCGCTGCGCAAACCGATGGTGATCAAACGCGCCTGACCGAAGCGCGCGATCTGGCTCAAACCGTGGCGTCCGGCGAATTGGGCGAATACTACGACGCGTGGCAGCGCACCGCTGATCGGGCGGAGCGGGTGCTGGATGCCCGTCGCGCGTCAAACGGCGCGCTGGAGGCGCTGCGGGTCGAGTTGACCGAATACCGCCAGCAGTTTCTGGATGCCGGAAACCAGAATGCAGACCGGTTAAAGACGTTGCGGGCGCAGATTGATGCGCTCGGGCCTGCTCCGGATGACAGCGGCAGCGAGCCAGAAAATATCGCCAAACTGCGCCAAGAGCTTCAGTCACAGCTAGCAACACTGAGCGCGCCTCAGGTCTTGGCTGATCTGGGTTACAGCCGGGCGCAGGGGCTGATCACCGAGATTGACAAGCTGATCCGGGAGCGTGCCACACGCACGCTGTTGGAACGCGTCCCGATGCCGTTGAACCCTGAAAACTGGCCAGCGGCTCTTGCAGATACCGCAAAAGTACTGGGCGCGTTTTGGCATGAGACCGTAGGGCTTCTCTCGAACCCTGCGACGCGGGAGAGCATTCGCAGCCGTTTGCCCGTGATCCTTCTGCTAACAGCGGGCGCTCTGCTGTTGCTGGGCCGTGGCCGCCATTGGGCGCGGCGGGCCGGGAGTTACCTGCGCGAGTTGGGATGGCGCGGCACCGGGGTGTGGCGCTTTATCGTATCTCTTCTGCAGGTCCTGTTGCCCTATGTCGGGACGGTGCTGCTGGTCAGGGCCATTGACCTGTCGGGAGTCCTTGGCGTGCGCGGTACGCTGTTGTTGGACGATGTCCCGCTTTGGTCCCTGATCCTGTTTGCCTCTCACTGGTTGGGGGAACGGCTTTATGTCTATGAAATCACCAATGAGTTGATCCCGTTTGAGCCGCGCTTTCAGCGGCAGGTCCGGGTTATCCTTGTGTCGCTGGCGCTGGTGCTGGTGATGCAGTTGATGCTGGACCGGCTCGATACGATTGAGAATTTTGCAGATGGCACCTATGCGGTCCTGAGTTGGCCGCT
The DNA here is from genome assembly GCF_001681715.1 of Tritonibacter mobilis. Lineage (GTDB taxonomy): Bacteria > Pseudomonadota > Alphaproteobacteria > Rhodobacterales > Rhodobacteraceae > Epibacterium > Epibacterium mobile. The sequence continues at coordinate 70,728 of NZ_LNWY01000012.1, read as the reverse complement.
CATCCTGCTGGCTTCGCTGCTCTTGGTTCGGTTGAACCGCATCCGCGTGCGTCAACGCCGTCAGGAGGAACGTGATAACGGCAGTGACGATGACGAAGGCGCAATCGCTGCCGGTGCAAGCCGGGCGATGTCGCTGTTGCGTCGCGTGGTGTTTGTTTTGGCACTCATCGCGCCTGTTTTAGGCGCGCTGGGGTATATTAATGCCGCAATCGCAATCGTTTATCCGGTGATCCTGACGCTTGCGCTGGTCACGACCCTGATGATTTTGCAGCGTTTCCTATCCGATATCTACGGATGGGTGACGCGCAACAGCCAAGGGGCAGAGGATTCGCTGTTTGCGGTAATGACCGGCTTTGTGCTGGCTCTGGTCTCGCTGCCGTTCTTTGCGCTGATCTGGGGCGCGCGGACCTCTGATCTCACCGAGCTTTGGTCGCGCTTCCTTGAGGGCTTTGACATCGGGGATACCAAGATTTCTCCGACGATCTTCCTGACTTTTGTGGTGATCTTTGCGGGCGGCTATGTGCTGACGCGGCTCCTGCAAGGCAGCCTGCGCTCGTCACTCTTGCCAAAAACCAAGATCGACCCCGGCGGGCAGAACGCCATTGTGTCGGGTGTCGGCTATATCGGGATATTCCTGTCGGCGTTGATCGCGGTGTCGACCGCAGGGCTGGATCTGTCTTCGCTGGCGATTGTGGCTGGTGCGCTATCCGTCGGTATCGGTTTTGGCCTGCAGACCATCGTGTCGAACTTTGTGTCGGGCATCATTTTGTTGATCGAGCGCCCGGTTTCCAAAGGGGACTGGATCGAAGTGGGCGGTCTCATGGGCTATGTGCGCGATATCTCTGTGCGTTCCACCCGGATTGAGACCTTCGACCGCACCGATGTGATTGTTCCGAACTCGGATCTGATTTCGGGCACAGTGACCAATTACACCCGTGGCAATACCGTGGGGCGGGTGATTGTGCCTGTCGGGGTGGCCTATGGCACCAACCCTCGCAAGGTTGAGGAGATCCTCTCCGAAGTGGCGAAATCGCATCCGATGGTGCTGATGAACCCACCGCCATCGGTGGTGTTTCAGGGCTTTGGCGCAGATAGTCTTGATTTCGAGATCCGGGCGATCCTGCGGGATGTAAACTGGGTGCTCTCGGTGAAATCCGATATGAACTACGAGATCGCCAAACGGTTCGATGAAGAAGGGATCGAGATCCCATTCGCACAGCGCGATATCTGGATTCGAAATCCCGAGGCGCTGCAGTCCGGCACATCTGCGCCGGAGATAAAGACCACGCCTTCATCCCCGGTATCAGAGCCACAGACGTCAGCGCCGCCAAAGCCGGATCTCGCCGATCTGTCGCCCGACGAAGATGGGGACGCGGACCGGTAGGATCACAGAACCGATGCGCAAAATAACGCCGCTGCCGGGATCTCCTGCAGCGGCGTTTTTTTATCTGAAGCGGAGCGGGGAGCCGCAAACTTCGCTGCGCGAACTACTCCGGAAACCAGATAATTAACTCCATCTTCACAAATACTTAGGGTGAAATGGATGGATTGGAAAAAAACTGAACTTTTTCTTAGAAAGCCTATTGCAATCCCCTCCGTAATGCATCAAAAGTCGCCTCCACGGAGAGGTGGCCGAGTGGTCGAAGGCGCACGCCTGGAAAGTGTGTAGGCGGGAAACCGTCTCCAGGGTTCGAATCCCTGTCTCTCCGCCATAACCCCAAAATGACTGTGTCGTGAGTTTGATCGTGTGATCAGGCTAGTTGCCTTAGCCTTGGCGCGTTGCGCTGTGGTGGCATAAGTCCACCTTGAGAAATTGGATTTTGATGCACGCCTCTTGGCTGAAGTGTCGTCAAAACTTCATAGAAGTCCGCATTCTTGGGCGTGAACTTCTCTGCGTGAGGCGCTAGGACCATTGCATCGACACCTACAGAAGGCACAGGTCGCATGCGGTTGGATCACGACATTGAAAACGCTCTTATTTCCATGGTCAGAGATGCTGCGCGCATCGAGATCATGCCGCGCTTTCGCAATCTGTCTGCTGGGGCGATCACCGCGAAATCGTCGTCAATCGATTTGGTGACCGTTGCCGATGTCGCCGCAGAAGAACATGTAACCCGCGCGTTGCAGACAATTCTTCCGGGCGCGGTTGTTATTGGCGAAGAAGCGGTGTCAGCAGATCCTGCCATTCTGGATCAGGTCGCAGACGCTGAGGTTGCTGTGATCGTCGACCCGATTGATGGCACTTGGAACTATGCGCATGGGCTTTCCACCTTTGGCGTCATTCTTGCAGTGACGGTGCGCGGTAAAACCGTTTTTGGCCTCCTTTATGACCCGGTGAATGATGACTGGGTTCAGGCCAGCTTAGGGGGCGGCGCGTGGATGGCGTCTCCCGGCCTTGATCCGCGCCGTCTGCACGTTGCACCCCAGCGCGCCTTTAGCGAGGCGAATGGATTTGTACCGCACTTCATGTTTGCCAAAGACGAACAACTGGCAGTGGTCCAAGGGATGGCGCAGGCAAAGCGCGTGACATCCTTGTTCTGTTCTTGCCATGAATACCGAATGATGGCGCAAGGGCATGTGGATTTCGTTCAGACCGAAGGGCTGAACTGCTGGGATCATGCTGCAGGCGTGTTGGCCGCGTTGGAAGCGGGGGGGCATGCGCAACTCTCTGATGGTCGTGATTATGCGCCTGAACTCACCCAAGGGTATCTGACGGTCGCCACCGGTCAGCAGATGCGCGATGAGGTCATATCGGAGCTTGGCCTGCGTTAACCCTGTCTCTTGGCGGCGGCAGTTGCCTGTTCTAGGCTCCACCCGGCGATAGGGAGGAGTGCCATGTCAGAGGATAATCAATTGATCACCCGGCAGGATGACGCAGGTGTTGCGCGCCTGACGCTCAATCAGCCGCGTAGTATCAATGCCCTTTCCGAGGCGATGCTGCTGGCGCTGCAATCGATGCTTGATGACATCGCCAAGGACCGCAGTGTGCGTGTGGTGATCCTCTCCGGGGCGGGGGATCACTTTTGCGCCGGTCATAACCTCAAGGAAATGACTGCGGCGCGTGAGCAGGGCGATGGTGGCTTTGACTATTTTCAGGCGCTGTTTGCCACGTGCTCGCGGATGATGCAGACCATTGTGGAGCTGCCGCAGCCAGTGATTGCCGAAGTTTCAGGCATCGCAACCGCAGCGGGCTGCCAACTGGTTGCAACCTGTGATCTGGCGGTCGCCGCTGAAGATGCCCGTTTTGCAACATCCGGTGTCACCATTGGCTTGTTCTGTTCTACGCCAATGGTCGCGCTCACCCGCAACCTGTCTCGTAAACATGCTATGGAAATGCTGTTGCTTGGAGAGTTTATCTCCGCGCAGCGGGCGGCTGAGTTGGGGCTCGTCAATCGGGTTGTACCACTGGCAGACCTCAGCCGAGAAACCATGGATCTGGCCCGCCGCATCGCCGATAAATCTCTGGCAGCGATCAAGATCGGGAAAACGGCGTTTTATGAGCAAGCACAGATGTCTTTGTCGGAGGCCTATGCCTACGCAGGGCGGGCCATGGCCGAAAACATGATGGCGCGCGATGCCGAGGCAGGGATCGGGGCGTTTATCTCAAAATCTCCGATGCCGGACTGGACAGGCGAGTGATCCTGAACCGCGCTGGTTTTCACCGTCAAATGTGATGCCCTCGACGCGCGGATCACAAAGATGCGATGATTCGGGCGTGTTTTTCGTATGGGTAAGAAACAGAATCGGGCATGGTGCGAGATTTCCAGCACACCGGGCAACAATCGATTTTATCGAATTGAGCATGCGTTGAATGCATCAGATACCGATGCCGGTTCGGCGCAAGTTTCGGAACCGGAAACAAATGATCTGTCACGGGCGCACTCATTGTCGCTTTGCGCGAATTAGGCGCAAATTTTAGCCAAATTTAGTGGATCAGCCGAGATCAATGCCGCAAAGCGGTGGTTTTACGGAAACAATGGAAGAGAAGTACACTCACCTAATTCGTGGCTGCTCTATGCTTGTGGAGGGCGGGCACTGGCGTTTCGGCTAGGTGCACTGCGTCAGCTCCGGTATGTCTTTGGAACCTTGCCACAGCCATGAATGATGGCGGGCGAGGGGGAACGGGGGCAAACCCCGACCTAACGACAGTGAAGGAGACCGCAGCATGGCCAAATCACACGACAACGGGCCGAAAAGGCCGTCGTCTGGGGGGCATAATTCGGCTCAGGGCTGCGAACGGGTCACTCCCTGCTTTACCCCCGGCACACTTATTGCAACGCCGCGTGGCGAACGCCTTGTGGAAAACCTGCGGGTTGGGGATCGGGTTATTACCCGCGACAATGGCATTCAGGAAATCCGCTGGTTTGGCCACAACGCTATGGGGCAAGAAGATCTGTCACATGCGGCGCATCTGCAGCCAATCCTGATCCGTCAGGGGGCCTTGGGCAACGGTCTCCCAGAGCGCGATATGATGGTCAGTCCCAACCACCGTGTGTTGGTCGCCAACGACAAAACCGCGCTCTATTTTGAGGATCGTGAGGTTTTGGTGGCGGCGAAACATCTGACCGGCCTGACTGGGATCGATGCGATTGTGACCACGGCGGTGACCTATATCCACTTCATGTTCAATCAACACGAGGTGGTGCTGTCTGATGGTGCGTGGACCGAGAGTTTCCAGCCGGTAGACCAATCGCTGCGTGGGTTGGACAACGCGCAGCGCAACGAGATTTTCGAACTCTTCCCAGAGCTTCGCACACAGGAGGGGCAAAAAGCCTATCCCTCTGCGCGCCGTGAGCTGAAAGAACGCGAAGCGCGGATGTTGCTGCACTAGTTTTGCATCGTGGCGCTAGCGATTTTGGTCCGCGCGCCACGCCGCCCAATCCTCGGGCGTATCCAGATCCGTCAGCGCGTGGCGGTCGGGCAGGGGGATGTGCCTCACTGATTCTCCCCTCAAAAGCGCCTTGGCACCGTTGTCGCCTGTCAGGGTTTTGAGTGCGTGAAAACAGCGCCGTGGAAACAGGACCGGATGACCGGGGTGAGGCTGGCCGTGATCGTCCACACTGCTCGCGCGCAGGATCGTGCCGTCCGGTCCATCAAACTGATCCGCGAGCGTTCGAAAATCTGCGGTGGTGATCTCCGGCATGTCTGCGGGCAGGATCATAACACCCGCCGTCCGATCAGGAAGATTTGCGATCCCCGCGCGGATTGACGCGCTCATGCCCTGGTCTGCGTCGGGGACTGGGATCAGTTTTGCCCCGTGAAGGGCACCTGCGCGCGGATGATCCAGGTCGGGTAGAGTCACAAAAAGAGAAAACCCGGTTGCCCGTGCTTGCTGCGCCAAATGCGCAATGAGCGGCTGACCTGAGACGGGTTCCATCAGCTTATCGCCCCCCCGCATACGTGTCGAAGCACCCGCAGCAAGCAGCAAGATCACAAGATTTGCATCATCAGATGTGGGGTTGAGTGTCATGGGCGACCTTGTTCTGACGGTAACCCTATCCGCAAGGCGTCCTGACACTCAATGGATAGTGAGACCTAAGCGGGTTGACTCTGGGCCAGCGCCTCTTGCAGGACCTCCAGCACCTTATCCTGTGGCACATCGGCGGTCACAAAAGCCTCACCAATGCCGCGCGCGAGGATAAAGCGCAGCTGGCCGTCAACCACTTTCTTGTCCTGCCCCATCAGTCGGAGCAATTCTTCGGCCGGGGGCAGATCGCCAGGGATATCGGCCAGATCGGTTTTCATCCCCATGGCTTTGAGGTGCGCACGTACACGGCTGGGGTCTTCTTGGCTGCACAGCCCGAGACGAGCCGAAAGCTCAAACGCCAATGCGCAGCCGATGGCTACGCCCTCGCCATGTAACAGGCGGTCGCTATACCCGGTTGCCGCTTCGAGCGCGTGGCAGAAGGTATGCCCGAGGTTCAGCAGCGCCCGGTCGCCTTGCTCGGTTTCGTCACGGGCCACGATGTCGGCTTTCATCTGGACGGATCGCGCCACCGCTTCGACCCGCAGCGCCATGTCGCCCGCCGCCATGGCGGGCGCGTTGACCTCTAGCCAGTCAAAAAACGCGGCATCTCCCAGCAACCCGTATTTCACCACCTCGCCGTAACCTGCGAGAAAGTCACGCTCCGTGAGCGTGCCGAGGATCGCAGTATCTGCAAGCACCAAGGTGGGCTGATGAAACGCACCAATCAGGTTTTTACCTTGCGGGGCGTTAATGCCGGTTTTGCCACCGACGGAGCTGTCGACCTGCGCCAGCAACGATGTAGGGATCTGCACAAAACGCACACCCCGGCGCAGGACAGATGCCGCAAACCCTGCAAGATCACCGATGACGCCGCCACCAAAGGCGATGACAATATCGCCGCGCTCAACCCGTTTTTCCAACAACCACTCAACCGCGCGCGTAAATTGCGGCCAGCCTTTGGTGGCTTCGCCCGCGGGCAGGGCGAGCGCTTCCATTTCGATGCCTTCGGCGGCAAGCCCTGCGCGCAAAGCCTCAAGATGGAGTGCGGCCACGGTTTCATCCGTCAGCACCGCTACTTTTTTGCGGCTCACAAAGGGCGCAATCCGCTTGCCGGCTTCGGCCACCAGATCCGGTCCGATCACCACGTCATAGGCGCGCGCACCAAGAGGGACATGAACGATCTGTTCCATCAGTTAAACTCCAGTACATCGGGACGGGCGCGCAGTGCCTCGAGCACCCGGTCCACCATATTGTCGATCGAAACTTGCCCGTCGGAGATCACCTTGAGGTCCGCCTGCGCATAGATCGGCACCCGCGCGTGATAAAGATCCGAGAGCGATTTGTATGGATCGGGGGACCGGAGCAGCGGACGTGTGTCGCGACCTTTGACGCGCTTCCACAGCACATCAAGGTCAGCTTGCAGACAGACGGACACACCAGCTTCTGACATCACTGTTCGGTTTCGCTCCGCCAGAAAGGCACCGCCACCGGTCGACAGGACACCGCACTCCTCTTTCAGAAGACGGGTGATGACCTGATGTTCCTTTTCGCGAAAAAACGGCTCACCATCGCGGGCGAATATCTCGGGGATCGACATATTGGCGGCGGCTTCGATCTCGTGATCGCTGTCGAGAAACGGAACATCCAGCCGCGCAGCCAAAGCCCGCCCTACGGCGGTTTTCCCGGCACCCATCATCCCCACCAGCACAATGGTCTTCTTCAATTTTCCCGGCGCGCAACTTTCTGCCGTCGCATCGGTGATTTGGTGATTTTCGCTCATTCTTCTGTGAATGACGTGATATTGGCAAAAAGGCCATATATAAAACTCTCAAAACACACAAAGAAGCAGGCTCCGGGACCCCCATGGCACGTTTAATAAAATACTTGGCTATCCTCATCCTATTGGCGGCAATCGCGTTGATTGCATATGCCTACGTAGGGCCTTGGTTCGGTGCGGATTTCTCAGCACCCTCCGAGGAGGTGCGCAAGCCTGTGGTGCTCAATGCCGACTAAGACCGTCTCGCTGGCTCTTGGCGCATTTCTGCTGACGGCGACATCTGCGCTGGCGCGAGAACCGCTGGCTGCGATTGATTGGCTGAATACCGCTCCTCCGGTTGCCAATATTCCGCCGACACTCTTGCAAGAGCCGCCCGTGGCGCAGAGCGCGCATGGCCCCGATATCACCGTAACCCCGCTGGAGCGATTGTTGCCGCCGGTGGGGTTGGTGCCTGAGGCCAGAACGGGACTGCCGATCACCCTCTGGCAGGGCAGTCCTGCGGATCAATTGGCCGCTCTTATCCGGGATGTTCCGGTCTATGACCTGCCCGCGATGCAGTCCCTGCTGATGACGCTGTTGCTTACGGAAGCGCGGCCGCCGTTTCGCGATGATGACCAGATCTTGCTGGCGCGGCTGGACCGGCTGCGTGAATTGGGAGCGACGGAACCCGTGCAGGCCTTGGTACAAGAGGCCGGGCCCACCCAAAGCCCCGCGCGGTTTGATCGGTGGTTTGATGCGACACTGCTAAATGGCGATGAAGAGCGCAGCTGCGCGGCACTTACGGCTGATCCTTATTTGATGCAGGATTATTCCGCGCGCATTTTCTGTGCCGCGCGCCGGGGAGATTGGCCGACCGCAGCCCTGATGCTGGAGACAGCCGATGCGCTGTCCCTCATTGGCAAACAGGATATGGCGATTCTGGATCGCTTCCTTAATCCCGACATCTACGAAGGGATGCCACCACTGCCGCTACCAGCGAGCCCCACGCCGCTGGAGTTTCGCATGTTCGAAGCGATTGGCGAGCCGATGCCCACAACAATGCTGCCCCGTGCCTTTGCAAGTGCGGACCTGCGTGACATCGCGGGATGGAAAGCACAGCTTGAGGGCGCAGAGCGTCTGACCCGCAGTCGCGCGATGAACCCAAACCAACTGCTTGGCCTGTTTACGGACCGCAAACCTGCTGCTTCTGGTGGGATTTGGGACCGCGTCGAAGCGGTGCAGCGATTTGATACCGCGCTGAATACCCAAAGCGCGGAAGCCGTGCGGAAAACCTTACCTGCATTCTGGTCTGCGGCGCAGGCTGCGGGGCTTGAGATGGCGATGGCCGATCTCTTTGCGCCGCGCTTGGCTAAGATCAAACTTGATGGGAAAGCAGCCGTGATTGCATGGCGCTTGCGTCTGTTGTCGTCAGAGTATGAAAGCGCCGCCGCAACGCCACCGGATCAAACCCGCCAGAGCCGTTTCCTCGCCACGCTTGCGAAGGGAGAGCCTGCATCGGATCTCGCGGCGAGCCCGCAGGAAAAGGCGATTGTGCGTGGGTTTGCGCAAGAGAGTGAAATGCCCGCCGCGCAAAAGCTGTTGTTGGATCAGGGACGGTTGGGAGAGGCCATTTTGGTCACCATGAAGAGTTTCAGCCACGGGGCGGATGGCAATCTGGAAGCGGCTGCCTTGTCGCTTGCGGCGTTCAGGCTGATGGGGCTTGAAGACATCGCGCGCCGGGCTGCCCTGCAACTGTTGCTGTTGCCGCGAGGAAGCTGACAGATGCGCGCGCCTGACGATGATCTGCAGTGGATTTCGACCTTTCTGGATGCGCAGGCCGCTGAACTTGGTGCGGCACATAATACGCTGCTCGCCTATGGGCGCGACCTGCGCAATGTCACAGCTTGGATGGCACATAAAGGCACGTCATTTGCGCAGATGCAGCAGAGTGATATTGAGGCCTACCTGATCTCTTGCGATGCCGAGGGTCTTAGCCGCGCCACGCGCGCCCGCCGCTTGTCTGCGATCAAACAGATCTATCGTTTCGCTTTTGAAGAAGGGTGGCGGCAAGACAACCCGGCACTGCAGATCAAAGGGCCGGGGAGGGAGAAATCACTGCCAAAGACCCTTGATGAGAATGAGGTCGACAGGCTGCTTGGGGCCGCGCGCACGGTGGGCCGGACCGAGGCCGACAGGCTGCGAAACACCTGCCTGATGGAACTGCTCTATGCCACAGGCATGCGGGTGAGCGAGTTGGTCTCCTTGCCCGTCTCCGCAGCACGCGGTGATCCCAATATGCTGTTGATCCTCGGCAAGGGCGGCAAGGAACGGATGGTGCCGCTGTCACCGCCTGCACGTATGGCGCTTAGCACATGGATTGAGGTGCGCGACGCAGTTGAAGACAAGCGAGAAGGGCAGGGGCATAAGCCCTCTCGGTTCCTGTTTCCATCGCGCAGCAAGGAAGGCCATCTGACCCGCCACCGGTTCTACTTGCTGATCAAGGAACTTGCGGTCGCGGGAGGCGTCTCACCGGAAAAGGTAACGCCGCATACTTTACGCCACGCCTTCGCCACGCATCTGTTGCAAAACGGCGCAGATCTGCGGGCGATCCAAGCGCTTTTGGGGCATGCGGATATCGCCACCACCGAGATTTACACCCATGTGCTGGACGCGCGGCTGGCTGAACTGGTGCATCGGCATCATCCGCTTGCAACAAAAGACGACGATTCCCAGTGAATTAGAGGCCTGCGCCGCTTGAACCACAGCGCCTGGCACCCCATAACCACAGAAATCCCACGCTTATCAGGACCCAATAATGGACAGCGCTGCTACCGTACTTGACACTTCCTTCTGGATCACTGCCGGCGGCATTGTTCTGTTGCTGGTGCTTTCCGGGTTCTTTTCGGGGTCAGAAACCGCGCTGACGGCGGCCTCGCGCGGCAAGCTGCGCAGTCAGGCCGACAAGGGATCGCGCGGTGCCGAGGTGGCGTTGGAAGTCACCGAGGACAATGAGAGACTGATTGGCTCGGTTCTCTTGGGCAATAACCTCGTGAACATTCTCGCAGCGTCGCTTGCCACGTCTCTGTTTACCAAGATATTTGGCGAAAGCGGCGTGGCGCTGGCGACATTGGTCATGACCCTTCTGGTGTTGATTTTCGCTGAGGTTCTGCCCAAGACCTACGCTATCACCAACTCTGAGAAAGCAGCTGCCGCTGTTGCGCCGATCATTGCGACGCTTGTAAAAATTCTGGCACCCATCGTGGGGGCTGTGCGGTTCTTTGTGCGAGGTGTGCTGCGGATATTTGGTGTTCAGATCGACCCGGACAGCCACATCATGGCAGTGCGTGAGGAAATTGTCGGCGCGCTTCAGATCGGCCACTCCGAAGGGGTGGTTGAGAAAGAAGACCGCGACCGTATTCTGGGGGCGCTCGATCTCTCTGACCGCTTCGTCGAAGAGATCATGCTGCATCGCTCCAAGATTGAGATGATTGATGCCGAGGCAGACCCCGAAGCCATTTTGGAGCAATGTCTGACCTCCTCGCACACACGGTTGCCGCTGTTTCGCAAGGATCAGGAAAACATTATCGGTGTTGTGCACGCTAAGGATCTGTTGCGTCAGATGTATGCCAAAATCGGCGGTCCCGATGGGGATGCCTCGGCGCTGCGCGATTTTCAGATCGCTGAGGTGTGCAAACCCCCTTATTTCGTTCCAGAGACCACCACGCTTGATGATCAGATGCGCCAATTCTTGCGGATGCGGACGCATTTTGCGCTGGTGGTGGATGAGTACGGCTCATTGCAGGGTCTGATCACGCTTGAGGATATCCTCGAAGAGATCGTTGGCGAAATCACGGATGAATTTGACCCGGCGGAACAGAGTTTTGCGCGCAAGACCGGGGACGGCAACTTCATTGTTGAAGGTGCCACCACCATACGCGACCTGAACCGGGCGATGGAGTGGAACCTGCCAGACCTTGAAGCGAACACGGTGGCGGGTCTTGTTATTCACGAGGCGCAGATGATCCCGACCGTGGGGCAAGTGTTCTCTTTCCACGGCTTCCGTTTCGAGGTCACGGCGCGAGAGGGCAATCGCGTGACCGGTCTGAAAATCCGCCCCCTGAACAGCTAACAAGCAATTCGCACCGATCTCTGTAGAGGTGTTTCGCTTCGGGTAAAGCCCGAAGCGACCAGCGCCGCGCGCCCCTTCGGGGCGCGCGGCGCTTGGCCCAACCGGAACGGCTATCCCGACAGGGATAGGTCTGCCGGGCGGGAGGGGCGATATGTCTGAGCGACATGCAGTGTCGTTTTTTGACTGGACTAATGGGCACATGTGTCCAGAATGAAAGGAAATGCGATCCTGACAGGGAGACGGACCCATGAAAACCACCACCCGCGTGGCCATTATCGGGGGCGGCGTTGTCGGCTGCTCCGTTCTTTACCACCTAACCAAACTCGGCTGGTCCGATGTCATGCTGATCGAACGATCGGAATTGACCTCTGGCTCGACCTGGCATGCCGCGGGGGGCTTTCACACGCTTAATGGCGACACCAATATGGCAGCGCTGCAGGGCTACACCATTAAGCTCTATAAAGAGCTGGAGGCGATTACCGGCATGTCCTGTGGCCTGCACCATGTGGGCGGTGTGACACTGGCGGACAATCAAGAACGCTTTGACATGTTGAAGGCGGAGCGGGCCAAGCACCGTTTTATGGGGCTTGAAACTGAGATCGTAAGCCCCGAAGAAATAAAGAAAATCGCACCTGTTACCAATATCGACGGGATCATCGGTGGGCTCTACGATCCGCTTGATGGCCACCTTGATCCCTCTGGCACGACCCACGCATATGCCAAGGCGGCGCGCATGGGAGGAGCCACTATTGAGACCCACTGCAAGGTGATTGAGACCAACCAGCGCGCGGACGGCACATGGGATGTGGTGACTGAAAAAGGCACCATCCACGCTGAACATATCGTCAATGCAGGTGGCCTCTGGGCGCGTGAAGTTGGCGCGATGGCGGGAATTTACTTCCCCCTGCACCCGATGGAGCACCAGTATATCGTCACTGACGAGGTGCCGATGATTGCCGAGATCATCGCCGGCGGCGGCGAACATCCCCATGTCATGGACCCGGCGGGCGAAAGCTATTTGCGGCAAGAGGGCCGCGGGCTTTGCATCGGCTTTTATGAGCAGCCTTGTCGCCCTTGGGCCGTAGATGGCACGCCTTGGAATTTCGGCCATGAATTGTTGCCCGACGACTTTGATAAGATCGAAGACAGCATTGATTTTGCGTATAAACGTTTCCCCGCGCTTGCTGAGGCGGGAGTGAAATCAGTGATCCACGGACCGTTCACCTTTGCACCCGATGGCAACCCGCTGGTTGGACCGGTGCCGGGCGTGCGCAACTACTGGTCGGCTTGTGCGGTGATGGCGGGGTTCTCTCAGGGTGGTGGCGTCGGGTTGATGCTGGCGCAATGGATGACAACTGGCGAATGTGAACGCGACACCGCTGCCATGGATGTTGCACGTTACGGCAATTGGATCACGCCCGGCTACACCCGACCCAAAGTGATCGAGAACTATCAGAAACGGTTTTCCATCGCTTATCCGAACGAGGAACTGCCAGCCGCGCGTCCCTTCCGCACAACGCCGATGTACGACATTTTTGACGATATGGGCGCGGTTTGGGGCCACCAATACGGCATGGAGATCCCGAACTATTTCGCGGCTGACGGCGAGGCGCGTTACGAGACACCCTCGTTCCGCCGCTCCAACGCTTTTGATGCCACAGCGCGGGAAGTAAAGGCGGTGCGCGAGGCGGTTGGCATCAATGAGATCCACAACTTCGGGAAATACCGTGTCAAAGGCGCGGGTGCCCGCGCTTGGCTTGATCGGATCATGGCGGGGCGTGTTCCGCAAAAGGGGCGCCTCAGCCTGACGCCGATGCTCTCGCCGAAGGGGCGATTGATTGGGGATTTCACCATCTCTTGCCTTGGCGAAGGTGATTTCCAGCTTACGGCGTCCTATGGCGCGCAGGCCTACCACATGCGTTGGTTCTTGCAGAACCTCGATGAGGGTGTGACGGTCGACAATGTCTCCGATCAGGTGAACGGCTTTCAGATCGCTGGCCCCAAGGCGCGCGAGGTGCTGCAAGCCTGCACACGCAGCGATATCTCCGACATGCGTTTTCTGGATGTGCGCCACCTGACCGTGGGCATGGTGGAGTGCGTGGTTCAACGGGTGAGCTACACCGGTGATCTTGGCTACGAGATCTATTGTGACCTTCCCAGTCAGCGCGCGCTCTGGGCCGCTCTCTGGGGGGAGGGGCAAAACCACGGCATGAAACCCTTCGGTATGCGCGCGATGATGTCCCTGCGGCTCGACAAGTTCTTCGGCTCTTGGCTGTCGGAGTTTTCACCGGACTACACCGCTGCGGAGACCGGTCTGGACCGCTTTATCTCCTTTAAGAAACCGGTTGATTTTATCGGTCGCGCGGCAGCCGAAGCAGAGCGGGATGCAGGTGTCAGCCGCAAGCTTTGTGCCTTTGAGGTCGATGCAGATGATGCGGATGTGGTCGCTTATGAGCCGATCTGGCTGGACGGCGACGTGGTGGGGTTCTGCACCTCTGGCGGCTACAGCCACTTCGCGCAGAAATCTATTGCGCTTGGGTTTGTGCCGGTGGAGCGCGCTCGCGAAGGGCTGACGGTTGAGATTGAAATCCTTGGCAAGAAACATGCGGCTCGCCTGATTACAGAGCCACTGTTTGATGCGGACGGCGCACGCATGCGCGGATAAGCTCAAACGCTCGCTGTAGGCTGGCGATAGAACCTCAGGCAACAGAATGTCAGGTAATAAAAAGGGCCGACACATGTCGGCCCTTGATCTATTTGGCGTAGGTGCCTGACGATCAGAACGGGATTTCGTCGTCGTCGATGTTTTGCGAGGGGCCACCGCCACCAAAGCCACCGCCTTGGTTGCCGCCGCCACCGCCGCCGCCGTAGCTGCCACCACCACCGTAGCCGCCACCGCCGCCACCGTAATCGCCGCCGCCTTGACCACCGCCAAAGCCACCGCCGCCACCACCTTCGCCGCGACCATCAAGCATGGTGAGCGTCGAGCCAAAGCCTTGCAGCACGACTTCGGTAGAATACCGGTCCTGACCGCTCTGGTCCTGCCATTTGCGGGTTTGCAGTTGGCCTTCAATATAGACCTTGGACCCTTTGCGCAGAAATTGCTCTGCGACACGCACCAGACCTTCGTTGAAGATCGCAACAGAGTGCCATTCGGTTTTTTCACGGCGCTCACCGGTGTTACGGTCCTTCCACGTCTCCGACGTCGCGATCCGCAGGTTGCAGACCTTGCCGCCGTTCTGGAAGCTACGCACTTCCGGATCGCGGCCAAGGTTGCCGATGAGCATTACTTTGTTCAGGGATCCGGCCATGTGGGTCCTGTCCTTTGTTTCTTATCTATTCGTGAGCGATTGCGGCGCATCGCCAGAGCGGCATGTCGAATCCCGCCCATTGTCTGCAGGGCAGAGTAACGAGCCTGACCGTGCGATGAAAGAGCATCAGGCGCGGGATTGACGGTCAAACACCAGATTTACGCTGTTGGCAGGGCCGTACAGCGGCAAGGTGGTGCTGTTACCTTTCATTTTACGGACCGGGCCGCTATATTGTCGCCAGCTAAACCGACGAGTTTTCGATTTATCACATGCAACGTATTTCGACTGCTGCCCTCATCGTGACGGTTCTGGCCACACCTGCTGTGGCCGCTGATCTGTTCAACAACAATACCAAGCGCAAAGTATTTGCGGCACAGACCAAATTTTTGGACACCCGCGGCGCCAGCCAGTATCGCGGCTCAGAACGACTGAAACCAGACAGTCTCAAGGACGATGTCTTGCCCATTTACCGTGGCAGTTATCGTGGCGAGTATCTTGAGGTGGCCCGCAGTGCGGCGCGTGCAAATGGTGTTCCTGAGGATCTTTTCCTGCGTTTGGTGCAGCAAGAGAGCAATTGGAACCCTGCCGCCCAGTCGCACAAAGGGGCCTTGGGACTGGCCCAGTTGATGCCGCAGACCGCTCGTATACTGGGGGTCGACCCATTGGTGCCCGCAGAGAACCTGCGCGGCGGCGCCAAATACCTCGCGCAACAATATCGCAAGTTCGGCTCATGGCGGCTTGCACTGGCGGCATATAATGCGGGACCGGAGGCTGTGACGCGCCACGGAGGCGTGCCGCCTTACAAGGAAACCCAAAACTACGTGCGCAAAATTCTCGGCAGCTAATCGGCAAACAACCGCAAAACGCTGGCGGGATTCTGCCGAAGTTCGGGCGCTGGAAGTCAAAAAGTTACGACGCGTTAACCATTTGCCCCGCGACCTTCGTTAACGGGTCATTAATCTGCCTTAATCAGACGTAAATCTCTCCTCAACACGGAGGGAAGTGCAGTGAGTGGGAAATCGTTTGAAGGTCAGGTGTCACGCATGGGTTGGGAACCCGGCGCAAGACCGCGTCCTGAACTGATCGACAGAATTCTTGATCATCACGGTCATGATGCAGGCCGCGACATTGGCCCGTCTCTGCTTGGGGTCGCGCTGGGAGCGCTGCTTGGACTTCTCTTAAAAGGGATGGGGCTTGATGGCTCACCTTGGGGCGCAGGCACGGGCTTCTTTGGCGATCTGATCGGCGCGCTGGCGCTCGGCGGATTTGCAGCCGCTGTGTTGGCGGCGGTTCTGGGTGCCATGCGGGCAAAGTCCAATCCTGAACTTTTGCAATTTGCGTCGATCAACCTGCTGACCGTGTTGATTGTTTATCTGGTCTGAGCACCAGAGAGTGAGAATACCCGCGGGTGGGACTGTGGGAGTGAGAAAGGGCGCAGCTCTCTGAGGGCTGCGTCCTTTCTACATCTGGAATTTGGCCCGGAGCTGCGCTAGACCGCCTAGGCGATCCCGGAGACTACGATGTTCAAGCTTCTGTCCCAAACCACGTGCCTGTTGCTGAGCGCTGTTCCTTTGGCTGCGGCCCCCTTTAAGACGGCCGAGGAGTTGGGGGAGGCACTGTTTTTTGAAACAGACCTCTCACTTAATCGCACCCAATCCTGTGCCAGCTGTCATGATCCAAATGCGGGTTTTGCTGATCCGCGCCGGGACGCTGAGGGCGCGTTTTCGCGTGGGGACGACGGCCAGTCGCTCGGTGCGCGCCATGCGCCGACTGCGGCCTATGCAATGCTGTCGCCGGCATTCCATCAAAACGCAGATGGTGAATGGGTCGGTGGGCAGTTCTGGGATGGGCGGGCCGCTGACCTTGCGGCGCAAGCCGGAGGGCCGATCCTCAACCCGATTGAACTCGGGCTTGCAACAGAGGCGGATGCGATGGCCCGTCTGGCCGAGCAGGAAGATTATGTCACCGCCTTTCAAACCCTCTATGACGTCGACATTACAAAGGATGTAGAGGCAGGGTTTGAGGCGCTCACCGCAGCGCTTGCACGTTTCGAGAGCACTGAGACCTTTCAGAGCTTTGACAGCAAATATGACCGTTTTCTTCGCGGCGCGGCGGAACTGACAAAAGAAGAAGAATTAGGACGGCTGTTGTTCTTCTCGCAGCAGTTCACCAACTGCAATCAATGTCACCAGTTGCGCCGGAGTGCGATGGACCCGGCTGAGCCTTTCACTGATTTCCGCTATCACAATATCGGCGTGCCTGCGAACCTTGCTGGGCGATCCGAAAACGGGGTCGCTGCGGATTGGGTCGACAACGGGTTGCTCGATAATCCTTTGGTGAATGATCCAAAGGAGCGCGGCAAGTTCAAGACGCCGACCCTGCGCAATGTGGCGGTGACCGGTCCTTATATGCATAATGGGGTCTTTCAGGATCTGCGCACTGTTGTTGCGTTTTACAATCGCTACAACAGCAAAGCCGAGAGCGCGCAGATCAACCCGGAAACCGGCGCGCCTTGGGGCGATATTCCGGTGGCAGAGACACTCTCCGAAACAGAGCTGACGCATGGGCCTGCGTTGGATGACCGACGGATAGATGCGCTGGTTGCCTTTCTAAAAACGCTCACTGATTCCCGCTATGAGGCGCTCCTGAAAGAGTAGGTCACCTCTCATCAACGAATTGGGCGTTAAATTCCAAGAAAAAGACACATTTTCGAACCAAGCGCTTTACCGGGGATTCACTTCTGTCCAGCAATTTCGGCCCATCGTTACAGAAGGGCGAACAACACATGCTGGTAGAAAACAGCCACACTCCTGATGCCTTGACCGAGGCATTTGCAACAGTCGACGGTCTGATGGCCACGGGCAAATATGCGCGCTCTCTCAGCGTGATGCTGCCCTTTGTTCAATCAGGTGAGCTGGATGCTGGCCTGCTTGATCGCACCGCCGATTGCTTTTTTGAGATGCGTGATTACGACAACGCTGTCAACGTCATGCGCCACATCACCGAAAACGCGCCTGATGATACATCCGCCTGGGGTAAACTCGGACTGATGTTGCAGACCAAGGGCGATCTGCTGGGCGCAGAACAGGCCTTTGAAGAGGTGCTGAAACGCGATCCCAATTCTATTCCGGCGCTGACTGCGCTCAACGGGATTGAGACATTCTCTGTCGATAGCCTCTACGCGCAGCGCATGATTTCTCTGTCCGAGCGTGAAAACCTCGACAGCAAGCACCGCGCACTGATCCATTATGCGCTGGCGCAAATTGCCCATTCCGCGGGCGAGGTGGATGCTGCGTTCACCCTGTTCCAATCCGCGCGTCAAGAAGTCGCTGGTCCCTTCGCTCCGGCCATCTTTGACGAAATGGTCGCTGAACAGGAACAGATGTTTGAGCCGCGCCCGGCCTCTGAGGACGCCTCTCTTCTGCCAAAGCTGGTCTTTGTCGGCGGTATGCCGATGGCGGGCACCGGTCTGGTTGACCGCATCATGGCGCAGCATCCGGGCGTCTTTAGCGTTGGGGAAAACACGGCTCTGTCGCGCACCCATGGTGCCATCCGTATGCATCTGGCAAAAACCGGTCGTCCCTGTAACTACTGGGATTGGTTGGAGCAACTGAGTGCCGAAGAAATCGACATCTTCCGCCAGTACTATCTGGAGCGTGCTCTGGGTGGTCAGGTTGCCGGTGGCAAGACCATTGTTGACGCACACCCGCTGGGGTGTCTGGAGTTTGGTCTGGCGCAGTTCCTGTTCCCGGAGGCGAAGTTCGTCTTTATGTCGCGCCATCCGATGGAGACGGCGCTCGCCAATATCGCGTCTAACGTGCTGAACGGAAACGCGCTTGCGTCACGTCCGGAATGGATCGCGCAGGTGATGCGGACTGTCTATTCCTCCGCGACCAACTATGCCGCGAAACTTGGCGACACCATGCGTCTTCAGTCCTACGAGGCGCTGGTGCAGAACTCTGAGCGCGAAATCAGTCTGCTGCTGGAGCATGCAGGTCTGGAGTTCAACGCAGCATGTCTGAAGCCAAATGCACTGTGTGATGTGGACAATATCGCCACCATGCTGGGTCAGGAGGAACTTTCCACTGAGACCCAAAACCAGTGGCAGCCCTATGAGGCCCAGCTAAAGCCTGTCTTTGATGAGCTTGGCGGCGAGCGCTGGGTGTCGGCATGGGAAACCTTCGACGCAACGCTGCGCTGATCCTGTGACGGCTTGGCAGGCCGCGTATAGATACGCCCCTGCCGCATTCACCGGAGTGTAAGAAAATAAAAAGGCCTCACCCGAACAGGTGAGGCCTTTTCACGTCGCGATTTACCCTGCAAGGGCAGGTGCGGAGCCAAATCACTCGGCAGCGATTTTAATCACCGGCTCCATGCTCTCGAGCGTTTCATCGCTCAGGTGGCATTTGATTTGATGCCCACCGGCAAGTGTTTGAATCGGCGGCACCTCAACCTCGCAAAGCCCGCCGGGCACCTTTGATTTCCAGCGGCATCGGGTCTGAAACGGGCAACCCGATGGCGGGTTCATGGCCGACGGGATATCGCCTTCCAGCACGATATGGGTTTTCTCGACCGAGGTGTCGGCGATGGGAACCGCCGACAACAGCGCCTCGGTATAAGGATGATAAGGGGGCGAGAACACTTGTTCGGTGTCGCCCAGTTCAACCACATGGCCGAGATACATCACCATAACCCGGTCGCTTAGGTAGCGTACAATCGACAGATCATGGCTGATGAACAGCAGCGTTGTCTTCTCATTGCGCTGAATTTCCATCAACAGATCAGTGACGGCGGCCTGAACCGAAACATCCAGTGCCGAGACAGGTTCATCTGCGACAACAATCCGTGCCCCACCGGCGAAAGCGCGGGCAATACCCACCCGCTGTTTTTGCCCGCCTGAAAGCTGCCGGGGCATCCGGTCGGCAAAGGCACGTGGCAGTTTTACCAGATCCAACAACTCCAGCATCCGCTGCTTGCGCGCCGCATCATTTTCTCCGATGCCAAAGATCTCCAGTGCCCGGATGATCTGACGCCCCACGGTCATTGACGGGTTGAGCGTGTCAAACGGGTTTTGAAACACCATCTGTACATCGGAAATCGTCTTGGGATCGCGCGCCTCAATCGGGATATCCTCGATATTGCGGTTGTCCAGAAGGATTTCGCCGTCGGTGGCGGTCTCCAGCCCCATCAGCACTTTGGCAAAAGTCGATTTGCCGCAACCCGATTCACCGACAATCGCCAAGGTTTCGGATTCGCGCGCCTCGAAACTCAGCGTTTCATTGGCCTTGACCACCTTCTTGGCGCCACCGCCGAACAGCGCATTGGCGGTAACCTCATAATATTTCTTGAGCTTGTCCATTTTGAGCACAACGCGCCCCGGCTCATTCTTGGCCTTTTGCTCGCCCAGAGCGATGGGCGCGTCCCAGTCGATCTCCTGAAAGCGCAGACAGCGCGTATGGTGGCGCTCATTGCCGGGTACGGGTTCCATCAGGATGTCGCCTGCATCACAGCGCCCGGCCTCAAAGTAATCGCAGCGCGGCCCAAAATTGCAGCCTTTTGGGCGCTCGTGGGGCAGGGGAAAGTTGCCGGGAATTGCTACCAGTGGGCGTGCGTTCTTATCTGCACCGGGCAGCGGGATCGACCGAAACAGCGCCTGCGTGTAGGGGTGACGCATGTGATCAAACACATCCTCAATCGAGCCACGCTCCACCGCCTCGCCCGAATACATCACGCAAATCCGGTCACAGGTCTCCAGCACCAGCCCGAGGTTGTGAGAGATAAACAGCATCGAGGTGCCGTATTTCTTGCCCAGATCTTTGACCAGTTCCACTACAGCCGCTTCCACCGTCACGTCCAGTGCGGTGGTCGGCTCATCGAGGATCAGCAGCGACGGTTTCGACATCAACGCCATCGCAATAACGATCCGCTGCTGCTGACCGCCAGAGAGCTGATGCGGATAGGAATTCAGCATCCGCTTGGGGTCCGGTAGTTTAACGTCGGTTACCACTTCCAGGGCGCGGGCGTAGGCCTCTTTTTCGCCAACACCTTCGTGGATCATCGGCACTTCCATCAACTGTTTGCCGATCTTCATCGCCGGGTTGAGCGAGGCCATCGGCTCCTGATAGATCATCGCAATCTCATTGCCGCGTACATCGCGCAGCTCATCGGCACTCATCTGGGCCAGATCGCGCCCTTTGAATTTGATCGACCCGCCAACGATGCGCCCGTTCTTGCCAAGATCCTGCATCACGCCCAGCGCCACAGTGGATTTCCCGCAACCCGATTCTCCCACCAGCCCCACGGCTTCCCCCGGCTGCACCGCGACAGAGAAATCCATCACCGCCGGAATTTCGCGCAGGCGGGTGAAGAAGGAGATCGACAGCTTGTCAATCTCAAGGATCGGGCCGTCATAATCTGCAAGTTTGCTCATTTTTGTCTCCCTGGTGGGCGGAATGAGGCGTGATCAACCTCTTCTAACCCAAAATATCTCGGGGGTCCGGGGGCAGCGCCCCCGGCAGTGCTTTCATCAGTCCCGGAGGCTCTCTTCTCGCAGGCCGTCCGCCAGCAAATTGAGCCCCAGCACCAAACTCATCAATGCCACCGCAGGCGGCAAGGCCGGGTGCAGGTAGATCGACAGGAGTTTGCGCCCATCATTGATGGTGGACCCCCAGTCCGGGCTTTCCGGGGGCAGGCCAAGACCGAAAAATCCCAACGTTCCCAATAGGATGGTGGTGTATCCGATGCGCAAACAGAAATCGACAATCAGCGGCCCACGCACATTGGGTAGGATCTCCCAGAGCATGATATACCACGGGCGCTCGCCACGGGTTTGTGCCGCTGCCACATAATCTCGGGTCTTGATGTCCATCGCAAGGCCACGCACGATCCGAAACACTGTGGGTGAGTTCACAAAAACCACCGACACAAAAACCACCAACACGCCGCCCGGAATGTCAAAGAAGTCCAGGGGCCAGAAGTCGATCTTGGAGCCTTGGGCGTTGATCAGAGACATATAGAGAAGAAAGATTGGCCCCAGAACCAGCAGCAGCCAGAAGGTGTTTTTCGCCGGTTGCGTGCGAAATCTCGAATGGATCAGCACGCCGCAAAACACCATCGGAAAGGCAAAAAGCACAACCGCCATAAACTGTGGCAAGCCGGTTGCGACAATCTCAGGTGTGACCAGCAGGTAGAACAGCAAGATCACCGGAAAAGCCAGAATGAGGTTGGCGAGGAAGGACAAGAAGGTGTCGAGTTTTCCGCCGTAATACCCCGCAGGCAGGCCCAGCGTGATCCCGACCATAAAGGCAAAGAGCGTTGCAAGCGGGGCGTATTTCAGAACCTCCCAAGCGCCCTTGACCATACGCGAGAACACATCTCGTGCGAGATTGTCGCCGCCCAAGAGATACCACGCATATTCGCCTGCCTCCGCGCCACGCAATGGCGTGCCGGGTACTTTGTTTTTCATGCCAGAGGCTTGCGCCAGCGGATCGTGCGTGGCGATCAGATCCATCGCCGCAAACACACCGGTAAAGACCCAGAACATCACAAGGGTAAAACCGACCATGCCAATGGGGCTGTCAAACAGCTTTCCATAAAGACCCAAGCGACGTTTAAAGAGGATCGACAGGCTAAACAGCGTTACGAGCGCGAGCCATGTGGGCCACATCTGTCGCGACATGGCCCCAACAATTCCGGCCTCGGTGCCCATGATCAGGCCCATGACCAGATAGGCCAACCCAAGCGCCGCGACGGCGAGAAAGGCCAGACGCACCCCCAGTGCCGCCATCGCCTGCGGATTGCCCGCAAGCGACATGGTGCCATCGGCATTCGCCACATGACGGGTGCCAGCGCTGAAGATCGAAACAACAACCCAGATGGCGATGGTAGCTGCCAATAAAAGCAGTGCGATCATAAAGATCGGAGTGATGAAGGCGAGAGAGCCTGTCCAAGTCAAAGGGTCCATGAGATGCCTCCTGCCTTATGAGATGCGAATGCGAGGGTTCAGGAAGATGTAGCCGATGTCAGAAATCAGCTGCGTCAGCAGAACCACGACGACAGAGACAACGGAGATCGCCAGTAGCAGCTCAATATCATTGTTGCTAGCAGCCTCTACCAGCGACCAGCCGAAACCTTTGTAATTGAACAGGCTTTCGACGATCACCACACCGTTCAGCAGCCAGGGGAACTGCAACATGATGACCGTAAAGGGGGCAATCAACGCGTTGCGCAGGGCGTGCTTCAGGACGATATTGGGAAAGCTCACCCCCTTAAGGCGCGCGGTACGGATATATTGCGCGGTCATCACCTCGGTCATCGAGGCGCGTGTCATGCGCGCGATATACCCCATGCCATAAAGTGCAATGGTCAGAACCGGCAGGAAGAAGTTCTCAAACGTCGGGTTTTCCATCGCAGAGGTGGCAGTGCCTTTAAACCATTTGAGCCCCACGGTGGAGGAGGTGAACACCGCAATGAAGATCACGCCAGAGACATATTCCGGCGTTGCGGTGGTCATGATGGACAGCGTTGACAGCGACCGATCGGTGGCAGAGCCTTCGCGCATGCCCGCCAGCACACCAATAATGAGCGCCGAAGGCACCATCAGGATCAAAACCCACATCATCAGATAGCCAGTGTTGCCAAGCCGGGTCTGGATGATCTCGCTCACATCAGTCTTAAATCGGGTGGAGTACCCCCAATCGCCCTGCAGGATACCGCAGAAACGCGGGGCTTGCGCGGCCTCATCTTCTGAAACGGCACCATCAATACAGCGCCCGGTGACTCCCTCATCGCTCAGGCGTTGCCACCCCGGCACCACACCAAGCCATTGACCATATTTGACCAGCATCGGCTGGCCGTAGCCATTCTTGTCCAGCCAGCTTGCAACGGCTTCGTCCGACATTCGGAAGTTACCCTCGGTTTTGGCGAGCTTTTCGAGGTTCGGGTAGAGGTTGGTCATCACGAACACGATGAACGTCAGGCACAACGCCGTAATGATCATCACGCCCGAGCGGCGCAATATGAATAGTCCCATGTGTTCCCCTGCAGACTGGCGGTCAGCTGGCCCTGAGGTCGTTCGGTGCTGGGCGCACAGAACCGTGGGGGCCTCGTTGTCGTGAGCTTATTCTTGTTCTTGTTGGCCTGCTCCCGGTGAGGGACACCGAGAGCGGCCTTTTTGAATTGCGGTTCAGGCGGTCAGGCCGCCCAACCCCATTTGTAATGGTGGTGCTCATAGCCGATGTGCATATCGGCACCCTTCACACCTTCGCGCATATGGCGGAAGAGTGACTTCCAGTAAGGTTGGATCGTAACGCCTTCGTCCTGAATGAGCTTTTCGCCCTTGGCGACGACTTCACGACGTTTGTCGACATCCGCGATGGCAAGTGCCTCGGTGAGGATGGCGTCAAACTCCGGGTTGGACCAGCCAAACTCGTTCCATGCCTCGCCGGAACGATAGGCCAGCGCCCAGATCTGAACGCCAAGCGGGCGGTGGTTCCAGTTGGTGGAGCTGAACGGATATTTGGTCCAGTCGTTCCAGAAGGTAGAGCCGGGCAGAACCGTGCGCTTTACCTTAAAGCCGGCATCCCGCAGCTGTGCAGCCACCGCATCGGTGGTGTTCTTGCGCCAGTCATCGTCAATGGAGATCAGCTCATGCTCGAAATCCATCATCCCAGCTTCTTCCATCAGGGCGCGGGCGCCTTCGGGATCCGCTTCTTGTTTGGGCAGTTCGGCATATTCAGGATGTGCCGGACCCACGTGGTGGTTTTCGGCGGTGACACCGCGGTTGCCATAGCCAAGTTCAAGGCAGATGTCGTTATTGACGGCCATCTGCAGCGCCTTGCGGACGCGCTGATCCGCGTAAGGGTTCTTGCCGTCCACCTCAGCGAGCTGGTTCGGGCGCACCACGATGGTGGACATGGTAACAACTTCGGATTTCACAAAGCCGAGCGAGTCCATCACGTCGATGAATTCCCCAACGGATTCATAGAGCATGTCAACTTCTTCGGATTCCAGTGCGGCCAGCCACGAGGACGGGTCGGTGCCGAAATCGATATATTCGATGCTGTCGAGCGCAGGTTTGCCAAACACCTCTTCGCCCCACCATGTGTGGTCCTCGTTGCGCGTGAGGGTGCATTTTACGCCGACTTCCAGTTCAGAGATCAGGTAAGGTCCGGTGCCCACCGCATTTTGCGCGTCATCAGCGCTAAAGCTCGCGTGGGTGATTGCCGCCGGATAGTCCGCCATGCCCGGAATGATCGAGATATCGGAATTGGGCAGGTTCAGCTTCACGGTGTGGCTGTCGACGACTTCAATCGCACCTTCCAGCGCTTGATTGGTGTCAGGATCGATCAGGCTGCCAAAACGGCCAGCCATGGAGTTGCCTTCCATGTCCTTGTCGCACCAACCCTTGAGATTGCGCGCCACGTCTTCGGCGGTGAAGTCATCACCGTTATTCCACTTCACACCCTTGCGGACGTTCAGGATATATTCGTCGGCACTGTCGTTCACTTCCCAGCTTTCCAGCAGCATCGGGGTGAAAGAGCCATCGTTGTTGTACTCAACCAGATACTCGAGCGTGCCGCGCATCTCGTTGCCGATTTCGGACCAGTCGAACGTGCGCGGATCTTTCAGGCCACGTACATCCATCTGGACGCGCAGCGTGCCGCCTTCTTTCATGCCTTCTGCGGCGCGGGCCGGGGCACTCAGGCCGATCATACCATAGGCCGCAGTGGCTGAAACGCCCAGCGCAGTGGCGCGGGTCAGGAACTCGCGGCGCGAGATCTTTCCGGCCTTCAACTCCTGCGCATGCATCTCTGCCGCCCAATGGTGGGTCGTCGAGCTCTTGAGTTTGGTGGTGGTCATATATGTCTCCCTGTCTAGAGCGTCGTGGGGCGGCGACCTGTCGCATGACACCATCCTGACGTTCGCAGGCGGGCATCGTGTTGAGGTGTTTGAATTGTCACAAAGTTTCCCCATCCCCACTATACGGCACCAGTTGAGCAGGCAGGTCAATGCACAGTATCGGCATGAAAGTGTATAAAAGCGACATTTTTCCTGTCGCTTTTGACAAAAAGACACTTGTGTCCAGAAATCTGAAAATTTCAGCGAGTCAGTGATGCGTGGAGGCGCTGGTCGCTGGGCGGCGCGCTTTCTTGCGCAAAGCGCTCGGTGTGCTGCCTGTGTGCTGCGTGATGAACCGGGTGAAATAGGCGGCGCTGCCAAAGCCGAGGCTTTGTGCAATGTCACGCATCGGCAGCGAAGTGCGGATCAGAAGGCTTCGGGCGGCGTGCAATTGGCGTTCCGTGAGCAACGCGGCAGCGGTCTTTCCAGTCTCTTGTCGGCAGACACGGGTTAAATGTGTCGGTGTGACGCCCAGTGCCGCTGCGTGCCCGGCCATGTTATAGGCACCTTCGCTATCCTCGGCCAATCGCGCGCAGTAGGCGCGGCAGAGTTTGCGCGCCGCGGAAAGTTTGCTGTTTTCTGGGGCGGTTTGCCACAGACGCTGCATGTGAATCCCAATCAGGTCGGCGTAACTTCTGATTGCCTGAGCGGTATGGTCGTCGTTCACCTGCTGTTCGCGCAGTGCTGCATCAAACAGGGAGTTGATGCGGGCCTGTTCCTGCATATCATTGATACGGATCTGCATGGGCGTATCTGGCAGGCCGCAGGGGATATCCTCGCCGATCTGGAGAACCTGACCGATGCTTTGTCGGCCAAGCTCAAGCGAGAATAAAGTGCGCGCAGGAACGCAGATGGCGGTGTGCGGACCAAACCCCCGGCATTGGCCATCCAGCAGCATACGTCCCTGACCACGTGTCACCCATATCACCAGATGACA
Organism: Tritonibacter mobilis; assembly: GCF_001681715.1. Taxonomy (GTDB): domain Bacteria; phylum Pseudomonadota; class Alphaproteobacteria; order Rhodobacterales; family Rhodobacteraceae; genus Epibacterium; species Epibacterium mobile. Next base: position 44,229 of record NZ_LNWY01000012.1, on the reverse strand, counting down.
GTCGCGCTCATGCGCGAGCTCAATCTGCCAATTGCCAGCCGACATAAGCCGCAGCAGCGGGCTTACATCTAACGGCCCATGGGTGTTTGGATCAAATGGCATCTTGCGGTGAAAAGCTGTTCTTATTCTCGTTGAAATCGAGATTGGCCTGTGCCGGTGATTCGTTCAATTTTTTTGCAAAATTTGTTCAAGAAAGGCGAGTAAGGGCTGATTTTTACGCATCTATCGCGCTGCGCTTATGGCGAAGGGCTGACCCTTTGCCATTTCTTCATGCGTGAACGGAACCATGTGCGTTGACGTTTGGCATATTGGCGGGTGGCGACAGAGGCGCTTTCTTCGGCCTCGGCCAGACTGAGATCGCCGTTGAGATGGGCCATGAGTTCCGGCACGCCAATTGCCTTGCAGGACGGCAGGTTGGGATCATAGCGCCCTAGCATCGAGCGCGCTTCCTCAAGCGCGCCATTGGCGATCATCATCGAAAAGCGGCGTCTGATGCGCGCTTCCAGCCAGTCCCGGTCGGCCTCAACCACCAAGGCGGTGCAACTTTCATAGGGCAAAACCGGTGGCGGGGTGTCATCCTGCCAGTCGGCAAGCGCGCGCCCGGTGGCGCGAAGGACCTCCCATGCGCGCTGCACACGGGCGCGGTTCTTCATATCGATCCGCATACGGGTGGTGTCATCCAAGGCATCACTGAGCGCTTCAAGCGACATCTGGTCCCCTTCTGCCCGTATCGCAGCTGGCGTGGCGGGGATTTCGGCCATGCCTTCGGTTAGCGTCAAAAAGTAAAGCCCGGTGCCGCCAACGATAATTGGGCGTTCGGGGCCGTTGAGCAGGGGCGTCACCTCGCGCAGCCAGTGCCCGGCGGAGTAGGGCGCATCATAGGCCAGATGACCATAGAGCAGATGCGGCGCACGGGATTCGTCCTGGGCGGATGGGCGCGCGGTCACGACGCGCCAGCAGTCATAGACCTGACTGGCATCGGCGTTGATTATGACACCGCCATCTCGCTCCGCGATGCGAAGTGCCAGTTCCGACTTCCCCGACGCGGTGGGTCCGGCGATGAGTACAGGCCTGTCGGCGGGGATATTATCTATGTCCATCAAGGCTTTCCGCTGCGCATATGTAAGCCGGCCTGTGTTTGCGAGAGGCGTTCTGAAGAAGATCGGCAATTATCCGGCAGGTTGGATTGATCCTCGGCGGCTTTTGCTTCATTTTGCCGCGAGTTTTAACCCCGACATATTGCGGAGCGCAACATGCCCCAGAGCCCTGATCAGCCGGACGTCTCAACGGCCGCTAGTTATAAACGTGTGATGCTGAAGATTTCCGGCGAGGCCCTGATGGGAACGCAGGGTTTTGGCCTGCATCCGCCGACCGTTCGCAGAATCGCCGAAGAAGTGAAATCCGTTCACGATCTCGGTGTTGAGATTTGTATGGTGATCGGGGGCGGCAATATCTTTCGTGGGCTGTCGGGTTCTGCGCAGGGTATGGAACGCACCACTGCGGATTACATGGGGATGCTTGCCACGGTGATGAATGCGCTGGGGATGCAATCCGCGCTCGAAGATCTGGGCGTTTATACCCGGGTGATCTCGGCCATTCGCATGGATGAGGTGGCGGAACCCTACATCCGACGCCGGGCCGTGCGCCACCTTGAGAAGAAACGGGTCTGCATCTTTGCCGCGGGCACAGGTAACCCCTATTTCACCACCGATACCGCCGCGACCCTGCGCGCCAATGAAATGAATTGCGAAGCGATCTTCATGGGTAAGAACGGCGTTGATGGGGTGTACGACAAGGATCCCAAAACCAACGACGATGCCAAGCGGTATGACAGCGTGAGCTACGACGATGTTCTGGCCAAACGCCTGAAGGTCATGGATGCTTCGGCCATCGCGCTGGCGCGTGACAACAATCTGCCTCTGATTGTGTTTGGTCTGGATGAACCCGGCGGTTTCCGTGGCGTTCTGGCAGGCGAGGGCACTTATACCAAGGTGCACGGCTAACCCCGCGAGGCTGACACCCTGCGACACGCGTCGGCAATCTGGCGCGTGTTTTGCGTGGGATTTCACCGAGTTCCGAAGGTTTCGCGGGTGTTTGTCCGCCGAGATCGCTATACAATACACATGTGATGGCGTAAGAGCCGTCCTCAAGACCGCCTCAAGCAAGGGGAGAGCAGCATGTCTGAAGAGTTTGAACTGGACACCGACGATCTGAAACGCCGCATGGATGGCGCGATGGCCAACCTGAAAACCGAATTCGCGTCCCTGCGAACCGGTCGTGCCTCCGCTTCGATGCTGGAGCCAGTGATGGTTGACGCGTATGGATCGCAGACTCCGATCAACCAAGTCGGCACCGTGAACGTGCCTGAGCCGCGCATGGTTACCATCAACGTCTGGGACAAGGGTCTCGTCGGTAAGGTGGAAAAAGCCATCCGTGAGTCTGGCCTTGGCATCAACCCTCAGCTCAACGGTACCATCATTATGTTGCCGATTCCGGAGCTCAATGAGGAGCGCCGCCGTGAGCTGACCAAAGTTGCGGGCCAATACGCTGAACACGCACGCGTCTCTGTTCGTAACGTACGCCGTGACGGGATGGATCAAATCAAGAAAGCCAAGTCCGAGGGTATGTCCGAGGATGACCAGAAGTTCTGGGAAGCCGAGGTGCAGGATTTGACCGACAAGATGATCAAGGCCGTGGACGCCGCGCTGGAGACCAAACAAGCCGAAATCATGCAGGTTTGATCAGCGCATATGTCACTCGTCACGGATAGCGAAACCCCGGTTGCGGCTGGTGCGGAGAATGCGGCGCCGGGCATTGGTGACGGGCCTAGACATGTTGCGATCATTATGGACGGCAATGGCCGCTGGGCGCAGGCGCGCGGGCGGCCACGGCTTTTTGGGCATCACGCAGGCGCGCGTCGTGTGCGCGAAGTGGTGGAATGCTGCCCCGCATTGGGCATCAAATATCTGACGATATTTGCGTTCTCGACCGAAAACTGGAAACGCACCCAAGTTGAAGTCGCGGGGCTCATGAGCCTGTTTCGTCGTTATATTTCCAAGGAAATGAAGGCACTGGCGGCCAAGAACGTGCGCGTGCGGTTCATCGGAGACCGGGTGCGGCTGGACACTAAGCTTGTGCAGCTGATGGATGCGTTGGAGCACGAGACCGAAGGCAACGATGGCACCCATCTGACCATTGCGCTGAACTACGGCGGTCGCGATGAGGTGGCCCGTGCCACCCAACGTCTGGCGCAGGATGTGGCCGATGGTAAACTCGATCCTGCTGATGTGGATCAGGAAACACTGCCACGATATCTCGATACACATGTGTTGCCTGACCCGGATCTGGTGATCCGCACATCCGGCGAAGCGCGGATTTCGAACTTTCTGCTCTGGCAGTCGGCCTACTCGGAATATGAGTTTATCGATACGCTCTGGCCGGATTTCTCCTCAGATGAGCTGGCTCGGCTCTGCCAGAATTTTGGCAATCGCGACAGACGCTTCGGGGCTGTAAAGAAATGAAAAACTCCATGTCCTCGCACGCTGTGAAATCCAGTCGTTGGGCGGATCTGGGGCCGCGCACTGCGTCGGCTCTGGTTTTGCTCTTGGTGGGTGGAGGGGCCAGTTACCTGGGCGGGGTGGCCTTTGCGTTGTTTGTATCGCTGAGCGTCGGTGCGGTGTTCTGGGAAGTGACCCGAATGTATCGCAAAGACAACAGCTTGGCCGCTCTTGGATATGGCGTTGCAGCAGCTGCTTTGGTGTTTCTTGCCTGTTTTATGCCGCTGATTGTGGCGGTGCCGGTTCTCGCGCTGCCTCTGTTGCTCGGCATTCGTGTTCTGGAGCAGCGAAAGACATCCTTTCTGATCATTCTCGCATGGGTGCTGCTGGGTGGCTTTGGGCTGGTATGGCTTCGTGATGCCTTCTGGGTCAGTTGGACCGTCTGGTTAATCTGCGTGGTGGTGGCGACCGATGTCGCTGGCTATTTTGCAGGAAAATATTTCGGCGGGCCAAAGTTCTGGCCAGCTGTCAGCCCCAAGAAAACATGGTCCGGCACCGCTGGCGGTTGGGTGGCTGCAGCGGGTGTCGGTTTGATCTTCTCTGTTTTCGCTGGACTGCCTGCAAACCTCATCTGGATTTCAGTCCTCGTGTCGATGGCCAGTCAGGCAGGCGATATCGCCGAAAGCGCTCTGAAGCGGCGCATGGATGTCAAAGACTCCAGCCAGCTTATTCCCGGTCATGGCGGTGTGTTTGATCGCTTTGATGGGATGCTGGGGGCAGGCGCGCTCTGCTTTTTGATCGCTGTCATCTGGGGATGACCTCACCCTCGGGAGACCGGGGAGAGGACGACGACGAATAGGTTCTAGATGAGAAAAATATCCATTTTCGGTGCAACGGGTTCTATTGGTCAGAGCACGATTGACCTGATCCGCCGGGCGCCGGAAGGCTATGATGTCGTGGCATTGAGCGGTGGTCACAATGTGGCGCAACTGGCGCGTGATGCAATCGAGCTGAACGCCGAAATTGCGATCACCGCGCATGAAGCGCGCTTGCCGGAACTGCGCGCTGCGTTGGCCGGAAGCAACGTGGAGGCCGCCGCGGGCGCGCAGGCCTTGGTGGAGGCTGCCAGCCGCCCGGCTGATTGGATCATGTCAGCGATTGTGGGCGCAGCAGGTCTTGCACCGGGCCTAAAGGCGCTGGAGCAAGGAACGACACTGGCGCTTGCCAACAAGGAATCGCTGGTCTGCGCGGGACAGTTGTTGATGCGAACCGCCGCACAGCATGGCGCGCGCATCCTGCCCGTAGATAGCGAGCATTCCGCAGTGTTTCAGGCTCTTGTCGGCGAACAGATCGAGGATGTGGAGCGGATCATCATCACGGCCTCTGGCGGGGCATTTCGGGATTGGCCGCTTGCGGATTTAAAAACCGCAACGCTGGCGCAGGCCTCGTCGCATCCCAACTGGGATATGGGGCAGCGGATCACCATAGATAGCGCGTCTATGTTCAATAAGGCGCTCGAAGTCATTGAAACCAGAGAATTCTTTGGCATCTCGCCCGAGCAGATTGAGGTTCTGGTGCATCCGCAATCGCTGGTGCACGCGCTGGTGGGCTTTCGCGATGGTGCGTTGATGAGCCACCTTGGCGCGCCTGATATGCGCCACGCTATTGGATATGCGCTGCATTGGCCGCATCGCAAGGAACTGCCGGTTGAGAGACTGGATCTCGCGGCTGTCGGGCAGCTTGAATTCCGCGCACCGGACCTGCAGCGCTATCCGGCGCTCCGTCTGGCGCAGGACGTGATGGCGCGCGGCGGGTTGAGCGGCGCGGCCTTTAACGGGGCCAAAGAGCGGGCGCTTGATCACTTTATCGCGGGTCGCATTGGCTTTCTCGATATGGCCACCATAACTGAACAGGTGTTGGAGGCGCTTGAGGCTCAGCCGGGCCTTATTGACGCCTCAATGACACTTGAAAACGTCACCCAAGTTGACGATCTGGCGCGACAGGCGGCGGATCAGGTCGTGACGCAACGAACAGGATAGAGTTTTGGACGCAGTATTTCTGGTCTCGCAACTGGGCGGGTTCCTTTACACGATTGGCAGCTTTGTCGTGGTGCTTTCGATCATCGTGTTCGTACATGAATACGGACACTATATCGTTGGGCGCTGGAGTGGCATTCATCCGGAGGTCTTTTCGCTTGGGTTTGGTCCGGTATTGGCCAGCCGGGTCGATAAGCGCGGCACGCGCTGGCAACTGGCGGCGTTTCCCTTCGGCGGGTTTGTGAAATTCCTTGGCGATGCGGATGCCGCGTCGGGCAAGGATTCCGGTGCGATAACTGCGGCGCAGAGTGACCCGGAAATGCTACGCAAGACCATGCATGGCGCCCCGCTTTGGGCGCGTGCCGCGACAGTTGCTGCGGGTCCGGTGTTCAATTTCATCCTCGCCGCCGTCATCTTTACGGGTGTGAACCTGAGCCGGGGGCAGATGCAGGAGCCACTCGCGGTGGGGGCGGTCAAAGACTTGCCTGCAGCGGGTTATACCTTGCAGCCCGGAGATGAGATTCTTGCAGTGGCAGGGATTGATACGCCTGATTTCGCTGATGGCGTTGCATGGGCCGCCTTTGAAGACAGCATTCCGGTTGAAAAAGTGCTGGAGTACCGCGTGTCTCGCAATGGTCAGGAGACCATCGCGCAGGGGCCATATCTAACGCCCAGCATTGTAACCGGCGTTGCGCCCCGCAGCGCGGCCTCGGACGCCGGATTGCGCGAGGGCGATGTGATTGTTGCGGTCGATGGCGAGGAGATCTTTGCCTTTTCTCATCTCAAGGAACGGGTTGAGACTGGCGCGGGCGAACCGCTGGAGCTGACCGTCTGGAATAACGGGCAAACGCGCGACCTGATCCTAAGCCCACGGCGCACCGATGAGCCCACTGCCGAGGGTGGTTTTCAAACCAATTGGCGGATCGGCATCGCTGGCGGTCTGGCGTTTGATCCGGCCCGCGAATCTGTGTCGCCGCTCGCGGCTGTCGGGCAGGGGGTCACGCAGGTCTGGATCATGATCGAGCAGTCCCTCTCTGGGTTGAAGCACATGATCACCGGGCAGATCAGCACCTGTAATCTCTCCGGTCCAGTGGCGATTGCGGAAATCTCCGGTACGCTGGCAAGTCAGGGCGCGATGAACTTTATCTGGCTAATTGCGGCACTGTCGACGGGCATTGGGCTTTTGAACCTGTTTCCAGTGCCAGTGCTGGACGGCGGGCATCTGGTGTTCTTTGCCTATGAGGCGGTGACCGGAAAGCCCCCCAACGATCGCGCCATGCAGATCCTGATGATGATTGGCCTCACGCTGATCCTTGGTCTGATGATCTTCTCGGTCAGCAACGATCTGTTGTTCTGCTAAATCTGGCGATGTCTCCTTTGCGTATCTGGCGGGTATCTGGGCAGGATGAGGCGGGCTCGCCTTTCTCCTGCCCAGATGTCGCCACAAATCTTGCCTAGACTGACCCACGGGTGAGCGATTCCGATCAAATCGGGATCTAACGTGAATAGTGGGAGCAAGCATGCAATCGCTGCAGCAATCTTATGCAGGGCTGGACCTGTTGGTCCGCCTCAACGCCGACCGTTTCCTGTTCGTAGGGGCGATTTCGGCGGCGATACTGTCAGGTATCTGGATCGCGTCCATTCTTTGATTGACGGGGGTGAAACGCGGATTTCACCGGGCGCAAAACGTGTTACGTGAAACACTAAAGCAGCGGCATGGTGCCCGCTGCTTTTCTTGTTTTTGACAAGCGGGTCCAAACCCGGTACGCAGCTTATCAAGCTGCTATAATAATTGGGTTATAATTGATGGTCTGGGGGAAAAACGCGGCACTTGCCCGCGAAGTGCGCCGGGAGAGTGCTATGTCCGTTTCTTTTAAAGGCTTTCTTGGTTCTACCGCGCTTTCTGCGGTTCTTGCGGTTGGGCTTGGAATAGCGCCTCTGCCGGTTCAGTCCCAAGAGTACCGTTTCACTAACGTGCGCGTCGAAGGGAACCAGAGAATCCAAAGCTCGACCATCGTTGCCTACACCGGGCTGTCGAGTGGCGAGCGGGTGAGCGGTGGTGCGTTGAATGATGCCTATCGCGGCGTGTTCGACAGCGGATTGTTCGAGTCGGTTGAACTGGTTCCGCGTGGCAATACGCTGGTGATCAAAGTGGTCGAATATCCGACCATCAGCCGGATCAATTTTGAAGGCAACAAACGCCTCAAAGATGATGCTTTGGCCGAGGTGATTCAGTCTTCGCCCCGTCGTGTGTTCAGTGCCGATCAGGCGGAGCGCGACGCTGGCGCGATTGCGGAGCTTTATCGCGCACAGGGGCGTTTGGCCTCGCGTGTGACGCCGCGCATCATCCGTCGTAACGACAATCGCGTCGATCTCGTCTTTGAAATTTCCGAAGGTGACACCGTCGAAGTCGAACGCGTGTCCTTTGTGGGGAACCGTGCCTATTCCGACCGCCGTCTGCGCCGCGTGTTGGAAACCAAACAGGCAACCTTCCTTCGTGCATTGATCAACCGCGACACGTTGATCGAAGATCGCATTCAGTTCGACCGCCAGGTCCTGACTGATTTCTATCGCTCACGCGGCTATGTCGATTTCCGAGTCAACAGCGTCAACGCTGAAGTCACCAAGGAACGCGACGCGGCCTTCCTCGTGGTGGATGTCACTGAAGGGCAGAAATTCGAGTTCGGTGATATTACCGTCACCAGCGAATTTGCCGATGCTGATCCGGATGTGTACCGCAGCCAGTTGCGCGTCAAACGGGGTGTAACCTACTCGCCGCTGGTGATTGAGAACGCCATTCAGACGTTGGAACAGTTGGCAGTACGGCAGGGGATCGATTTTCTGCGGGTTGAGCCGCGTGTCACCCGCAATGACCGTGATCTGACACTTGATGTTGAATTCGCGATGGTGCGCGGTCCGCGTATCTTTGTTGAACGCATCGATATCGAGGGCAATACCACCACGCTTGATCGGGTGATCCGCCGTCAGTTCAATATTGTTGAAGGCGATCCGCTCAACCAGCGTGAGATTCGTAACAGTGCTGAACGTATCAAAGCCCTGGGGTTCTTCTCCCAGTCGGAAGTGGACGTGCGTCAGGGCAGCACACCGAGTGAGGTGATTGTTGACGTCGACGTCGAGGAACAGCCAACGGGGTCTTTCACCCTAGGTGGGTCTTACTCGGTTGATGACGGTATCGGTGTCGCCATCGGTATTTCCGAGAACAACTTCTTGGGCCGTGGTCAGCAGTTGTCGTTCAATATCTCGACTGCACAGGACACCGAGGCGTATAACATGCGCTTTGTAGAGCCCAAGCTGTTGGGCCGTGATCTGCAGTTTGCCATCGACTTGGGTCTGAGCGAGACGGAATCGAGTTATTCGGAATATGACACCAAATCGGTGATCTTCCGTCCGTCCATCACCTTTGACGCGAGCGACACTACATCGCTGCAGCTGCGCTATGGTTTCGAACAAAACGAGATGGAAAGCCGCGGGCCAAATAGCAGCGGTCTACCACGTGTCGGGCCTGTTTTGCAGCGAGAGATCGCAGCAGGTAAGCGCACCACCAGTTCGATTGGCGCTACTTTGACCTACGATAGCCGTCGCACCGGTCTTAACCCGACCGCTGGCTTCCTGATCCAAAGTGGCGTCGATTACGCGGGCCTTGGAGGTGACAACGAATATATCCGCGCAACCAGTAAAATCGTCGCGCAGAAGCTCGTGTTTAATGAAGAGGTCACACTGCGGGCCACTGTGGAAGCGGGATACCTTGGATGGCTCGGCGATAACAAAAGCCGCACCGTCGACCGTTTCCTGCTGACATCGGAGACGCTGCGCGGTTTCGAGCCGGGCGGTATCGGCCCACGCGACATGAGCCCCGGTTATGACGACGCTCTGGGCGGGAACCTTTATGCGGTTGCACGTTTTGACGCGGAGTTCCCGTTGGGACTTCCAGAAGAACTCGGTCTGCGTGGCGGTGTCTTTTATGATATTGGCAACCTCTGGGGGCTTGAAGATACGAATGCGGCTGCTGGCGGTGGTAACGTTGTTGGTCGCGATGGCTCTTTCCGCCACGTCGTTGGCTTCTCGCTTTTGTGGACCACGGGTCTTGGCCCACTGCGGTTCAACTTCTCCAAAGCGCTGGTCAAGGAAGACTTTGACAAGGAACGCAACTTCGACCTGACCATTCAGGCGCGGTTCTGACCCTGTTGCGACGCGTTAGACCACTAAAAATCATCTGGACAGCAGGGGTTGTGACCCTGCTGTCCAGCAGCATTTTGCAAGCGCAAGAGGCAGCGCCCAATGTCGGGTTGGGTGGGTTTTCTCTCGAACAGAACCTCGGAATCCCCAAGAGCTTGCTGCTCACAATCCATTCTGATCGCATGTTCTCCGAGAGTGAGTACGGTCAGCGCATCGCGCGCGAAATGGAAGGGCGCAGCGCTGTCCTAATGGCCGAAAACCGTCGTATAGAGGCGGAGTTGCGCGCCGAAGAGCTTGATCTGGCAGAGCGGCGATCCACAACGGATCCGGACGCTTTCAGAGCGCTTGCTCAGTCGTTCGATCAAAAAGTTCAAGAAACGCGCAGCACACAAGAAGCGAAGTTTCTCGAAATCACCAATGCCCGCGATGAGGCACGGCGTGAGTTTCGGCAAACCTCGATCCCGATCCTTGAGCAGATCATGGCGGAGACGGGTGCCGCGGCTATTCTTGAGCAATCTACAGTTCTCTTGAGCGCTGACTCCATTGATGTCACCGACCTCGCCATCGCGCGAATCGATGCTATCCTTGGGGAAGGGCTCGATGAGAACGCTCCCGACAGCAACCAGCCCTGAGCTTGCTCCAAATAGCTGCAATTGCTACGACACACATCTGATGAAACCAACGGAACGTGACCCATGAGTGCTGACGCCAATCCTGACCTCAAAAGTGCCGATATCGGCCTGATCCAACAGATCCTGCCACATCGCTATCCGTTTTTGCTGGTGGACAAGGTGGTTGATATCGACGGCTATCAATCCGCGCGTGGCATCAAGAACGTCACCATGAACGAGCCGCATTTCCAGGGCCATTTCCCGGGCACCCCGATCATGCCGGGTGTCACCATCGTTGAGGCTATGGCGCAGACCTCGGGCGTGATGCTGGGGGTTGGCATGGATCTGATCGGCACCGATATGCTGATCTATTTCATGAATATCGACAAATGCAAATTCCGCCGCAAGGTTGTCCCCGGAGACGTGCTGGAAATGCATGTGGAAACGGTGCGCGGCAAGCCCGGTGGCAAGATCTTCAAATTCTCCGGTCGCGCCACTGTTGATGGTGAACTGGCGGCTGAGGCCGAGTTTACCGCGATGATCGACCGGGACGGAAAGGACGGCTGATGAACACTATTCACCCCAGCGCCATTATCGAGGATGGCGCCAAAATCGGCGAAGGCTGCGAAATCGGCCCCTTTTGCATCGTCGGCGCTGAGGTGGTGTTGGGCGACCGCGTGATCCTGAAATCCCACGTGGTGGTCACCGGCGACACCGAGATCGGCGATGACACCGTTGTATTTTCATTTTCTGTGCTGGGCGAAATCCCGCAGGACCTGAAATTCAAAGGCGAGAAATGCCGTACTGTCATCGGCAAGCGCAACCGTATCCGCGAGCATGTGACTGTGAATGCGGGCACCGAGGGCGGTGGCGGTATTACCCGTATCGGTGATGATGGGCTGTTTATGGCGGGTTGCCATATTGCGCATGATGCTCAGATCGGGGACCGGGTGATCGTTGTGAACTCTGCCGCCGTGGCCGGCCATTGCGTGCTGGAGGATGACGTTATCATTGGGGGGCTTTCGGGCATTCACCAATGGGTGCGCATCGGGCGTGGTGCCATCATTGGCGCTGTCACCATGGTGACCAATGACGTCATTCCCTACGGTCTGGTGCAGGCCTCACGCGGGGAGCTTGACGGGTTGAACCTTGTTGGCCTCAAACGTCGTGGGGTGAGCCGTGCGGACATCACCGCACTCCGGGCCGCGTTTCAGATGCTGGCGCAGGGCGAGGGGACGTTTTCCGAACGCGCCCGCCGATTGGGCGACGAAAACGACAGCGAATATGTGCAGGAAATCGTCTCCTTTATTACCGGTCAGAGCGACCGCCATTTTCTGACCCCCGGCGGCTGAGAAAGGTCCCGACATGATTGCACTGATTACCGGACGCGGCGCTTTGCCAGCCGAGTTGATCGCACGTTTGCCGGAGCGCCCCATGGTGTGTGCCATGGCAGGGTCTGAACCCGACCTCGTCGAGGCGGACGTTACCTTTCGCCTCGAACAACTCGGCAGCTTTCTGGAACAACTAAAAAGCCAAGGTGTGAGCGAGGTCTGCCTGGCGGGTGCCGTGACGCGACCTCAGATAGATCCGGGCGCGATTGATGCTGCCACTTTGCCTTTGGTGCCGGTGTTGCAGGCGGCCATTGCCGCAGGCGATGACGGGGCGCTGCGGGCGGTGATCGGCATTCTCGAACAGAGCGGCTTTGCCGTGAAGGCCGCCCATGAAATCGCACCGGATCTGTTGATGGATGAGGGCGTCCCGACCAAGGTACAGCCGGGCGAGATCGACAAGGCGGATGCAGAGCGTGCCTCGGTCATCGCCTTTGGCCTGAGTGCAGCCGACATCGGGCAGGCCTGCGCGGTGCGGTCTGGTCAGGCGATTGCAATCGAGACCCTGTTTGGCACGGATTGGATGCTCGCGAGCCTCGCCAATCGTCCGGACGGGCAGGGTGGTTTGTTCTACAAGGCCCCAAAAGCCGGGCAGGACCGGCGCGCCGATCTGCCGACCATTGGTCCGGCCACCGTCGAAGGTGCGGCCATGGCCGGTCTGAACGGCATTGTCCTTGAGGCCGAGGGCGTGATCGTTCTGGACCGTGAAGAGGTCATCGCCGCGTGCGACCGCCGGGGCATGTTCCTCTGGCTGCGTCAGGCCTGATCCCATGAGCCTTCGGGTGTTTATTCTCGCTGGTGAGCCTTCGGGCGACCGGCTCGGTGCCGCATTGATGCGCGGCCTCAAGGACCTGTCTCCGGCTGTGTCCTTTGAAGGCATCGGCGGCAGCCTGATGCAGGACGAGGGGCTCCGCTCGCAATTCCTGATGGAGGAACTCTCCGTCATGGGAATCGCTGAGGTTCTGCCAAAGTATTTCGACCTCAAGCGCCGCATTCAGGAAACCGCCGATGCTGTGGTGGCCATGCAGCCCGACGTGTTGATCACCATCGACAGCCCGGATTTTTCACTGCGCGTTGCAAAGTTGGTAAAAGACGCCAGCGATATTCGCACCGTGCACTATGTCGCGCCCTCCGTCTGGGCCTGGCGTCCGGGGCGCGCGACAAAGATGGCGAAGGTCATCGACCATGTGCTGGCGCTGCTGCCGTTCGAGCCACCTTACATGGAAGCCGCTGGGATGGAGTGCGATTTTGTCGGCCATCCGGTGGTGGCGGAACCTCAGGCGACAGAGGCTGAGATTTCGGCCTTCCGTGCGGTGTTCAATCTGGGCGATGCGCCGGTGTTGCTGGCCCTGCCGGGCTCGCGCCGCTCAGAGGTTGCACGGCTTGCGGATGTCTTCGGCGCAGCCCTGCGTGAGTTCCACGCCAAACACCCGGAGCACCGGATCGTCGTTCCGGCAGCCGCGCATGTGGCGCCCTTGGTGCGTGAAAAACTCACCGACTGGCCCGAGGGCTGTATCGTGCTTGATCCTGCTGATCATGCGGTCGCTGAGTTTGCCGCGTACAAACGCGCAGCCTTTGCCACCGCAAATCTGGCACTGGCTGCATCGGGAACGGTGTCTTTGGAACTTGCCGCCGCGCGTACCCCGATGGTGATTGCCTATCGGTTCAATTGGCTCACGTGGCAGATCATGAAGCGCATGGCGCTGATTGATACGGTGACATTGGTTAATCTGGTGAGCGAGACCCGCGTGGTGCCGGAATGCCTTGGTCCCGAGTGCACCGCCGAAAATATCGCGGCGCGGCTGGATCAGGTGCTGAGCGCGCCTGACGCACAACAGGATGCCATGCGTCTAACGATGGATCGGGTTGGCGAGGGGGGCGATGCCCCCGGCCTGCGTGCCGCGCGCGCGGTCCTTGAGAGATTGCCGCAGGTTTGACGCGACACTAAAGAGTCTGAGCAAATCAAAAGGGAGCCCGGAGGCTCCCTCGTTTTAGTGACCTCTCCAGATCCAGCCACCGCCAAAGATGCGGCTGCCGTTTGGATCATAGAACACACAGGCCTGACCGGGCGAAATGCCTTCCTCGGCGGAGAAGAGTTCCACCTCCGCCTCGGTGTCCGAGATCGGCCGGATGATCGCATCGCGCGGTGGGCGGGTGGAGCGCACCTTGACGCTCAGATGCCATTCCGTGCGGCTGGTAATAGGCTCATCCCCCAGCCAGTTGATCTCGCGCACCGGCACCCGGCGGGTGGCCAGCATGTCCTTTGGTCCGACGATGACCTGTTTTTGGTCCACATCGAGCTTCACCACATAGAGCGGCTCGCTCAGCCCGCCGATGCCAAGGCCGCGACGTTGACCAATGGTGTAGTGAATGACACCGTTGTGGCCTCCCAACACGCGGCCATCGGCGTGCACGATCTGTCCCGGCTCCGCCGCACCGGGGCGCAGTTTTTCGATCACCGAGGCATAGTCGCCATTGGGGACAAAACAGATGTCCTGACTGTCCGGTTTATCCGCAACCGACAGGCCATATTGCGCCGCCATCTCACGCGTTGCGTCCTTAGAGGGCAGGTGACCCAGCGGAAAGCGCAGGAAATCGAGCTGCTCGGGCGTGGTGGAGAACAGGAAATAGCTCTGATCGCGGTTGGCATCCTCGGCGGAATGCAGCTCCGGCCCGTGTTCGCCCATCTTGCGCTGGATATAGTGACCGGTTGCCATGCAATCAGCCTCCAGATCCTTGGCAGTTTCCAGCAGATCCTTGAACTTCACCCGCTCGTTGCAGCGGATGCAGGGCACCGGCGTCGCCCCGGCCAGATAGCTGTCGGCGAACTCGTCAATCACGGCATCCTTAAAAATGTTCTCATAATCCAGAACATAATGTGGAAAGCCGCGCTCCTCCGCGACTCGGCGGGCGTCGTGAATATCAATGCCGGCGCAGCAGGCGCCTTTTTTGGCCAGTGCCGCCCCGTGGTCGTAAAGCTGTAGCGTCACGCCGACCACATCATAGCCCTGTTCCGCCAGATATGCCGCCACAACAGAGCTATCGACGCCGCCAGACATAGCAACGACGACACGCGTCTCGGCGGGAGATTTTGCAAAACCTAGCGAATTCACTGGTGCCTCATTGTCCAGTGCCATGGCGTACTCCTTACGGGTCCGGAAGAGGAGATGGAAAGCATCGAAGAATATAGGAAAATGCTAAGTATTCTCAAGGGGCCGATTTCACTTACCGTTAATGCCTCCACGCCACTCTGCCCTGACCAAGCTGAATACGCATCCTAGTAAGGGCATAGCGATGTTTTTAAAGAAAGTTGATGGCCCCCGTGCGGTCACTCTACCGGACGGAACAGTCATGACTCGTGCGGATTTGCCGCCTCAAACAACAAAACGGTGGGTGGCGTCGCGTAAAGCGGCGGTCGTTCGCGGCGTTTTGTATGGATTGATTCCCCAAACCGAAGCGCTACGTCTCTACAATCTGAGCGAAGAAGAGTTCAGAAGCTGGGTCGCGGCGGTTGCAGACCATGGAGAAGACGCGCTGAAAACCACCCGGTTGAAGGATTACCGTAATCCCTAAGGTAAAAACCGCCGTGTTAACTTGTACGAATTGCGAAAATTAACCATCATGGTAACGGGACATTAACCTTTTCCCAGCAAGGTTAACGCAACCTGAGGACAACAGAGTACAGGCGGAGACCCAATATGCGCATTCTTCTGGTCGAGGATGATCCCACGACGGCGAAAAGCATCGAGCTGATGCTGACTCATGCAAACTTGAACGTATACACGACTGACCTCGGCGAAGAGGGCATCGATCTGGCAAAACTTTACGATTATGACCTGATCCTGCTGGATCTGGGCCTGCCAGATATGAACGGTCATGAGGTTCTGCGTCAGCTGCGTCTGTCGCGCATCGAGACCCCAATCCTGATCCTCTCTGGCGCTGATGACACCGAGAATAAGATTAAGGGCTTTGGTTTTGGGGCGGATGATTATCTGACCAAACCTTTCCACCGCGAAGAGTTGGTGGCGCGTATCCACGCGATCATCCGTCGCTCTAAGGGACATTCCCAGTCGATCATTAAGACGGGCAAAATCTCGGTTAACCTTGATGCCAAGACTGTGGACGTTGAAGGTAAATCCGTGCATCTGACTGGTAAAGAATACCAGATGCTGGAGCTTCTCTCCCTGCGGAAGGGCACAACCCTTACCAAGGAAATGTTCCTGAATCACCTCTACGGTGGCATGGATGAGCCAGAGCTGAAAATCATCGACGTCTTTATCTGTAAGCTGCGCAAGAAACTCAGCACGGCAACCGATGGTGACAACTACATCGAAACCGTTTGGGGCCGTGGCTATGTGCTGCGCGATCCGCAAGAAGATCACGCCACAGGTGGTCCACGGATGGCAGTCGGCGCTTAAGCGCACCGCGCATTAGCGAGCATTAATTTTCTAAACCCCGCCGGGCTGAGCATCCCGGCGGGGTTTTTCGTGTCTTGGATCTGGCACTGGACCTCCTCCATATCGGGCACTATCACCAAGATAAGACAGACACCCCGAAGGGCGGAGCCAGGATGACAGAGCAGGATCCCCGGTCGATGAATGTGACCGATGCGCGCAAAGAACTTGAGGCGCTTCAAACCAAAGTTGAAGCTGCGGATCTCGACTATCACCAAAAAGATGCGCCCACCCTGTCGGATGCGGAGTATGACCGTCTGAAACGGCGATATCTGGCGCTTGCTGAGGCCTTTCCAGAACTCGCCGAAGAAGGCACGCGTGTCGAAAGCGTAGGTGCGCCCGCCGCCTCCGGATTTGGCAAGATTGCGCATGCCGTGCGCATGATGTCGCTGGGAAATGCGTTTGAAGATCAGGATGTTGAGGATTTTGCTGCCGGGTTGCGCCGCTACCTCGGTCTGTCCTCCGACGCCCCGCTTGCCTTCACGGCAGAGCCTAAAATTGACGGTCTGTCGCTCTCTCTTCGCTATGAGAATGGCACGCTGGTGCAGGCGGCGACGCGGGGGGACGGTGCTGTGGGGGAAAATGTCACCGAGAATGCCCGCACCATCGAAGATATTCCGCAGCAGATCATCGGCGCGCCGGAGGTGTTGGAGGTTCGTGGCGAGGTCTATATGAGCCACGCGGATTTTGAGGCGCTGAACGTCCGCCACGCGGAAACCGGCGGCAAGATCTTTGCCAACCCGCGCAACGCGGCCGCCGGCTCCCTGCGCCAGCTTGATGCCGAGATCACCCGCGCCAGACCTTTGCGGTTCTTTGCTTACAGCTGGGGGGAACTGTCTGAACCTCTCGCAGAAACGCAAATTGACGCGATTGAGAGATTTAAATCCCTCGGCTTTCAGACCAACCCACTGACCCGCTGCTGTCAGACCATTGCGGAATTGCTGACGCATTATCACAGCATCGAAGAACAGCGCGCGGATCTGGGCTATGACATCGATGGCGTGGTCTACAAGGTAAACGACCTTGCGCTTCAGGAGCGTCTCGGCTTTCGCTCCACCACACCACGCTGGGCCATTGCGCATAAATTCCCGGCCGAACTGGCTTGGACGCGCCTCGACGGTATCGACATTCAGGTTGGTCGTACCGGGGCGCTTAGCCCGGTGGCGCGATTGCAGCCGGTGACGGTGGGCGGCGTGGTCGTGTCCAACGCTACGTTACACAACGAGGATTACATCGCGGGCCTCGACTCCAAGGGAGCGACAATCCGGGACGGCAAGGACATCCGTGTTGGCGATTGGGTGCAGATCTATCGCGCGGGCGATGTGATCCCAAAAGTTGCTGATGTCGACTTGAACCGGCGTCCCGACGGCGCAGAAGTTTATGCATTCCCGACCCATTGTCCGCGCTGTAACAGCCCGGCGGTGCGTGAGGAGGGCGACGCAGTACGACGGTGCAGCGGCGGGTTGATCTGCCCGGCGCAGGCTGTCGAAAAGCTCAAACATTTTGTCTCCCGCGCGGCTTTTGATATCGAAGGCTTGGGGGCCAAGCAGGTCGAGCAGTTTCACAGCGACGGTTGGATCAAAGAACCCGCCGATATCTTTGAACTAAAAGAAAGATATGGCAGCGGGATGCAGCAGCTCAAGAACCGTGAAGGCTGGGGCGACAAATCTGCAACCGCCTTGTTTGCGGCGATTGATGACAAGCGGCGCATCGAGTTTGCGCGACTGATCTTTGGCCTGGGCATTCGCCATGTGGGCGAGGTGGCCGCAAAAGATCTTGCCCTGCATTTCCGCAGTTGGGCGGCGCTTTCTGAGGCCGCAGATCTGGCACGCCCAGCAGCGCTGGCGCATCGGGCCGCAGATGAGGCAGAACTGTCGGAGCGGCAGACCGCTCAGGCTGAGGAACGCCGCGCCAAGATTTCCGAAGTACGCAAAGCGGCGATTGCCGCTTGTGAGGTTTCCCCCGATGCGCAGGCGGCCTGGGACGATTTGATCAGCGTCGATGGGCTTGGCCCGACTGTCGCGCTGTCGTTTTCCGATGCCTTTGCCAACCCCGAAGAACGCGCGGCCTTTGACCGGCTGATAGCGCATCTGGAGGTGATCGAACCGGACGCCCCGACAGAGGACAGCCCTGTCGCGGGCAAGACCGTGGTGTTTACTGGCACGCTGGAGAAAATGACCCGCGCCGAAGCCAAGGCCCGTGCAGAAGCCTTGGGTGCGAAGGTATCTGGCTCGGTGTCCAAAAAGACCGATATTCTGGTGGCCGGTCCGGGTGCCGGGTCCAAGGCGACCAAAGCAGCAGAGCTTGGCGTTCGAACCATGGATGAGGATCAATGGCTGGACTTGATCGGGCAGGCGTGAGCACATCATGAGCGGACGTCCGGAACAACTGTTCCCGCTTTTTGCGGAATTAGAAACTTTGCAAGGTGTCGGGCCGAAAATCGCCGAGCACTTTGCACAGTTGCAGATCACGGCACCACGGGATCTGTTGTTCTCTCTGCCCTATAGCCTTGTGGATCGGCGTCGGCGCGAGACCATTCGAGGGCTTGAGTTACCTACGACGGCGACGGTTGAGATCACGGTCGGACGCCATCGCCCCGCGCGCAACAAGGGCGGGGCCTACCGGATCGATGTGGCGGATCAGGAAACGGAGTTTCAACTGGTCTTTTTCCACGGGCGCAGCCGCTATCTGACCGCGCAATTGCCGGAAGGGTCCCGCCGTGTGGTTTCGGGCAAGCTGGAACTGTTCGACGGCATGGCGCAGATGGTCCACCCGGATCACATGCTGCCGCTGGAGGAGGCGGGCGATATTCCGGATTTCGAACCGGTGTATCACCTGACCCACGGCATCACGCAGAAAACCATGTTCAAGGCGGTGCAGAGCGCCTTGCAAAGGGTGCCCGAACTCACCGAATGGATGGATGCATCCTATAAGACCAAACGGGGCTGGGCGGATTGGCACGAGGCCATCGCCACAGCCCATGCGCCGGGGCACCTGAGCGATCTGGAGCCCGAAGCCCCGTCGCGGGCCCGGCTTGCCTATGATGAGTTGTTCGCCCATCAACTGACGCTGGCCATTGCCCGCTCGATGGAGCGTGAACAGCCGGGGCGCAGCTCAGTCGCCACGGGAAAACTGCAAAGCAAAGTGCTCTCTGCACTGCCGTATAAGCCCACGGGCGCACAGGGGCGCGCGATTGAAGAAATCACCGCCGATATGGCCTCCGGGCGGCGTATGAACCGGTTGCTGCAAGGCGATGTCGGGGCGGGCAAGACGCTGGTGGCCTTTATGGCGCTGCTGGTGGCCGTGGAGGCTGGTGGCCAGGGTGTGATGATGGCGCCGACAGAAATCCTTGCGCGTCAACACCTTGAGGGGCTGAAACCCCTGGCCGATGATGCGGGAGTGGTGCTTGAGATCCTGACCGGGCGTGACAAGGGCAAGGACCGGCGCGCCAAGACCGAGGCGCTGCAACGTGGCGATATTCATATCCTTGTCGGCACCCACGCGGTGTTTCAGCAGGATGTTGTCTTTGACGATTTGCGGCTGGTCATTGTCGACGAACAGCACCGCTTTGGTGTGCGGCAACGGATGGAACTGGCCGAAAAGGGCAAGCGTGCCGATGTGCTGGTGATGACCGCGACGCCGATCCCGCGCTCGCTGGCGTTGACCCAATACGGCGATATGGAGGTCTCGATCCTCGACGAGAAGCCACCGGGACGTAAACCGATCAAGACCGCGATCCTCAGCACCGAACGTATGTCCGAGGTGGTGGACCACCTGCGCCGCGCCATTGCCGAGGGACGGCAGTGTTACTGGGTCTGTCCGCTGGTCGAAGAATCCGAGGTCATGGATCTGACCGCTGCCGATGAGCGGTTCAAACACCTGCGGGCGGTGCTGGGCGATGATGTGGTGGGGCTGGTGCATGGTCAGATGCCCCCGGCAGAAAAAGACGCGGCCATGGCCGCTTTTCAGGAGGGGCGCACCCGGGTTCTGGTCGCAACGACGGTGATCGAGGTGGGGGTGAATGTGCCCAATGCCTCCATCATGGTGATTGAGCGTGCCGAAATCTTTGGCCTTGCGCAATTGCACCAGCTGCGCGGACGTGTCGGGCGCGGTACGGCTCAATCCACCTGTCTGTTGATGTATCAGCCACCGCTCACCGAGGGCGGGCGCAGGCGGCTTGAGGTGCTGCGCGAGAGCGAGGATGGTTTTGTCATTGCCGAAACAGACCTTCAGATGCGTGGCGCGGGGGATGTCATCGGCACCGCCCAATCCGGCCTGCCGCGTTTCCGGATCGCGGATCTGGAACGACAAGCGGATCTGATGGCAATCGCCCAGAGTGATGCACGCGCCCTGATGACCTCTGATCCGGATTTGACCAGTGACCGGGGGCGCGCGGCGCGCACGCTGTTGTGGCTGTTGCGTCAGGATGAGGCTATCCGACTGATTTCAGTGGGATAATCTGCCCCTCCGGGAAGGCGCTCTTGTCTTTGTTCTACTTTGTTCGCAAATGTTCTCAAAAAGTTCTTTACACGACTCGCGCAAAATGAGAACAAAAGGACAACAAGGCGTCACGAACGCATGACAGAGATCGAGGAGGTTTCCAGATGGTTACGCAATTCAAATCCGCACTGCGCAATTCACAGTCCACCCTGCTGCAGGATGCCGTTGGCGCAGCCTCGCTGGTTGTGATGCTGGTTGTTGGTCTGCACCTGCCGGGCCTGATCTAAGCGACGTCTTCACGCCTTTTGTAACCCGTTCACAGTTTCCTTTGTGCTGTCATGCCGGGAACACCAGCCTCAAGTCCCGTAAGGATCGATTGCCTGTTCGATCCGCACCAGAGTTTTCCCTCCGGTGTTTGGTGTCTCCCGGGTCCCGCATGACCGTGCTTTGACTTACCGCCGCCATCTGCCCGGATGTGCGGCGGTTTTTTCTTGTTTACTGCTGTTTAGGAGAGAATGGCACCGCGGCAGGTCAGGCGCAGTCGGCCTTTTGTGCGGTCTGCATTGCCTCCAGCGTGGCCTCTAAGGCCAGCATAATTGACGCGTGCCGGTTCTTGAATTCCCGGGCCGGGATCAGGACTTCGAGTCCCTCAAATGGGGCATCCGGGGCAGGGCAGCCTTCGGTCAGCATCGCTTTGAGCTGATCGCGCGCTGTTTCAACCTCACCCGTGCTGCGCCCGATGATCGCCGCGCCGACAACCGCGGCTGAGGCTTGCCCGAGCGCACAGGCTTTGACGTCCTGTGCAAAACGCGCGACTTTGCCATCCTCCAGCGCCACATCCACCGTCACAGTTGATCCACACAGGGGCGAGCGGCGCTTTACCGTCGCATCGGCATGTTCCAGCCGTCCCTGATGCGGGATATCCGCCGCAAGAGCGAGGATCTTGGTGGAGTAGAGCTTGATCAGGTCGGTTTCGCCGGACATGTCGTGTTCCTGGGTTTCCCTAAGGCCGTGTTCCCCATACATAGGGGCGCGCCCCTGAGATGCAAAAGGTTTTTGACATGCAAGATCTGGTGAAATTTTCGCCCGAAACACTCACTTACAATGAGGCCGGTCTGGTGCCCTGCATTGCGCAGGACGTGGAAAGCGGCGAAATCCTGATGATGGCTTGGATGAATGCGGAAAGCGTTGCCAAGACTTTGGAGACCGGGCGGGTGACCTATTGGTCACGCTCACGCCAATCGTTCTGGATCAAGGGCGAGAGCTCCGGCCACGTTCAGGAGTTGGTAGAACTGCGCATCGACTGTGACCGGGATGCGCTGTTGGCGATGGTGCGGCAAACCGGTCCTGCTTGCCACACCAATCGACGCAGCTGTTTCTACACCGCAGTGCGCGATGGGGACGAAGTTGAGATTATGACGCCAATGGCCTGATAATTCTCTCTTTTCAATCCAATCCGACGAGCGCTCTGATGTCTTGCGGACTGGCACCTTCGGCACGATATTTCGCAATCGCGCGGGCGTCATCCCGCTTGGCGAGGCGCTTGCCCTGCGGATCGCGGATCAGTCGGTGGTGGTGATAGCGCGGCACGGGTAGATCCAGGAGGGCTTGCAGAACCACATGGATTTGCGTGCTCTCAAACAGATCTGCCCCACGCACTACATCGGTAATCCCCTGATCTGCATCATCCACCACCACGGACAGGTGATAGGAGCTGCCCATATTGCGGCGCACGAGAATGATGTCGCCCACCGCCTGAACCAAGTGGTCCCGTTCGAGTGAAATACGCCCGCCAAGATCCTGCGATGTCTCAAAAAAAGCCAATTGATGGATCTGCTGCAGCGCGGCCGCCATATTGAGGCGGATCACATCATTCGGACCGGCCTCCGCCATGCCGCGCTGGCGACAGGTTCCGGGGTAGATCCGTCCATCGGGGCCGAACTGCGGCACGCCTTCTTGGGGCGCGCCCGCAGCCAGCTCAATATCGGAGCGATTACAACGGCATGGATAGGTCAGGCCACGCGCATTGAGCCGTTCCAACGCCGCACGGTATCGTGGCAGGCGATCTGATTGGCGCAAAACGGGTGTGGGCCACGTCAGGCCTAGCCACGTCAGATCCTCATAGATCTGCCCCTCCCAAGAGGCACGGGCGCGGGATTGGTCGATATCCTCAATGCGCAGCAGGAACTGACCGTTCTGCTGTTTGGCCATATCGGACGCGAGCAGCGCGGAATAGGCATGTCCGAGATGCAGTGGCCCCGTCGGAGACGGAGCAAAACGAGTGGTGAAGGTCACACTTTTTCAATCACATAGACGTCAGCGTTCAAGTTGAGGCCCGGTAGGTGTGGGCCATTTTCCTTGAATAGCAACCGGGCTGCCCCGCAATCAAGCCATTCATTCATCGCACCGATGTAGCTGGGATCGGCAAGCGCATGATCGTTCAGAGAAAATGCCAGTAGATCGCCACGGTTTAATCCATGCATCAAATGCCCAAAGACGGAGGCCGGTGCCGCCCCGGTACCCAGCACGCCACAGGCGACAACGGCTTTGTAGACACCTGATTTGAACGGCGTGCTGCTGTCGGGATCGATCTGTGTCAGGTTCCTGTGCGCGCCCTTGCTGCGGGCGACGTTCAGCATTTCCTGCGAGGGATCAACACCGTCTATGGTCTCATATCCAACCCGGCGCAGCGCAATCCCGGAGAGCCCGGTCCCGCAGCCAAAATCCAACAAAGGCACAGACGCATCAGGCAGCACGGACCAGAGCGCATCCGCAATCCGGCCGGGAGTCGCATAATTATTTTCAGCGATTTCCGCATCATAGCTGGCTGCCCAGCGATTGTAATGATCGACAGTCTCTTCAACTGTATTGAGACCGTAGACCTTTTCGAGGAACTTTTCAGTCATGATCCCAGTCTAAAGCCGGGATCATGCGCGCGTCCATCAAAAGTTTTGCAGCCAGTCCTGCCACGCCGCCTTGGCGCGGTCGGTATAGGCTTTGTAGCGGTCCTTGCGCCCGCGACGCCCACCTTTCAGCCCGTCAACAGGGCGGAACAGGCCGAAGTTCACATTCATCGGCTGAAAGGTTTTGGCCTCAGCGCCACCAGTAATGTGATGGATCAAGGCCCCCATGGCACTGTCCTGCGGCACGTGCGGTAACTCTTTGCCGAGGATTTCCGCAGCCGCAAAACGCCCGGCCAGCAACCCCATCGCAGCACTTTCGACATAACCCTCGACGCCCGTGACCTGACCGGCAAAGCGGATGTTGGGCTTTGATTTCAGCCGCATCTCGTGATCCAGCAATGTGGGCGAATTCAGGAATGTATTGCGGTGTATGCCGCCAAGGCGTGCGAAACTAGCGTTCTCCAGCCCAGGAATCATACGGAAAACATCAGCTTGTGCGCCGTATTTCATCTTGGTCTGGAAGCCGACGATATTAAACAGCGTACCCAGCGCATTGTCGCGGCGCAGCTGTACCACGGCCCAAGCTTTCTCGTCCGGTTTATGCGGATTGGTCAGGCCCACGGGTTTCATCGGGCCATGGCGCAGGGTCTCGCGCCCGCGCTCTGCCATCACCTCGATCGGCAGGCAGCCGTCGAAGTATCCGGCCGTCTCTCCCTCATGGAACTCGGTCTTATCGGCGGCCAGAAGCGCGTCGATGAAGGCCTCGTATTGATCCTTGGTCATCGGGCAGTTGAGGTAGGCGGTGCGCTCTTCCTCGGTTTCGCCCTTATCGTATCGCGACTGCATCCAGGCCTGCGACATGTCGATGCTGTCGGCGTAGACAATCGGGGCAATGGCATCGAAAAACGCCAGTCGCTCCGCGCCAGTCTCGCGCTGGATTGCCTCACCCAAGGCAGGCGAGGTCAGCGGGCCGGTGGCAAAGATCCACTGACCGTCCGCTGGCAGGTCGGTGACTTCCTCGTAAGAGATCCGCACGTTGGGCAGTGCCTTGAGCTTGGCCGTCACGGTTTCCGCAAACGGGTCGCGGTCTACGGCCAGGGCACCACCGGCGGGCAGGCGATGTTCGCCCGCTGTGGTCATGATCAGACCATTGGCCGCGCGCATTTCCCAATGCAAAAGGCCCACGGCGTTCTGCTCATCATCATCCGATCGGAAGGAGTTGGAGCAGACCATCTCGGCGAGGTTGCCAGTCTGGTGGGCAAAGGTTTCAACCTTGGGCCGCATCTCGTGGATCACCACGTTGACGCCCATGTGGGCCGCCTGCCAGGCGGCCTCGGATCCGGCCATTCCGCCGCCGACGATATGAAGCTCTTGTGTCATGACAGGGCACATAGGGCAGGTGGCCTGCGGGCGCAATATCGCCCGGTGGTCATCGGTGCGGGGAGGTGGAAATAATTAGGGCCGCAGCTTCGTGGACGTCAAACCCGGGTGAGAGATCCGGTAGGAGGGACGATCCGAAGCAGCGGCCCGAATTGCGGCAAGCCAGTTGGCCTGCCCAACTCTTGCCACTTTCTTGCCTTCTTTAGAAGCCTCAATATGGAAACAATATCGCGCCATTCGTAAACAAAGGCTGAATTGTCCGAAAATTTTAGGAAAAATCACCACAAGTTCTGAGGCCGTGAAAGGCAGGATCTGAAATGCCGTGGCGTTTTATGCAAAATTTCTTGAGCGCCGCTTCACTGCGTGCAGACTGACGATCAGTCAGCGGCGGAGGCTCCGGGATGGAATTGGTTTTTGAAAAAGAGGGGCTGAGCGCCTATTTGGAGGATGTTTTCCCCCAGATCCGGGGGGAGTTCAGCATAGATGAGCTGAGTCCCGGTGCGATCACCATGCGCCTGAATGTCCAGGATCGGCACCTGCGTCCAGGTGGCACCGTGTCGGGGCCTTCGATGTTCGCGCTCGCCGATGTTGCCGTCTATGCGCTGGTGCTGGCGCATCTGGGACGCGAGGCGCTTGCGGTCACGACCAATGCCTCGCTCGATTTCATGCGCAAACCCGAAAGCGGCTGCGATCTGCTGGGGCAGGCGCGACTGCTGAAGCTTGGCCGGACTTTGGCCGTGGGGGATGTACTGCTGTTCTCCGAAGGAAAATCCGCGCCGGTTGCCCGCTCCACCATGACATATTCGATCCCGCCGAAACGATAAAAGCGCCCGCGGGTTGCTCCGCGAACGCTCTTTAAGTGTCCTGTTCAACCTGTTTCAAGGGAACAGTTTTTTGACATACCCCGGCAGGGCAAACGCCGCCTTCTGCACCTCAGGCGTGTAGTAGTCGGGGGTGAGGTTCGCGGCGACAAAGCGCGCCTCGAGCGTTGCCAGATCTACATTGCGCGCCTTGGTCGAGTGGCTGCCCCAGCCAAGCGCCATCGGGCCGCCGACATAGGTCGGAATGGTGGCGAGATAACAGGTCGCGTCCTGAAACAGCGCCTGAAAGGCCCGCATTGTATTGGTCAGCTCGTCCCCTTGCATAAAGGGCACGCCATTCTGGGTGACGATAATGCCGTCCTCGGTCAGGACGCGGGCGGCATGGCCGTAGAATGTATCTGTAAACAGAACCTCACCGGGGCCGATCGGGTCGGTGGAATCAACAATGATGACGTCGAACTTATCATCGGTCTCCTTCATGAAGACCGCGCCATCGTTGATCACCAGATTGAGCCGCGCGTCGTCAAAGGCGCCCTGGCTCAGCGTTGGCAAGTATTCCTTGGAAAAATCGACAACGCCAGCGTCGATTTCCACCATGGTGACATGCTCGACCGACGCGTGTTTCAGCACCTCGCGGGCAATGCCGCCATCGCCGCCGCCGATGATCAGCACGCGTTTTGCGGCCCCATGCGCCAGGATCGGCACATGGGTCAGCATTTCATGATAGATGAAATTGTCGCCTTCGGTGGTCTGAACCACGTCATCGAGCGTCAGAACGCGCCCGAAGGTGCCGTTCTGAAAGACCTTGAGCCGCTGGTGCTCGGTCTTGCTGTCGTAATACATTTCGCTCACCCGTAGGGATTGGGCGAAATGATCGTGCAGGCGTTCGGTGTTCCAGACCTCATCCGTCATGCTGCGATCTCCTTGGCGACGATTTCCTCGCCGCGCAACAGTTCGCGCACCTCGACCACATCGGTCTCAAAGGCGGATTTTAGCACATCGACGGCCTTCCATGGCTCTGCATCGCCACACATGAAGACGTCAAATGCGCCGTAGCCAATTTCCGGCCAAGTGTGCACGGAGATATGGCTCTCGGCCAGCACGGCCACACCGGATACGCCCTGCGGCGAGAATTTATGGGTGTGGATATGCAGCAGGGTTGCGCCGCAAACCTCGACCATCTTGCGAAAAGCGTCCTCAATCCGGGTCTGACAATCCAGACCGGTGCCTTTCATCACTTCGATGATCAAATGGGTGCCGGCAAAGACCTTGCCGTCGCGACGGATGAAGTGATCCTCCCGGTCGGCGTCGACCAAAGAGTTCACAATAGCGGTGGGTACACCGCGGGCGGTATCTTCCTCATGGGCGCCTGTCTCCAGACCGATCCCCAGTTGGAAGAGGTTGGCGTCAGACATGACACTCCCCTTCGTTCCAGTAGATGACAATCCAGACGGTCCTTAGCGCCCCCCCGAATAAGAGTTCAGGGTTGGGATCGGTACCGAAAGTGAGGGGCAGATAGGAAAGCGCAAAGATTCGATCAAGGCAAAAATTTATGAAAGTCGCTTTGCACTGTCAGGAATGAAAAAAGGCCGGAGACGAGCTCCGGCCTGCCAGTTGGTTCTGTGCCCCGGGGATCAGGGTCTCCAGAACGGAAGAGTTCCTTCGCGCATGGCGTCCTCTCGTTGGAGGCCGATATCGCGCAACTGATGGGCGTCGAGGCGGCTCAGTTGGCGGCGGGTGCGCTTTCGGACGGACCATTTGGTGACCAGAACCGCAAATCCGATCGCCGCTTCAGCAACCATCGGCAGGGCCGGACGGTTGGTCAGATAGGCAAGGTGTGTCGGGTGTTCTGTCACATTTGTCATGGTCTGTCTCACATTTTGTATTGATGCAATCTGAATGTACTGGCATGTAATGCGTACAAAACGTGATACGGATTGTCTAAGCGGAGATTGTGATGGGTACAATTTGGCCCTCCACCTTGACCGGATCGTTGGCCGAAAAGCCCGGCCCGAAATACAAACGAGTCGCAGATACGATACGATTGGCGGTCGAGAGTGGTACATTGCAGGTGGGGTCGAAACTGCCACCTGTGCGGGAGTTGGCCTATCAGCTCAGCATTACACCGGGCACCGTCGCGCGCGCCTATACCATCCTGACTGACGAAGGTATCCTGCAAGCAGAAGTTGGGCGTGGCACCTTTGTCGCAGAGCGTGAAACGGCTGTTATGGATGACGTGTGGTCGCGCCAATTGCATCTGCTGGAGCGCTCCAACCCCAATCATGTCTCGCTCTTCAGTCCGCGTCTTGTGGATGTCGGACAGGTCAAACTGATCCGTGAAGCCCTGCGTAAAGCGGCGGATTGTGATCGTTTGGCACTGCTGAATTACCCGACACGGGATGCTTATCAGCCTGTGCGGCAAGCGGTGGTCGATTGGTTGTCAGATACGCCGCTTGGCCCCCTGACGGAACGAGATGTCGTGTTGACCCATGGCGGGCAGAACGCGGTTATGACCGTCATGCAGGCGATCCTCAAGGATAGCAATCCCACCATTCTGGTCGAGGATCTGTCCTACGCCGGGTTTCGTCGTGCGGCAGAGATACTGCGAGCTAAAGTTGTGGGCGTAGCCATTGATGAATACGGGATTGTGCCCGATGCGCTTGAGGCGGTGATCAAAAAATCCGGCGCGGCGGTGCTTTGTACCAGTCCCGAGGTTCACAATCCCACCGGTACATTCACGCCGCTTGAACGGCGAAAGGAAATCCTCGCGATCTTGCGGCGACACAATGTGCAGCTGATCGAGGACGATTGCTACCGTATGGGAGAGGCGCGTGCGCCGACCTACCGGGCGCTTGCACCGGAACTCAGCTGGCACGTGACCTCTATCTCCAAATCACTGACGCCGGCGCTGCGTGTTGGGTTTGCGATTGCGCCAGTTGGCAAGTCTGCGGATCTGCGCCGAGTTGCGGAATATGGTTTCTTCGGTCTGGCGCAGCCTTTGGCAGAGGTCACACGTGTGTTGCTGTCAGATCCGCGCAGCAAAAAACTGGTCCAGACTGTCCGCGATGAGATGGCCGAATATGTCCGGGTTGCGGTAAACGCGCTGGGGGCCTTTGAGTTAACGTGGGATTCACAGGTGCCGTTTCTGTGGCTTCGGCTTCCTTCGGGGTGGCGTGCTGGGGCTTTTACCCGTGCAGCCGAAGGGCAGGGGGTGCAACTGCGCTCTGCTGATGAGTTTGCCTTGCGCGATGGGCGAGCGCCAAATGCGGTGCGCATCGCCATCAACGGACATGTCACATTGGCGCGATTTGAGGATGCAATGCTGCGTTTGCGTATGCTTTTGGACAACCCACCTGAGCAAATCAGCGTTTGAACGCTCTAAAATGTGGGGTATTTTGATACCTATTTTTTAAACCATTGAAATTGCTAATTTTTATGTGGTTTTGCTATGTTGACTGTTGTGTGACAGCGCCGTAAACCCCGTCCATCGAATTCAGATGGAGTCGCTTGCGGCGCTATCGTCACGACAAACAGGATTGACCTGACATGAAAACCTTCTCTGCTACCCCGGCAGACATCGACAAGAAGTGGATCATCATCGACGCCGAGGGCGTGGTGCTGGGCCGTCTTGCGTCGATCGTTGCCACCCGCCTGCGCGGCAAGCATAAACCGTCGTTCACCCCCCACATGGACATGGGCGACAACGTAATCGTCATCAACGCTGAAAAGATCCAGATGACCGGCAAGAAGCGCGAAGAGCACTTCTACTGGCACACTGGCCACCCGGGCGGCATCAAATCCCGCACCAAGCAGCAGATCCTCGAGGGTGCACACCCAGAGCGCGTGGTCATGCAGGCCGTTAAGCGCATGTTGCCGGGCAACCGCCTGTCCCGTCAGCAGATGACCAACCTGCGCATCTACGCTGGTGCTGAGCACCCGCATGAAGCCCAGAGCCCCGAAGTTCTGGATGTCAAATCCATGAACAAGAAAAACACCCGGAGCTAATGACGATGGCTGATCAGATCAACACTCTCGAAGAGCTGGGCGCTGTCGCAGGCGTCGAAACCGCAGCCGAAGAGCTGGCCCCGCGTGAGCCCGTTCGTGACGAGCTGGGTCGTTCCTACGCCACTGGCAAGCGGAAAGACGCAATTGCACGCGTTTGGATCAAGCCGGGTTCCGGCAAGGTCGAAGTGAACGGCAAAGAGATCAACAAATACTTCGCACGTCCGGTGCTGCAGATGATCCTGCGTCAACCCTTCACCGTTGCCGGTGTGGAAGACCAGTTCGACGTCTACGCAACCGTCAAGGGCGGTGGTCTCTCCGGTCAGGCCGGCGCGGTTAAGCACGGCATCTCCAAAGCGCTGCAGCTTTATGATCCCTCCCTGCGTGGTGCACTGAAAGCCGCAGGCTTCCTGACCCGCGACAGCCGCGTTGTGGAACGTAAGAAGTTCGGCCGCCGCAAGGCCCGTCGTTCCTTCCAGTTCTCCAAGCGTTAAGCTGCTGGATCACATCAATATGCAAAAGGTCGCCTTTCGGGCGGCCTTTTCTTTTGTCGTGTCGGCCTGAAACCGCGTCTTTGCCGCGCCACTTGCCCTAGCAGCTAGGCTGGCTGATCGCAGGTTCAACTGGCACGGGGCAGAGCGATAGCCTCGTCGTCCGCTGAGGGCTCAGTCTGCGCAGGGGCCGAAGCCGTCTGATCACTGTGAATTTTGAACCGCTGCACAATGTCTCCCAACTGCTGGGCGTTGGTGTTGAGCATATTGCTGGCGGCTGTCGTTTCCTCAACCATCGCCGCGTTTTGTTGCGTGACCTGATCAAGTTGAACAACGCCGGTGTTGATCTCCTCCAGACCTGTGGATTGCTCCGCAGCACCTTCGGCGATTTCGCTCACCAGAGTCGAGATATGCGTGACCTGGGTTACGATGCTCTCAAGCGCCTGGCCTGCATTGCGCACCAGATCGACGCCGCGTTCAACCTGAAGCGAGCTGTTTCCAATCAGTGACTTGATCTCCATTGCCGCATCCGAGGATCGCTGTGCCAAAGCACGGACTTCGGATGCAACAACCGCAAATCCACGTCCCGCTTCGCCAGCGCGCGCGGCTTCGACGCCAGCATTCAAGGCCAGAAGATTGGTCTGGAAGGCGATATCGTCGATCACACCGATAATCTGTGCAATCTGTTCTGAGCCCTTTTCGATCTCCGCCATCGCCTTTACGGCGTCTCTGACCACCGTGCCGCTTTGGGTGGCTTCGGTCTTGGCATCCTCTGTGGTGCGTTCAACGGTACGCGCGCCATCTGCCGCAGATTTGACGCTGGCGGTCAACTCTTCTAGGGCGGCAGCGGTTTCCTCAAGCGTGGCCGCCTGACTTTCGGTGCGATGCGAAAGGTCGCTTGCCGCCTGATCGATTTCCGCAGCACCGGATCGCAGACTGCTGGCTGCCTCAATCACCCGTTCTATCGACTCACGTAGCCGTCCGATGGTTTGGTTGAAGTCTGCGCGCACATCTTCGTAATCAGCGGGGAAGGTGTTGTCGAATTTGACCGTCAGATCTCCGTCGGACAGGCGCGAGAATCCATTGCGCAGTTCACTCACAACAAAGTCCTGCTCTTTTTTGCGCTTGCCTTGTTCGACCTCCAGCGCCTTGGCGTCGCGGATCATTTGCAACGCCTCTTGCTTGAAGGTGTAGATCACACGGGCCATGCGGCTGAGTTCGTCTTTGCCATCGATACCATCGACGTGGATATCGTAGTCCCCCTTGGTGAAGCCTTCGACCACTGCGGTCAGCCCATGGATACGTTTGATGACTTTTTCAAACATGATGACGGCGAATACCAAACACCCCAAAGCGGCAACCGCACTCAGAATCGCAAACTTGCGAAATGCAGTGCCCGCGCGTTGTTCGATGCTGGTCGAAATCTGGTTGATTTCAGTGGCGAGACGTTCTTCTTCTGCCCTGAGGGCATTGATCCAATTGGTAGAAATGGCAAACCAACCCGGTGCTGTCAGATCGCCGAAGTCACCGCTTTCATAGCCATCCACAATCGTTTTTCGAGCCTGCGCAATCTGGGCGTATTCTTCTTTTGTCAAAAGCTCCGCCATCCAGACGTCCATATCAACCAATGCGTCCACCTCGTTAAGATGCGCCGTCTGCGCGCCGCCCAGAGAGACAAAACGATCATGCAAGGGCAGACCAAAACCGCCCCCAAGACCGGTAGCGCCCATAGCGCGTTCCAGCCCTGCGGCTTCTTTTGCTGCACCGAGTAACGTCCGCGCCTGAGCCAACATCTGCAATTTCTGAGAGGGCGATGCCGATTGTACAGGGCGCGCCAGATCGAGCATCATGCCAATGGTGGAAGTGTAGAACTTTGCCATTTCCGGCACGGTGAGTTCAAACCCATCAACCTGTTGACGCATATCTGCAAGCTGCTCCGTACGAGCGCGCACCATGTCCGACAGCTCAGGTTTTTTGAGCGCGAGAGAGCGCACGTCTGAAAGGACGGTTTTCAGTGCTTCATCCGTCATCTGCCGCTGTTCAGACAGCTCTTGTGGAAAGTTCTTGCCCTTCGATGCGATGAAGCCTGCGGAATAGCCGCGCTCTTTTTGCATCTCGTGAACAAGTGTGTTGACCAGCGTCTCTTCGAGCGTTTTTTCCCGTGTTTCGCGCGCAAGTGAGTAGTCGTCCCACTGCATCTGCAATTCGTCTACAGCAAAAAAACAGGCCAATGCGATCAGCGGGCCGATCACCAGAAACATTACCAATCGCAGACGCATAGCAGACTCCTCGAAATGACCGCGAACGGAGCCGAAACTAGGGAAGGGCTATTAACTCATGCTGAAACAAGAATAAGTCTAGCGTTAAAAGCGTCAGACCTTTTTCAAGTGCTTAATTGTTGTGCATGTAGGGAGGTGTCAGAGGTCTGGGTCAATCAATCCCAACCCGCGCAGATAGATCCCGATCCCCGTTTCCAACAGATCCTCCGGTGCATAGGGAGAAGCGGTGCCGGGGGCGTTTCGGGCGTAGAGCTCTACGACGCCGTGGCTCATGGCCATGATGTGGGCCGAAAACATCGAAGCAGGCGGGCGTTTTTCCGCCGGGATATGCTGGCTGAGTTTTGTCGCAGCATGTTCCAGAACCCCGCGCGCGCGGCTTGCTGCCTCTGCAAGTTCGGGTGTCCGATTTGCAGACACACCGCTTTCAAACATCGCAATATAATGACCGGGATGTTTGCGCGCAAAGGCGAGGTAGGCACGGCCAGTGGCCTCAAACGCCGCAAGGGCAGAGGGCTGATATTTGTCATAGGCATGCTGCATGAGATCCGCAAACATCAAGAACCCTTGGCGCGCAGCCTCGGCAATCAGGTCCTCTCGCCCCTCGAAATGGCGATAGACGGCAGCCGGGGTGACGCCGGCCTGCTTGGCGGCCTCAGAAAGGGTGAACCCCGTCGGGCCCTTCACCTCAATGAGGCGAAGCGCAGCCTCCACAAGAGCCTGACGGAGATTGCCGTGATGGTAGCCGCGTTTAGCCATCCCAGATTTCGGGGCCTCCGCAAATCAAAGGATCGGCCGATCCAATCGCGTCCTTGTCTTTATTGGCGTAGTCTACCGACTGTAGCACGTGGCGGATCGCTTCGAGGCGGGCGCGTTTTTTGTCGTCAGATCGCACGATTGTCCATGGTGCGTGGGGGCTTTGACTGCGCTCCAGGGTTTCCTCGATGGCCTTGGAATAGGCGTCCCAGCGTTTCAGCCCCTCAACATCGATCCAGCTGAGTTTCCATTGTTTGAGCGGATCACGCTCACGGGCGAGGAACCGGCGCAATTGTTCCGCGCGACCCACGTTCAGCCAGAATTTAAAGAGCTGGATGCCCTCATCCACCAACATTTTTTCAAAGTCTGGTACCTGAGAAAAGAAGTGCTCGCGCTGGCTATGGGTGCAAAATTCAAACACCTGCTCCACCACGCCACGATTGTACCAGCTGCGGTCAAAGAACACGATCTCGCCGCCTGAGGGCAGTTGCGAGATATAGCGTTGAAAATACCACTGCGTCGCTTCTGTCTCGGTGGGTTTCGACAGTGCGACGACACGGGCGCCACGCGGATTAAGGTTCTCGCGAAAGCGCTTGATTGTGCCGCCTTTTCCTGCGGCATCACGGCCCTCAAACACGATGGCGACACGTTGGTCTGAGGCCTTTACCGAGGCCTGAAGTTTGACCAGTTCGACCTGCAGCGCCTTGTATTGATCCTTGTAATCCCCTTTGAAGATTTCCGCGTCATACGGATAGCTCGGGTTCAGGATATCGTCCTTGCCCGCGTCATCGATCGCTTTGCGGATCTCTTTGGGCGCAGCTTCCTCAAAATACGCGCTGATTGCTCCGTCAAACGGCAAACTCATATCAGACCCATCCTTTTCTGCCCGCATATTCCTGAAGCATCACTCTTCAATGTTAAAGCGATTGACGCAAGTTTGCGCGTGCTGCGGCCCGGTTCACCGCATCCACAATGGATTGTGTATGGGTCTGATGCGGCATATGCCCAACACCCGGTAGCGGGGTGAGCCGCGCGGTGGAACTGTCCTGCACAAGTCGTTCTGCATGAATGGAAATTCCCACCGTTGTATCGGCCGTTCCATGCACGATCTCGATTGGCATCTCAAGTTGCGGATATAGCGGCGCTATGGCCTCAATCTCTTTCAGCAGGTTGGCGCGTTGTTTGGCATTGGCACGCAAAGAACTGCGGCGTAAGCTCATGGCCAGACCGAAATACTCCGCAAACCCCTCAGGCACCGCTTGCGGGGCAAACACCTCTTCCAAAGAGGAACGCACATAACTATTGGGGACAAAAGCAGTCAGAACGGGCACGATCAACGCGCCGCCAAGGCGCGAGGAGGTCAGTTTATAGAATGTCGGCAACTCCGCATCCCAAGGGTGGGAGACGCCAGAGACATTAACCACTGCGGCGGTGTGCTGAGGAAACTGTGTTGCCCATGCAAGAGCCACTGCACCGCCATAGCTTTGCCCGAGTACAATCGGGCGGTCCACGCCAAGGCTGGCGCTTGCTTTTTGCAGCACAGCGGCTTGGGTTTGGATGCTGGTGCCTTTTTCGGTCAGGGCATCGGAATAGCCCAGCCCCGGGCGATCAAAAATCAGGATGTGATAGGCATCTTCCAATGCAGGCGACAGTCGGAACGTCATGTCCCGGCTGCTGCCATTGGAGCCGTGGATCAACACCAGATCCGGAGCGCTGCCTTGGGGCTGACCACGCTCTACCACATGAACCTGATGGCCATCGACGGTGACAAACTGACCTTGAGGCGGGTGGTTGGCCATCGCCTGCGCTTCGCGCGCAGGTGCGCGCAGAGCGGTGGCAAGACCAAGACCCGCAACGCTGAGCGTCAGGCCAAGAGCAACAATTGCACTCATCCGCACAGATCAGGCCCTGAGGTCCGTGGTATCCAGACCGATGCGCTCCACATCATAAGGGGTGGTCTGGTAAATCTCAGACACCCAGTTGCCATAAAGAAGATGCGCATGGCTGCGCCAGCGGTTGAGCGGACGCTGGCTTGGATCGTCATCCGGGTAGTAGTTGATTGGTACGTTGATCTCGGTGCCGCTGGCGACATCGCGATCATATTCCTGCTTCAGCGTGTCGCTGTCATACTCAAAATGGTTGAAGATATAGAGCGCGCGGTGGCCTTTATCCTCGACGAGGCAGGGTCCGACATCCGGGCTGCCCAACAGCGTCGTCAACCCCGGAGCCGCGTCAATCTCGCGCTGGCTCATCTCGGTCCAGCGAGAGACAGGGATCACAAAATCATCAGAAAACCCCCGCAGGTAGGGCGAGGTCGGCTGCAGGTTCCGATGCCGGAAACAGCCAAAGGCCTTGTGATCCAGCATATGTTTGCGCACGCCGTGGAAGTAATTGATCATCGCCATGCCACCCCAGCAAACGCCAAAGGTGGAGTGTACATTGGTCTGGGTCCACTCGAACACCTCGCAGAGTTCCTGCCAGTAGGTCACATCCTCAAACGGCAAATGCTCAATCGGCGCGCCGGTGATGATCAGCCCGTCGAACTTTTCGTCCCGAACTTCCTCAAAAGGACGGTAGAACTCTTCCATATGCTCGGCGGCGGTGTTCTTTGTCTGGTGCTCGGTCATACGGATCAGCGAGAATTCAATCTGAAGCGGCGTGGCACCGATCAGACGGGCAAACTGGTTCTCCGTCTGGATCTTCTTGGGCATCAGATTGAGAAGGCCGATTTTGATCGGACGGATATCCTGACGCGCCGCGTGATCCGGCGACATGACCATAACGCCCTCGTCCGACAGGACGGAGTAGGCGGGCAGGTCAGCGGGGATCTTGATAGGCATGTCAGGTCCTTCTTTGGTGCGCTAGAGATAGCAGGGTGCTGTTAATTAAGTCTGTTCTGAGCGTGCCTCAAGGGCGGATGCGATCAACTCCTCGAAATCGAGTGTGCTTCGCACCTGTGCCACCTGATCGGCGGTGACGGTCACGCCCCAGTTCCTTGCCATCGCCTCATAGCGGGGCTGACGATGTGCCAATGCCTGAGCATAGGTCCAGCGCAAGAAGGAATGGGGATCAACATCTTCGTCTGAGATATTGTTTTCACTTAGATATTCTTCCCAAACGCGGGTCAGAAAGGCGGGCTGATACGCCATCGGCTTGGGCGCGCGATCAAAGCGACGGATCAGCTCTTGGGTGTGGTCTGCGGTGCCCTTGATCCAGACCAGAAGCGTGTGCGCACTGAGTTCTGTCAGGAGCTTATCGTTGGGATCATCGGCGTCCACCCATTCGCAAATGGAGCCTCCGGAATCGCAAATGAAATGCGGATAGCTATAAATCCGCTCCGAGCGGTCGATAAAGTAGCGCGTGTCTAGCAGTGCGTCGATTTCGGCGCGGCGGAACTGGTCCTGCCGGGTGCGATATTCCTCAATCGGCAAGCCCCCCTTACGCGCATCACCCGGCACCCCAAGATAGGCGGTCACAGCGCTTAGGTTTTCAAAGGTGATATTGGAGGAAATATCAATGGAATCTGACAGCAGCAGGTCGCGCAGGAAGGGAACTTTCATCGCCTCTGCCTTGGCGTTATCGGCGATATATTCACCCATATACCGGGTGCCAATACGGTAGTCGGCAGAGTAGTGAAACCATTGACCGGAATGGCGCAGGATATTGCTGATATAGGTCTTTCCAAGGCCGGACATGCCAAAGAAAAGAACCCGTTTGGAGGGCGCGTCGCGCCACGCCTGAGCTGAGGTATAAAGCATAAAACTGCTGCCTTTTTCGCGGTCTACGCTGCCTTGCTAGACAGGCTGGAGCGGCAGGTCAATTGTGCTTGGCAGGTAACGATGCGCAAGGCATTGCAGCAGCATCAAAAAAGCCCCGCTGATTAAAGCGGGGCTTTGAGCTGTCAACTGATCTTCTATTTAGAAGTAAAAGCCCACTTTGACCGCAAGGCTCAGAGCATCGTTGTCGTTGAAGTTGGCGCGCGCTGAGCCAGCGGTGGCCGCAGCGGCATCACCCAGTTTGGTGTAGCGTACGCCCGCAGCGACTTTCATCTTTTCGGTCTGATACTGCACACCGAGGCGGATGGCTTCCATTCCATGTGTGGGGGCCAGCGGTGACACCAGATTGTCGCCATCGGCATCCTCATAGATATAGGCAAGCGATGCGGACCAATTGTCATTGAAACGGCGGCCCACACCGATGGTGTAGGTGAAGGAGTCGTCGAGATCGATTAGATCACGTCCACCAATCCCAGCTAGAACATTCAGGTCCGTCACGCTATGTTCAGCCCAGCGCACATTACCAAACAGTATAGTGTCTTTGGCGATGCCAGATTGGAAATCGAGATTAACAGACTGAGGAGTTTTGGTCGTATCGCTCGTGTTGAGTGTCGCTCCGCCGAGAGCTAACGGGTTGTTTTCCACCCTATCAAAATTATGTTCAATCTCAGATTGATAGGTCA
This sequence comes from Tritonibacter mobilis, assembly GCF_001681715.1. Classification (GTDB taxonomy): domain Bacteria; phylum Pseudomonadota; class Alphaproteobacteria; order Rhodobacterales; family Rhodobacteraceae; genus Epibacterium; species Epibacterium mobile. The sequence goes on along the minus strand of NZ_LNWY01000012.1, from coordinate 6,518 downwards.
GCGCAAACCTAAGCGCGATATCTGGAATTTCATAAGCAACACCTGCGACCCAGCCAAAGGCGCCATCACGGTTAACCTTGACGTTGTAACCAGAGAGCGCACCGTAGCCTAAGCCACTGAGTGTGATATCACCGTCGATTTCTTGATAACGCAGGCCACCGTGGACGCTGAAGCGATCATTCAATTTGTAGCGCAGCAGTGCGGTGATCGCGTTGGAATCGGCCCGCGCCATGGTGCCACCGAGGAGGTCCGATCCACCGACGGGGTAGTTCACGTCTACGCCCCAGGGTTGATCGTAGATTACCGCCAAAGACAGCTCTTCGGTAATGTCTGTCTTGAATCCGCCGCTCAGCATATTGAAGCGTTCGCCAACGTCTCCGCTGGGAGCACCACCCCCTATATCTGTACCTGTCAGGTCAACATCTGTTGTCGCGAAAGAAAACTCCGCGTAGGTGCCCTCCTCAAAGATCAGACCGATGGGCTGTCCGGTGCGGTCAAGCCCGCTCGCCATGGCGCTGGACGCCAGAAGCGTCGTAGCAAAAGATGCTGCTATATAATGTTTCATAAATGTCCTCCCTCAGGCGCTTGGCGACATTTTGTGTCGCATCGCGTTCTGCTCTGAGCGTAAAGGGAATGTGACACACCTCGCAATGTTGACGGGACGGCAGCTTGTGTCGCGACAGTGCGTCAATACGGCTACTGTTGCCGGGAGGATACAATATTGATGAAATTGCCCGCGAGAATAAGTGCCGCACCCACGAAGAGCCAGATTTCAACCGACTCACCATAGATCAACCAGCCGAGCAGGGCGATAAAGGGCAGGCGGGCAAAGTCAATTGGCACAACCAATGCGGCAGGAGCCAGTGACAGCGCATTGGTGATGCAAAAGTGCGCACTGAGCCCCGCGCAGCCGATAATCAGGATGAATGGCAGGCTTTGCGCATCGGGTAGGGTGATATCAAAATCCCATCCCGCAAAGAGGATCCCCATGATCAATTGCATCGTGGTGAGCCAGAACATAATCGACCAAATGCTCTCATTTCGAGTTAGGCGTTTGGTGGCGATATTGGTCAGGGCAAAGAAAATTGCCGAACCCGCTGCGCAGGCCAGGCCAATGTTGAATGTCGTAGGGCTTGGCCGGGCCACAATCAGAATACCGATAAACCCAAGCGTGACGGCAATACCGCGCATACGTGTGAGTTTTTCGCCCAGCAACAACGGGGCCAACAGAATGACCCAGATCGGAGAGGTGAATTCCAACGCAAAAACCTGCGCCAACGGAATGACGGATACCGCATAAAACCAAAGGTTTTGACCGGTGAAATGCGCCATATTGCGCAGCCCATGCTGTGCAAGACGCTTGGTGGTGACCATATGCCAACGCCGCAGCACCGTGATCGCAGCAGCAACCACGATGACCCCCACAAAGCTGCGATACATCATGATTTCAAACGTATCGAGCGACAGGCTGGCCTCGCGACCTGCGATCGCCATCGCCGAAAAGGACAAAATCGCGCCGATCATCCAGATCGCAGCGCGCAATAGCGTGTTGTCCTGCTCTGACGCAGGTGTGGTTGCGCTGCCCGGCATGATGGTCCTCGCTGTACTTTTGTGCAGAAAGGGTTAAATGCCCAGCAGCGTCAACCCCGATCAGGCCGCGCGTTGGTCCTGCATCAGATCGAGATCACGCCCTGACGCGATATAATCGTCGACGATGGCCTCCGGATTGAAGTTCAAATTGTGGATATGGATCGCGATTTGCTCGACAAGTTCGGATTGGGCTGAGATCTGATTGGCGTTCTTTTTCTTCGGCAAAACCGGTTTCTGGTGAATGCCCAGCTCTGTCAGAAATTCGGAGGCCGCTTTCTCGCGGGTTACAGTTTCGAGCTGAATTGGCAGGAAGGTCAGGCGATCAGAATAAACGCGTTGATAGTAGACCTGTCGGCACTCCATTTCCAAGGTGTACCATATCGCACATCCCACTTGCCCAAGCTTAAGAAACGGCTCGGATTTCAAAATTCTGTTGGGGTACTGCGGGTCTAGGTACCACTGCCACAACAGCGATATATTGCTGAAATCATGCCGATTGATATAGCTGGCGCATTGCTTGGCCAAATCTCGGCGCAGCACGATGATTTTGGCGTCTTTCGCCCGCGGATGATCCGCAAGCGCCTCAATCAATCCGCATTTTCCCAGCGTATGGTTTGTTTCGCCATAAGGGGCATCCGTGGGTAAAGCGGCGAGCTTATTTGACCAGAACTGGCGCACCTCGGAATTATACCCATAGGTGTTGAAGCTGCGCATCAGCCGAATGCTTGGCATGCGGGTTTCGAAATCCTCGATCGCGAGCGGTTCGTGAATGACGGGAAAACCCAGATTGGCTGAGAGGAAATCTGCAAGCCAAGCCGACCCTGAACGACCCGAGGCGAGAGAAAAATAGAGATCGGAGATGGCACCACTCCCTTATTTGGTGTCCGATCTTCGTATCAGTCCGGGCGTTAATATCAGGTGTGCAAGTTTAGAAAAACAAGCGGGATTTCATGTGCCTATAAAAAAGCCCCGACGCAGTGCACCGGGGCTTGTAAGAGGTGAAGACCTCAGATCATTCCCACTCGATTGTACCCGGAGGCTTTGAGGTGATGTCATAGGTGCAACGGTTGATGCCTTTGACCTCGTTGATGATCCGTGTTGCGGTCTCACCAAGGAATTCATGGCTGAACGGGTAGTAATCCGCCGTCATGCCATCCACCGAGGTGACTGCGCGCAGGGCACAGGCGTAGTCATAGGTGCGGCCATCGCCCATCACGCCCACGGTGCGCACCGGCAGGATCGCCACAAAGGCCTGCCAGATCTCATCATAAAGACCGTGTTTGCGGATCTGGTCGATGTAGATGGCATCCGCCTCGCGCAGGATGTCCAGCTTGTCGCGGGTAATCTCGCCGGGGCAACGGATCGCCAGACCCGGTCCGGGGAAGGGGTGCCGTCCGATGAAACTGTCGGGCAGACCAAGTTCACGACCCAGGGCGCGGACCTCGTCCTTAAAGAGCTCGCGCAGCGGCTCCACCAACTTCAGCCCCATCTTTTCCGGCAGGCCACCGACGTTGTGGTGCGATTTGATCGTTACGGACGGGCCGCCAGAAAAGGAGACCGACTCGATCACATCCGGGTAGAGCGTGCCTTGAGCAAGGAACTCAGCGCCCTCGATCTGATCGGCGTATTTCTGGAACACGTCGATGAACAGCTTGCCGATGATCTTGCGCTTGGTTTCCGGGTCGGACTGACCTTCAAGCTCGCCGAGGAACAGCTCGGTTTCATCTGCGTGGATCACCTGCAGGTTCATGTGGTCGCGGAACATGCCGACGACTTCTTCGGCTTCGTTCTTGCGCAGAAGACCGTGGTCCACAAACACACAGGTCAGCTGATCGCCGATTGCCTCATGGATCAGGGCTGCTGCGACCGAGCTGTCAACGCCGCCAGAAAGGGCGCAGATGACTTTCTTGTCGCCGACCTGTTCGCGGATGGTGTCGACCATCTGCTCGCGGTAGGCCCCCATGGTCCAGTCGCCCGCAAACCCAGCCAGACGCACGAAGTTTTCATAAAGCGTCTTGCCGTTGGGGGTGTGGTGCACTTCGGGGTGGAACTGAACGGCGTAGAAATTCCGTTCCAGATCCGCCGTGATCGCAAAAGGCGCATTGGGTGAGGTGCCGTAAACCTTAAAACCGGGTGCGATTTCAGAGACATGATCGCCGTGGCTCATCCAGACTTGCTCGGTCTGGTCAAGGAACCAGCCGCTGAGCATGTCGATGCGCTCTTCGGTCGGGGTCACATAGGCGCGGCCAAATTCAGCGGTGCCGTGGCCGGACTGAACGGTGCCGCCCAGCTGATGCATCATCACCTGCTGGCCATAGCAAATGCCGAGGATCGGCACACCGTAGTCAAAAATCTCTTGCGGCGCGCGGGGAGAGCCCTCGCGCGTCACGCTGTCAGGACCACCTGAGAAGATCACCGCCTTGGGCGCAAATTCGCGCACGAAGTCCATGGTGACATTCTGATAGGGGTGGATTTCACAATAGACGTTCAACTCGCGCAGGCGGCGCGCAATCAGCTGCGTTACCTGGCTGCCGAAGTCTATAATTAAAAGGCGGTCATGGGCTGTCTCGGTCATGCTTGGCTCTTAGGGTCTGGCGGGACGTCTGGCAAGAGGTCAGATTACCTGCCACCGGGGTTTTCATCTTCTTTCAAGACTTCGCGCGGAACTTGGCAGTCCAAACCGGGCAGTTTGCCGTAAAATCCGGTCTCAGATGTCGCATTTATGCGAGAATAGCCGTTATCCTTCGGCGCGTCTTAATCTTGCTTCGGTAATCAGATTGCACAGAATTCATACTGTCGTGAGGAAGAACAATGACAGATGCAGCACCACGTCGTCGCAGCCGGGGTGGCGGTGGCGCCGCCCGTCGCGCCGAACGCACCAGCGTCAAAATCGAGACAGCGAAGTATATCGAGCGGAATATTCCGAACTACGAGGTGCTGACCGAAGAGGCGCTTGAGGTCATCGAGACCAACGCTGAAACCATCCTTGAGGAAGTCGGCGTCAATTTTGTCGATAATCCCGCCGCGCTGGATCGCTGGCGTGAGGCCGGAGCGGATGTGCAGGGCGAACGGGTTCGCATTCCGCGCGGTTTGGCGCGTAAACTTTGCGCAACCGCACCGAGCGAGTTCACCCAGCACGCGCGCAACCCCGAGAAATCTGTGGTGATTGGCGGCAAGAATCTTGTTCTTGCTCCGGTTTACGGCCCGCCCTTCGTGCGCGATGCCAACGGTGGCCGTCGCTATGCAACCTTGGAAGATTTCCAGAAGTTCGTGAAACTGGGCTATATGTCGAAGTGGTTGCACCACTCTGGCGGGACCGTGTGCGAGCCGACGGATGTGCCGGTGAACAAACGTCACCTCGACATGTTGATGGCGCATATGGAGTTGAGCGACAAACCCTTTATGGGATCAGTCACAGAGCCGAGCCGCGCGCAGGATTCCGTTGACATGTGCGGTATCCTGTTCGGCAAGGATTTTGTGCAGGAAAACACCGTGATGACTTCGCTCATCAACATCAACTCGCCAATGACGTTTGACGATGTGATGATGGGCGCTCTCGAGGTCTACGCACAGAACAACCAAGCCTGCATTATCTCTCCGTTTATCGTCGGGGGCGCGATGGCGCCGGTGACCATTGCGGGCACGCTGACACAGGTTTTGGCCGAGGTTTTGGCCGGTGTTGCTTACAGTCAGCTGATCCGTCCCGGCGCCCCTGTGATCTTTGGGGCGTTTGTGTCCTCAATCGATATGAACTCCGGCGCGCCGACCTTTGGTACACCTGAGGCATCGATGGTCACATATGGGGCAGGGCAATTGGCACGGCGTCTTAATCTGCCGTTCCGCTCTGCCGGGTCTTTCTGCGGCTCTAAACTGCCCGACGCGCAGGCCGCATATGAAACTGCAAACTCGCTCAACATGGGCTTGCTGGCGGGCGTGAACTTCATGCTGCACTCTTGTGGTTGGCTTGAGGGTGGTCTGGTCGCGGATTTTGAGAAATTCGTGATGGACGCCGACCAGCTTGGCGCCCTGCATGGGTTGGCCAAAGGCATCTATATGGATGAAAACGGGCAGGGCATGGATGCGATCCGAGAGGTTGGTCCGGGTGGACACTACCTCGGCTGCGCGCATACGCAGGCGAATTTCAAAACGGCATTCTGGAAGTCTAACCTCTTGGACTACAAACCGTTTGAACAGTGGGAAGAAGAAGGCGCGCGCGACACTTACAAGCTTGCAACTTCCCGCGTGGAGCACCTGCTTGCGACCTATAAGCAACCCGAGCTGGATCCGGCGATCCGCGAGGCTCTGGTTGCCTATGTGGCTGAGAAAAAGGCGTCTATGCCCGACGCCTTTATGTAAGCACAGCCCATTCAGACTGATCAGACGGCGCCCAGTGTGGCGCCGTTTTTTGTTGCCGTCCCTTTTGTGGCGCGCGAAGCAAGATAGACGCGGCTTTCTGCTACAAGCGCGATCAGGACCTCAATGTGGCGCGCAAAGGAATATCCGGGGTTTTGTGATTTGCGCGCGGCTTCTTGTGCGGCTTCGAGGTCCAGCAATTGCATCAGGATCGCAGCCAACCCCTGAGAGGCAGGGCTGCGCAGCAGGCGTTTCAGATCACGATGGCGGACATAATCATCCGCACCAAAGCGGGCGCTGCGCGCCAGCAGACGCGGACGGTTTAACAGTGTGAGCCGTGTATCGAGATCCTGCATGACATTCCCCAGTGAACTTGTGAACGATGAGGGGAATAATATTCAACCTAAGCGGGTGTTGCGAAAATTGACATGTGAGCGAACGGTCTATTTCCGATAGATTTGGCTCTATTGCGTAAATCCCGTGAAGGATTCATCTCGTGAATCCAGCGTGGTAGCTGGGATGCATGAGCAGACCTATGCCCCCGACCTACAGGACTAGGCTCCAGACTCATTGTT
>NZ_LNWY01000011.1 GCF_001681715.1 Tritonibacter mobilis | reverse complement strand
TTTGTCAACACGTCCTAGGCACCCGTGTTGCCGGACGTTCGGGGCAACTACGTGAGGTTGTCCAACCGATTGTCGCCGAAGATGCGCATCCACGATCCCTGAGCGCGCAATATGGGTTAGGCGCTTTGCCGTTTCATATTGAACTCAGTCATCGCCCGAGACCATGCCGCTACCTGCTTCTCGGGTGTATCGATCCAGGCGAGACACCTACGGCAACGATGTTACTCGATTGGCGCAAGCTCGGCTTTGAGCGAGAGGAGCTTGCGCTTCTCGAAGAGGCACCAGTCCTCGTTCGCACCGGTCGACGATCCTTCTACTCGACCATCCTTGCGCCGGGCGGAACGTTTCTGCGCTACGATCCCGGCTGCCTTGAACCTCTGGGCGAGCGTGGCCGAGAAGCTATGCAACTAGTCGCGGACAGGATCACGCGCGCCCATTCGTACGCGCTTCATTGGCGGCAGGGCGACATCCTAATCATTGACAACTGGCGCGTCCTACTCGGACGCAGCCGGTCGGCCCACGGGTCCGGCCGAAGCCTCGCGAGGATTCTCATCGATGCCTGAGAATGTCTACATCGCCATCGACAGCGATGCGCTGCATGCCAAGTCGAAGGTCTACATTGGTCGCGCCCTCGCGCGGAAGGGCGTCGGCGATCTTGATGAGTACCAGCTCTGGGCCTCGCTCGCGCTCGAGCTACTCGGTAAGGCTGCGCTGGCTCGGAAACACCCCAGCCTCGTGGTTGATCCGACACACTGGCAATCGTTGTTCGTCGCTGCCGGCATCAACGTGACTACCGACGTCAAGACGATCGCCACAAAGACTCTTTTCGAACGGCTCACTCACCTTGTCCCCCGTTTCGACAAAACGGTGCAGAAGTTTTGCCAAGATATCGCCGAGCGTCGAAACGCGGAGCTGCACTCAGCAGACCTCCCATTTAGGACCATGCGGCTCGACGCCTGGGAGGCGCGCTATTGGCATGCGTGCGACACGATTCTGCACCAGATGGGATCATCTCTGGAGAAATGGCTCGGCGCCGCGGATGCCAAGGCCCCTCGCCAGTTGCTCGAAGAGGCAGCAAACGCCCTCGATGCTGCGGTCAAACTACGCGTTGAAGCCGCAAAGGAGCGGTTCGGCGCACTGAAGAAGTCTGAGCGGGAGCGCTTGGCCGCCGAGGCCGATCTACGCGAGCCGCACCATCAGGTGGAGCTTTTCAAGGGACGCTACGACGAGATTTGGGTCGAAAGCTGTCCGGCCTGCAAATGCCGTGCCTTCATGACGGGCGAGCAGTCCAGCGAGGAGATTAGCGAGGAGCGCGATGAGTACGCGATCTGGGAAATCGTCGACCGGGAGTTTCTCGGCGAGGAGTTCCGCTGCCCGACGTGCGACCTGATGCTCATGGGAAGCGACGAAATCGATGCCTCCGGTCTCAGCTACATCCATGAAGACCAGCAGGAACGCGAAATGGAATACGAGCCGGACTACGGCAACGATTGAAAACACGAACAATTCAGACAAGGTATGGGGGGGCACTAATTTGGCGAGGCGACCAGGTAATACGCTTGAGAAGTGGGAGGTCGCGATCGTCAAGGCGATGTTGTCCCGCAAATACGTGCCCCAAGATATCCAAGCGTACTTCTCCCGGCCGACGCGCTCGATCAACAACGCACGCATCTCCGAGATAAAGGACGGCACGAAGCACAAGGCCATCAAGGCCGCGTCTGATGATGAGCTCGATACCTTTCTGGACAGTTGGCCGAACATTGATCCCAAGACCGGCCTCCACCTCCAAGGCGACGAGCTGATTGTCAAAGCGCGTGAAGCCATGATCGCTGCCGTCCACACCTTCAATAGCGCCGGTCTCTACTTTAGGGCCGAACTCTTCATAGTCACCGCGATCATCGCGTGGACCTATCTAATGCACGCCAATTATAAGCGTGAAGGCATCGACTACCGGCACAAGAAGGCTGGCGTTGTTGAACGCACGCCATCCGGAGCCGAGAAATACTGGGAACTGAGCCAGTGTATCTCGACTGGTGCCTGCCCCCTCCAAGGCGGCGTCGTCAACAATCTTAAATTCCTGATCGAGATCAGGAACGAGATCGAGCATCGGTCCACCAACAGGATCGATGATGCGCTTAGCGCGAAACTGCAGGCCTGCTGCATCAACTTCAACGATACCATCAAGGACCTCTTCGGACGCGAATTCGCCCTAGAGAAGCGGCTTCCTATCGCGCTGCAATTTGTAACTTTTGACGGTGTACAGCGGCAAAGCCTGATAGCTACCGACCTACCGGCGCATATTGCGACTGCCATGGACGCCTTCCACGAGGGGCTTTCGGAGGATGAGCAGAAGGACCCGAAATTCCGGTTCCGCGTCGCCTTCGTCCCGAAGGTCGCAAGCAAAGCCAGCAAGGCGGATCTCGCGGTGGAGTTCATCAAACCAGGCTCTCCGGAAGCAGAGGCCGTCGAGCGCGTTCTGTTGAAGGAGGTCGAGCGACCGAAATATCTGCCTGGCGAGATCGTCACGAAGGTGAAGGCGGCAGGACACGCCGCGTTCAGTATGTACGATCACACCAAGCTCTTCCAGCAGCTTGATGCCCGCAATCCCGGCAAAGGCTATGGCGTGAAGGTCGCGAACACTTGGTATTGGTACGAAAACTGGCTGGAGAAGGTGCTCGAGAAGCTCGACGAAGGATGGACGCGACCGAAGAAAGTGTAGCTGGGCGTCAAGGAGCAGTGATTTGATACAGGCCATCTACCGTGCCGAGCGCGAAGGTCGGATCAGGGCCGGGAATGTCTAGCATTTACTGTTTCATATTGGCGCTGCGCGCCAATATAGGAGCAATGGCGTGTGATAGCTAGATGCCACTTGCGGGGTCAGATGCAACGCTTACGTTCGACGCTCATTGGCGTGGCTTCCGGGACTTCGGCGGCATACCCGGTCGCGGGATTTACGATAGCAAGTCCTTGTTCGCCATTGCTTCAACAACAATGGACGCGCGATGACGGCGGTGGACCGCGTTGGCAAATGCAAGCAGCGCAATATCAATGCACGCTTCGAGGCGATGGCCAGCCACTACGTGTTTGAGCCTGAGTATTGCAACCCTGCAGCCGGTTGGGAGAAAGGCCAGATCGAGAAAAGTGTGCGGGATGCTCGCAACCGCATGCGGTAGGGATTGCCTGTTTTTGCTGATTTGGAAGAACTGAACCAGTGGCTTGAAGATCGCTGCATCGCTCTGTGGGCGGAGACACCGCACAAGTCCTTGCCGGGCGGGGTCCATTGCTGAAGTCTGGAAAGCCGAGAAGCCTGTTCTTATGACACTGCCGCCGGCATTCGACGGCTTAATAGAACACAGCAAACGTGTATTGCCCCTCTCGTGACATTGCCTTTGGCAATTCACTGCCGGGCAGTGGACGTGCCTTATCACATTCGAGCGCAATCGCTACAGCGTGCCCGCCAGACTTGCGCACCATCGGATCAACTTACACGTGTATTCCGAACGGCTGGTCATCGTCGCTGAGGGGCAAACGGTTTACGAGCATGCGCGGATTATTGATCGATCCCATCGCAAGCCGGGCAGAGTCATCCATGACTGGCGCCACTATCTCGCGCTGGCCATTGTTCGAGAGCAAGGGCCGCAGTCAGCCCTAGTCGAACGACAGCGAAGCGCAGAAAGCACCATTTGCAAAGTCGTAGAACTTAGGGGCCCGATGAACGGTTTGTGCTGCATATGCAGTGGCAAAAGCGGCCATTCGCTATGAGGTTAACGCTAGAGCATGCCGTAACAAATCGTCTGGCTTGCCTGACTGGACCAAGGCTAGATACTTGGTCGAAGAAGTGCCCCGAGCCTAATTCAGGAGTGACAGCAGAATGATGGCGAAGCAGGCGGTATTTGCCCCAATCAAGAGCGCGACCGCCAGCGATCCAAGGTCTTTTGCGTGCTTTGCTTGTTGAGACCATTCGGGCGAAACCAAATCAGTCAGGACTTCGATGGCAGTGTTGAGCGCTTCAATCGCTAGTAGCAGCAGGAAAAGAATGGAAAATGCTCCAATCTGCATTCCCGGCGCACCCAAAACCCAGAGCAAAATGATCGCTGCGCCCCCTATTGCAAGTTCTTGCCTTGCCGCGGCTTCTGCGATCAGCCGCTGAAAACCACCTAAAGAATAGCGAGCCGCGGCAAACAGATGCGCAAGACCTGTCACTTTAGGTGGGATTTGCGGAGACGTCTTTTGTGAAGCTTTAGGTTGTGTCACGCCGGGGTCCTTTCGGTGCGGCAGTTGGCTGTTATGTCAAGCTCTGGCCGATAGACCTCAGTGGAGATGTCCATCAATCCGAGTACTGTATGGAAAAGATTATCCTGACTGACCGGTTGTGAGGTGCGGTCAGTCAGACATGCAGCGTTAACGTGCATGGTTTCTTGGAATTTTTGTGGCAACCACATCAGAAAAGGCACCTGCGTTTGAACTTCGGGTGCCATGAACATCGGAGCAGCATGCAGGTATAGCCCTGCCTCTCCCAAAGACTCACCATGGTCAGACAGGAAAAACAGAGCGGGCGACACGCGATCCTGCTGGTCCAGCATTTTAATGGCGCTGGCGATGATATGATCGGTGAAAGCAATACTGTTGTCATAGGCATTCACGATCTCCTGCTGGCTGCAGTAGTCGAACTCAGCCGTGCGACAGTCTGGAACAAACGGTGCAAAACCTTCCGGATAGCGCAGGTAGTACGCGGGACCATGGCTACCGATCATATGTAGAACCAGAACCGTATCCTCAGTGATGCTGCCGATCTGGGCACTGAGTTCCGTCAACAGAGCCGCATCAGTGCATTCGCCACCAGCACATGCGGCTGGGTTCAATGTCACATCGACCATCCGTGCGCCCGTCCGTCTGGCGATGTTTTGATCGCCTGTATTGTTGTCAACCCACACCGGATCCACACCTGCGTGGGCAAGCACATCCAACAGATTTTCGTTGCCCATAAATCGCTCGTGACTGTAGTTCGAGCGATCAAATGGGGAAAACATGCATGGCAATGACACTGCGGTCGAAGTCCCACAGGACGTAGCGTCTTTGAAATTGAAGACATCGAGTTGGGACAGCTCTGGCGTGGTGTTACGGCTGTATCCATTCAGCCCAAAATTCTGCGCACGTGCCGTTTCACCAGCAAACAGGACCAGCAAAACCGGCTTCTTTGTCGCCAGCAAAGCAGGCCCCTTAGCCGCATCCTGCCCCAACGGTTTAACTTCGACATTCCCGGCACGGAGTTCCATTTTTGCATATCGCACAAGGGCGCCGATCGTGGCACCGGGCTGATAACTACCCAGCAGCTCGTGATGCTCGCGGATGATGGAAACATTGGCTTTGAGGTTGATGAACAAAAATCCAAATGTCAGCAGGAAACTCGCCGCTATGGTCAGCGGAAATCTCCACAGCAATCCCCGGACCCGTGCATATGTGATGCGCGGCCAAAACAGTAAAGCAGCAGGTATGACCCCGGTCAGAAACATGTGGCGCAAGTAGGGTACCGTGATCAACTGCCGCGACTCTGCAACCGTGGTGTTCATTACGTTCTGGATCATCAGCTTATCGATGACCGCTCCCAGGTGATCCTGATACCATGCCGCCGCCGCAGCCAACAGGATTAACCCTGCAGCGAGGGGGCGGTGCAACAACGGCAAACTGACCAGACTGAGCGTAAAGAACGTCAGCATCCATACTGCCACCCCAAAGCACGCAATGTTCATCGGTGCGCCTTCAAAAAGGCGTAGAAGATGTCCCCAAAAGGCGGCGTTGAAGGCAACCATCATGTAGGTGGCGACAATCAGATTAAGCCCTGCAGGCGTGAGAGTCGGCTGCCAAGCCTTCGCTTTGTCACCTAGCTGTAAAAAATGCCGCCCGAATATTTTTTTCAGTGGCGCACGCGATGATGTTGTCGGGATATGTGTCAAAAGCTTAGTGTCCTGCTCGATGTCCGAGCAGGGATAGGTCAACGCAGATCACTCAAACCTTGCGCGAACTATACCAATCCGTAATCTTCTGGCAGGTTGACGGTCAGAAAATCCACAGTATTCAAATATCCAGACCTCTCCTTCGGAAAGCGGATGAATGCGTGTCCTTGTTGTCGAAGATGACCTTGAAACAGCCGACTATATTACCTCGAGCCTGAAGGCGCAGGGCCATGCTGTTGATCATTGTGACAATGGCAAAGATGGCTTTTTGAATGCGTTGGACAACGATTATGACGTGATGGTCTTTGACCGAATGTTGCCGAGATTGGATGGGTTGACGCTCATAAAGTCAGTTCGCGGGGCCGGGATAGAGACACCTATTCTATTCCTAAGTGCGATGGATGGCATCAATGACCGAGTTGAGGGCCTTCTAGCCGGGTCTGATGATTATTTAGTCAAACCGTTTTCGTTTCATGAACTCTCGGCCCGTTTGGTTGCGCTGGCACGCCGTCCGCCGCTCAAGACAGAGGAAACTGTGCTGCGAGTGGCTGATCTTGAGATGAACCTGATCCGCCGGACGGTTAGCCGGGGCGGCACCGAAGTCGAGTTACAGCCGCGCGAGTTCAGCTTGTTGGAGTATCTGATCCGGAATGCAGATCGGGTAGTCACCCGGACAATGCTGTTGGAGGCGGTCTGGGATTTTCATTTCGATCCCAAGACGAATGTTGTCGAAACCCATATCAGCCGCCTGCGCAACAAGGTCGACAAACCCTTCGCGACAGAGCTGATCCACACAATACGCGGCGCAGGGTATAGTCTGCATGGCTAGGGACGCGTTATTGGGCCGATTTCTTCGCTCGACCTCGGTGCGATTATCGCTGAGGTTTGCGTTCTTGTATTCTTTTGTGACAGCATTGGTTTTCGCGGGAGCTTACAAACTCGCCGAATATGAGACGACGGACTGGATCAAGGAACAGCTTGTCGATGAGGAGGCCGCGTTTCTCGCTATATATGAGGATCAAGGTCTTGATGGGGTGATTGAAGGGCTGACAAAATACGGCGCATTCAATTTCGAAGACCACCGGATATACCTGCTACTTGATGCAAACGGCCAGCGCATCGTGGGAAACGTCGACACCATTGGCCGGACAGCCAAGGCTGATTACGTCGACGCCTCCGCCATAGGCTTCTCGGGGCACAACGAAAACGAAGCCTTCGGTTATATCCTGCGAAGTGTTAACCTTGGCGAGAACACTCTGGTACTTGGGACAAGCACCTACTTCCTGCTGGAACTGCTTGAGGGTTTCGGCGGTGGATTGATAATTGGTTTCGTCGTTGTGATCATGGTTGGGTCTGGCGTTGGTATCGCCGTCGGTCGCCGTACGGAAACACGCTTGAGGCAAGTGTCTGGAACGCTCGAACGCGTTGCAAAGGGGGATCTCGGGGCGCGAGTGTCTTTACACCACAACGATGCAGATGACTTGGCACGTTTGTCGCGTGAGATTAACAGCACCATAAGCCAGCTTGAAAAAATGGTGGAAAGCCAGAACCAGATCACAGCAGATATTGCGCATGATCTGCGCACACCAATGCAGCGCTTGCGACAAAGGCTCGAAGCCATTGGCCAGTCCGAGGAACTCGCTGATCACCTGAGTGGGCAAGTTTACCAAGCTATTGAGGCCGCTGACGATCTGATCGAGACGTTTCATGCACTCTTGCGGATTTCTCAAATCGAGGCAGGTGCGCAGCGGGAGAGCTTTCGCGAAGTCGATCTTACAGCGGTTCTGTCCCGAATTGAGGATGCCTACAGTGCGGTTGCAGAAGAAAATAACCAGACACTCGTCTTCACAGGAGGCGCTGCACCCCACACCGTCTTAGGGGATCAACAACTCCTCACGCAGATGGTGGCCAATGTGGTTGAGAACGCATTGCGCCATTGCCCCTCGAAGGCACGTGTCGAAATGTCCCTCTTGTCGACGTCAGATCACACCACCTTTACAGTCTGCGACAATGGGCCGGGTATTCCCGAAAGAGACCGCGAAAAAGTCTTCCGGCGCCTCTACCGGGTGGAGAAAAGCCGCACCACATCGGGAAACGGTCTTGGCTTCAGCTTAGTTAAAGCGATCGCCGATCTACATTGCGCCAAAGTGGCCCTTTCAGACAATCAGCCAGGTCTGAAAGTCACTGTTCTTTTCTCCAAATAACTTTCTGCCAAGAGATGACTTTAGGGAGCGTGTGGAAAGCAGCGCTGCAGCGGATCTTTCAGCTTGGCGTTTCGGACGGCTGAGTTCGAACACTCCAGTATTTTTGTTTTTCTGGCATCGGGGTCAACCGCTGCATCATTGTGATCAACATCGCCGACCTATCAAGGTCCGGTCTCGGTAATTTGGAGGAATTTATTGCTCCTGAGGCAAAGTGCCTGCAGCGCCTCTATCGAATGACTGCATTGGGCTGGGAGCTGTTGACCGGCCTCTATGCAGCGCGCACTTGGGCCGTTAGGTCTGCTTGGCACAAAAAGTGAGTTTGGCAAAGTCAGAGCGGCCAGCGAGGCCCAAGGGTTTAACAACCCGGAACGGACATTCGCAGCGCGGCGAACAAAGGTCAGCACAGGCCCGTCTACTGCTCGGCTTTCTCGTCAACATCCGTGGCTCTGTAAAAGCCGGTAACATGGGCGAATATTTCCTCCACGTCCTCCCATTGCCCCGCCATTGGAAAAATTGCCCGATGGATAACGAGCCAGATGGAGTAAACAAAATATGGATCAAAACGCCTTCTCAACACTTTGCATGAATATCGGCGTACAACGAATCGTGGGATAGCTCGTCGAAAATATCTCCCCCACTGGGGGATGAAACAACGTCCTGTCAGGATATTGCGCGACCATCCGGTCGAATTGCGCCTGTGCCTTTCGGTGATAGACCATGTCATCAACGCCGGTAATTGCGCCGTTGCGCATGACGAACCGCCCCGCGATCATCACGTCCGACACGTCACGACCCGACCCGTTGAGCAAGATGGTCTGAATTGGATCAATGCGTTGACCGATGTCGGGGCTGTCCAACCGGATGACATTCAGGTCCGCCGCACAGCCCGAGGCAAGCCGTCCCAGATCCGGGCGGTTTAGCGCGGCCGCGCCGCCCAGAGTGGCGGCATCGTAGAAATCGGCGGCGCGAACGGAAGTCGGATCGCCCTCCGCGATGCGGGCGGTCATCACGCCCAGGGCCATGTTCTGGATCATGTCAGCGGGATGCGTGTCGGTGCCCATGCCGATAGGGACGCCCAGGTCCCGGAACCTTACGAAGGAATGCATGATCTTGCCGCCGCGGGCCATCACCAGCGGGCAATGCGCAAGGGCGGCGCCGGACGCCGTCAGGATATCGAGGTCGGGCGCGGCATGGGTGATGCCGTTGAGGCCCGACAGGAACAGCCCATGTGGCAGGATCGTGGACGGCGCAAAGAAGTCGGTATCGCGCAGTAGCTCCAACGGGCTCTTACCATGCTGTTGCAGTACAAGATCGTATTCCAGCCGCGACTGGCAGCAATGCAGGCGAATCGGCACTCCGAGAGAGCGGGCAGCGGCACCGCTGCGGCGCAGAAGCTCGGGCGTGCAGGTCTCGATCCGGTCGGGAGCCAGCATGGTACGGATCAGCCCGCCTTGGGTGTTTTCGTGCCGCGCGACGAAATCTTCAGCCTCTGCCACCCCCGTCAATCCGCGCGTTTCGTCGTAGTGAAAACCGATCTTCCGATTAACATCGACCACCAGATTACCACTGCGATAGGCCGGGCCGAGATAGACCCGCAGCCCGAGGTCCGCCGCCGCTTCTGCCGCGGCGTCGAATTCCTCCGCCGTTTCGCCCCAAGCGCGGTAGAAGAGCGAGGCAATGGGCAACGCCGTGGTGATGCCGTTGCGGATCAGACGGGTGAAGGCATAGCGTTTCTGAAAGGCCAGTTCCTCGGGCGTGTACATCTCGCGCGGGCCGGCGGCCATGTAGCTCTCGGGCCAGACCCGACCCTTAAGTTCAGGCGGATGATTGTCATAGCTCAAAACGGTGGTGTCGAGATCGGCCAGCGCATCGAGGTCGATGAACCCCGGCCCGATCAGCGCCGCACCAAAGTCGATGGTTTCGGCCACGTCGCCCACGAAGTCATGTCCAACGTGCAGAACCTTCTTGCCTTCGACGACCACGGTGCCGTTGCGGTAGAGGCAATGTTGCCCGTCCACGTGCCCCACGACCCAGTCGGCGGTCAGCGCGGTGCGTTTCAAGCGCTCTGCCATGTCGCCTCCGTCTCGCCATTGCGGGCCACGATCTGCCCGCCCGACAGTACCAGTCGGCGCGGCGGCCGTTGGGTGACCGCTTCCGAGATCGCCTCAACATCGACCAGCACCAGATCGGCACGATGGCCTTCGGCAAGGCCATAGCCAGCAAGACCCATGACCCGCGCGCCGTCGGTGGTACAGGTGTCGAGGGCCCAACCGACCTCCACATCCGCGCGGAAATTGTTGCGCAGGCCCACCAGCATGGCGCGTTCCAGCATGCAAGCGTTGCCATAGGGCGTCCAAGTGTCGCGGATGCCGTCGTTACCTGCGCAGATCGCGATCCCGCAGTCGCGGCAAGCGGCGACCGAGGGCACCGGACGCGCGGCGGGCGCGGTGGTGGCCAGCGAGACATCCAGCATCGCGATCCGGTCGAGCAGCCCCGCCACCCGCGCCTGATCACCCATGCCGAGGCAGAAGGCATGGCTGACCGTCACCCTACCCTGCATCGTCAGTGCTTCGGTCCGGTCGAGGATCATCTCGAGGCTGAAGGCACCCATCTCGCCCGGCTCGTGCAGGTGGATGTCTATCGGCTTACCGTGTTTCTCCGCCAACCCGAAGACTGCGTCGAGTTGCCCCTTGGGGTCGCGGTCGATGCCGCAGGGGTCGAGCCCGCCGACAATATCGGCGCCTTCGCGCAAGGCCTGGTCCATCAGCTCCAGCGTACCGGGGCGGATCATCAGGCCCGATTGCGGGAAGGCGACGATCTCGATCTGCATGACATCCGCATAGCGCGCCCGGGTGGCGACCACCCCCCGATGCAGGCTCAACCCATGCTCGGTGTCGATATCGACATGGCTTCGGATCGCCGTGGTCCCCTTGGACAGCGACAACGCCACCTGCCGTGCCGATTGCCGCTCCGCGTCCATATCGAGTTCGTGGCGCAAAGCCCGCTCGGTGTCGATCATCTGCTGCAGGCTCTTGCCCTGCTGGTGCGGATGCCAGGGCATGCCCCACAGCGTCTTGTCGAGATGGGCATGCGCATCGACGAGGCCCGGCAGAGCCAGCGCGCTATCGCAGTCCTCGACGGTGACCTCTGCGGTCGGATTGATCTTGGGGGCGATCTGCGCGATGCGCCCGTCCTCGATCAGCACATCGGCGGCATCCGTCCCCATCAGCCGGAGGTTCTTGAGCAGCAAAGGCTTGGTCATATCTTGTCCTGTCTATCGTGTCAGTGGAGCGACGCGCACTTGCGGTACGGGAGATTGCTTGACGCGCGGCAGGGCATAGGCACCGGTCTTGGCGGTCACCAGCCCCGTCGCGGCAAGCCCGGCCGCTATGCGTATGGCAAAGCCCACGCCGTCGATCACCGGCACGCCCGCATCGCGGCCCAATTGTTCCAGATGCGCACTCATGCCCGCGCAGCCCAGCACCACGGCCTCGGCCCGGTCTTCCTCAACCGTCTGGCGAATTTTGCGAGCGATCAGAGGCAGGGTCTGCACCGGCGCATATTCGAGATCGAGCACCGGGATGTCAGCGGCATGTACGGCACAGAGCGCGCGGCCACATCCGTAGCGGTCTCCGAGGTCTTCGATGATCGGCACAGCCCGCGGCAAAGTCGTCACAACCGAGAAGCGCTTGGCGATCCGTCCAGCTGCAATGAGCGCCGCTTCGCAAAGACCGATGACCGGCCCCTTGGCAACGGCGCGGGCGGCATCGAGACCTGGATCGTCGAAACAGGCGATCACATGAGCCACGGCCCCCGCCGCCTCTGCTTCAAGAATTGCGTCGAGCATGGCAGGCACGGCGCGGGCCTCATCCGCATAGCCTTCGATGCTGGGCGGTGTTGCACGCGCAGTGGCAGAGACGACCTCCACCCCCGGCCCGGCCTGAGCGCGGGCGGTACGGGCGATGGCCTCGGTCATGCCCGCGGTGGAGTTCGGGTTGATCAGGTGAATTTTCATCAATTGGCTTTCTGTGTCACGCCAACCGGCGGCGTGTCGGGGACCTTGAGCTCAAACTGCCGGTCGGAGGTGATGTAATTGTCTGCATGCAGCCGCGCGATGGGCTGGTAATTCTCGGGCCGGACATAGCGACCCGCGTCGTCAAGGCAGTTGTCGCGCACATGCATCTGCAGGACACGGCCCAGTATGATTTCGCGCCGCGCATAGCGGATGGTCTCTTCGACCACGCATTCCATGGCGCAGGGGCTTTCCGCGATCCAGCCGCCGTCGATCTGGCTGGCGGAGGTCATGGTCAGCCCGGCAGTCGCGATCTCATCTACGTCGGGCGCATAGCTGATCCCGCAAGTGATCATCGCCTCGGCCAGCGCCATATCGACCATATTGACGCAGAAACTCTGACGGCGGGTGATGTTGGTGACCGTATCCTTGATGCTGCCGTCGGGACGACACTGGATGCCAAGGATTACGATCGGCGGCTCCTGCGAGAAGACGTTGAAAAAGCTCATTGGTGCGGCATTGGCGATACCTTCGGCGCACAGCGTGGTGACGAGCGCGATGGGGCGTGGTGCCACGAAGCTTGAGAGCAGCCGGTAGCGGTCGCGCTCTGGCAGGGTGGTGAAATCGAACTCCATCCCCCTACTCCGCCGCCATTCTGAGCCAAGGCTTCAGCCGTTCCTCGTCCGCGGCATGGCAAGCCGACTTTTGACCGCCCTCGCGCAGGTTGAGCGCGGGGGCCACACTCCGACAGGTGTCGTTCGCCATCGGACAGCGCGGGTGAAAGGCACAACCGGACGGCGGCGAAATCGGGTTTGGCACCTCCCCTGCAACTGGCACTCGCTCGGAACCGCCCACGGTCAGCTTGGGCACGGTCTCCATCAACAGGCGCGTGTAGGGATGCTGTGGGTTGCCGAAGATCTCCTCCTTCGGGCCGACCTCGACGATCTTGCCCAGATACATCACCGCCAGCACATCGGCCATATACCAGACCACCGCCAGATCGTGACTGATGAAGATGTAGCTCATGTTGAACTCGTCTTGCAGGTCCTTCATCAGGTTGAGAATCTGGCTTTGAACACTCACGTCCAGCGCCGAGGTCGGCTCATCGCAGATCAGCAATTCGGGCCGGGTGGTGAGGGCGCGAGCGATCGACAGGCGCTGGCGTTGACCGCCGGAGAACTCATGCGGGAATTTCTTGGCATCTGCGGGGTTCAGACCGACCTGGCTCAGCAGTTTTTCAACCTCTCGGGTAACCTCCGCATTGTTCTTGCAGATGCCGAAGTTCTTGAGCGGCTCGCCGATGATGTCGCGCACCCGCCAACGCGGGTTGAGCGAGGCATAGGGGTCTTGAAAGATCATCTGCATCCGACGTCGCAACGCCGCGGGTTTGCCGGGGGGCATACGGGTGATGTCGTCCCCCTCGAACCGGATCGTGCCGCCACTTGGTGTATGCAGCCCCATCAGAAGCCGCGCCACGGTGGATTTTCCGCAGCCCGACTCGCCCACCACGGCAAAGGTCTTGCCGCGCGGCACGTCGAAACTGATGTCGTTCACCGCCGTCAGGATACGGCGCGGGCGGCGCTCCAACACCCGGTTGAGGAATGGCTCGGACACGTCGAAGCGCTTGGAGATGTTCTGCACGCTGAGGATATCGTCGGGGGTGATCTGGGGGGTCATGACGTCTCTCCGTAAAAGTGGCAGGCGACCTGCCCGGTGCCGGCGTCCTGCGGCGCGGGGCGGATGCTGTGGCAGTGTTCCATCGCCCGGGGACAACGGGGCGCAAAGGCGCAGCCGGGCGCAGCGTTGCGCAGGCCGGGCATGGCGCCCTCGATCTGCGTGAGGCGCCGGTCGCGGATGCCAATCTGCGGGATCGAGGCCATGAGGCCGCGGGTATAGGGATGCAGCGGCTCCTC
This sequence comes from Tritonibacter mobilis, assembly GCF_001681715.1. Classification (GTDB taxonomy): domain Bacteria; phylum Pseudomonadota; class Alphaproteobacteria; order Rhodobacterales; family Rhodobacteraceae; genus Epibacterium; species Epibacterium mobile. Next base: position 77,074 of record NZ_LNWY01000011.1, on the reverse strand, counting down.
GATGACCTGTTTCACATCGCCGATCTCGACCAGCCGTCCCGCGTACATCACCGCGACGCGGTCGGCGGTCTCGGCGATCACGCCCATATCATGGGTCACCAGCACCACCGCAGTGCCGTTCTCGCGGCAGAGCCTTTTCAGCAAGGCGAGGATCTGCGCCTGCACGCTGACGTCGAGTGCCGTGGTCGGCTCGTCCGCAATGATGAGCTTTGGCTCGGCGCAGAGCGCTAACGCGATCACCACCCGCTGCCGCATCCCGCCCGAGAACTGGTGCGGATACTGGTCGAGCCGTGCCTCGGGGGCCGGGATGCCGACTTCGGCCAACCAATCGATGGCGCGCTGGCGGGCAGTCTTCTGGTCGAGGTCGAGATGCACGCGCATCGTGTCGATAAGTTGCTCGCCCACGGTATAGACCGGGTTGAGGCTGGTCAGCGGGTCCTGAAAGATTGCACCGATCTCCTTGCCGCGGATGCGGCGCATCTTGTCAGCAGGCAGGTTGTCGACCCGCGCGCCGCGCAGCCGCACCTCGCCCGAGCGGATCAGGCCGGGCGGTTCGATCAGCCCGGTGATCGCGGCCCCCGTGATCGACTTACCGGCGCCGGATTCACCGACCAGCCCGAGGATCTCACCTTCGTCGAGGTCAAGGCTCAAGCCCTTGACGGCCTCCAGCGGACCGCGCCGGGTGGGGAATTCGACAACGATGTTGTCCAGTTCAAGAAGTGGCATGGGATTACCTCAGCGCAGTTTGGGGTTGAGCGCATCGCGCAGCCAGTCGCCCAGCAGGTTCACCGCCAGCACGAGGATCGCCAACACAGCGGCCGGAAAGACGACGACCCACCAGATGCCCGAAAACAGGAACTCGTTGCCGATCTGGATCAGCGTGCCGAGCGAGGGCTGGGTGGGCGGCATGCCGACACCGAGAAAGCTCAGCGTCGCCTCGGTCAGCACCGCCATGCCGAGGTTGATCGTCGCGATGACCAGCACCGGCCCCAGCACATTGGGCAGGATATGCTTAATCATGATCGCCAGCTTGCCGGTGCCGAGGGTGCGCGCCGCCTCGATATACTCTTTGCGGCGCTCCACCATGGTCGAGCCGCGCACGGTGCGAGCATATTGCACCCAGTTGGTCAGGCCGATCGACAGAATCAAAACGATTAGCGCCGACTCGGCCTGCGCCGAACTTGGCAGCGCACTGCGCAGCACGCCGTTGATCAAAAGCGCCACGAGGATCGGAGGGAAGCTGAGCAGCACGTCGGCGATCCGCATCAGCACCGCATCAACGATCCCGCCGAGAAAGCCGCCAAGAAGGCCAAGCGCTACGCCCATCACGGCGGCAAGGATCACGCTGGCGAAACCGACCAGCAGAGAAATCCGCATCCCGTACATGATCGAGGACAGCACGTCGCGGGCCTGAGTGTCAGTGCCGAGCAAGTAGGCGGCGCTGCCGCCCTCGACCCAAGCGGGGGGTAACTCGCTGTCGAAAAGGTCCAGCTCGGCGATGTTGAACGGATCCTGCGGGGCGAGGCTCGGGGCGAAGATCGCCGTGAGGAATATCGCCAGCAGCACCAGCGCCGAGATCACCGCCACGCGCGACTTGCGGAAGCTGTAGGTGATATCGCTGTCCCAGAAGGCGTAGAGCATGGGCATGAAGTTTGACATGGGGGAACCTCCTCAGACGCCGTGCGCGGGCGTTCTCTCGGCCCGCAGGCGCGGGTCAGCGACGTTATACAAAAGGTCGACCAGCGTGTTGATGACGACGAAGATGAAGGACACCAGCACCAGATAGGCGGCCATAACGGGGACATCGGTGAAGTTCACCGCCTGGATGAACAGGAAGCCCATCCCCGGCCACTGGAAGACCGTCTCGGTGATAATGGCAAAAGCGATGAGCCCGCCCAGTTGCAGACCGAAGATGGTCATCACCGGAATAAGCGTGTTCTTCAGAGCGTATTTGAAATGCAGCATCCGGTTGGGAATGCCGCGCGCCTTGGCGAACTTGATGTAATCAGCACGCAGCACCTCGAGCATCTCGGCCCGCACCAGCCGCATGATCAGCGTCATCTGGAACAGGGCGAGCATGATCGCGGGCAGGATCAGCGCCTTGAGGCCCGAGGGGGTGAGGAACCCCGTCGTCCACCAGCCGAGATCGACCACCGTACCCCGCCCGAAGCTTGGCAGCAGTCCGAGTGTGACCGAGAAGACGAGGATCAGCAGGATACCGGTGACGAAAGTGGGCACCGAGATCCCCAGAAGTGAGATCACCTGCAATCCCTGGCTCAGCCATCCGCGCGGGTTGAGCGCGGTGTAAATGCCCAGGGGCACCCCGAGCGCAAGCGCCAGACCTGCGGCGACCAACACCAGTTCGGCAGTGGCGGGAAAGCGTTCGGCAAGAAGGTCCGACACGGGGCGGTTGTTGCGGTAAGATTGCCCAAAATCACCCTGCGCGGCATCGGCGATAAAGCGGCCGTATTGCACCAGGACAGGGTCGTTGAGCCCCAGTTTCTCGCGCATCTCGGCGCGGTCCTGCACGGTGGCGTCCTCGGGCAGGAGGTTGGAAATCGGGTCACCGAGAAAACGGAACATCAGAAAGGCGATCGAGGCGACGACGAGCATCACCAGCGCGGCCTGTATGATGCGACGGATAAGAAAAGCGAACATGCTGGCCTCCGGCTGGCAAGGTTGAACTGGGGCGGACGTGGGGAGAGACGCCCGCCACGGGGGAGGTTACTCGATCCGGGCGAGCCAGAGGCGCGGCTTGTCATCCGCGGTCTGGGGGATTTTCACCGCATTGCGCGCGGCCCAGGACAGGGGCTGAGCGTGCAGCGGCAGCCAAGCCACCTCCTGATCGGCGATCCAGAAGGCCTCGATCATCATCTCCATGCGCTTCTCGGCATCCAGCTCGGTGGCCACGGCCTTGGTCAGGCGGTCGACTTCGGCGTTGGAATAGCCACCGGGGTTCCAGGTGCCCATCTGCCCCTCGGGAGTGTGCAGCATCGCCGAGAGCACCGAATAGCCGTCGAGCATCGGCAGCGTGGCCCATCCCAGCATGAACATGTCAGTCTCATTGGCGCGGGCGCGCTCGAAGTGGATGGCCTTGGTCTCTGCAGTGAGGTCCGTCTTCACGCCCACACGTGCGAACATCGCCGCCAGCGCCTGACAGATTGCGGCATCGTTGACGTAGCGGTCATTGGGGCAGTTCATGTTCAGGCTGAACCCTTCCGGATAGCCGGCATCGGCCAGCATCTGCTTGGCCTTTTCGGGATCATAGGCAGGGATCTCGTCGACCGCTTCGTCGTAGCCGGGCACCTGCGGGGCGACCAGACCGCCGAGATTGCGGGATTTGCCGCGCATAATCTTGTCGCGCAGTAGGTCATAGCTGATCGCATGGACCAGAGCTTGACGGACCTCGACCTGCTGCAGCGGGTTACCCTCCTGATTGGGGTTATTCGACGTACCAGACAGGTTGAAGCCCATCATGATCGCGCGCAGGCCCGGTGCCTCCAGAACATGCATACCCTCGGTCGCCTCGATCCGCTTGGCGTCCTGCAGGGGAGACGGCACGATCATATCGAGCTCGCCTGAGAGCATCGCCGCCACGCGGGTCGCATCGGAGTTGATGGGGTTCAGCTCGATCCGGGTCAGGTTGTGCTGCGGCTCGTCCCACCAGTCGTTGTTGACTGTCAGCACGGTCTGCGCGTCAGGAGTGCGGGACTCAAACCGGAAGGGGCCGGTACCATTGGCGTTCGATGTGGTGTAGCCTTCTTCGCCCTTCTGCGCATCGATCGGGTCAAGCGCGTCATGCTCTTCCAGCCAGCCGCTGTCAAAGATCAGAACGTTGGTCAGGAAGTTGTTGAGCAACGGGTTTGGACCGTCCAGCATCAGATCAACGGTCATCTCATCGACCATCTTGGCATCGATCAACCCGGCGATATTACCGCGAATGGGCGAGTCCTCATGCGCTGCGCGCTTTACCGATGCCACCACGTCCTCGGCCGAGAAGTCCTGACCATCGTGGAACTTGATCCCCTCGCGCAACGTGTAGCGCACGGTAGTCTCGTCGATCTGTTCCCAGCTTGTGGCCAAGGCTGGCTCAATCTTGAGGTCAGCGTCATATCGCACCAACGCCTCATAGACGTGGTTGAGGAATGAGACAGTAAAGCTGTCCGTCATCGAATGTGGATCAAGGCCGTAGAGGTCGCCGCTGGTGCCCAGCCGAAACGTTTCGGCCTGAGCGCCCCCTGCACAGGCCAGCGCCAGTGCCGAAGTAACCGTGAATAATAGCTTGCGCGGTGTCATTGTTGTCTCCCTGTTTCTGTCGCCAAGCGGGCTCGAGCGGCCTGCAGTTCAGCAACTGAAGAAAGGCTGGCACAAATCGTTTTTTCTGTCTACAATTATTGTTAACAATTTTTGCAGACATTAAATGCTTGCACTTCTGGTGTCGTTTCGGCGACTGTTGCACAAGGTACGAGCAGAAAAGTTACGGGTGGGGATAAGCAGTTGCCGGAAACCAAACTCACGGAAAAGCAGATCTATGAACGGATCTGGAGATCAATCGCAGAACGCCGTCTGCCGCCCGGCACCCGTCTTAAAGAGGAGCGGCTGTGTGAAATCTTTGGCGCGAGTCGCCCGCGAATCCGCCGGGCGCTTGACCAGCTGACCCACGATGGGTTGGTGAGTCACATCCCCAATCGGGGAGCCTTTGTCACAACGCCCTCCGTGGATGAGGCGCGCGATGTCTTCTTCACCCGCCGAGTAGTTGAACGGGGTGTTATCGACGCACTTAAGAAGCATGGTGCGCAAGATAAGTTGGCGGCGCTCGAGGCCCATATAGCCGAGGAACGCGAAGCTTTGGCCGAGGGGGATACCGCCCGGATCATCCGCCTTTCTGGTGCCTTTCATATGTTGCTGGCCGAACTCGCGGCCTCGCCCTTGCTTGCAGATATCCTGCGCGACCTTGTGTCAAAGAGCACCTTGGTCACAGCGGTTTTCCAACCGAAATGTGACACGCAATGTGGCCCGGATGAACATGCCGCCATCGTCGCCGCACTGGCTGCGGGGGACTTTGACACTGCTAAAACTGCGATGGATGAACACCTGCAGGAAGCGGAAAGAACATTGAAATTGGAAGCGTCAAGTGAAGGCAACATCTTGCAGGACGATGTCCTCGGCACAGCCTTGAGCGAGGGTTAAGAATGACTATCCATGCGATTACCAACACCACCGCGATTACGATGGACTCCCACCGGAGGGTGATTGAAAACGCGACGATCCTTTTTGAAAATGATCGCATCACTGCCGTTGGTTCGGCAGATGAGGTTGCCGTGCCTGCGGAGGCAGAGCGGATCGAGGGCGCGAATATGATTTCGCTGCCGGGACTGATCGACAGCCATGCCCACGCGGGCCACGGCCTGACACGCAACTTGGGCGGCGGCGATGGCGACGCATGGTTTCAGGCCTGCGAAGCAATCTACACAAGGGAGTCCACACCCGGATTCTGGCAGGCCGAGGCCCGGCTCTCGGGGCTTGAGCGGCTGAAGGCGGGGATCACCACCTGCACGATGCTGCTCGGCGGCGGGGCGGATCACTACCGCACCGATACGGTCGAAGCGGGCAATCTGCATTGCGAAGCCACGCGCGAGATCGGTATCCGCACCATGCTCGCCGTGGGCCTGAACCGCCGCCCCTTCCCCAAGGCATACCGCAGCCTAGATCTTGCCAAGGAGGTCAGCCTGTCCTTCGAGGACCAGCTTGAGGTCTGCGGTGAACTCGCCCGAACCAATCGGTACTTCCTAAACGATTGCGCGGGGATTTGCCTCATTATGCCGGTCTATTCGCCGGAGGATTTCGCACAGGCTCCCGAGGATATCCGCCGGATGTGCCGCGCGGTGATGGACCTGCGCGAAGACCATGGCCTGCTGTTCACCCAGGACGGTCATCGATCCGGCTCCATCGCGCTGGCCGAAGAACTCGCCATCCTTGGCCCCTGGGCCTATCTGTCCCATTCGGTCGACCTCACGCCCGAAGACATGGCGGCCGCCAAGCGCAGCGGCGCGTCGATCGTCCACAACCCTTCGGCCATCATGTCGGTTCTGGGCCGCTGCCCCGCGCCAGAGCTGCGCGACATGGGGGTGAATGTGGCGCTCGGCTCGGATGCCGCAGCACCGGACCGGGGCTATGACATGTTCCGGCACATGGCCCAGTGCCTGCACTATCACCGCCGGCACTTCCGCGATCCCGAGGTGATGATGCCGAGTGACGTCTTGCAGATGTGTACCATCGATGCGGCCAAGGCCATCGGGATGGAAGCAGAGCTTGGGTCTCTGGAGGTGGGCAAGAAGGCCGATATCATCATGCTAGACCGCCGCAAGCCGCATCTCTACCCGCCGATGATGCCCCTGACCACGGTCGCCCAGTTCGCCAATGCGGCGGATGTGGATACGGTCATCGTGAACGGCAAGATCCGCATGAAAAACCGCCAGACGGCCTTGGACGAAAGCGCGATATTGGACGCGGCTGCAAGCGAGATGGATGCTGCCCTGTCCCGAAGCGGCCTCACGCATCTGCTTGTTGAATAAAAATAGGTTCGCATAATGCTCCGAGAGCGTAAGTGTTGGCGTTAGCGTCGGCTGGAAAGCTATAGCGAGTAACTCGTGCTGGCCGGATATTCTTTTCGCCACCGATGTGAAGCGGACGTTCGTTGCAGATGCCACAAACGGCTGCTTCCCGCTCGATTAGTGTTCATCATTGAAGGGCGCATGTCCGGTTCTCGACTGCATGTCTACCTAGATGGTCCTTTGCAAATCGGTTAGAATGGTTCAATCAACTCCGGCCCGTCGTCCCGCACGCCAAAACTGCGCACTTGGTGATGTTGCAGGCGCACGTCGCTTCCGAGGTCTTGCACCTGGTCGCTGTCAGACAGCCAGAGTTCGCGCTCATCGAGGTTTAGGATCACTGGCATGCGATGGTGGATATCTGCGACGTCTAGGTTCGCGGCGCGTGTCATGATCGTACATGTGAGCAATTCATCCCAGCGTGAGGCAAGGCCAGCAAATCAGAGTGTGTTCTCGTTGGAGTTGGACAGCACCGCGTATGGTGTTTTCTGGCCATTCTCCCCGGTCCATTCATAATACCCGCCAGCAGGGATTAGGCAGCGACCGTGCCGCCACACTCCGCGAAAAGTCGGCTTGTGCTGTGCCTCTTCGATCCGGGCGTTGAACGTTGTCGCGTGCCAATCCTTTAGGTCGCCCTTGTGCCAAGAGGACACGAGTCACCAGCGCGCATTCATTGCCACCAGCGGCGACTTCCCCAAGATCAGAATGTCTTGTGTCGGGACAACGTTGTAGCGGCGCGGTCAGCATGGCGGGATGATAACCGGCTGCTCTGGAAACGGATCAATCTTGGTTTCTGAGTGCTCTTGGTCAGTTCCAATGAGTTCCGGTTCAATAAATCGACCACACATACTGTCCTCTGCCAAACAGGATACTTGGGACAGTGTGAACGAAATTGCATCAGTGGTCTATCACAGCGTCTAGGATTTCGAATGGCTAAGCCTAAGCGGAGGCCTCCAAAAGAGTTCCAATGTCATGTATATGCGCAAGACTTGAAATACTCTTGAAGAATATCAGTGGAGTTGCGGGTCTGAAGGCATCGCCTGGGTTTATGGCAACGTGCAATATGACTAGAGGAGTTTCGATGCCACAAAGGTTGCGATCCCCTAAAGAGCGGGCTGCAAGGGCATTGTGTGATATGCATGGGCGTCCACCTGACAACAAGATGGGCGGGCAGCCAACGTGGGTGTCCTACCTCCCAGAGGCGGATGCAGTCTTAAGTGCGGCTATGCCTAGGCAAGATTGGATACAGAGGGAAGAACATGGTGCTGTCGATCAATAACGACTTATGATGCAGAGCGAACTAGTGGCAGCGAAGCTGCAGATAGCGACGTTTGCAAAGATCTGCACCAGTGCCCGGGCCGAGAACTGGAACGTCCCAAACCGGCCGTATGAGCGATTGTCAATGCCGCTGCGCGGTGTCCCGAAAGCGGACCCATGCTATCCTCGCCAGGTTGTGAACCCCGAAATGAATGCCTTCCGTATCAGCTCGGCCAAGGTGCCAGCGAAAAGACCCCAAAGCGGGTTCAACAAGACCGTAGCTAAAGCCGTTGTCGCGATGACCGGATGGCATGAGGGCCGCGCGTCGATCAGGCGGCGGCTGACGGCAAGATCCCATGCCGCGATCAACAGCAGTGCGCCAAGCGTCGCGGTGGGAATGGCGGACAGGACCGCCCCCTGCATCTGGGCGGGCAGCAGCGCGACGACCAGCAGCATGCCCCCGATCAGGCAGGGCGCCGCACCGTTGCGGGCACCGAAGCGGTGATGCGCCGCAACACCGCCCGCGCCGTGGCACATGGGCAGGGCCCCCAGCGGCGCCAGCAGCAGATTGGCCAGCCCCGAGGTCAAGCACAGCCGGCGCGGGGTGACATGGGCCGCGCGCGCGCCGAACAGATCGCCCGCGACCAGCGAGGTCAAGACGACCGCATTGGTCAGGGTCAGGGCCAGTTGCGGCAGGGCCGTGTCGGTGACCGCGCGGCGCAGTTCCTGCACATCGGGGATGCCCAAGGACCAGGGCGCGGCGGCAAGCACGGGCGCCTCGGGCAGGCCCAGCATCATCCCGGCACCGACTCCGGTGGCAATCGTCAGCATGGCCGCATGGGTTCCGACCCGCAGCGCGGCAAGCGCGCCCCCAAGAGACAGCGCGCCGATCAGCCAGTGTTTCCACATCAGTCCGACCGCGACCCAGGCCAGCGACAGCCCCAGTTGCAGCCCCGACAGCACCGATTGCGGCACCAGCCGCCTGATCCGGTCGATCAGCCCGGTGCCACCCAGCCCCAGCAAGACCAGCCCAATCAGCACCCCGCTCAGGGCGATCTCGGTCGGCGAGGCGACCCCCAGCAGCACCACCGCCGCAATCGCCTTCATCGGCTGCGCCGGGATCGGCAGGCGATAGACAAGCCCCGTGGCGATGTAGAACAGGCCAAAGCCCAGTCGCACCATCGGCGGCGACAGCCCGGTAAGCGCGATGACGCCAAGGGCCAGCGGCAGCAGCGTGCCGATGTCGCCCAGGGCCCCGTTGGCCTCGCGCAGGTCGAGGCGGAATGCATGTCCTCGCGGATCACCCATGGCCATTTGCTCCGTTGAAATCGCTTCGCCGCATCAAATCCTGAAGGCAAGACAATTTCAGCAACAGTGGAAAGCCCATGAAAATCAGCGCGCGCAACAAGCTGGCCGGAACCGTTGTCGGCATCGAGAAGGGCTCGGTCAATTCCACGGTCCAGATCGATCTTGGCGGGGCGGTGATCGTCACGGCGATGATCACCAATGCCTCGGTCGAGGAGATGGGGCTTGAGATCGGCAAGACCGCCTACGCCATCGTGAAGGCGTTGGACGTCATGGTCGGCGCAGACTGAGACAGCGACGGCAGGCAGACCCTGCGGCCCGAAGAGGTGGTTTCGACCGTCACCGGCAGGCCGTAGACGGTGGACAGGTTCGCGTCCGTCAGCACCTCCGGGGCGGGGCCCTCGGCGTACACACCGCCCCGGCACATCAGCAGAACCCGCGCGTCCAGCGCAAAGGCCTGATCCGGGTCATGGGTGGACAGGATCACCCCGTGACCCTCTGCCGAGGCATCGCGGGCCAGGTCCGCGACCTGCGCCAGCACCTGCGCCTGGTTGCCGAAGTCGAGGCTGGCGGTCGGCTCGTCCATGACGATCAGCGCCGCCTCCTGTGCAAGGGCGCGGGCGATCAGCACCAGCTGCCGCTGGCCGCCGGACAGGCGCGAATAGTCGCGATGGGCAAGGTCGTGGATGCCAAGCCGCCGCATGGCGTCATGGGCGGCGGCGCGGTCGGCCTTGCCGGGCTGTGAAAAGGCCCCCAGCCGGGCGGTCCGCCCCATCAGCACGACCTCGACGGCCTCGAAGGGAAAGGGCGGCGCGTGGGCCTGCGGCACATAGGCGACCGCCCGCGCGATCGCGGCCCGGGTCATGGCGGTGATCGGGCGCCCGTTCAGCAGCACCGTGCCCCCATGCGACGGCAACAGGCCCAGCAGCGTGCGGAACAGGGTGGTCTTGCCGCAGCCGTTCGGCCCCAGCAGACAGAGGATCTCTCCGGGTTTCACCGCGACCGACAGGCCGGTCCCGATGGGCCTTACGCCATAGCCGATGGCAAGGTCACGCGCCTCCAGCATCACGACCACCCACGGCGCCCGCGCGCCAGAAGCCAGACAAAGAACGGCGCGCCGATGACGGCGGTCAGCACGCCCAGCGGAACCTCGACCGCGGCGATGGTCCGCGCCAGGGTGTCGACGATCAGCAGGTAACAAGCGCCGATCAGCGCCGAGGCGGGCAGCAGCCGCGCAAAACCCGGCCCGACCAGCATGCGCGCGATATGCGGAATGACCAGCCCGACCCAGCCGACAACCCCGGCCAGCGCCGTGACGCTTGCGGTGATCAGCGTCGCCGCCGCGATCACCACGAACCGGGTGCGTCCAGCCTCGACCCCCAGCGCACGGGCCTCGTCGTCGCCCAGCGACAGCACGTTGATGCGCCAGCGCAGCAGCGCCAGCGGGATCAGCCCCACAAGCACCATGGGCAGGGCGGGCAGGATGTCCCGCATCGTGATCGAGGCCAGCGAGCCCAGCAGCCAGAAGGTGATCGCGGGCAGCTGATCGTAGGGGTCGGCCATGACCTTCAGCAGCGAGGTCGCCGCCCCCGCCAGCGCGCCGACCACCACCCCCAGAAGGACCAGTGTCAGGGTCCGGTCGGTATTGCGCACCAAAGCGCCGACCAGCATCACAACGCCCACCGCCACCATGCCCCCGACAAAGGCCGAGGCCTGGATCGCCGCCACCGGCAGCGACAGGAAGATGCCCGCCACCGCGCCCAGCCCCGCGCCCGCCGAAACCCCGAGGATGTCCGGCGAAACAAGCGGGTTGCGGAACAGCGCCTGATAGCTTGCCCCCGCCGCCGCAAGGGCCGCGCCGACCAGCAGCGCCGCGCCCACGCGCGGCAGGCGGATGTTCCAGACGACGATCTGCGCCTGCGGGTCGCCCTGCCCGGTCAGCGCCGCCAGCACCTGCCCCGGTGTCAGCGCATAGGGGCCGATCATCACGGCCCCGAAGGCCAGAAGCGCCAGCGCGACCGCCAGCGCCCCGGTCAGGGTCAGACCGGGGCGCGGCAGGCTTACATCGGCGGTCGTCCCTCGGCCCATTCCAGCAGCCTTTCCAGTTCCTCGTCGGCCAGGTCGACGTGATAATAGAGCTTGTAGAAAGCCCGCGTGTCCTCGCGCAGGTCACCCTGCCAGCGGTCAGGATACAGCAGTCCCGCCATCCAGTGCAGCCCGATCATCCGGTTCAGCGACGGCGGCCGGTCGATCCAGCCGAAGGGCGCCGTGGGCGACAGGTAGACCCGCCCCCGCTGCACCGCGTCAATCCCCTGCCACATCGGATCGTCGAAGACGCTGGCAAAGAAATTCGGATCCCATGTCACGACGGTATCGGGGTTGGCGACGATCAGCTGTTCCATCGAGGCATTCACCAACCCCTTCGACGCCCCGCCGTCGTCGGCCACGTTCCGCCCCCCGGCGCGTTCGATGATCTCGGTGTTGATCGAGCCTTTCATGCCGGTTTCCAGCCCCTCGGGGCCACGGGCAAGATAGACCCTCGGGCGCGCCTCCTCGGGCACCGCCTCCAGCACCGCGTCAAGCCGGGCAAACCGCGCCTCGACATCCTGCGCCAGCGCCGCGCCGCGCTCGGGCACGCCAAGGGCCTCGCCCAGGATGCGCAGCGCCTCGGCGGTGTTGTCGAAGCGCCCGTCGATCAGCAGGTAGGGAATGCCGGTCTGCTCCTGCACCCGGTCGGCAAGGTCGATATAGGTGTCGCGCACGCTGCCGAAGTCGACGATCAGGTCGGGCTTGATCTCCAGCACGCGCTCGAGGTTCGCCTCGCCGCCGCGCCCGGTCAGGCGCCCCGTCTCCGGGAGGTCGCGGTAGGGCTCTGCTACATAGGCGCGCTCTTCGGGACGCAGGGCGCGCGGCCAACCGGCCAGCGCCTCGGGCTTCAGCACGTAGACCAGAACCGAGGCCGGCGCGCCCGCCGCGAAGACGGTGGTCACCGTATCCGACACCTCGACCACGCGCCCGGCGCTGTCGGTCACGGTGCGCGCCTGAACCGGCGCGGCCAGAAGCGCGAGAATAGCAAGGAGAAACCGCATCTTACCCTCCGTTCGGAGTGTCAAAGCCGTAATCGGCCAGCACCGTCTGCCCGTCCGGCGACAGGATGTAATCGGCCAGCGCCTGCGCACCCTCGGGGGCGCCCTCCAGCACGATCAACCCGTAATCGGCACCGACGGACAGCGCCTCCGGGATCTGGACGATCTGCAGGTCCGGCACCTCTTTGCGCGCCAGCACGGCATTGGTGCAGTAGGTCAGGAAGACATCCGCCTGATCGCTGTCCATCACCCAGGCATAGGTGTTGCGGCCCTCGGGCGGCGTCGCGCTGTCGGGGCCGCCGGTCAGTTGCAGCGCCTTGCCCTTCAGCGCCTCGGCGTGGCCGCTCTTGTCGAACAGGGCAAAGGCATAGTCGCCGGACGGGTCCGCCTTGGGGGTCGAGGTGCCCAGCCGGGTGTCCTCGGCCAGCATGACGTCCAGCAGGCTGTCGGTGGAGACCGCGACCTCGGGCCGGGCCAGCGCACACAGGCGGTTCCGGGCGAACAGCGTCACCGCGCCGCCCCTGCCCGCGTCGGCCAGCGTCTGGGGGTGGCGCATGTTGGCCGAGGCAAAGACATGGGCCGTCTCGCCCGCCTCGATCCGCTCGCGCATCAGGCCCGAGGGGCCAAAGCTGGTGGCAACGGCGGCGCCCGTGGCGTCAGAGTAGTCCTGCGCCACGTCCGACAGCGCGGCCTTGAGGCTGCCCGCCGCGAACAGCGACACCTCCTGTGCCATGGCGGGGGTCAGGGTCACCGCGAGGGCGGCGGCAAGCAGGGGGGTCTTGTGCATGGATAGTCTCCCAAATTCTGTCTCAGGCAGTCTGGCTGTCGCCGGGCTGCGGGGGCGCCTTCGGGGTAAAGGCGCAGCGGTCCGGCTTGAGGTCGAGCAACGGCGTGCCGTCGACGCAATCGAGCCCCTGCACATGCAGCACGGGCCCCTCGATCCGCAGCAGCCGCACCATCGACGTGCCGATCGGGTTGGGCCGCGCGGGCGAGCGCAGGGCAAAGGTGCCCACGGTGCTGCCGTCGCTGCGCGGGCTTTGCCGCGTCAGGTCGCGGCGGCTTTGATCGAGCCAGTAAAGCACTTCGATGGTCTGGTAGAATTCCAGTCCGTCCAGCGCGTCGTGCCATTCGGGTAACAACGCGATCTGGCATTCCGGCCCGTCGATTCGCCCCTGCCGCGGGCATTGATCGCGCGTGGACCACGGTGTGCGGATCCGGCCGATGAAGCGCACCGCGGCGTCTGACGCCTGCGCGAGTTGAACGATTTGTTCGTTTTCACGTAGATCCATTCGCGCCCCCTTTCATGATTTGGGAAATTATGCAGTAAAATGGCAGGGCCCAATAGTGTGGCACGCCACATACAGCGTTATTATATGCTGAAAAAAATACAAAAACATAGATTCGAACTTTCTTGGGTTTGAGGCAAGAGATATCGCGCCTGGGAAATAATGCATAACAAAGCACGACTTGGGTATTCGGATCAGGGGGAGACGACGGTGACAAGCATATCCGAGGCGACAGCCGACCCTTTGCACAATGCACACATCCTGATCGTCGATGACGAACTAGGGATGCGGCGCAAGCCGCCGAGGTGGCGGCTTTGACTTGTATTTCCGTTCCAACCGCATCCCCCAAAAGGCCGAACATTTCGCCTGAAACGATGGTCCTCATGGCGGACCAGCGCTTTGCCGCCCAAACCTTTGCGCCAACATGGCGCACGGTTCTCGTCGGCTCCAAACATCGTTCTGCTTCTGCCCGGACCGCGGTATACTCGGTACTCGAATGGCGGCTTTTTGCATTTGTAGGAATTGTCGTGCAACCACAGCGATTTGCAGCTTCCCGTCCGCCCCGCATAAGAGCCCATCACAGCTAAACGACAGGCCGGAGGTCCGCTTCGGGGCTGCCTGGCGTCATTCAGTGACGGGAAGCGGGCGCGGTATCTGTGCAACCAAGCTGCCGTAATGCCACAAGTGGATCGTGGATCCTAACCGACGATGGATCATATCGGCGACGATTTTTGTCACGTCGGCGGGGCATATGTTTCGCCGCGCTACCAACATCTACGACCTCGGACTCGGCGATACGCTCCTAGGCACCTTTTCGCCAAGGTTCTTTTTGGATGGCAACACTTTGCAGCAGCAATGGCTATCTTTGTGGACAGCAAAAAGAAACGGAGCAACATCATGAGACGGTTATTAGTTCTAATTGCGGCAGCGGGCACCTCTTTCGGGGTGGCTGCAGAGGCGGGAAACCACAAATCTGGACAAGGGCATTCAGGCGGTGCGTACAAAGTAACCAATTGCCCTCCTGGCCTCGCCAAGAAAAACCCTCCTTGCGTTCCGCCCGGTCAAGCCCGCAAGTACAACCGTGGAGATGTGATCTATGGAGATTACACCATCATCGGCGATCCGCGGCAGTACGGACTTAATCGCGATCAGACCTACTACCGCGTGGGTGAATATGTCTATCGTGTGGATCGCGATACGCGCGAGGTGCTGGACTTAATTGGCGCGGTCGCGCGCGTCTTGGACTAGTGCGCGATTGCGCAGCTTTGGCTCGAGGGTTTCGAACCGGGACAGCTCGATGCGCGACCGAGGTCGGATGACCTACAACCGAGAGGCCGCGTCGTGGTCTGATGGCCGCGTAGCTACCGCTGTGAACCATGCGTCGTCCCACATCCCCGCCTTTCGAAGGTGATTGGGGCGGTATCTGCGGCGAAGGTCAGGTCTTCCTTGGGTGCCTGCGGAAGGGCTCGCCCCACGTCGTTAAATCCGCCGACTTTGCAAAGGGCGGTATCTGCGCTTCGCTACCCCGGGTGCTGTCTGCAAGCTAGGGATGTTTCAGCTGCCCCCCGGCACAGCCTCAATAGACCCCAGCCGCACCCAGAGATCATAAGGCGCTTGACGGCATCGATGCCATGCTGGTGTTGCTTACCCGCAGATCATTTTTTTTGTCAGTACCGGAGTTGGTCGCCATGCAAAGGAGCGGTTGTTTGCGGAACTTGAAGCCCCGCTCCAGCATATCGATCACATCCCGGTTGGGTTACTCATGCACCTCATCGGTGAGCGCACGATGCGGACGCGGGCCGGATTGCGTCTTCTCCGCCGAGAGCGGCTTGAACTTGCGCTTGTCACCGCTGCGCCCCCGATAGGTCATCTGCCAGACGGGGGTCTCGCCTTGCTGCTGTACGCGACGTTTAAGCACCGGCGATTGATCCACCATCGCCACCGCATCCTGGAATAGGATCCCCGCCTAGTCTTTCTTGGCCGCCGCCGCATAGATCTCGGCCCGGGGCTCTCCATCGGCCACCATCATGTAGAGGCCAATGCCGCCCCGCCCGCTCTTCCAGATTGTGAAGCGGCATGCCCTCCTCTGCGAGGAGCACAAATTTTTCCTCTGCCGGTCTGCGCCCTCGCATCTCCCGATCAACTCCTTGTTCATGTGTCTTTTTCTATTCAATTTCCATTTTGCACAGAAAAAGGCTCTCCCTCCGGTTGCCACCGATTCCGGATTTCCTTCGAACCATCCCCCCGGGGTATTCGCTCCGCTGCGTCAGCGGTTGGCCGGGTGCTGTGGATCCACCGGCCAGCCATCCGCGCCGCGCTCTTCCGAGTATCCGCGCGCCTCCAGCCGTTGTTTGTTCTGATCGTGGTCATCCGGGCACAGCGTCTACAGATTGCCCGGATCCAGAAACAGCGCCGGATCGCCCCGATGCGGGATCACATGATCCACCACCAGGCGGCAGCGCTTTGGGTTCACCTGTCGAGACCTCGACGCCGTCAGCGTGCCATCGTTCAAGATCCCCCGCCGCAGACACGCCCGGCACAGCGGCTCCCGTGCCAGATGCTCAGACCTCAGCCGACGCCGCCACGCCGACAGGTTGTACAAATGGTGATACTCGCTCCGTGCCGTCATACCATACCCCGGAACGCAAAAGCGCCCGCCGGTTTCCCGTGGGCGCAATCAATGATGATGCATATTTTACTGATATGCCGGTGACATCAGCGTCAAGGGGGAATGTGGAAGTGTAGTTTAGAGAGCAGGGTTTTCAAGATCATTAGAATTTCGCGAGCTCACACGAACAATCCTGCGACATTGCGAGTTCCGGCTAAACTTCACCCATTGTATTCCTCTATAATATGTTTTGCAGCGCAGAGGAACGACGGCCAGTGCTCATATCCTGTCTTGCGGGCTTCCTCAGCCACATAGGTACGCCAAAAGCCATTGAATTCTTCGATACCAATAAGGGAGCGATCATTTCTCGCCTTATTAGTTCGCAGTCCACCGATCGTGTAGTCTTGGCCTTCAATCAGTCCATGCTCAAGAAGATACTGAACGATGGCTTGCCTTGTAGGTTGCAATTTCATCCCGTCCAAATCCGATACTGCTTCGCCAATGCAACAATTCTCGGCAAGAGATACGCGACCGCAGATTCTTCGTCTGGCCAAGCCCGATAGGCATTCTTGCTACCTCGCTCGCTGAAATATGTATGCCAAACGCCATCGATCTCCTCGATACCGTCAATATCGCCTCCACCGAGGCCACCATGCGTATAAACTGAGCCGTCTTCGACGCCATGGCGATCTAGGTAGTCCTTCATCTCTTTAAGTGTCATTGTTGTCTTCATGGATACACCTGTCGAATAAATCCGTTGTTAATCAAGTCGTTCAATGGGCGGTCGAGCATATACTGCGTTGCACCACCCACCTCACCAAACCATGGTGCAGCCTGTCCAGCCGACACCGGGAGATCCTGAACGACTTCATAAACCGCATATTGCTGCGTTGAAGGGTCATAGGGAAGTGCACGAGAGCCAAAATCGGTGCCCTCGGGAGATAGATACCTGCCCGTATCATCCAAGCCAGTGCGACCGCTGAACCGGTCAATACGCGTTCCGGGTCTTAAAGTTTCTTGGGTTGGAGCGGCACCAAAGCCATCATTTGGGGGCCAACGAAGTTCCCCAGTTTCAGCGTCATACCACTCCTCATCTAAATCCTGACGCTCCCAAGGCTTTCTTTTTGGGGGAACGCGTTGCACCGCAGAGCTACGTTCGATTTCAATCTCTGCATCTGTAGTCCCTGCACGACGCTCCCGTCGCCCTTTGAGTAGGGACTTCACAAGATCGGTGAGTTTTTCCACCAACCCGATTAGCGTTGAGAATAGATCCCCCAGAACCCGCCCCGCGCGCGCGGCGCGAGTGGTCAATTGAGTGGTTACCCGAGCAGCGAAGGCAGTAAGCCGAGCCGCAAGGGCAGCACCGCCACTCCCTCCCGTGAAGGCTGCGATGAGAAGAAACACAACGGAAATTATTGCCTCGGGGATCAGAAAGCCTATGCCTTGACCGACCACTTCCGCCCAGAAGTTCGGGGGCACAAGCATCAACACTCCAAGCGAAGTAGCTGCCATCACGCGCAGAACATCTGTACGTGTTGCGACCTCGATCATCGCCCCGCTCCATTCTGCTGAGCGACGGACGAGATCTTGGAGAAGTCCTGCGACTTCATTCAAATCAGGGATTTCTGATACGATGTCAGCCAGCGCTTCGATGCCCTGCTCGAAAGTATTCACCGCCCCTTCGGCCAAGGCCTGTATCATTCCGACGATGCGATCACGGTTTTCCCAAAGCGCGCGAGCGCCATCTGTCATGCTATCCCAAGTGTTTCCAATCGCGTCAGGCAAGCCCGCTATCCAGTCTCCGACCGCTGACCAGAATTCACCTTCCCCGTTCCACCAAGCCGTGACGCCACCACGCACTCCTTCAAAGAACGTTCCTATTGCACCCCACCATCCGTCACTTTCCCATTCGCGTATCCAATGCTGCAACGAGGTTTCCATTCGCATCGCCAGCGCACGCAGATCATCTTTAATTTTCTTAGACAATTCTTGAGCTTCTAGCAGAGCTGCTTCGTCGGCAAGCAATTCGGCGACGACTCCGCCACGCTGTGCGTCATTAAACTCGGCATAGCCAAGTTCATTTTCGAGGCCCTCGGTCCCATCGCCATCCTGCCGCCCGAAGGAAGGCATCCCTTGAAGGCGCAAACCACCATCGAGTGCGATACCATTCGCATCTTCAATCCGGAACTCTGACATCGTGATGGGTGAACGCCAATAGTCGTCATAGTAGCCGCGCACCATCACTGGCCCGCGACAGGTGGCACATACACCGTTGGGCGGTGTAGCTTCAGCATATGCGGATCGTTCAGAACGGGCGGCAATTGAGGCAGGTTCGAGTGTCTCCGTCATCAAACTGCCCTCTTCGTGGTGAAAGTCTCGAACCTTCGCCTGAACGCGCGAAATCGCTCAGTTTCGTGCGCATCGGAATCTAGTATGGCCTCCAACTCCCTCGTAGGATCACTCCGCTCGAAGGCCGGACCATAAAACAACGACCACGCTGCAAAAAAGTGAAGATGTGCGTGATTGCGAAAACCGAATGCCCCAAATCGCTCCACCGCATGATGAACGGCCAATTGAATTTGCTCAATGGGACGCCCTTCCAACTCTGTTGCAAAGTCTTGACGCAAACGCTCAGCAATACGGGTGTTTCTCTGGATCGCCCGCTCACGCGCAAGATCATCAAAGTCTGCATAACACAAGCGCAATGGCCGCATCGGTTCTAACAAAAGATCAGCATCCGGAGAGATGCGAACCGCGACAAGATTATCTGGATCTACTGTTTGCACTTTGGAGCTTGGTAGAATGTAGGCTATGGGTAACCCTTCGTCGGTTATCGCCATTCTGCGGGCACGACTTCTGTCATCTTGGATTGTCGTTAAAAATGGGGTCAAGATACGTGGATCCCAAAAGCGGAATGTGAGCACTCTACCGTCATCTAGTATGGGTCGCTTGATGAAGCGCTTCAGATGACCGCGGAGTGCGTCGAATGAAGCATCTGTAGATATAAGTATGCTATAACCTGCAGGCCAATGGCGGGCGAAAAAGTCGTGAAGCAGGCTCACGTCTCCAGGTTCGTTTTGGTTAGAAATCGATAGATCCACTAACCATGGCCCTGCTTCACCAAGACTCTCGGCAACTGTATCGGTGAATAGTGACGATGCATTCGCACTGACCACATCTAAATCAAACAGCCCTGCCACTTCGGCTCGCAGAGTGCCATCTACCAGAAGGTAAACATGTTTCGGCGCACTGGGGCCGTAGAGAGATGCGAGCAAAGCTGCCGGCGCCTCTGGCAAGCTCGAGCGTAAAGCGGAAATTTCATTGCACGAAGGTATATCAACATCTGAAATATCTTCGAGGTGGAGGGCAGTTGACGATACCTGTTCACTAACTGGCTGCCCCGATGTCTCCACCCAACAGTCAAAGCTCTCTTGGCTTCTCACAACAATACCTGCTAATAAAAATACTACCAATAGGTAGCCGCATTGCATATTTGCGAGCAAGACACAACCATAGCGTGACGGCACATTGAGCACGCGATTACTAGATCGTATAGTGTTTCATTTAGCTTTCGAACACTTCGTGAATGTAATATTCGGCGATCTCCGCTCTAAGTTCGTGATGTAAACCGAATGCCTTAAAACGCGGCACCTTCAAAGTATTACCCGCTCCAACACCTCAGCCAAAACCTGCCGCAACGCACCGGACGTCTGCCCCCGCACACTCCACCCATTTGCCCGCAGCACCGCGCTGATCGGCTTGTCCTCCAGACACACCATATCCACCAGCCGCCGATCCGTGATGTTCACGCGTGAACCACGTTTGGACGGGCGGATCTTGCGCACGGCCATAGCAGTACCCGTGCCGATGCGCCTTTGGATGCGCTCGATCTCTTCGCGTTGCCGCAGCACTGCATCGATGAAGCTGCCACTGCCACCACCGCCGCTACGGATGGCCTCAACAGAGGAGCAGCGCACTCCGGCGCAGGCGTGGCGCTCGACCAGATCCCGATAATATCGCCCTGCGGCCACCTGCGCGCGGGTGAAGGGCGCGGGCTTGCCGTTGCTGGCCGCCTTGGCCGCCATCACATCGAACACATCCGCGCACTGCATGGCCGACCGGCCACGGTATCCCGAGGGGCGGGCCTTCCAGTCGTTTTCACCATCGGGAAACAGGCTCATCGGTTGGAACACGCGGATTGCTCCCCGGGCCGGAGCCTCGGGGATGGCATCACTGCAGACCTCGGGAACATAGCCCCGGGCCTTCACCGCCTCGATGCGATCTGCCTCCGCCTTCAGGCGCAGCTGGCGCGCCGCCATGAACTTTGCCACCGGGGTCAGATCCGCCACGCCATCAGATGCTGCGATCACAACATGCTCGCTCATGCTGCTGCATCCCGCTGTACCTGGTCTGCAATCTCTTTGCATTTCTGCAGCGCTTCAGATCGTCGGGCGCGAAAGCTCTCATCCTCCATCGACAACCGATCCCCGCGCCCTGCCCGCATTTCGATATCTGCCCTCCGCCGCGCGGCCCCATCCGCCTCATTGCGGATCTGGGTAACGGTGTAGCGTCCCGGCCATTCCCGCGCCCCGCGCAGGTAGCGCAGCAACTCCGGAGCCCAGCTCCCGGCCGTCGCCTCTTGCCCTAGCGCGTGCCCGAAGACCTTGAGCATCAGCGGCGACGGCCCGCTCTCCGGCGGTTGGATCTCGCGCGCCTTGTTCAGGATCTTCAGCCCAATCGGAAACCGATCCTTATCCTTGCCGCCCGGGTGAGCCTCGACCCAATCCCGCAGCACCGCGAGGCTCGCTGGAGACATATAGGCCAGCTTCTGGCGCAACTCGCCCAGCGTCACCGCAAACTGCGCCTTGGTCAGCGTCGAGGGCCGCGCCAACCCCAATGCCTCCAGCGGCGTGATCAACAACTCCTGCACCCGCCCCTCCGAGACCACTGAACACATGCGGCGCGTTGGAGGATTGCGCGCCGCCGACTGTCCCGAGGTTTCGCACTGCTCTCGCGGTGCGGATCTGGCGCGGGCGGATCAATCCTCCAAGTTGCCCACCGCCCGCGCATCATCCGCCGAGATCAACACCCTTGCGCTCTATGCCGCGGCGGAGACCCTCAGAGCGACACCGATGCATCAGAGGTCCGAACAATTCTCAGACCTCGGCGGATGCATGACTGCGCCCATGTCAGACGCTTGGCTCTATGATGAGGCGCTCTGGCTGGTGGATCTGCTGGGCATTCATAGCACCGGCACATCCCGCCAAAGCGCCCTGAACAGCTGGATCAAGACCGCCTCAGGCGCGTAGCGATGGCCATCCAGATTGCCCCTACAACGGCCAATTGCCCGCGCCGACTTTGGTGCAAGGTGGCCTCAATGGCTAAAGCACTGGTCGCCTGCGAAACCAGCAGCACCATTCGCCGCGCTCTGCTGGCCCTCGGCCATGACGTCTGGTCCTGCGACCTTGCTCCGGCAGAGGATCGGACCAATCGACACATCATCTGCGAGGTCCGTGACGGTATCCTTAATGAGGGTTGGGATCTGCTGGCGGTCATGCACCCGCCCTGCACGTGCCTGTGCCCCTCTGGTCGCCGCTGGATGTCACACCCTGGCAAATGGACCCACCCCAAGAAGCTGCCGGAGGGGCGCCGAGGCGGACATTGTACGGGCGAGAGCAGAGCGAGGTGCAGCATGACGCCCCTCACACTGAAACGGGAGAAAAGAGATGCCTGACATTCAACCCAAGCCATTCACTCCCGACCAACTCGGCGAACGCTGGGGCTGCTCCGGCGAAACCGTCCGGCAACTGGTGAAACGAGGCGAGTTGCGTGGATTCCGCATCGGTCGCATGATCTGCATTCCACAAAAAGAAGTAGAGGAATTCGAATGCCAGACGTCAATATTGGAAGATTGCGCGGCGGCTTGTGCGTCTACTGGACGGGGCCGGACGGAAAGCGAGTGCGTCGTAAACTTGAGGCACGCACCAGAAAGGAAGCAGAATCCGAGGCGATAGAGGTCTATCGCGCGGCCACATTCTCGAGCCGCCCCCAGAACCCGACTATTGCGCAAATTTAGGAAGCCTACCGGGAAGACCTCGAGGGCAAGCCCACGGCTGAGACGATGAAGTGGACCGGGAAAGCAATTCTGCCCCACTTCGGACACCTGCGCCCCGACAACGTGGTGAAAAAGACCTGCATCGAGTACGAGACGCTGCGCCGCGCAGCAGGGAAGAGCCAAGGCACCGTCCACACCGAACTCGGCCACCTTCGGTCAGCTCTTAAATTCGCCTGCGACACCAGGATGATCGAAACTGCGCCGAAGATATGGCGCCCTGCCAAACCCCTGACAGACAAGCGCATCCTTTCCGCTGGTGAAGCTCGCGCACTGATAAATGGTGCAATTGAACCTCACATTAGGATCGCTCTCATCCTGCTTCTCGGCACCGCAGGGAGGGTTGGCGCGATTCTGGATCTCACTTGGGACCGTGTAGATTTTGACCGGGGCACAATCAATCTGAGGCTCGAAGATTCCCAGACCAGGAAATGCCGCGCCGTCGTTCCGATGAACCCAAGCACCCGCGCCGCGCTGGATGTGGCGTATCGAGCCGCCCTCTCAGAACATGTCGTCGAATATGCCGGCGGGCAGATCAAGTCGATCCGCAAAGGGTTTCAAGGTGCGGTGACCAGATCAAAGATCGGGCATGTCCGGATCCACGATCTGCGGCACACGGCGGCGGTAACGATGCTGGCCAGTGGTGTGCCGTTGGAAAAAGTGAGCCAAGTTTTAGGCCACAGCAACACAGCAATCACGTTCTCGACCTACGGTCGCTACCTGCCGGAACACATGACCGACGCCGTAAATGTGCTGGACTTTATGAACCTGAAGGCACACCGCTAGGTTCACACGACCAAGGAACACTTTGTACATCAGTGTCGAGATTTGATAAATCTCATTGTTTTCAAGAGGTAAGGTGGTGGGTCGTGAGAGGCTCGAACTCCCGACATCTTCGGTGTAAACGAAGCGCTCTACCAACTGAGCTAACGACCCGGTGAGCGGGGATTTAGAGAATGCTGAGAGAAAGTGCAAGAGGGCATCGCAAGGTTTTTTGAGAAAATGTGACAGCCTTCAGCGCAACACGGTTTCGCGCCCCTCTTCAAGCACATAGACACAGCCCTGTTCATTGGGCAGGGCCGCCATCTCGTCACGCTCCAGCCCGCATATCAAGCCACGCACCACCTGCCCCAGCAGCCCATGCGCAACCAATACGGTTGGGGCTTCCAGACGCTGCAAGAGGCCCAGAATGCGGTCGTGCAGCGCGGCAAATCCCTCGCCTTCGGGCGCGGCGCAAAACAGATCGAGGTGGGTGTCAACGCGGGCATCGATTTCAGGATAGCGCGCGGCGATTTCCTGAAGGGTAAGCCCCTGAAACTGGCCTGCATAGACTTCTGCCAATGCAGGCTCGGTCACAAAGCTCTGCGTGCCAAGTGCGATACGCGCCGTGTGCTGGGCGCGGCGCAGCGGCGAGACAAGACAGGGCGGTCGCTGATCACGCAGAATAGGCGCCATCAACTCCGCCTGCCGATGCGCATGCGCGATGCCCAATTCTGTCAGATCAGATTCCAGTTGCCCCTGCACGCGCTGTTCAGCGTTCCATTCGGTCTGACCATGCCGCAAGAACCAGATCTTGGGGAAATCTCTCATTTTCAAATCCTTATTGAATGCACACCACGCAGGTGCAGGTCCGCGCCCGTTCCAGCCCGATACCAAAGGGGCTGCCGATTGCTACCCTTGTGAGGACAAACGGCTTGAGAGCAAATCACCGGATTCATCGAGGATCGGATAGCCTGCCATCGCAAAGGAGGTATTGACCTGTTTCAGGATGCGCAAGGTTTCCTGATGAATGGCGCTGGTCTCAATGCTTTCGCTCACGCCTTCGCGCAGGCGTGTCAGGTGTTTGCTTTGTAGTCTCTGCTCTGCAGTGCGGATGCTTTCCTTCTCAGCAACCAACTCGCGTGCATCATCAGGGTTGCGCGTCATCATCACCGTCAGCGCCAGTTGTACGTTGGCCTGAATGCGGTCCATAAAATCGTCGATCTCCTGCTTGCCACTTTTGGAAAAGCTGATCCCCTCATGCGACAGTTTGCGGGCCAGATCGGTCATTTTTCGCGCCACCTGATCGGCGGCGGCCTCAAGGTTGGCCGCCATCAGCGACGCCTCAATCGCGCCATTGACGGCACTGTCATCCAGCTTGTGACGGTTCATCCCCGCCAAATAGAGTTTGAGGTCCAGATGCATCTGTCGCAGCGCTTTGTCCTCGTCACGGATCGCACTGGCGACGCGGTCGTCCCAGACCTCATAAAGGCCCATGGCGGCGACCAGCATTTTCTCGATGACCTCCCCCATCCGCAACAGTTCCCGCGCAGCGCAGCCAAGTGCGCGCGGCGGATCTTCAAGGGCGGCGGGGTCCAAGGCACTCATCCCGCGCCCCAGCGACTGAACGTTGGGATCACGCATCACGCCTTTGCTCATGCGAGCAATGAGGCCGACAAACGGCAGCGCCAGCAGGCACAACGCAAGGTTAAAGGCCAGATGCAGCCCCATCACCTGTACCGCCGCGCCCTGCCCCAGCCATGTGGGATCAAGCGCATCCAAATTGAGCGCAAGCAGCATAGCCAAGGCGCCACCACCGCGCAGCGCGAGATTGGCGCTCACGATACGGCGGGCGCGCACATCGGCCGCCAAGGTCAGCACAAATGCGATCATGGCGCCACCAAGGTTGGCCCCCAGAACCATTGCCATCGCTGCCATCGGCGGCAGCGCCCCCTGCGCCACCATGGTTACAAACAGCAGGATGGCTGCAACGCTGGAATGCACCACCCACGCAAAGACTGCACCCAGTAGGAAGGCGGTCAGCAAATCACTGTCGAGATAGCCAAGGACGGCCACTGCGCCGTCGCTCTGGATAATCGGTGCCGTGGCCGTGCGCAGCATATCAAGCGAGACAAAGATCAGCGCCAGTCCGATCAGGATGCGGCCAGTCTGGCGCAGCTTGCGCTGGTTGCTGCGCAAGAACAGGGCAACCCCTACCAGCAGCAGTGCAGGCACCAATATGCCGGGACGGGCCAGCAGGATCTGCGCCACCAATGCGGACCCGAGATCCGCACCGAGCAGCATCGCCACCCCCACGGCAGCACTCAGCGCGCCTTTGCTGGCAAAGTTTGAGACCAGCATCGCAACGGCAGTAGAGCTTTGTAGCAGCATGGCCGACACCAGCCCAGAGATCGCCGCCAGCAGCCGGTTATCCGATGCCCGCCTCAGGCCTTGTCTGAGTTGCGTGGCAAACGCACGCTCCACACCGGTGCGCACCAGTCGCACCGCCCACAGCAAGAGCGCTGCCGCGCCCGCGATCTGTATCAAAAATGCCGTCAATCCTGTGTTCCGCCCTCGCGTATGGTCGAACCTTCGTCCGACGTTTTTTGACGAGATTACGTCGTTGCGACGATCCAGCTCGGTCGAATTGCGCTCTTCTCGATGTAAGGCGCGACATCATGGCCGCTGAACAGCCCGTGATCGGTGATCAGAATAGATCCGATCCCCGCCGCAGCGCCACCCAGCACATCCGTGTGGAGCGTATCCCCCACCATGGCGATACGGGCGCGGGGAATGTCCGCCAGCCGCGCCAACGCGGTGTCAAAGGCATTGCCAAAGGGCTTGCCAAAGAACATCGCCTTGCCGCCGGTGCGTTCGGTGATGTCATGCGCGATAAGGCCCGGCTCCAGCGACAGGCCCTCTTCGCGCGGGGCCACCAGATCAGGGTTGGCCACCACCAGCGGGCGCGGATTTTCCAGCAGCGCGTCGGTCAGTGCGCGTGTGTCGGCCTCATCCCAGCGCGCGGATGACAGCAGCAAAAAGCCCCCGGCGGTGTGCAGCAGGTCCGGGTTGTCCGCGAGATGTGCAATCTGCACGCCCAAAGGCGCATCGCTAAAGTCATCTTCCTGCGCCGCTGCCGCAGCCCAGCAAGTGCCCTCGGGCAGCGTCGGCAGCCCGGCAAAGGCCACGTCGCGGCTGGAAACCACCTCGGATGCGGTGAAATCAAAGCCAAGCCGGTGATATTTGGCCAGCACCTCTGCGCGCGTGTAGCTGGCGGCATTGGTCAGCACCACCAGCCGTTTGCCCAAGGCGCGCAGTGCTGCCATGCGTTCGACCGCGCCGTCGATGGCGGTCTCGCCTCGGTTCAGCACGCCAAAGGCATCAAGAATATAGGCATCATAGTCATCGACGGTATCGCCCAGATCCCGCCCCTCATGCGACGCAGCGGCAAAACGTGCATCCGGCAGTGTCGCGCGCACGCTCTCATATCGTTGAAACGCCCAGTCGGTGCCGATCATTGTGCTCATATCCCTCATGTCGCGATGGCGGGTGTCGGGACACGTTCGCTCCAGCGCAGGCCGCGCTCCAGCAAGAGACGCTGCACCCGGCCCGGATAATCCGTCACGATCCCATCAACACCGGCATCAATCATCGCTTCGATATCGGCGGTCTCATTGACAGTCCAGACGGTGACCGGAAGCGACAGCGCGCGGGCCTGTGCCAACAGCTCCGGCGTGACATCCTGAAACCACGGACACCACATCTGACCACCGGCTTTGGCGACCACTTCAGGCAGGGCAGTCACATCGGTGACACCTGCTGGTTGCTCGCCTTCTGTTCTGCGCGGGGCCTCGGACAGATAGGAGGTTGGCATCTCCGGGGCCTGACGGCGGCATTCGTCCAGAAGCGCCCAATCGAAACTATGCAGCGCAGTGCGCGCGCTCAGCCCATGGGCGCGCACGACCTCCACCACCGCCGAGACCTGCTGCACGCGGATTGCCGCGATATCCGGATCGCTCAGATCGGTCTTGAGCTCCAGCAGCAGGGCAACGTGGTCATATTGCGGCTCTTTCACCAGCGCGCAGAGATCAGCAAGCGTGGGGATGCGAACCCCGCTCAAAAACGCCTGATCGGGGAACCGCCGCCCATAGGTGGACCGGCTGTCGAGCCCACCCACATCGAGGCGGCGCAACTCGCTCAAGGGCAGATCCGCGACCTGAATGTCGTCCTGTGCGATCCAAGCGCCCCCGGCATCGCGCACCGCCGCTGGCGACAGCGCGTGATTGTGGGTGATCACCGGCACACCGTCCGAGGACAGCACCACATCGAACTCCAGCGCGTCGACGCCGATATCGAAGGTGAAGCGAAAGCCCTCCAGCGTGTTTTCAGGCATGACACCACGGGCACCACGATGGCCGATCACTCGGATCAGCCCAGCTTCGCCACGATAGGCGTCGATTTGGGGAAAATGACTCATGCGTCCACTCGTTTACCGCTCTGCGTGTCGAACATATGCAGATGTTCTGGCGCAATGGCAAAGCGCATCAGCGTTCCGGGCGCGGCGGATACGTGACCGGGCATGCTGGCCACACATTCCACATCAGTGCCGCTTAGATGGCCATGCAGCAATGTGATCGCACCCAGCTGTTCGCAAAGCTGCACATTGATCTCGATGGGACCCGTCTCATCGGCGATCAGGTGTTCCGGGCGCAGGCCCAGCGTCACCTTGCCCGAAGCGGTGCCCCCACCCGCAAGGCGCGCGCCATTGGCCAGCGTCACCATGCCCGAGGCGACCTCGGCAGGCAGGAAGTTCATCGACGGAGAGCCGATGAAGCCCGCGACAAAGAGCGTGGCGGGGCGGTCATAAAGTTCAATGGGCGTGCCGAACTGTTCGACATAGCCGCCATTCAGCACCATCAGCCGGTCGCCCAGCGTCATCGCCTCCACCTGATCGTGGGTCACGTAGATCGAGGTCACGCCAAGGCGCTGTTGCAGCTTGCGGATCTCAAGGCGCATCTGCACCCGCAGCTTGGCATCCAGATTGGAGAGTGGTTCGTCAAACAGGAACACCTGCGGATCACGCACAATGGCGCGCCCCATGGCGACCCGCTGCCGTTGCCCGCCCGACAATTGCCGGGGCTTGCGGTCAAGATAAGGCCCGATTTCGAGGATCGCGGCGGCTTCTTCAACGCGGCGGTTGATGTCGGCCTTGCTGTTGCCGCGGATCTTCAGGCCGTAGCCCATGTTTTCACGCACCGACATATGCGGATAGAGCGCGTAGTTCTGAAACACCATCGCGATGTCACGGTTGGCGGGTTCCAGATTGTTGACCACCCGGTCGCCAATCTGAATGTCGCCAGAGGTCACGGTCTCCAGCCCCGCAATCATCCGCAGGAGGGTGGATTTACCGCAGCCCGACGGGCCGACGATGACGACGAACTCGCCATCGTTGATCGCGCCGTCGATGTGATGCAGGACCTCGGTGTCACCGTAAGATTTCACCAGATCCTTGAGGGTAATGCTTGCCATGTGGGATGCCTATTTATCTGTCTCGGTGAGGCCCTGAACAAAGAGCTTCTGCATTGCGACGACGACAAAGACCGGCGGGATCATCGCCAGAAGGGCCGTCATCATGATGATGTTCCATTGCGGGGATTGCTCTGCGGCCTCCAGCATCTGTTTGATGCTCATGACAATGGTGGTCATGTCGGTGTCGGTGGTGATCAGCAGCGGCCAGAGGTACTGGTTCCAGCCGTAGATGAACAGGATCACAAAGAGCGCCGCGATATTGGTACGGCTGAGCGGGATCACGATGTCCCAGAAGAACCGCATCGGCCCTGCCCCATCGATCCTTGCGCTTTCGAGCATTTCGTCCGGGATGGTCAGGAACACCTGCCGGAACATAAATGTCGCGGTGGCCGAGGCGATGAGCGGCACCGACAGCCCCCAATAGCTGTTGAGCATGCCGAGATCCGCGACCACCTCAAACGTGGGCAGGATGCGCACCTCAACCGGCAGCATCAGGGTGATGAAGATCAGCCAGAAGAACCCCATGCGGAACGGGAACTTGAAATAGACGATGGCAAAGGCCGAGATCAGCGAAATCGCGATCTTGCCCAGCGAGATCATCATCGCCATCGCCAGAGAGTTCAGAAGCATCCGCCAGACCGGGGCAATCTCGGTGCCCGACAGGCCGGAGCCCCAGAGCGTTTGCTGGAAGTTTTCCCAGAAATGACTGCCCGGCAGGAGCGGGATCGGCGCTTGTGTCATGCGCACCGCATCATGGGTGGCGGCCACAAAGGTGATCCAGATCGGCAGCGCCACGATGGCGATGCCGAGGATCAGGACAATGTGGCTGACGATGTTCAGGATGGGTCGATTTTCAACCATCAGTACTGCACCCTTCTCTCGACAAAGCGGAACTGAACCACGGTCATGGCAATGACCAGCACCATCAGGATCACCGACTGCGCGGCAGAGCCACCCAGATCAAGGCCGACAAAGCCATCGTTGAACACCTTGTAGACGAGGATGGTGGTGGAGTTTGCAGGACCGCCCTGCGTCACCGCGTGGATGATGCCGAAGGTTTCAAAAAACGCATAGACCGCGTTGATAACCAACAGGAAAAACGTGGTCGGCGACACCAGCGGGAAGATGAAATCCTTGAACCTGCGGATCGGGCCTGCGCCATCAATGGCGGCGGCCTCGATCACCGAGCGCGGGATCGACTGCATCGCGGCAAGATAGAACAGGAAGTTATAGGCGATCTGCTTCCATGCGGAGGCAAAGACCACCAGCGCCATCGCCTGATTGCCGTTGAGATAGTGGTTCCAGTCCACGCCAACAAAATCGAGGATATAGGGGAAGATCCCCAGCGTCGGGTTGAACATGAACACCCACAGCGCACCCGCCAGAACCGGCGCTACAGCGTAGGGCCAGATCAGGAGTGTGCGATAGGCCGTCGCCCC
This sequence comes from Tritonibacter mobilis, assembly GCF_001681715.1. Lineage (GTDB taxonomy): Bacteria > Pseudomonadota > Alphaproteobacteria > Rhodobacterales > Rhodobacteraceae > Epibacterium > Epibacterium mobile. The sequence continues at coordinate 47,082 of NZ_LNWY01000011.1, read as the reverse complement.
GCGCACGACCCGGTCGGCAAAGCCAGCAAGGATCAGCGCCATCGACATCGACAGGATCGCCACGGCAGCGGAGAAGAAGATCGTGCGGCCAAAGGTGGCCAGGTAGATGTCGTCCTCGAACAATAGCTCGAAGTTCTCGAACCAGACGAATTCGGTCGACAGACCAAAGGCGTCCTCAATGAGGAACGACTGATAGACCGCCTGACTGGCGGGCCAGATGAAAAACACCAAAGTGATCGCGATTTGCGGCGCGACCAGCAGGTAGGGCAACAGGGATGAGGGGAAATGGACGCGTTTCAGCATAGGCGCCTCGGGGTCCTTTCTGGAAAAGGATAAAAATCGGCCCTCCCCGGCCCTGCATCACTGCAAGACCGGGGAGAGCCGTGGGCGATTACTTCACGGAGCGTTCGAACTTACGCAGAAGTGCGTTGCCGCGTTCCACCGCAGTATCAAGCGCCTCGGCAGCGGTCTTGTCACCAGCCCAGAGCGCTTCGAGCTCTTCGTTGATCACGTCGCGCACCTGCACGAAGTTACCAAAACGAATGCCGCGAGAGTTCGGAGTCGGCGTGTTGAGGCTCAGCTGTTTGATCGCAGTGTCGGTGCCGGGGTTTTTGTCATAAAAACCCTGCTCCTTGCTCAGTTCATAGGCGGCAGTGGTGATCGGAACATAGCCGGTTTCCTGATGCCACCAAGCCTGCACCTCAGCCGAGGACAGATAGGTCATGAATTTCGCCAGACCTTTGTATTCCTCAGCTTCGTGACCGGCCAGCGCCCAGAGGGTCGCGCCACCGATGATGGAGTTCTGCGGCGCATCCGCGACGGAGGTGTCGAGCGGCAGCATGGTCTGGCCGAACTTGAACTTCGCCTGTTCCACCATGGAGCCGTAATAGGCCGAAGAGTTCATCCACATGCCGCATTCGCCATTGGTGAACAGCGGCAGGCTGTCGCCGCGACGGCCACCGTATTTGAACAGGTTGCCCTCGCTCATGGAGGCGATGTCGTCCAGGCGGGCCTCAACCTTGTCGTTGTTGAACACAAATTCGGTGTCAAACCCGGCAAAGCCGTTTTCCTTGGTGCCCATCTCCATGTTGTGCCACGCGGAGAAGTTCTCGATCATCACCCAGGACTGCCAGCCAAAGGACAGGCCGCATTCCATGCCGTTGTCGACCAGCGCCTGTGCGGCGGTTTTGACGTCATCCCATGTTTCGGGGACATCAACGCCCGCAGCCTCCAGCGCGTCGGCGTTGTACCACATCACCGGGGTGGAGCTGTTGAAGGGCATCGACAGCAACTCACCCTCGGGGGTCTGGTAGTAGGAGATCACCGCCGGCAGATAGTCGGATTTGTCAAACGGCTCGCCCGCGTCGGCCATCATCTGCTCGACCGGGTAGATCGCACCCTTGGCGGCCATCATGGTGGCGGTGCCGACCTCGAACACCTGCACCAGATGCGGCTGCTCACCGGCGCGGAAGGCCGCCACGGCAGCGGTCATGGTTTCGGTGTAGTTGCCCTTGTAGGTGGGCACGATCTTGTAGTCGGACTGGCTGGCGTTGAAGTCGGCCGCGATCTTGTCCACGCGCTCGCCATTGGCACCGCCCATGGCGTGCCACCACTGAATTTCAGTCTCGGCCCAAGCGGCACCGGCGGTCAGGCCCGTTGCCAAGGCGCAGGTCAATGCGATTTTTGAAACACCCATCGTTTTATCCTCCTCAGGTCATTCGCGGGCAGCATTTGACAGGAAAGAACATAATTCAAGTGAAAGTTTCACAACAATGTCATAACACAATATTATAAACATCTCATCACCCCTCGACCATCAACCGCAATAAGGATGCAAGAGTGCAGTTCAAATTACGCCAACTTCAGGCTTTCAAAGCAGTCGCGGAGACCGGAAGCATCACCAAAGCGGCAGAGATGCTGGGGATTTCACAGCCCGCTGTCAGCCGGTTGATTTCTGATTTTTCCGCCTCGATGGACCTCGAATTGTTCCAGCGCCGTCGCGGAATTTTGGAACCCACAAGCGATTCTCGGCACTTGTTGACCGAGGTGCGCCGCATCCTAGCGGGTCTGGATCACCTCGAAGATCTGCGCCGCGATCTCAAGGAGCGCACCGGCGGACACATGCGGATTGCCTGCCTGCCCGGCTTTGCCACCTCGCACCTGCCACAGATCCTTGCACGATTTCTAAAAGAACGCCCCGGCGTCACCGTGGCGCTGGAGCCGGATCGCCCCGAGCGCATTCTGGAATGGATCATTGGTGAGCAGTACGACTGCGGCATCACCGATGATTTTGCCGGTCACCCGGCAACCGAGAGCATTGATCTCTTTGTGCGTTCCGCCTGCATTCTGCCCAAAGGGCATCCGCTCGCGCACAAGCCCGTCATTACACCGCGTGATCTCGCCGAAGAGAAACTCATCCACACACGGCGCAACAGCGGCTTTTATCGCCGCCTTTCGCGCGCCTTTGCTGAATATGAGACCGAGATGAACAGCCTTGTGGAGGTGCGGCAGTTCACATCTGCCTGCCTGATGGTGCGCGAAGGTATCGGCGCGTCTGTGGTGAGCGCGCTCGATGCCGAAGGGTTTCGCGATTCTGGCATTATTATCAAGCCGTTCGAGCCCAAAATTCACCACCGGTTGTCGATCCTTTTCCCCAGCGCCGTCAGCGTGCCACGGGTCGTGCGCGATTTCATGGATGTTTTTGTCGACAGCCTTGCCCCGGTTCTGGCCTCGCCGCCGCCCAAGCAATAGCTTGAAAATGAAACTGCCCGCCGTGCTTAAAGCACCGCGGGCAGATTTCTCTCGGATCTCAATCACCCAGCTCAGCTATCCGCACAAAACACCACCGCGTCCTGCTGACGAATCCAGATGCGCCCGGTACCGCGCGGCTGTGGCTCTTCGACGCTCAGGCGCAGGGTGATCCCGGCCACATGCACGTCCTGTTCAAAATGATCGCCAAGATAGCTCTCGGCGCCGAACTCGACAGTGATTTCCGACGCATCTGCGCAGGCCTCGTGGCGGATCAGATGGGGGCGCACCGCCAGCAACTGCTTGCCCGAGACCAGCCCGCCCACCGGCACACGGCCATGGATCGGCTGCCCATCGGCCAACGTAACAGTGCAAGCTCCCGGCTCTGCCACCGCGCCGCCGGACACCTCCAGCAGGTTCGCATTGCCGATAAAGCTCGCTGCAAAAGGATGCTGCGGGTCGCGGTAGATATCTTTGGGGGTGCCAAGCTGGATCACCTTGCCACCGCGCATCACCACAATGCGATCCGACATGGCCAGCGCCTCGTCCTGATCATGGGTCACGTAGATCGTCGTCAGGCCCAGCTCGCGCTGAATATCCTTGAGCCAGACCCGCGCCTGCTGGCGCAACTGCGCATCAAGGTTGGACAGCGGTTCATCCAGCAGCAGCAGCGGCGGGCGGAAGACAATCGCGCGCGCCAGTGCAACCCGTTGCTGCTGGCCCCCAGAAAGCTCGCCCGGATAGCGTTTCGCCAGGCCGCCCAGCTCCACCAGATCCAGCGCCTCGGCCACCCGCTTTTTGCGCTCGGCACTGGGGACTTTGCGCAATTTGAGCGACATGGCGACGTTGTTTTCCACTGTCATATGCGGCCAGAGCGCGTAGCTCTGGAACACCACGCCAAACCCGCGCGCTTCGGGTGGCAGATAGGCGCCTGTATCCGCATCCACCAGCACCCGATCACCAAAGGTGATCCGCCCGCCGGTCGGCTGGTCCAGTCCGGCGATGGAGGCCAGCGTGGTGGACTTGCCGCAGCCCGAGGGACCAAGCAGTGTCAAGAATTCGCCTTCAGACACCGTGAGGTTCAGCGAGTCGATGGCCAGCGCCGCGCCATAGCGGCGAGACACGTCACAGAGAACAAGTTCAGTCATAGATCTTAACCTTGAAGAGGAAACGGGCGAGGAGCAGCAGCGTGGCGACCAGCACGATCTGGAAGGTGGCAAAGGCCGCCAGCACGCCCACGTCACCATTGGTCCAGAGCGACAGCATCGACACGCCCATGACCTCCAGCCCCGGTGCCATCAGGAAGATGGCGATGATGTAGGATTTGAGATGGAACACAAAAAGCAGAATGAAACTGCCCAACAGCGCCGGTTTCAGCAGAGGCAACAGAATGAAGCGCATGGCATCGCTCCAATCCGCCCCCACCGTGCGCGCCGCCCGGTCGAGATCCCGCCCGATCTGCACAATCGCAGGCTGGATCACGCCCATCGCCAGCGGCAGGGTCGCCATCACATAGGCCACCACGATGATCCCGATATTACCGCGAAGCCAGCCCATCGGCGGCAGGATCACCGCAGCATAGAACACGCCAAGACCGGTGATCATGCCCGGCACCACACGCGGCGAATAGGCCAATGCCTCCAGCGTGCCGGCAAAGCGAAAATCGGATCGCTGGATCACCAGCGCCACCGCCACCGCCAGCAACGTGCCCAACCCCGCAGACAGCAGCGCGATTTCGACCGTATTACAGATCGCGCGGATGTTGGCCTCATCTGCAAAGAGCTTATCAAAATTGTTGAGCGTCAGCACCTTGGACACCGGCACCAATGGCGACAGGAAGGAGGTGAAGGCCCGCAAGATGATGCCCGCAATCGGCACAACCACGGTGGTTATCAGCACCGTTGCGAACAGGATCGCCAGCGGCCAGCGCAACTTGCCCAGTCCCAGCACCATCGGGCGCGAGCCCTTGCCCTTTACGGTCTCATAGCGGTGGCCATGGCGCAGCAGCATGCGTTGCAGCATCAGCGTGGAGCCAACCAGCGTCATCAACAGAAGCGATGAGGCCGCAACCAGCCCGTGATTGGGATTGGAGGCCGCGATGCCTTCGGCATAGAGAAAGGTCGACAGGGTATCGATCCGCGCCGGTCGGGCCAGAAACAGCGGGATCGACAGGGTTTCCACCGCAATCACCAGATTGAGCGCCGTTGAGGTGATGATCGACGGAATCATCAGCGGCAGCGTCACCTTGCGCAGCACTTGCAGTGGACCGGCGCCCGTGGTGCGCGCGGCACTCTCCAGTGTGGAATCCACTGACCGCACCGCCCCGTAAAGACAGTAGAGATAGGCCAGCGGAGCCTGACTGATTCCGGCCACCACCGACATGCCCGCAATGGAATAGAGGTTCCACGGCGCTTCTCCGGTGCTTTGGGCGATCAACTGCGTCACAAATCCTGAGGGGCCGTAGATGATCACCCAGCCCAGCGCAAAGATAAGGTGCGACAGATAGAGCGGCCACATCAAGACATCGCCCATGACCTTGCGGCCCGGCATGTCCGTCCGTCCGATCAGCAGCGCGGCGGCGATACCCAGCACCTCGGCGATAATCACACTAAAGAGCGCAAACAGCCCGGTGGTCAGCGCAATGCGGCCAATGCGCTCTGACTGAAAGATCTGCGCAATATTGCCAAGGGTGAACTGCCAGTCATCCGCATAGAGGGGGCGATCAACGACCACCTGCAACAGGATAGGCAGCGCAGGGGCCAGCATCAGCGAGGCCGTGACCAGAAAAATCAGCCATTGAATGAGCCGCGCCCGGTCAAACGGCGGCGGGGAGGCCGTGCCGTGATGGGGGCCGGTCCGAGACAGAAATGCCATGGGGGAGAGGTCCTTTCAGACGGGGCCGATTGCATTTATGCCCATCGGCCCCGGAGAGATTACATGTTGAAGGCTTCGCCCCAGCGGGCGTTGAAGGCCTTGAAACCTGCGACCATTTCCGGATCGTAATCGATCAGGATGAGGTTTTCGGCACCACCGATGGCCTTGATCACGTCATCCAGCGCATAGGCATCCTCGTCCTCGGGTGCGACACCCGGACGATAAGCCGTGAGGCTGCCGGCGCTTACGGCCTGCTGGCCCGGCTCGGAGAGCACAAAATCAAGGAACACCCGTGCCGCCGCTGCATTCGGCGCGCTCTCGGTGATGCCCATGCCACGCAGGAACACTGGCGTGCCATCAGAGGGAAAGGTCCAGCCCAGAACGGCTTCCAGCCCGTCTTTCATCTTGCCAAAGACCACCGGGCCGGAGACGAAGAACGACGAGGACAACTCGCCCGTCAACGTGCGCTCGATCATGCCACCAGCACCGCCCCCCGGACGGGTCAATGGCCCGGCCGCGGCAAACCAGTTCCACGCCGCATCGCCGTGATGCTGAGTGAAGGCATAGCCTATGGAACCACCAAAGGCGTAGCGCCCATCATAGGTGCCTACTTTGCCCTCAAAAACCGTAGGATGCGCGGTGATATTGGCAAAATACTCCTCCATAGAGCTGACCTGCAGCTCTTCGGGCACGGTGATTTTGTTGTAGATCGTCACCATCGGATCGGCAGAGAATGTATAAAGCCCCGGTTCGGGATAGGACCATTCCGGCAGGTTCGCCCGTTCGGGCGAGGCATAATCGGCAATGACGCCTTCCTCGACCGCGCGAATCCAGTCGGGGATCGAATTGGCGATGATCAGATCAGCGCTTTCAACACCGGTGCCCACCTCAGCCTCATAGCGCGAGAAGGCCTCAGAGGGGCCCATCTCGATCGTTTCCACGGTAATGTTGGGGTAAGCCTCTGCAAAGGCTTCGACGACGGGGCCGAGGTTGGTGTTGGAAAGATTGGTATAGATCAGCAGAGAGCCCTCAGTCTCGGCTGCGCTGATCAGTTCTGCATAATCGGCGGGGTAGCCCTCGGGAATGGACTGTGCCTGCGCCACACCTGCGGCAAACAGGGCTGCCGTGCCAGTGATCCAGAAACCTGTCATCTGTGTCTCCTGTCGGATGTTGGAAGAGTGCTTGCTTGTTCTTGGGTCAGCCAATCGCGCAGGATCACTGCGGCGGCCTCAGTGCAGGGGGCAAGCTTATGCCCCACACCGGGAAGTTCTGTGTAAGTCACTGGTGCACCATGGGCGCTCAGGCTGTCGCGCAACGCGCGCGCCTTGTCGATGCGGGTATCTCCGGCAAGGCCTGCGTCACGCGCCCCGAATTTTGTGCCCTCCGCGCGCGAGACCATGCCAGCGGCGCGATCTTCCGCACCGACAAGGATTGCCGTGCGCAGTGTTTTGAGCGCTTCGAAATCCACCTCTGCCCCCACGGCCCGCGCTGCACCACGCAGCCCCGGCCACCAGTCCACATCCGCGCGCAAGAGCGTCACTCCACCGGGCGCTGCAAGGATTAGCCCGTCCAGTTGGGCCGCGCGAAACAGCGCGTAGCGTTGCGCGAATTGCGCCCCACCCGAAAACCCGAACAACCAGATCTGGCGGGGCCTGCCATTGAGCCGCGTCAGCGCATCCGCAAGAATGCGGTCCATCAGAACCAGATAATCCGCACCACCCCCGGTCAGAAATTTGTAGTCATCGCCAGTATTTTCGCCGTCGATCTCTGCCGGGAACAAAGGCGCAAGAACCGACACCTGCCCCTCCAGCGCCACCCCGTCGAGCAAGCCCCGGATGTCGCGATCACTTCCATGCGCCGCGATGACCAGCGGCGCATCCGGGGCCTCGGCCACCTGAAACGCGTAGCGCCAAGGGCTGTCGGTCAGCTGACACGTCGCCAGCGCCTTTGATTCAGCATCAGATGTCATACGAGACCTCGTGATCGAAATAAGGGGGTAAGTCCGGTGCCAAGCCCCGAAAAATCAACGCAAAATTTGGGCACTTCACGCCTCATGGCTCACCTCGCCGATCTCGCGGGTCTGTGCAAGCACTGGCAGGCGGCGGCGGGTCTCGGTGACCTCGGCCAAATCAATCTCGGCGCAGATCACGCCCGGCTCATCCCCTGCGGCGGCCAGCACCTCGCCCATGGGGGAGATGATCCGCGACTGACCATGGGTGCGCAGCCCGTCACGGGTGCCAGATTGCGCCGCCGCCACCACATAAGACCCGGTCTCGATGGCGCGGGCTTTCAGCAGCGGCTCCCAGTGCAAGGGGCCGGTGATCGGTGAAAAGGAGGCAGGGATCATCAGGACCGAAGCGCCCGCGCTGGCCAGTGCCCGAAAAAGATAGGAAAACCGCAGATCATAACAGATCGACAGGCCCAGCTTCAGCCCGTCCGCCTCGCAGGTGATAGCACCGCGCTGCCCCGGTGCCACCGCGCGGCTCTCGATGAAATCGCCCGCCCCGCCCAGCGCCACGTCGAATGTATGCAGCTTGTCATAACGCGCCGTGATCGCCCCTGTGGGTGAAATCATATGGCCGCGGTTCCAAATACGGCTGCCTTCTTCGGCGCGCAGCAACAATGATCCGGTGTGGAGCCAGACACCCAGTTCCTGCGCCAGCGCCTGACAGAGCGCAAGCGTGCTGTCCTCAGCTTCTGGGAGGCAGCGCGCGGGATACTCCATCTGGTCGCGCAGCAGGATGTTGGCGGCCTCCGGCAGGCTGATCACGCGTGCGCCCTGCCCTGCGGCCTCGCGCACGAGCACCTCGATCGATGTATTGTTCGCAGCAACATCCGCTGTCGAACACATCTGAATTGCGGCAAAACGGATCATTTTGTGCTCCGGTCCAAGAAAGATGACACCACCTGCATACAGAGCGCATGCTCCTCCACATGTGGCATATGGCTGGACTGGCCGAGGATCAGCCATTGCGCGCCGGGGATACGGGTGGAATAGGCCTCAGCAGCGCGCGGCGTGGCCTCGTCAAAGCGGCCGGTTAACACCAGCGTCGGCACCTCAATTCGGTGCAGGCGATCCTCGATGGTCCAATCCTTCAGAGTGCCGATGACGTGAAACTCGGTCGGCCCATTCATGGTGTGATAGACGGTGGGATCAGCGGCCACCGCAGCAAAGGTCGCCACCACCTCGGGCGGCCAGGGATCAAGGCGGCAAACATGATTGCGATAAAAGACATCGCTCGCGGCTTGATATTCGGGGTGGTCGAAATCATCCGTCGCTTCATGCTTGAGCAAGGTCTCATGCACCCCGCCCGGCAACGCACGACGCAGGCGCAGCGCCTCTTCGACCCAAGTGGGAAAAGAACTCGGTGAATTTGCAATCACCAAAGCTTTCAAACCCTTAGGTCGGCGCACCGCATGTTCTGCTGCCAGCATGCCGCCCCAGCTTTGCCCCAAGAGGCAATAGCCATCGACAATCCCCAGATGCGCCAGCAAGGTGTCGAGCTCATCAAGAAACAGATCTACGGTCCAGAACTCTGCCGGAGCCTCCGGCAAGTGGGTCGAGCGCCCGTTGCCCAGCTGATCATAATGGATCACCGCCCGCCCTGTGGCAGCAATGGCTTTATAGGCATCGACGTAATCATGGGTGCAACCCGGCCCCCCATGGGCCACCACCAAGGGCAGCGCGCCGTTGCTCAGATCTCCCGTCACCCGATACCAGGTCTGGTGCTCACCAAAGGCGCAGTAGCCCTCTTGGACCTTCGGGATTTGATGCATGGCGCGGCTCCTTCCATTGGCCCCGATGCTCAGACCGGGGGCGATATTCGGGCAAAACTGCCGCAGCCGCTGCCCCGCCAACAAGCTGCAAGATCTTGCAGGATGCCGCCTGCGCCAGTCCGCGTTAGCCTCATGCAAAACCGGAGAAGCCTCATGAAACCCCTGCGCCAGACCCTGCTGAACGGAACCCGCCTGCCCGGCGCGTTTCTGTTCCTCGCCAACCCCGATGTGGATGAGGTGATGGCGCAAGCGGGCTTTCCACTCTTGATTATCGACCGCGAGCATGCGGCGGCAGACATGCAATCTGCCCTGCACGAACTGCGCGCCATTCGCGCGATGTCGGATGCCTTTGTCATGGCCCGCGCCCGAGACGGTTCTGCCGGGGCGATCAAGCCGCTGCTCGATGCAGGGTTTGACGGGATCATGGTGGCCGATGTGCGCTCTGGCACAGAGGCCCGCGCCATTGCAGAGGCCGCGCGCTACGCGCCGCTGGGCCGTCGCGGCGCGCAGTTCACCGTCTCGCGCGCTGCCCGCTATGGCGCAGACGGTTCCCATGCGCAAACAGCAAATGACTCGATCCTTGTTGCCGTAATGATCGAAAGCCGCGCAGGGCTGGAGGCAATCCCCGAGATTGCAGCGGTCGAAGGGATCGACATGCTCTTCCTGGGTCCGCTGGATCTGACCAGCGACTATGGCAGCTTTGGCGATCTTGCCTCGCCCGAATTGGCACAGGCGCTGCGAGATGCAGAAACGGCGATCCGCGCCTCTGGCAAGCTGCTGGGGGGCGCCGCACTGCCCGGAGAACACGCGCAAGATATGTTTGCCCGAGGGCATGCCTTGGTCACTGTCACATCTGATGTCGGCCTGCTGCGTGACGCCGCCGCGCGCGCGGTTCAGTCGATCCAGCCCTGACGTGTGGCAATCGCGACCGCATGGCTGCGATTGCGCGCGCCGAGTTTGGACGCCGCAGCCTGCAGATGTTTGACCACCATGCTCTCGGAGCGGTTGAGTTCATGGGCGATCTGTTTGGCGGATAGCCCCGCTGCGGTATGGCTCAGACATTCGGCCTCGCGCAGGGTCAGCGGGCCGCGCGCCTGCTGCAGCTCGACCGAGATCCGATCCTGCAACTCAAAGGCCTGCAACGCAAAACGTGCCAGCATATCCATATCTGCCCGCCCCTCGACAAAGGCCGACAGCGTCGCAAATCCCCGCCCCGGAAGATGCAAGGGTACGGTCATGCCGCGCCCCAGCGTCCAGTCCAAGAGCCGCTCGCGCACCTCACGCACATCACCTTGGCCCAGATCCTCGCGAATGACCGAGCATTCCTCGGCGTGGTAACTCCAGACAAAAGGATTGAGGATTTTCGCAGCCCGCCGCTGCACAGGGTCGGCCCGATACAGCGACCGGCCACACCAATCGTCCACCAACACCTCTGCCGCACCGCGCGCCTCGATAATTTCGGGCAGTACAAATCGGCCCGGTTCGTGGGAAAAGGGCACCGGGGAGTAATCATAGACCAGTCCCTGCACCTGCGGGCCGAGGTCTGCATAGACCGCATCCACCAGATCTGCGACGGTGCCCATCCCGCTCAGCCCGCCGGTGCCGTGAGCCGCGCGACCATCTCGCTTGCGCCGGACAGATCACCAATCCGCTCGCCACGTGCAACGCCTGCAATGGTCGTGTCGGTGAGCGCTTGCAACGCTTCTGCTTGTGCAAGAATTTCGGGCAATTCCACCGCGTGGAGCGACACCACACCCAGCCCGTCGGCAAGGATCGCATCGCCCGCCAACACCGGCACCCCCCCAACACTCACGGGGCGGTTCAGGGCACCACCTTGGCCTGTCAGCCGCGTGGTCTGCGCAGAGGCCCCACGGCTAAAGACTGGCAAGCCCAGCGCTGCCAACTCCTCCGTATCCGTGTGGCAGCCATCAATCACCACCGCAGCCGCGCCGGAATTGCGGATCGCCATGGCGACCCCGCCACCCAGACATGCGGCCTTGTGATCGCCGCAACGGTCGATGACCAGTACATCGCCTTGGCGCAGCATCCCCGCCGCGTGATGCAGCAACGTGGAATCAAACCCCGGCAAAGTCAGTGTCACCGCCGTCCCCACCACCCGAGGCGTCGCCGCAACCGGACGGATCGCCGGGTCCAACATGCCACGATAGAGGAAATGCCCCAGCAGCACCGTCTCAAAGGCGCAAAGGCGCGCAAGGCTCTGGGGTGCAATCGCCTGCGGCATAGGGTCGAGGATATAGGTCATCTCAGCTCCGGTTCGTTTTCTCTATCACGTACCAGCTGATATGAACGGGTCCACTTGAATTGGCGGATCAATCCGATAGGATTATTCTATCAATTAGAGAATGCCATGCAAATTCACAGCCTTCGGACCTTTTACTGGGTCACCCGCCTCAACAGTTTTCGCAAGGCTGCAAAGGTACTGAATATCTCACAACCGACGGTCTCTTCGCGCATCCGCGGACTGGAGGAAGAACTGGGTGTCACCTTGCTGAGCCGCGATCAAAATCTCGCGCTGACAGTGCAAGGGGAGGAACTGCTGGAATATGCCCGCACGGTGCTGCGCCTGACGGAGGATCTGTCGTTTCATCGCAGCGCCGACGCCCGCGACAGCCGCCTGCGCCTTGGTGCCAACGGGCCGGTTGCGGCCACATGGCTGATGCCTTTGGTGGAGCGCATGGAGCGCAAGTTCCCCGACCTGCGGGTCGAGATCGAAGTCAACCAAAGCGCAACCCTGCTGCGCCACATGGGGTCCGGTCAGCTCGACATCGCCTTTGCCTCAAGCGAGAGCCAGGACAGCAGCCTGAAATATATACCGCTTGGCAGTTTTGATATGGTTTGGATTGCCGCGCCGGGGCTGTTTCAGGGTTGCCTCAGCGATGATGATCTCGGGCGCTCTCCGATCATCGGCTACAGCTGGGACTCGCCCATCCATGGCAGCACCCACCGGCCCGCCTTTGGACTGGGGCGTCACCGTCGCTTTACCCAAAGCGACAGCTTGTTCATGATGATCCGCATGGCGGTCGAAGGTGCAGGGCTTGCGCTGGTGCCGCGTGCCGCGATCACACGGGAACTGAGCAACCGCCAGCTGGAGGTCATTGAGGTCGACAACACGCCGACCAGACTGCCTTTGTTCTGCGCCCGCCCGCGCAATGCGGCCAATGCGTTGATCACCATGGCGGCTCAATACGCGCAGGAGGCTATGAACAGCCTGCCGCAACATTAGCGCGTCTATTGCGCCCCAGACGCGGGGCATAAGACGAGTTCAAATCATGTGCGCGTGGCTGGAATAGATCAGCGGCGATAGCAGCGGGATTTCTTTCCAAACCCGGCAGGTGTGCACACATAGCTGCCTGAGCCAGATGCCAGAACGACCTCTTTAGGGCTGCTCACACCCGTTGCTTGTGCGCCCAGCGCTGCACTCGCAAGAAGCGATGTTCCGATTGAAAATGCCAAAAAACCGCGCCGACACTGGCGTGCTACCTGTCTTACCAAAACTGCTCTCCTCGGGTTGTGAGCCCACCCTTGATTAAGCGGGTCCCGTTACCTGTGCCTCATTTAGGACAACATATAATTAACGGTCAAGCGGCCCCCAAGGCAGGTCCGGAGCCGCATATCGTCAAGTGAGAGAGAGTTTGGGGAAACGAAAACAAAACACGCGCGCCCATATTTCAGAGGCGGCGGTGTATTTTCTTGTGAACTGCCAGTTTGTTACCGGAAATACTTGCGGCGACCTTTATATGGTTGACCAAACCACACTTTGCCAGCGTAGAGCGCAGGCAAAAACCCGCCACTACGGCCAAGCCGGGCGCGAATATATCGCAAAAACTGCGTATTTGTGATTCTTCATCTTTGGCGAAGACCCGACCTCGCGCAGTCTTGCAGCAAATGCCCTTGCCCGTGGGCTGCGAAATCACTCCAGAACGTTTGCCGTTTGGCGCCAGTTCGGCAGGCCAAATCCATCCGGCCAAGGGTAGACCTCCTGCTGGTCGAAATAGACCACAGCCGTCAGCTCCGGATAGAGATCTCCCTTGGTTCTGACATCGGCGTTCCATTGGGCGACATGCTCCGCATCCCCCACAAAGCCCAGCTCGGCCACCATCACGGGTTTGCCGAATTGAATGGCACGCTCGTACCGCGGTCCAAATATGTCCTCAAAGCTCTGCGCACCGCCCAGCACCGCCCCTTCCCATGGCTGATAGCTGAACACCGAAAGCCCCACCACATCGACGAAGTCATCTCCGGGGTAGTAGTCGGCCATGTTCTCAAGCCCCAGTGGCGACCACATGTATTTAGCATCCGGGACACTTTGGCGGCAGACATCATTCATCCGGCGATAGGCGGAGATATACGCCTGCGGCTCCCACCCGGCCCAGATAAACTGGCCGCTCTTGTCGTCCATCTCCTGCGCCCAGCGGATCGTCATCGGAATGTCGAGTTGCCCCAGCGCGGCGCAGATATTGGCCATTTTTTCGTCATACGCACCGCTTTCGATCCCGTTGCGCAGCACCCGTGGCGTGTTGCGTTCGTCACGCGACCAGGTCCAGGGTTCGATGGTGACTAGCAATGTACGATCACGCGCCTTGGCATAATCCTCGGCTTCTTCGAGGCTCGACAACAGCACGTCCTCCCATGGCAGGAAGAGATGTTCGATCGAGACCCCATTGAGGTCGGTAAAATCACCATTGGGGTCATAGACACCAAAGGGCAGGCTCCCCGGCGGAACCGTCTGAGCCGCAGGCGCGCTGGCAGTGGCAAGCACCAGCGCGGCTGTGACCCCAAGATATCTGAAGGTCTGGCATTTCAAGTCCATGAGGCGTTTCATTTTCCCGTCCTTTGCGAAATCAGAGAGTTAAGTAATTGAGAGTACCAGTCGGGGTCGTAGGCCATGACTGGGCTGTTGGTGGTGCTCCGCCCTGCCCCGGAAACCGGGAAATACGGTTTAAAAATCTTGATCTTGCCGCCGGCATCGGTCAGCGCGACCAGCGCCGCATTGGTGCGCTCCACAAAGCCCACCATGATAAAACCAGACAGCAGCACCACGCATCCCATCTGAGCCGCCGTGCGCAGCGGCCAGTTGAAAATTCGGATTTGGTTTTCCTGCAGATGCTTATGCGCAATCACAAAAAACAGCACCGTGTAGATAATCGCATTGATCAGCGCGAAGATGTAAAAGCCCGCCGCGTCCGAGATGTGCTCAACCAGCAGCACTGGCAGTAGCGACATCATCGCCAGCACCGCATAAGGCAACAGCACCGCCCAGGGGATCATGGCGACCACGCCGGAGCCTTTGGGCGTGACACGGAAATCGACAAAACCGCCAAACAGCCTGTCCCGCACGGCCATCGCGATACCCAAGAGAACCCAAGGCCATTGCGCAAAGGCAAAGGCCACCTTTTCCCAGCCCAACACCTTGGCGTCATAGGGCCGCAGGAATCCGTCCCTGCGAACGCAGCCCACCAATATCAGCAGCACCAGTGTCGACGGCCAGACATGGGCAAGAAAGGCCGGAAACGTCACTTCCGCATAGCGTACGTCACACAACAGCGCGACAATGGGAAAGAGGAACATCAGCGCCATAAACCCCGCAAGCAGCGGGTAGCACATCTGGCAAAAGACAAACTGCACCCGGTGCCGGGGCGAGAGCGCCATGAAATAGCGTGGCGTGTATTGCAACAGAATGGTCATCAGGCTGCGAGACCATTGAAACTCTTGTACAATCAGATCGACAAATGTGGCCGGCCCATCCCCCAGCGCAATGGCATCCATGGCGTGCATGCCCTTCCAGCCGCCCGCGTTCATCAGCATCGAGGTGGAGTGATCTTCGGCCAGTTCCGGCCCCAATCCGCCAATGTCGCGCAGGGCTTTGGTCCGCACTGCATAGTGCGACCCGATGCACATCGGCGCCCAGCCATTGGCATAGCCCGCCTGCACCACACCGTGAAAAACCGCCTCGCTGTGCAACCGACTGCGGGCAGCCCAACTGTTGGCAGAATTCTGCGAGCAGATGCTCGGCGCGCTGACATAGCCCACATCCGGGTCAACAAAGGCGCGCAGAATTTCCCTCAGGTAGTTCGGTTGCGGCACATGGTCCGCATCCAGTTGCGAGACGAAATCATAGCGATCATAGCCGTAATGGTCATAAAAATAGGCAAGGTTGCCCTCTTTGCAGCGGGTGCGCCGGGGCCATGTTTTTTGGTGGTAATCCTCGACGCCTTTGCGGGTGGAGACCTGAACTCCGTGCCGGGCGCACCATTCAAGGGTTTCTTGGTCGGGGTCTTCGTCCGCCAGCCATGTGTCATGAGGCACATCCTGCGCCAACATGGCCTCCAGCGTGACCCGCACCACGTCGAACGGCTCTGAGGGGGCCTTGGTCACAACCATCGCCACCCGATGCGGCCCCAGCGCGGCGAGGCTGCCAGTGGCATGCTGCGCGCGCAGGAAAAACACCAAGAGATAAGCCTGCACAAAGAACACCCAGAACACACACAGGGTGACGGGCCAATAAAGATACCAACTCGTATAATGATCCGGGCGCAGCCACCATTGCCAGAAGAACACCGCCGCGATCAGCCACAGCAGCGCCAGCGCCAGGTATTTGCGACGCAATCGCCCCTGCAGGACCGGCCTACGGAACGGCTGGTGGGAAAGGTCATGCGGATTCTGCATTTTGCGCCTCCAACAGGCCAAAGCTGCGCGCCGCATCGGTGACGATGGTCTCAATATCAGAGCGTTGCGGCTCAAAGCCGAGGATCTGATTGGCGAATGTGGTGTCGGCAACCAAAACCGGCGGATCTCCCACCCGGCGCTCTGCAGTTAGCAATCTGACGTGGCGCTGGGTGATTTCCTCGACCGTGCGAATGATCTGCAGGTTGGACACTCCGTGACCGCTGCCCAGATTGACAATCAGGTTGCCCTTGTGGTCCTCAAGATGATCCAGCGCCAGCAGATGCCCTTGCACCAGATCGCTGACATGGATGTAGTCACGAATGCAGGTGCCATCGGGCGTATCATAATCAGCGCCAAACAGCGTGAGCACATGCCGCCGCCCCGCCGCCGTAAAGAGCGTCAGTGGCACCAGATGGGTTTCGGGGTCATGTTGCTCTGCCAATGCGCCGCTGGGATCAGCACCTGCGACGTTAAAATACCGCAGGATCGCAAAGGACATTCCGATCTGAGGCGCAATATCGCGCAACATGTGTTCGCAGATCAGTTTGCTTTCGCCATAGGGATTGATCGGGCGTTGCTCGGCACGTTCATCCACGGGCAAAACATCTGGTATCCCATAGGTGGCACAACTGCTGGAGAACACAAACCGCTCCACCCCCGCCAACGCGCATGCGCGCAGCAGCGATAGCATGCCGCCAACGTTGTTGTCGTAATACTTCATTGGATCTGCGACGGATTCCCCGACATAGGCAGACGCTGCAAAATGCATCACGGTCGAAATATCATGGGCGATCAGCGCTTGTGCCAGCCGCTCAGTATCGCGCAAATCAATCTGGCTCAGCGGCCCCCAGCGAATGGCGCTGCGATTGCCCGTCGACAGATTGTCCACCACCATCGGCGAGACCCCTTCGCGGGCCAGCGCATAGCAGGCGTGGCTGCCAATGTAACCGGCCCCACCGGTCACGCATATGTTCTGCCCCGTCTTCATTCTGCAACCAGCAGGCGGGCGGCAGGCCGTTGAAGCTGCCCCGCAAAATAAGGAACCGTCATCCGCAGCCCATCCGCAAGCGACACTTTGGGCGCCCAGTTCAGATCAGCCTTGGCACGGGAAATGTCTGGGCAGCGCTGGCGCGGATCATCCACCGGCAGGTCCAAATAAGCGACCTCTGACTTGGACCCCAAGGTCTCAATGATGTGCTGCGCCACCTCCCTTACGGTGAACTCACCGGGGTTGCCGAGGTTATAGGCCTGAACCGGCGCATCCTCGCATGCCATCAGCGCCATAAGCCCCTCCACCAGATCGCTCACAAAACAGAAGGAACGGGTCTGACTGCCATCGCCATAGACGGTAACCGGCACCCCGGACAGCGCCTGAGTAACGAAGTTGGAGATCACCCGCCCGTCCTGAGGGCACATGCCCGGACCGTAGGTATTGAAAATACGGGCCACGCGGGTTTTGGCGCCGCGTGCATGATGGAAATCGTAAAACAGCGTCTCCACCGCCCGTTTGCCTTCATCATAGCAAGAGCGCGGCCCCATGGTATTGACGTTGCCGCGATAGGTCTCCGCCTGCGGCGTAATCTCCGGATCACCATAAACCTCAGAGGTGGAAGATTGCAGGATCGTCGCATCGTGTTGCAACGCCAGCTCCAGCAGGTTCAACGCCCCGAACACATTTGTCTTGAACGTGTGGATCGGATCGACCTGATACTTCTTGGGAGAGGCCGCACAGGCGAGGTTGTAGATCTCATCCACCTGTCCCAGATCAGGCAGCGGGTCGACAATGTCGTGCGACACACAGGTGAAATTCTCGTCATCCAAAAGATGCACGATATTGCACATGCGACCGGTTTGAAAATTGTCGATGCAGATGACCTCATGGCCATCGTGAACCAGCCGTTGGCACAGATGCGCGCCGACAAAACCTGCGCCCCCTGCCACCATGATCCGACGTCTGTTTTGGCTCGTTTTCTTTGAGACCGGAACCAATGAAACTCTAGCTGCCATTACTCACACCCCCCGGTGTCAATCAGCAGCCCAGAATTGCGGTTGTGCCGGATGCATTTCTTCGGAGTTATGGAGTGAAAACCGTCACCGTCCCTCACCGCATCCAAGCTGCTCAAAATTAAAAAACACTGAGCTTATCATCATAAAATCAAAGCATTTTCTGTGAAGCTAGCAATAGGGTTAGACCGTTTGGCTAGGGTCTTGGGGCCGAGATCTCAGGCCGGATAACCAAACTGTGCAATCACCTGCCAGATACCGTGATTTATCGCCGTCAATTCCGAGATCGCCGTCTCGATATCCTCAGCGGCGGCATCGTTCAGCGGTGTGGATTGACCGATTTTCAGCGTGTCCTTGCGGTCCGCGATTCGCATGAGAATCGTGTGGAGATTCCCATTCTCAGGGTCAAACGCATAGATGCAGTGATTGTAGCGATTGCGCAGTGCGGATTGACGTTGGATGCGCCCGGTCAGCGCAAGCACCGGCTCTCTTTCATCGGCGGAAACCCTGTCGAGTTTGCTCAACCGCTCGACCAGATCGATGCGCGCACGCGTGGTGTTAAGAGTCAGGAAGATTACCGTCGCGGTTTCCTTATCCACCTCGGCCAACCCGGCAATCAGATGGATCAACAGGCTTTCGGTATTGGTCCACGCATAGTTAAGCCGACCGACCAGCAAGAGGAACGCATCAAAACTCGGTTGATGCGCGGCCCCCTTCATTGAACGAACTGATCGGAGCCGTGGTTTTCCAGAAACCAAACAGCGGCCTCGGTTCGGTTGTTGACGCCAAGCTTGGCAATCACATGGTGGATATGGAGCTTCACTGTATGTTCCGACAACCCGAGCCGATTGGCGATCAGCTTGTTCTGCTTACCTTCGGCGACACAGGACAGAACCTGTGCCTCGCGCGTGGTCAGGCGGATATTGCCTGCCTTTGATGCGCGCTGCTGACCTGCGGCGCACGGCTTGGGAGAGGATGGCTCCGGTTCGCTCGGCGCTGGCAGCCGCTCATGCGCCGCCGCGACGTCAGCGCCCGAAAAAAAATCATCATAGAGCTCCCCCGGCACGTAGTTTTCCCCCCGCACCAGCAACCGCAAAACCGTAAGCCAGCGATCAAGATCCCGGTTCATTGGCAGAAAGCCAACCCCGCGCTTCGGGCGTTGGTTTTTCATTCGGACTAAAAAAGAACGTGCCAATTCAGGTTGCCGATACGCAAAAGCCGTAGTGGCACTGGGAAATTTATCTTGAATTTGATCTATGAAATTGCTAAACGATTCACCCATAGATTGATTTAAAATAATCGAACGCACGCGATCTACCCGATCCACATCTAGGGAAAGGAGATCTTCAATCGTTTCAAGACGTTCGAACCGAACAGACTTGAAACTGATCGTCGCCAGTTCGATGGCTGGTTCTGAGAAGTCATGCGCATTTCCTACGAAATAGCACGTGATCCCACTTAATTCACTTTTGAACTCGTTACTCTTCATGTCGCATCCCACTTGGTTTTCACATGTTGCGAACGTACCTGCACGACTAAAACTACTTTTTTGCTTCGGATTTATACATCCGATAGCAGGGCGCTCGATATCGCCCGATGCACCAATTGTCCCTAGAGCGTGATGCTCCCTCCCCCCGGAGACGGGCACATTGATTAATGCCAAACTAACTACAAAAAATTATCACAATTTATCGTAAGTGTCTGCCGTGTTCGGGCGTAAATTTGCTCAATCGTGACGAATATTCTCGCGATCAACATGTTTACTTTCGAAAAACACCCTGAAAAATCAAAAAGTTGACGCAAGGTCAATAAGCCCCCTACTCAACAGAACAAACACTGCAACCATGCAGAAATCACGGCATTTTCACGCCAGAGAGTTGTTGTTCTCACAAATTCTCACACCGAATGGACTGCTCATTTGGAGAAGGTGCGGCGTTTTCATACGAATCTTCGAATCATCTGCGCACAACCTTAATAATTTCCACGAGTTACGCCGTATCTCATTATAGTTGCACGGCTGGTTCGGGAATCTTTTTCGTTTTTGGCAGCATACATTATAGTCAGCCTACGTATTAAATCAGTGGATTAAATTTGTGGTCACAGATTGCCCCTCCTTCATATGGCCTACGCCTTGTGAACGGTCACTGAAATCTTCTTGTTTCAACTGAACTAAACCCATCGATTAGGCCAACCGAAACGAATGATATCCACGGCCAGCGCATCGTTTCGCGACCACAAGAACGATGTAAAAAATACTATAAAAACAAATACATAAGTAATTATTTTCCATTCTTAATCCTATGGTTGGGTGGTTTTACGTTTCTGCTTTCGCAATGCTCTGAACGTCACCTTTTGTGACCTTGCTGGCCTCAGCGCCCGCAGGAAAGAGCCAGCAATACAGCGCGTATCATCGCCTGTTTGTCTCCGGCTCTTTTGTTTCAAAAATGCATAGCGAGGGGGGATCAAATATCTGACACACGAAACTTCTGCAGCGCACCGGCAGAAGAGAAATCTCAACGGCGCGCAATTTCATGAAAACACATCAATGGCAAACCCAAATGATCGCTTTTGATATGAGTGGCGATCCCGGGAATGCATTACGGGAGACATCCTATGTCTAAGAAAAACCAATTCCACTTCGGCCCGATGGGCGACCAGTCTCAGGATCAGGATCAAGACCAGCTGCAGGGCCAAGGCCAGGCGCAGGCGGAGCTGCAAGCTCAGCTGCAGGCGCAGGGTCAGCTGTCCGACCAGGATCAAGATCAGGATCAGGGCCAGTACCAATCCAGTGAGAGCTGGAATGGCAATTTGAACGGCAATGGTAACGGGAACGGCAACCTCAATGGCAACGGGAACGCGAATGGCAACGGCAACCATAACGGCAACGCCAATGGGAATGCCAACGGCAACGCGAATGGCAACGCCAACGGCAATGCCAACCTCAACGCCAATGGCAACCTGAATTCCAACACCAACGATTCTACGGTCACCGTGGATGTCGCGGTGGGGATTGAAGGCTATGAGCCCACCGACGATGATTTTGCCGACATCGATCTGGATCACTCCAACGCCGGTGACTTCATCATGGCGAAGGGCAACATCGACTATAATCCGGGCAACGACCTTGATCTGGATAGCATGTTGAACGACGCGCTGAACGGTGCTGGCAACGATGCCGGAACCATCAATGCGCAGTCCAACAACCTGCAAGACAACGACCACCTGAGCAACGTGTCCAATAATGGCACGATGAACCAGACCAACACCGCAAAAGGCGGCACTGCAACTGCTGATGATGGTATCGCAGCTGGCGCAGGCGGCGGTACTGGCGGCGGCGGAGCCACCGCAAACGGTGCAGGCGCACTTGGCGGTCTGGGGATCGGCGGCGCAGCCGGGGCAACTGGCGGAGCCAGCGGCAACGGTGGCAACGGATCCGCACAGGGCGGTAACGGTGCAAACGGCGGCAATGCTGCATCCATCGGCCTTGGTGTCGGGATTGGTGGCGCAGGGGCAGACTCTGACGCAACCAGCGACGACGGCGGAGCGGCAACCTCCATCGGTGCGGGCCTCGGTGTCGGCGCAGGGCTGGCTGGATCGAATGCAGACGGTGGCGACACCGGTGATGCAGGCGGTCTTGGCGTAGGCGTCGGCGCTGCAGGAGCGAACTCCGACAGCAGCGACACCGGTGATACCGGCGCTATTGGCGGTGGTCTGGGACTTCTGGGTCTTGGCCTTGCAGGTGCAGACGGCGGTGACGGCGGCACATCCGATGCGGATGCAATCGGCACCGGTATCGGTGGCGGCTCTGGCGAAAGCGGAAACGGCGGTGACGCCGGATCTCTGGCAGCTGCAGCTGGCAATGGTGAAGGCTACGGCTCTGGCGGCAACGCCAACGGTGGTGACGGCGGCGACGCTGCGGCATGGGCTGCTGCTCTGAACAACTCTCAGGGCAATGGCGGCATGAATGTTGCAGGTGCCGGTGACGGTGGCGATGGCTACGGCGGGCACGCCTGGGGCGGCAGCAGTGGTGACGGCTTCGGCGGTCAGGCTGTCGTTGGCGGCGTGCAGGCCGGTGGCGGAACCGGCGGAGCTGGCGGCATGGCGACCACCGGTGCTGGCGGTGCTGGCGGCAACGCGGGCATGTGGGGATCGAACAACGGTGACGATGGTTTCGTAACCGGTGAGTCCTTCGCTTCGTCGGCGGCTCAGGTCGATACCACCGCGTTCAACCAGAGCATCGTGATGGGTGCCAACGTGCTTGGGAACACCGTTGATATGACCGTGGTCGGCGGGGGCTTCAGCTCCAGCTACATCGGCGACGATGGCGACGGCGCATAATCGCACAAAAAACCAACGGACCGGGCCCGATCATCGGGCCCGGTTTTCCACCATTTCCCAAGCTCGCACTGCGGATAATTCAATCCGCCCATAACAAAAAAAGAGGTGAGCAGCCATTCATTCCCAGCAATTGGGGCCAGTACCATGTTCGACAAAGTAACCGAAATTGTCGCCCATATGATCGGTGTATTCCACATCGCCATTGAAGAAGCGCGTATGCGCGACGTCTACGCCCAGTTTCAGGCGGCCAAACTGGAAGATCCCGCAGTTGAGGATCTTCTCAATATTTCAGTCAAGATCAGCGCACCCTACACACTCACGGACTTTTCACCCTCGATCGAATACACGCCATCGGCGGCGGATTATTTTTTCGCCCCCGATGGCTACGGCCTCTATCTCGCAGATCTCTTCTACCAACCCTTGGGCCAACTTGGCCTGATCGAGGGGTCACCTGATGGGCAGGCCGCTCCGCTGCCCTTTTTCCCGGCACGCCCACATCTAACGCTGGAGCCGCCGGGCAGCGTCGCCACCATAACCGCTCAGGTTGCATGGATGGAAGATGATGATGAGCTTTACCTCAACGAAGAGCAGGCAGAATTTGTCGACCCTTCGACCTATCTGACGTCTCTGCACAGTTTGGCGCTTATCTCCAAGGCGCTTGGCGCGACCACCTCTGAAGCACCGCTTGATTTCAGCGAAAGCACCCTTTCAGCTGCGCTCGAATTTTACGAGGCGATCAGCGCCGTCGAGGATGCCTCCCGCATTGGTGAAACAGTGACCGTATCCTTCGGTGCCGACGCGCAAGGCAGTTTCGTGAACGGCGAAACCGTCGAGGAAACACCGGTTTTGGACGATGTGATGCCCGCCTATTTTCAGGCGGAAAATCCCGATGTGACACTAGAAGAGGAAGAAAGCGACACCGAAGAAGACGGTGACGCGCTGGCGGACACGGATCCGTTTCAGGGCCTCGACGGGTCCTCCTCGGATGCGGATACTTTTGAAATCGACGACGGCCATAATGTGGTGACCGGGGCCAATGTGATGGTCAACGACGCCTCCGTTATGGTCGGGTGGCTCGATGCGCCGGTGATTTCGGTGATGGGCGACGTGGTGGAGCTCAACTCGATCAGTCAGGTCAATGTGCTTTTCGAACAGGTCAGCTTTAACGGTGACACCGCGGCATCTGCGTCTGCCACCATAAATGTCGCCGTCATGTCGAATGTGTCGTCCATGCCTGCAGTCGAAGACGGCAGCACCGTGGAGGACACAACACCCCAAGATCTGGGCCTTCCCAGCAATTGGGCCGTGACCCGCATCGATGGCGACATTCTGACGGTCAATTGGGTCAGCCAGTTCAGCTTCATGACCGACAATGACCGGGCCGACGTCCAATTCACCGGCACCAACACGCAGATTGTGATGGGCGACAATACCATCGCCAATGTGGTCGATCTGGCCGAGATTGGCTACGGGTATGATCTGATTATGATCGGCGGAAACCTGATCACCATCAATCAGATCAGCCAGACCAATGTGATGATGGATTACGATACGGTCACCTCCTCGAATGGGGTGCCTGTGGGGTATTCCGGCGGAGATAACCTGCTCTTTAACGGCGCCAGCATCACCAACACCGGGCTCGATACCTATGGTGAGATGACCGACAACTTTGCAAAGGCCAGTGATGCCTTTGCACAGGGGGCCAACTCGATCACCACAGATGTCGCACATGACGGTGCATTTGCGGGCGATGACGTTTTAACCGTGCTCTACATCTCTGGCGATCTGACCACCATCAACTGGATGGAGCAGACCAATGTGATGGGGGACTCCGATCAGGTTCACCTCGCACTGGAAAATTTTGCCGAGGAGACCGGTGCCGAGATCAATCTGACCACCGGATCAAACGCGGCCATCAACCTCGCGAGTATCGACACCTATGGCATCGATTCAGAGGTGAGGGTTGGTGGCGATGTCTACAGCGAAGCGCTGCTGTATCAGGCCGATCTGATCGACACCGATGCGGACCCGCTTGGCGTCGCCCTGCCCGCACTTGCCAATGAAGCGGTGGCCTTTCTCGCCGACAATATGATCGGTCCCGAAATCGACACAACCAACGACACCGAAATCATCGCGACGCCGCCTGAAAACAGTGCGGGCCCCGACCTGATGCAAACGATGTTGGCCTGACAGTGACAGGGAAAAATTATGTTAGATAAGACCTTTACCGGCTCTGGCCAAACGCCGGATGTCACCGCAGACGACACAAAAGCCACCGCTCACGGCTGTTCTGAAAAAGACCCATTAAAACTCACACCCGATCTCAGATGCGATAGCGCTGAAAGTATGAAGGCCGCGCCAGAACGCATCGCCAAAGGGTTGGGAGGCGTTCAGATCGAGGCCGATACCGGCCCCACCCTCAAACAAAACGGGGGCCAGCCTCCAGCCAATACAAATGGCGGGAATGGTGGCGGCGATGGTGGCGGCTCAAAGCCGGAATTTCACAAACGCCCGGGACCAGAACAGTTTGTCCAGCAGTTGCGCAAGGGCCGTCAGGTGGTGCGCCGCAACCTCGGCTTTGTGATGGTCCTCACCTGCGCCACCAATCTTCTGGTGCTCGCAGTACCGATTTACCTGTTTCAGATCTCTGACCGCGTTCTGACCAGCCGCTCGATCGATACGTTGATTATGCTCACCATTGTGATTGCGGGCGCGGTGATCTTGCAGGCGGTATTTGACGCCATTCGCCGGTTTATCCTGATGCGCACGGCGGTCGAAGTCGCGGTGCTGCTGGGGGCACCGGTGCTCAGCGCGGCGGCCCATGCGTCCCTTCACGACAACGGGCGGCAATATCAAACGCTGGGGGATTTGCAGTTGCTCAGGTCATTCCTTGTGTCCGGCACCTTGATTTCCTTTTTGGACGTGCCTTTTGCGCCGTTGTTCATCCTTGCAATCTTCCTTGTGCATCCGCATCTCGGGCTCATTGTAATTGGAACGGCTCTGGCCTTGATGGTGATTGCGATGATCAACCAGAAAGCCACCTCCAAACCCTTTGCCGAGGCCAATCTGGCGCAATCCAAGGCGAACATGCATCTCGACTCCATGTCGCGTAACAGCCAGATCATCAATGCGCTCGCCATGGTGCCCGAGGCCGTGGCGCTCTGGGGACGCGACACTGCCGCTTCACTCCGGGCGCAGGTTGTTGCGCAGGATCGCAATATCGTCTGGGCCGCTGTTTCGCGGGGCGCGCGCCTGTTGACCCAGATCGGCATGTTGGGTTGGGGCGCATTTCTGGCGCTCGAAGGTGAAATCACCGGCGGTATGGTCATCGCCGCTTCTATCATCGCCGGCCGCGCCCTTGCGCCCATTGAAGGGTCAATCGAGGGCTGGAATGGTTTTTCGCAGTCGCGGGCCGCCTATGACCGCGTCAGCAACCTGATGATGTCCTCGGTGCAAAAATACGAAAAGCTCCGCCTGCCCCGCCCCGAAGGCCGCCTGAACGTCGAACGGCTGCTCTATGTGCCTGCAGGCACCAAGCAGGTGGTGTTGAACGGTCTGACCTTTGGCCTCAACCCCGGTGACTCTCTGGCGGTGATCGGCAACTCTGGCGCAGGCAAGACCACGCTTGGGAAAATGCTGGTGGGTTCGATCCTGCCAACATCGGGTAATGTGCGCCTGGACCTTATGGATCTGCGCAACTGGGATGACCGCCAGCTTGGTGAGAACATCGGCTATCTGCCGCAGGACGTGCAGCTCTTTCCCGGCTCGATCAAGAACAACATCGCCCGCATGCGCGAAGGTGCCAGTGACGACGACATCCACCGCGCCGCCCTCTTGGCGGATGTGCACGACATGATCGCCTCCCTGCCCCATGGCTATGAAACCATGGTGGCCGCTGATGGCTCGCCGCTCTCTGGTGGGCAAAAACAGCGGATCGCCTTGGCGCGGGCCTTCTTCGGCAACCCTCGCTTTTTGGTGCTGGACGAGCCGAACTCCAATCTCGACACCTCTGGCGATCAGGCCTTGGCCAACGCCATCCGCCACGCGCGCGAGGCTGGGATCACCGTGGTGGTGATTACGCAGAAACCGTCGCTGTTGAGCGTAGTCGACAAAATCATGCTGCTGGCAGACGGCAATATCGTGTTGTTCGGAGAACGCCAGCAGGTGCTTCAGAAACTTCAGGAACGCTCCAACGGTGGTCGGCTCGCGAACCAAAATCAGGGAGGAGCCGGAAATGGCTGAACTGGTAACTTATGCCGAACCCACGGTCTGGTATGAAGAGGTTCCCCGCTCTGTCGAAAGCCATGTGCGCTGGGGCATGTTCCTTTTGATCTTCGGTCTTGGCGGGTTTGGCATTTGGGCCTTCATGGCACCATTGGCCGCTGCGGTGATCTCTCAGGGCAGTTTTGTCGCCACCGGCAGCAATAAGATCGTGCAACACCTTGAGGGCGGCATCATCAAGGCCATCCTCGTCGAGGAAGGCGAAAATGTCGTGGCAGGTCAGCCCATTGTGCTACTGGATGAAACCTCCGCACTGGCAACGCAGCGCGAATTGTTCCTCCGTCAAGTCCGGCTGGAGGCCATGGAAACCCGCATTCTCGCGGAGTTTGATCGCAAGGACACGCTGATCTATCCGCCCCGACTGGAAGAGTTGCGCGCAGATTTCAATGTCGCGGCCATGCTGGATGGCCAGCAAATCGTATTCAATGCTGCAACCCAGCAATTGCGCAATGATATCAATCTCCTGACCCAGAGTATTGAAGCCCTCAAAGATCGCTCTTCCGGTTATGAAAAACAGCTCATCGCCACCAGAGCGCAGCTGGAAATTCTGGAAGAGGACTCAGCCGCCAAGGAAGTTCTCTTGGAAAAAGGACTGGTGCGCAAAACCGAATACAACACGCTGCGCCGCGCGCTCGCCGAAGCCATTGGTGAAATCGGGCGTCTGGAGGCCCAGGTGGATGAGACCGCCTCCTTGTCCCAACGCTATGAATCGCAGATCACGCAAACCATCGCGGATCGACAGAGCGCCGCACTTGATGAGCTACAGGCGGTACAATCCGAATTGGAGAGCGTGCGCGAGCAGGCCCGCCGTGCCGAAAGCGTCCTGACCCGGACCGAGATTGTCGCACCGGTGTCCGGCACTGTCATCCGGCTCCACTATCACACCCCCGGCGGTGTGGTCGAAAGCGGCAAGGCCATTCTTGAGATCCTGCCCACGGGTGAGCCGCTGATCATCGAGGTGCAGATCCCGCGCACGGAAATCGATGTGGTGCGCAAAGGACAGGCCGCAACCGTCAGCCTCACAGCGCTGAACCAACGCACAACGCCCACGCTTCAGGGCGAGGTGTTTTATGTCTCAGCCGACGCTATTTTAGACCGTTCGCAGGAGTTGCCGCAGGAGATTTATGTTGCCCGGATTTCCGTACCACCAAGCGAATTGGACCGGGTGCGTGGCTTCAACCCGACCCCCGGCATGCCCGCGCAGATCATGATAAAAACGCAGGACCGCACCTTTGTGCAGTATTTGATCAAGCCCGTGACCGACAGTATGACGCGCGCGTTTCGCGAACAGTAACCCGATCCCTTTGGGGGCCGCCCCAATATGGCGCCGCCCCCATGCATCGCTTACACAGCGAGGGTGATGGCCTTTGCGCGGGTGTAGGCATCAATGCCTTCCAGCCCTTTTTCGCGGCCAAATCCGGATTTTCGGTTGCCGCCAAAGGGCAGTTCGATCCCGCCGGCCCAATAGTCATTTACCGTCACCTGCCCTGCATCGATGCGGCGCGCCATGCGCAATGCGGTTGCGATGTCTTTGGTATAAACCCCTGCCGCCAATGCAAATTCGGTGCCATTGGCGAGGGCCAGCGCTTCTTCCTCATCCTCAAACACCTGCACGCCCAGCACGGGGCCAAAAATCTCCTGCTGGATCGCCGGGTCCTGCGCGCTGAGCCCGTCCAAAATCGTCGGCTCAAAGAACCAGCCCTTGCCCGTCTCCGGGTCAGAGGTCGCCTGACCACCGCAGAGGATCTCCACCCCGCGGCTGCGCGCATGTTCCACATGGGCGGTGATTGCTGCCAGATGACGCTCGGAATTCACCGCCCCCATATCGGTATTGCGCAGCCCATGACCGAGGGTCAACGCCTTGGCCTTTTTCACCAGCAGCTCCAGCACCGGCGCATGAAGATCGCGGTGGATCACCAGACGTGAACCTGCCGAACAAATCTGACCCGCGTTGGAGAATATCGCCCAAAGCGCCCCCTCGGCCACCGCCTCGGCATCTGCATCGGCAAAGGCCACCAGCGGGGACTTTCCACCCAGCTCCAGCGTCAGCCCGGTCACATTCGGAGCCACCGCCTGCATCACGCCAACACCTGTAGCGACAGAGCCGGTAAAGGTCACATGACGCACGCGCGGATCCTGAACCAGTGGCGCGCCGGCCTCTTGGCCGGTGCCGGTGACCACATTAACCACCCCCGCCGGAACCCCGGCACGGATCAGCAGTTCGGCAATCATCAGGGCGGTATAGGGCGTGGTCTCTGCCGGTTTCACAACCGCCGAACATCCCCCCGCAAGTGCTGGCGCAATACCGCGCACCAACGTCGAGGTCGGGTAATTCCACGGCACGATATGCGCGGTCACACCAACAGGTTCGCGCAGGGTGAAGGCTGCGTTGTCATTGCCAAGATTGACGCTGCGCCCATCGAGTTTATCCGCAGCACCCGCGTAATATTCAAACAACCGCGCCGATCCATGAATATCGCCATAGGCCTCAGTCAGCGTTTTGCCACTGTCGAGACTTTCGACAACCGCCAGCCAATCCGCCTCAGCCCGCATCAACCGTGCGGCCTCCATCAGGATCGCACAGCGCCGGGCGGGCGGCGTGTCGCGCCAGAGGGCAAAACCCGCGCTGGCACTGCTGACCGCATGGTCCACATCCGCCGCAGTGCCCGCCGCAAAATCACCAAAGACAGTGGCTGTACCGGGATCAAAGCTCTCCATCCGGTTGCCACGCTCAGAGGGCACGAACACTCCATCGATAAAGTGATCGCTGGGCAGATCAGACAGCGCACCCGTAGTAAAATAATTAGAGATCAGGGCATTAACGCTCATTGCTCGTCCTCGCTGCATTTGTAGGTAGATTTAGAAAGCCACTCCGGACAGATCTCTACACCCCAGCCGGGGGCGTCGGTGACATGCGCCTGACCCTCGGTGATCTGATAGGGGTCATTCACGAACAATTCGCGTTGCCAGGGGTAATAATCATCCCCTTCGATGGAGAACTCCAGATAGCGACCCGGATTGGGGACCGCGCGCAGCAGATGCATGGTGAACAATGTCACCAGCGACAGATTCGCCGCGTGCGGCGTGCAGGCCAGCCCCGCCGCATGCCCCATTCGCGCCACATCCATGCTGCGCACCATCCCGCCCAGATAAAGGATATCTGGCTGAATGATATCGACCACTCGGTTATCAATCATTCGTTTCCAGTGCTGAAGATCGCAGTCCTGCTCTCCGCCCGCCACATCGATGTTCAAAGCGCGGGTCACCTCAAGCGTTTGTTCTTGCTCCCAATAGGGACAGGGTTCCTCGAAATGCTCATAGCCATTGGCCTCCAGCATGCGCCCAACCTCGATCGCGCGGGCGGGGCTAAAGCCTGAATTGCCATCAACCAATAGCGCTACATCCGGTCCCAATGCTTTGCGTATGGTGGGAATGATCGCCTCGGTGCGCCCGTCCCATTCATCCCGGTCCTGCCCGCATTCCGCACCGACCCGGACCTTAAAGGCATCAAACCCATGTGCGTCGCGCAGCCGCTGCATGCGTTCGGCCTCTGCTTCGGGGGTAATGTCGCGCCGCATCGAGGAGGCATAGGCCCGCACCGTACCGCTTGAGCCGCCCAAAAGCTCTGCCACCGGTTTGCCCAGCGCTTTGCCGCGCCAGTCCCACACCGCCGTATCCAGCCCCGCCATGGCGCGGCGCAGATAGGTGCCGGGAAATTTATGCTCGCGCAGCGGGATCTCGGCGATCACCGCCTCCAGCGCATCCATGCCCCGTCCCAGCGCCCAAGGCGCCACCTGACGGTGCAGGATCTCTGAGGTCAGATCGCTGTTGTAAGTCGACACCTGCCCCCAGCCCTGCGTGCCATCCTCGGCAGTGACGCGCACAAACCCGATGAGCGGCGTGCAAAAGGTCTCAATCCGGGTGATGCGCGGGCCGGTGTCAGCCGCGCCGCGTTGATAACTGACCGGCACTGCGCCGGATGTTGAATAAGGCGTGCTCATGCATCCTCCAGAATGAGATCGGCGGCCCTGAGGGCCAGCATCATAGTCGGGGCATTGGTGTTGCCCGAAGTGATATTGGGAAAAACCGACGCATCCACCACCCTCAGCCCCGAAACGCCATGGACCTTCAGACGCGGACACACCACGGAACGGCTGATGTCTTCTCCCATGCGACAGGTGCCGATGGGGTGAAATACAGTCCCCGAGCGGGTGCGAAAATCAGCAAGGATCTGCTCCGGGGTCATCTGGCGCAGATCCTCCCCCATTGGAGCTTTGATCAGACCGGTGATCGCGGCGGTCTTAGCAAGTCTCTGGCACAGCAGCCCACCTGCGATCACCTGTGCCTGATCCTCTTGTGTGGCCAGCGAATTGGGCCTGATCCGGGGCGGCGCGAGCGGGTCATTTGCACTGATGTCAATGCGCCCGCGACTGCTGGGGCGCGTGGGTTGGAACCCGATGATGAACCCGGCAAAGGGATCAGGTTCTATCACTGTGCGCGTGCCCGCAGGTGTCGTCGTATAGGTGACGGGGTTGAAATAAAGCTGCTGATCGGCAGCTGTCAGCCTAGGGTCAGAGCGAAAGAAGCCACCGCATTGATTGACCGAAAGCGACAGCGGCCCGCGCCGCGTCAGTGCATACTGAAGTGCGGCGCGGACCTTTCCGTGCAGCGGGCGCAGCTGATTGTTAAGCGTCGGCTCTGTTGCGCGAAAATAGTAGTTTACGCCAAGATGATCCTGCAGATTGCCCCCCACATGAGGCGCATTTATCAGCGGTGTGATCCCATACTCTTGCAACATACCCGCAGGACCAATGCCCGACAGTTGCAGCAAGCGAGGCGAGCTGACCGCACCTGCCGACAGGATGATCTCTCGCCTTGCATGCAGGCTTTGCGCGCGCCCCTTATGCGTGACCTCGACGCGGGTTGCGCGCCGCCCGTCAAACCCGATCCGTGCCACCATCACGCCGGTCATCAGCGTCACATTCTGTCGCCGCAACGCCGGGGCTAGACAGGCCCGCGCCGAATGCATCCTGCGCCCGCCACTGGTATTGATCCGATAGGCGCTCGCCCCCTCAGACGAGGTGCCGTTCATATCCAGCGTCTGCGGCAGGCCCAGTTCACGCGCAGCCGCGAAAAAATGCCGGTTCACCTTGTGGATCTGGTCAGAGACATCCTGCACATGGATCGGCCCACCGCCGTGCCGGGTGCCATCCGGGGCGATGCGGGTCTCCAGGCGCTCGTAGGTCTGCTGAACGGTTTCCCAGTTCCAGCCCTTGGCCCCTGCGGCCTCCCAGTCATTGAAATCCTGTGCCAGACCACGGGCATAGACCATGGCATTAATGGAGCCCGACCCGCCCACAACCTTGCCGCGTGGCCAATATCCGCTGCGCCCGCCCAGCGCTTCCTCGGGCTCGCTCTGATATTTCCAGTTCACCGCCGGGTCATAGAAGGTCTTGCCATATCCCAGTGGCAGCGCGACCCACGGCTTGCGCGGCGTGCCACCCGCCTCCAGCACCAGCACGCTATGGCGGCCATTTGCGCTCAGCCGCTCGGCCAGCACGCAGCCCGCCGATCCTGCCCCCACAATGATGTAATCGTATTCACGCACTGCGATGTCCGTCCTTATTCATCGCGCCAGCGTTACAGGTGCCGCTGCAATCCCCATAACGAAAAATAATTCGTCACTACCTTAAAAAATTTCGCGGATTGGCTTATCTTTCATTGCATGTATCAGGAATTGCCCCCTCTGCCGTGGTTGCGCGCCTTTGATGCCAGCGCGCGGCTTGGAAACTTCACCCTCGCCGCCGAGGAATTGGGACTTACCCCCTCTGCGGTCAGCTATCAGGTGCGTGGACTTGAGGCAGCATTGGGGCATAAGCTCTTTATTCGAAAGCAAAAGTCCCTATTCTTGACCCGCTTGGGTCAGGCCTATTTGCCTGTGGTCAGCAAAGCCTTTGGCGATATCGAGGCCACCACATCGAACCTCTTTGGCAAATCCGCCGCGCAGGAGGTCACGATCCGGTGCCTCAGTTCGCTCAATATGCTGTGGCTTGCGCCAAGGCTCTCGAACTATCATCGCCTCTACCCCAATGGCAGGCTCCGGCTGCTCTCCTCACTTTGGAGCGAAACCCCGGACGCGGCGCAAATCGACATCGACATTCGCTATGGCGATGGCAATTGGTCCGATGGCGAGGCCACGCGCCTGTTGCATCATGATGTGATCGCGGTCTGTGCGCCCGCGCTGCATCCCGGCCCCGACCCAAGGCAGATCGCCACCCGCCCATTGATCGAAGTTTTAGGCGTGACAGATACTTGGCACCATTTCTTCGCCCTACACGGGCTGGAGCCTGCCGCCTCAGATCCGACGCTCAAGGTTGACCAATCCCTGATCGCATTGGAGCTTGCCTCTCGCGGGATGGGGGTTGCCCTCATCGCCCGTGTCTTTGCGCAAAGCTATCTCGACAGGGGCACATTGGTGGAGGCCACGGATTTGACCCTGCCTGCCCGACAAGGTCACTATCTGGTGCAACCCAATGCTCGAAACCGCTTTCGCCCCGAGGTCTCTGCGGTGAAGGACTGGCTCTTGCAGGAGGCCGCCACCACGGCCTGTTGACCTCCCCCACCGCAACACCTGCGGCGGGGGAGATTTGGGATCAGTTCGTCGCGATGCTGAGCGGATAATCCACATTGAGCGACAGCGCCGGAATTTGCGGACGCTGCTGGCCCTCGGTCAGTTCCGGCACCCGCGACGAGGTAAAGAGCACCAGTTCCTGCAAGGAGTTAAACCCGTTGCGATCCCCGACGCGGTTGTCGGCAAGCCCGCGCA
Source organism: Tritonibacter mobilis (assembly GCF_001681715.1). Taxonomy (GTDB): domain Bacteria; phylum Pseudomonadota; class Alphaproteobacteria; order Rhodobacterales; family Rhodobacteraceae; genus Epibacterium; species Epibacterium mobile. The sequence continues at coordinate 13,547 of NZ_LNWY01000011.1, read as the reverse complement.
AGCCCTCCAAAAGCGCCGCCGTGAAGGCCCCGTGACCGCCGCCAAAGCTCTCATCCTCAAAGCTGAGTTCGGAGCCGGACGAGGATGCAAACACCACTGCACCTGTGCCTTTGGTGAGGTTTTGCACCGCATCATCGGCCACCACCCGGTTGCCACCCGCACCAGAATGGCAAATATCAAGAAGCATCAGCGCATTCTGGTTGAGCGGCCGGTTTTCCAGATAATCGCGGAAGCGGTCAACGCTCATGCCGGTATAGGGTTTGGCCAGATCGCCCTCATGGGTCATGAAGTAAAGCTCTTGTTCCTCGTCGACCACGCCATGCCCGGCAAGGAACAGCACAACCACATCGTCATCCGCTGACTGGTCGAGAAACTCGTTCATCTGGATGCGGACATTGCGCTCTGTGGCCTCTGCATCGGTCAGAACCCTGGTCTCGACCCGGTTAAACAGCTTGCCCTCCTGCGACTCCATCAGCTTTGCCAGTTCCGTTGCATCACGGTCGGCAAAGTTCAGGTTCTGGCTGGACCGCTCGTAATCGGAGACCCCAACCCCAAAGAACCACAGCGTCTGGCCGGAGGGTTTTTCATCCGGGGCCTCGCCGCCTTCACGGATAATCTCCAGCGTCTGGGTCTGGATGCGCGCATCGCGCCACACCAATGATGCCTCAATGACGTTGCGCCCCGGATTAAGGTCAAACCGGCGACTGAAACCCACGGTTTCCTGCCCGTCGAAAAACGCCTCTTCCTCAAAGCCGCGTGATTTCAGCACCCGGCGCCCGTTGAGTGTATATTCGATCTCAGGATCGGCCAGATCGGCGTTGTCCTTCAGCACTTCCAACTCCACCACATAGGTTTCGTCTTTGGTGCTGCTGCGTTGGGGCGAAATCAGGCGCACCGCATAGGGCGCTTCAAAAACATCCGCATCCACATCCACGCCATCATCCGGCAATGCTTCCCCACGTGCGATGGCGTCCAGAAGATTGCGGATCAGGCCCGGACGCTCATAGTTCTCGGCCAGCGCCGAGAAGGGCACGTAGTTATCACCCAGCGACCAATAGACATCCTCCGTCCCCTGCAAGGAGGCTGTGTAGCGCCCATCGGGGGTATAGGCGATCCATTCGCCATCCTTGCGGGGCGCAATGGTCAGCGCCTGCTCCATCCGGTTCAAATCAATAAAGATCAGCTCGTTACCGGTGGTGAGACCAATTGCCAGATTGCGCTCTGCGTGGGCCTCCAGATAGCGCAGGTTGTGCGGGAAAGTCAGCTCTTTGCCATCCAGTGCGACGTGATCCCAGAACCATTCCAGCATCCGACCATCCGCAAGCTCGATCTCATAGTTCGGGCTGGGCGTTTCACGCCCGGTGTTTTTGCCATTGCTGGGATCGTGCAGATACCAAGTCCCCTTGCCGCGGAACTTGAGCACATCGCCCCCCTCGGCCCATTCCATCTGGAAATAGCGATCCTCAGCCTGAAACGTCGTTACCTCGCGATTGGCTGGCCCATCATAGATGGTCACGACGCGGCCATCGGTCGCCCCCTGTTTGAACCCGGCCATCCAGGAGGACGTCACCGCCACCATGCCATTGTCCGCAAGTCGCACAAACACGCGTGGATCATAGATGTCATTGAACCGTACAGGTTCGGACACGATGTCGAAGCTCTTTTGCATCACGACATTCAGCGTCGCCTTTTCGATCATATAGATCGTGGATCGCGGCGCCTGAAACGGCCCCTCGCCCTGCGGCACCGTGCCCACCACAATATGCGTGTCGTTTTCGCGCATGCTGTAGGGTTTGCCGTCGATCTGCTTGATCACCTCACTGCGGAAGGTGGTGGTGTCGAACTTCAGCATCTGCCCATCTTCGTCAAAGGTGAACAGAACCGAACCATCCTGATTGAGCGGCCTCCACGTCTGGTAAACCTCCCCCTCGATCCGGTGCACCCTGCGGCCCGTCTTGATGTTCCAAACGCTGGTGCCAGCGCTGTCGCGCGACATCACCAGATCCTGCGAGGGCACCATGGTCAGCCCACGGCCCTTATATGCGGCCCCGTCCTTGCGCTGATCTACGCTCAGATCACGGGTATCAAGATAGACAATCTGGTCATCCATCGCCGTGATGTAATGCCCACCATCCGGTGTGAACCCACCATAGAGGATCTTTTCCGGGTCCCCCTGAAGCTGCGCGGTCACGTTGAGGCTCGGCACCTCCACCAATGCCAGACGGGTGTTATTGGTGAATGTATCGGCGATCATCACCTTGGATTCCGTGGGATGGGCGATCAGCTTAAACGTCATCGCAGGCATCCGCTTGCGTGCAATCTCGCGCCAGTCCGAGGTGGTCCAGACGATCAGCTCATAGCTGTTGTTCATCCCCACCAGATACTTACCGTCAGGCGTATTGGCGAAGCCATGCAGCCAGCCGGTATTGCGCAGCGACCCCACCGGTTGCAGCGATTTGGCGTCCCGCACCACCGCATGCGCGGTACGTGGCGATTTGGTCACGATATGCGCCCCATCCCCCGACCAGACGATCTGCTCGGAGCCGCGAATTGTGCCCATCTTGGTCACACCGCGAAACTTGCGCGTTGCCATGTCATAGACCTTCAGGAAACCGGTACGGTCGCTGTAGGCCACCGCATCCGAGAAGGGCGACCAAGAGATCTCGTCGATCTCGATCGAGTTGGGCAACTGGCTGTGCATCAGCCCGGTACGCATGTCGTAGATATAAAGCAGATTATCTGTGACACCGGTGACCCCCACAAAAGAGGATTTCACCGCGATATAACGCCCATTGGGCGAAATTACCCGCGAGTTGCCACCGATGGGCAGTTGATGAACCCGCAGCATCCGTTCCAGATCCCAGACCTGTGCGGGCGTATTGCCGGTCACCGCATAGCGGCCATCGGGGCTCAGCGTCAGCGAATGTGCATCCAGCCAGCCCGAGGTTGAGATCTGCGGCGCAGAGATATTGCCATAGGGGCGGATTTCGACCCGTCGGTTGGTCTGCTTGCCACGGTCGGTGGCATTGGTCGCCAGCGGTATGCGCGAACCGTAGCCCACGGTTTGCAGGCGCTCCGGCGCAATACCAGCGCTCTCGACAAAATACTGCTCCACCGATTTGGCACGCGCATCGCTCAGCGGCAGATTGACCTTGTCGCTGCCGGTGATGTCGGTGTGACCTTCGATCAGGAACACATAGTTTTCAGCGCCCAGCGCCTTGAGCGCATCTGCCGCCTGCTGCAGCACACCCAGACCCGCCTCGCGGATGTCGGCCTTGCCGGTGGCAAATTCCACCGTCACCCGCAAACTGTCCCCAAAGCGCTGCTCCCAATCCTTGAGAAAGGGATTTTCCGCAAAGAAACGTTCGCGCTGACCCTGCAGGCGCAGCGCGTTGTGAATGCGGTTTTCCCGCCCCGCGATCCAGTTATCCGAAAAACCGCCATACTCTTTGGCGCGTTGCAACAGGCGGTTGGCCTGCTCAAAATCACGCGCATGAACACGGTTGTCGACGTAATCGCCCAGAATATTGCGATAGGCGGTGCCGTTCACCGTCGGCAGGTGTTTTTCAAACACTGGCACCGCGCGATCATAAAGCGCGGCCTCTTTGGCGAACCGGGCATATTGGTTGATCGCATTATCAAGCTCGCCCTGTGTGGGGGCCATCGCGATTGCACGAGCCCCGTAGTCTTCGGCCTTTTGCGGATCGAACTTGAACTCGCTCCACGCCCAGTTCGCTGCGATCAACACATGATAATTGTTCGGAAAATCGCGCAAGCCCTGATTGAGCACCGCAATTGCGCCCTCAAAATCATCATTGCCGATAGAGCCAAAGGCATCATGCGCCGCCTCTGGCGAAGGGTTCATCTCATAGGCCGCGCGGAAAATCGGATGCGCCTCGCGGTGCATCTTGAAATCATCCCACAGGATTTTGCCGATATGGCGCAGCGCCGCGTCATTGCGGTTGTCATTGGCCCAGTCAATTGCTTCGCCAATAGCATTAAACCGCGTATTGCGGTCTGCGCGTTGGGCGCTCAGAATCCGCAACCGATTATCAAGCCACGCCGTCAGAGCGCTAGCGTTGGTGGAGCGATCCAGCGCCTGTTTAAAATAGCGATCCGCCGTGCTGCGGTCGCCCTTGGTGCGCGCCATCACCCCGCGCACATAATCATACACCCAATCCTGCGCCGGACCGGTCGGTGCGTAGCTGTTGAACCACTCGTTTGCGGCGGCCTCACCTTCCCGGTTTTTCAGGTTGAAATAGGCGTATTGTACAAAAAATGCGTGATGCGGCCAGGCTTTGGCCCCTTGCAGATAGAAATCAAACGCCTCGTCGTACCGCTTTTGGCGTTCCAGATTGTAGCCCAGATTGGTAAAGCCAAGACCAAGCGAAGGGTCGCGTTTGATGCCTTCCCTATAAAGCTGCTCAACTTCTTTTAAATCACCGCCGCTTTGATCAAGCACCCAGGCGCGCGCCACATATCCTGCGGGCGTATTGGGGTGTTTTTCGGCAATCCAGCCCCGGATCTGAGAGCGCAGCGCGCCGCTGTCGCGCGACACCGACAGCTCAATCAGATCGCCAAGGTCCTTGCCTTCGCAGTATCGACATTCCAGCGCCTGCGCAGAGGCCCCCCATGCCAGCGATAGAAAACAAATTACTCGAAGTATGGCAGTTCGGATCACGGAACGTCTCCTGCAAGGATCAGTTGAAAGTCAGGCTGAATTGGAAGGTGCGGCGCGCAGTGTTGCCTGCCGCGTCTCGGGTCTCGATGCTGATCGGGTGCGGCCCCGGTCCCTCGGGCAGTTCGATCTCTGCCCGGAATGGCCCGCGCGAGGAATAGCGGCTGCTCAGCGCTCCCTCGACCTTGAGGGATGCAATCTCGCTTTGGTCCTGCGCCATGCCCTCTAGGCGGAACAGGCGGCTTGGCACCGGGATCACCGCGTCATCGCTGTCAAAAGCCTCTGGCGCGGGCTCCGTCAGCACGATGAGCGGCGCGTCGCTGTCGTCCTTGGCCGGGTCTGCCGCGACATGATCGATGCTCAGAACCACCGCCGCCACATCGGCATCACCGCTGTCGGCCTCAAAGCCAATCCCAGAAGCCAGCAGCTCCATTTCATCCTGTGGCACCAGCCGGTTGCCCAAAGCACTGCGCAGCCGTGCAGCCACGCTGCCCGAGGCACGCGCCATCCGCGCGGCCACCGCCTGCGCATCCAGTGGCTCTTGGGTGTACAGAAGCACGTAATAATCGGTGCCAACCGTGTCATTCAGTCGGGTGAAATGCTGCTCTGTCGGCCCCGGCAACAACAGGGTGGTGCCGCTATGCGTATAAGGCGTCACCCGATCTCCGCGCGGAAACAGGGTCACATAGTCACCACTTGCATCGCCCCCGATCACATAAAGCGCACCGTTGAACTGGCTGGAGGCCTCTACCCGGAAACGTGTCCCCGAAGGCAGAGGCTGGCGCAGCCGATAGCCGTCAGTCGTGCGCGTCACATCCAGCGCGTCGCCCGAAATATGCAGCACCCGCGCGCTGCCGCCCATGTCCACCACCCGAGGCGGCGGTGGCGGATCAGGTGGCAGCACCTCATAGCCTTCATAAACAAAGGCGTTGAAATCTTCATAGGAGATCCAGAAAAAACCGCGATTGCCCCAACCGCTGCTCCATGAGTTTACCACCTCAAACGCACCGCCCCCGCGCGTGTCATCATAGCCGATCACGGTCATCGCATGGGCGCCCAGCGTGTTGCTGCGCAGTTCATTCCACTCGGTCGAGGACGGCTGCCATGTGCCGCTGCCGCTATGGCGCATAAAGCCCTCGCCCACACCCATCACGATCACCACCGGGTTGCCATTGGCCAAGGCCCGACGAGTGGCGACGTGTTTGTTGCGCCCCGAACCGCCCCACAGGCGGGAATATCCCTTGATGCGAAAGGCGCTCGCCTTGTCGCGCACGCTGGAGGAGGGCTGCGCCGTGCAGGAATATTCATCGTAGGGAAAATCGCTCAGCAGCGACACGCCCTGACGCTGCATCAATGTCAGCGCCTCCGCCACATAAGAGCCATTACAGCCCGGCTGGTGGATTTGGTTGAACACATAGGCAGGCGACAGCACCATATTGCGCAGGCGCGACGAGCTGTCGACCTCCATATCCTTGGCCGACAACAGCGTTCGGGCGGCATAAGCCGTGGCCCAGCCAACGCAACTGCCCTGCTGCCCCTGATCGCCAACCGGAGGCACGAACCGCTTTAGCGACATCTCGGACGGGGCGCTGAGATAGTCACCGCGCGCTAAGGGGGCCGATTTGGGCACCGCGCCATAGGCTTCGGGATCGGCCACAGCGCCCAGACTATAGGTTTGAGCTTGCGCCGCAGACAGCCCGAGCGACACCACAAATACGGCGGCCTGAGCCATGCTCTGAATAGGTCGGGTCGTGCTAAAAGAAATCAAAGACGTGCCTTTCAAACCAAGCAATGCGCGCTCCCAGTCATCGGAGCGGTCACTGCCTCAGCGTTCCGTATAAGCTGCACAAGAGCTCTAGCCCGGCTTTGCTGAAGCAATATGACGGTAGCTTTGCTGCCTGTGCTGGCGGCAAAGCCTGCAAGCGTCAGGCGCGTATCCTTTCGAAAATGACCATGTTTTGTCCCCCATTGTAATTTTTAGTCTCGGTCCCGAATACATATCCTTACGTCGATGTTTTCTCAGGTCAAGAATTTGCGCGCGCCTACGCTTAGGGAAATTTCTTGATGGTGAATTTATGGCCGCGGTTCGCGGGATCTGGGGCGCGACAGTCTGCGTTGGCCTGTTGGGTCCGCCAAACGCCACACATCGCCCACGCCACGGCGGCAGGCGATGTGTGTGGTATTCCACCAAACAGAGACGTGGCTCAGGCCGGAATCATTGCGCCTGAGGGCGACGACGCGCTTTCAGGCCCTTTAAGATCGGCCATAGCACCAGCCCGAGGGTCGCCAGCGCAATCACCGCCGACAATGGCCGCGTGAACAGCTCGGTCGGGTCGCCTCGGCTGATGAGCAATGCACGCCGCACGCTCTGTTCGGCCATCGGGCCAAGGATCAGACCCAGCACAATCGGGGCCAAGGGCACGTTGATTTTCTCAAGTATGTAGCCAGCAGCACCGGCTGCAAACATCACCCACAGGTCGATCACCCGCCCGTTGATCACATAGACCCCAACGGCCATCAAAACGAGGATCATTGGCACCAAAAGCACCCCCGGCAAGCGCTGAACCTGCGCAAAAATCCGAGTGGCAGCCGCACCACCAACCGCAAGGATCAGCAGCGATGTCAGCAACATCTGCACCATAAACCCGCCGACGAGTCCGGGGTTTTGATGAAACAATTGCGGGCCGGGTTGCAGGCCATGGATCAACAGCGCCCCAAGCACCAAGGCGGCGATCACATTGCCCGGAATGCCCAAGGTCAGCGCCGGAATCATGGACGCTGCATTGTCAGAGTTATTGCCACATTCCGCCGCCGCAACGCCCTGCGGATTGCCTGTGCCAAAGCTCTCTGGCTGATCACTGGCACTCTTGGCCGCATTATAGCTGAGGAACGCCGCGATGTTGCCACCGGCCCCAGGCAGGATACCAACGCCAATCCCAATGAGCGACGAACGCAGCCACGTCGGCACCAGCCCCCGGACTTCGCTCCATGGGACTTTTACAGCTTCCAGCTTCAGATCACTTGCAGAAAGCCCTTTGATATCTGAGGCTTCTGCCAATGAGATCACCGGCGGCAGCGCATAAAGCCCGACAAGGATCACGATCAGATCCAGCCCGCTCAGCAGCCACACCTCGCCAAAGGTGAAACGCGCAACACCCGACAGCTGATCCAGCCCAACCGTGCCCAGCAACAAACCAAGCGCCGCTGCCATCAGCCCTTTGACCGCATCACTGCCCACCATGACGCCGATCGACGCCATGCCAAACATCGCGATCCAGAAATATTCTGCGGGACCAAAATACAAGGTGGCGCGGGCAAGGATCGGGCCGATGGTCATCAGCGCAATTGCCGAGGCCACACCGCCAATCGCAGACGACCAGCATGCAATCTTGAGCGCCCGTGCCGCCTCGCCCTTCTGGGCCATTGGATAGCCGTCAAATGTCGTGGCAATTGCGGCAGGTGTGCCGGGGATGCGCAGCAGGATCGCGGGGATCGCTCCGCCATACATCGACCCGTTGTAGATGCCTGCGACCATGCCCAGCGCCACCAATGGCTCCATCGAGTAGGTGAGCGGCAGCAACAGCGCGATGGCCATCACTGGATTAAGCCCGGGAAGCGCGCCGATAAACACGCCAAGGATCGAGGCTCCGATCATTGCGACAATGGGGCCCGCCGCAAAAACACCCCCTAGGATTTCCGAAATCAAACCCATGGTTTGTAGCTCCTCAGTAGCTCAGCCAAACCGGCGCAGGCAGCGGTTTTTCAAGCACGACAGAAAACACCAGCCAGACAATCCCGATAAAAACACCCGTGCTCACCAGACTGTAGAGAGGCCGCCGAAAGCCGAGACACAGCGGCACCACCACCACCACCAGCGCCGAGGCCAGATAAAACCCAAGCACCGGCACCAAGACGAGATAGAGCGCTGCCAGCCCAAGCGTGAGGGCCGCGCGGGGCGCGTTTTCGACCAATGCACGCGGGCCGTCTGCCCCTCGCAGAACAGCGCGGATTGCAACCAACGCCCCCAAGCCCGCAACCACACATCCCAAGGCCGTCGGGTAAATCCCCGACGCCCCCGGATAATCCGCAGCCATCAAGGCTGCGGTGCTGCCGACGGCGGCAAAGACGCCACCAAGCAGGATGTCCTGCCGCCGCTCGGTCACTGGCTCAGCCCCAGCGCTTTGGCCACTTTAGCGAGCGCGTCATACTCACCTTGCACCCGTGCAGTCAGCGCCGCGCCCGTTACGACATTTGGAATTTCACCTTTGGTGGCAAGAAACTCTACATATGCGGGGTCATTTACGGTCTTCTCCAGTGCCGCCGACAGGGTCGCCACCACATCCGCATCCATGCCTGCAGGCCCCAAAACCATCCGCCACAGCAATGTTTCCTCATCTCCCAGCCCGAGGCTTTCCAACCCCGCCGCCTGAGGCAGCGCCTTCACCGGTGCAGCAGAGGTGACGAGCAGACATTTGGCCTCGCCGGTCTCGGTGTAGGGCAAGACCGGTGAGATTGACCCGCCGTAGATATCGACATGTCCCCCCAGAAAATTCTGCAAGGTCTCCCCTGCGCCGCCAAAGGGGATCGCAACCGCCTCGATCCCCCGGCTTTGGAAAATCCGCTCCGCCGCGAGTTGCATCGTGCCGCCGATACCATCGTTCCCGTAGGTATATTTCCCCGGATTGGCGGCAAGCTCCTCCAAGAACGCCTCCCCCGTGTCCGCCGGAAAATCCGGATTGACGCAAAGCGTATATGCCGTCTCAGACGTCGAAGCGATGGGGGTGAAACTGTCGGGCTGATAGGCGGTCTGCTGCACCTGCGGCACCGTCGTGATCGGACTGTTCCAAGTCGCCAGCAGCGAATAGCCGGTGGGCTTTTGCAACATGAACTGTGTCACACCGACAGAACCGCCCCCGCCTGCCACATTCAAAATTGCAATCGAAGTACCCAGCTCTTCTTCAAGAAGCGTGGCCAATTTGCGCGCGCTGGTGTCCGTGCCTCCTCCGGCAGGTGCCGGAATGGTCACTTCGATCGCGCGCTCGGGGTATTCGGCAAACGCGGGCGTCGCCAGCGCAAGCACGGCGGCCGTGATGGCAAGATGTTTCATAAAAGTGTCCTCCCTCAGGTGTGATGTCAGGTATTTGGCAGCTCTCAGCCGATGCGGCTGCGGTATCGGAAACTGTCGGCGCGCCCGCGGGCAATGCGCCACTCAATGGGCTCGCCCGCCACGGTAAAGGCCGTGCGCTCAATCACGGCCACCGGGTCGCCTTGCTCCAGCCCAAGGCGCTTTGCCGTGACGCCGTCCGCCGCGCCAAAGCGCACCTCATCCTCGGCGCGGTTCACAAACACGCCGTAACGGTCGAGATAGACAGGATAAAGCAGCGGCCCCACTTCGCTGTCGGGGAGCGTTTCAAACCCGGCAAAGCTGGCATAGGGAATATAAAGCTCCTCCGAGAGGAAAGGTTGCTCAGACAGGTACCGCAGACGCTCGATGCGAATGACGTCACCGGTGCCCAACGCCTGCGCCACATGATCGGGCGCGGTGATGCGTACGCGCGAAATCAGACGGCTGGTCGGAATGGAGGCTTCGGAGTTGGCCTCACGCGCTTGAAAAAAGCGAAAGAGCGTCGCGTCAAATGCGGGTTTGCGCAAGAACGTGCCCGTCCCCTGACGGCGCTCCAACAAACCTTCGTCCACCAATTGTTGCACGGCTTTTCGGACAGTCCCAACCGACAGCCCGTGGTCCCGCGCCAAGGCGTTATCAGACGGAAGAGGCTCTTCTGCCGACCATTCGCTGGCAGCAATCCGGCTGGCCAATTCATCGCGCAACCGCAGATACGCTGGCAGCCGATCATCAAAGCGAGACTGTGCCTGAACCATGATTCCTCCTCTTCACTGACGCGAAAATGGAGGATTTGACTGCATCAGTCAACTAGTTCTATATAGAACCGAATAACCAAAGGACTCTGCCGGTGATACATTTCGATTGCCACGCCCATGTCTATGACCAGATCGTCGCCCAAGGCGCGGTGCGCTATCTGCCCACGCGCCCTGCCCCGCTTGCAGATTGGCGCGCGCTTCAGGATTCTCATGGTCTGTCTGGCGGTGTCATTGTGCAGGTCAGTTTCCTTGGCACCGACAACAGTCAGATGTTGGCGGCTTTGCAAAATCTGCCCACCGGGCGCTTTGCCGGGGTTGCCGTCATCGACATTGACACTCCAGACGCAGAAATCGCGCGGCTCTGCGCTGCTGGGGTGCGCGCCATTCGCTGGAATCTTGTGGCCGGGGCGACAATCCCGGATCTGACCTCCTCTGCCGTACAATCGCTGATGCGGACCCTCGCGCGCCACGACATGCACCTCGAACTGCAACTGGAAAGCAAACGCCTCGCGCCGCTATTGCCGCAATTGGCAGATCTGCCGCTGCCTGTGGTGATCGACCATCTCGGCCTGCCCGAAACCACCGCAGCGCAGGAACCATGGTTAAATGCGTTGGATGCGCTACCGGAGAGAGAGAATTTTTACGTCAAAATTTCAGCGCCTTACCGGGGCTCAGCACAGGGTCTAGACCATATCGATCGCCTGCTGGGCCTGCTGGCAGCGGATCGCTTCGTCTGGGGCAGCGACTGGCCGCACACCCGCCATGAAAGCCACGCCACATATGCAGGCCTGCTGGATGATCTCAAAAACCGCATCGATGATCGCGCAGCGGTGCGCCGCCTCTACCAATTGCGCCTCGATCACGCGTGAGGTCCTATTCCACTACTCCGTCACGCAGAGGCTGGCTGTAGCGGCCGCACATCGCTCTTGAACGGGACATGTCGGCGGCGAAAAGACGTGCCTTCAACGCATTCCGGTGCGCTGATGCGGTCCATGCGGAAATGCCTGAAATCCTGTCGCGCGGGATCCCACGCCACGAGGTACCAGACCGGGGGCAAGATCAGCATCGCCTGCGGCTCAACATCGCGCTGCGTGACCACACCTTTGGCGTCACAATAGGAAAACTGCAGGCGCAACTGTTTCAGGAACGCAGGCTCAAATGCCGCTAGCAAGTCCGCATCCATCTCTCCCAGATCAGAAATATCGACCTGCGGCGCAAGCTGCCCGACATAAAGGCAATCCAGAAATCTGCGCAAATCGCGCAGTTTTTCCGGAGGCAGCGCTTTTTCAATCTTCGCCAACCCCTGATCTGCAAGGTCAGAGAACGGCAACCCGCCAGCCGCGCGCATTGATGCAACGCTGATCAGCAGCGCAAAAACCTCCGCCACAGATAGCCGCGTGGTGGTTTGGACCGATTGCGGATCAAGTTGTAACCCGCCCCCGCGCCCCGGCTCGGAATGGATCACAAACCCCTCATCCCGCAGGCTGTTTAGGTCGCGCAAAATCGTACGCCGAGACGCGCCGACCTCCTGTGCAAGGTCAGCAACGGTGGTTGCACCAGTGCGGCGCAGGTATCGCACAATCGCATCTTGTCGAAGACGTGTGTTCATTTCCGCGGCGCCTCTTAATGGTGCCAGGTTTTGGCATCATTAAGATCTACGCCCCTTCTGAGCTTAACAACAAGAGGCAAGCGACATGTTTCATCACCCTGATTTTCCCAGTCCCAAGCTGATCTGCGTCAATGGCGTGACACTCGAAGTTTTTGAGGCCGGTCACAAAACCGCCGGGCCGCCCATAGTGCTGTGCCACGGCTGGCCGGAGCATGCGTTTTCATGGCGCGCGCAAATTCCCAAACTTGCTGCTGCGGGCTATCACGTCATCGTCCCCAATCAACGCGGCTATGGCAATTCGTCAAACCCAAGCGATGTATCCGCCTTTGATATCACACAGTTGACGGGTGATCTTGCCTGTTTGCTTGATCACTTCGGCTATCGGGACGCAATTTTTGTCGGGCATGACTGGGGCGCAAATGTGGTCTGGAGCATGGCGCTCCTTCATCCAACCCGCGTTAGAAAAATCATCAATCTGGCGCTTCCCTATCAGCCTCGCACGCCAAAACCCTGGATCGAGTTTATGGAAGAGGTCATGGGAAGCGACAATTACTTCGTGCATTTCAACCGACATCCCGGCGTCGCCGACGCCGTACTTGACGCAAATACCGGCCGTTTCCTGCGCAATTTGTTTCGCAAGCATCTGCCGCGCGTGCCGCCTGAGCCGGGAATGCTGATGCTTAACCTCGCGCACTCAAAGAGGCCATATGGGGAGCCTCTTATGCGCGAGAGTGAACTCGCAGTCTTCATCGACTCCTTTCAGAAAACCGGCTTCACCGGCAGTATCAACTGGTACAGGAACCTGGATCAAAACTGGCATACTTTAGCGGATGTGGATCCGGTCATCCGCCATCCTGCTCTGATGATTTACGGCGAGCAGGATAGTATTCCACGCGCGCAAAACCTCAGCGATCTGGTGCCAAATGTGGAGGTCATCAGTCTCGATTGCGGCCATTGGATACAGCAAGAAAAGCCGAAAGAGACCACCGAGGCCATCCTGAACTGGCTGCGCGACTAACCGCATCTATGGTCTCAGCGACACTGGATTAGGGTCATTAAACCAGTCCAGACCTACACGCAGAGCCCCAATCGTCAGCGCTCAGCAAAGCGCTGGCGAAATTTCCAATGGATGCGGCATGGCTTCGGGCCAGAAACCACACTCAACAATGCATGCCTTACCCACATAAAAGGCCTTCTGGATTGGAGTTTGGTTATCAGACCCCTAAAAACTCCAACCCTTCAGGGTGCGATCCGACGATGCACTCGCTATATTCGCCGCCACAGCAATAGGCCGACCTGGTGCGAACTGGTCTACGTCCCCGTTGCCTTGACGTCATCGAAGTCGGACCAGTCTGTCACCCTTGGCGTTTCAGCTTCGAC
>NZ_LNWY01000010.1 GCF_001681715.1 Tritonibacter mobilis | reverse complement strand
CCATGTTCTGTCCACTCCCGACAGCTACTTGCAGGCCTACACCGTCCGACAGGCGCTCAAATCGCGCGGGGTGCAGGTCAGCGACGACATCGGTACCTTCGTGCGCGAGGAATACGAGGCCCGTGGTGGGGCCATCGCAGCCGATCTCCTGGAAGAGCATTCGGTGCTGGAAGACGCTGCGCTGGTCGAAACCATCCTGCTCGAGAAGCTCGCGGCCGCCGCCGAGGAGGCCCGCATAAAGCTGGGCTTTGCCTGGGCCGATTCGGTGGTCCGCTACGATTACGCGACCATGGCCGACTATGGCCGAGTCTATCCCAGCCCGATCGAGCCGGATGAGGCGAGCCAGAAGCGCATCGATGAGATCACCGCCGAGCTTGAGAAACTGCAGCTCGAGATGGAGGATGAGGGGCTCGAAGACGATGCCTACAATGCCCTTTACGAGCGCGTGGACGCTCTGGAAGACGAAGCGCGCGATCTGCAGGAGGCCTATAGCGCCGAGGACCTCGCGCGGTCTGGGGTAATCGCGTCGTTGCAGGGTGGGAAGATCACGCTCCATGTGGGCCTCGTCCGCCCGGAGGACACCGTGAAAGAGAAGGGCGCGCCCAGTTCCTCGACCAACACCACGGGAGAGGAGGCCCCCGACGCTGGCGAAATCAGCTACCCGGCCTCGCTGGCCGAGGACCTCAAGACCGAGCGGGCCATGGCGCTCGGGGCCGCGATGGCGCTGCATCCCGAGGCCACGCTCGATCTGACGCTCTTCAAGCTGGTCAGTGATGTTCTGGCCAGCGGCATGAGTGTCACGCAGGCGATCAAGATCGATGCCCGCAAGGAATACCGCAGCCATGCCAAAATGGACGAGATCGACGAGACCTCGCTTGAGCAGGTGGCGGCGGCGCATGATGCGCTGGACCTCTCCTGGCTCGATGACAACCGTTCGCCCGCCGATCAGTTCGCGGCGTTTCGCGCGCTGGAGGCCGGCGAGAAGGCCAAGCTCGTGGCCTATGCGACCGCCAGCACGACGCAGTCCTGCTTCGCACGGGACCGCCAGCGCGACAGCCTGATGCATGACTTCGAGATCGAGATCATGCCCGACATCCGCGCCCACTGGACGCCAAATGCGGCGCTCTTCAACCGCTTCAAGAAGGCCTGGCTCCTGAAGATCCTCGGCGAAGATCTGGGTCTGGCCCAGGAGGCGGTGACGCTGGCCTCGTCGAGCAAGAAAGAGATCGTCGCCTTCTGCGACAAGCTCTTCGCCGAGCCTTTCGCGACGCTCACGGACGCGCAGCGCGCTGCTGTGGCCGCCTGGTGCCCGCCCATGATGCAGACCGCCGGCGTCGCCTGTGATGAGGCGGAGCATGCCTCGCAATCTCCCGAGCCTGACAGCGAGATCGCGCAAGCGGCCTGAGTCCTCACGCGACCCGCGCGAGCCATGACGCCTGCGCGGGTCGATCTTCTCATACCCAACCGAAAGATATCCCCATGGCTATTCTCAAGTTCTCTGCCTCCGCTGTTGCGGCGCAGATCGCCCATGCGCGCGCCTGCAAAACCTTCCTGCCCAACTGGAACGGGCCCGTGGACAGGCCGGCCCTGATCCTCATCGTCGGCAATGGCGTGCATCTGCGCTCGAACGGCATCGACGGCACAACCACCCGCATCGTCACGACCGAGCAGGCCGATCCGTCCTTCGCCTTCGCCCAAGGCATGAACCCGTTTCGGGATGCCGACTGGATGGCGCAGCGCCGCATGGCGTTTCGCGATCTGACCGGCCAGTTCTACACGGACATCCTTGACGATGTGCAGGCGCTCATCGATCGGGGGCAGGGGGCGATCCGGCTCGCCACCGATGGCCACAGCATCCGCGTCTTCGTGCGCCGGGCCTCGGACTATCTGATCGGCGGGACCTACGAGGTGCCCTCGGGCCTCGGCGGCACCTTCCGGGTCATTCTCAAGGATGCCTGCGACACCTTCGCAATCGTGCAGAACTGCGGCAATTGTGAGGATTTCGACGCGATGCAGCCCTACCGCGTGCCGCTCGATGCATTGATGGAAATCGATGACCGGAGGGCGGCATAATGGGATGGCTTTTCTACACCGACGGCCGCGTTAAAACCTACGCGGATGAGAAAGCGGAGATTGCCCGGCTCTGCACCTTCGAGGGCGACACGCGCAGAACCGAACTGGTCAAGGCCTGCAAGGTCGGCTCAACCTGGTATGCGGCGGCAAAGATCACCAATCTCGACGGCACCCCTGTCGAAGACACGACCTATGTCACCGATGCGGATGGCTCCATCACGTTCGGGGCTGTCTTCCTCACCCGATACGATGACGGCTGCTGGGGCTACAAGGACATGGAGGAAAGTGCTGGCCCGAACGAATCTCGTGCTCCGCTTGGGCTGATCAAGCTTCTCTCCGACCTGAAAGACCCGGACAGCTACGCCCAGGACTGGCGCCAGCGCTGCCGGGACTGGGCTTCGATCCCGAACTACGAGGAAGGCGACAAGATCAAGCTCGCAAAACCGGTGACGCTCACCGATGGCAGCACCTGCCAGATCGTCACCGCGACCCACTACAGGCGGGGGCGGCAAAAACGCCGCTGCTACCGCATCGAGGAAACCGGTGGGCTCGTACGCCTGTCGAAGGCCTCGCTTGCGGGCTCGGAGCTGCTCAGCTCCGCAAAAGGCGAGGCCAGCCCAGTGCTGGCGGAGTTCCTGGCGGGGCAGGGTGGCTGAGTTTCCCGCTGAGACAACACCACAGGCACGCGCGCGCATACTGCCGACTTGAATTCGTATCTCAAATGAGATACATCACTCCCATCAACTGGAGGACCATCCATGCCTGCCCAAACATCCATGCTTCATGTCCGTGTTGACGATCAGCTGAAAGCACAGGCTTCGGACGCACTTGCGGGCGTCGGTCTGACGCTCTCCGACGCGGTGCGTATTCTTCTGACCCGCGTGGCCGCAGAAGGCGGCTTGCCTGCCGGATTGACTGCTGATCCGGATGCCTATGACGCCTGGTTCAGGGCGAAGGTACAGGAAGCGCTGGACGATCCAAGGCCCACAACGCCCCATGCCAAGGCGATGCAAGACGCCCAGGCATTGATTGACGGGAAGCGCCTTGCCAAATCTTGAATGGAAAGCCACGGCCATAGCCGACTTGCTGGCAATCATTGACTACATCTCTGACGACAACCCGGATGCCGCCCAAGTTCTCAAAGACGAGATTGAACACAAGACGTCCCTCCTTCCAGAACGCCCTCAGATGTACCGCGCGGGCCGTGTGGACGGGACTAGGGAGATGGTTGTTCGGCCGAACTACATCGTGGTTTATGCTGAAAGCCTTGAGATGGTGACCATTTTACGCGTTCTTCATGCTGCGCAGCAGTGGCCATGATGGGGGTGCAGGCCCCCCGCTAAGAAATTGCCCGCTCTACGCCTTCAAAGTGTAGAGCGGGCTTTTTCTCCTTTGGAACTCAGACCCTGATCCAAAGGAATTCCCCATGTCCAAGCCCTGCTCAACGCTCCCCGATCCTATTGAATCCAAAGCTAACTTCGTCTCTGCCCTCGAGCAGATCGGCACGGAGATCGACCACCAACCCCTGCGCAGCTCAGCGCTCGCACGCATCATGCGAGAGACCTTTCTTGGCAGTGATGCCGGGGGCGCCTGGGACTGGCGGAAGGCCTATGACCTGATGCAGGCGGCGGCTGTGCAGGCGCTGCTACGTGGCGATAACAGTGAGGATGATTACTTCGCCGCAAAACTGCTTGCCTCACGGCTGCTGACGGAAACCCGCCGCTCCGAGCAGCAGATCCGGTTGCAGCAGTTTTCCACGCCACTGCCATTTGCCGCCTTGGCCGTGCGGGCGGCGGCGATCCGCAAGGGCGAGACCGTGCTGGAGCCCTCGGCTGGCACCGGTGCCCTGGCAGCTTTCGCCGCCCGGGCCGGTGCCACGCTTCTGCTCAACGACATCGACCCCTTTCGCCAGTGCCTCCTGCGCGCGGTTTTCGGCGGCGAGGTGACGGGCCATGACGGCGAGCATATCGACGATCTGCTGCAGACGCCGGTTCTACCCGACGTCGTGGTGATGAATCCGCCCTTCGCCTCCTCGGTCGATCGCTCCCGAGACAAGCACATCGCCGCCAAACATCTCATCGCGGCAGCAAAGCGTCTCGCGCTCGGTGGGCGGCTGGTGGCGATCATGCCGCCGGGATTCACGCCCGAACGCGATGCCGCGCATTGGTCCCGCGCTTGCGGTCTCCTGACGCCGCGCTTGGCCCTCACGATGCCGGGACAGGTTTACCGCAAGCTCGGCACCTCTGTGGAAACCCAGCTGATGGTCTTCGACAAGGTGCAGGAGGACGGAGAGATGATCCGCGCCAGCGTCAGGGACTTGGATGAGGCCCTTCCTTTTGTCGACTCCGTGGCCGCGACCCGGACCGAGATGCGCCACGTACAACAGGCGGCAGCGGTTACTACTGCGCGACCGACCGTTGCACCCTCTGCCCCGCGCAAGACCGCCGCTGCGCCTGTTGCCGCCTCCAAACCCCGGGCCAATGCCGTCCGTCCGCTCAGCTTCACAAGCTTTGAGACCCCTCGCGACAACACGCCGGTCTCGGACATCTATGCGCGCTACCGTCCGCAGCGGATCGAGATCGCGGGTGCGCAGGAACATCCCACCCCGCTCGTTGAAAGCATCGCCATGGCCTCGGTTGCCCCGCCCATGCCCTCAAACACGGGCAGTGATGCCTTGCGCCTGCCCGCACGGTTGATCGAGGAGGGAGATCTTTCCGAGGCACAGCTCGAGACCATCATCATGGCGCATGATGCCCATGGGCGCGACCTGCCCGGTCGGTTCACCATCGATGACGACCAGACCAAGCTGACGCGCGCCGATGATGACCCGGATGCACGGGCCTATCGCCTTGGCTATTTCCTCGGCGACGGCACCGGTTGCGGCAAGGGGCGCGAATGCGCGGGGCTCATCCTTGTCAACTGGCTGGCCGGGCGCAGGAAGGCGATCTGGGTCTCCAAATCCGCCACGCTTATCGAGGACGCGATCCGCGACTGGACCGATCTCGGCGGCTCGCCTGCCGACATCCAGCCGCTTTCCAAATGGAAACCGGACCAGCCCGTCCCGATGGGCGACGGTATCCTCTTCGTCACCTACGCCACGCTGCGGTCCGCGGGCAAATGCGGCACCACGCGACTGAGCCAGATCCTCGCCTGGATGGGTGAAGACTTTGACGGCGTGCTGGCCTTTGATGAGGCCCATGCCATGCAGAACGCGGCCGGGTCAGAGCAGGGCAGGGGGGTCAAACCCTCCCAACAGGGCCTTGCGGGCCTCCGGCTGCAACTGGCAGCACCCCGCGCTCGCGTCTTCTACATCTCGGCCACGGGTGCCACGAGCGTGCACAACCTCGCCTATGCCGCGCGTCTCGGTCTCTGGGGGCAAGGCCCCGAATACCCCTTCCCGAGCCGCGAGAGTTTCGTCTCGGCGATGGAAGCAGGCGGTGTCGCCGCCATGGAGGTGGTCGCGCGTGATCTCAAGACGCTCGGCCTCTACACGGCCCGCGCCCTCAGCTTCGATGGCGTAGAATATGACGTGCTCGAACACGCGCTCACCCCGGCCCAGATCGAGATCTACGACGCCTATGCGGGTGCGTTTCGGACGATCCACCACAATCTCGAAGCCGCGCTGACGGCGACCGGCGTCAACGACGCCTCTGGCGAGACCAATGCCTCGGCTGCTCGCGCCTCGGCCAAGTCCCGCTTCGAGAGCACGAAACAGCGCTTCTTCAACCATCTCCTGATGGGCATGAAGGCTCCAAGCATCATCCACGCCATCAAGGAAGATTTGGCGGCAGGCAATGCTTGCGTCATCCAGGTTGTCTCGACAGGCGAGAGCCTGCTGAAGCGTCGGCTTGAGGCGATGGACCCGGAGGATGAACTCGTCGAGGGGGCCTTGACGCCGCGCGACTATGTTCTCGGCTACCTCGAACAGGCCTTTCCGATTCATGCGCAAAAGCTGGTCGAGATCGACGGCAATATGGTGCCCGAGCCGTTGCGCGATGAAACTGGCGCGCTGGTCGTCTCGCGCGAGGCGCTCGCTCTGCGTGACGCGGCCATGATGGAGTTGATGACGCTGGCGCCGATCCCCTCGGCGCTCGATCAGATCCTCTGGGCCTTTGGTGACGAGGCTGTCGCCGAGGTCACTGGGCGATCTATCCGGCCCCTCAAGGCTGAGGACGGTCATCTCTTCATCGAAAAGCGTAGCGCAAGCAGCAATACCTCCGAGACCCAAGCCTTTATGGACGGCGAAAAGGATATCCTGATCTTCTCGGATGCAGGCGGCACGGGCCGATCCTATCACGCGGCGCAAACGGCCAAGAACCAGAAGCGGCGGCGGCATTATCTGCTAGAGCCCGGCTGGCGCGCCGATGCGGCCATCCAGGGACTGGGCCGCACGCATCGCTCGGCCCAGGTCAGCGCGCCCTTCTTTCGGGTTTGCACCTCCGATGTGCATGGCGAGAAGCGCTTCACCTCGACGATTGCCAAACGCCTCGACCAGCTGGGGGCGCTCACCAAGGGCCAGCGCGAGACCGGCTCGCAGGGCATGTTCCGCGAGGAGGACAATCTCGAAAGCCCGATTGCGCGGGCGGCTTTGCGGGGATATTTCGCCGATCTCGCCGCCGGGCGCGCCGAGGCGATGAGCTATGAGAGCTTCACCGACTGGACCGCGCTGCGGCTGATCGACAAAGACGGTGTGCTGCTCGAAGAGCTTCCCCCGATCCAGCGGTTTCTGAACCGGGTGCTGGCGCTGCCCATCCACATGCAGAACGCGCTCTTTGCCGAGTTCATGCGCCGGATCGCTGATCAGTCTGAGCGGGCGCGCGCGGCGGGCACGCTCGATCTCGGCGTGGAAACCCTGCGCGGCGAAAGGATCGAACAGGTTTCCACCGAAGACCTCTGGACCTGCCCGAAATCCGGCGCCGTGACGCGGATCATCGGGCTCGAGGTGACCGACCCGGTCCATGTGCTGTCGGCGGGTGACGCCCTCTCGCACAATCCCGACAAGCTGGCGATGGTTAATCGCGCCTCCGGTCGCGCGGCGCTCATCTCGGCGCGGCCCATGCAGATGTATGACGAGGACATCGTCACGCTGATGCGCAAGGCGGTGAGGCCAAACGGGTCGAGCTATCTCGAAGAGACGCGGTTCGAGTCCTCGGCCTGGGAAGAGATCGGCAGGCCCGAGTTCGCACGGCGTTGGGATGCCGAGGCTGCGTCCCTGCCAAAAACCACCACGACCAAGCTCTACCTGTTGACCGGGCTGCTGCTGCCGATCTGGAAGGACATTCCGACCACCAATGAGCGGATCTACCGGGTCACGCCCGACGGGGCGACCGCCATGATCGGGCGCACGCTGAGCGAGGAAGGGGCGGCAGCGTTGCGCGCCCGCTTCCTCGTCTCCAATCCGCAAACACCGCAAGAGATGCTTACCGCCGTCCTTGGCACCACCGCGCCACTCGATCTCGGCCGGGGTCTGACTCTGACCCGTCGCCGTGTCGCAGGCGAGATGCGCCTCGAGCTTGGCGGCGCGGACAAGGGCATGATCGACGGCCTCAAGGCCCTCGGCTGCTTCACCGAGATCATCGCCTTCCAGTTGCGGGTGTTCCTGCCGCATGGGGACGGGATCGACACGGGAAGCATTCTGGCCCGGATCGTGGGGCAGGAAGCCACCATGACGTCAGAACAAGCCGCCTGAAAAGTCAAAGCGGGCTACCGGTCGGGCGTCGCGGATCGGGGTTTGCTCGGTCTGCGCTTACCGGGTGCGCTCTGACCAGTGCCACGCCGGGCCCCCCCAACTTCAGACAAAAGGACAAACCCATGACCAATCCCCAGATCGATTATGCCGCAATGGCGGCTCAGTGGCGTGCAGAGCGCGAAACCACCTTGAAGGCATCCAGAGTGGAGCTGCTCGCGCAACTACGTGCGCTTGGCATCAGCGAGGTCGCTGTCGAATACGAAGGCTATGGCGACTCCGGCAATGTCGAGGATGTGGCGGTGCAGCCTGCAGAGGTCAACCTGCCGGAGGCGCTTGTCACAGAAGTTGGCGACTTCGGCTGGTCGCTCGCCTATCACCATCACCCGGGGTTCGAAAACAACGAGGGCGGCTACGGCACGCTGACCTGGGACATAGCACTAGACAGCATCACCCTCGATCACGCGGACCGCTATGTCGAATGCTCGCACAGCTATGACGAGGGGCTGTGAGATGGCCCATCCGCTTCATCATGCCGAAAGCTCTGCCCGGAAATTCGGCGGGGTGCCGTCTGACTATCAGGCTGTGCACGATTGGTTTGACGCCTCGAAAGAGCACCTCGCGCTCTTCACGCACCGAGCCATGCGCCATCATACCCAAGGCCTGTTTGAAGCCGAACGTGTCTTCGGCCTGACCCTGACCAATAGCGCGGGTCGGGACATTCCCGTGCGCTGGATCGGTGAGCAGCATGTCCGTGAAGATTGCCAAGGCCGCATCCCGAGCATGGCGGACTGGCTGCGTCGGATCCAGCCCGAGCCATGGATGGCCAATGGCCACATCGACCGGCATTCCGGCGATGAGCCCTGCGGCGACCCAAGGGCCGCCTGGGCATCTGAAGTCGCCGTCGGCAGAACGGTTCTTGGCCTGAAGGACTGGATGGCGGCGCGCGCGACACAAGCCACGCAAGGTGCCTGACAGGTCTCGGCCGTTGGCCAAACTAATGCTGCATGGAAGCCCGGTTGGACGACTGGGCTTCTTGCGTCGTTTCCCCACCATTCTTCTTGAGGAGGATCGCATGACACTCAATGATATCAAGGCGGCCGTCGATGCGGGCCAGACCGTGCATTGGGCCAATACCGGCTACATTGTCCACAAGGACAGGCTCGGTCAGTACCTGATCACCTATCAGCCGAACGGTAGCTGCATCGGCCTGACCGACCGGAGCGGGCACCGGTTGAACGGAAAAGAAACGGAGTTCTTCATCGCGCGATCGAAGGACAGCGCGGAAAATCCGGGCAGCCAATCAAGACCAGACGGGCAGGGGAGGGGCGTAGCACCCGGAGGGGCGGGGGCATTCCCGCTCGGAGGGCAGCTCTGACTCGTGGGCGAGGCTGAAAGGAAAGCAGGCTTTCTGGTTTGTGATCCCTCAAGGGGTCGAGAAAGCAATCCCGGATGCGCTGGCAAGAACGTCAGGCACCGGCCAATCTAAGAAGGAACTATCCCATGTTCGCAGGAACCCTCACCCGCAACGTCGAGACCGCAGCCGCTCAGTACACCGGCATGATCCATTCGACACGTTTCGATATCGCCATCCAGCTTGAAAACCGCCCGAAGATGTCCGAACGCAGCCCGGATTTTGACGTAACGGCAGTCAACAAATCAGGCCGCAAGGTGCGCATCGGCACGGCCTGGAACGAGACCGGCAATACCAGCGGAAACCCTTACATCTCGATGCAGATCGATGTCGGCTTGGGCCCGTTCCGGGTCAATGCGGTGCAGACGAAAGAGGCGCGCGCGGCCCAAAGCGGCGAGTTCGAGATCATCCCGCTGGTTTCCAACGGCCTCATGAAATCCGGCTCGATCTCAGGCGAGCTCACCGCCATGGACGCCGACAACGCGTTCACCGGCTACATCGCCAACATGATGTTCGATCTGGAGTTCATGCTGATCGAGAACAGCTACAAATCCGAGGAGACCCACCCGGATTACCGGATCGAGGTCAGCTCGCCCCGGGGCACGCCGATCCGCGTTGGCTCGGCGTGGATGGCCAAGAGCAGCCGCACGGGCAATGACTACCTGTCGCTGCTGATCAACACGCCCGATGGCGACCTGCGTGTCAACGCCGTCCAGAACGAAGAACAGCGCGGTGGCCAGACTTTCTCGATCATTCCGTTCATCGACAGCGGTGATCAGGCGCAAGACGCGGGCGCGGGGCTGTCGCTGGTTGCCTGAACAGCGCGCGAGGTGAGACGATCTGAACCGAAAGGGGAGCCGTGGGATCACGGTTCCCCTTTTTCTGTGCTGGTGTGGTTTGGAGATGGCGCGAAGTAAACTATGCTTAGGTCAGGTGTCGAAGTAGGCCTAGAGCCGCCATTCTGCAGTCGGTGGCGACCCCGGCTGATGCTGCAGCAAGCACCAAGGGCAGTGAAGCGCAGTTAGCGATCTTTGGAAACTCAGCCTTTCTCTATCTCAACAAGCGCCTTTGCTAACATGACAGCTGGAACGAGGCAAAGATCAGCGGACGATCGGGCGACTTGTTCGAGAGCGCCAAGAAATTCTGGAACCTGCCAAACGTCGCAAGCTAACATCTATCGCCCTGCTTCGCCGGAGCCGTCCGTCACCCCTCACTTGCTGATGGGGGTGCGGCGGCGCAGAAGATCAGGGCACCCGCCTCCGCCCTGCTCTGCTAGTGAGTCAGGAACCTCTTGCCCTATGAAAGTTCTTCCAGGATGGGCACTGTCTTCATGTGATCCTCAACGGCAGACCTGACCTCATCACTCATCGGCAGGTTTGCCGCTTCTGTGCCCCAATGCTCCCGAAAAGCCTGAACCGTCTCTTGGGCCGCGTCGATCGCCATCTTCCTCGGGATCGATGCTTTGACGGCAAGGTGTTCTAGCTCATCAACCGAGAATGCCGAAAACACCTTGGCACGGCTGATCTTCATGTTGGTCGCATCACCCGGAATGTAGGGCACAGTCGCCACAAAATCATAAGCTGGTGCCAGCGAGACATACCGCCTGTCCGGATAGATCAGTGACCAGTTCTTCATGTGCATATCAGCATTGCCGATCAGCATGTTGAAGGTCAGGCGCCGGACATATTCGATGATGTCGGCATCATTACCTTCGGCGGCGATCACCTGGGCGATGTTGCGGAATGTGCCATTGCCGTATTTGTCTTCGGGATAGAGCCCATAGACCTGCGCAAAATCCTCGATATGCACGCGCGACCCGTCGGAAAGGCGATCAAACCGCTCGATCACAAAGGCATGGTTGCCGATCTTATCGATACCCTCGGGCAGGTTCTTGATCGCATCGATACTGACCAGATCGATGGCAGGGACGTTCATCCCGATAAGGCCGGCCAGCTTCATCATCGAGAATTCATTTTCAGGGACGCCTGCGAATTCACGCGAGGGTAGCTTCACGATCCAGGAGCCCCCGACACCAGAGGCGGGAATGGTCAGCCCGCCACTAGCTTCCATCACGGCGGAAAACTTGAGCTGAACGCCTGCCAGCGAAAACCGCAAAGCATTCTCTCGCTGATCATCGCCATGATCATCGGCGCCATCGGCCGCATCCGGCGGCCAGGCTTCACCGTCAGCAGGGGTGATCGTGATCGCGCCGGGCAGGTCATGGCCAAGCGCCCAAAGCAGATAGAATTCTCGTTCGGGATTCACGCCCGCCTGTTCGGCCAGGTATTTGCGCAGATGGCCTTCGGGAAGAAGGTTTGAGAAGAAGGGCATGACGCGCTTCTGATAGGGCCGAAAATCCGTATAGAGTTCCCCGAATTCATCCTTGAAGGCGAGCCCGAGGGTCGGCCTGTCAGGATTTTCGATGTACTCGTCGGTGAAGGCAAAGATGGTGCGATCGCCGCCAAGATTGGTGAGCGTGCCAATGGGCTCGCCATACAGGTTTACGTTCAGCACGGAGACATTACTCATCGTTGTCTCCATCAAGGCGATAGGCAGGACGCGGCAAGCGCGTCCGTTCCTCATCGGCTATGCCATGGGCGAGTGCGTTGCGGAAACTGTTCATCTGCTTTGACGCTTCCTGCAGCGCGGCAACGCCACCCGCGTTCTCCACGGCTTTGAGCGCTTCACGTATGCTGCGCAATGTGTCGGTATTCCGGATCAGGTTCTCGAACTGTCGCATCTCGCGAAACTGCCGCTGCAGGTTTTCGAAGACGGGACTATCGATCTTGAGCGACTGGATGTGCTCAAGCTGCTTGGCGAGCCGGGCAATCTCTTTACGCGCCTCCGGCGTGGCCTTCGGCACGTCGTTTACGCTACGGGTGATCGTTCTTACGGCAGGCGCGGCCTTGCGCGGAACAAGCGCCAGTTCCAGATCAAGGGCGTTGGCGATGGCGGTCAGACTTGAGACGGTGAGGTTCACAGCGCCGCTCTCGATCTTGGAGATATGCGACTGCGGCACGCCTGCATGGGCGCTCAGCGCGCGCTGGCTCAGCCCCTTCTTTTCGCGGGCAGCTTTCAGTGTCGCCGCCAGTTTCTCGCTCTCATAGCTCATTTTGATATAATCCTGCATATCAAGCAAAGCGCTTGATCTACTTTAATGTATCATATGAAGCCTGAATTTTCAAGACGTGATCTAGTTTGACATATCGTAAGCTAGAAACGATCTATTTCTATAGATCGAACCATGGGGCATTGCTAGCCCAACCACGATGAACCCGGCGTGCGGCTCACCATACGGTCGTATGTATCCTCTTCAGCCTCTTCGGCAGGCTCGAAGCGTGACGGCGCGTCCCCAAGATGGATTAGGGAAAGCGCAAAGTCGTGGACTTCGGAGACCAGAGCATGTTCGGTGCAGGGCTCTTTGAACCAGCTTCCTGACTCATGCTCTCTCGTTGCTTTTCGCCGAACCAGTTCAGTTTCCGTTGCCGGTATCGCGGTCGCCGGTATCTCGATTGGCGGTCGGCCAGCCGTCTTGAAGTAGGCGCCAGTGCGCAAGGCGCGATCACTCGACCGCGCCCAATGAATGAAGCCATCAATAGATTTCACAAGAACTGCCCGGCGCTCGGTGTACTGCAGCCAGCGCAGCGTCGCCGCGATCAGGGAAACGCCGTAGCGGTCCGCGCATGCGCCCAAGGCCTCTAGGTCAGGCTGAGACTTCGGAGCGATCTGCGCACGGAAGTCATCCAGTGGCATGAGGAGATTTGCGGCGAACTCGTTCGCTTCTTTCTCGATCTGCCGATATTTGCTGTCCCAGCGTTCCATGTCCTCGGTGCTGCACTGGATACCGTCAGGATGATCCTGCCTGTGCAAGAGGTAGTGCCCGAACTCGTGGGCGAGGGTAAAGTTGATGCGCCCCGGCGATGCTGTGTCCGAATTGTAGAAGATGCCCCAGCCCATTTCGCCAGGCGGGGCCTTCATCAAGGCGCCCTCGAATCCCTTCAGCGGGGCACCCTGCACAAGACTTATCGGATCGTCAGGAAAGCGCTGCTTTGAAAAATCGTAGGCAAGCGCTTCAACATTGACCGGAAAGCGGTCGTCGCCACCCAAGGTGTTCAGGATGATGGTCAGGTCGTATGCCCATCGTTGCGGCGACTTCGGCTTGGTCATCCGGGTTTCCCCCACAGCTTTACCATCTCGCGGATTTTTTCTTTGGTATCAGGGTCCATGTGTTTGTATTCACGATAGAACTGCGCATCGACGGCGTCTTCCTCGGTTATCGCCTGCTTTTCATCGAGCAGGTATTCAATCGTGACACCAAGTACTTCTGCAATCTTGGCCAGCTTCTCCGCCGATGGACGCGGCGGGTTCTTGTTCTCCAGTTCCCATATGTAGCTTTTGCTGGAGCCGGTGAGCTCGGCAAGTTTGTCAAGCGTGAGCTTTTGCTCCTTCCGTAAGCGGCGAATCTTCTCTCCCAGGCTGTTGGTCATGTGGCGGCCTCCCCGTCGATCTTATTGTTCGGTAAAGACGTACTTTACGTGCTTGACTTCTGACTTTCAACAAATATATGATGTTCGGAGTAGTCATACTTTTTATGCCTGCAACCCTAACGAACAGGAGGTATGGAAACCATGAGTAAGGGACCGAAGACCCATCACGTCGTGCCGAACCCGGCAGGCGGATGGGATGTGAAGCGTGGCGGCGCATCCCGCGCCAGCAGCCACCATGAAACCAAGCAGGACGCCGTTGATCGCGGACGTGAAATCAGCCGCAACCAGCAAAGCGAACTGCGTATCCACAACCGCGACGGACGGATCGCCAGCAGTGACAGCCACGGTGGCGACCCGTTCCCGCCGAAAGGCTAAAAAGAAAGGACCTGGCCATGCCGAAGGACGAAAAAGGCAAACCGGAAAAAGAGTACACGATTGTTGTGAACGGCCGCGAGAAGACGGTGACGGCGACAGAACTTGGCGAGGACGATCTGGTCGCGCTTGCTTACGAAAACCCGCCCAAGGGCGAGTTGATCTGCTTCACCATTACCTACCGGCGCGGCCAGGGCAACAAGCCCGAGGGCACGCTGGATGAGGGCGATACCGTGAAGCTGAAGGAGGGCATGATCTTCAATGTCACGGCAACTGATAAGTCGTAACGCCGATCTCAAGGCCCTCGAAGAAGGCGGATACGAGGTGGCTGTGAAAAGTGGCCACCTCGTGATCTCCAACGTGCCCTACGTGAACGCCAATCGCGAGGTAAAGCTTGGCACGCTCGTTTCTGTTCTGCAGACGAACGGTGGCGAGACGATGGCGCCGAGCGACCATAAGGCGTACTTCGTGGGCGAGCATCCTTGCGATCACAATGGCAAGACACTCGAAGGCATCAGGCACTCCAGCAAACGCCAGAGCCTCGGCAAAGACATCACGGTAGACCACATGTTTTCGGCCAAGCCAAAAGAGGGCTACCGCGACTACGAACACAAAATGACCACCTATGTGGAGATGATCGCATCGCCCGCGCGGAAAATCGATCCGACGGCTGATGCGCGCACCTACGTCGTCGCAGACTCCGATGAACCTGATCCGGTATTCAACTACCAGGACACAGCCTCGACACGGGCCGGGATCGGCGGTTTTTCCGAAAAGCTGGCGATGAACAAGGTCGCCATTGTTGGCCTCGGCGGAACAGGCTCTTATGTGCTCGATCTGCTCGCTAAGACGCCGATCCGCGAGCTGCATCTTATCGACGGTGATGATTTCCTGCAGCACAACGCGTTCCGTAGCCCGGGCGCACCCAGCATTGAAACACTGCGGGAACGGAACAAGAAGGTCGATTACTTCGCAGCGCTTTATGCGCCTATACGTAAAGGGATCGTCCCGCATCCAGTCTATCTCGACGAATCCAACGTGGACCTGCTGAACGAGATGGATTTCGTCTTTGTGTGCGTTGACTCCGGCGCCGCCAAACGCCCGGCTGTCGAACACCTCGAAGAACAGGGCACCCCCTTCATTGATGTTGGTATGGGGATCGAGATGGGCGACGATGCCCTGGTGGGTGTGCTGCGGGTGACGCTGAGCACCGCCGAACAGCGAGAGCCGCTTCGTCGCCGCGTCGGCATGGGCGAGGCGGACGTAGATGATGCTTACGCCACCAACATCCAGGTGGCTGACCTGAACGCCCTGAACGCGACGCTCGCGGTGATCCGGTGGAAGAAGCTTGTAGGGTTTTACGCCGATTTTGAGGGCGAGCATTCCAGCAACTACACGATTGATGGCAACACGATAAACAACATGGACGGGCGCGATGACGATTAAGAAGATTACCCACAAATTTGTAGATGCGATCCCCGAGCAGACCGAGGAGGGCGTTCTGTACCTCGCCATGGATTACGCAACGGCCGTTCACAAATGCGCCTGCGGCTGTGGCAGGGAAGTCGTCACGCCCTTAAGCCCGACGGACTGGAAGATGGGCTATGACGGTGTGTCGATCTCGCTCTCGCCGTCCATCGGGAACTGGAGCTTTCCTTGCCGGTCGCATTACTGGATCAAGCACAGCAATATCCGGTGGGCAGGTGATATGAGTGATGAACAGATTGCCGCTGGACGGGCGCACGACCGTCGCGCCAAAGGTCGGTATTACGATGCGCCGGAAGCCCCCGCATCAATGGCGAATGCGGATGTGCCACAAGGTCTTTGGCAACGTTTCCGGCGGTGGCTAAGCGGCAAGTAATGGTTAGTACCGACGCCGATATCCTTACCGCGAGAGCAGTTTTGCCCCGAATCCCTTCCGTTGGATGATGTATGGCGGCTGCCCCTACGGCAAAAGACGGTTTATCCAGATGCGCACGCAGCATATGTATCTCCACCCGCCGCCAAAACCCGCAACTTTGCGAAGTCCACTTCCTACGCATCGCTGCCGTTCGTCCAAGGCGCAGCGAATGACTGGCTCCCGCCCATCACGTCCAATGCCCGGAAAAGCAATCACTATAGTCGGCAGCAGCGTCGCCAGCACATCAACCTTGGGCTAAGCCTTGCGGCCTCCCCAGCTCGGCTTCGCGTGTCGCAGGGGAGAACGGCCCTTCGGTCCGTCGCGCATTCGGCCATGCGGCCTCACCGCGGCGTCGCGCTTGGCGTCCCGGTTTGCCCGCCTCGCGAGCACGTCTCTCCCTGGCCGCTCCGCCGGATTGCGCTCTGGTCTGTTTTGGCCGAGGCCAAAACGATCCCGCCGCTTCATCCGTCTCCCGCGTCCGGTCGGGCCGTTTGCCTGCTCGGGTCGGGCAAACCTACCGTCAAAACACACACACACATGAGCGTGGAAGCATATCCTCCGGATGGCCCCCAAATCAGCCCGCCTCAAGGATCGCAAAACTTTTCGGCGAGGGCAGGGCCTTTGGCGCGGGGCGGTCCCGTGCGTGAGCGCGGGCCTGTGTCGGGTGCTGCGCTCGGAAAACTTTTGCGCCCGGCAAGCCGGCGGCTGCGCCGTCCCTGACCCGGACAGATTCGGAAACCAGGCATTCGGCCATGCCCCCACACTCCCGTGGTGGCTCTACAACCGAATACTGGAGACCAGACATGGCGTACGATCAAGCGAACACTTACGAGACCATCGAGCTTCTCGGGCTGACGGAAAAAGACGCACAGCTGCCGATCCCGGACGACCACATCCTGACCGACCGCATCATCCGCGAGAGCTTCGAGGCTCTTCTCGGTCAGCTGCGCGGGATCGGGCTCGAGGCAGAAATCGAACCGCTGGCCCATGGGCTCGCGACGATCCTGCAGCGCCGCAAGGTGGCACTTGGCAAGGAGGTGGACCGCACCGCCGACAAGATCGGGGCGCTGGCAAAATCCCATGACGGATCGGAGATCGCCGAGACCGCGCTGGAAGAAGCGCAGGTACGCTTCCTGCAGCTGCGCGAGATCGTCAGCGCCATCGAGGTGATGAGCGAGGCAGCGGCGGAATGCTACGAGATCGAGACCGGTCACGCCTTCATCCCGGCCGCCGGGTCGCGCGCAAGCGTCCGGGCGCAAGAGACCGGGGCGGTCTTCGAGGCGCGGCAGCTGCTGGAGCAGCACGACCGCGAAACCGCCGAGAAGTCGAAAGTCGAGGGGGTGCCCCTGATCGTCTCGGGCGCCACCGACTGGACCGATGTCGATGTGATCTTCAATACGCTCGACAAAGTTCGCGAACGGATCAAGCAGAACCGCAACCAGGAGATCTTCCTCTGCCACAAGGGAGGCAAGCACGGGGCGGAGATGATTGCGGCCCGGTGGGCGCGCGCCCGCGGGGTCGCGCAGGCGCGCTTCGATCCGCGCTGGTCCGCGCACGGGCGGGCGGCACCGTTCAAGTGCAACGACGAGATGCTGGACGACAAGTTCGCGGCGACGGGGGTTGTACTCTTCGGCGGCAACGGGGTCGCGCTGAATCTCGGGCAGAAGGCGGAAGCGAAAGGCCTGACGGTCATGCGGGTTGCGGACCCGGCGAAGAAGGCGTCGCAGGATTGAAGAGAGAGGGTCGTGCTTGGCGCGGCCCTTTCGTCATGTCTCATGGCGCGTGCGATCGGTCACACTTTTTCAGCAACTCGCGGCGGCCAGCACCGTCATCCCTCTACCCAGCCCGTCAGAGTTCGGCCCATCCGCATCGATACGGGCTGGGGATGGTGCGCACCTCGCACATCATCAGCAGCGCAAGACCGAGGGGGCGAAACGTCGCACATGAGGCTGAAGACCTGCACAACCCTCGGGTGGTGTTTCGGAACATCGCATCCACGCGGGCGGGCGTCATCAGCACTCCGGCCAGGTTCGGCAGGACGTGGACGCGGATGGTGGCGACTGCGTGATGGCACAGGTCAATCGGGTCCCTCCTTTTTGCTATGCATGTGGATCGCACGGGGTCGGCCCGTTCGTGCCCTCAGCTCACGCTTCGGCAAGCACAAATACGGCTTCCACGGCTGGCCGCGGACCCTCCGCATTTGCGCTTGCGACCGGGCCTCTTGCCCCCGTGCCGGGTGATCCCCATCGCAACAAGGAGTAACCCAAATGACCAACCACTACGTCGCCACCGTCCCCGTCAAGTTCACCGATACCGATGGCCAGGAGCGCACCCGTTTTCAGCGCGTGGGTGCGATGTTCCGCAACACCCGCAACGGGGACGGCTCGGAGTTCTTCAGCCTCAAGCTCGACTTCCCGGTCGCGGTCTCGGAGCTGGTGATGTTCCCACCGAGCGCGAAAGATCCCCAGGACTGAATCCTCTGACGAGGATGGGCCGCCCCGGGACGATCTTGGGGCGGCCCTGTCCCTGTTCCAGGGATGCCGGTCCCTGCGCGTTCAACGGACGCACTCCCCCCGGAATGATCAGGTCGCGACAGACCGGCCAGTCAGCCTCAAGGGGGCCATCCACAAAAACCTATCGGCCAGGGCCTCCCGGTTTTTGCGGCAGAGATTTGGGGACCCAAATCTGGCCCTCCTTGACCCTGCCTGTCCGCCCTGTCGGTGGGGTTTGCGCCCGCCCGCGGTTCCGTCCGAACACGTGGCGTTCGGCCAGGCCGTCGGGCGGGGCTGGCGGACGGAACCCCAAGGACAGGTGGGTTGCCCGGTGGTGAGGGCGGCAGAGCCGCGTCCCTGCGGGCCGCGGCGTGAAGCGGACACCAAGGCTGCCTGAGCCTGAATGCGACGTAAGTATATAATTGACAGCGCGGTATATTATCGTAAGGTAGGGGCAGCCTTGGTGGAAGGTGGCAGGAAATAGGGGGTCTTTCTTCGCATGTCGCGCTCAAAACGTCTCACAGATGCGGACCGCATGGAGATCGTTCGCGAAGCTGCGGAAGGTGTGTCTACATCCGTGTTGGCGGAGCGGTTTGGCGTGTCGCCCCGGGCGATCCAGTACACGCTCAAAGCTGATGCCGAGCGCCAGACGGATGCCGCGATCCCGGTCTCCGCTGTCAGCGTGAAGGTGACGGCTGCGGAGCTTGAGGCGCTCGATGAAGTGTTGGCCGCGGCGGGGATTGAGAGCCGGGCCGAGGGTCTGCGGCGGCTCATCCAAGCGGCTGGCGGAGTGTTCGTTCCGGACGTACAGATAGCAACAGAGATGGCGCGCTACCGCGCCTCTCTGCACGAGGTCGGCAATGGGGTCGCGCAGATCGCCAAGCAGATGACGCGGGCCAACCGGATGGGGCAGGGGGCGGTGGGGGGCACGAGTGCCGAGTTCTCCGAATTGCGCCTCGCGCAGATGCGCGGGCTGGCGCGGTTCATTCTGGATTCCGCTGACGAGATCGACCTGCTCCTGCGCCGCCGTCGCGATGCCATGCAGCTGCAGGCCACGGCCGCGCTGAGGGAGTTTGCCCATGCGGCTGAATGATGCTGTCCATGCCGTTACGGGCGAGGTCTTCCGGGATGGCTGGAGCCGCGTCCGGGGCTCGATGCAAGGGCTGCACGTGGCCAAGCAGAGCCAGCTTGTGCGCGCGGCTGCGGGGCATCGGCCAGCGGTCTTCAAGGCGATCCGGGGCGGGGGCACGCATACCAAATCGCAGCTCGCAAACCAGCTCGATTACCTCACCACCAAGTCCACCCATATCGTGGACAGTAGCGGGTTCCTGGATGGCAAGACGAAGCTCGAGGCGGGCGACATCAAGGACCTCACCGAGCGCTTTGCGAAGCGCTGGGATGCGGGCTTCAAGCCCAAGCTGGGCCAGGCGACCCATATGCTCATGTCGTTCCCCATCGGCACGCGCGGGGAGGATGTGCGCGACATCGCGACGGATGTGGCCGAGCGGTTCTTCCAGACCGACGCGGGGCATTTCGACTACATCATCGCGGTGCATGAGGACCGCGATCACCCCCATGCGCATCTGGTGCTGAACCGCCGCTCGCAAGAAGGCGAGTTCTTCTTCCTCGGCCGCAATCACCGCTTCAACTATGACGACTTCCGCCTCGCCATGGTCGAGGAGGCCGAGAAGTATGGCGTGCGGCTGGAAGCCACGCGCCGGGTGGATCGCGGGGTTGTGCATTACCCAGCCCGGACCAGCGAGGTCTACGCCGCGAAAGAAGAGGGGCGCGCACCCCGCGAGCGGGAACGTGTGGGGACCGACCTGACCCGGACGCTGGCGGAAATCGCCAACACCAGAACCGTCTACCATTCGCTTGCCGCGGAGGCTTCGCGCGAGGCCCGCGAGGATATTGCCGCAGCCCTCTTTCGCGCGGGCGAGGTGCTGGCGCATGGCGGGCAGGTGGACCGAACAGGAGATGTGTATATGGCCGAGGATCAAAGCTTTGAGGATTTGAAAAGCCTCTATGCGGAAAAGCTCGCGCGGGTGCAGGGCATGATCGCCGAGAAGTCTGACGCGGAACGTCCCGTGCTGGAAAAGCGCCTCATCGAGATCCAGACGCAGGTCCAGCACATGCAGCCCTTGGGGCTGCGATCATCCACACTGTCAGAGACCCCCTCGGAGGGCGGGATCTATTCCGAAGCCAATATTGACGCCAGCCAGCGCGAGCGTCTGGCAGAGCCCGATCTGAGATCGCGCATTGACGCGTCACTACGGGGCACGGGCATCAGCACATCGGAAGTGGTGGCCCGGATCGAGACCGGGGCCTCGAGCGCTGCACTGGAGCATCAATGGATCGCCGATGATCTCTCGAAGGTGGCCGAGGCGCGCGATCTGAATCTCGAACGCCGCGCCGATCTGGAACAGGCGCGCGACAGTCTCAACGATGTGCATGTCGCGCTCGGCACGCTCTTGGAACGGGAGAACGTGCTGCGCCGGGATGGTGTCATGGAAGCGGAAGCGGTCAGCGAGCGGTTCCATTATCATGAGGGCGCGGTGCGGGCGATGGAAGGAACAATCCGTCAGGAGATGCGCGCCGACGGCCTGACCGCGCAGCAGATCGAGGACCGGGATTGGGAGGTTGTCTCAAAGGCGGAGCGCCGGATCGAGACGGAGCAGCGCGCGTATCTCGAGGCACACCCGGATCTGCTCGCACGCCCTGGCGATGTGATTGACCGGTCTGAGCCTTACAGGGAGACCATCACCGATGCGGCCCGCGCCAGCGAGATCACCCGCGAGGTCGACCGGATCATGGAGGGACGCGACCTCCGCACGCCCTTTGCAGATGCTGTCACGGATGAATTCAGGGAGCGCTATCCGGACATGCCGTCCCACCTCGCCCGCGGGCTTGGCGCGACCTATGCCGCCGTCGTGGAGATACGGGACACGGAGGCCATCAATCAGGTCCGCCGCGAAACCGAGATGCGCGACGGGCTTGGGGTTGGCACGCGCGACGACATCCTCGCAACCCGCGATGGAACGCCGATGCAGTCTGATCGTGCCGACCGCCTCGCAGACGAGATTGCGCGTGTCCTGGACCATGAGCGGGCCGGGGAACTGTCCGCGCCCTTCGAGACCGAGGCGGAGCGGGACGCCTTCCGCGACGAGATCGCGCGGGTGCTGGATGACCGTCAACTCGAGCGGCTCACATCCGGCGATGCCGATGCGCTGGACAAGGTTCTCGAGGACCGCCTCGACCGTCTCTATGTTGCCAAGGTCTACCTGCAATCGGATGCCGCGACGGCCAACACGGAGGCCTTGCGTCAGCTGGTCGATGAACTGGCCGATGCTGAGTATGAAAAACACCGGGCGACAGACGTGGATGGTGAAATCGAGCGGGGCCAGGTCCATTGAGCGCCGCCATGGGAAAAGCGCGGATCGCCACGGGCGTCCTGCTGGTGACGCTGGTGACCGCCGCCATTGGCTATACCATCGCCTCGGCGGTGCTGACCTACCAGGACCTTGGCTTCGGGGCGGAGATCGACTTTGCCTATATCGCGCAGAACTATCTGGCGATCCTCGATCGCCGCCCCGAGGATGCCCAACTCATCCACCTGATCATCGGCAGCTTCGCCGCCGCTGGTATGATGCTGAGCCTCGCTCTTTCGGGATCGGCCCTCACAAAATTTGGGCAGACCCATTGGCAGACTGCGCGGGAGATGAAGGCAAACGGGTTTTTCGGAGCGCCCGGCACCGGGTTCATTCTCGGAAAGCTTGGGTCGCCCGGCTCCCGCGCGAAATACATCTGCTCGAAAGTCTTCCCGCACGCGCTGATCGTGGCCCCCACGGGCCGCGGCAAGACCACGGGCTTCGTCATTCCGAACCTACTGACCTGGCAGGGCTCCGCCGTGACGCTCGATGTGAAGGGCGAGTGTTTTGTGGCCACGGCGCGCCACCGTGCTGCCCAAGGCGACAATGTCTATCGCTTTGCCCCCACCGATTGGGAGGGCAAGCGCACGCATCGTTACAACCCGCTCCTACGCATCTTCGAGCTGAAAGATCCCGCGCGCCAGCAGATGGAATTGCAGCTCCTGGCGACGCTCTTCCTGCAAAGCGATAATGACCGGGTGCAGGGCCTCCTCAAGGGTGGGATCGATCTCTTCGTGGCGTCAGGGCTGCTGGCCTTCCAGCGCAAGCGCCCGACCTTGGGTGAGATCTACCGCATCGCCGCGTCGGGCGGGAACAAGCAAAAGGAGTATTTTGCGCGCGGCCACGAGGTGGAGAACAGGGCCGCGAAACTGATCTTCACGCGGCTTGCCTCGACCAACAACGACACGCTGACCTCTTACGTCTCGCTCCTGATGACCTCGGGGCTCGACCAATGGCAGAACCCGGCCATCGATGAAGCGACGGCGGTGTCGGACTTTGATTTCCGGACGATCCGCAAGAAACCCTTCTCGGTCTATCTCGTGGTCCAGCCGCTGATGGTGAAGCCCCTCGCGCCGCTGATCCGGCTCTTCTTCTCCGATCTCCTCTCCGCCATGCAGGAAAAGGACCCCGGACCTGACGAGCCTTGGCCGGTAATGATCATGCTCGATGAGTTCAATCGCTTGGGCAAGATGCCCATCGTGGTCGAGAGCATCGAGACCTTGCGGACTTATCGCGGACATTTGGCTGTGGTCACACAAACCATCCCCGCCCTCGATGAAATCTACGGCGAGAACACCCGCCGCGCTCTGCAAGGCAATGCCGGCGTGAAGCTTTACCTGACGCCCTCCGATGAGAAAACCGTCGAGGAGCTGAGCAAGGCGGTCGGCAAGACCACCAAGACTGTCGTCACGCGCTCGCAATCCATCGGCAAGAACCCCTTCGAAGGCCGCAGCCAATCGACACGGACCGAGGAAAGCTCGCTGCTCCCCGAAGACGAGGCTCGCCGTCTGCCGCTCGATGAGATCGTCATGGTCATTGACGCGCAAATGCCGGTCCGCGCGAAGCGGATTCAATATTTTGACGATCGGCTGTTCAAGGCGATCCATGCGGCGCAGTCG
This sequence comes from Tritonibacter mobilis, assembly GCF_001681715.1. Lineage (GTDB taxonomy): Bacteria > Pseudomonadota > Alphaproteobacteria > Rhodobacterales > Rhodobacteraceae > Epibacterium > Epibacterium mobile. The sequence goes on along the minus strand of NZ_LNWY01000010.1, from coordinate 45,071 downwards.
GGCGAGTTGCCGTTTCCGAAGCCTGGGGGAGGTGGGTCGCAGGGTACGCTGCCGCTGAGTGCGCGCGCCATGCCGATGACGCCGCCTGCGAACGGACCAAGTGGGTCTGAAACTGACGCGGTTGTAGAGAGCGCACGCCAAGATGCTGGCAGTCAAACGTCAGGGCAAACCGACGTCGCTTCAAAAAAGACCGCGCCTGTCGTTCAAGCTGTGATCGCTGAGGAGCTGCGCCAGATGGAGATGGATTTTGGGAGCCAGGTTGCGGATGCCGAGGCTGCGAGCGTCGTTGATGAGGTGCAGATGCGCTCCGCCGTTGATGGCTTGGACGAAATGGAAGAGATGCTGCGAGAGGATGATGGTCAAAAGCTGGTTGCTCGTTAGGGTGGCGAGGGTGGTATGTCGGTCGAGCGGGCGGGAACCGGTCTTTCGCTGCAGGATAAACGAATGGCTGCTTTCAGAGCTTTCTAAGATAAACGTAAGAGGATAAGCTGGCGGTCCGCCCCCCCGCCAGCGTGACCGGTGCCGTTTATAGGCCGCCTGGTCTTGGAGCTTGTGTGTGTGCCCGCATAGCCCGAAAGCTTGAGCAATTTAGTTTAGGCGAAGCTCTGCCTTCAGTATACTTCTCGCGTGCGTTTCTTGTCCAGCGCGATGGACAAGTCAAAACCCTTCCAATCCGTGAACCAAAATGGCGAAGCAGATTTGATGGCGCGGAAATCTGTGACGGAATGCCCATAAACCCGCGCGAGGCGATACTTGGTTCGAGCCGAAACGAAGGGACAGCACGCGATATCAAGATAGGCCATCAAGGGTTCCGACTCGTTGTGAACATAGGCTGCTCGGCTCTTGACTCTGGTTACAAGCGCCTCTTCCAAAGCTTGACGAAACCTCGAATACCTCCGTTTTCCTGTCGCATAGCTCAAACCAACAGTGACGGCGAAGTAGTCAGTCTCAGAGCTTGCCTTGTAATTTTTGCCTTGACCGCTGTTGTCCATTCCGAAGTATCCAGCCAGCGCTTCTTCAGAAACGAGATACTCCCTCCCAAGTTTTCGTAACGCCAAAATTAAGTACATCACCTCAATGTTAGGCTGCCCTTTCGTAGAGGTTCGCCGAAGCTGCCGCGCGACATTGTCAAAAATGTACTTGAAGACTTGGTGTTTAAAATCTCGTCCAATACCAGATTCGTTCATCTGATCGACCATTATGGAAATCAAACGGGCAAGGCGTATCGAAATATTCACTCTTGGGTCGGCAGCGTAAATGAAAAACGAAAACTCCAATATTCCAATGAGGGCTTGAGTCAGTTTTCGGTCATCTCTCAGAGGCACTAGTGTTTGTTCGTTTTTCCGGAAAATTGTGGAGGTGTTTCTCTCTAGTGCCGCAAACGAGTAGTTTAAGATATCCTTGTACTCTACGCCGGTCTCATCAAGGATGCTCTTGAAACCTACTATCAGGTTGTTGGATCGAACTCTCGGAGTGTATTTCTTCACCAACGTCCCAGTACCACTCGGGTACTCGACTTCGTTTTCATAGATTTCGATGCACTCTCCGAGCACAACACGAACACGGTTCTTCGCAATCGTGAGCTTTGTGATAATCGGCTTTTGTATGACAGCTGATTTCGATGCGTTGACACTTAGCTTCAGCTCTTTCAGTGCGATCCCAAGCTGTCTCTCAACATGACCCAGGTCAACTTGAGATGTACAAAATATGAAATAATCATCCACGTACCGGAAAGCCTGATAGTCCACCCGGTGCCTGTAGCCATAGACGTCGCCCATCGATTGCTGAAAGCTCCTGTCAGCGTACTGCAAAATGATCTCAGCAAAGATCCGTGAGAACTCCGGGCCAATAACGATGCCGTTGGTCTCACCTTGGTTCATTTCCTGCATGAGCCGATCAAATCTGCCGCCAAATGTTTTTTTGGATTTCTCCATATAGTCTTTAGCTGCGGCAGTTCCCAAAGTGCTCCAAGGCAGCGAATGTGTGTAGATGCTATCGAAGCATTTTGATATGTCTAATCGAAGCAAAAGATCGAACTTTTTCTCAGCGTTATGATACTTGTAGTGCTCGAAAAACTTGAAAATATTGCTGTAGCTTCTGTAGGAGAAAAACGAACCGAGGTTTTCATATTCCTTTGAGCTTTGCTCAACAGAGTCGGTGGTTCTTGATTGGCGTTCCTGGAACAAACGATCAGAAAATTTCACTGTTTTTGCTACCGACGCGGGATGCCTAATTGAAAGGTCACTTAGCCCAGCATGGTAAAGTATACTGGCACTGTTCAAGTGATAAAAATGTGCAACAGCTATCTGATTTCTTGGGTGAATTACGGATAGCCTACGAAACTCGCGTTCCTTGTGCGCGATATCAAAGCCATAAGGCTTCGTGCGCATAGCATAGTCCGAAAGCTTCCATTTTCTAATATGTTTTGTTTTCCCGTCTCGGACTATATTGCTCTGCGTAGGGTTCTCAATGAAGTTTCGAGCGTTTCCCGAAGGTGGCGAAGCCACTGGGTGCTTTCGGCAGGTTTTGAACAATAAATGGATGACTTGGTCCAATCGATCATTTGGGCACTCCCATACAACGAAAGTCTTTCGACCATTTTGCTCTAGCCTCACATCATACCTAGTAACAAAGTCGAAGAACCCTCCGTTGCTGAAAGTCGGTGGAACTTCGAATGGATGAACGTCAGAGAGTATGGGCCTGTGGTAGCTATAGTTTGCCGGGATTGAGCGCTTATTGACCATACTTCCAAGCCTTTGTTATCTCTTCAAATTCATCTTGCCGATGAAACCGGCGGAATATTCTTTCAGAGTAGCCTTTTTGAAATGAGTACTGTTGAAGCTTGGCTCTTAGATTTGCACTGTGTGTTTGCTTGCGAATATGGGTAGCGAGCGCATCGTCTAGTCTCTCAAGTTGTGACAAGTCTGTCAGGTGTGGATTGCTGAAGTAGATGCCCACAAAGGCATTTTGTTTGCTATGCGTTAGCTGCGTGTTTCCGGTGAGGTACTGCACACGTTTGACGAGCAACCTGTATGCCTTCTTAGATTTCGTCGCCCGTTGTCGATTGTATCTCGTGAAACACGCGTCGAGCCTTTTCTTGTATTTCTGAAACTTTGCGTCACTCATCAGAACCGTACACGAAGTGCTCCGCACGTTTCGGAACTTGTAGCCTAAGTACGTCAGCTCAGTAGCCGGAGGAGCTTGTGTAGATTTGCTGGCGTTAACGACCAACCTCTTGCGCCTAAGTTCTTCGACAACAGCCTTTCGGTAGTCGTCAGTTGTGGAACCTTTCGTTGGGGCGAAAAGTACGATGATGTCGTCAACATAGCGCGCACAGAAAGCGACTTCTTCGAGTGTCGATATGCGGTCATCAAAATCCCGCATGTATAGTTCTGACAGGATGGCGCTAAGGCCTACGCCACGTGGCAATCCCCGTCCAGGTGTTCCTGCAACCTCGGCATAGTCCCAAAGAAGGCGTTCGATCAGACGCATTGTCGTTGCGCTTAGGAGTTGATCAGACTTCAGCTTGGTGAGCAAAACAGAGTGGTCAACCGACTCGTAGAACTCTTGCACGTCCAGTTTGACCACGTGGTACGGAAATCCGTCACTCAAACAGTCGCTCAGTTGCGTTACAATTTGATTTCTATTCGCTTGCCTTACCTTGTAGATTCTGGAGATGTTGTTGGCGATTTGTTTGATCGCATAGTAGCTCTGCGCATAGGCATCTACGGGTGTTTCAGGAACGACATAGACAGGCTTTCCACTGGGGCCTCCCACCCTGCGTATGCTAATCCTAAAGCTCTTCTTTGATATTTCATCCGAGACTTTCGCTAAACATGAAAGCAACTCTTGATCCCTTGCTTTCCTAGCATTTTCACGATCTTCTTTGAGTGCGTCAAAAATCGCTTGGTCAGCTACCGAATACTTGTGTTTGTGAGTGGCTCTGAAGTGTTTGGTCGCCCTAATGCAATCTTTTAGCTCTTCGGTGGCAACTAGAACGGAAGGAAAGAATTCGAGGCTTTTGTTCGAACCTCGCCGATTTTCGATTTCCGTAATTCTTCTTAGGTTCTTAGGTGAGAACGATTGATCAAACACGTAGTCAATGGCCCAAATGAGTGGCGAATACGGCAATCACACTTCAAAAGTGTGCAAATTGCAACCAAGTATCGCGACAGTTTGCCAACAAGTTCGGACTTCAAGATAAAGGCTGAGCCAGAACACTGTTGAAAATTGACAGCGGCCATTCGATCCACCGAAGTTGAACGGCAGGTATGGGCCGTGAGAGACTTGGGCGATCGGTCAGTTCCGACCGCAACATTGCTTGTATTTGCGGCCCGACCCACAGGAGCATGGGTCGTTCCGCCCGGGCCGGGGACCGGCGTTGAACGGCATCTCGGAACGATTTGCGGGCTCCATGCGGGAAAGCTCGGGACGAGACTGATAGAGTATCGTCGCAACGCAGTTTGGGATCAGATTGGGTGCTTCAAGGTCGATTTCGTCGATCTCCTCATCCGTGAACTTGCTGTGGCCAGTGTATATTTCCTGAAGCGCCATCAAGAAGATCATCGTCGTCCGCGTCTCTTCGTCGGCCTGAGCGAGCAGTCGATCCCAAGCATCCGGTCTTAGCCCCATAGCGCGAGTGAAGCCATCGATCCAAGGCTCCCACATCACCTCATCACTGTTGGGGTCAACCTCGTAGATGGGTTCGATCCAAGGTGAGCGGGTCATCGCCTCCGCAACCGAGTTGTAGTGAGCCATGACCGCACCGACCGTGGCTTCGGCGGTTTTCTGATCGGGAAAATTTGCCTCACCTGTCTCTCCCCAGACATGGGACATCCATTCCGAGGGCGGGATCATATCCGGGCAGGCAAGAACACCGACTACGTAGCCATCAAGTTCACTGAGCGTCATGGGCATGTTCTCGATGGGCAGCGCATGCAACCGCGCGCTGAGACGCTCGAGTTCCTGATCGGACTGGTCCATAAATACCTCCCGGTGTTGCTCGGAATTTTTTACTCTGCGCGACGCCAACCCGCAATCCGCGCGAAGCCTGCTTCAAGCTCGGACAGGAAGATTGCTGCAGGCACCCCGAATGTCCGCAGTGGTGAAGCCGCGACGTAGCATCAGATCGTCGCGCCAACGTCTGCAAAGGGCCGTCACCGTCTTCCTAGACGACCCAACCTTGAAAGCTGCGCAAGCATCCGAGCGCCAGTCCCGGTCCCGTCGCCGGGAGGAGCTGCCGTAGGCCCTCCCGCAGTATTGGGTCGGCTTGGCAACGCTTGCACACCAAAGAATTGTCGCGCGCGCAGAGCTGCATACTCCGCGCCAGTCGCACCTCCGATGGCGTACCGGTTGTAGACTTGTTGGCTGCCTGCGAGCCCTCGGGCAAAGGCATAGCTACCGCCGAAGCCGGCCGAGAGTGCCGGCACCATGATGTTTCCAGAAATTGCTCGAACCAGGAAGGGCGTTGCTATGATGAACCCCTTTGCCATCAGCACCATCATGAAGAACGGGATGAGCGCGCCGATGTTGGAGGCGCCTTCCGGGTCGCCCAGCTCGGCAAGTAGGGCGCGCGAGACACCCGTGATCGTTGCGAACACACCGGCAACGACAATCGGGTACATCGCAAAGGAAATCAGCGCCGAAAGCCAGCGCGCGAAATAATCCTTGGTCACTTCAAACAGTGTCAGGAAGATCATGACCGGCGCAATCCCGATCAGAAGAGCGATCATGAGCCGCGACGCGACCACGATGAACGCGGCTAAGCCGCCGAGGATCGAGAGTAACAAAACCCCAAGGGTGTCCAACAGGGCTCCGGCCATCCAATTCAGTTCAGAGCCCGCAGCATTCAAATACTCTCCGAGCGCCGCGATCAGGTCATCGAACTCCTCTGCAAAGGTGCCGGATGGGCCGGGTGATCCGCCGCCGACTGAGGCCACGAGCGATCCGGCAATGCTGTCGATCCCATTCAGGATCGCCGCAGCAAGGATGTTGAACTGCACCCAGTTGGTTGCAAATGCGCCTATCAGTCCGATCTTCACGGCGAGCCAAAAGGCCGTGCGCCCGTCCATGGCGCGGTATTGGTAGATCGCGTTGATGAAAACCAGAATGACAACCAGTGTGGTGCCGAGTACGAGCATCGTTCCGACTGTTGCGGCGACCGCGCCAAATTGCGTCTCGGCAGCGGTATTGAGATAGCCCTCAGCCGTTTCCACGAAGTAGGTGACGACGCTCATGGAACCCTACCAGTTTCCAGCAGCTTCGCAGATTGGCATGGCTTCGCGCCGAAGCTCATTTGCCTGCCGTCGGTATTCTGAGGTCGCTTCCACGATGTCCCAGTATTCAGATGCGGCGAAATGCTTGACGAAGATGCCTTCAGCTGAGTCCCAAGACGGATACCGCGTCGGACATTCACAGCTTTGGGCTTCAACGATGCGTTGCAGGCTCTGCGCACGATAGATTTGCTGAATCAGCAGCCGTTTGTGGGACTCGCGTACATCGATGTCTTGCATCCACTGTGGCTCTGGAGGCTGGTCGGGACAGACATCTGGCTGGTTATCGAGCGTTGGGATCAGGTTCCGTTCAGCGACGCCAGCGGTTGCGCCAAGAACAACCAGCAGGCCTGCCGTCGCAATGACCCGCATCATTCTGAAGCCACGTTCGTCGCCAAAGATTCACGCTTCAAGAACGTGATATAGCCGTAGTCACCGGCTTCAGCTGTAATGACTTCCCACCCCTCCGCGCCGCGCTCATTCAAGGCGCTTCGCATCGCGTCGTAGTCCTTTTGCTTCTTCACCTGGAAAAACAGGATGTCGTATTCAAAGGTCTTCATGGAGAAGTTCCAATCTCGGTTGCGCCGGGAAGGTAGAATTCGGTGATGCCGCGTTTGCCGTCATGGCGACCGACCTGGATGATCACATCGATGGAATTCTCGATGTACTGGATCATGTCGGCATAGGTCATCGGGATCTCGGTTTTGAGCGCGGCGATCGCGAGCCGCTGTACGGCGAGTTGCGGGGTTTCGGCATGCAGCGTGGTCATGGACCCGCCGTGTCCGGTGTTGATGGCTTCCAGAAAGGTCATGGCCTCCTTGCCGCGCACCTCGCCGAGGATGATCCGGTCGGGGCGCATGCGCAGCGTGGCGGTTAGAAGCACATCGGCGGTCTGGAATTCTGCGTCGCGATTGGCGATGAGGGTCACGGCATTGGGCTGGGTCGGCAGAAGCTCGGCGGCTTCTTCGATGGTGACGATGCGTTCCTCGACCGGCACATGGGCGAGGATCTTGCGCGCGGCCACGGTCTTGCCGGTGGAGGTGCCGCCCGAGACGATCATGTTGAGCTTGTTCTCGACGCAAAATGCCAGCGCATCATCGATCACGCCCGCGGCCACGACGGCGCGCAAGGCGCGCTTCTTTTCCACGCGCAGGTCTTCGAGCTTTCGCTCCTTTCCGTAGAGGAAATCGAGCGCAATGCCCTCGAGTGGCAGGCTTGAGAAGAACCGCAGGCTGATCGACATGGCAGAGAGCACGGCGGGTGGCGTGATGACCTGAGCCCGGATCGGGCGGCCCTTGTAGGTGATCGAGACCGAGACGATGGGGCGGTCCTTGCTCATCGTGGTATTGGCAGAGGAGGCGATCTGGTTGCCGAGGTCCCTGACCTGAACGCCCGTCAGCCTTTGATCCAGCGCGCGCATGAAGTGATCGCCCTGGAATTCGCCCCAGCAGGTGCCATCAGGGTTGATGCAGATCTCGATGACATCGTCGCGAGCGGCGGCGTCGATCCGGTCGAGCGAGGTTTCGAGATAGCTCAGCGACATGGGCTCAGAATATCTCCAGATCGCGGTCGACCATGACCGTGACGCGGGCGCCCTGGTCGACATAGATGACGGGGCCGATGGAGAGGTAATCGCCGATGACGCTGTCCGTCGCATCTGCCAGATCATCGCCCACGTCTTCGAGAACGTCTGCGGCAGTCTCATCCTGGACCTCGGATGCGGCGGCACTTGGTGCGGCGGAAATCAGCGAGATCAGGGCTGCCGACCCGAAACGCTCGGCAAAGCGCGTGTCCACGAAACCTGTGACACCGGAACGGCCCAGTTCATCGCCCCCGAACGAGCTGATCTGGACGGTCTCGTTGTCGGGCAGGATAATCCGATCCCAGGCGATCGTGACGCGGCGCTGCGCGATATCGACGCCGGCGCGGTAGCGCCCGACGAGACGGGATCCGCGCGGGATCAAGAGGCGCGCGCCATCAACGCTGTAAACATCCTCGGACACCACGGCACGGGTCTGGCCGGGCAGGGAGCTGTCGAGGGCGGTTTCCATGACGGCCTGGATCATGGTGCCCTGTAGAATCGTGTTGGAGGGATTGGCGATCACCTCGGCCTGCGTCACCGTCGAGGGCAGCGCCCCGTTCAGCACGAAATCCGTCACCTCGCCAAAGGTGCGCTCGGTCAGTGCCGTCTCATTGGCGCCCGAGGAGCCGCCAAAGGCGATGGTGGGCGAGGTGATGCGGCGCTCCTGAAACGCGCGTTCCTCGGCCGCGCGGCGTTCAAGTTCCGCGAGTCGCCTTGCTTCCTCTTCGCGGCGCAGCCGTTCTTCTTCCCGCGCCCGCAACTCGTCCTCGGTGGGCCCGATGGGTGCCGGAAGGGGGCGGTTGGCTTCGAGCTGTGCGAGTTCGAGGTCCATGCGGAGTTGCTCAAGGCTGCGATCCCGCGCCGTCAGTTCGTCCTGGAGTCGTTGCTGTGCGGCTTCCGAGGCGGCTTGGAGCGCAGCGATCTGAGTGGTCAGCGCGTCGATCGCCTCTGCGGCGGCGGTGTCTTCCTCGACGACAGGTTCGGGAGCGTTGCGCAATTCCTCGATCTGGGCCTGCAAGGCGGTGACCTGTGCCAAAAGCTCCGCGTTGGGCTCGACTGGATCCGGTCCGACAAACACAACCTCGGGCTCGGGCGGGGGCAAGGTCTCGATAGCGCCAAAGCCATCCCCTTCGTTTTGGAAGACGTCCGGAGTGGCCGTCGGCAAGGCTTCCTCTTCTTCGGGCTGTGAGAGGAGATAAAGCAGGGCACCACCCGCGCCGATGACGAGGACCACGACCAGCGCGAGAAGGGGCGACCGGCGCTGCGCCGCTATGGGCGCGCGGGCACTGCCTTTCTCAAGGGCGGCGAGGCGCTTTTCCAGCTCGGTATTCTCGGTATCGCTCATGAGGCGGCCTCCGTGGGCGGGATCGCCTCGATGCAGACCACCTCTTCGCCAAGTCGCAGGACCCATTGGCGGTTTACGCCGCTGACGCGGATCACGCCGTCTTCAGGAGTTTGCGTGTTGACCGTGCGCTCGCGGCCGCCCGCGTAGCGGAAGATCGCGGGCACAGGCCCGTTTCTTGGAAAGGCGAAATACGTGAACGTCCCGTCATCCCAGATGCGCGTTGGCGTGAACTCGGTCCGCGCGCTTGCACCGTAATTATAGTTCGGCGCTTGGGCCGCGATGGCACGTGTGGGCCGTGCATTGTCGTCCGGATAGCGGAACTGGACCACGTAAAAGGTCGGACTGCGGGTCTCCTCGACGTTGAAGTAATAACTGCGCTTGTTCGTGTAGACGGTCACATTGGTATGCACCCCGCGCGCCACCGGCTTGATCGCGAAGGCCTGACCGCCGGGCACGCCGTCGATCTCGAAGCCTTCCGTGTCGCCCGCAATGATCGAGCGGATGCTCTCGCCTTCCCCGAACTCGACCGTGGTCACATGGGTGAGCGACACGCTGAGGCGGTAGACCTGACCTTCTTGATATGTTGCCAGCCGCACCCGATTGTCATTGGGCCCGCCACGCGGGATGGCTTCGGCGAAAGCAAGGCCGGGCAACAGGGCAATCAGCAATATCAAAAGTCGAGCAGGGAACAAATTCAGTTCTCCAATCTGTCGGAGCGGATGGAATATTCGCGCACGGTGAAGCCGAAGGGGTTGGTCCAGACCTCGTCGATGGACCGGCGGGTCTCGGGACGGAACTCGAAGAGAAGGGTCGCGGTGAAGAGCCCGGTTTGGACGCCATTGATGGAGGTCAGGCGCTTGCGCAGGCGGACGGTGGCGCGGTTCGTACCGATCCGGTTGATGCTGAGGATTTCCACATCAAGCCGGGCATTGGGGCCATAAACTGTCGGCGGGTAGTTCTCATTGGCGCTGTTCCAGATCTGGCGCAGTCCGCTCTCGGCAGTTCCGTCGGAGCGGCGCAGGACGTTGCGGATGCGCAGATCGTTGTCGAGCTGGTTATAGACCTCCCGGTCGGTCACATAGCGGAACACCTCCGCCTCGATGATCGCCTGGTTGGCCGTGACAGACGTCGCGCCCACCGAGGCCTCTGGAAGCGCAAAGCCCGTCTCGGGATCATAGGGGACAACGACGGGGGGCGGGTCGACATCGAGGATCGAGACAGCCGCGGCGCTCAGACAGCCGATGACACCGAAGACCAGGCCGATCAGGCCAAGGCGTTGCCAGAGCCGTTCGCGGCGCAAGGCACCGTAGACCAGTTCTTCTTCGATGATTTCTTGTTCACTCGCCATCTGTCACAACCCTTGATCAGTCTGCCCGCAACTCTGGCAGCGTGAAGTCCATAAACCGCTGCTCCTCGGCGATGGTGGCGGCATCGATCACACCGCCGGTGCCGTCACCCACGGTCTGCACGGCTTCGAGCTGCCACATGGCGACAAGCGCGATTGCCAGTTCTGCTGTGATGCGCGTGTTGAGATCGACGCTTTCCTTCAGTTCATCCATGTCGTCGATGAGACCGACCAGCCGGTCGACTCGTTCCAGCGATTGGCCCGCGTCTTCATAGCTGTTCTGGGCGGCGGCTGAGACGAGCGCGCCGGTTGTTGCCTGCGTGGCCACACGGTTGGCCCCGGGATTGCCGCTGGTGGCCATTTCCGAGAGCGTGTCTTCATCGAAGCCGAGATCGGCCAGCACCCGGTCCATCTGGGTTTCGATCTCCCCCGCGCCGGAGCCCGAGAGGCCCGAGAAATCCCCAGTCTTGATCGCCTCAATCGTGGCGAGGATGTCCCCGAACTCCTGGTCGAGCAGACCGTTCAATTCATCTTCCATTTCCGTCCGGATGATTTCTGGAAGCTCGGCAAGGCGGGTGAGGGCCTCGTAGGTTCGTTGCAGCTCCGCGAGTTGGTCCGTGAGAAGGCCGAGCTGTTCGCGGAGCTGCGTCAGCTGCTCGTTCTGCAGGATCTCGTCTTCGATCATCTGCCGGAGCTGCTGGATGTTTTGCGCGATATTCTGGGTGTCGACGACGGGTACACCTTGTGCTGCGGCAGGGGGTAGGGCGCTGAACTGCAAGCCAACGCCAAGTGTCGTGGCCAAAGCTGTCCTCAAGAGCAGATGTCCCATCATTCAATCTCCCTGATCGTAAAATCCATGAACGCGCCTTCGGCCATGCGGGCGCTGGCCTGGGCCAGCTCCTCGGCAGAAAGGACGCGGGTGCGTGCCGCCTGAAGCCGGATGCGGGCGGCCACGAGACGCACGAGTTCGGCGCGGGCATAAGTGTTGAGCGCAACGCTCTCCTGCACATCCTCGGTCTCGGAAATCCGTTCGACGATATCCGCAATACGCAAAGCGGCTTGCCTGATCGTGGCTGGTGAGTTGCTGCCATAAAAGGCCGCCCCATGACCCGTGAGCGAGAGGTTGGCATTGGCGAGAAGCGCCGGATCGATCGTGCCAAGCGCATCGATCCCGCCGATACGGCTCAGATAGAGATTGTAGCGCTCCGGGATAACCTGGACGTAGTGCTGGGTCTCGCGGAAGGGTGGGACCCCGCCATACTCGAAGACCCGGCCGGATCCGGCGTTATAGGCCGCGAGGGCGTTGATGATGTTGCCATCGAATGTGTTGAGCTGGGTCGCGAGATAGCGCGCGCCGCCATGTACCTGCAGGTAGGGGCTGTCATAGTATTCCGGGTTGATGCCGAGATCGCTGGCCGTGCCCGGCATGATCTGGGTGAGACCATAGGCGCCGACGGGAGAGCGTGCACCGATGGTGAAACGGCTTTCCTGCCAGATCAGCGCTTGCAGCAGCGCGCGCCATTGGACGGGGGAGAGCCCTGCGCGGCCAACACCCGCAAAGCCGCTGGTCTCCTGGGCGACCCGGATGATGAGCTGCTCGATGTTCTCAGACGCATCCCCGAACATCTGCGCACCGCCGGGATTGGGGTCGATCTCGCCCGTGCCATAGACGGCTTCCACGGCGCGGTCGGGATCGCCGCTGCCGCTTTCCAGCCCCGAGACCATGGCGGGCAGGCCCTGACCGCCGAAGCTGGTCTGGGCATCGAGGATGCGTCGGAGGGTTTCCAGCTGCTCCCGTTCGATCTCGGCAATGAGTTCGCGCACGGCAAGCTTGTCCACCTGAACGGCCAAGTCGGCCTCGCGATCGCCGGTCTCGACGATGTCACGCGCGGTCAGCCCACTGTCATTGGTCGGCACACCTTGAGACAAGGCGAGACCGGGCAGCAGGCAAAACGCCAGGATATGAGGTAGGCTAGACTTCAACGTCGCCCTCCGGCGCGCCGAGCGGTGCGAAGTGGCAATCCTGGGCTGTCACTGCCGTCGAGGCGAGAAAGGAAAAGCAATTGGCCTGCGGCTCCCGATACTGGGTGCAGGAGGCCAGCGCGCCGAGCGCAGCCAAAGCGATAAGAATACGGATCATGAAAGCCTCCAAAAATCTGGGCGGTCGCGGTAATCGGCGCCGACAAGCGCTTCGCCCTTTTCCATGCCGCCAAGGATCGTGAGATTGGGCCCAAGGGCGCTCAGATCGGCATCGACGACGATTGAGCCCTGATCGTCGCGGATCAGTGCGAGGCGACTGTTGCTGCCCGTGTTGAGAAGGACGTCGAGCTCCTTCTCCGTGAGGTTCAGCATTGCGTAATCCGCAGGCTGCGCGCGGATATTGGGCAGCAGGATCTGCGTCGGAACGGCTTCGACGATGGTCTTGCCGGTCCGGGTGCGCTCAAGCTGGCTTGCGTATTGCGTCATCATCACCGCGACAGTGTTTTGCTTGCGCGCGGTCACCAGCCAGTTCGACAGCCGCTCGGCGAAATATGCGTTGTCGAGCGCCTTCCAGGCCTCGTCGATCACGATGATGGTGGGGCGGCGGTCCTCGATCTCGCGCTCGACCCGGCGGAAGAGATAGGAAAGGACCGCCATCCGTTCCTTGTCGGCCTCGCTGTCGAGAATACCGGTCAGATCGAAACCCACCACATCGCCCTTGAGCGAGAAGGTATCCTCGAGGCTCTGCCCGAAGATCCAGCCGTAGCGGCCGTCCTCAGACCACTCGAGCAGGCGCTGGTGCAGATCGCCGCCGTCATCCGTAGACACAAAAAGCGATGCGAAATCCCGCCAGTTCCGCAGGGCCGGATTGGTGGCCTGGGCATTCTGGCGCACGACCTCCTGGATGCGGCTGGTCTGCGCCGGGGTCAGGGGCTTGTCAGCGCGGTAGAGCAGGGTGGCAAGCCAGTCCGAGAGCCATGCTGTGCCGCGCGCATCGGTCTCGGTCCAGAGCGGATTCAGACCCGTGGGCTGACCGGCGTTCAGGGACGCGTAGCGCCCGCCATTGGCGCGGACCGCCATCTCCATACCAAGACGGTAATCGAAGACGAAGATCCGCGCCCCTGCGCGACGGGCTTGGGTCATCAGGAAGGCGGACAGCACCGATTTGCCCGACCCGGGCCGCCCCATGATCAGGGTGTGCCCGCTGGTCGGTTCTTTGTCGGGCGATCCCTGCTCGTGATAGGAAAACCGGTAGGCGCTCTGCTCCGGCGTGGGCAAATATGTGACGACCCGGCCCCATGGGGTAAGTGCTGCAGGTTTGCCGAGCTGTGTCCGGTGGAAGGCCGCAAAATCCGCGAAGTTGCGGTTGGTGATGGCGCTGGCGCGGACGCGCTTTGGCTGGTTGCCGGGGTGCTGGCTGAGGTAATGCGCCTTGGCGGCGACCCGCTCGCCGATCATCTTCACGCCTTCGGTCGCGGCGGCATTCACGATCTCCGCGCTGAGGGTCTGCAGCTCTTCGAGCGTGTCGCAAAAGAGCGTCACGACCATATGGTGTTCGCCGAAGCTTTGGCGCTTGGCCTCGAGATCATCGGCGGCGATGTCGAGGGCTTCCAGGAGCGAGAGGGCCGCGTCCTGGCTGGCCTGCATCTGGCGCTTTTGCCGCTTGATGCGGCCCGCCATGAGGTTCGAATTGATCGGCGTGAAGGAATGCGTGACGATCATGTCGACCGGCAGGTTCAGCATGTCGAACATGGTGCAGGAGGTGCCTTCGGAGTATTCCCCGATGGTGAAGCTTTTGCCGTAGCGATGCCCCACCACGCCTTCCGAGAGCTCGAAATGGTCTCCGTGAAACGTCACGCGGGTATTGGCGACGTTGACGGACAAAAAGCCGTAGGTATTGGCAGGGTAGAGCGGCAGCTCGGTGCCCGTGTTGAGCGCCCCCAGAAACCCCACCAACTCCCCCGATGCGGCTGACAGGAGGCGCGGCTTAAGCTCTGCGAGTCCGGACAGGAAGACGTTCACGGCCTCGCCCAGGCGCTGCAGGCGTTTGCGGGTCTCCTCCTTCAGTCGGTCCGGCGCGCTGCGGCCGAGGTGCGGCAGTAGGCTTTTCGGAGGCGGGCGGTGAATGACGGTGAGCGTCAGGGTCTTGTCGCGGAGCCCGCTGGTCTCGAGTTTCGCGCGCCAGCGCCGGTCTACCTCGCCCGCGAAGCTGTCCTCACGGATGGGGTCGAGATCAGGTTTGATGGCCTTGGAGACCTTGTGGACGTAATAGCTGAATTCCGGCCCGAGCTGCGCGACGATGCGGGCAAAAAGTGCCGTCACCTTGTCGAGATAGGCATCGTCGGTCGTGTAGCTGTTGATCCCTTCGAGCCGGATGCAGCGGAAGAGCTCGTTGACCCGGGTCCGCACGGTCTGGTCGTCGACGAGGCTCACATAGGGCAGCATATGCGCAAGCCGGGTCTCGCGCGCATACCAGTCTGGCGTCATTGTGCGGACATCGAGCGCAGCATCACGGGCGTCATCACGGGGCATAGCTGTCCCCGCCATGGATGGACCTGTTGCGCGTGGGCGGTGTCTCCTGCAGGGCCGTCATCATCACGTCGATGAAACGCGGATCCCAGTCCGCGGCCTTCCAGAGAACCGGGTAGAGCAGGGCGGCCACGCCCAGCACCGAAATGTGCTGGACCCAGACGAACAAGAGCACCGAGCCGAAAAGCCAGACCATCGCGTACATGATGGGCAGGCCCAGCAGCTTCGGCGGGCGCACGAGGCCCAGAAAGAGAGGTGAGCGCTCAGCCACCGGCGAAAACCGCGGCGACGATGGTGGGGGCGGCCGCAACACCAGCGATCCCGACGAGGACCCAGAGCGCCTGACGCAGATCGATGATATTGAAGAACCAGCTCAAGAAAACGCCAAGGACCGCGAGTGTGGCGATCACGACGCCGAGCGGGCCGGTTAGAGCATCGACAATGCCCTGCAACAAGCTTTGGATCGGGGAGAGATCGATGCTTTGGGCAAGGGCGGGCTCGGCAATGAGCAGGAATAGCGCCAGTGAGGCGACAAAGAGGTTTGAAATCTGTCTCATGAATTTGATCCTTCCAATCGGGCCACGACAGCCATGACGCGGGCCACGTGGTTCTGGGTTTCACGGTAGGGGGGAATGCCGCCATAATGGCGGACCGCATCGGGTCCGGCGTTGTATGCCGCGAGGGCAAGGCGTGGATCGCCGAACGTCTCCAGCATGATCGCGAGGTAGCGGGCGGAGCCGTCGAGGTTCTGCAGCGGATCACGCGGGTCGACGCCCAGATCACGCGCCGTCGCTGGCATCAATTGGCCAAGGCCAATGGCCCCTGCACTTGAAATCGTATCCTGGCGGTAGGCGCTCTCAACCTCGATATTGGCCCTATAGAGAGCCAGCCAATCCGTCACGGAAAGCCCGGCGCGACGCAGGCCAGGATGGCCGGCATAGCGCAAGGCCGTGGTCTGAATCCCGGAGAGAACATCGGCGCGGGGCAGGGGAGTCAGGCGGGCAAGGGCCGCGACTTGGACGCCCTCTTGCTCGGCCTCTACCTCGCCGAAGATCGCGATCCCATCGGAGGCCGAACCCTGACCGATGCCGTCATTGTAGTTCCGGGCAAAACCGCTCTGAGACCGCGACGGGGTCAGAGAGCCGTCGCTCTCCATGACAAGGACTATTTGCGCTGAGGCTGGCGCGGCGACCAGCCAGAGACAGACGAGGTTAGTTGCCAGTGCCCTTGTCTGATGGGGCTTGGTCTGGCGGGGCGAGTTTATGCGTACGGCTTGTCCCCGCCTCAAGCGGCAGATCGACATGCGCAAAGCCAAGGCCAATGAAGAATGATACCACGCCGGAGATCGTCTTGAACTCGCGGATCTTGATATCGTTGTAGGTCGTCCGCGTGCGAGCGGTGACGAGGAGCTTTTCCACGCCGTCGTCAGAGACCACACGCATGATCCAGACCCCGTAATAGCTGGGACCTTTCTTATGTGCCGACTCCTGGCACAGGATTTCTGCGCTATAGCCGCTTTCCACGAGCTCGCGGAACCTGGCTTCCGTAACCACATTTGGTGCTTCGATGTCCCAGTTCATGGCCCGGCTCACGCTTTCTCCAATGGCGCAACCCCAGGCATTCCCACTTGAAGCCCAGAGTTACGATAGTATATTATCAACCGCAAGATGTAATATCGTGCTTTGGCTGTAGTTTGGTTGCGCAAACACTAGTCTCGGCCAGTGTCCGCGATCAAGGAGATAACAGGTTTGAGAAACCCAAGGTTGACATGCCTGCTCTCATTGCAAGCTATGGCCCTTCTGATCTGCGTTCCCGGGCCGGTTTTGGCGGAATCCTGCTTCGCCCCGCCCCGCCCCTTCCTGCCAAGTGATTCGCAGGCCGCGCGGGACTATGCGGCTATCATCCGCAGCGATTTTGAAAATTACGTCCAGGATATCCAGAGCTATTTCCGTTGCCTCGACAGCGAACGCGCCCGCGCTTTCGAAGAAGCGCGGGAAGTCAGCGAGGACTATGGCCGATTTCTGCAATTGGTAGGGGATTGATGGGCAACCTCGGGAGCATCAGACTAGCAGCCCGTGGAAACCAGACGCCGATAACACTCTCAAATATCTACTTTTTAGATAACAGATTTCATCCGCTAGCGACGTCACAAAAGGTATGTGACGCGTGGCAAAGACAATCAGAAGCAAAGGGCAGGTGGCACTCTGCCAGGCGTTGGTCGACGCGCGTAAAAGCGCAGGCTTGGGCCAGGACGACTTGGCGGACAGGCTCAAGTGCCATCAATCTCTCGTGGCGCGCCTCGAAAGCGGCGAACGCCGGATCGACGTCGTCGAACTGGTCGTTCTGGCGCGCGCCATCGGCTTTGACCCGTTCGATGTTTTGGCGATCGTCGAAGCCGCCACGGAGTCCGACCACAGAATTTGAAGCCAATGAATTGTTGAGAAGACGGGAACCCATTTTCCCGGTCAGATGATCATTCCCTCATCGAAGACCAGGTAGCCAACATCAACGAAGCCCGGCGCGCGGTCGTAGTGAACGCTCTGCAACCCCACGCCGCAATTCGCAGCGCCGCAGTGCAGGAAGACAGTAAACAGTGAACGATGATAAGGGTGAGGGCGTCGCGATCGCCAATCTGATCGGGACCGATGGGTGCAGTGTTGTTGGTTGGGTATATCGCTGGACTAAAGGCGCGCATGCAGTGATGTGGGACGTCCAAGGGCCCCAGCCGGTGTCGGAAATCCGGCCGGATATAAGTGACGAACAGAAGCAAGAAATCGACTTCGACGCGCTGACGAGGATCAGAAGAAGCGACGACGGGTGAACAGAGCGAACCCGCGGTGTTTGCCGAAACGCCAAACAGCATGTGGACCGCGACGCGTATGCGGTGCGGTCGTGCACGCCAATGAAGCCGTCTTCCCTGACAAATCTACGTGGCGGCAGGTCAGTAGTTCACCTGCTCGAACCCGTAGTTGCCCTCATAGTCACGCCAATCGACGAAGACGGATCGGTGATAAATGCCAGGGCAATGCTCAGCCCAGCGTTCAAGGCCTACGTGAGCCGAAGGAAGAGCTGTGACGGAAGACCTTTGCCAGGCGAAGTCACCTTGGGTCCCGTAAGTGCCGAGAACCACGGTCGCGCTTCGGTTACAGTCCCCATCGCGACCGGACTCGTGCTGTCGCGCATACCGTACATCGAAGACGCGGATGGACCGGACGAAATTGAATTCCGGACCGCTGATATCGATGTCTGCGCGATCTTGAACGAGCCGGAGGGTCCAGTCGGTGGGAACAAGGTCACGGGCATCTGAAGCGCGCCAGGCAACCTCAATTGGGTCAATGGAATCGCGCTCTGGAAAGGATTGTCGCGGTCCAGCGCTGTTGTTTTGGAAGAACGCATCAAAGATGCGGTTTGCACTGTTTGATGATGGAGCGGCCTCAATGGACGCGCCCATGGGACAGCGCCAGATTTGCAGCGGCGGTTCCACCGGCCAGGGCGTAATCCGCCGGATGAATTCGGCGCGGGCTCGGGCGCAAGGGACGGAAGCCGGCCAGCCGCCAGACAGGCACAGGAGGATCGCGCAATCGATCGGGTATGTCTGCGCGCGGGCGGGTATAGGTAGCGAAGAACTTGTCACGGTCAAAGCGACTGCGACCGAGGGGAGGAGTTTTTTGAGTAAATGGCGCATTCTGAGGAACCTCCATGACCGGAGTCCAGCATACATACGATAATATACTATCGCAACAGGAAGTATAAAGACGCATAATGAAGTTTATGTTGTATAAGTAGTAACCTCAATCTCACGTTCCCACCGCATTATGGTCGCACATAAAGGTTAACCTGTTCGGGACAACAGTTAGTAACCGCAGGACACTATCACCAAAGGTTATTGATCGAAGCATCCGCTGAAACCTAAGGTACTGTACAATGATGTATTCTGTTCTGATTTCCGTAACGCTTTTCCTGGCTACCGCCTGTGTTCATTTGGTATTGCTGAGTTTCTGTTCCGGGAGAATGACGTCTATCCCAATGCGGCCGTCTACTCGGGTTCTATCGATTGTAACTCTGCTGTTCATCACTCATCTGTTTCAAATAGCACTCTTCGCCAGTGGATTTTGGATCGCCGCAGAGGTGCTCGAAATCGGATCTTTTGAAGGCGAAGGAGTGAATGATGCGCTTGACTACCTCTACTATTCAGCAGTCATATACACTTCGCTCGGGATCGGAGACATCGTCCCGACCGGACATCTGCGGTTTCTCACCGGTGTCGAGGCACTGAACGGGCTCTTGCTGATCGCCTGGTCTGCGTCCTTCCTGTTTGCGACCATGAACCGCCTGTGGGACTGGGAGCCTTGCGTCGAGCAGAATGACGAGCAATGAGGCATCCGTTGCCAGGGGCTCAACCGATCAGCGGATTTTCAATGCAATGATGCCGAGCGATGCGGCGACAGCTGAACTGCTCAAAACTGCAAGTTTTGCCGTTCCGGCGATCGGGGTTGCTTCGAAGGCTGCGCCAATGATGAACAAGCTCATGGTGAACCCGACACCGGCCAGCAATGAGACCCCGAATACATCACGCATCGAGGTGTCGGGCGGGAGTGAACCGATACGCAGGCGAAGCGCCAGGACTGTTCCGCCAAGAAGTCCCAAGGGCTTTCCGACAATCAAAGCCATTGCAATACCGATGGCCACTGACTTTGCCTGTGGGTCAGCGGGAACAAAATCCAGCACGACACCGCCGTTGAAGAAGGCGAAGATTGGCACGACAAAGAACAGAGCAAACGGCGAAATGCGTCGCTCGGTCCGAATGGCTGCGTTTGACGGAAACGACGACAGCGGCAGAGACAATCCGACGATTGCCCCTGCAACCGCCCCTTCAAGGCCCGTCATGATCAGTCCCGCCCATAGAATGCAGCCGAAGGCCATGTAGGACGCAAGCGATGCCTTTCGGGTTCGATTGAGTATGAACAGACCCGCCAGGCCGCCAGCCACCATCCAAAGCGGCCAAAGTTGATCGAACTGTCCGTAGAACAGAGCGATGACAGCCACTGACCCAAGATCATCGAATATCGCGGCGGCCGTCGCAAATGCGATGATCGCAGGACCAACCCGACCTGAGAACAGAGAAAGGAGACCAAGGACCAGAACAATGTCTGTCGCAATCGGGATCGCCCACCCACGAAGGGCGACAGTATCTCCGGCGTTGACACCAAAATAGATCGCTGCCGGCACGATCATGCCCCCTAGTGCCGCACTTGCCGGAAGCATGGCCGCACCGGGTTCGGACAGCGCCCCACGGGTCAGCTCGTGATTTGTATGAAGGCCGATGAGAAAGAAGAAGACCGTCAGAAGGCCCTGATTGATCCACTCGATCAGAGGGGCTTCGATTGCCCAGGTGCCCGCCCCAACCCGCAGAGGCAGGTGATGCACAATCGCGTAGATGTCCGCCAGCGGCGAGTTCGCGGCCACCATACCCAGAGCAAGACCGACGAGCATGGCGAACCCCGCGCGCTGCCCATCGCGAACCGATTGTGTGACATGATCCGTCAACTGTGGCCGGGCCCATCTTGAGGTGCCAGCCAACGCGACAGGTAGGCGCGTTCGAACAGAAAGACGCCGAGGATCGCGAGGGCCGCATAGGCGACGATGGCCGGATCGCTCTGCAGCTTCATGGCGGTGAACGCGACGAGAACAATTGCATCGAACCCGAGCGCCGTAAGAATGACGACGCCAGAAGCGCCGATTTCCGTCCGGCGGAAGCGCCAGACACCCCAATGTACAACCATGTCCATGATAAGGTAGAAGAAGGCGCCCAGCGAGGCGATGCGGCTCAGATCGAAGAACACGGCGAGAAAGGATGCGATCACCACCGTGTAGACCAGTGTATGCCGCTGGATCGGTCCGGACATGCCGAAATGGCTATGCGGGATCATCTTCATATCCGTCAGCATCGCAAGCATCCGCGAAACAGCAAAGACGCTGGCCAGCACGGCAGATGCCGTTGCGACGATTGCCAGAAGAACCGTCAGCAGGAAGCCCACCTGCCCCAGTGCCGGTTCCGCTGCCTCGGCCAGCGAATAGTCCTTGGCGGCGATGATCCCGTCGATGGTGAGGCTAGAGCCGACACCGAAAGCCACAAGCAGGTAGACGACGACGCAAAGCGCAATCGAAATCATGATCGCGCGCCCTACGTTGCGGTTGGGATCGGTGATCTCGGCGCCGCTGTTGGTGATCGTCGTGAACCCCTTGAACGCAAGAATGGCAAGCGCGACCGAGGCGACGAAACCCATCGGGCCGAAATCCACAGCGTCCTGCGACGCGGCAGCGAATTCAAACCCGCTCGACCACAGGGCGGCGATGCCGAAGAGCGCGATACCGCCGATCTTGATTGCGGCCATGACCATCGAGAACAGCCCGATTGAACGGTTGCCCGCGATGTTTACGAGGAAGGCGAAAAGGATTACCCCAACAGCCAGGACGGGCACCAGCGGCCCGCCCTCGATATTGAAAGGGCGCAAAAGATAGGTGGCAAAGGTCCTGGCGACGAGGCTTTCCGCGATCACCATGCTGAGCGCCATTAGAAGCGCCGCACCTGCTGCAACGGCCCCCGGTCCGTAGCATTTTTGGAGGATCATCCCGATCCCCCCTGCCGAGGGCCAAGCGTTGGACATCTTGATGTAGCTGTATGAGCTGAACCCGGTGACGATCGCACCGATGATGAAGGCAATGGGAAAGAGCGGCCCGGCCAGCTCGGCGATCTGCCCTGTCAGGGCAAAGATCCCCGCGCCGATCATGACGCCGGTCCCCATGGCAACTGCGCCGCCCAGCGTGATGGAATTCTTCTTGTAGCCGTTGCTATCGTGGTCGTGATTCATAACGTTGCTCGTCACTTTCGTTTCTTAAATCGGCCTTTGCTAGGTAGTCGTGTGACTAGTCTGCACATCAGGAAAGTGGCGACGCAGACCATTCAGTGCTTGCGCGAGCTCGAGGTGATCGACGATAGTATTGCCCCCGGTCTGGCGCACATCGCCGGTACGTAATGCCTCAACTGCCAACAATATCATCGCAGCCGTCAAATCTGCCTGATCGCCGCCTTCGAACAAGTGCGAACCAATCTCATTGTCATCGCGATCGAACGCAACCGCCGCCATCCGTGTTCTTATCGGGCCGATTGGCGGCAGCCAGTGTGAAAACTCTGCAAGTCGCAGCGAATGTCCAGCCATCCAACGTCCGAGCCCAAGCCATTTGGACACTGCAAAAAACCGTGTGACAAGTGGCGGATCGCCGGCCAGGTAATGGCGAACACAGCCTTCGCGTCCGTTGGGGAAAATGCCTTTATCTGGAAACGCCACATCTAGGGCCATCCGCGGCGCCTCGTTCTGCGCGAAACTGAACTTCCAGGGGTTCGTGCCAGGAAGAATAGACCGGCCGGTGGCCGGGTCGTCATAAGGCTGTCCAAGCGCCCGAAAGATCCACTCAGCTGCCGCCTGCCCGTAATGACGGCCCATTCCTAGCTCAAGCCCAACACGCACCGTTCGCACCCGTGCATCCCTCGTCAGATCTGCGCCCATCAATGTGCTGAGACCCGGTACTGTCCCCACGCCCGTGACCAGCCGTCCGCTTTTCCCGTCAGCAGCCTTGGCCAGACCGTCGACATAGTTCGGCGTCGCGGACGTATCGAGAAACGTGCCGCCCCTGGTGAGAATTTCCGCGACCAGTCTAGGAGGCGTCGCTTCGGTAAGATTGATGACGATAGCGTCCTCGGGAAGCGCACGGGCCACCCCGTGATGCGCCACGTCCAGTGTCATCGCGACAAGGTTTGGATGTGCAGAGTCGGCCGGTCGGCGTCGTCTGGAAACGGCCCATATCTTCCATTCTCCGTTAGCGGAAAACAGCCTAATGAGCCGCTGTCCAACATCTCCGGACCCGCCGAGGATTACAAGATTCCTCACCTCGGTCGCCCGTGTGGTTCTGGTACTATCAATTCGCAATCTCGTCATCCAATTCCGAAGCCGAACTCATCCTCCAATCAGGGCGCAGACTGCGGAGTGGCGCCCGGTCTTCAGCGAAGACCGAGCTTGCTTCGCTCTCCCGATTGGTCGCTGGCTTGCCTGCGCCCCGAGACTGCGGGCTTGGACGACCGCGTTCACTGCGCAGCAGCCTCACGCAATCGAGGGAGAAACGCGGGAACATTCTCTGCATATCTCTCCCATGCCTCGCCAAACCGGGTCCGACTGTCGGCCTCCTCGCTCTTGGCAAGTCGCGCATACATCCAGACCAGCACAGGGAACATTGCGAGCGTCAGGATTGTCGGCCATTGCACCAGGAACCCGGCCATGATGAGAACGAACCCTATGTATTGCGGATGCCGCATCCTTGCGTACGGACCGGTGACGGCCAGTCGCCCGGCCCGCTGAGCGGCCCAGAGATGGTGCCAAGCTACCGAGATCAGCCAGAAGCCCCCACCGATGAATACCAAGCTGAGGAAATGGAACGGTCCGAAATGTGGGTTCGAACTCCAGCCAAACATCATTTCCGGCAGGTGCCCGCTGTCATGGGCGAACCAGTCAATCCCCGGCCAGTTGGATTGGAGCCAACCTGACAGGAAGAAGATCGTCAGCGGAAACCCGTACATTTCGACAAAAAGCGCGACGATGAAGGCACTGAAGGCTCCGAAGCTTCGCCAGTCGCGCGATGTTTGCGGCTTGAAGAAGCTGAAAGCGAAAAGGATGAAGACCGCTGAATTGATGAACACGAGCAGCCAAAGGCCGTAAGATGATCCCGGGTCGGTCATTTTTCGTCATTTCCTGACCGGTGACCACCATGTCCGCCATGCATGAAGAAGTGCATGCCGACACACAGCAGTAGCGGAAGCCAAAGAAGCCAGTTGCTGGCCAAGATATGCGCGCGATGCTCAAAACCTAGCAGCAAACCGCCGAGCACAAGTGCGACGATCAAATAGACCCCCGCGCGGGATTTCCAGAAGGACGGTGGATGAGCATCCCCGCCAGCTTCGTTCTGATTTTCGTGATCGATATGTTCATGCATTGTGTTGTTCCTTTTCAGATTTTAGCGCCACGTAGGCGGAGTGAATTCAGCACCACCGAGATCGATGATGCGCTCATCGCGAAAGCCGCGAACATTGGGCTGATCAAAATGCCAAAAAGCGGATACAAAAGGCCGGCGGCGATCGGCACACCACTCGCGTTGTAAATCAATGCGAAAAATAGATTTTGGCGAATGTTTCGCATCGTTGCTCGCGACAACCGACGTGCTCTGACGATGCCGTCAAGGTTACCTTGCACCAAAGTTATACCGGCGCTTTCGATGGCTACGTCCGCGCCTGTTCCCATAGCAACGCCCACGTCTGCTTGTGCCAGTGCGGGAGCATCGTTAACACCGTCGCCGGCCATCGCGACTTTCTTTCCTTGCCCCTGTAGATCCTTGATAATTGCAGCCTTGTCTTCCGGCAGAACATCAGCTCGAATCTCATCGATGCCCAGCTTGGTTGCTACGGCTCTGGCAGTGCGTTCATTGTCGCCCGTGGCCATAATGATTCGAAAGCCCAATTTATGCAGAGCTTCAAGCGCATCGGGCGTCGTTTCTTTGACCGGGTCGGACACGGCCACAAGCCCGGCAAGCGCGTTGTCCACCACTACAAACATCACTGTTTCACCGTCGTCTCTTCGGGAATTGGCCGTCTCGATCAGATCGCCGGCATCAAGCCCGAGGTCTTTGACCAGTCTGTGATTGCCGAGGGCCACCGTATATCCGTCAACCACGCCCGTTACGCCCTTACCGGTGATAGCTTGGAAATCGCTGGCTTTGGCCAAAGCTACCCCGCGTTCGTCGGCTCCGGCCACGATGGCTTCTGCCAAAGGATGCTCGGATCCTTTTTCCAGGGTAGCAGCGAGGCGCAGTACCTCTTCTTCCTCATGTCCCGCCTCAGGTAAAACTGCAACAAGGCGCGGTTGACCCATCGTGAGCGTACCCGTCTTGTCCACGATTAGAGTGTCGACCTTTTCAAACCGTTCCAATGCTTCCGCGTTCTTGATCAATACGCCTGCTTGCGCACCTCGGCCGGTGGCCGTCATGATTGACATTGGGGTCGCCAGACCCAACGCACACGGACATGCGATTATCAAAACCGCAACGGCTGCGACTAGAGCATAAGACAGGGCCGGAGCGGGTCCCCATATGGCCCAACCGATGTAGGCCAAGACTGCAATCGCAATAACAGCCGGCACAAACAATCCTGCCACTCGATCCGCGTATTTCTGGATCGGTGCACGTGACCTCTGAGCGTTTGAGACCATTTCTACAATTTGGGACAGCACGGTGTCCGACCCAACGCGCGTAGCTTCAACAACCAGCGATCCGGTCCCATTTATGGTTGCTCCGGTGACAGTGTCGCCCACAACCTTTTCGACGGGGATTGGCTCTCCCGATATCATGCTTTCATCTATGGACGAATGCCCTTCCGCCACAACACCGTCGACGGGCACTTTGTCACCGGGTCGGACCCTAACCTTGTCGCCGACCTTTACATCATCCAGAGGCACCTCCGCCTCGCTGCCATCTGCGTTTAGGATGCGCGCGGTCTTGGCGGCCATATCGAGGAGTGCCCGTATCGCTTTGCCGGTACCCTCTCGCGCGCGCAACTCCATAACTTGACCCAACAAAACGAGTGTTACAATTACTGCTGCCGCCTCAAAATAGACACCAACGTGGCCTTCGCTGTCCCGGAAACCATCAGGGAAAACTTCCGGCGAAAGAACAGCCACCACGCTGAACACCCATGCGGCCGAAACCCCCATGGAGATTAGGGAAAACATGTTGAGATTCAGAGTTTTAAACGAATTCCAGCCCCGTATCATAAACGGCCAGCCGCACCACCATACAACTGGGGTACCCAACACCAATTCAATCCAAAGCGTCGTTCGCTCACCGAATATCTGGCGGACTTCAGGGAAACCAACATATGGTCCCATCGTCAAAACAAGCAACGGCAGCGTAAGAACGGCACCGACCCAGAAGCGTCTAGAAAAATCGTCGAGCTCGGGGTTGGGGCCATCTTCCACCATAGCTGCGTTTTCCAGTTCCAGACCCATACCGCATATCGGGCATGAACCGGGATCTGTCTGGCGTACTTGCGCATGCATTGGACAGGTGTACACGACGCCGTCGTACTCCAGTGGCACCGTATCGTACTCGGCACCTAGTATGTCATTAGCGCCAGAGTGATGGTGCGCGCTTTGCCCGTGTTCTTCAATCTCCGCTTCGGGCACCAGATGCATACCGCATTTTGGGCAGTCGCCGGGCTCTCTCTGACGCACTTCGAGGTGCATCGGGCAAACAAAGATGCTGTCCTCCGTCGCGGCGTTTGCGGTTTCTCGGTGTGTGTTCATTGTCGAGAGTCCATTTGTTTTTGAAAGACGTAATCAGTACCGCTTGGCGAATTTGGCGCTTTGTAGTGCCCAAGCCGGGAGATCACTTTGCCAACTTCCATGATCGGAAGTTGGCACTCTTTCCCGTTTGCCTCGCAGAGACTATGCTTTGGCTCAATTGTTCTGAGGTACTTGCCCGTGCTGCTTTGTAGCTGCACTTGGCATCCTCATCCGCTCGATTGGAGCGGCAATTTCCGCTTCAGTGATGGCTCCATCGCCGTCTGCGTCAAGGTGCTGAAACCTGTCAACCGTTGTCTCACGGATCATCGCAGCATGAAGTGCCTCGAACTCAACGAGCGACAGTACACCATCGTTGTTTGCATCAAATTCGTTTAACTTGGCAAGCATCACTTCTCTGCCTGTTTCTGGAGATGACATGACCCTCATGCCAGGCCCCATCATAAACTTCATCACGGATCGATCCTTATCCATTGCATTGTCTTGAGCATGACCGCCCATCATTGCATTGTGCATGTGCGTCATCATACCCATCATGTTCTGCATCATGGCAATTTGGCCCCCGGCGTGCTCAGGTGCATCGCTCTTGGCAGCTCCACCGCTGCTATGGTCATGTTGGTCCTGGGCCAACAGCAGTCCTGGGGTTGCGAGCGAAATGGCAAGTGCGGTGGCAATCGTGGTCATTTTTGTCATTGGATATCTCCTACTGGTTCAGTCGGTCGCGAAGAGAGTGAGAATTCATCGCAAGCCCACCGTTTTAGCGTGTGTGCGACCGTCGTCACTTTCTCGGTCTTCAGTCCCCGAAGTGTTTCCGCGTGACCTGACGATCTCGCTTTGCATGCTGGTGCTCTTGCGACAACAGCACGCGGCAGTCTCGCCTGGCTTCGGGGTGTTTGAGTCGGTGTATGTCTTTTCTTCTTTTTCCATCACGGAGATCCTGCTAGGTGGTTTCAATCCTGTAGACGCCTTATCCGCAGCATCGTTACCAAGATTGCACCCCTTGGGGATCATCGAAGAAAAATAGAAGTGTTCACTGCCCTTGAAGAGCGTGAGCTACTCAGGTCCGCCTTTCTCTTGGCGGACGAAAAAGGTCAAAAATCGGCTTTTTTGGAATTGAGTATCGGGCTGTGGTAACCCTAATGCCTTCGCTTTGCAAAAAATAGGCTGGGTTACTGTGGTTTGTCGTGATTGCTACATAGCAACCCGCCCCAACCGAGCAATGCCACTGCTCGGGAGAAGCGAAGTTAAGCGAGGAGTGCTCAAAATATTCAAGCAGGTGTGTCTCGATGCTAGGCTTTTGCGTGTGTCGATCACCAACCGCCTCGACATGTCCGACGCCGCTAAGCAGCATGGCGAAGATGAGCAATCCAACTGTCACCAATTGTAAGCCGTTATTTCGCAGCAATTGGTTTATAGATGGGCTCAACATACCGTCCTCCTAAGATAAAAAATCTGACATATCTGAGGATTAAAATTGTTGATCTAGATCAATTGTCATCCCGTCTTCCCGCGTAAGTTACGGTTTCCGGGGTTGGCCGTGAGTTTAGATATTCAGTGTCTACATTCGGAGTACGGATATGGTTACCCGACTTGCTACTCATGAATGTCTCAGGGTGGTGGCCTAACAGTTCTCCAGCCAATGAGACCGTCCATGATGACATGCACGCTCAATTTGAAACCGCTCAAGATCACAGTGCAAATGAGATGGAACTGGTGTATTCACAAGTGGGAGGCTTCCAGTATTATACTTGCAAAACTTGAAAGACAGCTAAACTCCGTACATCCAAGCCGGCACTTTATCCATATAGACTTGGACCGAACGCACGCCATCAGTGTTTTCAGCAGCGACTCTGATCGCTTGCTTGACAGCCTCGCCTTCCGCGGTGCCCCAGACAGTCACATTTCCGTTCTCTACTTGAAGATTAACGGAGCTCACCGATCCTCCTGGTGCTGTTGAAATGGCGGCTAACACCTGCCGTCGCAGGACTTCGTCTTCCGGTTTAGGTACAGGCAGCCTTCCGTTTCTAGACAGCGCAATGGCTTGTATAAGGTCTGCCCTAGATACAATACCAACTGCGACGCCATCCTTTGTTACGGGCACACGCTTTATGCGGTTCCGTTCAAGGGTTAGAGCGATGTCCTCCACTTTCGTATCTTCATCGACCGTGATCATATTGCGGGTCATCACGTCAGCTACACGCGCACTGCGTGTTTTTATGTAGTCCAATGCGGCCCCTTCGTTGGATAATAGCTCCAACCACCAAGAGCGGTGCCGCGCTTGTCTATCGCGCATTCGCCGCATCAAGTCGCCTTCGCTTATGAGACCTAAAAGCCTTTGGTCATCATCCAGAACGAGAATCGCGCTGATACGGTTGTTCAACATCAACTCCACGGCTTGATCGATGCTTCCTTCTTCGGAAATTGAGACAATATTGTTTGTCATAATATCTTTTGCTCTCATTCGATTTTTCCCGATTTGTCCTGTTTTCTAGTTTTAATTTTCCCAATAGGCCCTTCGATATGCGCTCCTGCATCGACGTGAAGCACCTCACCAGTGACGCAGAAGCATAATCGCTGAGCTGACCTCATCGCCTGAGATACTGCAGCGCCAAGGCGCCACGCTGGCGCTTGCAGATAAAAGAACGCCGAAATTCGTCAGCTCGAACGCAGTGCGGGTTTGAGTCGGACCGGCAGAGATCGCGTTCACCCTGATTTCGCCCGGGCTGAGTTCGTGCGCGGGGTAACGCACGCTGCCTTCTAATGCCGCTTTCACCGGCACCATGACATTGTAGTTCTCGACGACCGGCTCTGCACCAAGATAGTTGAGGGTGAGGATGCTGTCGCCCTTCGTCATCAGCGGTTCGGCCAGCCGTGCCATGCGGATCAGCGAATGCACGGAGACGGTCTCCGCCTTGGCAAAACCCTCGGCCAAGGAATCGATCAGGCGACTGTGCAGATCGGCCAGCGGAACCGAGCTGATGGCATGGAGCAGGAAGTCGAGCCGTCCCCACCGCTCCGAAATCCCCGCACAAACGGCTTCGAGTTGGTCCGGGACCGCGAGATCGCGGGGCAGAACGATCGGTGCCTCCAGCCGCCGGGCAAGTGGCTCCACATGCGGCCGGGTACGCTTGTTGCCATAGGCGATGGCTAGTTCGGCTCCCGCTTGGCGAAAATGCATCGCCGCGGGCGAAGCTAGGCTGCGTCCGTTGGCAATTCCGATGACAAGTCCCTTGCGCCCCGACAGGCCGAGCAATTCACTCGGATCGCAGCATTCCGCAAAACAAGGTGTGACAGCGACGGCATCCTTGCCCGAGCGTGGGCAGGTTACGGAGGAAGAGCTGGGGACACCTGCATCGGTCATTTCGTGTCGCCGTCCTTCGCATCTGGGTCCCGGTCGGTTTTGTCCTGAGCTGCCTCGCGCTGTCTCCGTCGCGCATCTCCAGTCAGCGGGTGCGCGCGTCCGCCATGGCCTTTACTGCCATGGCCGTGACCAAAGAGATGCATCGCGATCATTCCTGCCAAGAGCAGAAGCACGAGCCAGTTTTCGGCGATCCACGCCATCACTCAGTCCTTGTCTCTCACTGAGAAACCTGCGCCGGGCACGAACATCGCCTTGAACACTGCTGCAAATGCGTGATCGCGGGCTTGCCGCAGCGCGCCGAGTCTGGACCCTATCCGCTCAAAAGCTTCCCGCTCTACCGCCACAGACGGGTCGTCTTTTGGTAATGGCTGGCGCCCTGGGCGGATGGCCTCGGCCATGGTTTCCACCGCGGCCATCCATGGATTGTAGCGTGCCGAGAACATCAATCGGCTCCAGCGCATGGGGTGAATGTTTCGAAGGGCTTCGGCGGAGTACGGCGTCGTCATCGCCCTGATCCAGGGTCCAGCGAACAAATCATAGGCCGCTTCGCCAATGCGGGAGACCTGAGCAACGTTGCGAAGTGCGTCCTCGGGGTGGACTTCGCCTAAATCGGATACCTCGCGCGGTTTGAAGCGAACCGAATAGGCCGGTTTACGGCAATCGGGATCGCCAGTTGGGTTGTCGATCTGCATTTCGTAGAGACCCGGTTCCAACCCCTCAATCTCGTCGAGGCTTTCGAGGATCGCGCAATGTTCAAGGCGCGCGACAGAAGCGGAAACGAAGATACCCAGATGCCCGACATGCGGGTTGATCAAGTAGACGATGCGCTGGCCGGCAGCTTTAAGTGCGGCGGTATCGCCATAGACCTTCGGAATCCAGCCAAGCGCCTGGGCCGGTGGCGTGATGTTGTCGCCCTCCGAGGCGAAGATCACGATCGGGTTCTGGATGCGTCGCAAATCGGCGGTGCAGCCATCGCAGATGCGCAGCTCGCCGCTTTCGAGCTTATTTCCGATGAACAGGTTTGCGGTGATCGCGAGGATTTCCTCACGGCTCAGTGTGTAGAAGCCGTTCCACCAGCGTTCGAACTCCAGGAATCGTTCGCGTTCGCCGTCCACGTTGGTGAAGAGATGCGCATACTTCTCCCAGATTGCCTTTTCAGGTTGCAGGTTCTCGAAGTTCTGCGCGAGCGACGCGCCATCGAAACGACCGTCGCCCAGGTCCGCCGCCATATGCGCAGCCCATGTACCGCCGACGAACGCGCCCATCATACGCATCGGGTTGGTACCGGCCTCACCGGCCCAGTAGGAGAGCGGCGAGCCGTTCAGGACAATCGGTCCCGCAAGCCCGTTGCAATCGGCAGCGAGCAGCGTGATCGCCCAGCCCGCCTGGCAATTGCCATAAAGAACCGGTGGATGGTCGGGATGGCGCTGTGCGATTTCCTCAACGAACAAGCGCAGAGCATGGTGTACATCGGCAATGGTCTGGCCCGGCTCGGGTTCAGGATAGAACACGACAAAATAGACCGGGTGGCCTTCGTGCATGGCGATACCAACTTCGCTGTCGCGTTTGAAGCCGCCAATGCCCGGGCCATGACCAGCACGCGGGTCAACGACGACTACCGGAGGTTTGGCCATGTCGACGCAATCGTCCCAGCAATCTTCGCCGATTTCGGTGATCCTTAGGAGCGCGTAATTCGCGGAGCGCTCGAAGCGACGTGCGTCAAGAACGGTTTCATACTTGAAGTCGAGCAACGGCGGCATGCCCCGACGCTCGTGTTCAATCATGTTGTCTGCGCGTTCGCGAAGCGTGTCCATGAACAGCACCCAGCGTTCGAACAAATCCCTAGGATAAGCCGACGATGCGTGGACCGGGCTGGCGGCTTGCGGAGTCACAGGCTCTGTGGCCGGCGATACGCCATGCTCGACAACCGAGCCTTTTTGGGTTTCAGCTACGGTTTTAAGCTGCGGCTTGCGTGATCTGGTTGTGGCCATCTTCAATTCTGTTTAGCGAGGAAGTTGAACAACGGGCCAAAAATCAGCGCCACAAACCAACCGTAGAGGAGTGTTTCGGCAACGCCTAAAAGGTAGCTGCCCAAGCTGATCCCGTTGACCCATGGCAATAGCTGCATCCAGAGGCGAGACATTTCCTGGCTCGGGAAAGCGAGGTCGAACAGCACGCAGATCGTGAAGGTGATCGCGAAGAAAATTCCCAGACTCCAACCCAGAGCCTGAATGGGGATGTGCGCAGTACGGTGCACTTCGGTGGCTGTGGTCATGGCGAGGCCTCCATTGTCAGTTTGCGCCTCTCGTGGCGCATCATGAGGAAGACGCTTCGGATCCGTATACATTACACGTTCCCCACGCTACTTCGCCGGAGAGTCTTTTTCCGCATCATCAGTAAGCGCGGTCTTGCTTTCGGGGCGATCGGAATTCGTCAGGGCGACGCCGACAAGTGTCACCAGGATGCCAAGTACCGCAAGATATCCGATGGTTTCGCCAAAAAACGTGGCACCCATGGCCAGCCCGAACCCCGGCACGAGGAAGGCGAAAGCGTTGGCGTGGCTGAGTTCCGTGGTCCTCAGGATTTCGCTCCAAAGCCAATAGGCGAAAGACGACCCCAAAAGGCTGATCGCGAGCAGGATTAGGATGAATTGTGGCGAGAAGGTTACCGAAAACGGATCCTCAAACAAAACCGCTCCCAGCATTAGGGGCAATCCGCCGATCAACATCTGAAAACCCATCGCCATCAGAACATCAACCTGGTCTGCCAGCGCACGGATTAGAACATTACTGACTGTGATGCCGATCGCCGCAACAAGGATGTAAGCAACCCCTAAACCAAAACCGCCCGCCGCAGGAAGTCCCATTTGCGGTGCGGCAATCATGATTATGCCGATGAATCCCAAACCAAGACCAGCCTTCCCCCGAAATCCCAAGCGCTCATCCAGTACCACAGCCGCAAGAGCGGCAGCCATCAGAGGCTGGGCATTTGCAAGCACCGTGGCGATCCCTGGAGAAACAAATTCTGATGCCATGAACATGCCCAGAAATCCAAGTGTGGTAGCTCCGAGACCGATGCCGGCAATGGCGAGAAAGGCCTGCCTGCCCTTTGGCCAAGGTCGACCAAGAACGAGTGCGATAAGGACAAGCGCTGCTCCGGCGAGAAAGGCGCGCAGGGTGGCGAAAGTCAGATGCGGCGCATAGGCAAAGCCCGCGACGATGAGCGGGAAGCAGACCGCCCATAAGAACATCACCAGGATGATGAGTGATGCCTTGCGGACCGTCATTCAGCGGCGACTTCCTTGTGAATGGGAGCATGAGGTTTGTTCTCCGCACTACTCGTTTCGCTGCTCGGATCCGGCAGCTTGCTTTTTGCTACTTCAATATAGTTGCGCGTTGTCGGCACAGCGTCCAGCCGGTGTGCGAGCTGAATCTGAAACACCACGAGACGGTTGTGACGGAACCCGGCCTCGCAGGCCGCAAGATAAAACTCCCACATTCGGCAGAAGCGCTCGTCAAAGAGCAACGCCGCCTCGTCTCGCCGCGCGAGAAACCGCTCTCGCCACGCTTTCAGCGTTTCGGCATAGTGCAGACGGAGAACTTCGATATCCGTAACAACGAGGCCTGCCTGCTCGATCTCGGGTACAATCTCCGAAAGCGATGGTATGTAACCCCCCGGAAAAATGTATTTCGCGATCCAGGGATCAGGCGCGCGCGGCCCCCGACTGCTGCCGATTGTGTGCAGCAGTGCCACACCGTCCTTTTCAAGCAGTGCCGCAAGCTTGGCGAAGTATTCTCTGTAGTGTCCTGCGCCAACATGTTCGAACATGCCGACGGACACTATCCTGTCAAACCGGCCAGATTGGTGGCGGTAGTCACGCAACTCGAACCGGGCGCGGCCAGCGAGTTCCTCGCGAAGGGCGCGCGCGGCGGCGTGAGCTTGTTGATCTGCGGAAAGTGTCAGACCGGTGACATCCGCTCCCGAGGTGCGCGCAAGATACATTCCTAGCCCGCCCCAACCTGACCCGATATCCAGCACTCTCTGCGCAGGTTCTATCTGCAGCTTTGCCGCGATGTGCCGCATCTTGTGTTTCTGTGCTCCCTCGAGGCTGTCACGAGAATTCTCGAAATAGGCGCAAGAGTACTGGCGCTCGGGATCGAGGAACAGGTCATAGAGATCGTCGCCCAGATCGTAGTGATGTGCCACGTTACGCCGTGCCCGGTTTATTGGGTTGTGCATCGCCAGCCGTCTCATCGCCATGCGCATGCGATGGCTTGCCCGCCACAACCAATGTATCGGAGCTTCGTCGGCATTCCGCAGGCAAAGCGCAAGAAACTTGTAGAGATCTCCAGTTTCCACGCTGAGCGCGCCATCCATCCACGCCTCTCCGACGGCCAGGTAGGGGTTTAGCGTAATCCGCCGCAAGGTCGGCCAGTCGTGGATTGAAATGGTAATCATTGGCATCCCGCTGCCGTAGGCCCGCACTTCACCGTCCGGCAGATGAACGTGAAGCGTCCCCCGTCGGATCAACTTGTGCAGCGCTCGGTCTAGAAGCCAAAGAGCCAGCATAGCCGAGTGATCTTGTTTCAATAAACCTTTAGCTTTTTGATGTTCCATGGTTTTAGCCACGTTGTGGCAAGCTTTCCCAAATGAAGAACTCAAACCGGTTTGCCGATGCTGGTCTCTCGGTATTGATTGGTTGATGCCTTGTGACCCTAGAGAGTCGCGCTAAGCCCATACACAGAGTCTCTAATCGTTGTAGCCTTGGGAAGTGTCTTATAGATCTCGGAAGGACGCTTCCTCTATGTCTGTGCCTTAAGGTTGACAAGCTCATGAAGGTTAGGTTCCAGTCTCGGACAAAGAACGGCTTTCCAGCATTTCTTGTTGCCAAATCGGAACAGGAATTCGAACTGCGCTACCGTAGACGTTTCTCCAATGTATGGATGCTATCAGGTCGCAGGCGATGAGAAAAACTAATGCTACCAAGGCGAAGGTGATGAGAGTTCCGAACATGTTAATCTCCTCTAAGCTAAAGGCCCTTGTTGTCTTCGATAGAGAAGACGTCGAAGCGAACTGTTCGTTACAGAAAGACTTGATGCCAAAGTCGAGGATAGGCTTAGGTAGCGCATGAAATCTTACAAAAACGTTTGGGCTTCTAGCCCCGCATTTTTACAATTTAGTTTCGCAACGACGCAGAGGCTCTGGTCCAAGGATGCTGTTAACCAATGCCTCGGCTACGCAGCGGCGCGCAAGCACAAGGATTACGTGGGCGTCGTTGTGATCGAGTTCCAGAGAATTTGCTACAAGCGCTAAAGCTTCGTCTTCGATTTCCACCCTTCGGAATAGCTCACGCGCGATCGAACCGACATCAGCTTCTAAAGAGTCGCTGCATTTGCATAGTAGTTCTGTGAGTAAATGAGCTGTTTCACCCGTACTGCTATTTTCACTCTTCGCTCGTGGTTCGAATGACGGTGGCACGACCCTTATCTCCTCCTGACATATCCCTTAGTGGAGGACGCGCTTTGAAGAAATGTCTTACAACGCCGTGTTATTCGGTGGGCGGATCCTCTTCGCAATCGGTTTCCTCAACCGGGTGTTCGCATCCCTCCGGTGGGCAGGAACAGTCTTCGAACCCGTGGCGACAGCATGGCCCACAATGGGCCAACAACGCATCTCCCAAAGCAGCTCGGGCGCGGTGAAGACGAACATTTAATGTCCCTGGCTTGATCCCCAAGTCTTTTGCAACCACACTCCGTTCGATTTCTTCAATATCGATGCGGCGGATTAGATCAGCATCGATCGGTCGCAGTTCTGTGACCAAACCTTTGACGCATTCACAAATCAAACTCATGTCTTCGATAGGATCTTCGGTGACTGTTGCAAACTGAGTCTCTCGCGAAACCGCATCTTCGAGACGCTTGGATCTAGCAAGTTTCCGATAATGATCATTTAGCGCGGAGCGTAAAACGGCGTATAACCACGCGTCCATGCGATCCACTTCGCGTAACTGTTCTTTACGTGCAAGAACCCGCATGCAGAAGTCTTGCAAGACATCCTCGGCGTCGGACCTGTTCTCCAGTCGCTTCATCAAGAAGCCGAGAAATGCTCCTCTGTTCGTTGACAGCGTCGCCTCCGGACCAGTGCTTTGTGAACTGGTATTTCGGGGCGGCTGGTTGGTAGACTTGTCCACAGTCTTGCTCCCTCTGTTTAAATGGGTCCAACGTCTCTTGCAGTGCTAACTTCAAATTCGGCTTGATACGTGGACACCAACGCAGAAACTAAGTTTTATTGGACCCATCAAATACCTCAGCTGGTTTCACTATCTTGGTTGATCCATTAAGTACTCGGCCATGGCTGCAAGATCTGCGGTACTGAGAAACTGGGTTCCATGTAAAACGACTTCTCCCATGGCGTTGCCAAAAGCATCTCCGGATGGAGTCAGACCGGTCTTCAATGCATAGGCCAAATTGTCCGCATCCCATCCTTGTTCTTTAAGCGAAGATGTATCGATCGCAGGCGCTTTACCTCCACCTGGGATCAAGTCTGAACCAGCGAACTTCTCAGTTTCTTCTTTACGCCCTCCAGCCAAGTTGCGAGGTGTATGGCAAGCACTGCAGTGAGTCGCTCCTTCGACCAACCATTTGCCACGATTCCAACTATCGCCTTTGCCCTCCACAGGTTCCGTATCAGGGTCGTGCATAAATGCTGCGCGCCACAACTTTAGACCAGCACGCTGATTGAACGGGAACATCATACTTGGCGCGACAGACGGTTCCGCTACCGGTGGCACAGTTTGGAATGCCGCCCAGAGATCCGCGATGTCCTGATCTGAGAAGTCTGCATAGAACGGATAGGTAAATGCGGGATAATAGGGCTCTCCCTCCGGAGATATGCCCTGCCTTACCGCGACTGCGAACTGGTCGATTGTCCAACCCCCGATCCCGTGAACAAGATCTGTAGTTAGATTTGGCGAATACAATGTGCCAAATGGCGTCTCCAGAGCTACACCACCTGCCAGAGGTGCGCCGCCCTCTGGGTTGGTATGGCAAGCGATGCAGCCGGATGCTCTCGCAAGATAGGCTCCATTCTGAACATTGCCGTCCAGAGCCGCCAGTGAAGGCGACGGAGTTCGGGAAATTGGCCAAGCCGCGAGCCCAACAAAGCCGATGACCGCAAGGGTGGCAAGCAATCCAAGGCCAATAGATAGGCGCCTCATCTTAGTTGGACTCGGCGCGGAATTTCGTATGACACGCCGAACATGCTTGACCGACTTTTGCAAAGACTGCGTCGGCTGGCATCTGCGCAAGCATCTCGATGTCTATCATGCCATTCATCGTTTGCCCCATCATGCCGCCGGTCCCCATCATGCCGCCGGTCCCCATCATATTGGTACTAGCCCCCTCCTCAGACACTGATGCCGCCAGACCATTTTCGGCGGCTTGGGCGAGACCTTTGCCAAGGTTCTCCAGTTGCATAGCAAGAACTTCAAATTGTTCCCAATCGGTCCATACATCGTCTTTCGCCTCGGAGGGCATGCCACCGCTCCCTTCTGGGAAAAGCTTCGTCATTGCCTCACCGGCATGTTCCTCGATGGTGCGTGCGTAGTCTCGGATAGCTTCAGCGTTATATTCGACGTTACCGCGCATCATCGGTGTAATCGCCTTTGTCGCCTTGCTCATAGCCACCATGCCGTCCATGCGTTCTTTTACGATACCTGTGGCGCTGCCATGCGCCCAAACGAGACTTGCGGCGGAGACCGCGATTAGTGAGAGTAAAAGGGTGGTCTTTTTCATTTGTTTATCTCCATGGGGATTGTTTACTGAGGGTGAGATGCTTCAGCTTCGCGATCACCGGATCACATCGAAGTTGCGGTTTGCGCCACTTGGAGGATTGTATGCCCCGGTCATGGTCAGCATTGACCTCTCGGTAATACATGTGCCGAGACCTCCAGTGTTCCGTGCCTGAAATTTAAGAAAACAGTTGGATGGTCGCCTGGGCTGAGATCTTGTTTGAGATCAGTTAATCGCGCGCCGATATGGGAACTCGAGACGTCAAGTATTTCCCCTTCATCAATGCCAAATCCATTCTGCGCGATCGTCGAACCTACGAGATCTTTGAAGTATAACTCACCGCCCGAAGATACATCAGATGCGACCCCATCCAGGAACACCATCTCGGCCGAAGTGTTCTCGAAGACCATCTCAATCTCAGCGTCGCCATCTTGAAGACCGCTGGTAACACACAGTTTGCTTATGTAGATGCCATAAAGACCTTCCAAGGACTGCTCGACGCCATCCGCGTGTGCAGGCAGAGTAGCTACCGTCGACCCAATTAGTCCCATCACCAAAACATGCCGGGTAAAGCGCATCATGGGGTTCCTTCGATTTCAAAGAATTGTGGGCGACTATACCGTTGCTTCAAGTTCAGCCCGTGGGTTACTCTTCCGCATTGCAGCAAGAAACTCTCATACTCCCTTGCTCGCAGCCTGACATCGGACGAATTCTGATAGTACAGAATGAGTTCCCGGAAAGGACTGGAAAAATCTTTGAAGGCCGCAATGACTGCCACCAAGGCGCCAAGTGACAAACGGCCTTCAATAACAAGCCAGCCCCCAATCGAGTAAAGCAGAAAAGGCGTCAAAGACATTAGAAAATTACTGATTGCCTTTTGCAAATACTTCGCGCGCTGCAATTCAAGTCTCGTGTTTCTAAGCTTGTGGGCCGCTGAGAGTGTTTTGCGAGTGATGTATCGGCTGGATACATCACCGGTTTGCTCCCCGAGAACGTCTCCGAATGCGCGAACAGCGCGAATGCGGAGTCTCATCCGTTTGTTTACCCATCTTTGCAAAATGGGTATGATAAACAGTTGAACAGGTACTAATGTCATCGCTGCGGCTCCCAATATCGGGTCTTGGATGAACATGAACAGCAGGACAGTGACTAAGGTGCCGCCTTGAAATACAGGCGTCGCCAGAACATCTCCCGCAAACCCGCCGATAGGTTCAATTTCACTCGTCGATAGTGGGATGACTTCGGTTCTGCGCTGTCCTTCCGGTGCGCGTCGCCACGCCCGGTAAAGCACCAGGCGCAGCCGCAAAAGCGTTCGCTCTCCGATCTCCCCCTTCCTGACGTTAATACAGTACTTGATCGCGCCGCTCACGATCAGGGAAATAAGATACAAGACAGACAAGAGTCCAAGAAACTCTAGTTGTGTGTATTGAGAGTCAAAAACATCAATGGGGAAATGGTTTGATTCGATCGCACCGTTGACAATACGTTTTGGCAACTCAAGTGTCGCATACAGTACTGGTTGTGCTAACAAACCAAGAAATATAACGGTAACCTGTTCATGCCAGCGCAGCCCTATCAAGCGGCGAACAAGAGCAAACTCCCTACGATCTTCAATAGAAAATAGCCTGTTTTGAGCTATACTTCTGATAATCTGAGCAAGGAATATCAGGAAACCTAATAGCGTAGCGAGAGGCGCAATTACTAGAATAAGCTGCAGCGCCACATGCAGCCACTGGGGAGGGTTTTCAATGATGTGGAATCCTAACAGGTCCGCAATATGATGTGTCCAGCCGAAAAGACCAGAAATTGTAAACGCGTCGATTTCCAGAGCCGTACTCATTGGGTGTCCTTAATTCGGCCGGCAGAGAAGCGGCCCTGGAACCTAAACATCACGTCTATTGCTTCATAAGCTCTGTTACGATGTATTTTCCGTTGACTTGCTCAACGACAAAATGAATTTGAGTACCTTTACGAAGACCTTTCATCATCGAAGGCTTCGCAACTGCATAACCCATTTCCATCGCTGGCATGTTGATGTTTTCGAGTGGGCCGTGGTTGATGGTCACAACATTCGATTTGCGATCCAAGTTCGTAACGGTGCCCATCGACATGTCGTGGTCGCCGCCCGCCAATGACGCTGTTGCGGCAATTGCCAAAGCGGCTGCGAGTGAGAGAATTTTCATGTTTTGTTTACTCCTTTGTGATGTGGAAGATCGGTTGCTAGAGTCCAGGCTTTCTTGATTTCAAAACAGGCAAGCTTTGGAGTTTGGCTGAAAATCACCGAAGGATTTCACTCTGACTATCGGGTTGAGCCCGACGGCTTTGTTGAAGTTGGCAGTGTGAACGGCCCTGGCGTTTTTACCTTCGATATCCTGTGCTTTGCTTGGCTTTGAGCCGTGATCACGTCATGTCGATAAAGCTAAAAATCCCAAACAAATCAATACTACTAGGCCAGTTTGAAATGTATCAATTTGTAAGGTTTACACCGACGAACACGACCGATAGCTATCGTTCAGAAGAGCTATCGTTCAGAAGATTGAAGAAAGAGACCTATGCGGCTGGAATGGATGACCAAGATAATTTGCGTCTTGTCGCTCGCTCTTTTAGTATTGTCGCTCACTCCAACTCTGTCTGTTGCTGTTGAGAACTCGCCTCTAACGTTCCAGGAAATTTGCGCGGAAGATAACTCAGGGCATGCTGCGCTGGTTAC
Organism: Tritonibacter mobilis; assembly: GCF_001681715.1. Classification (GTDB taxonomy): domain Bacteria; phylum Pseudomonadota; class Alphaproteobacteria; order Rhodobacterales; family Rhodobacteraceae; genus Epibacterium; species Epibacterium mobile. Next base: position 4,755 of record NZ_LNWY01000010.1, on the reverse strand, counting down.
TGATCAGCAAGAGCGTCATGACACTGCGTGCTTTGGCTCGATGGCGCACTGTTCGATTATTTCCACAACGCCACCGACGCCTTATGCGCTAGGTCTTGTGACAGCTTTTAATGCTCAGAAGCTTGTGGCGCAGAGCGCCGAGAGTCGCACACTGGAAGTGAAGTCGCCCCCTCCGCGTTCCTGAAATCCCTTGCGATCTGCAGGTTGCTTCGTGCGTGTAGTTAACTGCGAACAGCGCTTAGTCCCTGCATCTGCATGCTTTGAGGGCGGTTGCCGGTAGGCTTTTTCGCAACGCCGAAGAAACCGGTCGCCCGATCTCAGATCTTGCAATTTAACAGACTCTAACAATCTCACTTATAAGGAGAAGAAAATGCCGCTCTTTAGCGCAAAATTCCTTGCACGCTCAGACACTGCTTTGAGTACATCGGAACATATCTCTACAGGCCTTTCGCGGCGCGAGTTCGGTCTGGCGGCAGCTGCAGCTCTCGCAATGCCAACCGCTTTGCAAGCTCATCAAACGCCGAAAATTACTTCTAAGGGTACGTATGACATCACCGTTGACCGGGTGCGGATTGATACAGGCGATTTCCGCACGAAGGGTGTTGGCTACAACAATAGCCCGTTCCCGACCGTCCTCCGCTTCAAGGAGGGTGAAGAAGTCACGATCAACGTCAAAAACAATCTAAACGAAACTACCTCGATTCACTGGCATGGGTTGATCCTACCGTTTACTCAAGACGGCGTACCTGGGATCAGCTTCAACGGGATCCCCCCGGGAGAGACCTTCACCTATCGGTTTCCGATCACCCAGGCTGGCACCTATTGGTTCCACAGCCATTCCGGGTTCCAAGAACCGGACGGTGCGTACGGGGCCATTGTGATCGAGCCTCGCGGAGGTGAACGGGTGCGGGCAGATCGTGATTATGTCGTCCAGCTGGCCGACAAGCATCCGCACCCCGGCAACAGGATCATGCGCAACCTCAAGCGAATGCCTGACTACTACAATCGGTCGCAGCGCACGCTCCAAACACTCATAAAAGACTCGCGCGCTGACAGTCTGCAAGCAGCCCTGCAGGAACGCGGGATGTGGGGCAGAATGCGCATGATGCCGACCGATATCGAGGACGTTCAGGGGTTCACGGCGTTAATCAATGGCCAGAGCACGTCGCAGAACTGGACCGGCTTGTTCCGTGCGGGTGAGAAAGTTCGACTGCGTTTCATCAACGCGTCCGCGATGACCTATTTCGACATGCGGATTCCGGGGCTCAAAATGACCGTGGTCCAAGCGGACGGGAATGATGTTAAGCCGGTCGAGGTAGACGAACTCCGTATTGCTGTAGCCGAAACATACGATGTCATCGTGCAGCCGCGTGAGAACAAAGCTTACAGCATTATCGCGGAATCGGTGGGACGTACCGGCATGGTGCGGGGCACTCTTGCACCAAGAGAAGGTATGGCAGGCGCTGTGCCGACGATGCGGCCGAAACCGCTTCTCACCATGGCCGACATGGGCGGTATGATGGGTGGAATGGGCATGGAGGGTCATGTGATGCAGAACATGACCGGTATGAACCACGCCAACATGACCGACATGAAGAAAACTGATATGGACGGCATGGATCACTCCAACATGGAAGGTATGGATCACTCCAACATGGCCGGTATGAACGACTCCAACATGGCCGGTATGAACGACTCCAACATGGCCGGCATGGACCATTCCAACATGGCTGGAATGGATCACTCCAACATGGGCGGCATGTCGGGACCCAGCAGCGTCGACCCCACCTATGTCAATGGTAGTGGTTTGATACCCAAGGCCTACAATGGTGGGAAATTCCTGTCCTATGCCGATCTGACGGCCGCGCGGCCCAGATACAAGTACAGAAAACCATCGCGCACCATCGAATTGCGCCTTACCGGGAACATGGAGCGTTACATCTGGTCGATCAACGATGTGAAGTATAGTGACGCGGAGCCGATTGTCCTGAATTACGGAGAACGCGTGCGCATGCGATTCATCAACGAAACGATGATGGCGCACCCGATGCACTTGCACGGCATGTGGTCGCTCGTGGACATGGGCAAAGGGTCTCGGAACCCCATCAAACATACCGTCAATGTGAACCCCGCCATGACCGTGGACATGGATGTCGAGGTTGATGAACCCGGGCAGTGGGCGTTCCACTGTCACCTTTCATACCACGCCGATGCAGGCATGTTCCGCAAAGTCGTGGTGCGCGGCAGACCGGCATAAGTGCCTCGAATACGAAGGAAAAGATCAATGCAAAACATAAAGATAGCTAGCGCTGCAGGCATGATGCTTGCAGCCGCTTCGACGGCTCAAGCCGAACCGCTCATCTACGGGTTTCAGGCGGAGCAGTTCGAATATCGAGACGGTGACAACGGCGAAAACGTCTTTGTCTGGGATTTCGATTTCGTCGTTGGAACAGACGAGTTGAAGTTAGTTTGGCGGAGCGAAGCTGAAATCGTGGAAGGGTCTGGCGACTTCGAAGGCTTGGAAAACCAGCTGCGGCTACAGTTCCCGATTTCGACTTTCTTTGACGGCGTTGTCGGTGTCCAGGCAAGTACACCCGACGGATTACCGGATCGGTATAATGCGGTGCTAGGCCTTAAAGGTCTTGCTCCTGGTTTCCTAGAGGTTGATGCTGACTTCTTTTTGTCCGATCATTCGTTCTTTCGATTTGAGGCGGAGTATGAGGGTCTAATTACCAATCGACTCATCTTGACGCCTAGCATCGAAGTAACGGTTCCCCTTGAGGATGATCTTGCTTATGATCAAGCTTCGGGTGGTGCAACAATCGAAGCTGGGCTGCGGCTGAGCTATGATTTGATTGATCGTTCCTTCTCACCTTACATAGGGGTTAACTACGAAAAGTCCTTTGGTGGGACGGCTGATCTTATTCGTGCAAGCGGAGAAGAAAACGGCGTTACCTCTATTGTTTTTGGGACGCGTCTGATGTTTTAACGCGAAACCGCCCCTTCTGAACGGAAGGGGCGGTTCAATCCGACTGTATCAACCGTCGGTCGCAAGTTGATCTAGGAAACAATCTGCATCTGTGCTGGAAAAGGAAGACTCAGATTCTACGCGATATTGACCTTCTCGTATCAAACTTCCTCGATTTCAGGTGAGCCTGCTCTCGGACTGAGAAAACTGTCGATGAAAAGAGGATACTTCAGCGACGAACATATCACTAGCACGAAAGTACACTGAAACTGCCGTTCTGAACTGCGATACTAAGGTACGCCCGTGCAAAATGGTGATTTTGGTCCCGAAAATCGACTGTATCCTCCAGACATGGCAGCCTGCTCATATGCAAAACCTATTTTCAGCCAACATGCCTGGCTTGCGGTTTGTGATAAATGTCATGGCTTTTAGCTTGGTCGCTCTAGTACCGGTCTTGCTGATTTATGTCATGCGTACGCCTGGATTTTCCTCAGCGTTGATGGACGGTGGGCCGGCGCTGTCGCGATTTCTCAGACAGGTTTTGACAAACGGGCTACCAGTTATCTTTATCGTTAACTACGTCGGCTTCTTCCTGTTTGCGGTGTTGAATGAGAAAGGCACCAATAGCCGTGATCCGGCGATATTCATTTTCTTCGATGTCGTAATTCGCGTCGCTCTATTTCTCGTTCTCCACGCCTTTATTTACGTGCTTTCCGCCGGTTGGTTCGGCTCATTTGGAGGCAGTCGGGCGACGGCTCTTTCAGTGGTTGCGCCCACACTGGCGCGGTCCGCTTTGTTTGAAAACATATCCGGGGTTTACCTGTATGCCACTTTGGTTAGTGCACTGCCGCTCTATGTTACGGCAGCCGGAAAGTCCCCAATTCTGAGACCTTTCATTGGTTTGTTTCCAAAAAGTATCGGCGCGGTTTCGGTTGCTCTGCTCGCTTTTTTGTTAGCCGCTGTGTGTCTGACGGCTATTGCAGCCGTCATCCTGCGTCTTCAGAGCTAGATTGCCGTCGCGCTCTCATGTAAGCGGGATGCGCGCCAAGCTTTGACTAGAGCCAGGATCCAGAGCCCCGCCAGAACGAAACTCCAAAGCGCGTTCCAACTCGCCATAGACAAGCTGAGGAACTCCCAAGCGACTTCGTCGCACATGACCAAGGCTGATGGTGCGGATGATGCAGAGGGCAGAAGGTCCGCAGCTGACAAGTTTGACATGTCAATACCAGAGCCTGTGCAAGATGTCGGACCCTCCCACCAACCCCGTTCGACGCCGGTATGAAACATCCCGATGCTCGCTGTCACGAACGCAGCGACAGCGCCTGCCATCAGTAGCAGTAAGATGGGCAAACCAACCAAGAGAAGCACGCCAATAGCGATGGCAATCGCGTGAGGGTACCGCTGCCAAATGCACATCGCGCATGGTGCGTAGCCCGCTGCCTGAAACAAGAAGGCAGCCAGCAAAAGAAAGGCCGATCCGCCGGCAGCGATCAAACCAAGTTGTTTCGAAGACAGGATCATTCACTTTCCTTTCGCCGACAGGCAGCACGCCGGTTGAACCCGGTGTACCCCTCAAAGTACGCGCCGCAGTTGCCGATTTCGCGGCAACTGCGAATTCATGATCAGTTCGGCATCATCGCGCCGATTGCGTACATCCCATCCTCGCTCTGAACGAGCATGAGCGTCACCTCGTCACCGGCGGCCACCGCGCCCATCATCTGGGCGTTGTCGAGCACCGTCAGATCCATCGTCATTGCCGGCCAACCGAGGGAGTGGACAGAACATGG
>NZ_LNWY01000001.1 GCF_001681715.1 Tritonibacter mobilis | reverse complement strand
TCGCCCTACGGCATCGGTGAATGGTCGCTCATGGGCCATCCTCGGGTTTGACAGGGGGGAGGCTTGCGAAGCGATCGACACGCCGAGAGGCGCGGATCAAAGCAGCATGGATTTTCGTAGGAAAAATAGCACCTGACTGCGCGACAGAGGCAAATCCTCTGACGAAAAAGGCAGAACTATCTGGTGCTTTTCAGTGTGGTTTGGTGGAGCCTAGCGGGATCGAACCGCTGACCTCCTGCATGCCATGCAGGCGCTCTCCCAGCTGAGCTAAGGCCCCATCTTGCAGCGGCACCGGGTGGTGTTCGCTGCTTGGACTGCGATTTACGGGAGGTGGCGGGGGGCTGCAAGCGCAAAATGCGTCTCTTGGCAACTTTTTTGCATGTCGCGTGTAGCAGGGTTTACCCCCTATTCGCACGGACCTGTCACCAGAGATACTGTAGACCAAAGTTCGCACGACTGAGACTGAGAGAGCCCGTGCGCCATAGATCTGGTACCCCCTGCGCCTTCGTCGCACGCTAAAGCCAGGATCAAGAAAACCAGCAGACATGCGGATGGTTAAATCCTGCATGCCTGAAACGCCCCCGAGACAAAGTGCTATGTCACGGGCTCAATGATAACTTTCCTGCCAAATATCGAGTTTCAGCCGTCCCGCAAGGCAGAAAGGACCTCTTCTGTGTGCTCTCCCAACTCAGGCGCAGGCAGCCGCACTTCGCACGGGGTACGCGAGAGCTTGACCGGAAAGCCCAGCATGCGCACGTCACCGCGGTCCCCATGCGGGACGTCAATAGACATCTCCTGCGCCTTGATCTGCGGATCGTCAAACACGTCCTTCAATGTCTGGATTTTGCCGGTTGGCACCCCTGCCCGATTCAATCGAATGATCCAGTTTTCCTGCGTATCGCTGGCAAGTGCGGCATCAAGAATCCCGTGCAGCTCATCGCGTCGTTCAAATCGTTTGGCATTGCTGTCAAATCGCGGATCTTCGAGAAGCTCGGCAAGGCCGATTTCGGTCAGCAGACGTTGCAGCACTTGATCGTTTGACGGGGCGATGGCGATTTGGCCGTCCGCAGTATCATAAAGCCCATATGGCGCGACAAGCGGGTGATCATTGCCGGTACGTTGCGGGTTCTCCCCGGTCACAAAATGCTCTGAGGCAAGATAGGCCATCATGCTAAGCACGCCGTTGACCATAGAAGTTTCAACCGCTTGGCCCCGCCCATCCCGGTTTCGACCATGCAGCGCCGAGACAACCCCAAAGGCCGTGTAAAGCCCGGCAACCAGATCGGTGACGGGCTGCGCCGCCCGCAAAGGGGCCTCCCCTTCGGGGCCGTTCACGCTCATGAAACCACTCATGGCTTGCGCAATAAAATCAAATGCTGGGCGATCCGTATATGGCCCCTTGGAGCCAAAGCCGTTGACACTTGCAACCACGAGACGCGGGTTCAGCTCATCCAGCCGCTCTTGAGAGAACCCCATCTTTGCCAGCACGCCGGGGCGGAAATTTTCGACCAGCACATCGGCCGTCTTAATCAGGCGGGCAAGATCGGAGCGGCCCTCATCGGAATAGAGATCCAGAACCACGGATTTCTTATTGCGATTGAAGCCTGCAAAATACCATGAAAAGCCGTTTTTATGATGGCCTTGCCCCCGCACGGGATCCCCTGAGGGGCTCTCGATCTTGATGACCTCTGCGCCCATGTCACCAAGAAGCATCGAACAAAATGGCCCCGACAAAACGCGGGTCAGATCAACGACACGAACGCCTTGAAGTGGGGGCAGCATATCGACAGAAGTGGTCATGCGCGACTCCCACTCGAAGAGCGCACTTCATCGCGTCCGTATTTGCGCAGACGCGGCCCTGCCTTCATCACCTGACCGGGCAACTTTTGCCCAAGTGCTGCTTCGGTACGCTGTGCGACAGCGATCAGGGCATCAAGGTCGATACCGGTATGGATGCCACTTTCTTCAAGCATGTAGACCAGATCTTCGCTGCAGATGTTGCCCGTGGCACCCGGTGCGAACGGACAACCCCCGATGCCCGCAACGCTGGCCTCAAATCGGGTGATCCCTTCCTGTAGACCCGCGTAAGCACAGGCCAAACCGACGCCGCGCGTATTATGGAAATGAAGCGCCACATCAGCATCGGGCACGTCGCTGGCAAGGCGTCGGCAACGCTCTTGCACCAGTCGTGGAGTGGCCATGCCAGTGGTGTCGCCCAAGGTGATCTTGGTGATACCGCTGTCTGCATAAGCCTTTGCCACCAGTACGATGTCCTCAACCGGAACGTCGCCCTCAAATGGGCAACCAAAGGCGGTTGCGATGGCTCCGTAGACGGGAACACCAGCGTCCTGCCCCATCTTGGCAATCTCGGCCGCCGCCGCGAGCGAGACCTCGCGCGAGCAGTTTACGTTGGCCTGATTGTGGCTTTGCGAGGCGGAGAGGAAGACCACCATTGCGTCCACACCGGATTGAATAGCGCGCGCAGCACCGCGCGCGTTGGGCACCAATGCTGTCAGCTCGACCCCTCTGCTGCGGTCAATTGCGGCCATGACCTCGGCTGCATCCGCCATGTTGGGAACGGCGCGCGGCGCGACAAAGGAGGTCACTTCCAACTGGGGAACACCGGCTGCGATCAGACCGTTGATCATCTCGATCTTCACATCCGTCGGCACCGGCTCTGGCCAGGCTTGCAAACCGTCCCTTGGGCCCACGTCAACAATCCGCACCCGGTCGGGAAACCCCTCTAGTGGAACCTGTGTCATGCGCCCTCCTCCAAAAGCTATTGATGTGGTCGACCACTGCGGTATACCATTAGCACGAGGAGGGTCAATGCAGACCATGGACAAGGGCAAGTCGGGCGAAAATTCGGAAATGCCGCGCGCCGAGCGCGCTCTACAGGAGATCCGCAAGGACATCCTGTCGATGGCCTTTGCCCCCGGAGAACCCGTGTCGGAGCGTGCCCTTGAGGAGCGTTACGGGATGTCGCGCACCCCCATTCGCGCGGCCCTTGCGGCCCTGACCGCAGAAGGGCTGATCGTGCGCGACCCTCGACGTGGCTACATGATCGCGCCGATTGATCTGCAAGAAATCCACGACCTTTTTGAATTTCGCGAAGAGTTGGAAGACACCGCCATTCGGCTGGCGTGCCGTCGCGCAAAACCCGAAGATCTGGCAGCACTGCGCCGCACGGTTGAACGTGGGCGCACCGATTTCAAGGTCGAGGATTGGATGGCGTCCGGCCTCGATGTGCATGTCGAATTGGCAGCACTTTCGGGCAATCCGTTTCTGCGCGACGCGGTGCATTCAGCCGTTGGTCGGGCGTTGCGTCTGCGCTGGCTCTTGGCCAGCGACGAGGCCCAGCGCGAAGCCGCCTATCAGGAACATAGTGAACTGCTCGACCTTATTGCCAAAGGCGATGAGGACGAGGCAGCGCGCAAGGTCAGGCTACACACCCGCGCGGTGCGTGACCAAATCCTTGCCGCTGTGGAGGGCGCGCGCCGCTTTCTCGGCGCGCGCGGCGTTGTCGATCAAAACTCCGGGCAATAGTCGCCCGGCATCGGCACGCCAAACGACCCCGCAAGCGGTATGAAGCCCGCCTTCATATCCTGCGGGCCACAGGACGATAAGGGAGGAACCATGTCCTATACTCGCAATCTGATCGCCGGTGCGCTGCTTGCGTCCGGTCTGACCGCAGTTACGCCGCTCACCGCGAGCGCGGCGGAATGTATCGCCCCGGCGGATCCCGGTGGCGGATGGGATTTCACCTGCCGCACGGTGGGCCGCCTGTTGACCGAGCTGAAGCTGCAGGACGGCTCTGTGCAGGTGACCAATATGCCCGGCGGCGTCGGCGCGGTGGCCTTTGCCAATGTGGCAGGCAAACGCGCAGATGACGGGGATGTGCTGGTCGCAACCTCGACCGTGGGCGTCACCCAGATCGCACAGGGCAAATACCCCGGTGGCGTCGATGTCATGCGTTGGGTTGGCATGCTGGGCACTGATGTAGGCGTGATCGTCGTACCTGCCGATTCCGAGTATGAAAACATCGGCGATTTGCTCGACACCCTCAAAGCCGATCCGACCGCCGTTCCAGTGGCAGGCTCTTCCGGCGCAGGTGGGTGGGATCACATCCGTCTTTTGATGCTTGCAGACGCCGCAGGCATGGACGGCGACGCCTATAAAGCCATCCGCTGGGTGCAGTTTGATGGCGGCAGCCCGGCTGTGACGCAAATGCTGGGCGGTCAGGTGGGTGCGGTCTCCACCGACCTTGGCGAAATCGCAGGCTTTGTCGAATCCGGCGACATCAAGATCCTCGCTGCGCTCTCGGATGAACCCATCCCGGCGTTCCCCGATGCACCAACCGCCAAATCGCAAGGCTTTGACGTGACCGGCTATAACTGGCGCGGTTTCTACACTGGCGGCGATGTCTCTGATGACGCCTACCAAGGCTGGGTGGATGAGTTGAAAACTCTGTTTGACACGGCAGAGTGGAAAGAAGCCGCAGAGGCCAACGGCCTGATCACCGTCTGGCGCGGGGGCGATGAATTCGAAGCCTATGTCGCCGATCAGGCAAAACAGATGGAAGACATCTCGCGTAGCATCGGGGTCATCAAATGATCGACCGCATCGCCGGGGCCGTGATCTTTATGATCTCGGCTGCGGCCTTCTGGGTTGCGCGTGATTATGAAGCCAGCTTCGGGGACCCCCTCGGACCGGCTATATTCCCGCAGATGGTCGCCGCAGCGGCGGCCATCCTCAGTATTGGCCTGATCCTGCGCCCCGACCCCAACCCGAAGGCCCAACCTTTGCACGCATTCATACGGCAGGCGATGACGCTTGGCGTGCTGATAGGTTATGTGCTGCTGCTTGAGCCGCTTGGCTTCCCACTTTCGACCATGATCGGCACCACCTGTCTGGCCCTATTGTTTGGGGCAGAACGGATAAAGGCGGGTCTGACCGGAATAGCCGTCGGCATTTCGCTTTACCTAATCTTTGACACCGTGCTCGGGCTTCCCCTCCCCCTTGCGCCTGCGCGCTTCGGCTGACACACTCCATGGATATTCTGACTTCTCTCCTCAGCGGCTTTGCCGTAGCGGTCACACCGCTTAATCTCGCACTGGCGGTATTTGGCTGTTTTGCAGGTACATTGATCGGTGCCCTGCCCGGCCTCGGCCCGGTAAATGGCGTTGCCATCCTGATCCCCGTCGCCTTTGCCATGAACCTTGAGCCAAGCTCTGCACTCATCATGCTGTCCTGCATCTACTATGGCTGCATGTACGGCGGGCGCATCAGTTCCATCATGCTCAACATCCCCGGCGACGAGCCCGCGATTATGACCACATTGGATGGCTACCCCATGGCCCGTCAGGGACAGGCCGCCAAAGCGCTTGGTATCTCTGCGGTAGCCTCATTTGTGGGGGCGACCTTTGCCACATTGGGTCTGACGTTTTTTGCGCCCTTGCTGGCCAAGGCCGCGATCCACTTTGGCCCGGCTGACTATTTCGCGCTCTATGTGATGGCCTTTGCCACCATTGGAGGCGTCACCGGGGTGAACCCGTTCAAGACCTTGCTGGCAGCCATGATCGGCCTGCTCTTGGCCAGTGTGGGACTGGATCCCGGCACCGGCACGGCACGTTTCACATTTGGGTCGTTCCATCTCTATGACGGGTTTGATCCCATCGTTGCCATCGTCGGCCTGTTCGCGGTCAGCGAAATCATCATGTATTTCGAGAGCCACGCAGTCGCAGGCACCGGACCGGCAAAACTGGGCCGCGTGCTACCCAAGCTCCGAGAAGTGTTCGAAGGCTTTACCGCGTCTATCCGTGGGGCAGTGATCGGCTTTATCTGCGGGGTGTTGCCGGGTGCCGGAGCATCGCTTGGTGCTTTTGTTTCTTACAGCACAGAAAAGCAGATCAGTGACAAGCATGGCACTTTTGGCACCGGTGACCCACGCGGGATCGCAGCCCCCGAAGCGGGCAATAACGCAGCCTCGGGCGGCGCATTGATCCCAATGCTGACGCTTGGGGTGCCCGGCAGTGGCACCACAGCGGTGATGCTGGCACTTCTGGTATCGCTCAATATTCAGCCCGGCCCGCTCTTGTTTGAACGGCAACCCGATCTGGTCTGGGGTCTAATTGCCGCGCTCTATCTGGCGAATGTGGTGCTCTTGGTGCTGAACATTCCCATGGTCGGCCTGTTCACGCGGCTTCTGTCCCTGCCACAATGGCTCTTAATGCCGATTGTGGTCATGGTGAGCTTTATCGGGATCTACTCGATCAGCCACTCCACCTTTGATCTCTTTGTGATGATCGGGTTTGGCTTGTTGGGCTATGCACTCAGAAAATTTGACATCTCACTGGTGCCAGTTGTGCTGGGTCTGTTGCTGGGTGCCGATATGGAAAACAATCTGCGTCGGGCGCTGTCGATCTCAGGCGGGGATTTTAGCATTTTGCTGCAAAGCCCGATCGCGCTGGTGATCTATGGCTTTACGGCCCTGATGCTCGCATTTTCCTTTGGTATCGCGATGCGGCGACGTCCTGCCGTGCTTGATAAATAAAAGAGAGAGGCCCCACCCGGGGCCCTCTTCACGCCTTGGATTGTGCCAAGCAGGTCTTACGCCTCTTTCACCAATTGCTGTGCCACCGTGAGCACGAGGGACAGGCTTGGCATCAATGCTGCGGCTTGTTCTTCGGAGAGCGAGGCGCAGGCTTTCTGCAAACTCCCACGCCATTCATCGCGGATCTCGTTGACCGCGCGCCGCCCCGCCTCGGTGAGATGCAGTTCGGTGGCGCGTGCATCCGTGCTGGACCGTCTCCTCTCCAACAAGGACAAGCGCACGAGACTGCCGAGGCTGCGGCTGACCACGGGCTGAAACATCCCCGTACGCTCGGTGATCCGTTTCACGCCGCATCCCGGCTCATCATAAATCGCCGCAAGAATGATCGCCTGCTGACTGGACACACCAAAGGTCCGCACAGCCTCCGGACGGTATTGCGAAAACATGATTGCCAACCGCTCTACAGCCAGTGCGATCTCTATCGTGGTCGCCGTATCTGAACCGGACATCGGGTTCCTCGTCTTATGGCCGGCCTGCAAAGACGGCAAAGGCCTGATTTCATTTGGTTTAGACAGGTTCACAGCCAAACGTCAAAAAGAAACAAAGGTCCGCGCACGACCGGCGCGCGGACCTCGCCCAACCTAAAGGGATGAGCGTCTTCAGTCTGGTCGCGTGATTACCACTTCATCGTCAGATCGGCGGTAATCGTACGACCCGCGCCATAATAGCAGGCGTTAATGCCAGCACAGGATGCCACATAGGTTTTGTCAAAGAGGTTTGAGATATTGAGGCTGAACTCCATATTGCCAGTCTCATACCCCAGACCCAAATCCGCGACCGTATAAGCTGGAACCGCGTATGCATTGCCCTTGTCCGCATGCGAGGTCCCCGTGTACCGCACACCACCGCCGATACGCAGCCCTTCAAGGCGGCCGCCAAATTCACGGGTCAGCCAGAGCGACGCCATCGTTTCCGGCACGCCCACGGGTACATTGCCAAGCTCAGACGGCTCAGAGGTCTGGGTGACTTCGAGCTTCATCGCGGTGAGTGCCGCGACAGCCTGCCAACCGTTCCCAAGATCGCCCTGCGCCTGCAGTTCCAATCCGCGAGAGCGGGTCTCGCCGGTCTGCTCGCGCCCCCGTGTGGGATGGTTGGTCACCACATTCTGACGAGCCAGATCAAACACCGCACCACTGAGACGCAAGCCGCCATCTGCTGTCTCGTATTTCAAACCGATCTCATATTGCTCTGCCGTTTCGGGGTCGAAATTCGGCACCGGATCAAACGAGGTGGCGTAGCTGGCATATATACGCATGCCGTCACGCAGTTCATGGCTCACACCGACCCGCCCGGTCAATTCGCTGTAGTCCGCATCCGTTCGACCATCGGTCAAATGGTTGGTGGTTTTTGCAGATACCCAATCATAGCGCAGCCCGGCCCAGACATCGGTGTGGCCACCTACAGTCATTTGATCCTGCAGATAGATCCCTGTCCGACGTGTTTTGGTTGTGCTGTTGGTTGTGTAGGCGGGCGCGGTGACCGCTAGCCCATAATGCGGGTCGGTGATGTCGATGACAAAATAGTTCCCGGAAGGATCGCCCCCATAGACTGCGCGATTGAGGAAATCCTCATAACGGTAGTCCAGCCCGACCAGCAGACTATGATCCACCTGTCCGGTTGAAAATTCCGTCTCTAGCCGGTTGTCGAATTGAAAGGACGAAACCTGATCACCAGTTGCCATCAACTGGCGCACAAGGAGCTGATCCGGCATCGAGGGAAAGTACGAAGACGCCAGCCCGGCCCCGTAGAGCGTTCTGTAGTCGACCTCGACTTTCGAAAACCGCGCATCTTGCGAGAACTTCAGCCCGTCATCGAAGGCATGTGAAAAGCTATAGCCCACCATCATCTGACGGCGCTCGTAGCTGTCAAAGTTGGTATCACCCGTAAAGAAATCCCGAGGCACCCGCCCAAAAGAGGCCGCGTTTACCGTTGCCTCATATGGCAGGAAACTGGTGACCGTGCCGGTCTCGTCACTCTGGTACTGCGCCAGAAGCGTTAGCTCGGTGCCTTCTTGAGGTGCCCATGTCAGCGAGGGCGCCACATAAACACGGTCATCCTCCACATGGTTCACTTGCGTCTTCGACATCCGCCCCAGCATCACGATGCGGCCGAACACTGTACCTGCCTCATTCAATTGACGGTTAGCGTCGAGCCGTAGTTCCAGTCCTTCGGGATCGGAAATCCCAACACCAAAGCGGGTGAACTGATCTTTCTGCGCGCGTTTGGAGACCAAGTTGACAAGCCCGCCCGGACTGCCCGCGCCATAGAGCGCAGAACTTGGCCCCATCAGCACTTCTTGGCGCTCAAGCCCGAAATTCTCGACCTTGTAGTTGGCAAACGCCTGAGACCGCAGTTGTAATCCATCGAGATAAAGCCCCTGCGCATTGGCGGAGAACCCGCGAATGAAAAACCAATCATACCGCGTATCCGCACCATAAGCCTCAGCCCGGATACCGGGCGAATAACGCAGTGCCGCGCCAACCGATTTTGCGCCCTGCTGATCCATTTGTTCACGTGTCGCCACGGAAACGGATTGCGGCAGACGGAGCACATCGGTCGCGGTTTTACTGCCGCTCAACGAACCGGAGGCAACCAGCCCAGCGTCCGGTCCCAAGACCTCTGTTTTCTCATCGCCAGCTTCTACAAGGATTGGCTCTAGAACGATGGCGTCCGTACCCACCGATTGCGCTGCCAACGGCAGAGCGCAAAGAGCGGTCCACACGCCACCTACCGTCAACAGCGCTACTGTTTTCTTAGTCATCTCGAATCTCTCGGCGTTTTAATATCACCGGTATGTATCTATGATTGACAAATTTAGTCAACATTGATCTCAAAAACAAAGCCACCCCCTCACGAAACTTCGCGCACGGGGCAATTTACTCTTTCATGGCAATTCCTTGCGCTGCGTTTTCGGATATAGAACAAGGTAACATGCGGTGCGGAGCGCCCGCGTATCAATCAAAGCTTTGGGAGGAGCATATGGACCATTGGGCATCTGCCTTGGAGCAGCATTGGGGCATTCGTGCAAAGCTGAAACGCCTTGATGGCGAGTATGATCTGAACTTTCTCGCTGAAACACCGGAAGGGTCAGGCTATGTAATCAAAGCCATGCGTCCGGGCTGCGAAGACTGGTTGGTGGATCTACAAATCCAAACTTTGGATCATATCGCAAAAGCCAATCGCGCTTTGCCCTGTCCAACAGTTGTTGCAGCGCTTTCGGGAGAAAAGATGCTGCATCTTCAGGATGATGCGGGCGAAACCCGCTTGGTTTGGGTGATTGAGCGCCTGCCTGGTCAATGCTACGCTCATGCCGCACCAAAAACAGAGCAGTTGATCGCAGAAGTTGGGGGAATTCTGGGTGCAACCACGGCAACGCTCAGGGATTTTGAACACCCGAAACTGTCGCGCGATTTCAAATGGGACCTGATGCGCGCCGATTGGGTTGCCCAAGACCTGGCGTGTATTGAGGATGGCGCGCGAAAAACCCTGATCCGCAAAATCTGCGATCAATATCAGGCGCTCAAACCAGAACTTGACCGCTTGCCCCAACAGGCGATCCACAATGATGCCAATGATTACAATATTCTGGTGAGTGGTGGCGCAGGGACGGGGGAGACACCGCATGTAAGCGGACTCATTGATTTTGGCGACATGTGCGCAGCCCCCCGAATTTGTGACCTCGCCATTGCGGCGGCCTATCTGGTGCTGGATCACCCTCAACCTGATGCGGCACTGGCCGCGCTTGTTTCGGGATATCACGCGGTTAACCCTTTGAATGCACATGAGATCGATTTGCTGTGGCCGCTTTTGCGAGTGCGTTTGGCGGTGAGTGTTGTGAACTCCACACTTATGGCCGCAGAAAACCCGGATGACCCTTACATCACCATTTCGCAGGGGCCGGCGTGGCGTTTCCTTGAGGGTCATGATCTGAACGCGGGTTTGATGGCCGCAAGGCTGCGTGCCGCCTGTGATCTGCCGGTCGTGAATGGCGGCGACCGTGTGATGGCCTGGCTGAATGAGGCGCGCGGCAGTTTTGCCCCCCTGATGGGGCAGGATCTTTCAGATGCGCCAATGGGATCGCTTTCGGTTGAAAACAGCCTCTGGCCACAAAACCCATTTGAGATGCCACTGGCGGAAGCGGCCCGCGTTGGGGAAGAATTCAACCAAGAGGGTCAAATTTGGCTCGGATATTATCACGAGCCACGGCTGATCTACACAGAAGCTGCGTTTCGAAATGGGCCATGGAAAGCCAGCGACCGCCGTACAGTGCATCTTGCGGTGGATGGTTTTGCGCCTGCGGGAACTGCACTACACGCGCCTTTGGATGGCGAGGTCTGGATCGCAGAAAATCGCAAAACTCATCTGGATTATGGTGGCGTGATTATTCTACGCCATAAGACACCAGCAGGTGATCCGTTCTATACGCTTTATGGGCATCTTGACCCCGAAGCGATTACACGTCTGAACCCCGGTGACCGCGTCGCCAAAGGCGAGATTTTCTGCCACCTTGGTACGCCTGCGCAAAACGGCGGCTGGGCGCCGCATGTGCATTTCCAACTTGCCCTTAGTTGCGATGGGATCGAGGCAGATTGGCCCGGTGTCGGTGACCCGGACGAGATGTACCTGTGGCGTGCGCTATGTCCAAACCCGGCAGCGTTGCTTAATCTTCCTGATGAGAAGGTTTGTTATCAACCCACTGACAAATCGGAAGTTTTGGACAAACGGCGCGCACATTTTGGCGGCAACCTGAGCCTCACCTACTCTGACCCGGTGATGCTGGTGCGGGGCTGGAAACACCATTTGTTTGACGAATGGGGGCGTCCGTATCTGGACGCCTACAACAATGTCCCACATGTGGGCCACGCGCATCCGCGTATTCAGGCGGTGGCCGCCGACCAGTTGCGGCGCATGAACTCCAATACGCGGTATTTGCACCCGGCACAGACGGCCTTTGCGGACAAGATCCTGTCAAAATTGCCCGATCATTTTGAGGTCTGTTTCTTTGTAAATTCGGGCACCGAGGCCAATGAACTGGCGCTACGTCTTGCACGCGCGCACACTGGCGCAAAAGGCATGGTGACGCCCGATCACGGCTATCACGGCAATACCACCGGGGCGATTGATATATCCGCTTACAAATTCAACAAACCCGGTGGTGTCGGCCAAGCGGATTGGGTGGAATTGATAGAGGTCGCGGATGACTATCGCGGTCGCTTCCGTCGCGATGATCCAGACCGCGCGCAGAAGTTTGCGGATCTGGTGGACCCCGCAATTGCCTCGCTTCAGGCCAAAGGGCATGGGGTTGCAGGCTTCATCGCCGAGACATTTCCCTCTGTAGGAGGTCAGATCATTCCGCCAACGGGTTATCTATCTGCTGTATATGAAAAAATCCGCGCTGCGGGCGGAGTTTGCATCGCGGATGAAGTCCAGACCGGGCTGGGTCGGTTGGGCGATTATTACTTTGGTTTTGAACACCAAGGCGCGTTGCCGGATATCGTGGTGATGGGCAAACCTATCGGCAATGGTCATCCGCTTGGGGTTTTGGTCACCACCAAAGCGATTGCAGAGAGTTTTGACAACGGGATTGAATTTTTCTCGACCTTTGGCGGGTCCACACTGTCGTGCCGCATCGGCAAAGAAGTGTTGGATATTGTCGATGACGAAGGCTTGCAAACCAATGCCCGCAACCGGGGTGCAGAGCTTATGACCGGACTAAAGAGGCTCGAGACGAAATACCCCTGCGTCGGTGACGTGCGGGGTATGGGGTTGTTTTTAGGGCTGGAACTAATCCGCGCCGATGGCTCTGAGGCGACCGAAATCTGTGCATACGTCAAAAACCGCATGCGGGATCATCGTATCTTGATCGGCAGCGAAGGCCCCAAAGACAACATCCTGAAGATCAGACCGCCGCTCACGATTGAAACCGAAGATGTTGAGATGATCATCAGCGTGCTCAATCAGGTGCTGGCCGAGCTCAATAACATCTGAAGCCGCATCGGCCTGCAAGATGCGGCTCCGAATGCTCAAGAGGATCGCACAAAAAATCGTCAGCGCGCTATCCACGCGCTGACGACATACTCGATGGATTCAGATCATTCCGCGCAAGCGCGAATTTTTTTAATGTCGGGACCGTTCGGGTTCCGACCGAGGTTGAACGGCGCAGAAGCCGAACGCCAGTTGGAGTAATCTGCAAGATACTCAAGCTGGCTCAGGTACACTTTCGCCGAAGTTGGGTTCTCGCAGGCAACCTCTTCGATCACTGCGTTCGCGGTTTGCTGGATTTTCTCCAGTGCCGCGTCATCCATACGGGTGATCTCATTGACTTCGTCGAACTTTTTATACGCGTCGTTGGCGTTACGTTCGGTGTAGGCAAGCGACCACAGCATCGTTGCATCTGCAGCGATTTGCAGCTTCTCTTGGGTTTCCGGGCTGAGCGCGTCCCAAGCAGATTTGTTGATCATCACGCCAAAGACCGATGCGGACTGGTGCCAACCGGGAGTCGCCCAGTAGCCTGTCACCTGCTGGAAACCACCGGACCAGTCGACATTCGGGGTCGAGAATTCGGCGCCGTCAATCACACCGCGTTCCAGCGACTGGTAGATCTCTCCACCGGCCATGGAAACTTGGCTACCGCCTAGGTTGTTCAGCAGACGCCCCTGCTCCAGACCGGAAACCCGCAGGCGTTTGCCTTGCAGGTCATCAATGGTGCGGATGGCTTCTTTGGTGTGGAAGCCAGACTCGTTGTTGGTAACAGCATAAGGCAGATAGACCATGCCAAATTTGCCATAGGTCTCGTTGTAAAGTTCCTGACCGCCCCACTGTTGAATCCAGTTCACGTAGTCCACAGCGTTAAACAGGCTCGACGTGGTGGCCAGCGGTGAGAATGCCGGATCACGACCCGCCCAATAGCCCGGCCAATCCGCACCAGCCTGAACGATACCGCTCTCTACGGCGCCAAAAACTTCGCCCGAGGGCACAAGGCTACCGCCCTCAAAGAACTCGATGGTAACTTCGTCGCCAGCGAGTTTGTTGGCCAGATCGACAAAATGTTTGTCGAATTGGATCAGGTCAAGCGAAGAGGGCCATGTGGTGGTCATTTGCCATGTTTCTTGCGCGGATGCAGCACCCGCGGCAAGGGTGACGGCGACGGTGGCCGAAGCCAGTGTCTTTGTAAGCGTCATAGAGATCTCCTCCAGTCTCATTTCGTTTGGTAAAGGGTTTCCGGTAGCCATGTGACCAGTTCCGGAAAGACGGCGATGGCGATGGCCATCATCAGGATCAGCCCGATGAAGGGCAGCACGCCGATAATGATGTCAGATGTGCGCACCTCCGGCGGAGCCAGCGCCCGCAGATAGAACAGCGCATATCCAAATGGCGGCGACAGGAACGAGGTTTGCAGCACCACAGCGGTCAACACCACGAACCACAATTCGCTGATGCCCATTTCCTGCACGATTGGCAAAAAGATCGGGAAGGACAGCAAGACAATCCCGGTCCAATCAAGGAACATGCCAAGCGCAAAGACGATGAACATCATCACCGCAATGAGCATCCATGGCTCCATGTCCAGACCGCGCATCAATTCCTGCGCAGCTCGCAACCCGCCGG
Source organism: Tritonibacter mobilis (assembly GCF_001681715.1). Lineage (GTDB taxonomy): Bacteria > Pseudomonadota > Alphaproteobacteria > Rhodobacterales > Rhodobacteraceae > Epibacterium > Epibacterium mobile. The sequence goes on along the minus strand of NZ_LNWY01000001.1, from coordinate 296,140 downwards.
TGATGTTAAACACCCCTGTAAAGGCCGTCGCACCAACAACAATGAACAAGATCATCGCGGAGGTGCGCGCCGTTTCATGAAGCGCAGAACGGAAAGTTCCCCACTCAAACCGGCCGCGGAAAATCACGATACCCAGCGCCAATGCCGCGCCGATTGCAGAGGCTTCTGTTGCAGTGGCGATCCCCGCAAGCATGGTGCCAAGGATGCCGAAAATCAGAACCAGCGGCGGCAGGGCCTCCATCACCAGCATCTTCAGAAGTGTGCCGCGCGAGACTTTGTCCTCAACCGGAACCGAAGGGGCCAGATCAGGACGAAACAGCGCAACAAGCGCCACATATCCTGCATAAAGCATGCCAAGAATAACGCCCGGCACCATGGAGCCCGCAAACAGTTCTCCGACGGAAAGAGAGGAGTTCGACGCCATCAAAATGAGCATGATCGAGGGGGGGATCAGAATGCCAAGGCAGCCAGAGGCCGCAATCACGCCCGTCGTCAGCCGCTTGGAATAGCCATATTGCAGCATTGGCTTCAGCGCCATCACACCCATCACTGTGATCGATGCGCCAATGATACCTGTGGTTGCCGCAAGCAGGATCGAAATGAACACCACCGCAAGACCAAGCCCGCCCGTGACCCGCGACATCAACAGCCGCAGGGTTTCAAACATTCGGTCCGTCACGCCCGAGTCGGACAGGAAACGCGCCATCAACACAAAGAGCGGGATGGCGATCAGGATATAGTTGTCCAGCACCTCGCCGTAGATGCGGTTGATCACAATCCCCAGCACCATCGGTTTGCCTGCGATGATCGCGCCCAATACGGCTGTGCCACCCAGAACCATTGCCAACGGATGGCCCATGAAAAGGCCTGCGAGCAGCAGGCCGGCCATGATCAAACCAATGACTTCACCCGACATGGCGCTGCTCCGACTGCTTAAAGATGAGTTTCAAAACTTCGGAGACGCCTTGGATTGCCAAGAGGCACGCCGCGACCGCCATAGCGATTTTCACCGGGTACACCGGAATCTGAACCGCGCCATAGGTGGTCTCACCCTGCGCATAAGAGCGCAGCGCGAACTCCCAGCTCTTGATCACAAAAACCCAGCAGAACGGGAAGAAGAAGATCAAATATCCGAGCACTTCTACGATCTGGCGCGGACGTGAAGGCAAATTCTCTGTTACCAGGTCGACTTTGACATGGGCTTGATGTCGCAGGGCATAGCCGCCGAGCAACACGAAGTAGAAGCCAAAGAACATCTTGGTGAGATCAAACGCCCAGAGCGTAGGCGCGTTGAAGCCATAGCGCATGACCACGTCGTAGATGATCATCCCTGCAAAAATAACGGCGACATAAGAGACTGCCTTGCCGACAATCTCGTTCAGCCCGTCGATGAGACGGATCAGAACCATTGCAATTCCTCCCTTGGGAAAGTTCTTGCGGAGCGGGCCGCGAACCTTTGGCGCCAAAATATGCAATGTGTTGGCGTTTGACATGGATACAAATGCATACCAAAACTGCAAAAATGCAGAATCACTTTGACTGGAACGACTTAAAGGTCTTTATCGCGCTGCATCGGATGCGGCGGATGACCGATGCGGGCAAGGTGCTCGGCATCGACCAGACCACGATTTCTCGCCGAGTCAGGGCCTTGGAAAAGGCGATTGGCACCAGTTTGTTCCTGCGGCGCGCTGATGGGTTTGAGCTGACCGCAGCCGGAGAGAAAATCCTGCCCTTCGCGCTGGAGATCGAACAAGCCAGCGAACAACTGCACGAGGCGGTTTCAGGACAGAACAAACGGCTTTCGGGCAGCGTTCGAGTGGGGGCGCCTGATGGTCTGGGCACCTATTTTCTGCCATCCATTCTCACCCAGTTTCAAAAGGATCACCCCGGCGTCGATATCGAGGTTGTCTCCAGTTCGCGCGCCTTTCGAGTCGCCTCCAAAGAGGTTCACCTCGCGCTGAGCCTGTCGTTACCGGAAAGCGGTCGCCTTCTTGCGCGCAAGCTCGGTGACTACCACCTGCATTTTTTCGGCTCCGCCGACTATGTTGCCGAACATGGCGTACCGCAGACGCTGGATGAACTGAAAGATCACCGATTGGTGGGCTACATCGCTGACATGCTGTTCTCGCCAGAAGTGCGATATCTGGAAGAATTAGGCTTGCGGCGAACGGTTCGTTTTGCGTCCAGCTCCATGGCCGCCCAAAAAGAAGCCATTCGTGCAGGCTCAGGTATAGGTATCCTGCCGCGATTTATGGCGTTGAATGACCCAAGCCTTGTCCCTGTCCTGACCAATGAATACCTGCTCAAACGCACAGTCTGGATCGTGGGCCATCAGGCCACCGAAGATCTTGCCCGTGTCCGCGCGGTGTCCGAGTTTTTGCAAAAAGCAGCGCGCGCAAGGCGCACGGAGCTACTGGTTCCAGAGAGCTGAGATTCTGACCTACCAGACAGCGCTAAGCTGGTTGAAGAGCGCCGCAACAACCGGATCATTCTGTCGCTCTTGTAGCGTCAGGATGCCAAGGGACGCGGGTACACTCAACTCTTCGCAAACCACCAAACCAAAGGATTGCCTTTGATGAAGGGCGATCGACTCCCGACACAGGCTAAGGCCAACGCCTGACCGCACCATCTCGAGCATCGAAGCCTCGTGATCGACCAGTGCCACGATGTTTTGCGGACATTCGTGCGCGGCAAAGATCCGGCGCAGCAGTCGGTTGTGTACGGAAACCTCCGGCGTCCCAATCCAGGGCAGATCTGCCAGGTCTGTCCACCCGGCCCCCGCCACACGCCCCTCCCATCCGGGTGGGGCAATGATCCGGTAGGCAAAATCCGCAAGCTTTAGCGTGTAAAGCGCCTGCTCTGATGGCAACTCGTCAAACTGATCTGGCCCAGCGAGATAAAAACCTGCATCCACCTGCCGCCGCTGAATTTTTTCAAGGATCTCACCGCTGACGCCATGCACCAGCTCGGTCGTGATGTTGGGATGCGCTGCGCCCAATTGGCTCAGGAGACGTCCCAATCGAATAAACTCCGGATCAATGATTGTGCCGAGGCGCAGCGTGCCTTTCACCTGACCGCATTGCAGACTGGCACAGCGGCGAAACTCCGTCATTGCATCCAGAACCTGTTCGGCTTTTGGCAGCAGCGACTTTGCATCTGCAGTGAGATCCAATCCACGAGACGTGCGCGTGAACAGCGTGATCCCAATGTCTTCGCTCAACCGCCGGATCTGATGACTCACTGCGGGCTGGGTTAGGTTCAATATCTCCGCCGCACGCGACACCGATCCCTCGCGTGCCACTGTGACAAAGGCCAGAATGCTGTTGGGGTTTGAAAATCGCTCCATATTACCAGTTTTAATATCACTGCGAAAAATTTGTCATTGGAAATGAGACAACCGGTTTTCTAACCTTCACAGCGTTGCAGCGCCCGAAAGAGCCCGTGCGTGTCATAAACAACACCGCTTGTTTCTGCGCTGCCATCAAACACAGAGGGAGGTCGCGCAGTGTCGGACATGGGGACAGAGTTTGATTTCATCGTAATTGGAGGTGGATCAGCAGGGTGTCTCCTTGCAAATCGACTAAGCGCCGACCCAAGCAATCGGGTGCTCTTGCTCGAAGCAGGCAAAGCCGACACCTATCCTTGGATTCACGTCCCGGTCGGATATCTTTATTGCATCGGCAATCCACGTACCGATTGGCTCTATAGCACCGAGGCCGACAAAGGACTGAACGGTCGCGTATTGCGGTATCCGCGTGGTAAAACTCTGGGTGGCTGTTCCTCGATCAACGGCATGATCTACATGCGTGGACAGGCCCGTGACTACGACAATTGGGCGCAGCTCACCGGGGAGTCTGACTGGAACTGGGATAACTCTCTCAGGGATTTCAAAGCGCACGAAGACCACTACAAGCTGGATCAGGGTGCCAACCCTGCAACCGGAGACAACAGCCGGTTTTCCGATATGCATGGGCACGGCGGCGAGTGGCGCGTCGAAAAACAGCGTTTGCGCTGGGATGTTCTGGACAGCTTTGCCGAAGCTGCAACGCAGGCAGGGATCGAAAGAACCGAGGATTTCAACAGTGGTGACAACGCAGGTGTTGCGTATTTTGACGTCAATCAACGCTCGGGCTGGCGGTGGAACACGTCCAAAGCCTTTTTGAGGCCCGCCAAAACACGCCAGAATCTGACGATCTGGACCCAAGCTCAAGTCGAAAAGCTCACCTTTGAGACCGTGGACGGCGCAGTGCAATGCACCGGCGCGCGGGTCAATCACAAGGGTCAATCGCGCATAGTGACCGCCCGGCGTGAGACGATCCTGTCGGCGGGGGCTGTGAACTCGCCTCAGATCCTGCAACTGTCGGGCATCGGACCTGCGGCCTTGTTAAAACAGCATGGCATAGACGTCCTGCGTGACGCGCCAGTCGGTGAGAATCTTCAGGACCACTTGCAAATTCGCGCCGTCTTTAAGGTCAATGGAACGCGCACTTTGAACACGCTGGCCGGTAATCTGTTCGGCAAAGCGCTGATTGGCGCGGAGTATCTGTTCAAGCGATCCGGTCCGATGAGCATGGCACCAAGCCAATTGGGGGCGTTTACCCGGTCCGATCCAAACCGCAGCCACGCCAATCTAGAATATCACGTGCAACCGCTGAGCCTGGATGCCTTTGGTGAGCCACTGCACAGTTTCCCTGCGATGACCGTGAGCGTTTGCAACCTGAACCCCACCAGCCGGGGAACAATCCAAATCCGCTCGGCCAGCTACCGTGATGCACCCATGATCTCGCCCAACTATCTGGCCACCGACGAGGACCGCAAAGTCGCGGCTGACAGCCTGCGTCAGGTGCGTGACATCATGGGTCAAGCCGCGATGAAGCCTTACGAGCCCGAAGAATTTAAACCCGGTGTGCAATATCAAAGCGACGACGACCTCGCCAAGCTTGCAGGCGATATCGCTTCCACGATTTTCCACCCTGTTGGGACGGTAAAAATGGGTCACGATGACGACCCGACTGCGGTGTTGGATTCACATCTGCGTCTAAAAGGTGTGGCGAACCTGCGGGTCGTGGATGCCAGTGTTATGCCGAACATCACCAGCGGCAACACCAATGCGCCCACCCTCATGATCGCCGAAAAAGCGGCACGTTGGATTCTGGCCGGAACCTAGCGCGGTGTGATCACTGAACTTTCGACAATCCTGCGTCTTCCAGCCTCTCGCGATCCGGGAGATCCTGAAGTGTTTCCAGATCGAACGCGACGAGGAACTGATCGGTCGTAACGAAGGTATGTGGCGCGCCGCGACGCGGAGCACGCGGGCCCGTACCGATCAGCCCGCGATCATGTAGTCGCCCGATTAAATCACGGCTGATTTCTTTGCCAAAAATATCCTTCAACCCATCCCTTGTCACCGGCTGGTGATAAGCAACCGCTGCCAGCACAGCCACGTCGAACTCATTGAGATCAAGCAGTTGATGGCTCACATTTGCGGCTTCCCGTATGGCGGGCGCATAGATCGCGCGGGTGCGCAAAACCCAACCGTCGGCGATGCGGGCGATCTCAAACGAGCGCCCCTCAATATCCGCAGACAGGTCTTCGATCAGCAGTTCCACTGACACGCCCTGCCCCACCACCCGCGACAAATCCTCTCTTGAAACTGGAGTTGCACTGGCAAACAACACTGCCTCAATCCGGCGCAGCCATTCCCGCCAGCGTTCCTCCTGCGGCGCATCAAACAGCTCTCGATCCAGCGGGTGGTCTGTTTGGGCCTTACGCATGATCAGACCCCATAGAGGCGGAAACTATCGCGCCCGGTCAGCTCACGCACAACGCCAAGACTGACCAATCGGTCGCAAAATCGTCGCGCAGCACGATCTGGCATCGGCAGCGCCGACGGCGCAACTGCGTCCTGTGTCAGAAAGATCTGCACCGCATCTTTCGCCCCTTTTGCCCGAAGCTTTGGTACAATCGCAGATACGCGGGTTGTGTTGCGCGTGCCGTCTGAAACATGGCGCATAATTTCAACAATTGCGCGTCGAAGTGCGTGATGGCAGGCCAACACGAGGCCTTCGCCGCATGCACGAAGATCGCTGTGTTTGAGGCCAAGCGTAAACACGGGGGTGATACGCTCCCACCCAAGGGCTTTTGCAAGCACCGCCTCAGCAAGTATCAATGCAGAGGCTTCATTCGCCGGGGCGATATCCAAACACTGCTCCAGTACATTCGCAGCACGTTCAATGGGCGAAACATCCGACTGGGTGAACCAGTTTGCGATTTGCTCGTCAGAAAAGATGTCATGTTGCGCGCTGAATGAACTCGGGTGAATGGGGCGCTGCACGGATCGCCGCCATAACTGGTAAATCTCTCCTGCTGGTCCGGGCAAGTCACCCGGACTCAGAAAATGGAGCGCGTCCCGCAGGTCGCTCATCGTTTCGCTGCGCCCCGAGAAGCCAACCGTAACCTCCGCCGCGCGCAGGGCCAGCCGGTCCCGTATCAAGGTTTTGGGGACGGTATTGTCTGCCAACACCAGATGCAGATGCGACAAGGCCGCACCGGACAAAAACGCCACATATTCAGGGGCTTCGGCGCGTGTCGAAGTGACCCAAGACGGCAACAAAGGTAAACTCTCAAAGTGTGGATCAGATTCTCTGCCAAGGGTGTTCATCGTTAGAACATAGCCCGCAACGGCGCTTTCACGCAATAATTGATGAGAAAACCGCCGCTCGTTGTATTATTCAATTATGTCCGATAATATTTAATTATCAGACATAATATGGCAAACTCATCACGTAGAAGCCGCATTAGCGATCAAGGTCAGTGAAATGCCCCCCAAAAGCCACTCTCAGCTCAACAACGAAGAGCCCTCGACTTCTGAATTTTCGCAAGATCTCTCTGAGAATACGCGCAAAGCCTATGCAACCGATTGGGCTCTTTATACGCGGTGGTGCCGAATGCAGGGCACCCCTCCCCTTGCCGCAACTCCTGATCACATCGCGCGCTACCTAACGGAGATTTCGGCAGCATCTGGCTTGTCCAGTGCCAGTGTCCGACGTCGCCTTGCGGGTCTCGTTTGGAATTACCACCAGCGAGGTTTTCGCCTAGACCGGAACTCGCCTTTGATTGCGACCGCCCTGTCCGAAATCACCACCAACAAACCATGCGCTGCGGTGACAAAGGATGCCATCACTCCACAAGAGATACGCGCGATGGTCGCCACTCTTCCCTTTGATCTGCGTGGGCTGCGAGACCGTGCCATATTGCTGATGGGCTATATTGGTGGCTTAGGCCGCAGCGATCTCATAGGGCTCGATTTACATCAGAATGACACAGAGGGCGGAACCGGCTGGATCGAACTACACTCGGAGGGCATTCTCCTGACGATCAAATCAAAGACCGGCTGGCGTAAAGTCCAGATCGCCTGCGGAAATACAGATTTAACATGCCCGGTTTATACCCTCTCCCAATGGCTACATTTTGCCAAGATCCGCTCCGGGCCTGCGTTTGTGCGAACGTCGAGAGATGGCAAGCGTGCATTGAGCACGCGCCTGAACGACCGACATATTCCCCGTCTTGTAAAAAGCACGATCCTCAAAGCCGGCATTCGCGCAGAACTGCCGGAGAAAGAACGCCTTGCGCTTTTCTCCGGCCATTCATTGAAAAAAGGTCTATCCATCTCTGTTAACCAATCTTCTGGCAACCAGATCGAGGTGAACCTGACCAAAGCTGCCGGATTTTAGGAATTCGACACTTTCGACATCAGATGTTCTTCAATCACCTCCAGAAGTCTTTCGACATCCTGTTCAGCCAAATTTGCGCCCTTCAGATCGATCCGAACGCCCTTGGGCGAGACCTCTGCCGACAGATCCCCCCCGGATGTCAGAGGTCGTGACTTAATGCGGGTGACCTGGCGCGGTCGCCCTCCGCGTGAGGTATCTTTGGGCGTCGCCTCAAATTCAGCAAGCGCCGTTTCAACCACGCGCCATTCGTCCCGCTCGCTATCGGGCTGCGCTGAACCAAGCGCTTTGCGCAAAGTCGCCTGACCACCGGATCGAAGTGCCGCGGCGATTTTCAAACCCGCTTTTTCGGACATCGCATTGGGGTAGCGGAGGAGATCACCAAGTCCCTCATGAACCGCAGCGAAACTGCGAACTTTTGATCGTTTCGCTTTGGACGCCGCCGCAAAAAGCGTATCAACCGCATCTTCTACGGAGGCAAAAACGCCCTGCCCCGCGACCAGAACCGCAATCCGACCACGCTCATACGGTGTGAGATTGGCACGCAGCTCGTTCTCTTCGATCATCGAGACATAGGCCGCAGCGCTATCTGTGCCCTGCCGCAAGAATGCTGGAATTTCAGCAAAACCATCACGATTGAGGTTCAGCCTCGCAAAAGCCTCAAGTCGGCGAAAACCAGAAACAAGTCCGTAACCGCCTTCATCCAGAGCGACCACTTCAACCGGGCTGCGCAGGCCGTTTGTCTTGATGGAGGTGATAAGCTCTTGCAACTCCCCCTCATCGACCTGCATTCGATCGCGGCGCAGATAGTCGCGGTCGATCTCGGACAGCGGGATATAGCGCACCGCCTGCCCCGCTTCTTCGGCATCGCGCCATCTGCCCGCGTCTGCTTTGTCGCGAGCAAGTTCCACGCGGTCCGTGACCGCCGCCATACCACGTAATTTTGCAGTTTCAGCTGAGACTTTCGCGATCGGAGGCGCGCTTTTTTGGCCAGTTTCGAACGGATTCACACTCGGTTTCGCCGCGAAACCCTCATCCAAGGCTTCGATTTCAGCGACATCAGGTGCAGTTAGTCGTCTACGTTTCGCCATTTTACTCTGCTCCTTCCATCTGGGTGTCTCGCCACCAGCTACCGATGAGCAGCTCCTTGAACTCGGCATACGTTCGGTCAAATGTTTCGCGACCACGCACATAGGTGTCGCGGTTAAAGTCGCGGTAGTCCGCCTCATAAATGCCGTTCACCTGCTCACCTGCCTGCCCCACAAGAGCCGTGACATCCTGGCGATACGCATTCATGAAATCGCCGAAATAGGCTTGGATCACGTTGGCCATATCTGTCTGCTGGCTAGCATCGAACCGTGTGATCAGCGCGCGCACCACGTCCCATTCAAATTTGATCTCCGGCAACCCTGCCGCCCTTTGTGCGACATTCTCGCCTTCTTCAATGGAGGCAAAGGTGGAATAGAGCATGTCAAAGAAACGCCCGGTTGAGTCAAACTCAAGAAACGATGCACCAAGAGGAACCAACAGAATATCGGCTGCAGCGAGCGCATTAATCGTGAGGTACCCAAGTGCGGGAGGCGTATCGAGGAAGACGATGTCATAGTCGTCCAGAATGCCTTCGTCCTGTAGGAAATTGTTCAACGCATCCCACAAAGGCCAACTTCTGAGACCCATTCGCCAAACCGGGATCTGAAATTCAGCCCAGTAGAGGTTCAACTGTGCGCCAATCAGGTCGATATTGGGCCAATGGGTTTTCTGGATGACGTTTCGCGGCGAAACCGTAAGCGCTTCATTCAAGGTCTCATCAAGCGGCAATTCAGGTTCCCCCGCAGCCGCGCGAACCGCATTTTCCTCAACCATCGCTTTGGCGTAGTCTTTTGCGATGAGAGGGAAAACGGTAGACCACTCGTCTTCAATCTGACCGCCAAGGATCGAAGTCATCGAGCCTTGGCTGTCTAGATCAATAACCAGCACTTTGTAACCATCAAGGGCCGCAGACATTGCAAGGTGAGCCGCTGTAGATGTCTTTCCAACCCCGCCTTTGAAATTGGCAACAGCAGTGACCTTTGCTGGCAGACCTTTGGGACGGTAGGGCAGGTATTCCTTTGTTGAGATACCTTCGCTTGCGAAATGCTGGCGAAGCGCAAGCACCTCCTCAAGTGTGAACCACTTGGAACCGCCATCGCCTTCGCCTTGCGGAAGATCCGGGTTTGCTTTGAGGACGCGGCGAAGATGCTGAGGCGCAACGGGGATCAGGTAGCGGGTAATTTCCCATATGGAGAACTTACGCAGTCGCTTCTCTCCATCAGGAGCGTAGCCACGCCGTGCCAGATCTTCACGCCCCTTGCCACACAACGCGGCAGCTTTTGCAAAGCGTGTTGTTTGGATTGGATTGGGCAGCTTCCCTGCGGCCTTCTCAGGGTCCAGATTGAAATATGGAGGCAGTGGAGGGGTGCTCATGAGTTTGCTCGATCTCGATGAATGTATGTGGATTGTTGTTATATCTGGGAGAATAGAGAACATCTTTGGCGATGCATAGCCCGTCAGGGCTCTTTTGTTCCATTTTCCTGGGTACCTTTGCCGGTTTCGTGACGAAACCGCTGTAATTAGCTCGAAAATCCAGAAAATCGAGAACGACAAAGCGTTTAGATGTTTAAGGAATTTAGAATCTTTACGCCCATATTATGTAACTAAAACAAAGGACTAAATGCTCTTGGGGACCCGAGTGCGGGACTAAAGGTATCCAACTACAGGTCCAAAGGTACCCAGCTACAGGAGGAAAGGGTCCAGAACGCAGGTTTAAAGGTTCCGATTCTCAGGATAGCAGATCTCGTTGCAGGAACGATCTGTAGACCGTTTAAGCAGCTTTGTGAGGCTCTATCAGGGCGAAATTAGACCCTAAGGTGCGGATTAGAGCCTGCTATGAGCGGCGCTCTCTGTGAGGCTGACGACTATTGGGGAAGAGCGGGCGATTCGATTCTCAGCGCGCTTGAGCGAATCTGGTCCCGTTGATGGGTACCTTTCAGATGTGGCCGATGCCGACAAGACCGATTCAGCATGTCACCTCTAAGGAACCCATGAGAGATTGCCGTACGGGTTCCTTTTGTGGCAGTCTACTACAAAAAAAGAGGCAGATGATTCCATGGTAGAGCATGGCTTTGATGAGGACCGGCTGACTGGTGCTCTGACGCGGGAAACAGTGAAGAAGAATGTTGCCGCGATTCATATCAGCGGCAAACTCACTCTGTTGCAACGCAAGCTTTCAAACGTGTTGCTGCTGAATGCCTATGACACGCTGACCTCAGCCCGCAGTCACACGATTGATGCGCGCACCCTTGCGATGATGGTGGGATACAACTCCAATGATGTGGACAGTCTTCGCGCCAGTCTCCGCGCGCTCGCGGAAACGGTTGCAGAGTGGGACATGCTAGATGAGCAGGGTCATCAGGAGTGGGGCGTGTCTGCACTGCTGAGTTTCGCCAAGTTAAAAAACGGAGTGTGCGAATACGCCTATTCTCCTGCTTTGGCGCAGAAACTGCATGATCCTAAGATCTACGCGCTGATCAACGTAAAGATCCAACGCAACTTTACGTCTGGCCACGGGCTAGCGCTCTATGAAAACTGCTATCGTTTTGTGCGGACAGGCTCCACTGGATGGTGGAGCCTCGATATTTTCCGCAAGCTGATGGGCGTTGATGGCTCCGCCTATTATGAGAGTTTCAAACATCTGAACGCGAAGATCATCAAACCGGCAGTGGCTGAAGTGAACAAAAGCTCTGACATTATAATTGAGCCTCAAACGCGCAAAAAGGGCCGCGCGGTGAGCGATATCCGCTTTCTCATTAAAGAGAACCCGCAGATGGCGATGTTCCAGATCGATGACAGTGACGGGTTGCGCAATCTGTCGGTTTATAAAGCGCTGCGCGGGCAGGGCGTGTCTGACCGTCTCGCACGGCAGTGGATTACGGAACACGGGCAAGACTATGTTCAAGAAAAGCTGGACTATGTCGCAGGGCAGGGGGAGGTGAAATCCAGTGTCGGTTACCTCCGCGCGGCCATCATGGGGGATTATAGCGCTGCAGAAGGAAGCAAAGCTTCGCCACGCAAACCGGTCGACCCGGAAACACAGGCCAAACTAGATGCGCAGCGCAGCATACAAGAGGCTGAAAAAGCGGCCGAGGATGCAGCATTTAAAGCGCGTGCGGCTGAGCGGCGCGAACGCGCGAAACATCTCGATATTGTTGAAACGCTGGTTTCGCGGCGAAACCCCACACAACGCGATGCGGACAAGCGATTGTTCCTATCACGTCTCGAAAGCGATTTGGATCGCGAGCATTTTCGCCAGCACAGTTGGCGTTCGGCCTTGAATGCAGCCGCAATCATTTCGTTCTGGCAGGAACTGGAGCCCGATGCCTTTGTCGAAGAGGTTGGGTAGGGACGAAAAAAGCAGGTGACCCGAGTTGGTGCCACCTGCGCAGTAGGGGAGAGTGAAGACGCAGCCTTAGCCGGTGAACATGTCCTTGTAGGAGTCGCGCAAAATGTTCTTTTGAACTTTGCCCATCGTGTTGCGTGGCAACTCATCGATCAAAATCAACTTGCGCGGATGTTTGAAGCGCGCGAGCTGAGTTTGTACGGCCAGCATTATGGCATCGATGTCAGGGGTTTCACTGGGTGCGGGGACAATCACGCCAAGGACGGTTTCGCCAAAGTCTGGGTGTGCCACGCCGATAACGGCGCTTTCCAAAACGCCGGGTTGATCATCCAGCAGCAGTTCGATTTCCTTAGGATAGATGTTGTAGCCACCCGAGATAATCAGGTCTTTGTTGCGGCCTACAATGTGGACGTAGCCATCCTCGTCGATCTTACCCAGATCGCCGGTGATGAAAAAACCGTCCTCACGCAACTCAGCCGCCGTCTTTTCCGGCATCTGCCAGTAGCCTTTAAAGACGTTTGCACCGCGTACCTCAATTTGGCCGACATCGCCGTGGGGCAGGGTGTTGCCACTGGCAGGATCGGTGATTTTCAGTTCCACACCGGGCAGTGGAAAGCCGACGGTGCCTGCGCGGCGTTCGCCGTCATAAGGATTTGAGGTGTTCATATTGGTTTCGGTCATGCCGTAGCGTTCAAGGATGCGGTGCCCGGTGCGGCTCTCAAACTGAACATGTGTTTCTGCCAGCAGCGGCGCGGAGCCGGAAATAAACAGACGCATATGCCGGGTGAGGTCGCCAGTAAAACGTTCATCCCCCAGCAGGCGGGTATAGAAAGTCGGTACACCCATCATGGTGGTTGCGTTTGGCAAGGTTTCAATAACCACGTCCAGATCGAACTTTGGCAGGAAGATCATCGCGCCGCCTGCCAGTAGCGTCACGTTACTGGCGACAAATAGCCCGTGGGTGTGAAAAATCGGCAGCGCATGTAGCAGCACGTCGCGCGCAGTAAATCGCCATTCCTGAACCAAAGTTTCAGAGTTCGACAACAGATTGTTCTGTGTGAGCATCGCCCCCTTCGAACGTCCGGTTGTGCCAGAGGTATAGAGAAACGCCGCCAGATCATCGCCGGAGCGATCAACCGTTTCAAAATGCGCAGGCTTTGAATCCGCCTGATCTGTCAGTGTCCCGGTGCCGTTCGCGTTCAGTGTTTCCAGGCTTGCGTTGAGTTGCGAGGCGATAGGCGCGAGCATGGTTTTGCTCTTGCTGTCGCACACGACAAGGGATGCTCCGCTGTTTTCGATGAAATACGACAATTCATCGGCGGTATAGGCGGTGTTGAGAGGTAAAAAGATAAGGCCAGCCTGAACACATGCGCCATAAAGTGCGAGCGCTTCAGGGGATTTTTCGACTTGTACTGCCACACGATCACCGGGTGTCAGGCCTGTTTGGGTCAGCACATGCGCGATCTGTGCGATCCGCTCGAGAAAATCCTGATGCGTCAGAACCCGGCCGTCAGGCAGATGCAGGAAGGGTGTCGTCTTGCCGGAGTGAGCGCCAAAAAGACGATCATACAACGGGTTAGCCATGGGCGGAGCCTTTCTTATGCTGGAACGCTGCGCGCGGTCGCCGCGAGGGATTTGACCTCGGCGGAAGCGACGACCTCTTGCGTGGTCGCGAAACGTTCATGGTTTTGAGCAATTTTTCCAAGATCGTAAAGGTAATTGACCATGGTGCCTGCCGATTGCGCGCGGCCCTTGTCGGAGGTGTCCGCATCTGCATGTACCCGGTGCACGATAGCACCATTACCGAGGTGGAATCTTGCAACAGGGTCAAGAGGTTGTCCGCCACTTCTTTTGGCATTGATCAGGTAATCAGCAGCATATCCGCGCAATTTCTCGGCATCGGTCTCTTCCCACGCGATCCCTTCGGACTTGAGCCAACCGGTCAGACCGGGAATAGGGGAGAGGGTCACAAACGTGGCAAGCGACGGGACTTCGGTCGCTAGATCAGAGGCAACCTGCTTGATCAGGGAGTTTCCAAACGAGATGCTTGCGAGGCCAGCCTGACAGTTTGAGATTGAATAGAATGTCGCGGTGTCAGCGTCGCTGATAGGAATGGCAGAACGCCCCTCGCTGAGCAACATCTGCACAGACCCCGGCACGCCATTGGTCAGGGCGACCTCGACAAAAATCAGCGGTTCGTCCGGCATTGAGGGGTGAAAGAACGCAAAACATCGTCGGTCGGAAGGCTCCAGCCTGCGGCGCAAGTCATCCCAACTGTCGATGGCGTGAACGGCCTCATAGGCGATAATTTTTTCAAGGATATGCGCAGGGCTTTCCCAATTGATCGGGCGGAGCACCAGAAATCCACGATTGAACCAGCTGAGGAACAAGTGGCGAAAATCCATATCGAGCGCTTCGAGTTTGGGTTCTCCACGTCCCAGCCGCAACAGGTCTGCACGCATCCGAACCAACATTCCGGTTGCATTGGGCAGGCGATTAAGACGGCGGATCAACTCTTGTCGTTTGGGTTCTGCCGCCGCCATGAAGGCGCGATAAGAGGTTTTGGATGGGTCTTTTTCATAATTAGACAGCGTTGCCCGGACGTCTTCCGGTGTGATGTTCATCGCGGTTGCAAGATGGCGGAAAAACGCAACCTTTCCATCATCATCTTCGGTTTCAAACCGCGTCAGAATTTCCTCGGCCAGCGCCAGGCCAGAGGTTTCACCAGCAGATCCAACCAATGCATCCGCCAATTCCTGCAGCGGGCGCCCATCGGATGGGGCAGATTGCCCCGTCTGTTGTCGGCGTTCAAAAACCGTTGAGAGCAGTTCCGCAAGGATGCTCATATCGCACCTCCCATCACCAGATTGGGTAGCCATGTGGCCAGTCCCGGAAACAGACACAGCAGAACGATGGCCAAAATCATGCAAGCCACGAAGGGCAGGGAGCCTAGCAGGATTGTTCTGAGCGAAATATCCGGCGCTATGCCGTTGATTACATAGAGGTTCAGACCGACCGGTGGAGAGATCAGGCCGATTTCCATATTGATCGTCAGCACCACGGCGAACCAAATCGGATCAAACCCGGCGGTGGTGATGATCGGGAGCAGGATCGGTGCCGCCATCAGGATCACGGCGACGGGCGGCAGGAAAAACCCAGCGATCAGCAGGAACACGTTGACCGCCCCCATCAGCACCCAACGATTGACTTCCAGCGTGCCAATCCATTCGGCGATCGACTGCGTGATAAAGAGCGATGACAGCATGTAGGAAAACACACCCGCCGCCGCGATGATGAAAAGGATCATCACGCTTTCTTTGGTGCTGTCGCGCAGAACCACCCAGAGATCGCGGGGATTCCACAGCTTGTAGATCACAACCGCGATCACCAGACACAGGAGCGCGCCAACAGCGGCCGTTTCTGAGGGGGTCGCGATTCCGCCATACATCGCATAGAGCACACCGATAATGATCGCGAGGAACGGCAGCACGCGGGGCAGGATTTCAAACCGCTCAGCCCAAGTATAGCTGCCTGAACCCAGACGCGCTGCATCACCAGAGCGCCATGTGGAGTAAAGCGACCACCCCATAAAGAGACCGACAAGCAGCAGGCCGGGAATAACACCAGCAAGGAACAGACGCCCAATCGAAGTCTCAGTGGCGATCCCGTAAACGATCATTGTCACGGATGGTGGAATGAGAATACCAAGGGTGCCCCCCGCAGCGATGGAGCCTGCGGCCACACCATCGGGATAGCCGCGTTTGCGCATCTCGGGGATGCCCATTTTACCAATCGCCGCACAGGTGGCTGGCGAAGATCCCGACATCGCCGCAAACAACGCGCAAGCGCCGAGGTTTGAAACCACCAAACCGCCTGGAATACGGGTGAGCCAGCGCTCAAGCGCCTCATATAGGTCGGCGCCTGCACGGGTAGAGGCAATCGACGCGCCCATGATGATGAACATCGGGATCGACAGCAGCGCAAAATTGTCGAGCTTGCCAAACAGGATCTCTGGCATCAGCTCCAGCGAGCGCGGACCATCAAAAACGATCAGGAACCCGGCAGAGACGATCAGCAGACCAATCGCCACCGACACGCCGGAAAATAGCACAAGAATGGTCAGAACGGCGACAATACCGCCCAGCAGTAAGGGATCCATCAAGCGTCCTCCAATCCAAAGGGGCGGTCCGCGCCAATCATCAGCGCGATGAAATCCGCAACCAGTTGCAGCAGCAGCAGGCCAAATCCAACGGGGATAGAGAGGTAAGGAATCCAGAGTCTGACGCCCCAAACGGTGTCAGACCGCCAGCCTCGCTCCATTGCGAAATGCCAGTATTCAAAGCCATACCAGAGCATGATCGCGATGATGGTGATCGACAGAAGCGAGGTGATAACCGCGAGAATAAAACGCGCACGGCGGGGCAGGGACAGTGGCACAAGATCAACGTTCACATGGCCCCTAAGGCGTTGAACGTAAGGCAGCCCCACGAGGGTGGCCGCAATCATCAAATAGATCACGGCCTCGGTTTGCCAGATGGTAGAGCCATTGAGCACAAAGCGGATGACAATCATCTGGCACGTGATCGCAACGGATGCGACGATCATCGCCGCCGAACACCAGCCCGCCAGTGTCGAAAGGGCCGCTACAAAGCGGAGAAAGGGATTATTGCCCGTTCGGGCTGCAGCTGCCGAAGTATGGCCCGCCATTATCGCCTCCAGTATCAAGTGAGAGGGTCACAAAATAGGAGCGGCGCGCGGCCGCTCCGGGATGTGTGGTGTCACGCGGTGCCGATCACTCGACTGACAGCGCGAGATCGAGCAACTGTTGCCCGTCCGGCACCTCTGCAACGAACTGCTTATAGGATGTTTCTTTCGCCAACTCGCGCCATGCATCGAAATCCTCGGCTGTCATCTGCGCAATTTCGACACCGGCATCGGCAAACACCTTGGCGGAGGCGGCATCTTCTTTTTTGGCTTCCTCTAGGTAATAGGCCTGCGCTTTCTCGGAGGCGGTGCGCAGGGCGGCTTGTTGTTCTGCGCTCAGACCTTCAAAGGTGGTCTTGTTGATCAAAAGCGGTTGATACATGAACCAAAGCGCCACATCGCCTGCAGGGGTGTAGCAACTGACCTGCTCGTAGATCCGGTAGGATACGAAGGACGAAGACGACGTATTTGCTGCCTGCAAAACGCCGGTTTGCATCGCGTTATAGATCTCGGACGAGGCCATGGAGGCGATAGAGGCCCCCGCGCCAGCCAGCATCTGTTCAAAAGATTTGCCCGCTGCCCGCGTCTGCAGGCCCTGAACGTCCTCGGGGGCGGTGATGCATTTGTCTTTGCCGGCAAAACCGCCCGCTAGATATCCGTGAACCAGAACCATCACGTCATCTTCGGCCATTTTCTCTTCGAGCGCTTCCATAAAGGGCGACGCCGACAAGCGAGCTGCGTGATCATGGTTTTTCACCAGACCAGGCATCAAGGTCAGGTTATAGGCCGGTTGCTGGCCACCCGCGTAAGACAGCGGCAGGACAGTCATGTCGAGCTGGCCTCGGCTCAGCGGTTTATACTGCTCGCGCGGTTTGAACAGCGATTTGGAGCCGAAGATCTTAATGTTCAGGTCGACATCAGCGGCGGCCACCTCATCCGCAACCATTTGCGCGACCTTATGGCGAATGTCGTTGTTGGACCATTGGTGCGACAGGCGTAGCTCGGTTGCACTGGCCATACTGCCGGTTGCAACAAGCGCGAGGCCCGCGACAGCGGCCTTCAGAAATGTGTTCATGTTTTCCTCCCTTGGTTCCCCCGATCATGCCGAAGGTGTCGCAAGGGTAATCGCGCGATGTTTTTTAAGTCAACAGGTTTGTATACAATAATAGCTCGCTTGAATTTTACAGCGCGCGTGATAATGATCTGAGATATGGAAAAACGCCGTGCCGATACGATTGCCGAACAACTCGAAGAGCTGATCTTCGATGGCACCTATGCCGATGGGGATCGTTTGGATGAGGTTCGGCTTGCGGAACAATTCGGTGTCTCGCGCACGCCGCTTCGTGAGGCATTTCAACGCCTTGCACTATCGGGCCTGCTGGAACTCATCCCGCGACGTGGTGCATTTGTCCGCCAGCCTGGCCCTGTCGAGTTGTTGGAAATGTTTGAGGTCATGGCAGAGCTGGAGGCCGTCTGTGGGCGGCTTGCGGCGCTGCGGATTTCCGATGCCGCGCTGGCAGAGCTGCGTGATGCAAACGAGCATTGCCAGCAGGCTGTCGCTGCGCGCGATGTGGATGCCTATTATTCTGAAAACGAGCGCTTTCACAGAATCATCTACCAGCAATCCGGTAATAGCTTTCTCGCGCAGGAGGCCGCGAAACTGCACAAGCGTCTGCAACCGTATCGCCGTCAGCAACTGCGGTTCAGGGGGCGCATGGGGCAGTCCATGTCCGAACATGAACAGATTGTACGTGCGCTGGAGGCAGGAGATGCGGAGGCCGCAACCGATGCGTTGCGCAATCACGTCGCGGTGCAGGGCGAGAAGTTCCATCAGTTGATGGCAACCCTCAAAAACGCTGCGGAGTAGTGGCGAATTTCGCGACTCAAGAGGGTAGGCGGGTATGAAAAAGGGGGCCGTTTGGCCCCCTTCTGAACGCTCTGGCTTAGCCGCCGAAATCGTCGAGCATGATGTCTTCGCGATCCACGCCCAGTTCCAAGAGCATGTTGATCACCGATTGGTTCATGATCGGCGGACCACACATGTAGAACTCGCAGTCCTCGGGCGCCGGGTGGTTCTTGAGGTATTCCTCGTAGAGCACGTTGTGGATGAAGCCGGTGTAGCCTTTCCAGTCGTCCTCTGGCAGCGCGTCCGAGAGCGCCACATGCCACTCGAAGTTGTCAAATTCTTCGGCCAGTTGGTCGAAATCCTCGACAAAGAACATCTCCCGTTTGGAGCGTGCCCCGTACCAGAAGGTGATCTTGCGATCACGGTTTTCCAGACGCTTGAGCTGGTCAAAGATGTGCGACCGCATCGGCGCCATACCCGCACCACCGCCGATAAAGACCATCTCTTTTTGGGTGTCGCGGGCGAAGAATTCGCCAAACGGGCCGGAGATGGTGACCTTGTCACCGGGCTTCAGATTGAAGATATACGAAGACATCTGGCCGGGCGGAATGCCGGTGGAGCCCGGCGGCGGCGAGGCAACACGGACGTTGAGCATGATAAGGCCCTTTTCGTCCGGGTAGTTGGCCATCGAATAGGCCCGCTCGATCGGTTCATCGACGGTCGATTCATACTGCCACAGATTGAACTTGTCCCAATCGGGGCGGTACTCTTCCTCGATGTTAAAGTCCTTGTAGGACAGCTTATGCGCCGGGGCCTCGATCTGGATATAGCCACCGGCGCGGAAGTTCACATCCTCACCCTCGGGCAGTTCCAGCACCAAGTTTTTGATGAAGGTTGCGACGTTTTCATTGGAGCGCACGGTGCACTCCCATTTTTTCACGCCGAACACCTCTTCGGGCACTTCGATGTTCATGTCCTGCTTGACCGCGACCTGACAGGACAGGCGGTCGCCACAAGAGGCTTCGCGCTTGGTGATGTGGCTTTCCTCGGTGGGCAGGATCGAGCCGCCACCGGAATGCACACGCACGCGGCATTGCGCACAGGTGCCACCCCCGCCACAGGCGGAGGGGACGAACATTTTCTCCGCCGCCAGCGTTTGCAGCAGCTTGCCGCCCGCCGGAACAGAGATGGTTTTCTCACCGTTGATGGTGATGTTGACGTTGCCCGAGCTGACGAGCTTGGAACGCGCCGCCAGAATGATCGTCACCAGTGCGACAACGATCAATGTGAACAGGAGAACGCCTAGTCCGAATGTAGTCACGTCTGCGCTCCTATCAGAGTTTCACGCCGCTGAAGGACATGAAGGCCATCGCCATCAGACCTGCGGTGATGAAGGTGATACCGAGACCTTGAAGCCCGTCGGGAATATCGGAGTATTTCAGCTTTTCGCGCACACCTGCCATTGCCGTGATTGCCAGGGCCCAGCCGAACCCGGAGGACAGACCATAAGTGGTCGCCTCGGCAAAGTCATAGCTGCGCTCCACCATGAAGAGCGAGCCACCAAGGATGGCGCAGTTCACGGTGATGAGCGGCAAAAAGACTCCAAGCGCGTTGTAGAGCGGCGGGAAGTACTTATCGAGCAGCATCTCGAGGATCTGCACCATGGCCGCGATCACGCCGATATAGGAAATGAGACCAAGGAAGGTCAGATCCACATCCGGGAAACCGGCCCATGCCAGCGCGCCCGGCGCCAGCAGATAGGTCAGGATCAGGTTGTTGGCAGGCACGGTGATGCCTTGCACCACCATTACTGAGATACCAAGACCAATCGCGGTCGAGATCTTTTTCGACACCGCCAAGAAGGTACACATGCCGAGGAAGAACGACAGGGCGAGGTTCTCAACGAATACGGCCTTGACCGCGAGGGAAAGCAATCCTTCCATCAGTGTGCCTCCACCGTCTGAATTTTATATTCACGCTCTTCGACCTGTGCCGGCTTCCAAGTGCGGATGCCCCAGATCAGAAGGCCGATCACGAAGAAGGCCGAGGGCGGAAGCAGCAGCATGCCGTTTGGCACATACCAGCCGCCATTGTTCACGGTCTCCAGAATGGTGACTCCAAACAGGGAGCCTGCGCCAAAGAGTTCGCGGAAGAAACCAACGACCAGCAGCAAAAGCCCATATCCCAGACCGTTGCCAACCCCGTCGATAAAGCTCGCCACAGGCGGGTTCTTCATCGCAAAGGCTTCGGCGCGGCCCATCACGATACAGTTGGTGATGATAAGACCCACAAAGACCGAGAGCGTCTTGGAAATTTCATAGGCATAGGCCTTGAGGAGCTGATCCACGAGGATCACCAAGGACGCGATAATCACCATCTGAACGATGATCCGGATCGAGGAGGGGATCTGGTTGCGCAGCATTGAGATGAACAAGGACGAGAAACCCGTCACCATGGTCACCGCCAGCGCCATCACAAAGGCCACCTGCATCGAGGAGGTGACCGCCAGTGCGGAACAGATGCCCAGAACCTGCAGTGTGATCGGGTTGTTGTCGACCAGTGGATCGACCAGTTGCGAACGATAGGTTTGTGCCATCAGTCGATCTCTCCTGCTTTGAGCCGCTCAAGGAAGGCACCATAGCCTGCCTCGCCCATCCAGAACTTTACGAGGCTGTCGACGCCAACAGATGTCAGCGTTGCACCGGCCAGCGCATCCACGTGGTACTCCTGACCGGCGGGCGGTGCAGCTTTGGCCACGGTGATCGCCAACTGACCATCCTCAGTGAAGAGTTTCTTGCCGTTCCACAGCGCTTTCCAGCGCGGGTTGTCCACTTCGGCACCAAGACCGGGTGTTTCGCCGTGCTGGTAGAACTGCAAGCCGAAGATGTCGTTGCCGTTTTCTTCGAGCGCGATGAACCCATAGAGCGTGGACCACAGGCCATAGCCTTCAATCGGCAGGACCACCTTGTCGACCTCGCCTGCATCATCGCGCAGCAGATAGATCATGCGGTAAGCCTGCATGGTGCCGCCCAGACCCGCGGGATCTTCGTCCAGCGCACGCACGATGGCCGGGTCATCCGAGGCCGCCAGCGCATCGAAAGTCTCGATTTCGAACTGGTCGGTGTATTCGCCGGTCGACAGATCCAGAACATGCGGCTCAAACGCGGCAAATGCTTCAGCCACCGGCACGTTATCGTCGTAGACACCTGCGACCTGCAACACGTTGATGCGTTTGTCGCGCAGCTTGTTCTCTTCTTGCACCGGGCGCAGGGCCACAGCGGCAGCCGAAACCACCATTGACGCCACAAGGCAGAGCGAAACAGCCACAAAGATGGTCTTGCCGACGGAGTCGGGCGGAGCGTCGATAAACCGACGGATCAGGCCCTTTTTCTCGTTTGCATCAGACATTGCGCTTTGCCCTCCGTTTGATGTTCGCCTGCACGACAAAGTAGTCGATCAGCGGGGCGAAGACGTTGCCGAAGAGGATCGCGAGCATCATGCCTTCGGGGAAGGCCGGGTTGATGACGCGGATCATCACCACCATGAAACCGATGAGTGCGCCGTAAATATAGCGGCCCATATTGGTATGCGAAGCGGACACCGGTTCCGTCACCATGAACGCCAGACCAAAGGCGTAGCCACCCAGCACAAAGTGCCAGTACCACGGCATTGCAAACATCGGGTTGCTGTCAGATCCGATCCAGTTCAGCAGCGATGAGAAGGCAATCATGCCAGCCATACAGCCTACAATCAGTCGCCAGTTGGCGATTTTCACGATCAACAGGAACGCCAGACCGATCATCGCCGCCAGCGTCGAAGTCTCGCCGAACGAGCCTTGAATGGTTCCGATAAAGGCGTCCATCCACTCGATACCGCGCTCAGGCAGGGTGGCGTGGCCGTCGGATGCGCTGATCGCCAGCGCCGTTGCACCAGAGAAGCCATCGACCGGGGTCCAGACAGATTCACCCGACATATAGGCGGGGTAAGCAAAGTAGAGGAACGCTCGGCCCACAAGTGCAGGGTTGAGGAAGTTCTTGCCTGTGCCGCCAAAGACTTCCTTGCCGATCACCACACCAAAGATAATGCCAAGCGCGACCTGCCAAAGTGGCGTCGTTGCAGGCACAATCAGCGTATAAAGCATGGAGGTGACGAGGAAGCCCTCGTTGACCTCGTGACCGCGCACCACGGCAAAGATCACCTCGAAGATACCACCGGCAACCAGCGTCACGATGTAGATCGGCAGGAAATACAACAGCCCATGCATGATATTGGCAAACGGGTTGTTGGGATCAAAGCCGATGCCCAGCGTCTCGATGATGGCTGCGCGCCAGCCCGATGCACCGTATTCGGCAATCGCCATATTGGTCTGCAGACCCGTGTTATACATCCCGAACAGAATGCAAGGGATGGTCGCGATCACCACATAGGTCATGATCCGCTTCATATCGATGTAAGAGCGGGCATGCGGTGCGGCGGTCGTGACCGTCTTGGGCGTGTAGATGAAACTCTCCACCATCTCATAGACGGGGAAGAATTTTTCGTACCGGCCACCTTTTAGGAATTGCGGCTCGATGCGATCAAAGAAATTGCGAAGACCCAAAGTCTTATCCCTCTCTTTCGATCTTGCTGAGGCTGTCGCGCAGGGCGAGGCCATATTCATATTTGGCCGGGCAGGCAAAACCGCAGAGCCCGAGGTCTTCTTCGTCCAGTTCAAGCGCACCCAGCGCCTGAGCCTGATCGGTGTCCATCACCAGCAGCGCTCGCAAGAGCTGTGTCGGCAGGAAATCCTGCGGCATCAGTTGCTCGAACGTGCCAATCGGCACCATGGCGCGGCGCCCTCCATTGAGGTTCGACGTCAGCGCATAGAGCTTTTTGGAAAAGGCCGATCCCAGAACAGGCTGCACGGCGTATTTCGAGGCCATCGGGCGAATCCAGCCCAGCGGGATCTGATCGTGGTCTTCCTTGATCAGCGTGATCTGACGGGCGTAGCGGCCCAGATAGGCGGTGACGCCTTCGCCTGCGCGACCGGACAGGATCGAGCCAGAAATGATGCGAATCGGATCATCCGTGCCGAGGTCCTCGGCACAAAGATCGGTCATCGACGCGCCGGAAAGGGTACGGACCAGACGCGGGCGGCTGCATTTGGGGCCAGAGAGTGCCACGACGCGCGCGCTATTGATGCGCCCTGTTAGCAGCAGGTGACCAATGGCGATGACATCGTGATAGCCGATGCTCCAGACTGTCTTCTCAGCGGAAGGCGGCTCCAGAAAATGCATATGCGTGCCAGCAAGGCCAGCAGGGTGGGGACCAGAGAACCCAACCGCAGTAACGCTGGCCAGATCGGCGCCGGGGATTGTGGCTCCGCTGTCTTGGCACAGGTAGGTTTTGCCTTCGGTCAGGACGGTGATCGCCGCAAGGCCACGGGCAAAGGCTTCGCCTTGATCGTTGATGATGGTGGCTGCATCGCCAGACAGCGGCTCGCTATCCATCGCCGTCACATATATCGCGGCTGGCGCAGCATCTGGTGCAGGGATCTTGGAGTAGGGGCGGGTGCGGAAAGATGTCCACAAACCCGCGGCACACAAGCGTTTTCGCAGACCGTCAGCCGTGCTGTCATCCCCAACAGAGGAGAAATCCACCGGCTCTGCGGCGCTCTCATCCACTTCGATCTCGACGCTGACCAAAACGCGGCGCGCGCCACGGTTGATCGCTTTGATACGTCCCGAAACCGGTGCGGTTACCTGAACCTCTGGCGTGTCCTTATGCGCAAGCACCGGAGCGCCTGCTGCAATGACATCACCTTCCTGAACCGAGAGTCGGGGCTTTAGTCCGATGTAGTCTTGGCCGAGGATGGCGACTGTCCGGACTTTTGCTGCGTCTTCGATCTTGGTGTCAGGTGCCCCCAGCACCGGAACATCGAGACCTTTTTTCAACGTATGTTGCTGCACGTCTTCATGTCCTGTCCATTTTCCGGCTGCCTTATGCTTCACTGCGACGCGGTTTGAAAGTTCTTTAGGAGGAAATTTTATAATTTCCTGTTGAACCCGTCCTGTTTCTGTCCCAGAAGCGCACGGAACCAAGCGTTGAACACCCAGCATCATTAGCGGAGTAGGCCTGTGTCGAACCCTCTTCTCCTTTCTCGCCGTAGTTTTATGGTCATGCCACTTGCACTCATGGCTTGCAAGAAAGGATGGTCATTGCTGGAGCTCAGCGGGCTGACGATGGGCACAAGCTACTCCATTGTTGCGATCGATCACAGCAAATCTGTCGAGAAAGCCGAACTGCAAACCGCCGTCGATATCGCATTGGCACAGGTCAATGTGCAGATGTCGAACTGGGACGCCTCTTCTGAAGTGTCGCGGTTTAACGCAGTCGCAGCGGGCGAGAGCCTCTCTGTCTCCGGCGAGTTGCACCACGTCATGCAGGCGGCGCAGGATGTGCATGTTGCAAGCGACGGTGCCTTTGACGTCACCGTCGGCGCGCTGATTGACCTTTGGGGCTTTGGCGCGGGTCAGACTCGCAGCGATATGCCGTCTGAGGCAGAGATCGCCGCCGCCATGGGGTGCTGCGGTCAGGCACAGTCGGTCGAACTGGAGGCCGGTGGCCTCAAGAAGCTCAACGACGGGGCCGAGGTGTACCTCTCTTCCATCGGCAAAGGCTTCGGTGTTGATCAGGTGGCGCGCGTCCTCAAGGGCTACGGTATCACCGACTACATGGTTGAGATCGGCGGCGACCTCTACACTGCGGGCCGCAATCCCGACGGTCAGCCTTGGCAGATCGGCATTGAGACACCGCAGGCCTATGATCGCGGCGTGACACAGGTTGTCGGTCTTTCAGACATGGGCATGGCGACCTCTGGTGATTACCGCAACTTCTTTGATTACGAAGGCAAGCGCTATTCGCATATCATCGACGCAACCACCGGTCGCCCGGTCGAGCATGATACAGCCTCTGTCACTGTGCTGACCGACAACGCGATGCTGGCGGATGCATGGGCAACAGCGATGCTGGTGCTGGGCCGTGAGCGTGGTCTCGAGATCGCAAATCAGCGTGATATGGCGGTACTGTTCTTGGATCGTGCGGTTGCAAATGGTGAGAACGGGTTTAAATCCATTGCATCCAAACGCTTTGAGGCGCTGACGGCCTAACCGTCGCGCTCTGGCGCTACTTGATTTCAAGGAGCCTGTGATGTCGACCTTTCTGCTGACCTTCGGATTGTTCCTGATCGTGATGGTAGGAATGGCCTTTGGGGTCATGTTCAGCGGTCGCACCATCAAAGGCAGCTGTGGCGGCCTCAACGCGATTGCGGACGCGGACAAATGTCTTGTTTGCAAGAAGGATATCGACCCCGATAGCCCTCTTCGTGAACGTCTCGCCTGTCCGCGCGCGCGCAAGATGATCGAGGATATGGAGCGCGAGCAAAGCTAGCCGCGCGTCACGCCTCAGTCGGTATCACCGAATATCAGTTTCTCCACCGGGAGAGGGCACGTCACCCTCTTTCGGTTTTTTCCTTTGTGCCCATTACACGGGGCCTTGCGCAGGCGAATCACGCTTCTCTAGCAGCAATCATCTGCTGTGCGATGGTCATGCGTACGGCGAGACCTGCGCGGTTCCATGCGCGCCTGTGATACGAATTTTCCTCGGCACCTGAAATTACAGCGTGGGCAGCGGGTTTTGGTTTACAACAGGCAGCGCATCAGGAGAGCACAAGGGGAGGGGAGGGCAAACCTTCCTGCCAGGACCGAAGTGCGGAGGAGCGTAAGATGAAAGCATTGGTACTAGAAGAAAAGGGTAAGCTGGCACTGCGCGAGTTTGAGCTCCCCGCGACGCTTGGTCCGCGCGATGTCCGTATTAAAACGCATACTGTCGGGATTTGCGGCTCTGACGTTCACTACTATACCCACGGCAAGATCGGCCATTTTGTGGTAAACGAACCGATGGTTTTGGGGCATGAGGCGTCAGGAACAGTGGTGGCCTGCGGCGATGCGGTGACGGATCTTAAACCCGGCGATCGCGTATGTATGGAGCCGGGCATTCCAGACCCGGATTCACGCGCCAGCAAGTTGGGGATATACAACGTCGACCCGGCCGTGCGATTTTGGGCCACCCCGCCGGTGCATGGTTGCCTGACGCCAGAGGTCATCCATCCTGCTGCTTTTACCTATAAGCTGCCCGATAATGTGAGCTTTGCCGAAGGCGCGATGGTTGAACCCTTTGCGATTGGCATGCAGGCGGCCTTGCGGGCAAAAATCCAGCCCGGTGACATTGCGGTTGTAACCGGGGCTGGCCCCATCGGGATGATGGTCGCCCTCGCAGCTCTTGCAGGGGGGTGCGCGCGCGTAATCGTAGCAGATCTTGCACAGCCCAAACTGGATATCATCGGAGCCTACGATGGCATCGAAACGGTAAATATTCGCGACGAATCCCTGACCGATGCAGTGGCCGCAGCAACGGATGGCTGGGGCGCGGATCTGGTGTTTGAGTGTTCTGGCGCAGCGCCTGCCATATTGGGAATGCATGAATTTGCCCGTCCCGGTGGCGCGATTGTTCTGGTTGGCATGCCGGTCGATCCGGTTCCTGTTGATATCGTTGGTCTGCAGGCGCGCGAATTGCGGCTTGAGACAGTATTTCGTTACGCCAATGTCTATGACCGCGCGATTGCATTGATCGCCTCGGGCAAAGTGGACTTAAAACCGCTCATTTCAGCGAGCCTACCCTTTGAAGACAGCATCGCCGGATTTGATCGTGCGGTGGAGGCGCGTGACAGCGATGTGAAGCTTCAGATCGTGATGCCGCAGTGATTCCAATTCGCGGTTGAGCACTTTTTGAGTGCGAAAAAAGTACAAGGGGTGCGTGTGCGCATTTCGGGCGGAGAATCGGGCCGCAAAGCTCCAAAATCTTTAAAAACAGGGCATCTATCCAACTATACCTGACTGATCGCGCCGCACTGCGGCGCGATTTGTTTTTAAGAGGGTGGCCCGGTATGCGCTGATTTGGTCTCTTTTGTGCGCCAATCGGTCAAAAAAGTATCTGTCAAAACTTCGATCTGAGGTAGAGCCGCCGTTTTCCAGCAGCTACCGTCAAACAACGCGGTTCTTCCTGAGTGGAGACGGGAAGGACGGACGCGACGGAGGAGAGACGATGTTACCTGATCTGGAACTCGTGCATATTCGCAAGGGCGAGAGCTTTGCGGCATGGATGCATGGCTACCCGTTCCGGACGGTGCGGTGGCACTATCACCCCGAGTACGAAATTCATCTGGTCGTGAACACGCACGGCACCTTCTACATCGGCGATCACATCGGCGAATTTGGACCCGGCCAGTTGATCATGACAGGCCCCAACCTGCCACAGAACTGGATCTCCGAAATCGAGCCCGGCCAAATCGTGCCGGAACGCTCCTTTGTGATCCAGTTTCCTGCTGCATTTATCGAGGACGCCTGCGCCTCCATGCCGGAGATGGAAGCCATCCGCCCGCTTTTGGACCGCAGTCATCGCGGGCTGTTGTTTGACGAGGCCACCGCCGAGCGGATCAAGCCGCTGATGATGGAGCTGTTTGAGGCACGTGGCTTGCGCCGCCTTGCATTGTTTTGGTCCATCCTCGATCTATTGGCCTGCGCGCCGGACCCTGAGGTGCTGGCCAGTCTCAGCTACGAGTTGGACTTGGAATCCTTGCAGGAGAACGGCGTCAACAAGGCGATTGCCTATCTGCGTGAGAACCTGACCGAGAATATCGATGAAAAAGACCTCGCGCAGATGGTCAATCAAAGCCCCAGCGCCTTCTCGCGGTCTTTTAAGCGCCACACCGGCTCGACGCTGGTGCGATATAAAAACCAACTCAGGGTGGATCTGGCCTGCCAGATGCTCCTGACCCGACCAGAGGCCAAAGTGGCCGAGATCTGCTATGATGTCGGCTTCTCCAACCTCTCCAACTTCAACCGTCACTTTGCGCGACTGAAGGGCATGTCGCCCTCCCAGTTCCGCGCAACCTTTGCTGCGAACGGGGTGTTCTCAGAAACGGGCTGAACCAGACGGAAATTCGGACTTTGTGAATTCGAATGGCGAGGGGCCATTCGGAAAGGGACAGGCTGTGCCTGTTGGAACCTTGGGAGGAACTATCAATGAAACATATGTTTGGAGCCGTGTCCGCGGCTGCACTCGCGGTCTCTATGGCTTTGCCAGCGGTGGCCGAAGACGGTCTGAAGATCGGCATGACCTTTCAGGAGATGAATAATCCTTATTTTGTCTCCATGCAGGAAGCGCTGACAGAAGCGGCCAAAGATCTCGGGGCCGAGGTGGTCGTGACCGACGCCGGTCATGACGTGGCCAAGCAGATCTCGGATGTGGAGGACATGCTGACCCAGGGCATCGACATTCTGCTGCTCAATCCAACCGATAGCGCCGGGATTGAGAGCGCGGTGCATATGGCAAAAGCGCAGGACGTGATCGTCGTCGCCGTTGATGCAAACGCCAATGGTCCGGTGGATACCTTTGTTGGCTCCAAGAACCGCGATGCGGGGTATCAATCCTGCAAGTATCTGGCAGATGCACTTGGCGGGTCTGGCGAAGTGGCAATCCTCGACGGTATCCCGGTGGTGCCGATCCTCCAACGGGTCGAAGGCTGCAAGGCCGCGCTTGCGGAATATGACGGGATCACGCTGGTCGATACCCAAAATGGCCGTCAGGACCGGTCCGTCGCCCTCGGCGTGGTCGAGAACATGATCCAGTCGCATCAGAACCTTGCCGGGATCTTTTCGGTGAATGACGGCGGCGCAATGGGCGCATTGGCTGCAATTCAGGGGTCGGGCCGTGACATCAAACTGACCTCAGTTGATGGCGCTCCCGAGGCGGTGGCCGCGATTGCCGCAGGCGGACCCTTCATCGAGACCACGGCCCAGTTCCCACGCGATCAGGTGCGCGTCGGCCTTGCCATGGCGCTGGCGCAAAAGTGGGGCGCGCGTGTTGTGCCCAGCGAAGTGCCGATCGATGTGCGCGTCGTCGACGCAAAGAACGCCGCTGACTTCAGCTGGTAAAACCACCCGCCACCCCCGGCACGATGTCGGGGGTGGTTTGTCCTGCAATGGCAAACAACAGGTGCGTCATGCTGCAACTGAGCGGAATCAAAAAGAGATTTGGCACCATTCAGGTGCTGCACGGTGTCGATCTCGAGGTCAACGCTGGCGAAGTTCACGCGCTGCTTGGGGAAAACGGGGCCGGGAAATCCACCCTGATGAAGATCCTCACAGGCATTTTGCAGCCCAGTGCAGGGTCCATCCTCATTGAGGGTCAGGAGCGCCAGTTCGCCAATTACGACGAGGCCATCGCCGCAGGGATCGGCATCGTCTTTCAGGAATTCAGCCTTATCCCCTATCTGGATGCGGTTGAAAACATGTTCCTCGCCCGCGAATTGCGCACGCGGTTTGGCCTGCTGGACCGCAAAGCCATGCGCAAACGCGCCGAGGACATTCTGGCCCGGCTTGAGGTCGATGTGCCGCTCGATGTGCCGATCCGGAAACTGTCGGTGGCCGAGCAGCAATTTGTCGAAATCGCCAAGGCGCTCTCGCTCAACGCCCGTATTCTCGTGTTGGATGAACCCACCGCAACCCTGACCCCCTCCGAGGTGGAGCATCTGTTCAAGGTGATGCGCGAGCTGCGCCGGCAGGGTGTTGCGATCATTTTCATCTCGCATCACCTCGAAGAGATCTTTGAAATCTGCGACCGCATCACCGTGTTGCGCGATGGGGAATATGTGGGCGATTGCCTCGTCTCTGAAACCGACAATGATCGTCTGGTCGAGATGATGGTGGGCCGCCGGATCGAAAATAGCTTTCCGGAAAAACCCAGTATCCCGCAGGATGCGCCGGTCCTGTTGAACTGCCAGGCGGTGCAGTTGCGACGCGGTGGTCCGGTGTCGGATTTTGTATTGCGTGAAGGTGAAATCCTCGGCTTTGCCGGGCTGGTTGGGTCGGGACGCACGGAAACCGCGCTGGCATTGCTGGGGGCCTATCCGGCCGCGAAATGCGCGCTTCAGGTCGAAGGCGAAGACATAAGGTTTCGCGAACCGGCAGACGCGCTGGCACGGGGGATCGGGCTTTTACCCGAAAGCCGCAAGGAACAGGGGCTGATTACCAGCTTCTCGATCCTGCAAAACATCTCCATCAATAACTACGGCAAATACCGCCGCGGGCACTGGTTCCTCGATCTGCAAAAAGAGCGCGCCGACACTGAAACGGCGATGCAGCAGGTGCGTGTCAAAGCACAAGGCCCCATGGACCGTGTCGACACCCTGTCGGGCGGCAACCAGCAAAAGGTGGTCATTGCGCGCTGGCTCAATCACCAGATGAAAGTGCTGATCTTTGATGAACCCACACGGGGCATCGACGTCGGTGCCAAGGCCGAAATTTACCAGCTCATGCGGGCGTTCACGGCGCAGGGCTATGCCATCATCATGATCTCTTCGGAGCTACCCGAGGTGATCGGCATGTCCGACCGGGTCTGCGTGTTCCGGCAGGGCGGCATCGTCGCCACCGTCGAGGGCACGGCCATTACCTCAGAAGACATCATGACACATGCCACCACGGGGAGGGTTCGACATGTCGCATAACACCACTACGGCCGAGGCAGGTCGCGCGGGCCGCGCCTTCAATCTGCGCCGGATTTTGCACTCACCGCTGGCATTGCCCCTGATCGGGCTGATCGTGGTGTCCATACTGATGGGATTTGCCTCCGAGAACTTCTTTTCGGTTTCAAACATCATGAATGTGCTCAGGCAGGTGTCGATTGTCGGCATCCTCGCGGTTGGTATGACGTTTGTCATTCTGACCGGCGGGATCGACCTCTCCGTCGGCGCGGTCATGGCGCTGTCGGGCACATTGGCAGCCGGGCTGATGGTCAATATGGCGATGCCCGGCTGGGTCGGGCTTCTGGCGGGGCTGGGCGTTGGTGTCAGCCTTGGTCTGTTCAACGGTGCCATGGTTGCATGGGGGCGCATGCCTGCGATTATCGTGACGCTTGCAACCATGGGCATCGCCCGCGGGTTGGGCCTGCTCTATTCGGGCGGCTATCCCATCTCTGGTATCCCGTCGTGGATTTCCTGGTTTGGCATTGGTCGCATCGGGATCGTACCAGTTCCGGTGATCGCCATGGTGGTGATCTATGCCTTGGCTTGGGTATTGTTGCAGCGCACGGCCTTTGGACGTCACGTCTATGCCATTGGTGGCAATGAGCTCGCGGCCAAGCTCTCGGGCGTGAAAACCCAGTTCATCAAGCTCACGGTCTACGGAATTTCCGGGCTGACCTCGGCGTTTGCGGCGCTCATCCTCACCGGGCGGTTGATGTCCGGTCAGCCAAACGCAGGCGTTGGCTTTGAACTGGACGCGATTGCGGCTGTGGTGCTGGGCGGAACCGCAATTGCCGGTGGACGCGGGCTGATCCTCGGTACGCTGATCGGTGCGGTGCTTCTGGGCATTCTCAACAACGGCCTCAACCTGATGGGCATCAACCCCTACCTTCAGGACGTCATCAAGGGCCTTATCATCCTGCTCGCCATCTACATCGGGCGCGAATGGTAGCTCCTTCGGGCGGCCCCGCGTGGTCGCCCGCTCCCTCTGCACAAAATCTCCCCCAAAACAAAAATCAGGAGAATTCGCGAATGTCTCAATCGCTCAAGGGCAAGGTCGCTGTAGTGACCGGTGCGGCCTCCGGTATCGGTCTGGCCGCCGTCGAGATGCTTCTCAGGAATGACTGCAAGGTCGTGATGGTTGACCGGAATGCTGCCGCGCTGGCGGATCTGGTTGCAAAATATGGCGATCACGCCGTGGCGCAGGTGACCGACCTGCTGGACGTGGACAGCTGCAATGCGATGGTGCCCGAGATCCTCGCCAAGGTGGGCCAGATCGACATCCTGTATTGCAACGCCGGTGCGTATATCGGCGGCGACCTGTGGCAAAGCGATCCGGCAGCCATCGACCGGATGCTGAACCTCAACGTCAATGCGGTGATGAAGAACATTCAGGCGGTGTTGCCCCATATGATGCAGCGCAAGAGCGGCGACATCGTGGTGACAAACTCGATTGCCGGACATTACCCGGCCTATTGGGAGCCGGTCTATTCAGGCTCTAAATGGGCGATCACCAGCTTTATGCAGGGCATTCGCCGCCAGATGATCCCATATGGCGTGAAGGTCGCGCAGGTGTCGCCCGGCCCTGTGGTCTCGGCGCTGCTGGCCGATTGGCCCGAGGAAAACCTGCGCAAGGCCAAAGAGGCCGGAGCGCTGATGGACCCCGCAGAGGTGGCCGATGCATTGGAATTCATGCTGACACGCAAACGGCAGGTCACGGTGCGCGATGTGATCGTGATGCCGACCGCGTTTGAGCGCATGTAGCGCCACCTTCGGACAATGCGGACAGGTGACCTCAATCAAGCGGAGGAAGAGTCATGAGTTTTGACGGTAAAAGCGTCATCATTACCGGCGCGGGCAAGGGCATCGGCCGGGCCTGCGCCCTCTATCTGGCGGGGCAGGGCGCGCGCGTTATCGCGATCAGCCGCACGCGGGCCGACCTTCAGAGCCTCGCCGCCGAAATCGACTGCCGAACGGTGCAGGCTGACCTGTCTGACCCGCAGGCTGCACGTGATGCAATGGCAGAGGCAGGGCCCGCAGATTTCCTGATCAACAGCGCGGGCATCAACGTGCTGGAGAGCAGTTTCGACATGACCGATGCGGGCTATGAGGCGGTGCTGGGCATCAACCTGCGGGCAGCCCTGATCACCTGTCAGGCGTTTGCGCGCGCGCGTGTGGCCGCCGGTGGCGGCGGTGCGATCGTCAATATCACCTCGATCGCGGGGCATCGGGGGTTTGCCGAACACCTGTGTTATGCGGCGTCAAAGGCCGGGCTGGAAGGTGCCAGCCGGGTGATGGCCAAGGAATTTGGCCCTCACGGCATTCGCGTCAATTGCATCGCGCCGACCATTACCCTCACGGAACTTGCGTTGGAGGCATGGTCCGCGCCGGAAAAATCCCAGCCCATGATGGTCCGCCATCCTGTCGGTCGCTTTGCCGAAGTGGAGGAGGTCGCAGCCAGCGTCGCTTTGTTGCTGTCAGAGGGATCTGCCATGATCACCGGCGCGGTTCTGCCGGTGGATGGCGGGTTTCTCTCCGTCTGACCTTGCGCGCCGCCCGCAGATCGCGACGCGATTGCATCCCCTCATGCCCCTCTAATATACAACCGTCGGTAGCCATGGCCCTCGGGTCTTCAGCCACACCTATGCGGATAAAAGAGAGGGATGCGATATGCATGGCGAATATAAGGTGCCGGGCGGCAAACTCGTTGTTGCGGATGTCAACGTTGCCGAGGGTACGATCACAGATGTTCAGATCTCGGGTGATTTCTTTTTGGAACCCGAAGAGGCACTTGGGCCCCTTTGCGACGCGCTAAGCGGTCAAAGCACCAGCGCATCGGTGCAGGAGTTGTCAAAGGCCATCAAGACCGCCTTGCCCGAAGATGTGCTGCTCTTTGGGTTTTCGCCCGAGGCCGTCGCGATTGCGGTACGCCGCGCCCTCGGGGTGGCCAAGACGTGGCAAGATTTTGAGTGGCAGATTGTGCATTCCAAACCTGTCACGCCCCTGATGCATGTGGCGCTGGACGAGGTTCTGGCACATGAGGTTGCAAAAGGCCGGCGCGCGCCAACCCTGCGCTTTTGGGAATGGGACCGCGCGGCGGTCATCCTTGGCTCATTCCAGTCGGTGAAGAATGAGGTGGACATGGACGCCGCCGGGAAACTCGGGGTTGAGGTCGTGCGTCGCTCGACCGGTGGCGGTGCGATGTTCGTCGAAAAAGGCACCGCCATTACCTACTCGCTCTATGCCCCGGTTGAGCTGGTCGCGGATATGGATTTTGCGGATTCTTATGCGTTTTTGGACAATTGGGTCCTCAAGGCTCTGAACACGCTCGGCATTGAAGCCTATTATAAACCGCTCAACGACATCACCAGCCCCAAGGGCAAAATCGGCGGCGCCGCACAACGCCGGTTCGCAAATAAAACCGTCCTCCATCACGTGACCATGGCCTACGACATGGACGCCGAGAAAATGATGCAGGTGCTGCGGATTGGACGCGAAAAACTTTCCGATAAAGGCACGGCTAGCGCTGCCAAGCGGGTCGACCCGGTGCGCAGCCAGACCGGTATGGAGCGCAGCGATGTGATCGAGTCGATGAAGGCCACGTTCACCGATCTAAATGGCGCAACGGTGGGGGACATCACCGATGACGAATATCGTGCCGCCGAAGAACTGGTTGCCACGAAATATGGCACTGAGGCATGGCTGAATAAGCTGCCCTGATAGGGCAGTGGGGCGACAACACCCGCAGTGAATGGGTGTTGTCGCCGAGACGTTAGTTTGCTGGCGTGGACGCCCACGCGTAGTTTTCCGTCAGATATTGGGCAACCGCATCAGATTGCAGGGCCTCAATAACCGCTTGCGTTTTGGGGTCTTCCAGATCCTGCGCGTTGACTGCGTAGCTTACGGCATATGCGTCCGTCAGTTCATTGCGCTCCTCTAGATAGAGCCGTTCTGCATCACCGGTCAGATCAAGCGAGCGCGCAAAAGTCGGATACATTACCGCCAGCTTGCGTCCTGCCTCATTATACGCACCCGCCGTGGTGGTGAGCGGGGTCTGTACGAATTGCAGCTCTTTGTCGTTGGCGATGATATCCGACACCGACGCGTCAAAGCTCACCTCGTCGGACAGCTCAATCAAGCCAGCGCTTTGCAGCAGCAAAAGCGCGCGCGCCGTATTGACCCCATCATTGGGGATGAACACCGTCTCGCCCGCCGGGATCTGGTCCAGAGTCGAATATTCTGCGGAATACAGCGCGAAAGTGGCGTGATAAACGGGCTGTGCAATCACCAGATCCGCACCCGCGCGCGTATTGAAAATATCCATATAAAGTTCGTGCTGAATGAGGTTGCCGTCAATTTCACCATTGGCGAGCGCGGGGTTGGCCTCGGCATAGTTCAAAAATGCGACCTTTTCGATCTCGTAGCCGCGCTTCGCCAGCGCGGGTGAAATGGCATCCAGCAGGTCGGGCTTGGTGCTATCTGCGGAATAGAACGGATAGAATGACACCCCGAGTTTGATGGTCTCATTGGCAAAAGCAGTCCCAAACGTGAGCGCGTAAGCGGTCGCAGCAACGGCTGCGAGAGTTCTGAGCTTCGTCATGATTTTCTCGATTTTCCCTTTTTGTCCACCATCCTGGCGAGGGCAGAACCCAATAGCTGAATGACCTGTACGGCGAGCACCATCAAGAGGATGATGACCCACATAAGCGGTTGGTTCCACATATAGAAACCTTCCTGCAGGGCGAGGTATCCAATGCCGCCACCGGCGATAACCCCCACCACTGTTGAATAGGCAATCAGGCTGATGATTGCCGAGGTGAAGCCAAGGATCAAAGGAGACCGAGCCTCGACCAAAATAAACTCCGTTACCAATTGAAACCGGCTCACCCCCATGGAGCGCGCGGTGTGAAACACCTGCGGATTGATATCGCTGATCGCCTGTTCAACAAGGCGCGCGACAATCGCCACGCCAACCACCGATAGCGAAATCATTGACGCATAGATCCCGTAAGCGGTGCCGATCAGGGCACGGGCGACCGGCGCCATGATGATGAGGAGCAAAATAAAGGGTACGGAGCGGATGATATTAACCACCACGGCCAAAGGGCTTGCAAGCAGCGGGCTTGCCATAGGCCCACCCCGGCTGCAAAGCGAGAGCGCCATTCCGATCCCCGTCCCCAGCACGAGCGCGATCGAAAACGCCACCGCCACCATGTAAAATGTCTCGACAAATCCGACGATGATCTGGTCGCCAAAACGTGCCCAAGTGCCAAAGGCCCAATCAAACATCTGGCATCCCCCAAATCTGTTCCATCGTCTCCACATGGAACTGCGGCGCTTTTTGGATGGGGCCGAGGCGTTTGATGCGCCCCTGCTCCAGATGCAGAACCCGGTCGCACATGTAGCGAACGACCTCGATCTGGTGCGATACCAGCACGATGGTCACCCCATAGGTTTGATGGGTCCGTTTCACCAGATCGAGGATGTCTTTGGAGGTCTGGCTGTCCAGCGCCGAGGTGGGCTCATCCAGAAACAGGATCTTGGGGTCCGTGACCAAGGCACGGGCAATCGCAACCCTTTGCGCCTCGCCGCCAGACAGGGTGATCGGATAGGCCCGCGCACGATGGGCGAGGCCGACAAAATTCAAAAGATCGCGCGCTTTTTCCTCACGCTGGCTGCGGGACATTCCTCGCAGTTTCAGTGGCAGCGCGACGTTTTCCACGACGTTGCGATTGTAGAGCAGGCTAAAGCCCTGAAACACGGTTGCGCTTTGCTGTACAATCCTGCGCAACGCGCGTGCACTGGTGGTGTGGTCGACCGGTTCCCCATCAATCAGAATGCGCCCGCTGTTCGGGCGCATCTGGAAACTCAACAGACGCAGCAGCGTGGTTTTCCCGGCACCACTCTTACCCACAATACCGAGGATTTCACCCGCAGAGATCGCAAACGACACATCACTCAGCGCCTTTGCGCTGCCCGCCTTGCCGGTAAAATCCATGCTGAGGTTTTCGACGGTAATCATGTTCAAATCTAATGTTCCGGTGACCGGCCAAGAAAGCCAAGCACACAAAGGCTGAAATAGAATGTGGGGGTGTCGGCTTTACCGCACCACCCGCAGGCGACCACCGAGGACGCCATCGTGTTTTCGGGTTTGCGGCGCACCGCAGGAGTGCCGCTCGGCAAACCTCAGCGCTTCTTCCATCAGTTCCGCATCCATATCTCCGTCAACCAGATCCAGCAGGAAATCACAACCGGCATGGAGATGTTTGCGGCGCATGTGGTGGATCATCAGCAGCAACAATTGCTCGTCTCGGGTGACAAGGGCGCGCATGCTTTGATCTGCCGGGTCGAGCACATCCAGCGCGTTCCCCTTGATACGCACGAGCGTAACGACGATCTGAGACAACCTATGCACCAAGGGCAGCCCCGTTCGCGCCCCCCAGCGTTTCTCCGCATCGCCATAAATGGGTATCCAAGATTTCCCTTCGGGACAGCGGCACGTCAATGTCAGATCGCGGATTATCGGCAGCAGCGCACATTCAAAGGCGTCGCACCCAATCTGTGACAGCGGGATCAGCGCTTGCTCCCCAAGGTCATCCCACGAGGATGCGTCCCTGTTTACACCTGTCATCCCTGCCTCCCATCATCCGAGTTCAATATAGCCTAGCTTGGATCAATTCGGAGGGTATCGCGATCCGGCGGGGGGCGTCTTGATCCATTTTTTATGATGCCACCGGCCCGGTGCCAAGGGGGGAATGATGACCATTAAGACGGGGCGCGGGTCGTGCGCCCCGTCTCAGGTTGGCCTTACTGGGATTTTGGGTCTGTTTTGCTGCGGCGCGTCCAGCTGCGCATGTGCTCAAAGACAATGAACAACAGCGGGATCAAAATCACGCCGATCACTGCCGAGCCGATCATGCCAGCAAACACCGGAACCCCAACGGCAAACATGCTGTCCGCTCCCGGTCCCGACGCCGTCACGAGCGGCACCAGCCCAGCGATGAAGGCAAAGGATGTCATCATCACTGGGCGGAAACGCTCTTGCGCCCCCAACACGGCAGCTTCCTCGATAGATTTACCCTCGCCCAGACGCAGCAGCGCGAACTCCACAATCAGGATGGCGTTCTTGGCGGCCAGCGCAATAAGGACCACGATCCCGATCTGCACATAGACGTCCACCGACGATCCCGCGACCCAGACGCCGAATATGGCGACCATAACGGCAGCAACAACAGAGAGCATGACGCCCACAGGCACGTTCCAGCTCTCATAAAGTGCGACGAGAAACAGATAGGCAAACAGCAGCGCAAAGCCCAACACGATGCCCGCCTGTCCGGCAGAGCTTTTGACCTCAGAGGCCATACCGGTCCACTCATAGGCAAAGCCATTTGGCATCGAGGCCGCGCCGATTTCTTCCATCGCGGCGATGGCCTCGCCATCACCGATCCCGGCAGCGGGGCCTCCATTGATCGCGACGGCACGGTAGTTGTTGTATCTCACCAGCGATCTGGGGCCGGATTCCAGCCGCGCGGTCGCAAAGGACGACACCGGCACCATTTCGCCCGCCGCGTTGCGGATGCGGATATTGTTAATCGCGCCGATATTGTCTCTGTACTCGGCATCCCCATTGACCCAGACCGTGAACCCTTTGCCAAACAGCGTGATGTCGTTGACGTAGACACCGCCTAAGGTCCCCTGCAGCGAAGAGAACACCTGCGGCAAGGTCAGACCAAGCGTGTAGAGCCGATCCCGGTCGATATCGAGGCGCACTTGCGGCGTTGCGGCATCAAAGGTGGAGTAGACAGCAGCGAGGCGCTCGTCCTGATTGGCCGAGACCACGATCCCATTCATGATCGCGGCCATCTCTGTGGCGTCCTGCCCTTGCAACGCTTCCAGCATCATCTCAAAGCCGCCGGTTGTCCCAACGCCGGGCAGGGCAGGTGGGTTCAGCGCGAGGAAATTCGCCCCGCCAATCTGCTGCAATCGTCCAGTGATCCGGCGCACGATTTCGGTCGAGTGCATGGAGGGGTCTTCGCGTTCGGAAAAATCCGCAAGACGGATAAAGACAACACCCGCGTTCGAAGCAAGACCACCATCAATCAGGCTGAAGCCCGCGACAGTGACGATACTGTCTACGCCCTCTTCTTCGCGGATGAGGGCGTCCCCTTGTTCCAGAACCTCAAAGGTACGATCAAGGGATGCCCCCGGCGGCAAGGTTGCAACCGCAA
This sequence comes from Tritonibacter mobilis, assembly GCF_001681715.1. Lineage (GTDB taxonomy): Bacteria > Pseudomonadota > Alphaproteobacteria > Rhodobacterales > Rhodobacteraceae > Epibacterium > Epibacterium mobile. The sequence goes on along the minus strand of NZ_LNWY01000001.1, from coordinate 256,578 downwards.
GAATGAACCCTTTGTCCTCGGCCGGCAAAAAGCCCGAGGGCGTGATACTGCCGATCCTATAGGTGGCAAACCCAAAGAGTGCGGTCAAAACCAAGCTCAGAACCGCGAGCCGCGCCAGCCTGCGAATGACGTTGCCGTAGCCTCGGCTGAAGGCGTCGATCCCATCGGAGACTTTGCGCATAAAGCTCACCGGCTGTCCCGGTTTCATCAGCACCGCGCATAGGGCAGGCGACAAGGTCAGCGCGTTGATCGCAGAAATCACCATCGCAGCCGAAATGGTCACAGCAAACTGGCGAAACAGCACGCCACTTGATCCGGGCAGGAATGCAACCGGCACAAAGACCGACAGCAGCACCAAGGTGATCGCAATGATCGGGCCAGTGATTTCCTTCATCGCCTTGCGCGTCGCATCCGCCGGCGACAGGTCAGGCTCTTCGTGCATGACCTTCTCAACATTCTCGACCACGACGATCGCGTCATCCACCACGATACCAATCGCAAGGATCATCGCGAGGAGCGAGATCGTATTTGCCGAATACCCCAGCGCCAGAAGCACCGCAAACGTCCCGACAATGGACACAGGCACAGCAATGAGCGGAATAATGGTCGGTCTCAGACGGCCAAGGAAGACAAACACCACGATCCCAACAAGAATGAAGGCTTCGATCAGCGTGTGCTCTACCTTCTCGATCATCGCCTCCACGAATTCGGCAGTATCGTAGATAAAGCTGTAAGAGACCCCCTCGGGAAAGCGTTGCTGCAACTCTTCCAGCTTGTGGCGCACATTTTCTGCCACCGCGACTGCGTTCGCGCCGGGCGACAGGAATACGGCAATCGGTGCGTTCGGGTTGCCCTCGAACCGGGTTTCAACATCGTAGGTTGCGGCACCAAGCTCCACGCGCGCCACATCCTTTACCCGAACAAAGGAGCCATCCGCGTCGCTTCTGAGGATAATCTCCTTGAATTCATCGGCATTGCGCAGCTTGCCTTTGGTGACAATCGTCATCTGCAGGCCAGCCCCGTCTTCGACCAAGGGTGCGGCACCAATCCGCCCGGCAGAGGCTTGCAGGTGTTGGCTGCGAATGGCCCCCACAACGTCATCGACGGTCATCTGAAGATCCGACATTTTCTGCGGGTCGAGCCAAATGCGCATCGCGTAGTCACGGACGCCGTAGTTGAACACATCGCCCACACCATCGATGCGTTTGAGCTCGTCAATGATGTTGATGGCGACGAAATTGGCCAAAAACATCTGATCATGGTCTGGGTTTTCGGAATGAAAGGTAAAGACCTGCAGAATGTCGGTCGAGGCTTTCTTGATCTTGAGGCCCTGATCCCTGACCGCCTGCGGCAGACGCGGCTCCGCCAGTTTTACACGGTTTTGCACGTTCACCGTGGCGATGTCAGGGTCTTCGCCCAACTCAAAACTGACGGTCAGACTATATTCACCCGCGTTGTTGGAATTGGACCGCATGTAGCGCATGCCAGACACGCCGTTGACTTGGCTTTCAATCGGCACTGCGACGGCTTCTTCAACCGTTTCAGTGTCCGCGCCACTGTAGCTTGCGCTGACCTGAACTGTGGGTGGGGCAATTTCGGGATACTGCGCCACCGGGATGGCAGACATGGCAATCAGACCGGCAATCGTGATCACGATAGAGATGACCATCGCCAATCGCGGTCTGCGAATAAAGACCTCTGAAATCACAGCACCGCCCCCTAGTTGGCTTCGTTCAGGATGGACGGCGCGACCTTGCTGCCGGGGCGGGCTTTCTGAATGCCCTCAACAATGACTTTGGCCCCTGCGTCCAGCCCGGATTGCACAACCAGATATCCGCCGCGTTGTTCTCCAACTTCGATCCGCGCGGCCTTTACGATGTTGTCCTCATCCACGACCAGAACATAAGCACCCTGTTGATCCAGCAACAGCGCCTGAAGCGGCAGTGCGAGCTTGCTGGTGTCCTCATTCGCGACGATGTTCACATCTACAAGGCCATTATTTATCAACATGTTGTCGGGATTGGGCACGGTGGCACGCACGATGATGGCGTCGCTTGATGCCGCTGCACTGACATCAGTAAAAGAGATCTTGCCGTGATGCTCATAGGTCGACCCATCGGCCAGGGTGAGCGAGACAAACACGTCCTCATTGCGCGCACCGCGTTTTCGAAAGTCGATCATGCTGCGCTGCGGCACAGGAAAGCTGGCGTAGATCGGATCGGATTGCACGATGGTGGCCATCGGACCCGACTGCGGGCTGATCAGATCCCCGGTAGAGACAACAGATCGCCCGATCAACCCGGTGATCGGTGCCGTGATCTTTGTGTAGGCGAGGTTGATTTCAGCCGCTTCGACCTTTGACTGGGCGGCGGCGACATTTGCTTGGCTCACCGCAAGATTGGCCTGCGATTCTTCCAAAAGGGCGCGGGACTGCACATCGCGTTTTGTCAGCTCTTCCTGACGATTGAATTTTTGCTGAGCCAGAGTCTCATTGGCTTGTGCAACTTGCAGGGCCGCCTGCGCTTGGGTCAGCGTGTTGCGGTAGATGTCTTGGTCAAGCTCGTAGAGCAGATCGCCTTTTTCGACAAAGGACCCTTCCTCGAAATGCCGTGCCTCAAGATACCCTTGAACGCGCGCAATCAAATTTACAGATTCGATGGCTTCGATCCGACCAGAGAAGGTTTCGGACTCTTGAAAACTCCGCTCTTTGATGAGGGCGACCGTAACGGCGGGGGCGGGTGGTGCGGCGCTCTCACTTTGTGCATGTGCAGGAAGTGAGAGCGAAGTAAATGTTACTAACAACAAAGACTTGATGGCGCATCCAATAGGGCCGCGGGATTTCGTTGTGGTACCAGCTGAAGCCATGCCGACCTCCCTAATCATTATGCCTAACTACGCTTCTACAGTATAACTTATGATCATTAGACTACACTTGGTGCCACCTGCCAAGAAGATCGTTGCGATTGGCTCCGGGCGACTTGCCAGCCTGCGGGGCGGTGGGCTTTTGCATTAAACACCCGCAATGAGCGGCTCTGTGCTGGCGTTGTCTGCCTCTTGCCCAAGGTCCGGTAGCATCGCGCATAGCCCGCCGGGTGAGACATGAATGGCCCGGATGCCGAGGGCGCGAGCGCCCGCGATATCTGTCTCCATGTTGTCACCGATCATCACGGCACCTCCGGGGGGAACAGATCCCAGCGCCGCATGGAACAGATAGGCTGATGGCTTCCCGACCAATGTGATGTTGGGGCGTGGCACACAGGCTTTCAAAAGCGCCAGCAGTGCGCCGGTTTCGATCACCGGGCCATGTTCCCCCGGATGGGTCAGATCGGGGTTGGCCACGATCATCGGCACGCCGCGTTCCAACAAAGGAAGCGCAGCTTCCAACTGCGGGCGCGTGGCATCCCGGCACAGGACGATCGCTTCTGGCCTGTCGGAGGCAGGGCGCAAGCCGATCTTTCTGGCCCGCTCTTGCATGGTCGCACCTGCAAGCAGGCGAATGTCGCCAGAGGCCACGGTGTCACGCGCCCGCGCGAGCGCAGTTTCTCCGGCCAAGATGATCCGGGGTTCGGGCACAGACAGCCCCATATGTGCCAGCCGTCGCGACAGGGTTTCGGCAGTGTCGGTGGAGTTATTGCTGACCAGAACAAGTTTCGATGCATATCTGCGGACAAAGGCTTGAGCGCCCGGCAAAACGCGGCTGCCTGAAATCAGGCAGCCGTCGAGGTCACAGAGAATCCGCTCGGCGCGGTCCACAAGCGCGCGCGATTGCGTGGCGTTTGGCTGTTGGTCAGGGTGAGTGGCGGTGTGGCGCGAAGGGTCGCTCATAGATCGCGAAAGCCCGGATGCACCATGGAGAGCGCGTAGTCCTCATCCGCCTGATCCGCAGGCGCATGCAACGAGAACCGGGGCGTGCGATTGGCAAACTCATGCAGATGCACCGTGACGCAATCCTCATCGGCCAGCACCACACCATAGGCGGGCTCGGCAAAATCGCCGTCGATGGTGTCTGCATCCGAGCCAAGGTCAAGCGTCACCTGATGATTGAGCCCACGCATGCATGAATAAGAGATGCCGCGCCAGTTGCCAAAGATCGCACGATGAACGTGACCAAAGAACAGGTGACGGATGCGCGCGCGATGAGGCTCGATGACGCGCCAAAAGGCGTCATGATCGAGCATCATGATCGCATCCATTGAGTTAATCCCATGGCGAAACGGCGGGTGATGCATGAACAGGAACACCGGGCCGGAACTCTCGTCGAGTTGTTGTTTGAGCCACGCAAGGCGCTGGGCACAATAGCCACCCGCGTGGGTGCCGGGCGCTTTGGTATCGAGAAACAGGCAGCTGCCCTGCGATGTCTCGCGGCGCGATTGCACAAAGCCGTGCTCATCCCGCGCAACCTCTGGGAAACAACGGGCAAAGGCCGCCGTATCATCATGGTTGCCGACCATCAGCACCAATGGCATCGTCAGGCGGCGGATTTGGGCTTCAAAGGCGGCATAGGCATCCGCGTCGCCCCAATGGGTCAGATCGCCGGTGACGACGGTGAAATCCGCATCCCCATGTTCGGTGTTGATACTGTCCACGGCCAGCGCGAGGCGGCGGGCTGGATTTGCGCCATAAAGCGTGCGGTCGCCGCCGATGACATGGGTGTCGGTAAGATGGATAAACTTCATGAGGGATCACACGTCTTAGATCATTTGAAAAGTGAGGCGGCCCTTCCGAAGGCCGCCCCGGTGTGAGGCTGTGCCTCTCAGGTTAGCTGTGCGGCATCAGGTCTTCGATTTCCTCGGACAATTCTTGCTGCAGATCTTCCATGTCCTGCGCGTCGCCGGTCACGATCCGCTCCAGGCCATCGTAGATCACCTGAGTGATCGCCAGCCCGTTGTCGCCGGGGTAGGCTTGCCAGTCGCGCAACAGCGGCAGTTGTTTCACTGCGGTCGCCTTCTGGGGATTCTGCTCATAGAAATCGGCGAGGATGAGGTCGTTGGCGGCACGGTTTGGCGGCATGTAGCCGGTGGTGCGGGCCACTTCGGCGGCGCCTTCGCCAGAGGTGATGAACTTGAGCCACTGCCAGGCGGCATCCCGCACGGCGGGATCATCCGAGGTCGAGGTCATCACAGCGGCATTGCCACCTGCGGGCAAGCCGGCGGGCTGGCCGTCGATACCGGGGTAGGCACCGGTGACAAAATCGAAATCATCCTTGATGGTCAGCATGCGGCCAACATTCGAGGTCGAGGTAAACATCATCGGCAAATCGCCCGCCGCAAAGGCAGAGTTTGCTTCATCACTGCTGAGGTTTTTCATCTCGCAGCCGTCGACGATTTTCTTGATGGTTTCCAAGGTCTTCAGCGCTTCTGGCGTGTCCATGTTGATGTGGTTGCCCTCTACCGGTGCAACGCCCTGCGTCCACATCAGCGCCTGAAAGAACCAGTTCCCGGTGATCGCCCAGTCCCAGTAAATCGGATTGTCGCTGCCTGATGCCTTCAGCGTCTGACAGGTTTGAACCACCTCGTCCCATGTGGTCGGCAATGTCTCGACCCCGGCGGATTTCAGCAGGTCCATGTTGTAATATCCGACGGGCAATGAAACAGAAAATGGAAGCCCGTAAACCTCACCCCCAAAGGTGGAGAGGGACAGCATCGCCTCGTGGTAGCCATCCTTTTGAAAATCAGCCTCTTTGGCGATGAATGGTTCAAGAGATTGCGCGATACCACGATCAACAAGGATCTGCTGGCGGTTCAGACCTTGCATGGTCACGTCGGGCAAATTGCCGGATACCGCTTCGCGCAGGATGGTGTTGGAGGCGTCCTCATACTCTTCGTAAGAGGCGCGGATATTGATGTTGATGTTGGGATGCGCCGCCTTGAATGCGGGCATGATCGCCTCATAGGTCACATCAAAAAGCGAGGAATACGGGTAGACGAAATCGATGGTGATAGTGTCGTCCTGCGCCAGCGCGGGCAGGGTCGAGGTGGTGAGCAATAGCGCGCCAATAAGGGTATGTTTCATATCAGAACTCTCTGGGTTTTCAGGTTGATTTTGCGAGGAGGAAGAGACCACGGACCGGTTGGCTGGCCCGTGGGGCGGGGTATTGAAGGGGGCGTGCGGCGGTCGATGTCGCTGCCGAAGGTTCTGGGCGGGTCACTTCATGCCCGACAGGGTGATCCCTTCGATGAAGCGCCGCTGCGCGAGCATGAATGCAACAATCAGGGGAATGACGATCACCGTGGCTGTCGCCATCATCGGCCCATAAAGGTTGCCATCCGCACCGGCCTGAAATTCACGCAGGCCGAGCGGCGGGGTGAAGAGGCTTCGGTCTCCGGTGACGACGATGCGCGGCCAGAAATAGTCGTTCCAATGCGCCACCACCGAAAAGATCGCAAAGGCGAGCAGAGCCGGGACAGCCGTTGGCAGCATCACGCGCCAGACGATGGCAAACTCGGTCATTCCATCCATCCGTGCCGCATCCACCAGATCGTCCGGCACCGTCATAAAGAACTGGCGCATCAGAAAGATCCCAAAGGCCGAGACGATCCATGGCACCACGAGAGCCGCGTAAGTGTTGGTCAGGCCGATCTTCGCAAGCCCCAGATAAAGCGGCAGTGCGATGGCATGTACCGGGATCAACAGACAGAACAGGACCAATCCAAACACCGCTTCGCGCCCCCAGAACTTCAGTTTGGACAGGGCGTAGGCCGCAGGCAGCGCGATGAGGACTTGCAAAAGGAAGATCGACGCGGTGACGATGACGCCGTTCAATAGGTAGCGCAACAGCGGGGCGTCCTGAAACGCTGAGCGGTAGTTAAACACCACCGGCCGCACTTCGCAGGCCGCATTCGCCTCTTCGGTGAGGAGGGTCTGGATGGTGCTGTCGTCGCGGTCGGGAAAGCGCGTGCGCGCAGTCTCGATATCCCCGCGACGCGGCGCGTTTCTAAGCGCGCATTTCGGGTCCACCATCATCTCTTGCGCGCCAAACAGGCCACCGGTGCCACGTTCGATTTCAGCCGGAGATTTCAGCGAATAACTCAGCATCACCACAAAGGGGGCAAGGACAACAGCTGCGCCGATCATCAGGATGAAATGACGGATTATCAGGGAAGGGGAGAAGCGGGTCATGTGTAATGGACCTTGCGTTCGGTGATCCAGTGCTGGATCAGGGTCAGGATCATGACGAAGATCAGGAACAACACGGTGATGGCCGCGCCGATCCCCATCAGGTTCTGCGTGACACCCTTCTCGTAGATGGCAAACATCATGACATAGACGGATTTTCCGGGACCGCCGCCGGGCGAAAACAGCGCCTCTACCGTGTCAAAGGCCTGAAAGGCGCGGATGCAGGTGATAGTGACAACAAACACTGTCGTCGGCCCCAGGGCAGGCCATGTCACCAGCCGGAAGCGTTCCCAATAAGAGCGCGCACCATCCATTTCTGCTGCGGCATAAAGCTCTCGGGATACCCCCGTCAGCCCGGCAAGATAGAGCACCATATTAAAGCCGAAGCCCTGCCAGATGCCGATGAAACACACGACCCAGATCGCATAGTCGCGGTCCCCCAGCCACAGCGGCGCGCCCTCGGTGCAGACGCGGCCAAACCATGTCGCCTCCGGGCTGAGGCCAAGGAACGACAGGCTCAAAAGACCACGGGTAAAGGGCATCGCACAAAGCCCCTCGAGCCCCCGGTTAATCACCCCGATAGAAGGGTGCAGCATCAGTTGCCAGACGATCGTCATGGCCAGAAGAGTCGCCATCACGGGCAGAAAATAGACGGCCTTGTAGATCGCGGCGCCACGGGTCAAGGATTGGATCAAGAGCGCCGCCCCAAGGCCAAGACCAACGGACAGCGGCACCACGGTAATCACATAAGTGAATGTGGCAGAGAGCATCTTGGTATAGGTCGACCGAGTGAAGATGCGTTCATAATTGTCCCAGCCCACCCAGTTGAAACTGGGATTACCCAATGAGTAATCGGTAAAACTGAGCATCAGCGCCAGCAGCACCGGGGCAATCAGAATGGTCAGCATCAGCGCCAGCGCTGGCGCACTCATCAGCCAGCCCGCGCTCGCCTGCCGGCGGTCGGGATCGGCCGTGGCACGCCGCATGGCCGCGCTGGACGGAAGATCTGCAACGCTCATGCCGGTATCTCCTGCAAGGCGCGCAGGAGATTGCGCTGGCGTTGACCTTTCGCATCAAAGATCAGCGCCCGGTTGGGATCAAAGGTCAGCCCCACCTTGGCCCCCAAATGAAGCTGCGCCTGCATGGCCGGATCAGTCCGCAACACCACCCGCTGCTCTGCACCGTCGAGGCTGATCTGAACAAACACCTCATGGCCGAGATTTTCTGCGTGAACGACACGGCCCTGCAGCAACGGGGTGTGATGGGTCAGGCTCAGCGCTTCTGGGCGCAGGGCAAGTTGCAGCGTTTGCCGCCCTTCGTGCAAGGCCAGAGGCAGGCCCTTGCCCAGCACCGAAATCCGCCCGCTGCTGTCGCTCTCGGCGGGCAGCACGTTGATCCGGGGCGAGCCAATAAATTCGGCGACCCGCAGGTCGTTGGGATCCTCATAGATGCGCGTGGGCGCATCGCATTGCAGGATTTCGCCGCTCATCATCACTGCAATGCGGCTCGACATGGTCATTGCCTCGACCTGATCGTGAGTAACGTAGATAAAGGTTGCAGCCAGACGCCGGTGCAGCTCGGCAATCTCGGTGCGGGTGTGAACCCGCAATTTGGCGTCAAGGTTCGACAGCGGCTCATCCAGCAAGAAGGCGGCAGGCGCGCGCACCAGCGCCCGCCCAAGCGCCACCCGCTGTCGCTGCCCGCCCGACAATTGTCCGGGCTTGCGATCAAGAAGCTGGTCGATTTCCAGCGTCTTGGCGGCCTCCAGAACGCGCGCGTCGATTTCACGCCCCCGTTCGCGGGCCCCCGGTACAGCGCGCCCGATCAGCGGCAAGCGCTGTGCGGTATTGAGCTGGCGCATCCGCAACGGCACCGCGATATTCTCTGCCACGGTCAGATGCGGGTAGAGCGCATAGGATTGAAACACCATGGACAGGTTGCGATCTGCGGCGCGCAGCCTGTCTACCGGCGCTCCGCCGATTTCGATGGAGCCACCGCTGGCGCTTTCCAACCCGGCGATGATCCGCAACAACGTCGACTTGCCGCAACCGGAGGGGCCGACCAGCGACACGAACTCGCCATCTGCGATTGCCAGATCGATGCCACGCAACACCTCTGTTTCTTTGAAATTCTTCCGGATGCCCCGAAGGGTCACTGTCGCCAATGTCCTGTCCTCTTATCCAATGCCCGGTCTATCGGGCTGTGGTCGAGGCAAGAGCTAGAGGGGATTCTTGTGATTTGAGTGACACATTATTAGTCTAGGTTATGGCTTCGAAAACCTTATGAGGCCCTTATGAAACGCCCCACCTCTTCGCAGATCAGAGCCTTCAACGAAGTGGCCGCGACTGGCAGTTTCTCTGCTGCGGCGCGGGCTTTGGGTCTGTCGCAACCGGCGATCACCTCACAGATCAAGGCGCTGGAAGAGGGGTTTTCCGTCCGGTTGTTTGAACGCACCGCCAGCGGTTCTGAGCTGACCACACTGGGCCATCGCCTGTTTCAGCGCACCGCCGCACAGCGCGAGGTGGAACGCGACGCCGCCGAAATATTGTTGACAGCGCGCGCGCTAGAGGTGGGAGAGCTGTCGATTGCCGCAGGCGCGCCGGGTCCGGCGATGGAACAGGTCGCCCGGTTCCGCCAGCGCTATCCGGGGATCAAGATCGACATCTCCTTTGGCAATTGGCAGGAGGTTGTGACCGCCATTCGCGAGCGCCGCGCCGACCTTGGCATTCTGACCGCCGCACCCTCCGGGTCGGAAATGTTTCGCACGCCATTGCTCTATCAGTCATTGGTGGCGCTGGTGCCGCAGGCGCATCCTTTTGCCAAACGCGCCAGCCTGCGACTGGCGGATCTCTCTGGGCAGGCATTGTTGTTTCGCAGCGGTCGCTCGCAGACGCAACGCGAACTCAACGCCGCACTCAAAGCACGAGGTCTCAGCCTGACGCCGCTGTTCTGGCTGGAATCGCGCGAGGCAGTGTTCGAGGCCGCAGCGCAGGGCGTCGGCATCGGTTTTATGTTCAACGCGGCCTCTCTGCGCGAAGGCGGCATTGTCAGAGTGCCGATCCTTGATATCCCGGAGACGTTTCCCGAGCATCTCTTTTGCCTGCGCACAAAGATGGACACACCCACGGTCAGTGCGTTTTTGGAAACCGCAGGTCGTGCCGGGACGTCAACGGAGGCCTGAACGCGCTAGCGGGCAGAGGGATCAGGTTTCCGGCGGCGGCGTGGCGGCAGGCGCGCCCATATGCATGGCATGCTCCGGGCCGCCATACCCTGCGATCATCGCGTCTTGATCGGCAAAGGCCAGATCGTTCATCGCTGCCGGGTCGCAGATCATATTGAGCGCCTCATAAAGATCCGCAAGCACGTCGGCGCATTCGGGATCTGCGGCGCGATTGGTTGTCTCCTCCGGGTCGCTGTCCAGATCAAAGAGTTCCGGCGCAAAATCATGGTAGTGGATCAGCTTCCAGCGCCCTTTGCGCACCATATAAGCGCCGGAAACGGCACCGACCGCATGATATTCGGAGAAAATCACCCGCTCAGGGTCGGCGGCACGAGTGGCAATGTCATAAAGGCTCTCCCCCGGTCGCTCCCCCTCAAGACTTGCGCCGAAGTGATCGATGATGGTTTGCGACACATCCAGCAGGCTTACGGGGGTGGTGCAGGTGGATGCGGGGATGTCCGGGCCGGCAAGGATCATCGGCACCGCCACGGATTCCTCATACATGTTTGATTTGCCCCACAAACCGCGCGCCCCCACATTGTCGCCGTGGTCCGAGGTATAGAGAATTGTGGTCTCGTCCAGCTGGCCGTTGGCCTCCAGCGCGGCCATCAGCCGACCGATGTTGTCGTCAAGAAAGCTACAGAGCGCAAAGTAACAGGCTGCTGCCAGCTTGCGTTCAGCATGATCGGTGAAACCATCATCTCCGAGCAGCGCATAGTTTTGCTTTGCGACCCATGGGTGATTTTTGAACCCGTCCATCGTGTGCAGTTTGAACGGCGGCAGGCTGTCCAGCGGATAGAGGTCCAGATATTCCTGCGGGACGATCAGTGGGAAATGCGGGGCTACCAACCCCACATAAAGACACCATGGATTTTCGTCTGTGGCGGCCTCCTTGAGCCACGCTTCGGTGCGCGCGATCACCGCCTGATCGTAGCGGGTGTAAGTGCTGTCGCCGGGGCCGATATAGGGGCCAAGCATCCGGCCTTCCTTGCGCACCCGTTCGTCTTCGCGCCGGATCGAACCCCAGACCATCCCCACGCCGTTGGCGACCTGCATCGGGATGTGCTCAACGTCAAACCCGGCTGGATCTTCTTCGCTGCGATAATGCAGCTTGCCAATGCTCTCGACGCGGATGCCCTTGTCCTGCAACGCATGTCCCCATCCGCGCGGCTTGCCCGTGTAGGGCATCGCATTGTCCCAAAGACGAATGTCATGCACGTAGCGCCCCGACGCAAAGGCAGCACGGGCGGGGACGCAAATCGGTGACGGGGTGTAGGCGTTACTAAAGCGGATGCCGCGCGCGGCCAAACGGTCCAGATTGGGCGTCTTGACCAGCGGATGACCGGCGCATGACAGCGCACGGGCCTGATGCTCATCCGACATGATAACAAGGAGGTTTTTTGATCGCGTCATGGTGTGTGTCCGGTCGGAAAGTCAGTGATCTCGGCGGCCGCGCCGAGCTTGGTCAGTGCAGTGCGGATCATCGCCCGCTCCTCAGAAGAGAGCGCTTGCATCAAAAAGGCCTGACGGGCGTCCAGATCCGGCCGCAGGGTATCCAGCGCCACCTGCCCGTCGGGGGTCAGAGACAGGCGGAACTGGCGTTTGTCTGTGGGGTGGTCCGAAATCTCGACCAAACCGCGTGCCTGCAACTGGTTGACGGTTTTGGAGAACTGGCTTTTGTCAAAGCCCAGCACCTTGCGGATCGCGGTAGAGCCATCCGCAGCCTCCATGCCAATCACCCGGATGATGCGCCAATGGGGCAGGGTCAGATCACCATGCCGCGCAATCACCGCGCGCGCCTGCGCGGCGAGCTTCAGGCTCAACTGATGGATCATGAAGCTCAAAGGGAGCGCCGTCTCAATCCGGCTGGCCGCATCTTCGTTGTCGGTGAAATCACCCTGCATCTCATGGTCTCCTTTGTTTCAAAATTTGCCCATGATGGTGGAGTTGTCAACCTAATCGTTGACAGGTCCACCACTTTGAGTCAGCCTGACTGCAAGAGGGAGGATACCATGAACATTTTTCTTAAGCCGCTTCTGGCGGCCTCAGTGCTGATCTCATCAACAAGTGTCGGACAGGCCGAAGACTGGGCACCACCCGGTCCGATCACCATGTATGTCGGCTTTGCCGCCGGTGGGGGCGCTGACACGCAGGCACGGCTGATCGCGCAAGGAATCGAAGAAAAATATGGCTGGACCATCATTCCTCAGCAATTGCCGGGCAATTCCGGGCTGACATTGGCAACGGAGCTGGTCAAGGCGCCCGCAGATGGCACGGCCTTTGGTATGGTGGTATCCGAGACGCTGACCTACTCGGCGCAGGCCGTTGGGGATCCAGCCTTGCAACTGGATAAATTTACAGCGCTCGCAACCACCGCAGAGTTTCAGTCCGGCCTCGTCGCCATGGCAGGTGGTGCGTTCGATAGCTGGGACAAGGTCAAAGCCACCGCAGAGGCCGGCACGCCGATCCGCTTTGCCACTGCCTCCGACCGGCAGGCCGATATGGCGTGGCATCTAGGCCAAAAGACCGGCATTGATTTTAATATCGTCGAGGTGCGCGGCGGTGCGGGTGTCATGGACGGGCTGCGCGGCGGTGATGTGGACATTGGCTGGGTCGCAGGTGCGCAGTCAAAATCGGTGCGGCAAGGCGAGATGACCAATATCGCGCGCGGCATCAAGGCCCCGTTGGCGGATACCCCCGATGCACCCGCTATCACCGATCTCGGCAGCGACTTCTATCTCGACGGCTACTTTATGTTCATCGCGCCGGGCGGTCTTGATCCCGTAGCACGTGAGGCGCTGGGCAATGCGATCCGCGCCGTCGCCGAAGACAGCGCAACCGAGGCAAATGCGCTGCTGACAAAGGGCTTTGGCGGTCCCTCAATCCGGACGGGTGAGGATCTGGATGCCTATATGGCAGAGGCCAATGCCGCCGCCGCGGCGCTGATCAAAGCGGTGTCCGAGTAACTCGGCAACCGGGGGCGCGCCTGTGCGACGTTTGACTTTCACACATGGTTTGGGACTGGCGGTGATCACGCTGGCGGTCCTCGCGCTGGTGTTTTGGGTGCCGCAGGACACGGTCTCGGGCTATCTGGTGTCAAAACGGGGCCGGGTCTCGATCGGGGATGCCATGGCACCGGGCTTGTCCCTTGGCCTGATGGCGTTCTCTGGTGGGCTGATCTTGCTAGAAGCCCGCAAGCGCGAGGCTGATATTCACCCCAATGGGCGCAGTCTCGGGTTTCTTCTCGTAATTTTGGTGATCTGCCTGATGGCGTTTGGGGCGATGATCTGGACCGGGCCGCTTGCGGTGGCCTTGTTCGGGGTGGACGACAGCTATCGCAACCTGCGCGATACCGCCCCGTGGAAATATTTCGGTTTCATTCTGGGCGGTGTGGGCCTCGTGGCGGCGCTGATCTCTTTGGTTGAACATCGTGTGACGCTGCGGGCCGCGCTGTTGGGCGTGGCAGGGGTTGGCGCGCTGATCGGTGTCTTTGATCTCGCCTTTGATGATCTCCTCTTGCCGCCAAATGGTGACCAATGACTGAGATGCTGCATTACGTCTGGCTGGGAATCCTGTCGGTTTTTCAGGGGCCTGCGATACTGGAAATTGCTGGTGTCGGCCTGCCGGTTGCGCTCGTCATGCTTGTGGCAGGGCTGATCACCGGTATTGCCGTGGGGGCAACGCCGGGATTGGCGGGGCCGATGGCCATGGCAATTTCGCTGCCGCTCTTGATCTCGGCCTTTGGGTTTACGCCCGATGCTTTGCTGCCGGTTTTTGGATTTTTGATCGGTATTATGAAAGGCGCAACATTGGGCGGTGCGGTGCCTGCTATCTTGTTCAATCTGCCCGGAACTCCAGATGCGATGATGACCACGCTTGACGGGTTTCCGATGGCGCAACGGGGCCAACCGCGCCGCGCCCTGCGCATTGCACAGCTGTCCTCGGTGGCGGGAGATACGTTTTCCGATCTTGTGCTTTTCATCTGTGCGCCGTTTCTGGCGGTGGTGGTCGAAGCCTATCTTGACCTGCCGGAAAAGACCGCGCTGCTGATCCTGTCGATCTCCTTCGTGGCAGCAGTTATGGGGCGGTCAGTGGGCAAAGGGCTGCTCTCGGTCAGTCTTGGCCTGCTGGTGGCCTACATCGCCACGGGCAATGATTTGTCGCCGCGCCTGACGCTGGGCTTTGATGTTTTACAAAGCGGTATCCCGTTGATCGCGGCCGTGCTTGGCGTGCTGATCGTCGGAGAGATATTTGCAACGCTAGAGCGGCTTTGGCTTGATAATCATGCGCTTGACGTGATTCCGGTGGAGAAGCGCTCGACACAGGACGGGCTGCAGCCGGGGGATATTCGCCGAATTTCACCCTATGTGGGGCGGGGGGCTGTCATCGGTGCGCTGATTGGCGCTTTACCGGGGGTCGGCTCCACTTTGGCGGCGACACTCTCTTATACGATGGCGGCGCGGCGCATCAAACGTCACCCGCAGGCGCAACCTTTGGGAACCGGCGCACCCGAGGGGATCGCCGCGACCGAAGCTGCGAATTCCGCTGTTTCCGGTGCCAATCTCATTCCGGTTCTGTCGCTTGGCATTCCGGGCAATGCGGCCGCGGTTTTCTTGATCCTCGCCGCTGACAGCATTGGTGGCTTTAATCCGGGGCCGGGTGTTTTCAGCATGCCAGACGGGGCACTGAACCCGCAACTCGTCACGGTGTTTGGCATCTTTACCCTGATGTCGTTGGGCAACGTCCTGAACTGGACCGTGGGGGGTGGAGTAATGCGGGCGATGGGCGGGCTGGCAAAGATCCCTGCGACGCGGCTATTGCCCGTTGTTCTGCTGGTCTCACTGACCGCGATTTATGTGCAAGAGACCTCGATGTTTGCCATCTGGTCCACATTGGCCTTTGGCGTGCTGGGCTGGGCCATGCGTAAGCTCGCAGTGCCGGTTTTACCGTTTGTCATTGCCTTTATCCTCGCCGGTCCCATTGAGCGCAGCGCCCGAGAGGCCTTTGCCGCATCCGGGGCGGACCCTTGGTTTTTGTTTTCCAGCCCGACCTCGGTGATCCTGCTGCTGCTGGCACTGGCCGCGCTGATGTTCCTCGGGCGTGAGAGGTAGGCCCTCTATAGCTGTGCTCCTTGGGAGGTAAGCGCGGTGTTTATGAAAATTCTAAACGTGTTTTTAAAGAATGCAGACTAGAGATTCCGTGATGTCACCGCACCGGCTTAGCAGGCGGTTGAATGAGAAAGGGCAATACGGAAATGAAGTTCATCCACCTGATACCGGACAGCAACCATCTGGTCAGCTTGGCAAAAAACCTAGCCGATATCAAAAGCGATGACGCTCATGAAATCGTAGTGCTGCCATCCAACTCTCATCAGAAATCCTTTGTGGTGAAGGCGCAGGACATTTGGCCTTCGACGGCGACCTTCACGGGAAATCTGGCCTTTGCGCCAGAAGACATCGTGATCGTTCACAGCCTGTTCCTGCAGCATTCCTTCGAGATTTCAAAGCAGCTGATCCAGCGTCGCGCCCATGTTGTCTGGTGCATGTGGGGCGGCGATCTTCATATGGTCGCTCAGGCGCCAGCGGGCTTTGACTTCCTGAATGGTTTTTCCTGTGCAATTTCGTTTTGCGGTGAACTGGTGCGCTATCCGCAGATTACCCTGCCAGAGATCCCCGGCTCCTGTCACAAGGTGGATGCGTCAACCCAATCCAGTGATCTCGACAAGGAAAAGCTGATCATTCTCGGAAATTCCGGCGATCCGTCCAACGACCACCTTTATATGCTTGAGCTTGCAAGCCGCTTCAAAGACCACCGCTACCACATCCCATTCGCTTACAATGGGACACCGGACTATCGGGCCCGCCTGATTGACAAAGCCCGTGACCTAGGTGTGTGGGAAAAGACGACGCTACAAGAAGGTATGCTGCCGCTGGAAGAGTACAACAGCATCATCGCCCGTGCAGAGCTATATTTTGCAGCGCACAACCGCCAACAGGCGCTGGGGTCTCTGGCCAGTGCTTATCTGAACAACACCCGTGTCTTTATGCGGCGGGTGATCACGACCCCAAGCGGTCAGACGATGGCCAATCCTGGCTATTTGCAGATGATGAACTTTGGCTACCCGGACGTGGAAGACATCTGCAGCCTGGAGAACGAAGACTTCCGTCAAGCGGTCGAGCTGAGCCCCTTTGTGCAAAACCAAGTGACGGATGTGCACATGCAGTCGACAGAGAACCGCGCGGCGGTGTTTCAGCGCGTGAAACACATTTGCTACGGTCGCGCGGCGCAATCCTGAGCTGCCTTCAGCCATTTTTAACTAAGCTTCTTCACAGTTGGAACAGCACCATCGCGCCAAAACCTGCGCACGTGCCGAGTTCCTCTAGAATGTGAGAACCCCGAGATGACCCAGAAACCGATCCGCACCGATGCTGACCTTGCCATAAACGGTGCGCCCCCAGCACTGGATTTCCCCGTGCACGTCGGGCGCCCGAATGTAGCGGATCGCGACAAATTCATGTGGCTTGTTGACGATATTCTCGACCGCAACTGGCTGACCAATAACGGGCCGATGGTCTGCGAGTTGGAGCGTCGGATCGCGGATTATCTTGGCGTAAAACACTGCGTTGCTATGTGTAATGGCACCATCGCGCTGGAAATCGCCATTCGCGCCGTTGGTATGTCGGGCGAGGTGATCGTGCCATCTTATACGTTCATCGCGACCGCGCATGCGGTGTCATGGCAAGGATTGCGTCCCGTTTTTGTCGATGTCAGCGCCCAAGATCACTGTATTGATCCCGAAGCCGTGCGCCGGGCCATCACCCCCCGCACGACAGGGATTGTTGGCACGCATCTGTGGGGCGGGACATGCGACGTAGAGGCGTTGCGGGACATCGCAAGGGAGAATAACCTCAAACTGGTGTTTGATGCGGCCCATGCCTTTGGATGTTCACACAATGGGCAACGCGTCGGGGGCTTTGGCGATGCCGAAGTCTTCAGCTTCCACGCCACCAAGTTCTTCAATAGCATTGAAGGTGGTGCTGTCACGACAAATGATGATGCCTTGGCAGAGCAGATGCGACTGATGCGCAACTTTGGGTTCTCGGGGCCAGATACCGTGAGCCACCCCGGCACCAACGGCAAAATGACTGAAATCAATGCCGCGATGGGGCTTGCCAATCTGGACGCGATCAGCAGCGTTATGGACGTGAATAAAGCCCGTCACGCTGCCTACGCAGCAGCATTAGACGGTATTCCTGGCCTTCATTTGATGCCGGTAAAGGCCGAGGAGGAACGCAACCACCAATATGTCGTGCTCGAAGTGGATGCGGCCTTTCCGTACTCTCGTGATGAGCTTCTGGAGACACTGACGGCTGAGAATATCCTGGCGCGAAAATACTTCTGGCCCGGATGTCACCGGATGGAACCTTACCGCTCCTTGCAGCCCAACGCAGGCCGGAAACTCCCGGTCACAGAGGAACTGGCGGAACGGATCGTCGTACTGCCGACAGGCCCCAACCTGCCAGAAGAAGCGATCAACGTGGTCGGTGATGTCTGTCAATTGCTGTCCCGCCGCGCTGCAGGGACGGCTTTGAGCGACAATAAGCTGCGATTGCGGAACGTTTCGTAACCGCAACCGGTGGTACCAAAGCAATGGTTGGGTGGCCCAAGCGCACCGCACTCGATAATAAAACCGTGGCGATACACCTTAAAAATGCCGCGCTGGTTTAGATTGGCAGGATGAAGTGCTGTGACAAAGACCAACCCATTTAACCCCGGATACTACTCTTCCAGTGAACTCCAAGGGATGGGGTTCAAATATGTTGGTCAGGATGTGCAGATCGCCAAGAACTGCACGATCCTTGGTTTGGAAAACATCTCTATTGGCGACAACGTGCGCATAGATGGGGGGAGCACTCTGGCTTGCGCAACCGGCGATCTCATCATCGGCAGTTACATCCACATCGGAGGATACTGCCACCTTACGTGCTCCGGCGGGATCAGGTTGGGCGACTTCAGCGGGTTGTCTCAGGGCGTGCGCATCTATTCTGTGAGTGACGACTACTCCGGAGACTGCCTCACCAACCCAACGGTTCCACGTGCATTCCTGAATGTCACAACAGCAGCTGTCGACATCGGCAAACATGTTATCATCGGCTCAGGAAGCGTCGTGCTGCCCGGTGCATCGATCGGCGACGGCGCATCCGTTGGCGCGCTGTCTTTGGTCAACAAGCCCTTGGAATCTTGGGGAGTTTATTGCGGTGCACCTGCACGCAGGTTGAAAACACGTAGCAAGGCCTTGCTGCAACAGGAAGCAGAGCTACTGGAAACAAGAGGGCGCGCACTGCCGGTTTTGTAGAGACCGCCGAGCTTTTCGCCATTTAAAAAACGGAAGACCAAAATAGCCCCCCCAAGGTCGAGGGTGGGACGCAACTTCTGACGCCTTCCGCCCGGTGCCCTGAACACATCACCTTCGCAAAATGTTATGCGCCGCATTTCCTGCGGGCACTTCTTATGGTTGCGCAGGAAACCGCTCTGACTGGCCAGATCCGCCTAGGCAGGTGCAAGAGATCTGATTGAAAAACGCGAGGAGAAAACTAATTTACTCCACGGTTCCGCAAACATGATGGGTAATTTACAGAATTTTTGCTGATACGTGCCTAAAGCGCGCAATGACCGACCGCCGCGTTTACAGTGTGAGCAAAATTCCTTCTGGCGTGCAACGCGGAGGGAATCACGCAACGCTGGGAGGAGTTGAGGTGGCAAACGCAGGGCTAACACATGTGTCTGCGCCGTGGGTGGTTCAGCCCACAGGCCGCAATGCCACTGCTGTTTCTCTTTCTGGCCAACGAGATGGGGTTGGAACCGGATCAACACAGGGAGGCGAGCGTCTGCGGGCGCATGCAGGTGTTGGGTCGGTTTCGCGGCGGATCACAGCGCGCGAAAGCTCGCGCGCAGACATTCATCCCGCCGCCAACCACCTGCTGAACAAGATAAAAGTGGAGGAAGCACCATGAGTGCAAACGAAGATAGTAACGCATATTGGTCCGCCAATGTGCGGCTCATTCTGATCAGTCTGGTTATCTGGGCACTGGTCTCATTTGGGTTCGGGATCATCCTGCGCCCCTTGCTCTCCGGCATTTCTGTCGGCGGCACCGATCTTGGGTTCTGGTTCGCCCAACAAGGCTCGATCCTCGTTTTTCTGGCGCTGATCTTCTTTTACGCCTGGCGCATGAACCAACTCGATAAAGAACACGGCGTGGACGAGGAGTAATCAGCATGGATCAGTTTACCCTCAACCTTCTCTTTGTGGGCGCGTCCTTTGCGCTCTACATCGGGATCGCGATCTGGGCACGGGCCGGATCAACCTCGGAATTCTATGCCGCTGGGCGCGGCGTCCACCCGGTCACCAACGGTATGGCGACCGCAGCGGACTGGATGTCGGCGGCCTCCTTTATCTCCATGGCGGGTCTGATTGCCTTTACCGGCTATGACAACTCTTCCTTCCTGATGGGCTGGACCGGGGGTTACGTGCTGCTGGCGCTGCTGCTTGCGCCTTACCTGCGCAAGTTCGGCAAATTCACCGTCTCTGAATTCATCGGCGACCGTTTCTACAGCCCGACCGCGCGTCTGGTGGCTGTGATCTGTCTGCTGGTGGCCTCAATCACCTATGTGATCGGACAGATGCAGGGTGTGGGCATCGCCTTTGGGCGTTTCCTTGAAATCGACGCCTTCTGGGGTCTGTTGATCGGTGCCTGTGTGGTCTTTGCCTATGCGGTGTTTGGCGGCATGAAGGGCGTGACCTACACGCAGGTTGCGCAATACTGCGTGTTGATTACCGCCTACACGATCCCGGCGGTGTTTATTTCGCTGCAACTCACAGGAAACCCGATCCCGGCTTTGGGTCTGTTTGGCTCCACCGAGAGTGGCGAGCCGCTGCTGGCAAAGCTCAACCAGATCGTCACCGACCTTGGCTTTGCGGAATATACCGCTGCGCATGGCTCCACCATCAACATGGTGCTCTTCACCTTGTCTCTGATGATCGGTACCGCAGGTCTGCCGCACGTCATCATGCGCTTCTTTACGGTGCCGCGTGTGTCTGATGCGCGCTGGTCGGCGGGTTGGACCCTTGTGTTCATTGCGCTTTTGTATCTGACAGCTCCGGCTGTGGGGGCGATGGCGCGTCTCAATATCTCTGACCTGATGTGGCCCAACGGCACAAATGCCGAGGCGGTCAGCGTTGAACAGATCGAAACCGATCCGGAATACGCGTGGATGGCCACTTGGCAGAAAACCGGCCTTTTGGGTTGGGAAGACAAGAACGGCGACGGGCGCATTCAATATTATAATGACGCCAATGCCGATCTGCAAGCCAAAGCCGAAGCCAACGGTTGGAAAGGCAACGAGCTGACCAACTTCAACCGCGACATCCTTGTGCTTGCAAACCCCGAGATTGCATCGCTTCCGGGTTGGGTCATCGGTCTGGTTGCGGCAGGTGGTCTCGCAGCCGCGCTCTCGACCGCAGCGGGTCTCTTGCTGGCGATTTCGTCAGCCGTGAGCCACGACCTCCTCAAAGGTCAGCTGACCCCGAACATGTCGGAAAAATCCGAGCTTCTGGCAGCGCGGATCTCCATGGCAGCAGCAATTGTGGTGGCGGTGCTTCTGGGCCTCAACCCGCCGGGTTTTGCGGCGCAGACGGTGGCGCTGGCCTTTGGTCTGGCGGCGGCCTCGATCTTCCCGGCGCTGATGATGGGCATCTTCTCGACGCGCATCAACAACAGCGGTGCGGTTGCGGGCATGCTGGCAGGTCTGGTTGTGACCTTGCTCTATATCTTCCTGCATAAGGGCTGGTTCTTCATCCCGGACACCAATTCGTTCACGGATGCCGACCCGCTGCTCGGCCCGGTCAAGTCCACCTCCTTCGGTGCGATTGGCGCTCTGGTCAACTTTGCCGTGGCTTATGTGGTCACCAATATGACCAAAGAGACCCCGCAGCACATCAAGGACCTTGTTGAGAGCGTGCGTGTGCCGCGCGGTGCAGGTCAGGCGGTCGACGGTCACTAAGACCCATAGGCAACGCCCCCGCGGCGTTGTCTTATGTTTACACAATGTCCTGTCCACGCCATCGTGGGCAGGGCATCTTTCAAAGGCTTGAGACATGCCCCTCCCGGTGGCCCTGACCCAATTCCTTGCCTCTGTGCACCCCTATGACAGCCTGCCGGATACGGTGCTAACGACGCTCGCGCAGCGGTGCGCGCTTCAGACTGTCGACGCAGGTGCAACGATCTTTTCGCTCGGGGAGGAGGTCGCATATCTTTACATCATCGTCACCGGCGAGGTTGAAATCACCGATGAGACCGGGGTTCAGCTCTCGATCCTTGGGCCGCGCAATTCCTTCGGGGAACGCGCGCTGTTGCGCGGCGAGACCGCCAGCCGCACGGCAACTGTAAACGCCCCAAGCCAGATCATCGCGCTACCTTCTGCCGCCTTTTTTGAGCTGATCAATCAACAGGCATCGGTCGCCCGTTTCTTTGACCGCCGCCGCCCGCCACCGCCCAACGGGTCCGGCCTTGCCACAATAACGGTCGCGCAGCTCATGAGCCGCGATCCGGTCACGTGCGCGCCGGAGACTTCCATTCGCACCGCCGCTGAGCAGATGTATCACCATCATATCTCGTCGATTTGCGTCTGTGACCAAAACGGGTTTCACGGCATCGTCACCTTGCGCGATATGAACAGCAAGGTGGTCGTTGGCGGCGCCGATCCCCTCGCGCTCATTGCCACCATCATGACGCAGGATGTGCTGACCTTGGCACCAGAGGCGCTGGTCACGGATGTGTTGCACCTGATGGTGGAGCGCAACATCCACCATGTCCCGATTGTGGATGGGGCAGGGCTGTTGGGGATCGTCACCCAGACCGATCTGACCCGCGCGCAGGCGATGTCCTCTGCCGATCTGGTTGGTCGCGTCGCACAGGCTGCCGACGCCGAAGAGATGGCCCGCGCCACCTCCCAGATCCCGCAGGTGTTGTTGCAACTTGTCGAGGCCGGAAACCGGCACGAGGTCATCACCCGCCTGATCACCGACATTGCCGACACGGCGACCCGGCGTTTGCTGGCGCTGGCAGAGGCCCGGTTCGGCCCGCCCCCCGTGCCCTATCTGTGGCTCGCCTGCGGCTCTCAGGGGCGACAGGAGCAGACGGGCGTCTCAGATCAGGACAACTGCCTGATCCTGTCTGACGCGGTCACAGAGGCGCAGATGCCTTATTTTGCAAAGCTTGCGCAGTTTGTTTGCGACGGGCTGAATGCCTGTGGGTATTGTTATTGTCCGGGCGACATGATGGCGACCAATCCGCGCTGGTGTCAGCCGCTGCGGGTCTGGCGTGAATATTTCCAGACATGGATTGCCAAACCCGACCCTGAGGCCCAGATGCTGGCTTCGGTGATGTTTGATTTGCGCCCCATCGGCGGTGACAGCAGCCTGTTTGAAACCCTGCAGAGCGATACATTGCAGGCCGCCTCCAAGAACTCGATCTTTACGGCGCATATGATTTCAAATTCGCTGAAACACCAGCCGCCACTCGGGCTTTTGCGCGGGCTTGCGACGATCCGCTCCGGCGATCACCGCAATCAGCTGGACCTCAAACACAATGGCGTTGTGCCCGTTGTCGATCTGGGGCGCATTTATACGCTGCAAGGGCGCCTGCGCCCGGTGAACACCCGCGCCCGTCTTGAGGCGGCGATAAAAACCGGGCTTTTGTCGGCCTCTGGCGGCGCTGATCTGTTGGACGCCTATGACCTCATCGCCTCGACGCGATTGGAGTTACAGACCAATCAGATCAAGGCCGGACACGCGCCGGAAAACTATCTCGACCCGTCCAACCTGTCCGATTTCGAACGCAGCCACCTGCGCAATGCCTTCGTGGTGGTGAAAACCATGCAATCGGCGGTGGGATCGGGCACAGGAACTTTAGGATGACACCATGTTCGTAGAATTGATCGCAACCATCGTGGCGGGCATTGCCTGCGCCGGCCTCGTGATGCTGTTGAACATCTCGACTGGCCGCCGCCTGCCAAAATGGATGATGCCCGTGGCTGCAGGTCTGGGCATGATCGGCATGACGATTTCCAACGAGTACACATGGTATGCGCGCACCGCCGAGCGCCTGCCAGAGGGGCTTGAGGTCGCGATGACCGTCGACGAACAGGGCTGGCTGCGCCCGTGGACACAGCTTTGGCCCTATACCAAGCGGTTTGTGGCGCTGGACGTTGCCACCGCGCGCGCGCATCAGGATTTGCCCGACCAAAAGCTGGCGGATCTTTATTTCTTTGGGCGCTGGTCCCCGGTCAATCAGGCACCGATGCTCTTTGACTGTGCAGGCGGGCGCGCGGCGCTTTTGATCGATGGCGCGGATTTTGCCGCTGATGGCACCGTGTCGAACGCGGATTGGCAGGCGATGGGGGCCGACGATCCGATCCTAGCACTGGCTTGCAAGGGGTAAGAACGATGGCAAAGCGTCTGTCCCTACGCCTGCGCATCTTCTTGTTCTTCTGTCTCTTGGCAGTGGGCGCGGTGGTGTTGGCGGTGGCGGCAATGGCCTTTGTCTGGGCGCGTGCGGATCAGGGGGTCAGCCTCTCCCAACTGATCACCGCCTGCGTCATTTTTTCCTTTCTGAACACAGGGTTGATCCTCGGGATCTGGCTCTTGTTCGACGAACATGTCGCCCGCCCGATTGAGACGCTTTCCACCAATCTGCGCCTGCGCGCGCATTCCGGTGTTGATGCGGGTCTCAGCATGCAGGCGGCGCAATATCTCGGTGATCTGGCACCCGCCGCCCAGGCCCTGTCCAAGGCCAGCCAGCCACCGGCCGAGAGCACAGAGCACACCCGCCGCCTGATCAAGGAACGAGAGCGCCTGACCGCCCTGCTGAGCGAAATCCCGATTGGCACCATCCTCGTAAACGCTGCCAGAGAGATCGTGCTTTATGATGCGCAGGCCGCCGCCATTTTGGCCACCATCGCGCCCCCGCGTCTTGGGGCACCGCTTGCGGATTATTTCGACCTGACCGCGCTGTCGCAATTGCGCGCCAGTGGCACATCTTTGAACGGGGCTTTCCAACTGTCTGACATTGGCCACCACCGCACCTTCAATACCCGCATAAAAGCGCTGGGCGAGGAAGGTGATATTATCTTTATCGACTATGACACCTCGCTCCTGAATGAGGGCGAGACCCGCCCATTGGTCTTTGATTTCGACCTTCTGGAGCGCGAGATGACCGCTCACGCCAAAGAGACAAAACTGTCTGATCTGTGTTTCGTCGTCTTTGACACGGAAACCACGGGGCTTTCGGTGGAAACCGACGCCATTGTTCAAGTTGCGGCCCAGCGGGTGATGAACGGGCGTCTGGTCGAGGGCGAGGTGTTCGACGCCTACGTCAATCCGGGCCGGGCAATTCCGCCAGCCTCCACCAAAATTCACGGGGTGCGCGACGCGGATGTTGCGGATGCGCCCACCATTGAACAGGTGATCCCGGCCTTTCATCACTTTGCCAAAGACGCGGTTCTTGTGGCGCATAACGCGCCCTTTGATATTGGACTGTTGCGCCAGCAAGAGCGGGCAACGGGGATCAAATGGGACCATCCGGTTCTGGACACGGTGCTGTTGTCGGCGGTGGTGTTTGGCATTTCACAAGAGCACTCTCTGGATGCCCTGTGCCAACGTCTCGCGATTGAGATCCCCGCCCAGCACCGCCACACGGCCCTTGGCGATGCCAAAGCGACAGCCGAGGCATTGGTAAAGCTGCTGCCGCTGTTGCAGGGCAAAGGCATTGAGACCTTCGGCGCGCTGGTGCAGGAAACCCGCAAACATGGCCGGTTGCTGAAGGATATGAACCCAAAGCAGCCCAAGCGCGTGGTGCAGCTGACCTAACGCGATGCATTTCAGCGCCGCCGTCAGGCAGACGGGACACGCTCCAACCCGTGCAATTGCACAAAACGGGTAAAAACACCGGTCAGCTCGCTGCTCAGATCCTTGTTCCAGATCATATGGACTTCGTGTTCGGCGTGGGCTTCTTCGATCTCGATATAGGTCACATCCGCCATAGAGGAGCGCGACAGCGAGTAGGGCACCAGCGAGATGCCCATGCCCTGCGCGATCAACGCCACCACCGTAAACCAGTGCTGCACGCGATAGGGCGTGTAGGGCTCCACATCGGCGGCGCGCAACAGGGCCACGATGCGGTCGTGGTAATGGGCGGCAAATTCGCGGGCGAACACCAGCACCTTTTCCCCCGCCATTTCCGAAATCGAAATCCGGCTGCGTCCGGCCAGCCGGTGACGACGCGGCACGCAGCACACCAGGCGTTCGGTCTCGATCCGGTGCGACACCAGCTCCGGGGGCAGGGGGACGGCGTGGATAAATCCGACATCGGCCTCGCCCTGCTGCAAGGCCTCGATCTGGCGCGTGGTGTTCATCTCATGCAGGTCCAGCCCGGTTGACGGATAAGATTCCTCAAAATTTCGCAGCGTATGGGGCAGGTTTCGAAACAGCATCGACGGCACAAAACTGACCGTAAGCGTCCCCGCCGCCCCCTTGGCCTGCTGCTCGGCCAAGGCGCGCGCTGCGTCCAACTGCCCGAGGATGCGCGCCGCATGTTCGGAAAACACCGCCCCCGCAGCCGTCAGGCGCACGCTGCGGTTGCTGCGGTCCATCAATTGAAAACCAAGCGTCTCTTCCAGTTGCTTGAGACTGGCGCTGAGCGGGGGTTGCGAGATGTTCAACCGCTGCGCCGCCCGGCCAAAGTGAAGCTCCTGACTGAGCACAAGAAAATGCTGAAGCTGCCGGAACGTGACCGCCATGTCTTTACCTATTGATAGCCATATTGGTATTGCAAAATACACAAACGGTATTGGAAAATAAATTACAAATGCCGCAACCCTTTCTCCCAAGCTGACGCAGAGACGCCTTCTGGAGGAGAACGGACCATGAGCGCACAAATCCACAAGAACATCCCCGACAGTGCCGGATTGAACGCCTTTGACGCCGATCGCGCGCTGCAGGACCTCGCATGGCTCTATCTTGAGAAGGCGGATTATACCCGCGCCCTGCCAGAGCTTCAGCGCATGGGCAGCTTGACCCAGCAGCTCGAAGAACTGGCGCTCACCGCCGATAAAAACCCGCCCACGCTTCAGATCCGCGCCCGTAATGGTGCGGATCTGGAACGCATCCACAAACACCCCGCTTATGTGGAGCTGGAGCGCTACGCCTTTGGCGAATTTGGCCTTGCCGCCATGTCGCATCGCGGCGGCGTGTTTGGTGCGCCGGACAAGTTGCCGCCAATGGTGAAATACGCGCTTGTTTACCTCTTTGTGCAGGCGGAGTTCGGTCTTTGCTGCCCGCTGTCGATGACCGACTCGCTGACCCGGACCTTGGTCAAATTCGGCTCTGAGGAGCTGGTGAACACCTATTTCGATCAGCTGACCAGTCAGGATATGGACACGGTTTTTCAGGGGGCGATGTTCATGACCGAACAGGCCGCAGGTTCGGATGTGGGGGCAATTGACACCACCGCCCGACTGGAAGACGGCGAATGGAAACTCTACGGCGACAAGTGGTTCTGCTCCAACCCTGATGCCGCCCTTGGCATGGTGCTGGCCCGCCCCGAAGGCGGCGATGCTGGCACCCGTGGTCTGTCGCTGTTCCTGCTGCCCCGCACACTGCCGGACGGCAGCAAGAACGCCTACCGTATCCTGCGGCTTAAGGAAAAGATGGGCACCAAATCCATGGCCAGCGGTGAAATCACGCTGGAAGGGGCGACCGCCTATCTTGTTGGCGACCCCGGTCAGGGCTTTAAGCAGATGACGGACATGATCAACATGTCGCGGCTCGCCAATGGGGTGCGATCTGCCGGGCTGATGCGCCGCGCCGTCTCCGAGGCATTGTTCATTTCCAAAAACCGCACCGCCTTTGGCAAGCGCCTGATCGACCTGCCGCTGATGCGCCGCCAATTGATGAAAATGCTGGTCACGGCGGAACAGGGCCGCTCAATGGTGTTTCACACCGCCAAAGTGCTGCAAGCCTCTGATGCGGGTGATGCAAAAATGGCCAAAGTTCTGCGCATCCTCACCCCGCTGATTAAATTCCGCACCTGTCGCGATGCGCGCAAGGTTGCAGGTGACGCGATGGAGGTTCGTGGCGGCTGTGGCTATATCGAGGAATGGTCCGACGCCCGCGTGCTGCGCGATGCTCACCTTGGGTCGATCTGGGAAGGCACCAGCAATATCGTCGCCCTTGATGTGGCCCGCGCCACCCGCCGCGAGGGGGCGCTTGATGCCTTGTTCGACTATTGCTCAACCCTGCTGACCGAGGCCGCCTCCAAGGGTCTGATGGTGGGCGATATTTTGGAACGGCTGACCCGTTCGGTTGATTTCCTGAATGCCGTTGCCAACGATGCAGCACGCGAAGGCGAAGTGCGCGCCGCCGCATCTGCGGTTTACAACGCGGTCTCTGCAACCGTGCTGGCATGGGAAGACGCGCAGCTTTCGGACCGCGCAGGCTATGCGGGCGACCGGCTGGCGCTGGCGCGGGCTGTTGTGGCCCATAAACTGACCGCCACAGACCCGCTGAGTGGGACCGAAACCCATGAGGCAGCGGATGCCGCGCTCTTGGATCGTGCCCTCGCCGAAGCGGAGCTTGCAACACCGGTCGCAGCCCAATGAGCGCCGGGATGAACATCGCCCCCGGCGCGCTGTCTGGCTTGCGCGTGATTGATCTGTCGCGCGTCCTTGGCGGACCTTTCGCGGGCCAGATTCTGGGCGACCACGGCGCAGAGGTCATCAAGGTCGAACCCCCCGCAGGGGACGAGACCCGCCACTGGGGGCCTCCGTTTCTGGATGGCACGGCCTCGTATTTTCTGGGCCTCAATCGCAACAAACGCGCCATCGCGCTGGATCTGCGTCAGGACGAAGGCCGGGCGGTTCTGATGCGCCTGTTGGAGGATGCCGATGTGCTGCTGGAGAATTTCAAAACCGGCACCCTAGAGAAATGGGGCATCGGGTTCGAGACCCTCTCGGAGCGCTTTCCCCGGTTGATCCATTGCCGTGTCAGCGGTTTTGGCGCGGATGGTCCAATGGGCGGGATGCCCGGTTATGATGCGATCCTGCAGGCCATGGGCGGCATCATGAGCGTCAACGGCACCGATGACAGTGGCCCCACCCGCGTCGGCCTGCCGGTGGTGGATATGGTAACCGGGATCAATGCGGTTGTGGGCGTCCTCTTGGCGCTGCAAAACCGCCAGCGCACGGGCCGTGGCGATTTTGTCGAGGCCGCCCTTTATGACAGTGCCCTGTCGCTCCTGCATCCACATGCGGCGAACTATGCGCTTTCGGGCAAGCTGCCACAGCGCACCGGCAACGATCACCCCAATATCTCGCCCTATTCGACCTATGCGACAAAAACCCGACCGGTTTACCTCGCCGTGGGCAATGACCGCCAGTTTGCGCGTCTATGCGATCTGATCGGCGCGCCGGGCATCGCGCAGGACGACCGTTTCGCCAGCAACGGTGGCCGGGTGACCAATCGCGCCGCCCTGCGACAAGAGCTGGAGGCCGCGATGGCCGAACTCGACGGGGCAGAGCTTGCGGAAAAACTCATCGCTGCAGGTGTGCCCGCCGGACCGGTGCTCAATGTGGAGGAAGCTCTGGCCCATCCCCATGCCGCCCATCGCGGCATGACCGTGGATATTGACAGCTACCGGGGCCTCGGCGCGCCGGTCAAACCTCAAAGCGCACCACCCAGCTATCGCAGCAAGCCCCCGCAATTTGCCGAACACACCCGTGAAATTCTGTCCGAGGCCGGGTTTTCGGACACCGAGATCCAACAGTTGATCTCAACCGGAATAAGCCCCGAAACGCGTCAAATCTGACGACCGGGGAAATAACAGCAGGACGCAATATGGGAGGAGACCAAAATGCACCTGAAATTGACCACCGCACTGACTGCGGCCGTACTGTCACTTGTAACCGCACTGCCCGCACGGGCGGGCGATGCGGAACTGCCCCGCTCGTTGCTTTGGGCAACATATGACGTCGGATCAAGCGGTTACGTCGAAGCCTCTGCCATCGCCGACGCCTTCGCCAAGGAATACGGCACCCGCGTACGGATCATGCCATCTGGCACCTCGATTGGCCGTCTGCTGCCGTTGAAAACCGGACGCGTGCAATATGGCTGGCTCGCCAATGAGCTCTATTTCGCCACCGAGGCGCTCTATGATTTTGCCGCGCCAGAGTGGGGCCCGCAGGATCTGCGCATCGTGGCCGGGCGCCCGTCGACATTCGGCATGGCAGTGGCCGCCGACAGCGGCATTGCGTCGATTGCCGACATCCGTGGCAAACGCGTTCCCCGCATCAAGGCAAACCCGTCGATCAACATCAAGGTTGAGGCAATGCTGGCCTTTGCTGGCCTCACCTGGGACGATGTCGAAGTGGTCGAGGTGCCCTCTTATGGGGCCGCGCTCAAGGCCGTTGTGGATGGGCAGGCAGATGTTGCAGGCAGCACCCCGACCGCTGCCACACTTTACGAGCTGGAAAGCTCCCCGCGCGGCATCCTCTGGGCCCCACTGCCCAAGGAAAACGCCGAAGGCTGGGATGCGCTCACAAGTGTTGCGGATTTCTTTGCCCCCGCCACCGCGACCAAGGGCGCAGGCATCAGCGAGGATAACCCGGCCAATATCTTTGCCGTGCGCTACCCGATGATCACGGTCTATGCCGACTCTGACGAGGATGAGGTCTATAATTTCATCAAGGCGCTGGATGAGACTTTCGAGATCTACAAAGGGGCCACCGCAGCGACGCCTGCGTGGTCTCTTGCAGAGGCCGGTCGCAGCCCCGCCGATGCGCCCTTCCATCCCGGCGCAATCCGCTACCTGAGGGAAATCGGCGTCTGGATAGACGAGGATCAAGCGTGGAACGACAAGCGTCTGGCGCGCCTGCAAAAGGTCATGTCCACATGGGAAGCCGCCTCTGAGGCCGCATTGGATCAGAACGTCGCGGCCAAGGACTGGCCCGCGTTCTGGGAGGACTATCGGTCTACAGCTCTCAACTGATAGCCCTTCCTTGCGCCGCCCGCACATTCCTCCTCTTTATGTGATGGGCGGCGCCTCTGTTTTGTCGTGAGGTGACGCCATGTCAGCCCAGCCTAAACCCATCCAACCCCGCCTGAGCGGCGCGGCCCGTATCGCCGCTGGCGTCTTGGGCTTCGCGGGACTGGCCGCCATTGTGATCCAGACCTTCAACCTGTCGATTGCAGGTGTGTTTCCGCTGCTCTCCAGCCGGTACTATTACGTGCTGATCGCACTGTTTTTGTCCGCAGCCTTTATCATCCTGCCCGCACGTCCCTCACATCACGACACCCGTGTTCCACTGCTCGATTGGGTGCTCTCAGCGCTGGCTCTGGCGGCGGGCGCGTTTCTGGCGTTTTATGCCGAAGTTATCCTGACCAGCGGTTGGGATGTGGTGGCGCCCCCTCTTGCGGCCACCGTGTCTGGCCTGTTGGTGCTGTTGTCGCTAGAGGCCGTCCGGCGCACGGGCGGTACAATCTTGTTGGTGATCTGCGCGTTCTTTGCGACCTATCCGCTTTTTGCCGAATGGCTGCCCGGCTTTCTCTGGGGGCCGTCGCTTTCGGTTGCGGAAACCGTTGCAGCGCACGCCATGGGTATGGAGAGCATCATCGGCATTCCGCTGCGTGTGGTCGCAGATACGCTGGTGGGCTTTATCATCTTTGGTGCGGTGCTCAATGTGATGGGCGGAGGGCAGTTCTTTATGGATCTGTCGATGGCCTTGATGGGCAAAAGCCGCGGTGGCCCCGCCAAGGTCGCGGTCGTCTCCAGCGGGTTGTTCGGCTCATTGTCGGGATCGGTGATCTCCAATGTTCTGACCACCGGGCGGCTGACGATCCCTGCGATGCAGCGGGCCGGATACCCTGCCAAATATGCCGCCGCAGTAGAGGCCTGCGCCTCTACGGGTGGCACATTGATGCCCCCGGTGATGGGGGCTGTGGCCTTTATTATGGCGTCCTTTCTCGACACGCCTTACACCACGATCATGGTCGCGGCAGTCGTGCCTTCGGTGCTTTATTATATGGCGCTGGTGTTGCAGGTTGATCTTTACGCCGCGCGCAACGGGCTGATCGACGCGCAGGACGCAGACCATGCGCAGCCCAGATTGCTACAGGTGATCGCAAGCGGCTGGCATCACATCCTGTCGCTGGCGGCGCTGGTGTCGATGCTCTTTGTGTTCAGCCCGTCGCGCTCCGCCTATTATGCAACCGCCTTGATGTTGGTTGCGGGGCTGTTGCGTCACCGTCGCCTGCCCAATTTCGGCAACGCGCTGGAACTGCTGGAGGATGTCACCCGCAACATCAGCTATCTGATCGCAACCCTCTGCGGCATCGGTCTGGTGGTCGGGTCTTTGGCGATTACCGGGGTGGGCAGCGCGTTTTCCCGTGAACTCGTGCAATATGGCGGCCAGAGCGTGTTTTTGCTGCTGATCCTCGGCGCGCTTACCAGTTTTGTGCTGGGCATGGGGATGACGGTCTCCGCCTGCTATATCTTTTTGGCGACCGTTCTTGCTCCGGCCTTGGTGGAACTGGGGCTCAACCCCATCGGCGCGCATCTCTTTGTGCTCTATTGGGGGATGCTGTCCTATATCACGCCACCGGTGGCACTGGCCTCGATTGCGGCGGCGCAAATCTCCGGTGCAAAGGGGCTGGCGGCAGGGTTTACCTCCATGCGGCTGGGGGCGGCGCTGTTTATCCTGCCTTTTGTATTTGTGTACGAGCCTGCCTTGCTGCTGCAGGGGGATGTGCTGACGATTGTCCTGTCGGTGGGCAGTGCGGCACTGGCGCTGACGGTTTTGTCCTGCGCGATGGAGGGCTATCTCTATGGGGTTGGACGCAT
Source organism: Tritonibacter mobilis (assembly GCF_001681715.1). GTDB lineage: Bacteria > Pseudomonadota > Alphaproteobacteria > Rhodobacterales > Rhodobacteraceae > Epibacterium > Epibacterium mobile. The sequence goes on along the minus strand of NZ_LNWY01000001.1, from coordinate 224,292 downwards.
CGACCTGTGGGAGCGGCTCTTTTGCGCGGCGGCGGCGCTGGCGCTTATGGTGCCGGATCGCATGGCGGAACTGGCCGGTCTTGCGCTGCTGCTTGCGACATGCTGCGTTGCCACCCTGCGGATGCGCGCGCGCCATCGCGCGGGGCTTGCCAACAACTGATACCGACCTGCCGCCCGTGCAGGCCCCAATAGGAGATCTCTCATGCCGGATGCATATATCTGCGGCTACAGCCGCACCCCCATCGGTCGTTTTGGTGGCGCATTGTCCTCTGTGCGCGCCGATGATCTGGGCGCCCTGCCGATCAAGGCCCTGATGGCGGCGCATGACATTGACTGGTCAGCGGTCGAGGAGGTCTACTACGGCTGCGCCAACCAAGCGGGCGAGGATAACCGAAATGTGGCGCGCATGTCTGCACTTCTGGCGGGTCTGCCAGAGGAGGTGCCGGGCACCACGCTCAACCGTCTGTGTGGATCGGGCATGGATGCGGTGATCAATGCCGCCCGCGCGATCAAGGCGGGTGAAATTGATCTCGCCATCGCAGGCGGGGTCGAAAGCATGTCGCGCGCGCCTTTTGTGATGCCCAAGGCCGAAAGCGCCTTTTCCCGCGCCAATGCGGTCTATGACACCACCATCGGCTGGCGCTTCGTCAACCCGCTGATGAAGGCTGAATTCGGCATCGAGTCGATGCCCGAGACCGGCGAAAACGTGGCGGCAGAGTTTGGCATCAGCCGCGCGGATCAGGACGCATTCGCCCTGCGCTCGCAACAAAAGGCCGCAGCGGCGCAAAGCAGCGGTCGCCTCGCACAAGAGATCACCCCCGTCACCATTCCTCAGCGAAAAGGTGACCCTGTGGTGGTGGAGCACGATGAACACCCGCGCCAGACCACACTCGAAAAACTCGCCAAATTGCCAACCCCGTTTCGCGAGGGCGGCACCGTAACCGCAGGAAATGCCTCGGGGGTGAATGACGGGGCGGCGGCGCTGATCGTGGCCTCAGAGGCGGCGGTCAAGGCCCATGGGTTGACGCCCATCGCCCGTGTTCTGGGCGGTGCCACCGCAGGCGTGGCCCCGCGCATCATGGGGATTGGCCCGGTGCCTGCCTCTCAGAAACTGATGTCTCAGCTTGGGCTCTCGCAGGCGGATTTTGATGTGATCGAACTGAACGAAGCCTTTGCCAGCCAAGGGCTTGCCACGTTGCGCGGTCTTGGCATTGCGGATGACGATCCGCGCGTAAACCCCAATGGCGGTGCAATCGCGCTGGGGCATCCGCTGGGCATGTCCGGTGCGCGGATCACCGGCACGGCCGCGCTGCAATTGAGCCTCACCGGCGGCAAACGTGCCTTGGCCACCATGTGCGTTGGCGTCGGGCAGGGCATCGCAATCGCGCTCGAAGGGATCTGAGCCTGCGCCCCTGCGCCCGGCAGTCACGGGCGCAGGGGTGATCATATGGCGCGCGCCGTCAGGCCGCCGCCTCGCCGGGTTTCTTGCCGAGGATAATCATCGACAGAAGATCGTCATCGGTCACATCGTCGATGTCGACGGTGCCGACAAGCTGGCCGTTCTTCATGACAGAGGCCCGGTCGCAAAGCTCCATCACCGCATGCACATCATGGTCAATCAGGAAGATCCCGATGCCCTGCGCCTTCAGCTGCTGGATCAGTTCCGCCACCATCTGCGTTTCATGCGGACCCAGCGCCGCGGTGGGTTCGTCCATGATCAGGATCTTGGCGTTGAAATAGACCGCCCGCGCGATCGCCACCGATTGCCGTTGTCCGCCCGAGAGCGCCGAGACCGGCTCGTTGAACTTGCGAAAATTCGGATTCAGGCGCCCCATGATCTTACGGCACTCGGCCTCCATCGCGGCGTCGTTTACCAGCCCCGTCGCGGTGACGATCTCGCGCCCCAGAAACAGGTTCGAGGCCGCATCGAGATTATCCGCCAGCGCCAGCGTCTGATAGATCGTCTCGATATTGTGGCTGCGCGCATCGCGGGGGTTGGTGATCTCCACCTTGTTGCCGTTGATGCGGATCTCGCCCGAGTCCATCTTATAGGCACCTGACAGCACCTTGATGAGCGTCGATTTCCCGGCGCCATTATGGCCCAGCAGGCCCACGACCTCGCCGGGGTGCAGATCGACCGAGACGTCGTCCACCGCCTTGATGCCGCCAAAAGAGATGGAGATATTGTTCATCTCCACCATCGGAGTTGCGCCAGAGGCGCGCAGTTCCTTGGGAGTGGTCATTATTTGGCCCCCACACGCTTGCGATAGACGATGTCGATAAAGACGGCGGCGACGAGCACGGAGCCGACAACGATGTTCTGGAACGGCGCATCCACGCCCACCATGGCCATGCCGGACTGAAGGCTCTGCATGATCAGCGCGCCGAGGATCGCACCGTAAATGGTGCCAAATCCGCCAGAGAGCGCGGTGCCACCTATCACGGCTGCCGCGATCACCCGCAGCTCGTCCAATGTGCCGATGTCGTTGGAGTGGTTCGCCAGACGGGCCGAGGCCACCACCGCCGACAGCGCACAGAGAAAGCCCATGATGGCAAAGATCTTTACCGTCAGCAAACGGGTGTTGATGCCCGACAGCTCTGCTGCATCCGGGTTGCCGCCGGTGGCGAAGATGTAGCGCCCCAGACGGGTGCGGCGGGCCACAATCGTCATCACCACGGCCACCGCGATCAGGATCAGCACCGAAATGGGCAATCCATAGCCTTGGGTGAACCCTTCGGGCATCACTTCGCCGCGCGCCTCGAACATGCGCGCCAGACGACGCGAGGGGATCTCATAGGCGTTGAGGATTGCGACAAACCCGAGGATCGCGCCGGAGATAATCACCGCCAGCGCCCCTTCGGCCCAGAGTGGTTTTACCGGGAATTCATGCGCAAGCTTGGCGCGACGGCTGTTCCACAGGGTCAGCAAGGCCAGCGCCGTGGCCACCAGCCCCAAAATCCAACTGAGCGAGGTGCCGAGCGTGCCATTGGTGCCGCCAAACATCATAAAGGTGGAATCCAGTGGCCCAATGGTCTGCCCATCGGTCAGATACCACGCCACATTGCGCCACACGAGAAAACCGCCAAGCGTCACGATAAAGGCGGGGATCGTCAGATAGCCGACCATCCAGCCATGAAACGCGCCGATCAGCGTCCCCGTGACCAGCCCGACCACAATCGCAACGATCCATGTGATCGGATGGTTCAGGCCAAGGCCCAGAATATTGGGCACAAATTCGGTCTGGGTCATCGCCATCACCGCCGAGCAGGTCGCGAGCAATGCGCCCACGCTCAGGTCGATGTGGCGGGTGACGATCACAAATACCATGCCAGAGGCCATGATCGCCACGGAAACCGTCTGGATCGTCAGGTTAAAGATGTTGCGCGGGGTCAAAAAGCGCCCATCGGTCACCAGATTGAACCCGATACAGAGGATGATAAAGGCACCAATCATGCCCAATAGCCGCACGTCCAGCTCAAGCTGCTGGAAGAGGTTGCGCCTGTTTTGGGGGGTGATTGGCTGAGACGTGGTGTCGGTCATATCCGGCTCCAGTATTCAGCGAAGTATATCAGAGATAAGGGATGGATGGTCCGAAAACCTCCGGACCATCCAGATCTGTCAGATCAGTTGCACGGGGCCGGGCCGTTTTCCACGCCTTGGCACAGCGCCTCTTGGGTGATCCAGCCTGCGTCGACAACCGCTTCGAGGTTGTCCTGTGTCACCGGCATCGGTGCGAGGAACTTGGCCGTCATGGTGGTGCCTGCCGGAGAGGTCCAGGAGGTCGCGCCATCAATCTCTTCCATGGCGCTGCCACCGGCCAGTGCAACGGCGATTTCACCGGCTGCCGCGCCGAGGTCACGAGCGTCTTTCCACACCGAAACGGTCTGCGTGCCCTTGGCCACACGGTTCAGCGCGGCGTGGTCGCCGTCCTGACCGGAAACCGGGATACCGTCCATGCCTTGCGCCGTGAGAGCCGCCACAACGCCACCTGCGGTGCCATCGTTAGAGGCCACAACCGCGTCGACTGCGTTGTCGTTGGCGGTCAGGATCTGCTCCATGTTGCGCTGGGCGTTGGCGGGCAGCCAGCCATCGGTATAAGCCTCGCCGACGATTTTGATGTCACCGGAATCGACTGCCGCCTGAATGATCTCCTGCTGACCGCCACGCAGGAAGTCTGCGTTTGGATCGGTGGGCGAGCCTTTGATCATCACATAGTTGCCCTTGGGCATCGCCTCAAAGACGGCGCGCGCCTGCATACGGCCCACTTCGACGTTGTCGAAGGTCAGGTAAAAGGCGCGGCTGTCCTCGATCAGACGGTCATAGGCGACCACCGGAATGCCTTCATCGGCTGCGGCTTGCACAGCGGGGCCAATGGCTTGGGCGTCCTGCGCAAGGATGATCAGCGCGTCGACACCCTGTGCGATCAGGCTCTCAATGTCGGAAAGCTGCTTGGCAGAGGATGACTGCGCATCCGCAGAGATATACTCCGCACCCGCTTCTTCCAATGCGCCCACGATGGCCGCTTCGTCGGTTTTCCAGCGCTCTTCTTGGAAGTTCGACCAGCTCACGCCCACAGTCAGATCCGCGGCAAAGGCCGAGGATGCAGCAAAGGCACTCAGTGCGATAACGGAAAGTCCGTTCAAGAATTTCATGTTTTCCTCCCTTGGTGTGCGGACCGGTTCGGATGCTGGCCTGCACTGTGAATCATCTGTAGCAATATTTTTTTTGAGTTTCAAATTAAATCATGTATCCTGCGTCACAGGGAGAGATTGCCGGGACCTGCCCATGGTGTCATAACGGAGCGCCTTTGGCCGGGGATGGTAGTGGAGGAGCATTGATTTGGCACGATCAGGAAGGCTGTCGCCGGGCGGCGATCAGCGCGAGAGCGGACGTCAGCAGATATTGGATGTGATCCGTGCGGCCGAAAGCATCGCCCGCATCGACATCGCCAAGGCCACGGGCGTCAGCCCCGCCACGGTGACGGCGATCACTGCCGAGTTGCTGGCCGCTGGCCTGATCGAGGAAATCGCCCCCGAGGTGGCCCCCGGTGCCCGCCGCGGCCGCCCGCGCGTGGCGCTGCGCATCCGGGGCGGCGCACATCGGATTGCCGGTCTCAAGGTCTCGCACCACGTCATTTCGACCGTGATCACCGATTTTGTCGGTCAGGAACTGGCCAGCCACGAGATGCCTCTGGTGCAGGGCACAATGCCGGTGCCCGAATTATGTGCCCAGATCCGCCGCGCGCTGGAACTCACCTGCACACAGGGCGGCTTCAGCATTGAGGATCTCTCCGGGGTTGGCATCGGCATGGCCGGGATGATCGACGCCGAGCGCGGCTTTATCTATTGGTCGTCTTCGCTCGAAGAGCGCAACGTGGCGTTCTCTGCCGCCATCACCGCCGAGTTGCCCTGTCCGGTGTTCCTCGACAATGATGCCAACCTCGTGGCCAAGGCCGAGCATCTGTTTGGCGAGGGGCGCACCTGTGACAATTTCATTGTCATCACCATCGAACACGGCGTCGGGATGGGCATCGTGATCGACCGTCAGATCTATCGCGGCACCCGTGGGTGCGGCGCGGAATTTGGCCATACCAAGGTCCACCTCGAAGGGGCGCTGTGCCAATGCGGGCAGCGCGGCTGTCTGGAGGCTTACGTGGGTGACTATGCGCTGCTGCGCGAGGCCAATATCTCCAGCGGCAGCGACCGCCACAGGACCATCGCCTCACTGTTTCAATCGGCAGAGAATGGCGATGCGATGGCGAAGTCCATCCTCGACCGGGCCCGGCGCATGTTTGCCATGGGGCTGGCCAATGTGGTGAACATCTTTGACCCCAGCAAGATCATCCTCGCAGGTGCACGGCTGTCGTTTGACTATCTCTATTCCGACAAGCTGATTGAGGAGATGCGCCAATGGGTGGTGCAGGTGGATGCGCCACTCCCCGAGGTGATCGTGCATGATTGGGGCGATCTGATGTGGGCCAAGGGCGCGGCGGCCTACGCGCTCGAAGAGGTCACGGCCCGCACCGTTCGGGAGCTTGCCAATGCGGCGGCCTGATGCGCTCGCGCTGATCTTGGTCGCAACCGCCGCGCAGGCCGACCCGGTGGTGCCGCAGTTTACCCCGGTGCCGATGGCAGAACATATCTACGGCGGTGGCTGGGAGCATTACGTGGGCGGCGGGCTTGCGGTCTTTGACTGCAACGGTGACGCGCTGCCGGAACTCTTTGCTGCAGGTGGCGAAAACCCGGCGCAATTGTTCCTGAACACCACCGGCGCAGATGGCACCCTGTCCTTTGTGCCGGACACGCCCGAGGTGTTGGCAGTGACCGCCGTTACGGGGGCCTATCCGCTTGATATCGACGGCGACGGTACCCTCGATCTGGCGGTGATGCGCGCGGGGCCAGATTTGCTGTTGCAAGGGGAGGGGGCGTGTCAATTTGCACCCTTCACAGATCTCGGCTTTCAAAGCGGCGATCACTGGAGCACCGGCTTTTCCGCCACTTGGGAAGCTGGCAATACCTTACCGACGCTGGCCTTTGGCACCTATGTGGACCGTGCCGACCCTCAGGGGCCGTTTGGCACCTGTGACGACACGCTGCTGTATCGGCCCACGGATGCGCGCTACGGTGCGCCCGCGGCGCTCTCGCCCGGTTATTGCGCGCTTTCGGTGCTGTTCAGCGACTGGAACCGCAGGGGCCGCGCCGATCTGCGGCTGTCGAACGACCGTCACTATTATGTGCGCGGCGGGCAGGAACAGATGTGGGCGATGGAGGACACCCCGCGCCTTTATACCGAGGCCGAAGGCTGGAAACCCTATGCGCTCTGGGGCATGGGCATCGCCTCGCGTGATATCAACGGCGACGGGCTGGCGGATGTCTACCTGACCTCGATGGGGGATCAGAAATTCCAACTCCGCAATCCGGCGGTCCCCGGCCCGGTCTGGGAGGACGTCACTTATAGTTACGGCACCACCGCGCATCGGCCCTATGCGGGCGGTGATGGGCGGCCCTCGACCGGATGGCATGCCGCCTTTGGAGATGTGAACAACGACGGGCGCGACGATATCTTTGTGACCAAGGGCAATGTGGAGCAGATGCCCGATGCCGCGCAAAAAGACCCCAATAACCTGATGCTGCAACAAGGCGATGGCCGCTTTGTGGAGGTCGGCGCAGAAGCCGGGATCGCCAGCCTCGCGCGCGGGCGCGGTGGCGCCTTGGTTGATCTCAATCGCGACGGATTCCTCGATATGGCGGTGGTCAACCGCCGCGCGCCGCTAGAGGTCTGGCAGAACGCAGGCATGACCGGTGGCAACTGGCTGTTGCTGCGACTGCGGGGAGAGGGGGCAAACAGGGATGCAATCGGCGCTTTTGTCGAAGTGACCGCAGGGGATCGCACGCAGGTCCGCGAAGTCACAATTGGCGGAGGTCACGCAGGCGGCGACCTTGGCGATCTGCACTTTGGTCTCGGCACCGCTGAGACGGTCGATCTGCGGGTGATCTGGCCCGGCGGGCAGGTCGATGACTGGTCCGGGATCACGCCCGATCAGCGCCTCACGCTCACTCCCGGACAACATCCATCGCCCTGAGGCGAAAAATATTTCGCTGCGCGACGCTCTGTTAGTTATCTGATATTAAGTAACAATATCAAGCAACTCCGCCATCCACGCAGAGAAATGCGCTAAAAAATCGCGTCCTCGGGAATAAACCCAAGCGCCATGCGTCTTCGATACAGCAACAGCATCGAGGACCTGGACAATGAAACATCTCTCCACGACCGTACTAAAGGATTGCACCCGCATCAGCGCCTCCATCGACCGGGTGGTCGCGCCCACACCAGCCGGACGTCTGCGCGCCTTTGTGCTGCACCCCACCCATGATGCGGGCCGCGCGCCGCTGGTGGTGCTGCATGGTATTTCCCGCAACGCCAAGGAACTGGCCCGGCTCTTTGCCCCCGAGGCCGCGCGTACAGGCCGCAGGATTGTGGTGCCGCATTTCACGCCAAACCGCTGGCCGCATTTCCAGCGCCCCTGCCGCGCCGCCCGCCCGGATGTGGCCTTGGCGGGGCTGATGGACTTCCTCGCCACTCAGGATGCAGCCTTTGCGCGTCCGGCACAGATCTTTGGCCACTCCGGCGGTGCTCAACTCGCGCATCGTTTTGCCATGCTCTACCCCAACCGCGTCGCGCGGCTCAGCCTTGTTGCGGCGGGGTGGTACTGTCTGCCCGATGACCGCATGGCCTATCCCTATGGTCTGGATGATAAAAATGATCGCCAACTGGCGCTCTGGGTGCGCCGTCACCGGGCGGGGCTTGCGCGGTTCCTGTCGATCCCGACCGAGATCCTCGTCGGCGACAGTGACACCGACCGCGATGAAAGCCTGCGCCAGACCTCCGACCTTGATGTGGTGCAGGGCACAACCCGTGTGGCCCGCGCCGCCACCTATGCCGAGGCACTGCGCACCGCTGCATCCCAAGCTGGCGTCAGCGCCGATGTCACCCTGACAGCGCTTCCCGGCGTGCAGCATGATGTGGCGCAGGCGATCCGCGTCGCAGGGCTTGCCCGGCATGTGGCGGGGCCGGATCTGTTCCCCTTTTCCCAAGCCGTCTGACCTTTCCCACAATCTGATTTCCTCGGAGACCTCACATGACCCGTTTTGACCTTTCGCAACTGACCGATGCCAAATGGACCTTTTCGACCCGCCGCGTCGACCGCGCGGTGGTGGCCGCTGGCGATACCGCCTTTGATCAGGCTCGCCCCGGCGATCTGATCCTCGCCCATGTGGCGGAGCTTGGCCAACACAAGCGCGTGCAACTGACCTCCGGGCGGCCCTCGTTCATCTATCCCGGGGATGCGGTGGTGCTGGCCTGTGGCGCGCGCTACGCGCCCGATCAGTTCGAAGGCATCGCCGAGATCGACGCCAACGGCGCGGATCTGCTTGCCGGTGGCGGCTGTATCGGGCGTATGGTGGCGCGCAACAGCCGGGTGCGGGCCGCAACACGGCTGATCCCGGCGGCGCGGCTGCTGGATGACGCTGGCCAACCCGTGAACCTTGAGCGGTTCGCCCTGCAAAACACCACGCGCGCGCAGGACATCCCGGTGATCGCCGTCCTTGGCACCGCCATGAACTCCGGCAAAACACTGGCCACCGCGCAATTGGCGCTGGGTCTGCGGCGGGCGGGCTACCGTGTCGCGGCGCTCAAAGGGACCGGCACCGGTGCTTTTGGCGACTATAATGAATATGCCGATACCGGCGCGCATCTGGTGGCCGATTTCACCGATGCGGGTATGGTCACCACCTTTCACGAACCGCTTGCCCGTGTGAAACAGGGGATGGATCGCCTGTTGCACCATGCCGCCGAAAACCGCTGCGACATCGCGGTGATGGAGATCGCGGACGGGCTTTTCCAGCGCGAGACCGCACAGATCATCGCGGACCCGGCGTTTCAGGCGCGTATCTCCGGGCTGCTTTTTGCTTGCGGCGATGCGGTGGCGGCTGCGGGTGGCGTGGCAGAGCTTGCACGTCACGGGCTGCGCCCCGATGCGCTCACCGGGATTGTCAGCTGCTCGCCCATGGCGGTGGCCGAGGCTGAGGCCGCAACCGGTGTCACCGTCCTGCGCAAAGAGGATCTGGCCGATCCCGCAGAGGCCAACACCTTTGCCCTGCGCGCCTTGCCCGATCTGCGCCACAGCGCATGACCCCGGTGCCGCCCCTCCTGACCCCGGCCCGCAAACGCGGGCTGGCGCTGGTCAGCTTTCTGGTGCTGTTGCAAGGCGGGGCCATGGGGCTGGCTGCTTTTGCCACCCGCGCATTGTTTGACGCGATGCATCAGGAAACGGCGCTGCCTGCGCTGATGCTTGCGGCGCTGGTGCTCTCTGGTGTGGCCACCGCGACTGTGCGGGTGCTGGCGCGGCGCGCGGGCGAGCGGCTCGGTCAGGACTATGCCCGCAGCCTGCGCCGGGCCTTGTTTGACCACGCCGCCCGCATGCCAGCCCGCGCGGTGGCCACCCGGCGCACCGGCTATATGTCGCTGCGCTTTGTGGGGGATATGACCGCCTTTCGCAATTGGCTGGCGCTGGGCCTGCCGCGCCTGATCGCAGCCCTTGTGATGGTGCCCTGTGCCCTGATTGCGCTGGCGCTGATGGCCCCGCTGCTGGCGCTGGTGGTGCTGCCGATCCTGAGTTTTGGGATCGCGGTGATCCTGCTGGCGGGCTGGAAACTCCTGCCGCTGCATCAGGACCTGCGCCAGCGCCGCGCCAGCATCGCCGCCGATATGGCCGAACGAATGCCACTGGCCCCGCATCTCGATATGTTGGGGCGACGACGGCGCGAGGCACGGCAAATGAACCGGCAGCTCTCGGCGATGATCGAGGTCGCCCTGCGCCGCATCACATGGGCCGAAGCGCTGAAGGCCGTGCCTGATCTGATGGCAGGTGCTGCGGCCGCGGTGGTGATCGTTGCAGGCTTTCGCAGCGGCATCAGCCCCGGCACCATCGCGGGGGCGCTGGCCGCGCTGGGCCTTTTGTTGCAGCCGATGCGCGACCTTGGCAGCCTGTGGAACCTGCGCGCCGCCCACCGCGCTGCGCAACAAAAACTCAGCGCCGCGCTCAGCCGCGCGCAACGCCCCACGCCCGCCGCCCGCCGCGCCCTTCCCAAAGGCGCGCTCACGGTCGCGCTTCATCAGGTAGCCCTGCCCAGCGGGCAGCAGATCACCTGCAGGCTGGAGGCAGCGACGCGGCGGGTGCTGGACCTAGAACCGATTGATTTTGCGTCACTTTGCGATGTGATCCAACGGCTGGACGAGGCGCCTTCTGGCGAGGTGATGCTGGGGGAGCGCCCCTTGCAAGACCTCTCCGCCGGGAGCCTGCGCCGCCGCATTGGGCGTATCGACGGGGCTGCTGTGATCTTGCAAGGCTCTCTGCGCCGGGTGCTGACATTGGGGCTGGAAGAACGCCCCAGCGATGCACGCCTGCTGCGGCTGGTCGAACGCTGTCACCTCAGCCCGTTGCTGGATCGTCTGGGCGGTCTGGATGGGCGCATCAGCGAGGGCGGACGTATGCTGTCATTGAGCGAACGGGTGCTGATCTCATGGGCGCGGGTCAGGCTGCGCAAACCGGGCCTGCTGCTGATCGGGCCAGAGGTGCGTATGCTGGACGATCAGACCCGCGCGCGCCTCATGCGGTATGTGCAAAAGCGTGAGGCCACCGTGATCTCTGCCACAGCTCTGCCGTTTGAGCGCAAAACCAACGATATGAGTGAAGTGAGGGCAGGGGGGTAATCCCCTGCCTTAGTTGCGCGTCAGCGCCGCAAGGGCTGCACGCTCTTCTTCAGGGGACAGGACCGACCCCGCCTCTGACTGCATGTAATAAAGGTCCAGCAGCTCTGGTGCAGAGGCAGGCGCGTAGCCCTCGGCCCCACCAAGCGCCACCACCAGCTGCGGCACCCATGCGCCTTGATCGCGACAGGCGACCGTCAGCTGACCCGTCGCATTCTGGCCGATTTGTTCATATTCGCGACACAGCGCCCCGTCAGAGCTGTTGAAGCTCGCCACCATGCGCAGCTCTGTGCCATCCGCAAGCGTTGTCACCTCGCCCGAGGGCAGGCTGTCGAGTGCGGCAAAGACCGGGTCCACGCTGCCACTGGGGCCTGTGCCCTTGCCCGCCAACAACCCCGCGCCAAGGCCGACGGCCAACGCAACAGTTGCTGCCAGCGCCCCGGTCCAGAGCGGCACGCGCCGCTGAGGAAAGGCCACCACATTGCCCGCAGGCACTGGATCCGCCGCAACCATCGCAGGCGCATCCGCCGCAGCAGAGCTGACACGCGCCCGCAGCGCCTGTTCGAGCCCGGCGGGCATGGCTGCTGACGTGTCTGCGTGTTTCAGGCCCTGCAGGGCGGCGGCACTGGCAGAAAACACCTGCACGCGCGCCGCCAGATCTGCATCCTCAGACAACCGTGCCTCAAGCGCTGCCGCCTCGTCAGCGGGCAGTTCGCCATCGGCATATGCCATCAATACCTCGTCTGGGATGTGGTCCTGATTCATGTCGTTCTCCTAAGGTCATGACGCATACGGCCCTGACGTCAGTTTATTCCCAGTTTTTCCGAAAGCGCTTTGCGGGCGCGGGACAGGCGGCTCATGACGGTGCCTTTGGGGATATCGAGGATCTCGGCGGTCTCGGCGTATGAGAGTTCCTGATAGCAGACCAGCAGCAGGATTTCGCGCTGATCCTCCGGCAATGTGGCCATGGCCCGTTCGGTGGCATCCAGCATCAAGGCCTGTTCGGTCACGCGCGCGCCATCCACCACGGCGGCATCGGGGGTGTCGTAGACATCCAGCTCCACCCCGCGGGTTTTGCTGCGGCGTGTCATGTCGATCCATGCATTGCGCAGGATACGGATCAGCCACGGCTCCAACCGCAGGGTCGGATCATAGGTTTCGCGCGTCGCAAGTGCCCGCTCCACTGCGATCTGCACCAGATCCTCGGCCAGATCGCCCTTGCGCGACAGGCGCAATGCAAAACGGTAGAGATTTGGCAAAAGCGCGATCAGTGCGGACTCAAATTCGGGTTCGGACAACGGGGGCTCTGCTGGGCTTGCGGAAAATTTCTTCTTATATGACACGGAATAACTGTGGTCGCCATGCGTATTCAGAGCGTCGGCAAGAAAGGACAAATCAGGATGCGTCATATTTGGATTTTGATATTTGCAGCTTTGATATTGGTCGGCCCGGCACTGGTGCCGCTTTTCGATCCTGAGGTCGGCATTGCACGCGCGGACGATGATGATGGCGGGGATGACGGCGGAGATGACGGGGGTGACGACGGTGGTGATGATGGGGACGACGACGGCGATGATGATGACGATGATGATCGTGACAGCCCCCGGCGCAGCGAACGTGATGCGCGGCCCCGCACGGGCGAGCAGGGCGGAGGCTTTCTGCGCCGTCTGTTCCCACGGCGCGAGGCAGCCGCCCCTCGCCGTCGCGCAGCCCCGCCACCCCCGGTTGCGGTGCCGGATGAAATCGTCGTGCTGTCGCTCGCGGGAGAGGATCTTGCCGCACTAGAGGCGCAGGGCTTTGCGCTGATCGAGACGCGCACGCTCAACACGCTTCAGACCACCGCGCATCGGCTGCGCATTCCAGAGGCGACCTCGCTCAACGCGGCGCGGGATCTGGTGCGCGCGCGCCCCAGCGCTGCGGGCGCAGACCTTAACCACTATTACCGCAGCGAGCAGGGATTTGATCCGGATTGCAACGGCTTGGAATGTCCGATCCGTGCCTCCTTCGGCTGGCCTATTCCGGATGCGCGCGCCATGTCCTGTGGTGAAGGCGTGCGCATCGGGCTGGTGGATACCGGCCTCAACCCCGATCACGAGACCTTTGAGGGGGCCGCCCTTCGGGTGCTCGATTTCAAACCTTTGGGGGACACGGCCTCACGCGCGCTTCATGGCACTGCGGTGGCGGCGCTTTTGGTGGGCAACCCCGGCACCCGCTCGCCCGGCCTGCTGCCGCAGGCGGAAGTGGTGGCGATTGACCCGTTTCACCGTGCGGGCGGTGATGAGCGCGCCGATGTGTTCTCTTTGATGGATGCCATCGACCGCATTGCGCAGGAAGACATCGATGTGATGAACCTGAGCCTTGCCGGACCACCCAACGCCGCACTTGCGGCATTGCTGGGCGACTTGATCGACAGCCGCAATCTGGTGGTGGTCGCCGCCGCTGGCAACGCCGGTCCGCAGTCTGATCCCCTGTACCCTTCTGCCATCCCGGAGGTGATCGCGGTGACGGCGGTGGACCGGGACCGCAATGTCTACAGACGCGCCGTGCAGGGACCGCACATCGACCTCGCGGCACCCGGCGTTGCGGTCTGGACGGCGGCCTCGGTGCGCGGCGCGAAGTGGAAGACCGGAACCTCTTTTGCGGTGCCCTTTGTGAGCGCGGCGGCAGCGCTCTTGCGCCGGGACGCGCCCGAGATGACCCCGCCCGAGATTGCCGCGCGGCTCAAGGCGAAGGCCACCGATCTGGGGGAGGTGGGCGAGGACAGCGTCTTTGGCTCCGGCCTCAGCCCGGTGATCAACCCGCTGTGTCAGGTGCAGCCGGGCGGGGCGGGCTAGGGCGCAGGCGCTGAGACTTCAGGGCCAGAGCGACCACGCATAAGCACCGTAGCCTGCCAGCAAGAGCGCGCCCTCGCGGCGTCCGATGCGCAACCCTGTTGCGGCAAAGAACACAAACAGTGCAGAGACCGCGACCATCAGCGGCGCGTCAAAGCCTAAGATCTCGGGCGGCAGATCCGAGGGCGCAATCAGCGCGGTGGTGCCGCCGATCCCGAGGATGTTGTAGATGTTGGAACCCACCACATTGCCAAAGGCCACATCCCCCTGACGTTTGAGCGCCGCAATCACGGATGTGACCAGTTCCGGCATGGAGGTTCCGACGGCCACAATGGTCAGCCCGATCACGGTTTCCGAGACGTCAAAGCCGCGCGCAAGGGCCACAGCGCCATTGACCAATGTGGCGCCGCCCACCACCACCAGAACCAATCCGAGCAGCGCAATCAGCAGCGACACAACGAGTGACCGGCCCACAGGTGCGGCCGAAGGGGCAAGGTTTGGGTCCGCCTCCGAGAGGGCCTGTCCCTTGTCATGAAACGCGCCATGCGCGGTGCTGTGGCGTTCCTGCCGGATTACAAAACCGATGTAGCCCAGCAGTGCGGCCACCATCGCAAACCCCACCAGCCGTCCCATCGGAACCACCGCAGCGACCGCGGCAAAGGCCGCCGCAACCCCCAGCATCACCGCCGCATCACGCCGCAGCGCAGAGCGTGCGACTAGGATCGGGCACAAGAGCGCCGAAACACCCGCGATCAGCAGGATATTGGCAATGTTTGAGCCAACTATATTGCCATAGGCGATCCCCGGCGCGCCACTCAGGCCCGCCTGCACAGATGTGACCAGTTCCGGCATCGATGTGCCAAAGCCCACCAATGTAAGGCCGATCACCAGCGGCGAGACACCCAACCTTGTGGCGGCCTGAACTGCCCCGCGCACCAAGAGCTCCCCGCCTGCCATCAACAGCACAAGGCCCATCACGAGCAACAGCCCGGTTTCCCACATGATTATCACTCCGACCGCGTCTCGCGCGGCATGTTTCAATCCGCTTCAATTGGCCCGCAGCGGGTGCGCTTTCAAGAGGGCGTCGCTGCGATTTTTCACCCTGTGATCAGGGCATTGAAACCGCATGCCTTGCCGCATTGCGCTGGCGTTGCTACCTCTGGATCAACCCAAGGACAGGAGCCAGCCATGACCAAGCCCGTGATCGACGCCCAGACTCAGATCGAACTGGAAGCCGCCGCCTTTCGCCGCCTGCGCCAACATCTGATGCAGGACCGCACCGATGTGCAGAACATCGACATGATGAACCTCGCAGGCTTTTGCCGCAATTGCCTGAGCCGCTGGTATCAGGAGGCCGCCAATGACAAGGGCATCGAAATGGACAAGGCGCAGGCGCGCGAAATCTTCTACGGCATGACCATGGACGAGTGGAAAGCCAACTATCAGACCGACGCAGGCGCCGACAAACAGGAGGCCTTCAAGAAGTCCTTTGCCGAGAATGTCGGCACCGACAAGGGCTGACTGCCGCCCCTCTGTTTTCATTAGAAACGGACAGCGCCCGCCTATCAGCCGGGCGTTGTTTCATCTATCGCAGGGCAGAACCTGCACACCGTTTGCACAGGCTCTGTGCGGACCTGCGCCTAGGCAGCCCGGACACACAGGCCTAGCTTGATGAGAGTTCCACAATCCTGCACTCCGGGAGATCCCTCATGACTCGCATGCCCACATTCTTTATCTCTCATGGTGGTGGCCCATGGCCGTGGCTGCCGGACTGGCGGGCGCAGTTTGCCCCATTGGAGGCCTCTCTCAAGGCGATGCCGGATCAGCTGCCGGAGCGCCCCAAAGCGGTGCTGATGATCTCCGGCCATTGGGAGACCGAGGGTTTTGCGGTGATGTCCAACCCACAGCCGCCGATGGTCTATGACTACACCGGTTTTCCGCCCGAAACCTATCAGATCACCTATCCCGCCCCCGGCGCGCCGGATCTGGCTGCGCGCACCCATGCGCTGCTTGCGGCGGCGGGCCTGCCGACGCGGCTTGATGCGGAGATGGGCTATGATCACGGCACCTTCGCCCCGATGGCGGTGATATACCCGGAGGCGGATGTGCCGCTCTATCAGGTGTCGTTGCAGCAGGGCTATGACCCGGCGGCGCATTTTGCCATGGGCCGTGCGCTGGCTCCCTTGCGCGACGAAGGCGTGGTCATCATCGGCTCCGGGCTCAGCTATCACAACCTGCGCGCCTTTGGCCCGGCTGCGCGCGTGCCGTCCGAGGCGTTTGATGCCTGGCTGAATGAGACGCTGATGCTCCCGCCAGAGGCGCGGACCGAGGCGTTGATGAACTGGGAACAGGCCCCACATGCGCGCGACTGCCACGCCCAAGAAGACCACCTCGCCCCGATATTTGCGGCCCTTGGTGCAGCAGAGCAGGACAGGATGACCCGGATCTATCACCAGACCGAGATATTCGGCGGTGTGACCGCCTCGGGCTTCCGGTTCGGCTGACATGAAAAAAGGCCACCCTTTTGGGGGTGGCCTTTTGAAGAATTCCGTCAAGTCTTGTGCGGTATTACACAGCCGCCTTGATGCTTTCCTCAAGGTAGATCTCGCGCAGACGCTTGGCGATCGGACCGGGTGTGCCGTCGCCCAGGGCCACGCCGTCGATCTCCACAACCGGCATCACAAAAGCCGAGGCGGAGGTGGTAAACGCCTCATCCGCCGCTTTTGCCTCGTCGATGGTAAAGAGGCGCTCTTCGACCTTCAGCTGCGCCTCTTCGGCCATGCGCAGCACTGCCTTGCGGGTGATCCCGTGCAGGATGTCATTGGACAGCGGGCGGGTGACGATCACGCCATCCTTGACGAAATAGGCGTTGTTGGAGGTGCCCTCGGTCACGTGGCCATCCTCGATCATCCAAGCGTCATCGGCACCGGCTTTCTTCGCCATCATCTTGCCCATGGAGGGGTACAACAGCTGCACGGTCTTGATGTCGCGACGGCCCCAGCGGATGTCCTCGATCGAAATGATCTTGGCCCCCACCTTGGCCGCAGCACTGTCCGCAAGGCCCGGTTTGTTCTGCGTAAACAACACGATGGTCGGCTTGGTATCCTCCGATGGGAACACAAAATCCCGGTCGCCGTCCGAGCCGCGCGTGACCTGCAAATAGACCAGCCCCTCGTCGATGTCATTCAGCTCCACCAGCTTGCGGTGGATCTCCAAGAGCTCGTCCTTGGTGCAGGGCTCGGCCATATCGAGCTCATCCAGCGATCGCTTCAGGCGCACCGCGTGGCCCTCAAAATCGATGAGCTTGCCGCCCAGCACAGAAGTCACCTCATAGACCGCATCCGCCATCAGAAAGCCGCGATCAAAGATAGAGACCTTGGCCTCGGTTTCCGGCAGGTAGTCGCCGTTTACATATACGGTACGGGTCATGGTCGTCTCCTTAGCCCCAGAGCGCAGGCCGCGGGGGATGCACCCCCTCGGCGTCAAAAGTCAGCGGTTCGGGACGGTCTTCGGCCAGAAGCAGCGGCCCGTCAAGATCCGTCACCAACGCACCCTGTGCCACCAGTGTCGCGGGCGCCATCGCCAGCGACGATCCCACCATGCAGCCGACCATCACCTGATAGCCCTCAGCCAGCGCCGCATCGCGCAGTTTCAAGGCTTCCGTCAGACCGCCGGTCTTGTCCAGTTTGATGTTCACAACATCATATTTGCCCTTGAGTTTCGGCAGGCTGGCGCAGTCATGCGCGCTCTCATCGGCGCAGACCGGCACCGGACGTTCCATCCCGATCAGCGCCTCATCTTCACCGGCGGGCAGGGGTTGCTCCACCAGTTCCACCCCAAGGCGCAGCAGATGCGGTGCAAGTTCGGCGTAAACCTCGGCCGACCAGCCCTCATTGGCGTCAATGATGATCCGGGCCTCGGGCGCGCCCGCGCGCACCGCCTCAAGACGGGGCATATCCTCGGGCGTGCCGAGCTTGATCTTCAATAGCGGACGATGGGCATTCTCTGCGGCCTGTTTCTGCATCTCTTCGGGAGAGGCCAGCGACAGCGTATAGGCGGTGATCTCCGGCCCCGGCGCCTCCAGCCCAGCCAATTCCCAGACCGGCTTGCCGGCCTTTTTGGCCTCCAGATCCCACAGGGCACAATCCACCGCATTGCGCGCGGCCCCAGCAGGCAGCAGCCTCTGCAATTCCGCCCGTGTAAACACGTCAGGCAGCGCTTCGACCTGAGCCGTGACCGACTCCAGCGTCTCATCATAGCGCGCATAGGGCACACATTCGCCCCAGCCCACATGATCGTCATCTTCGACCCGAACCGTCAGCACCTTGGCCTCGGTGCGCGATCCGCGCGAGATGGTAAAAACCTGCGCCAGTTTGAACACATCGGGGGTGACAGTGATTTTCATGGCTCTCCCTTCGGGCAGCGCCGCCACCCCTTCTTCATCTTCTTAAAAATATCCCCGCCGGAGGCTCCTGCGCGATCCACAGACGCCCCCGGCAAAGATGTTCAATCAGACCGCAGCCAGCGCGTCCACCAGACGACCGGCGCCGTGGCGATAGGGATCCACCGCAGGCAGGCCCATGCGGCCCTCAACTTCTTTCAGGTACGCCACGGCTTCCTCCTCACCCAAATGCTGGGTGTTGACGGAAATCCCGACGATCTTGCAGTCCTTATTGGCCCGTTGCGCCAGCGGCAGGGCCACATCACGCAGCTCCTCCAGCGAGGGCACATCATAATCGGGTAGACCGCGCATATGGGTGCGGGTCGGCTCGTGACACAGGATCAGCGCATCCGGCTGGCCGCCATGCACCAGTGCCATGGTCACACCGGAATAAGACACGTGGAACAGCGAGCCCTGACCCTCAATGAGATCCCAGTGATCGTCATCATTGTCGGGGGTCAGATACTCGATGGAGCCCGCCATAAAATCGGCGATCACCGCATCCAGCGGCACACCGTCACCGGTGATCAGGATGCCGGTCTGACCCGTCGCGCGGAAGGTCGATTTCATACCGCGCGCCTGCATCTCGGCGTCCATCGCCAGTGCGGTGTACATTTTGCCCACCGAACAATCGGTGCCCACCGCAAGGCAGCGCTTACCGCGACGCTTCACACCATCGGCAATCGGATACTGCACCGACGGCACCCGCACGTCATGCAACTTGCGCCCCGTCGCTTCGGCAACGGCGGCCAGATCCGGCTCGTCGCGCAGAAGGTTGTGCAGCCCGGAGGCAAGGTCAAAGCCCTCTTCCAGCGCCTGCACCAGCACTTTTTTCCATTCCTGACTGATTTTGCCGCCGCGGTTGGCGACACCGATCACCAGCGTTTTGGCACCAGCGGCTTTGGCCTCTGCCAGGGTCATCTCGGTGAGGCCGAGGTTTGCACCGCAGCCGGGCAGGCTGATCTGGCCCACCGCATGGTCAGGGCGCCAGTCGCGGATGCCAATGGCAACCTTGGCGGCCAGCATGTCGGGCGCATCGCCGAGGAACAGGAGATAAGGGGTCTCGATCATATCCAGCGTCCTTTTTTGGAATTCGTCAGAGTTCAAGGTAGCTTGCGGCAATCGCGCTGCAACTTCCTGTCTAATTCGCCGATGCAGCGGATCTTCGAGGGGATTTCTTCGATCATTTGGTGTATTTATCGAAGAATCTCCCACTTGATGACAAAATACGCCCGAGATGGCGCGGATCGCGCAGAAAGACTATGCAGATGCGGCATCGCTAAAATGCTGCAACTGCAAATAAGACTTGCCATTGCATGAGCAACGAAATACCAAAACACGAACCTATTTTGGAATTTATGAACCCGGAGAGACCAGAGATGAGCTTTCGCCTTCAGCCCACGCCCCCGGCCCGCCCCAACCGCTGCCAGCTGTTCGGCCCCGGCTCCAACACGAAACTCTTTGCCAAAATGGCCGCCTCTGCGGCGGATGTGATCAACCTCGATCTCGAAGATTCCGTGGCCCCCTCAGACAAGGATCAGGCCCGCGCCAATGTGATCGAGGCGATCAATACGGTTGATTGGGGCACTAAGACCCTGAGCGTGCGCATCAACGGGCTGGATACACCCTATTGGTACCGAGATGTGGTGGATCTGATGGAACAGGCGGGCGCGCGGCTTGATCAGATCATGATCCCCAAGGTGGGCTGCGCCGAGGATGTTTATGCAGTGGACGCGCTGGTCACCGCGATCGAACGCGCCAAAGGCCGTCAAAAGCCGATCAGCTTTGAAGTCATTATCGAATCTGCCGCAGGTATCGCCCATGTCGAGGCCATCGCCGCCAGCAGCCCGCGCCTACAGGCCATGAGCCTTGGCGCGGCGGATTTCGCCGCCTCCATGGGGATGCAGACCACTGGCATCGGTGGCACGCAAGAAGACTACTATATGCTGCGTGACGGCACCAAACACTGGTCCGATCCGTGGCACTGGGCGCAAGCCGCCATTGTCGCCGCCTGTCGCACCCATGGCGTGTTGCCGGTGGATGGTCCTTTCGGCGATTTCTCCGATGACGAGGGCTATATCGCGCAGGCCAAACGCTCTGCGACGCTGGGCATGGTCGGCAAATGGGCGATCCACCCCAAACAGATCGCCTTGGCCAATCAGGTTTTCACCCCCTCGGACGAGGCCGTTTCTGAGGCGCGCGACATCCTCGCCGCGATGGAAGAGGCCAAAGCCAGCGGCGCGGGCGCAACCGTCTACAAAGGCCGTCTGGTCGACATCGCCTCGATCAAACAGGCCGAAGTCATCGTGGCGCAGTCAGAACTCATCGCCCAGAACAGCTAAAACGCGGTCCCTACACCCCTCCTCTTCTAACTAAAATATCCCGGAGCGCGAGGCAGAGCCTCGCTCCCTCGCGTTCCTCCTCGATGCAGATGGGGTCAATACGGGGTCGGGTTCAAACCCCGAACCCTGCATCAGACCGCAAGGCGCAGCGCGTGCCTGCGGGGTCGCAAAACTCCGCCGTGCTGCCCCATCCGTGGTGAAGCAAACGCACCTCAACACCCCGTTGCCGCAGATCTTCACAGCTTGCTTTGATGTCAGGCACATTAAATCGCAACTTCAGTGGCAGTCTGGCCGGAGGTGCTGCGAGATCTTCCGCCGGTTCGATCATCAAATAAGCGCCACCCATATCAAAGGTACTTAGGGTCTCTCCGGGACGATTGATGCTATGGAGCAGCCTCAATCTCAAACAGTCCCGATAAAAGGCGACGCACGCCTGATAGTGCGACGTGAATAATATAAGACCCGCTGTGGTAATTTTCATACTGACTGTCCCCTGAAAATGGCGGTCACGAAAAGGAGCCTCGGATCTCAAGCGGGGTTGAGGTCAAGCGCGCAGTTTAAGCGCGAACGACAGGTTGTGCGATCTGTGTGTCTGCGGTGAAGGTGACGGGCAGGAGGGGGGGCGCTCCCGCCCCTTTGCGGATCAGGGCAAGCCTGATCCAAAAGCGTTGGGCCAAGCCGGGGCCGCGCCGAAGGCGCGGCCCCGGCCCTGCGGCGTCGCGCGCAGCGCGGCGCAAACCCTCAGATCCAAGGTTCATCAGCAGCACAATGGCCGGCGCTTCCCGGGATGGGGCGCCGTGTCGGTCTTCTTGTCTGGGCGATCCTCGGATTGGGTGGGGATCTGGATGATTAGGACGATAATAATGTTGACGATAAGGAGGCGGCGCCGCCAGATCGGAGATGGACGGGTGTATCCACCCGCGCGCTAAACGTTGTCTCTGCACGCTTCCCTCGCGGGAAAGCCGGTTCCTGGTGTGACCGGGGTGTCAGGCCCGGCCGGTGATCGCGATCATCTGAAACACTAGCGACAGATCAAAAATATTCCCCTGCCAGAGCGTGCGCGCCATGCGCAACACCTCTCGCAGTCCCTGCACCCGGATCACGCGCGCTGGTCCTTGGGTGATCCCATCACCACATATGTCGTGATCGCGGTGACAAAGGGCGAGGTGCCGAGGATTTCGGTGTGGAACTGTTTGTAGCTCTTGAGATCAGCGCATTCGACGCGCAGGAGATACTCGATCGTGCCGGTGATATTGTGGCACTCCACCACCTCCGGCGCGCTGCGCATGGCGTGTTCAAAGGCTTCTTGCGCGTCCTTGGTATGCTCACCAAGACCCACGCCGATATAGGTCACAAACCCCACACCCATGGCCTGAGGGTCCAGAACGGCGCGGTAGCCCGTGATGACACCTGCGCGCTCAAGCTCCTGCACCCGGCGCAGGCAGGCTGAGGGGGACAGGCCGACGCGCTCTGCCAGTTCAAGGTTTGAGATCCGCCCGTCGCGGCTCAATTCTTGCAATATATGTTGATTTATTTGATCTGTTTTCGCCATTTGTTGCGATTATAGCGGGTTTACGCGCGAGATCGCAATTTCATTTCCCCCGCATCGACGCACATTATTGCGCATGATGACCTATGACCTTCTTGCCGCACTTGCGCTCTTTGCCTTTGTCTCCTCGATCACGCCGGGGCCGAACAACCTGATGCTGATGGCATCGGGTGCGAATTTCGGCTTTCGCCGTACCATCCCGCATATGCTGGGAGTGGCGCTGGGGTTTGTGTTCATGGTGCTCTTGGTGGGCGCGGGGCTGGTGCAGGTCTTTGACGCCTATCCGGTAAGCTACACGGTGTTGAAGGTCGGCTCCGTTGTCTATCTGCTTTATCTCGCGTGGAAGATCGCCAATGCAGGCGCGGCCAAGACGGGCGCGGGCAGTGATGCAGGCACGCCTATGACGTTTTTGCAGGCGGCGGCGTTTCAGTGGGTCAATCCAAAGGCCTGGGCAATGGCGCTGACGGCGATCAGCGCCTACACGCCGGATCATACGCTTTGGGCGATCCTTGTGGTGGGGGTGGTATTTGGTGCGATCAACCTGCCTTCGGTGGGGTCATGGACCGTACTTGGCCAGCAGATGGCGCGGTTTTTGACCAGCCCCAGACGTCTGACCCTGTTCAATTGGAGCATGGCGATACTGCTGGTGGCCTCGCTTTATCCGGTGATCTGGCCGCATTGATCCCCTGCGGACCGAGATGCGCACATCGGGTTGTGGCGCGCAAAGCCCCCATCGAGGGGGCTTTACGCGCCCTTTTTCGACGGTGTCGAAAAAGGATGGCCTATTTCAACGGCAGTACGATTTCGGTGAGCAGCTCCTCCGGGGCGGTGCTGCGGGGATCGTTCAGGTAAATCTCATAGCAGGGTTCATCCGCCGGGGTTTCACCTGATTGCGGCAGCCAGCCGCCGAACAGGCTGTCATAGGCGGCAGAGAGCCCGGCATATGGGCCTTTGAAGGTCAGAATGGCCGATTTGCCACCGGGGATTTCAAACGGCTCCAGCCCTTCGGGGGTATCGGTGCCACGGTACTCCGCACCGGCAAAGCTGCGCAGCTCGGCTTCGGGGACCTCGCCCGGGGCATCCATATAGACCCCCATCACCGGCCCCAGATTTGGCCAGAGATTACGGCTGTTGACCAGCGCTGAGAAATGTTCGAACGCCCGCCCGATTTCGGCGTAGGGGCCGATATGGGGGACCGTTACAAGGCGGCGCGCCGGTTCGGTGCGCAGGGTGACATCATACATGGAAAGCTCCTTTGGATCGCGAAGCGCCATGGGCGGCAGATGCTGCCCCTTAGCGCGAAAGGCCCCCGGCGCGTGGCCGTAGGCGGTGGTGAAGGCACGCGAAAAGGAATAGCGGTTGGGATAGCCCACGGTGGCGGCGATATCCTCGATTGAGGCATCCGAATTTGCCAGTGCCACAGCCGCGCGATGCAGCCGGATGCGGCGCACCGACTGACCGCAGGTTTCGCCGGTGAGGGCGCGAAACACCCGATGCCAGTGAAACCGCGACATCGCGGCCACATCCGCCAGTCGATCAAGGCTGAGATCCCCTGCCGGATTGTCGTGGATATAATCCAGCACCCGCAGGATGCGATCTTCGTAACTCTGGGCCATCCGCCTGTCCTTTTGTCATCGTGCCACCCGTGTGATGCCAGAACCGCGCGTGACAAATCTTGCTGAGTTTGCGCAAGCGTCCAGCTGGGACCTTCAGATCGGAGGCAGAGCCTCGCTGCTCAAACGCTGTGATGGGCCTTATCCGACACGGAGAGTTGCATCGGGCGCGGCAGAAGTCCATATAACGGGCAAACCGTGACAGTAGAGACAGCATGACCCAGTATCTTGAATTCGAAAAACCCCTCGCCGAAATCGAAGGCAAGGCGGAAGAGCTGCGGGCGATGGCGCGCACCAACGAAGAAATGGATGTGGATGACGAAGCCTCCGCGCTGGACAAGAAAGCCGCGCAGCTTCTGAAAGATCTCTATGCGGATCTGACCGCATGGCGCAAATGTCAGGTGGCACGCCACCCGGAGCGTCCGCACTGCAAGGACTATATCGAAAAGCTCTTTAGCGAGTACACGCCGCTGGCGGGGGATCGCAACTTTGCCGATGACCTTGCGGTGATGGGGGGGCTTGCGCGCTTTAACGACCAGCCGGTGGTGGTGATTGGGCACGAGAAGGGCTCTGACACCAAATCGCGCATCACCCATAACTTTGGCATGGCGCGCCCCGAAGGCTACCGCAAGGCGGTGCGCCTGATGGAGATGGCGGGGCGGTTCGGCCTGCCGGTGATCACGCTGGTGGACACCACCGGGGCCTATCCCGGCAAGGGTGCCGAAGAGCGTGGCCAATCCGAGGCGATCGCACGCTCTACCGAGATGAGCCTGAAGATCGGCGTGCCAGTGATCTCTGTGATTATTGGCGAAGGTGGGTCTGGCGGCGCAGTCGCATTTGCCACCGCCAACCGTGTCGCAATGCTGGAGCATTCTGTTTATTCGGTGATTTCGCCCGAGGGCTGTGCGTCGATCCTGTGGAAAGACGCCGAAAAAATGCGCGAGGCCGCCGAGGCGCTGCGCCTGACCGCGCAGGATCTAAAAACGCTCGAGGTGGTGGACCGTGTGATCCCCGAGCCGCTGGGCGGCGCCCATCGCGACCCCGAAGCCAGCTACCGCGCTGTGGGGGCTGCGATCACGGAAATGCTGGCGGAAATGAAGGACATGGACGCCAAGGCGCTGATCACCGACCGGCGCAAGAAGTTCCTCGATATCGGCTCAAAGGGGCTGGCAGCCTGATTATGGCGCAGCGCTGATGGAGATTTGAGAGCCCTCGCCAAATTATTGGCGGGGGCTATTTTCATAAGTCCGGGAGGGGCGCAGGGATGTCTGAGACGCTCAAGCTGCTGAAACACCGCTACCCAACTGCGCAGACATTTAAGTTTGGCGATAGTGCTGAATTGAGCGCGGCGCTGTTGGCGCTGGTGCGCAGCGGTAAGAAGGTCGCGACCTGCGGCGCGGTGCGGGATTTTGAAAATGGCGAACCGATGCCGCAAATTGGGCGACGGGATATCGCGCTCCATTGGGATGACACGCCAGCCCTTGTGATCGAAACGGTCGAATTGATTCAGTGCCGGTTTGACGAGGTCACCGAGGCGATGGCTTTGGCGGAGGGGGAGGACGACAGCCTAGACGGCTGGCGTCGCGGCCATCGCGCCTATTTTGAGCGCAATGGCGGGTTCTCACCGGATATGCAGATCCTCTGGGAACGGTTTTTGCTCGTTGAAGATTTCGGCTAGCGGATTTTGCGGCTCCGGCGGCTGCTTCGCCGCCGTCTTACCCCGCAATGGCCCAGACGGACCATTTGAACGTCATATTCAGAGCAGCGGTCGGTTGTGTTTGAGGTGGCGCGCCACGAGCTTGCGTTGCAATTTGCCCGGTGGGATCTGAAACGCCGGTTGCGGCGCGTCTTTCCAGTTTTTCAGTTGCGGGAAAATGGCAAAGAGTTCCGCACGGGCCGCGCGGGGCATCGATTTGATCGCCTCGGGACCGGGAAAGAAACTCTCGGTCGGGGCCCCTTCGGCATAGATGACCTCATGACGATCAAAGACGAGGTGAAAATACTCCACTTCGCCATACCCCGGCTCTGCGAAAATGCCCGGCAGCTCTGTCAGTTGGTGGGCCGCCAGCAAGACGTCGGTTTGCCCAAACATCCGCTCGCAGATCTTGGAGGAGACCAGCATGCGGTGCTGACGCGAGACCAGAAGGTCGCGTTGCGGCAAGCTGTTGCCCAGAGCGCCTGCCATGATCCGCACCGGGGCGAGCTTTGGGTTTGTGCGCAGCGCGGTTGCGCTGATTTTGCGGCTCAGAGAGAGGCGCAGGGGCTTGAAACCCCCATCACTGGTCCGCACCAGAGTGCCTGCGCGCAGATCCTCGACCGCTGTCAGGCCCGTGTCAGTCTCGATCATGGTCCCGCGCACGAAGCAGACAATGGTGCTGTAGAGCGTCGGCGTGCTGGTGTGGCTTTGATAACTGCCAAGCGTGGCACCGACGGAAAAGGCAGAGCCCGGTCCCGGGATGAAATACCAGCTGTTGTTTACATAGAAAAAGTAGAAGGTCTCTACATGTGAATTGCCGCTGGTGTCAGTGAAGGAGACATCAATATCATAGGGCGAGCCGCCGGTCACATAAGAGGGACCGCCATTGATGCTGACGGTTTCATTGTTGTCGCCGGGTCCGTTCAGATAGGGGTCATCATCGTCAATAACCGCAGAGTAAGAGGTATTATACTGGGCATTATACCCGGTACCTGACCATCTAAACGCTGTAACGTTATACTGCGCCACTGCCTCTTACCCCGTGTCGGGCGACTGATTCTCTTGCCTCTAGTCGCCGGATTTCTTAACTTCAGATTTATAATTCTGAAAATTGTGGCACAGGTTTAGCGACAAAACGACAATAATTTTTTGGCGGCTTATTTGGGTGTGTTGATAAATCCCCGCTCTGCCGGTGTCTTTGGGCGGGGGAAACAGGGCGATCAGCGCTGCGCGCGCAGGAACATATCGAGCGCGTCAGAGACCTGTGCGGCGGCGGTTTCGCGGTTTCCCGTCTCATTCAGGGCTGCGCGCAGATAGACGCCGTCGATCAAGGCGGCAAGGCTTTCGGCGATTGGGACGGGGCGTGCGGTGAGTTGGCGCAAATCAAACAAGAGGTTGCTGCGCAATCGTTTTTGATAAAGCTGCATCAGATGCGCGGCATGTGGGTTGGATTGTGCCAGAGCGTAAAAGCTGAGCCATGCGGAGGTTTTGCGCGGGTCAAACACATGGGCGGCAAAATTGGCGCGGATGATCGCATCAAGGCGCGCGCGGGGGTCTTGGGCGCTGGCCAGCTCCGTGCGGACATGGGCGGAGAATTCGGCGAGAATGAACCGCATTGCGGCGATCAGCATCTGTTCTTTGCTGCCAAAATAGTGATGCGCAAGGCCGCTGCTCATGCCGGCACGGCGGGCGATCTGGGCCACGGTCACATCAAGCGAGCGGGTTTCACCGATTTCATCGATCACCGCGGACACCAGCGCGGCGCGGCGCTTTGGCTCCATTCCAAGTTTGGGCATCGCTGTCTCCTGCGTCTGGTCGTGGCCTGCCAATGACAAGCGCGCGGCGGCGGGTCAATCCCGCCGTCGCGCGATGTAATGCGTGGGCCCACCCCGCCCCGCAAGGGAGCGCGCGGGGGAGGGGTGGGCGGCGTGACGTCGCAGGAGGGAGACGCCGCGCTTTTTAGTCCTTGTTGATCCTTGGGTCAGCTGAGGCGAGCGCCGTCGGGATCAAAGAGATAGGATTTGCCCTCCGCGATGCGGAGCTGCAGGCTTTGGCCGGAACGGATCGCATGCTGGCCGAACAGGCGCACGGTGATCTGATGGCCGTTGCAATCGGCAATGACGTTGGTGTCGCCGCCCAGATGCTCCACATGTTTGCTGGTGATCTGGAGCGGGCCTGCGTCATCCAGCATGAGGTCCTCGGGACGCACCCCCAGCGTGTTGGGGTTGCCGTCCTCCAGCAGGGCAGCGGGGAGGAAGTTCATCGCCGGAGAGCCAAGGAAGCCTGCCACAAACTGGTTGGCCGGGTTGTTATACAGCTCCATCGGAGAGCCGATCTGTTCGACACGGCCATCGCGCAGCACCACGATTTTATCCGCAAGCGTCATCGCCTCGGTCTGGTCGTGGGTGACGTAGACCATCGTCGCGCCCAGCTGTTCGTGCAGGTTTGCAATCTCCAGCCGGGTGTTCATCCGCAGCGCCGCATCGAGGTTCGAAAGCGGCTCATCGAACAAGAACAGTTTGGGGTGGCGCACAATGGCGCGGCCAATGGCGACGCGCTGGCGCTGCCCGCCCGAGAGTTCCGACGGGAAGCGGTCCAGATAATCGCCAAGGCTTAGCATGCGGCTGGCTTCGGCCACGCGTTCCTCGATGGTTTCCTTGCTTTCTTTGGCCTGTTTCAGCGCCAAGGACATATTGCCCCGCACATTGAGGTGCGGATAGAGCGCGTAGGATTGAAACACCATGGCGATGCCGCGTTTGGAGGGTGGCGTCTGGTTGACCACATTGCCTGCGATGCAGACCTCGCCGGAGGTCACATCCTCAAGTCCTGCGATGGTGCGCAAGAGAGTGGATTTACCGCAGCCCGACGGGCCGACAAAGACGACGAACTCGCCCTCGTTCACCTCGATGTTGATGTCCTTGAGGACATGCACATTGCCGAAGGATTTGTTCACATTGGTCAGGGTCAGCGCGGTCATGGCGTTACCTCTTTCAGTTTGACAGGGGTCCCGGTGCGGACGCTTTCATCCGCCGCAAGGCAGATTGCCAGCGACTGGACGGCGTCTCGTGCGTGGCGGGAGAGGTCGAGATCCTCACGGATGGCGCGCAGCATATAGGCCTGCTCCGCGTCGCAAAGGTCCTGATGGCCGGGTTCGTCGGGCAGGTCGATCAACTGGTCGCCTTCGGGGCGGTGCACCAACAGCCCGCCAACGCGGGTATGGCCGTCCACATCCGACGAGCCGGATTTGTCGGCTTCGGTGATTGACACGGAGCCTTTGGGAGAGATCACATCTTTGACGAAGAATGCGGTCTCCGACATCATCGGCCCCCAGCCCGCCTCGTACCACCCGACAGAGCCATCATCGAATGTGACCTGAAACTGGCCGTAGTTATACATCTCGGGCGCGATCTCGTCCGAGAGGCGCAGGCCCATGGCGTTGACCTGAACGGGTTTGGCATCGGTGATCTGGCACCAGACATCCACGTAATGCACGCCGCAATCGACGATGGGCGCGGTGGTCTGCATCAGCGCCTTGTGGGTCTCCCACTCAGCGCCCTTGCTTTGCTGGTTGAGGTTCATGCGGAACACGTAAGGTCCGCCAAGTGCGCGGGATTCTTCAATGAGCCGCACCCAAGAGGGGTGGTGGCGCAGGATGTAGCCCACGACCAGCTTGCGTCCTGTTGCCTTGGCGGTGGCGACCACGCGGCGGGCGTCCTTCACCGTGGTGGCGAGGGGTTTCTCGACAAACACATGCGCGCCTGCCTCCATCGCGGCCACGGCATAGTCGGCGTGGCTGTCAGAGTAGGTGGCGACGACCACCAGATCCGGTTTTGTGTCCTCGAGGGCCGCGTGAAAGTCGGTGAAGACCGGATAGCCCTGAAGATCGGGGTGGTCGACCTGGCCCGAGCGATTGACGAGGCCGACAATCTCGGCGCCGTCTTCTTTGTGATGCGCGAGCGCGTGGGAGAGTCCCATGTTACCAAGGCCAGCGATCAGAACACGGGTCATGATGTGACTCCTTTGCGGTTTGAGCCTTCACGCCCCTCTGCGACCGGGCGCTGCCCTGTGTTTTTGCGAACAATACCAATCATTTCACCGCCCCCGACGTGATGCCGCGAATGAGTTGGCGGGAGAAGATCACATAGAGGATCAGCACCGGCAGGATCGCCATGGACAGCGCCGACAGAACCGCGTTCCAGTCGGTCACGAACTGGCCGATGAACACCTGACTGCCAAGCGTCAGCGTCTTGGTTTCCTCGGCAGGGGCGAGGATCAGTGGGAACCACAGATCGTTCCAGATCGGGATCATGTTGAACACCGCCACGGTGGCCAGCGCAGGCCGCACCAGGGGCAGAACCAGCTTAAAGAAGATGGTGAATTCACTGAGCCCGTCGATGCGCCCGGCGTTTTTCAGATCGTCGCTCACCTGTCGCATAAATTCACTCAGGATGAAGACGGCGAGCGGCAGACCTTGCGCCGTGTAGACGAGGATCAGCGCCCAGAGCGTGTTCACCAGCCCGGTGGAGACCATCATTTCAAGGATCGCCACGGTGCCGATGCGGATCGGGATCATGATCCCGAGCGCCAGATAGAGCCCCATCAGCATATTGCCGCGAAAGCGATATTCGCTGAGCGCAAAGGCCGCCATCGCGCCAAACAGCAGGATCAGCGTGAGCGAGCCGACGGTGACGATGAAGGAGTTCTGAAAGTAGAGGAAGAAATCCCCCTGTTTCATCACCGTCTGATAGCCCACGAGGGAAAAGCTGTCCGCATCCGGCAGGGCCAGCGGTTCGCGGAAGATCTTTTTGCGAGTCTTGAAGCTGTTGATCAGGATCACAAAGACCGGAAACAGTGCAATCAAGGTGTAGATGATCAGCGCGCCATGCATTGCAGCCGTGTTGATCGGGTTGGAGCGTGCAGAACTCATGAGTGCCTCCCGTCAGAGCTGGTAGCGGCGCATCCGGGTCTGGATGCCGAAGAGATAAAGACAGACGCCCACAAGGATGATCGCGAACATCGCCCCCGCAATGGCCGACCCCATGTGCGGATCCCCCAGTTGCAGCTGAAAGCCAAAGAACGTCCGGTACATGAAGGTGCCGAGGATATCGGTAGAGAAATCAGGCCCCGCCAGCGCACCTTGGGATGCGTATATCAGGTCGAAGGCATTGAAATTGCCCACAAATGTCAGGATCGAGATGATCCCGATCGAGGGCAGGATCAGCGGCAATTTGATCTTCCAGAAGGCGGCCATGCCGGTGACGCCGTCAATCTCGCCCGCCTCGAGCATTTCTTCGGGGATCGACAGCAGCGCGGCATAGATCAGCATCATCGGAATGCCGACGAATTGCCACACGGAGATCAGCGCCAGTGTGGTAAGGGCGTATTCTTCCTTGCCGAGCCACGGCGCAAAGAGCGATTTCAGACCGACCGCATCCAGCATCGAAGGCGCGATGCCCCAGATGGGCGACAGGATAAGCTTCCACGCAAAGCCCACGATCACAAAGCTCAGGATCGTCGGGATGAAGATCGCGGAGCGATAGAGTGCCGCAAAGCGCAGGCGTGGGTGGCTCAGCAGGGCTGCGAGTGCGATCCCGATGGGGTTCTGCACCAGCATGTGAACGAGGAAGAACCAGAAGTTATTTCCCAGAGCGTTCCAGAATTGCTCCGACCAGATCGGATCAAAGAAGAGCGTGCGGAAATTCTCCAGCCCCACATACACGCGCTCCTGATCGACCTCCTGAAAGAGGGCGAGGCGCAGCGTATTGAAGAGGGGGAAGATCATAACCGAGGTGTAGATCAGCACGGCAGGGGCCAAAAAGAGGGCGATATGCCAGCGGATGCGGGGCTTTTGCATGGGAACCTCCGGTCCAGGTCCCGGACGCGCGGATTGGCGCGTCCGGGAGTGTTACAACAGTGGTTTTAGTGTCGTTTCGGGGACTTACTGTTGCGGTTCGTACCAGGTCTCAAGACCGGACTGGAGCTTTGCGCCCAGAGCTTCGGGGGTCTCGGTGCCTTTGATCGCTGCGGCGGATGCGCCCCAGGTCTCATTTTCGAGGTTCGGCGTGCCACGCGACAGGATCTGGTAGGTGGAGCGGATGGTGCTTTCGCACTCGCCACGCCAGCTGACGAATTCCTTCGCAAGCGGGTCGTCCAGTTCAACCGGAGCATTGGACAGCGGGAAGAAGCCCGGCAGCGCGTTGCCGAAGATGTCGGCAAACTCGGGCGAGGCCACCCATGTCAGGAACGCTTTGGCCGCTTCGGGGTGCTCGGTCGAGGCGTTCATGCCGATCCCGATGTCGGTGTGATCGGAGATGTAGCAGGTGTCGCCTGCGGATTTGACCGGAGCCTTAAAGGCACCCATCTCGAAATCTGCCTGCGTGTTGAAGCCGGAGATTTCCCAGCTGCCTGCCGGATAGATCGCCGCGCGGCCCAGTGTGAACAGGTTCTGGCTGTCAGGATAGGTCTGTGCCTCGTAGCCGTCGCCCAGATAGTCCGCCCATTTGGCGAGCGTTTCAAAAGGCGCAACCCATTGTTCGTCGGTGAGCTTCTGTTCGCCTGCGAGCAGGGCTTTGCGGCCTTCTTCGCCTTTCCAGTAGTTCGGGCCGATGTTGTTATAGCCCATGGTGGCGGCTTCCCACTGGTCGTTGGTGCCCATCGCCATCGGGATATAGGTGCCGTCTTCCTTGATTTTCTCAAGCGCGGCAAAGAATTCGTCTTCGGTTGCGGGAACCTCAAGGCCGAGTTCTTCAAAGGCTTCTTTGTTGTAGATGAAGCCGTGGATCACGGAGGCCATCGGCACGCAGAAGCTCGCTGAGCCATCGTCGGTCTGCCATGCGGATTTCGCAACATCGGAGAAGTTGCTCATCGCGTCCATATCATCAAGCGCGGCAAGGTGGCCCGCCTCATAGAGCGCAAGGGAGGCGTCAAACGGGCGGCAGGTGATCAGATCACCGGCGGAGCCTGCGTCCAGCTTGGAGTTCAGAACCGCGTTATATTCGGTCGGCGCGCTGGGCGTGAATTTCACCTTGATGCCGGGGTGGGCCGCTTCAAACGCGGGGATGATCTTGTCCTGCCACAGGGTCAGGTCGTCGTTGCGCCAGCTCTCGACGGTGAGGGTGACATCCTCGGCCAAAGCGGATGTGGCAACCAGAGCGGTGCCCGCAAGCGCGGCCAACATAAACTTACTTTTCATGGGTCTTCCTCCTATTGGAATGGATTTATTGTTGTTTTTCTTATGTATTGAGCGACGAGAGCGCTGGGCGCAGCTTGCCGCCTGTCGTCTCCAGACGCGCGTTGGCGTCCGCGAGGTCTGTTGCACCAGCTGCAATCAGGATGGCGCATTTCACATTGCCGCCTGCGGCCTCGATGGCGGCATTGGCGGTGTCGTCGGTGGTACCGGTGATGCGGGTCACGATCTGGCGGGCGCGGATGCGCAGTTTGATATTGTCTGCGCGCAGGTTGATCATCATGCCGTCGTGGACATGACCAAGATCGACCGCCATCAGGGTCGACAGCATATTGAGTGCGATCTTCTGGGCGGTGCCGGCCCCCATGCGGGTGGAGCCGGAGATCACCTCTGGCGGGGTTTGCAGCAGGACCGCGTGATCGGCGATGTCCAGCAGCGCAGACCCGGCGTTGTTGGCGATGCCGATGACGCAGGCGCCGCGCGCTTTTGCGAGCTTAGCGCCTGCAACCGTATAAGGGGTGGTGCCGCTGGCAGAGACGCCAATCAGCACATCATCCGGGCCGATCTCTGCGAGGGCGCGTTCCAGATCTGCGGTTTCGTCCTCGGTGCCGCCGGGCATCTCGACCCCGGTGGGCATGCCGCCGGCCATATGGATGCGCAGTTGCGCTGCGGGGATCGAAAACGTGCCGCCCAGTTCAAGGGCGTCGGCCGCGGCCATCAGGCCCGAAGATCCGGCAGCGGCGTAATGCAGTGTGCCGCCCGCGCGGATGGCCCGCGCCATGGCCAAAGCGCCGGCGCAAATGGCTTCTGTCGCGGCAAGAGGGGATTGAGACGCATCGTGTTGCGCATGGGCCAAAATCTCTGCCACCTCAGCCAATGGGCGGGCGTCCAGATCTTTGGCGTTTTCGTGCAATTGTTCCGTGGCAGCGGTCGACACGTGATTCCCTCCAGATTTGAACCAACGATACCCATTTGATACCTTTTGTCTACCATTACGTGCTGAAACCGTAATTTGGTCCGCAAAAATTCCGGTTTCTCCGATATTTCCGGTTTTTCTCCCGGTGTTGGTTCTGTTTCTGTCTTCCAAAATTCGATTTGGTATCGTAATGGTATTCTCATGACGGACACATTGAAAACCTCTGTTCTGGCTCTCGATGGTGGCGGCACACGGTGTCGGCTGGCGCTATCCGATGGGGATTCGGTGATCACGGTAGAGACCGGCTCGGCGAATATTTCTACCGATATGGCGGGGGCTGTGGCGCAGGTGCGCGACGGTCTTGACCAACTGGCTGAAACGACAGGCCATAGCGCTGCGGCGCTGGCCATGTGCCCGGTTTATATTGGAATTGCCGGGGTGACGGGCGCGCAGATCGCCGAGCGGTTCTCGGATGCGCTGCCTTTTCAGCTGGTGCGCGTGACCGATGATCGCCCCACCGCACTCAGTGGCGCATTGGGCGGCAGTGATGGACTCATTGCCCATTGTGGCACCGGGTCGTTCTTTGCCGCGCAGATCGAAGGGCAAAGCCGATTCGCAGGCGGCTGGGGATCGGTGCTTGGCGATCCGGCGTCGGCGCAATGGGTGGGACGACGCGCGCTGGCCTGCACGCTTGAGGAAGTGGATCGCCTGCGCGAGTCCTCGGAACTGGGGGCGCAGCTTCTGGAGCGGTTTGGCGGCTCGGCAGAGATTGTCGCCTTTGCGGTCAAGGCGCGGCCAGCGGATTTTGGCCGGGTGGCGCCGGATGTCACCGCCTTTGCTGCCAAGGGCGATCCGCTGGCGGTAGAGATCCTGACGGATGCCGCGCATGAGATCGCCACGACGCTACATAAGATGGGGTGGAAAGCCGGATTGCCGCTGTGCCTGACCGGCGGGATTGCACCGCAGTTCCTGCCCTATCTGCCACCGGCCATGCAGGAAGCCTGCATCGCGCCGCGGGGCACGCCGCTCGACGGGGCGATTACGCTGGCGCATGAGTTCGCACGGGAGGTGCGGGATGACCATCACTGAATTCCTGAAACCCGACATCTGGTTCGATCAGGGCGCAGGACCGCGCTATGTGCAGCTGCGCCGCCGCCTCGAAGAGGCCATCCAGTCCGGTGTGCTGCCCCCCAACAGCTCCTTGCCACCCGAGCGCGAGATTGCCGAAATCACCGATCTGTCGCGCGTCACCGTGCGCAAGGCCATGCATGAGCTGGTGCAGCAGGGGGCGATCGAACAGCGGCAGGGGTCTGGGTCTTTTGTACGCGAAAGCACCGCGCGGGTTGAACAATCGCTGCGCCATCTGACGTCCTTTACCGAGGATATGCAGCAACGCGGGTTGGAGACCACCTCGAAATGGCTGGAGCGTGGCGTCTTCCTGCCCACCGAAGAAGAGGTCTCTGTGCTGGGGCTTGGCGCTGAGGACTCGGTGGCCCGGATCTATCGTCTGCGGGAAGCGGGCGGTCAGCCCATGGCGCTGGAGCGCGCGGCTTTGCCGCTCAGTATTCTGCCGAACCCGCTGGAGGTGACCACTTCGCTTTATGCAACGCTGGGGGTGATCGGCCACCGCCCGGTGCGCGCGATCCAGAAAATTTCAGCCATCAATCTGGAATCGACGGAGGCAGACCTGTTGAACGTGGCCGAAGGCACCGCCGGGCTGCGCATTCAACGTCTGTCTTTCCTCGAAGATGGCCGGGTCGCGGAATTGACGCGCTCGCTTTATCGCGGTGACGCCTATGACTTCGTCGCGGAGTTGCAACTGTCGGGCTGAGCCTCAGCCGTTGCGACCTGCCTTACTCCTCCCTTCCTTAATGACTGATCTGCCCAGTGAAAGGTTTTGAACCATGAACGCTCCTCAAACGCAGATGCGCCGTGAAATCAACGAAATCCCCGACGCGGTCGAGCGCCTTCTGAGCGAAGGCGCGGGCGCGGTGACGGCCACCGCCGCTGAAATCCGTGACCTCGCCCCGAGCTATCTGTTGTCGGTGGCGCGGGGCTCCTCGGATCACGCCTCGACCTATCTGAAATACGCCAGCGAATTGCTCTTGGGCCTGCCGATGGCGTCGGTGGGGCCGTCGGTGAAATCCATCTACGGGGTTGATCTGAATTGCGCGGGCGCGCTGAGTATTTCTGTGTCGCAGTCGGGCAAAAGCCCGGACATCGTGCAACTGACCTCCGCCTTCCGCGACAAGGGGGCCTATACGGTTGCGATCACCAATGACGCGACCTCGCCACTGGCGGAGGCCTCTGCGGCGGTGCTACCCATCCACGCGGGCCCCGAGCTGAGTGTTGCGGCCACCAAGACATTTGTCACCTCGTTGGTGGCGGGTCTTTGGCTGCTGGCTGAAATCAAACAGGATGCTGAGCTGTTGGATGCGATCCGCAAACTGCCCGGACATTTGGCCAAGGCAAAGGATTGCGATTGGAGCGCGGCGGTTGAGGCCATCGACGGTCAGTCGCTTTACACGCTGGGGCGTGGGCCAAGCTGGGCGATCTCCAACGAGGCGGCGCTGAAGTTCAAGGAAACCTGCCAGATCCACGCCGAGAGCTATTCTGCGGCGGAGGTGCTGCATGGTCCGGTGTCGATCGTGGGTGAAAATTTCCCGGTGATTGCCTTTGCCGCGGCTGATGCGGCCGAGGAAAGCGTTGGCGACATGGTGCAGGCGCTCGCGGATAAGGGCGCGCATGTCTTTGCCACTACGGATAAGGCCAAAGGTGCAGAAGTTCTGCCGCATGTGCGCACCGATCACTGGATCACCGATCCGATTTCCTCGATTGTGTCTTTTTACGGCATGGTTGATGCCGTCGCGGCGCGGCGTGGGCTGAACCCGGATACACCGCGCCACCTCAACAAGGTTACGGAAACCGTATGATGCAACGGCTGATTACCTTTCTGGGCGGGCCGATCTTTGACGGCAAACGCCTGCGGCAAGGCTATGCAGCACAGTTTCGCGCAGGTCAGCTCGCGAAGATGGTGCCGCTGACGGAGTTAGGCGAGCGCGGCGATATGATCGATCTGGGCGGCGATATCCTGTCGCCCGGCTATGTCGACCTGCAGGTGAATGGCGGCGGTGGTGTGATGTTGGGCGATGCGCCGAACGTGGAGACGATTGCGACAATTTGCGATGCGCATCGCAGTCTGGGGGCGACCACGATCCTGCCAACGCTGATCACGGATACCGCCGAGAAGACCCGCGCGACGCTGAAGGCTGGGATTGATGCCCATGAGGTCGGGGTGCGTGGCTTTGGCGGTTTGCATCTGGAAGGGCCGCATCTGTCGGTCGCGCGCAAGGGGGCGCATGACGCAGCCCTGATCCGTCCGATGGATGAAAGCGACCTCAGCGCGATCTGCGAGGCGGCGGCCCTGCTGCCCAAGCTCAAGGTCACGATTGCACCGGAGAATGTCACGCCTGAGCAGGTGACGCGGATGGTGGAGGCGGGCGTTCTGGTCTCGCTTGGCCATACGGATGCGCCCTTTGACACCTGTGTCGCCTATGCCAAGGCGGGCGCGGGTTGTGCGACCCATTTGTTCAACGCCATGAGCCAGTTGGGCAATCGCGCGCCGGGTCTGGTGGGGGCGGTGCTGGACACCGCAGAGCTGTCGGCGGGATTGATTGCGGATGGCATCCATGTGCATCCCGCCAGCCTCCGGGCGGCCTGGCTGGCCAAGCGGCGCGGGCCGGGGCGGATTTTCCTTGTGTCTGACGCCATGGCCGTTGCGGGCACGGCGGATAGCGAGTTCCGTCTGGAAGGACGCCGGATTACCCGCAGCGAAGGGCGGTTGTGCTTGTCTGATGGCACCTTGGCGGGGGCGGATCTGGATCTGACCACGGCGCTCAGGGTGCTGACCAGCCAATGCGCTGTGTCCCTGGATGAGGTGCTGGAGGCGGCAACCTCGATCCCAGCGGCGCTGATTGATGCGCCGGTGGATCTGAAGCTGCCGGGGCAGATGTTGACGGATATGATCCGGATCAAATCCGATCTGAGCGCGGCATCACCCGTGATTGGCTAAAGGTTTGCCAAAGTGCATGGCCGGGCGCATGGGCGTGCGGCTGTGCCACCCCTTTGCAATCACCCGGTTATGCGCATACCCGGTGCGGATGCGTATAGAGAGCAAAGCGCCCACCGCGTGTTGACGCCGCAAGGGTCATGCCTGCGCGGTCTGCCAGCCGCACCGCATGCGAGGTCGGTGCGGAGACGGCGATAATCATGCCCGACCCCACTTCTGCCGCCTTTTGCACCAGATCCACCGAGATCCGCGATGTCATCACAAAGGCACCGCTGGCCGGGTCGATCCCTTGTCGCAGCAGCGCGCCGATGAGTTTGTCGAGCGCATTGTGACGCCCCACATCCTCGCGCACTGCAATCAGGCCATGATCCGGGCAGAGAAACCCTGCCGCATGTACCGCGCGGCATTGATCGTGCAAGGGCTGGTGGCGGGCGAGGTCGCTGGGCGCGGCGGCAATCGCAGCAGCCCGAAACTGCAGCGCCACATCCGATACATCACGCGGATGGCGCAGGGCTTGTTCCAGACTGTCTATGCCGCAGAGGCCACAGCCAATGGGACCTGCCATGGCACGGCGGCGGCTGGCAATCGCGGCACCGCGATCCTCGTGCAGCCAAAACCGCGCCTCAATACCACTGTCATGCGCAACCTGTTCAAATTCACGCACATCGTCAAAGCTGGTGATGAACCCTTCGGTGCGGGCAAAGCCAAAGGCGAAATCCTCAATGTCGGAGGGGCTGGCCATCATCACGGCGGCGCTGGAGCCGTCAAACACCATGGCAACAGGCGTTTCTTCGGCCAGATCGCGGCTGTGGGGCGCGACCTCATCCGCCGAGACGATCAGCCCTTCGTGGCGATGCGCGGTGAAATGCGCAGGGGCCGTGGGATGGCGCAGCGGCGCGGTCATGAGGCGTACTCCTTGGCTGTGCCTGCCGCGCTCAGGTGGGCGTTGTTGTCAGTGTCATCGCAGGCCCGCTCCACCGTGGCGAGACCGATATCGCTGAGTTGGTAGAACAGGCGCTGAGATTTATCGCCCCGGCTCTCGACCGTCAGCAGATCGTGTTCGTGGGCCAAAAGCGTGCATTCGCGCAGCACCAGCGCATGGGCAAGGCCGAACTTGCGCGCAAAACTGCGGCTGTCATGCGCGATCCCCAGATGCGCCGCTGTCATCAGACCGGCCCCAAGGGGAGAGAGCGCCTCAGGGTGGTCGGCGACCAGAGCCTCAATGAGCGCCATCATGCGGGCGTCTCGCTGGGGCGAAAGGTGACGGGCACGGATTTGGACGCAGGCGTAAAGCTCTTGTCGCCAAAGACCTGATGCGGGACCAGCACGTTAAGCTCTGGATAGTAGCCCGCAACACAGCCCTTGGGGATGTCATAGGCCACCAGACGGAACCCCGGCGCGATACGGTCCACGTCATCATCGTGCAGGCCCACCACATCCATGACATCACCGGGCTCAGCACCCAGTGCGGCGATGTCATCGGGATGCATAAAGACCACGTTGCGTTCGCCGTAAACGCCGCGATAGCGGTCATCCATGCCGTAGACGGTGGTGTTGTACTGATCGTGCGATCGGAAGGTTTGCAGCACAAATCGCCGGTTTTCCCCACGCAGGTTCTGCCATTCGGTTTGCTCTGGCAGCGGATCGGCTGAGAAGGTCGCGCGCCCGGCGGGGGTGTTCCATTCACGCTCTGACGCGCCATTGCGCAGATGGAAGCCGCGCGGTTTGCGCACCTGTGCGTTGAAATCGCCAAAGATCGGCAGCACGCGGGCGATCAGGTCACGGATCTTGTCGTTGTCTTGTGCAAGCGCGTCCCAGTCCACGGTGGTATTGCCAAGTGTGGCGCGGGCAATGCCTGCAACGATCTGCACCTCGGATTTCAGGGTCTTGGCGGCGGGCGGGTTGATCCCGCCGGAGCCATGCACCATCGACATGGAATCCTCGACGGTTACGATCTGGCGCACGCCTGCGGCGTTCTTGTCGATCTCGGTGCGGCCCAGACAGGGCAGGATGTAGCTGTGCGTGCCCGGCAGCAAATGACCGTGGTTGAGCTTGGTGGCGATATTCACGGTCAGATCAAGGTTCTGCATCGCTTGTGCAATCAGCGCGCTGTCGGGGGTGGCGCGGGCAAAATTGCCGCCAAGCGCGATAAAGGCGCGCGCGTCGCCGGACAGCATCGCGCCGATGGCCTGCAAGACGTTGTGGCCACGGTCACGCGGCATCGCCACGCCCAGTTCGCGCTCCATCGCATCCAGAAGGGCTGCCGGGGCTTTTTCATTGATGCCGACGGTGCGGTCGCCTTGCACGTTGGAATGGCCGCGCACCGGGCACAGACCCGCGCCCGGACGTCCGACATTGCCGCGCAGGAACATGAAGTTGGCAATCTCGCGGATCATCGGCACCGAATGGCGGTGCTGCGTGATCCCCATCGCCCATGTGGTGATGACGCGATCAGAGGCCAGATAGATCTCTGCCGCCTCTGTGATCTGGTCGCGGCTGAGGCCGGATTGGTCTTCGATCTCGTCCCAAGAGGTGGCGTTCACCGCGTCGCGGTAGGCCTCGAACGCTTCGGTGTGCGTGCTCAGGAAGGCGTGATCCAGCACTGCGGGCTGGCCGGTGGCCTGTGCAGCCTCCTCGGCGGCCAGAACGACTTTGGCCATGCCGCGAAACACTGCCATGTCGCCGCCAAGGCGCGGGCGGTAATAGTCGGTCGAGGTTGCCTCGGAGCCGCCGCGGATCATTTCCAGCTTGTTTTGCGGGTCGGCAAAACGGTGCAGGCCCTTTTCCTTGAGGGTGTTAAACACGACGACGCGTGCCCCGCGCTGGGTGGCGGCGCGCAGATCGGCCAGCATGCGCGGGTGGTTGGTGCCGGGGTTCTGACCGACCACAAAGATCGCATCGGCCTTCTCGAAATCCTCCAAAAGCACGGTGCCTTTGCCAATGCCGATGGCCTCGGTGAGGGCGACGCCGCTGGCCTCGTGGCACATATTGGAGCAATCTGGGAAGTTGTTGGTGCCATAAAGGCGCACGAACATCTGATAAAGAAACGCCGCCTCGTTGCTGGCACGACCGGAGGTGTAGAACTCCGCCCGGTTGGGATCATCCAGCGCATTGAGGCGCGCGGCGATCCCGGCAAAAGCGTCGTCCCATGTGACCTCGACATAGCGGTCGCTGTCGGCGTCATAGCGCATGGGGTGGGTCAGGCGGCCCTGCTTTTCCAGCGCATAGTCTGACCATGTACGCAGCTCGCTCACGCTGTGTTCGGCAAAGAATGCGGGCGTCACGCGGTCGCGGGTGGCTTCCCATGCGACGGCCTTGACCCCGTTTTCGCAAAACTCGAAGGAGGAGCCATGTTCGGGGTCGCCCCACGCACAGCCGGGGCAGTCAAACCCATCGGGCTGGTTGGCCTTCAGCATGGTGCGCGCACCGGACAGGGGTTTGCCGCTGCCCATCAACTGACGTCCGACGCTTTTGAGTGCGCCCCAGCCACCAGCGGCTGTGGAGGGTGCTTTTTCGGATCCGTTATTGTGGGTCATGGCTGGGGCCTTGTGACAGGCTCTGGCCGCACCGATGGGTTCCACCAAGCTGCTAAAACCCGGAGGAATCGCGCCGATGCCGGGCGGAGCGGTTGGAAAATGTAGCGGCTGCGCGCCAAGGAAAAGAGGGCGCATGGATCGTGTCCCCCTCTTGATGGGCTGTGGATCAAATTCTGTCAACGTATTGAAACCACGTTTGAATTCGTAATTTTTGAAGCCGTGATAAGCGTTTCATATCGTGGATGTATCTTTTGCGACTGACCCAAGGTCATTGCGTGAGATCCCACTCAGGCATTTTCCTACGCTGTGTTTGCGCTAGACTCGGCGCGAACGGCTGCCACGGAGATCCATCATGAAGCTGACCGTGAACGGGACCGAACATGAGGTCGATGTCGAACCCGAGATGCCCCTGTTGTGGGTGCTGCGCGATGAGTTGAACATCAAAGGTCCAAAATATGGCTGCGGCATCGCCCAATGCGGGGCCTGCACGGTGCATGTGGACGGGATGGCAGTGCGCTCCTGTCAATTGCCGGTTGGCGATCTGGAGGGCGAGGTCACCACCATTGAGGGGCTGGGCACGCCCGAGAGCCTGCATGCGGTGCAGGCTGCATGGGTGGCGCATCAGGTGGCACAATGCGGGTACTGCCAATCGGGCCAGATCATGCAGGCGGCAGCTTTGCTCGATCTGAACCCAGCGCCTACGGATGCAGAGATTGATGCGGTGATGTCGGGGAACCTCTGCCGCTGTGGCACCTATCCCCGTATCCGGGCCGCGATCCATGACGCTGCGCAGAAATTGAGCGAGGCCTGAGCCATGAGCCGTGCCGGAAAAATTGCCCGCCGTACATTCCTGATTGGGTCCGCCGCGATTGCCGGGGGCGTGGCCTTTGGCGTCTATATGGCGAAAAAGCCGATCCCCAATCCGCTGCTTGATGATCTCAAGGACGGTGAGGCGGCGATCACGCCCTTTGTGAAGATCGACGCCAATGGCATCACCCTGATCACGCCGCGCGCGGACAAAGGGCAGGGTGCCTATTCCATCCAAGCCTATCTGATCGCCGAGGAGCTGGACATCGACCCGGCCACCGCGACGATTACGCCCGGGATGCCGAGGCAGGCCTATTACAACGCCACGGTGCTGGGCGAAGGCGTGCCAATCCCAGCCTACAAGGAAGGATTTGTGGCCGACACCCTGCGCGATTTCATGTCGGTCCCGGCCAAGCTGCTCTCGATCCAGATGACAGGTGGGTCGTCCACGGTGCCGGATGGGTTTGACCGGATGCGTCTGGCGGGGGCGACAGCGCGGGAAACCCTGAAAGAGGCGGCGGCCCGTCGGGTTGGCGTGGCGCGTGGGGATCTGCGGACCGAGAATGGCGCGGTGATCCTGCCGGATGGCACGTCCATCGCCTATACGGATCTGGCGGCAGAGGCGGCAGAGATTGACCCGATCACGAATGTCACCCTACGCCCTGCCTCTGCGTGGCGCTATCTGGGCAAGCCCGATCTGCCGCGTCTGGATATGCTGCGCAAATGTACCGGCACTGAGGTCTACGGCATTGACATGGAATTTCAGGACATGTTGCATGCCACCGTGCGTGCCAACCCTGCTGTTGGCACTGCGGGTGCGCGTGTTGATGCCTCGGCGGCTGAGGCGATGCGCGGGGTGGAGAAAATCCTGCCGGTCAGCAACGGTGTCGGTGTGATTGCCAACAACACGTGGCGCGCGTTTCAGGCGGCAGAGGTGCTAGAGATCGAGTGGAGCGCGCCGGACTATCCCGGCACCTCGGACGGGATATTTGCCGCGCTTGAACAGGCGCTGGGCGATCCCGACAGCTATGACCACCGCCAGCGCGATGAGGGCGATGTGGACGCCGCACTGGAGGCGGGCGAGATTATCGACGCGCGCTATCGGATTCCCTACCTCGCCCATGCGCCGATGGAGCCGATGAACGCGGTGGTGCGGGTGCTGGAGGGGCAGGTGGAAATCTGGACCGGCACCCAGATCCCGCTGTTCATCCGCGACCGCGCCGCCACCATTGCGGGTGTCGCGCCTGAGGCCGTGAAGGTCTATGTGCTGCCCATGGGGGGCAGCTTTGGCCACCGGCTGGAGATGACCCATGTGGAGCAGGCGGTGGAGCTGGCACTGGCGGTGCCGGGCCGGCATTTGAAACTCACATGGAGCCGCGAAGAAGACATGAGCCACGACTACCCACGCCCGGCCTCGGTTGCCGCAGGGCGCGGTCAGGTCGCAGATGGTAAGGTGGTGGCCTTTGATCTTTCGGTCAGTCAATCGGCCATGGCGCCGGAGTGGTTTGGCCGCCTGAGCGGAATGAGTCTGCCGGGCCCCGATGCGACGATCACCACCGGGTCGTGGGATCAGCCGTTTGCTATTCCCAACTATCGTGTCACCGGCTATCGCGCGCCGAGCATGGTGCCGGTGTCGTCCTGGCGTTCGGTCGGCGCGTCGGGCAACGGGTTTTACCACGATAGCTTCCTTGATGAGCTGATCCACGCCGCCGGGGCCGATCCGCTGGCCGAACGCATCCTCCTGTGTCTGCATGAGCCTGCGCGCAAGGTGCTGGAGGCCGTGGGCGAGATGTCGGGCTGGGATGGCCCTTCAATGGCTGAGGGGCGTGGACGTGGTGTTGGGTTCTGCATGTCCTTTGGGGTGCCCTGCGCACAAGTCATCGAGGTCACGCAGACGGAGGCGGGCATTCGCATCGATCAGGTCTATGTGGCAGTGGATGTGGGCGAGGTGCTTGATCCCACAAATCTAGAGGCGCAGGTCTTTGGCGGGGTGATCTTTGGGCTGGGGCACGCGATGAACTGCGCGCTGACCTATGAGGATCACGCCCCGCTTGAGACCAACTATCACGCCTATGAGGGGATGCGGCTCTATCAGGCCCCGCAGATTGAGGTGCGCGCGCTGAGCAACGGCAGCCGCATCCGGGGTGTGGGAGAGCCCGCTGTGCCGCCTGCTGCCCCGGCGCTGGCCAATGCGATCTTTGCCGCCACCGGGCAACGCATCCGCGAATTGCCGCTGAACAAACATATCGATTTCGTCTGAGGAGGGCCGGGACATGCAAAAGAGCGTTGTCATCCTTGCCGCGGTTTCTATCGCCGGAGCAGCCCTTGCCGAAGCTGCGCTGACCCTGCCGGAAGAGGGCAGCATCAGTCGCGCAGACGGACAGGCGGCGTTTGAACGCATCTATGAGGTGGTGACCCATCCCAGATGCGCCAATTGCCACGTGGGCGCGGACAATATCCCGATGTGGTCCGGGCCAAGCTACGGTGAGGCGCGCCCGCATGGGATGCACATCAATGCCGGTGAAAGCCGGATTGGGGCGGAGTT
Organism: Tritonibacter mobilis; assembly: GCF_001681715.1. GTDB lineage: Bacteria > Pseudomonadota > Alphaproteobacteria > Rhodobacterales > Rhodobacteraceae > Epibacterium > Epibacterium mobile. The sequence continues at coordinate 179,492 of NZ_LNWY01000001.1, read as the reverse complement.
CCTGCCCTGTCAGACCTGCCATGTGACTTCGGATGATTTTGACACCGCACCACACGCCGCGCCGCGCTTTGGTATTGCGTGGCAGCTGGCCCCGGTGGAGTTCGAGTGGTTCGGCAAATCCCGCGCCGAGATCTGTGCGCAGCTCAAAGACCCTGAGCGCAACGGCGGACGCGACTGGCGCGAACTCGTTGAGCATCTGGAACATGACGCCAGCCTCAATGGGCCAGTGGCCTGGGGGTGGTCGCCGGGTGGAGACCGCGAACCCGCGCCCCGCACACTAGAAGAGCATGTCGAGGATATGGCGCTTTGGGGCGCTGCGGGTCAGCCCTGCCCACAGGGGTAAAGGACGCGCATAAGGTGTGATGCATGAGACTATCTCACATCAGTCTGACCGCGCGCGATGCGGCGGCGCTGGGCGGGTTTTACGCCGAGGTGTTTGGCTATAGGGAGCGCCGCCCCGCCAAGAGGTTGTCCGGTACATCTGTATCGCGCGGCAATGGGTTGAAAGACGCTGATATCTATTCGATCTGGTTGGCCTTGCCTGATGATCCGGGGCCGTTTCTTGAGATCCTAGAATACACCCAAACCCTGAACAGAGGCAGACCTGAGGTGAACGCGCCGGGATTTGGTCACTTGGCGTTTGTGGTGAATGACCTCAACCGGGTGCTTCGGGATGTGCTGCGCTGTGGTGGGGCAATGCAAGGCGAGGTCACCAACTTTGGCAGTGCAGAGGCTCCGGTTCTGATCGTCTATGTGCGCGACCCAGAAGGTAATCTGCTGGAGTTGGAAGACAATCACAGACCGTAGGGCACCGGTAATCTGATCAGTAAAAGAGATCTTGTGCAGGGGGAGGGCGTGACGCCTTCGGGGCTATGGCTTTCCTATGGACCGGTCTTGAAAAAGCGCGCGCAGAATATGTGCTGCATCCAATGCAAGCCCTTTTGCTCCGGGGTGCCACCAAACGGCACAGCAAGGGGCTGGCATGGGAATTTTGCCCCCTTGCTGCCAGTCTGGGTGTTCGCGTTTGCGCAAGCTTTGCGATTGGCTTTGAGGTGACGTTGCGGAAGAAGATAATATGTAAGCAAATCGGGGTGTTGGGATGAAATTTATTCCCGAGAACGCCGCGTGCAGGCTTGTCAAACTCCGGGTGTTCGCCAACACTGCCGCTACCGGGCTGGCGGCGAAAACGCCGAACAGTTCCAACAAATCGAGAAAAGACTAGGGGAGGTCCTATGAAGACCACTACTGTATTGACACTGACGTCGCTTCTCTTGGCGTCAGCAGCGCCCTTGAGCGCGGAAACCCTGCGCTGGGCGCGCTCTGGCGATGCGCTGACGCTTGATCCGCACGCCCAGAACGAAGGGCCGACGCATACCATCCGCCATCAGATGTATGAGCCGCTCATCATCCGCGATGTGACTGGCGCGTTCGAACCTGCACTGGCGACTGAGTGGGCCCCCAAAGAGGGTGATCCGAACGTCTGGGTGTTCAAGCTGCGCGAAGGTGTGAAATTCCACGGCGGCGAAGATTTCACCGCAGAGGATGTGGTGTTCTCTTTCAACCGCGCCAAGCAAGAAAACTCCGACATGAAGGAGCTCATTGGCTCCATCACCGAGGTGCGCGCGGTTGACGATCTGACCGTCGAGATTGTCACCGATGGGCCGAACCCGATCCTGCCGTCGAACCTCACCAACCTGTTCATCATGGACAAGGGCTGGAGCGAGGCCAACAACACCGTGAACGTGCAGGATTTTGAGGGTGGCGAGATCACCTATGCCACCACGCATGCGAACGGCACCGGCCCCTATGTGCTGCAAAGCCGCGAGCCGGACGTCAAAACCGTGATGACGCTCAATGAAAACTATTGGGGCAAGGACCAATTCCCGCTGGACGTGACAGAGATCGTCTATACCCCGATCCAGAACCCCGCGACCCGTGTGGCGGCGCTTCTGTCGGGTGAGATTGATTTCCTGCAGGACATGCCGGTGCAGGATCTTGACCGCGTCAACGGCGCTGATGGTCTGATGGTGCGTCAGGCGCCGCAGAACCGGGTGATCTTCTTTGGTCTCAACGTGGGCGCCGAGGATATCGAAGCCGACAATGTAGACGGGAAGAACCCGCTTGCGGATGTGCGCGTGCGCAAGGCGATGTCGATGGCGATCAACCGCGATGCGATCCAGAAGGTCGTGATGCGCGGCCAGTCCCAGCCTGCGGGTATGATCGCACCGCCGTTCGTCAACGGCTGGACCGAAGAGATGGACGCGGAATCCAAGACCGACATCGAAGGTGCCAAGGCGCTGATGGCTGAGGCGGGTTACGGCGATGGTTTCTCCATCCGTCTGGACTGCCCCAACGACCGCTATGTCAACGACGAGCCGATCTGTCAGGCTGCCGTGGGCATGCTGGGCCAGATTGGCATCAAGGTGAACCTCGACGCCAAACCCAAGGCGCAGCACTTCCCGCTGATCACCGACAGCAAGACCGACTTCTACATGCTGGGTTGGGGTGTTCCGACCTATGACTCTGAATATGTGTTCAACTTCCTTGTGCACGGTCGTGAAGGCGACATCGGCACATGGAACAACACCGGTTTTGACAATGACGAGCTGGATGCGAAGATCAAATCGCTGGCCTCGAACACCGATCTGGATGCACGCAACAAGGATATCGCAGATATCTGGCGGGTGGTTCAGGACGAGCAGCTCTATATCCCGATCCACCATCAGGTGCTGAACTGGGGCATGTCTGAAAAAGTCGACATCGCGGTTGATCCCGAAGATCAGCCGAAGGTCAAATACTTCAAGATGAACTGATCTCTGTCGCAGCGTACCGGCGTGCCCGGTGTGCTGCATGACATGCCAAGGTCGCCGGGGCGCATACGCATCCCGGCGACACGCGCATTGACCGGAAAGGACTTCCCGATGCTCCGTCTCTTACGCACCGCTGCCTGCGCGGCAGCCATTCTCCCCGCAGCTCTTGTGCCCGCCGCTCAGGCCAAGGAATTTTCATGGGCGGTGACCACCGATCCGCAGACCATGGACCCGCATGCGGTCAACTCCACCCCCGTTTTGGGGTTCTTGAACAACGTCTATGAAGGCCTCGTGCGGCGCGGCAAGGATATGAGCATCGAGCCTGCGCTGGCCACCGGCTGGGAGCCGATCGGCGAGGGTGAAGGCTGGCGGTTTTTCCTGCGCGAGGGGGTGACGTTTCAGGACGGCAGCACCTTTGACGCAGAGGATGTGGTGTTCTCTTATGAGCGTGCATCCAGCCCGGAATCGGACACGGCCAGCTGGTTTGCGCCGGTCTCGGATGTGGTCAGGGTCGATGACTACACCGTTGATTTCCTGACCCATTCTCCCAACCCGATCTTTCCCGACAGCATCGCCAACTGGATGATCATGGACAGCGGCTGGGCCGAGGCCAACGCCGCGACCCGCCCCGACAAGGAAAGCGGCAACTTTGCCACGCTCAATGCCAATGGCACCGGCGCGTTTCGTGTGACAACCCGCGAGCCGGGCCTGCGCACGGTGTTGGAGCCTTTTGCGGATTGGTGGGGTGAGCCCGAGCACAACATCACCCGTGCGGAAATGACGCCGATCCAGAACCCGGCCACAGCGCTTGCGGCGCTGCTGTCGGGGGATGTCGATATGATCAACCCGGTGCCCATTCAGGACGTTCAGCGCCTGCAAGGCAACCCGGATGTGCAGGTCGTGCAGGGCATCGAGGCGCGTGTGATGATGCTGGGCTTCCCGCATCAGGCGGAGGCGTTGAAATATTCCGCCGAAACCGAGGGCAACCCTTTTGCCGATGCGCGCGTGCGCAAGGCTGTGGCCCATGCCATCAATGTGCCCGCGATCCTGCGCACCATCATGCGTGGCAATGCCGAGCCAGTGAACCAACTGGTGAGCAGTGCGATGCGGGGCTATTCCGAGGCACTCGCGGATGCGCCTGCCTATGATCCGGAGGCCGCGAAGGCTCTGCTGGCCGAGGCAGGTTATCCGGATGGGTTCTCCTTTGGTCTGAAATGCTCCAACAACCGCTATCTCAATGACGAGGCGGTCTGTCAGGCCGTGACCGCCATGCTGGCGCAAGTGGGACTGAAGGCAACGCTGGATGCGATGCCGGTGCAGAATTACTGGCCAGAGTTGCGGGCCGGAAACTATGACATGTACCTTCTGGGCTGGTCGCCGGGCACGTTCGATGCGGAACACCCGATCCGTTTCCTTGCAGCAACCCCCAATGAGGAAAAGAAGCTCGGTTCGTGGAACTTTGGCGGCTATTCCAACGCGCGCGTGGATGAACTGCTGCCCAAGATCCAGTCCGAGATCGATGAGCCGACCCGGCAGGGGATGCTCGATGAGGTGGCGCAGGTCTTGCAGGACGAGACCGCCTATGTGCCGCTTTATGTGCAACCGCTGGTCTGGGGCACCGGCAGCAACGTCACCCTGACCCAAAGGCCGGATAACTTCTTTATTCTGCGCTGGGTCTCCGTTAACTAACGCCGCTCATCAAGGCAGACGGGGGCTTCGGCCCCCTTCATCCACCCACAGGAGAGCACGGATATGCTCGCTTATATCATCCGGCGCGTGGCCCAATCCGCGCTGGTTCTTCTTATCGTCGGACTCGTGGCCTTTGCCATGTTCCGCTTTGTCGGTGACCCGATCGACAACATGCTGGGCCAGGAACGCACCGCCGAGGACATCGAACGGCTGCGCGGACAACTTGGCCTCGATCAGCCCTTTGTGGTGCAATACTACCGGTTTCTGGAAAACGCCGTGCAGGGCAATTTCGGGGTCAGCTACCGGCAGGGGCGCCCGGTTATCGACATCCTGATGGAACGCGCGCCCGCAACACTGGAACTGGCGGCGGTCTCGGGCATTCTGGCAATCATATTCGGCATTGCGCTTGGGGTCTTTACCGCCATCAAGCGAAACGGGATCACGGCCAATCTCATTATGTCCGGCTCCCTCATCGGGGTGTCCTTGCCGACCTTCCTGATTGGTATCCTGCTGATTTATCTGTTTTCTGTGGAACTGGGGTGGTTGCCGAGTTTCGGGCGCGGCGAGGTGGTCGATCTTGGTGGCTGGAGCACGGGGTTCCTGACCGCAAGCGGCCTCAAGGCGCTGATCCTGCCGTCGATCACGCTGGGGCTTTATCAGATGACGCTCATCATGCGACTGGTGCGCTCGGAAATGCTGGAGGTGCTTCGGCAGGATTATATCCGCTTTGCCCGCGCCCGTGGTCTGCGGGATCGCACCGTGCATTTCCGTCACGCGCTGAAGAACACCATGGTGCCGGTGATCACCGTGATCGGCCTGCAAGTCGGCGCGATCATCGCATTCGCCATTATCACCGAGACGGTGTTCCAGTGGCCCGGTGTCGGCCTGTTGTTCATCAACGCGATCCAGTTCGTCGATATCCCGGTGATGGCAGCCTATCTGATGCTGATCTCCGTCATGTTCGTGGGCATCAACCTGATCGTCGATATCCTCTATTTCTTTATCGATCCGCGTCTGCGCGTTGATCGCAAGGGAGGTCACTAATGTCCGGGACATCTACCCCCGCCCAGAAATCGCGCCTGCGCACCGCGCTGGAAAGCGATCTGTTCTATACCTTCAAACGCTCGCCCGTGGCGGTGGTCTCCACCGTGGTGGTTCTGGTTCTGGTGCTGTCGGCGGTCTTTGCGCCGCTGATTGCGCCCACCAACCCGTTTGATCCGGCCTCGCTCAACCTGATGAACGGCTTCACGCCGCCGATGTCGCCCAATGATTTCACGGGTGAGACGTTCTTTATGGGGACCGACGATCAGGGCCGCGATGTGTTCTCGACCATCCTTTATGGTATGCGGATTTCGCTGTTCGTTGGCGTCGCTGCCGTTCTGTTTGCCATGGTGCTTGGGATCACGCTGGGCTTGTTGTCCGGCTACCTCGGTGGCTGGGTTGAGACGGTGATTATGCGGATTGCCGATGTACAGCTGACCTTTCCGTCGATCCTTGTGGCGATGCTGATCTTTGGTGTCGCTAAGGGCATCACCCCGGTGGAATACCGCGATCAGATGGCGATCTGGGTGCTGATCCTTGCGATTGGCCTGTCGGATTGGGTGCAGTTTGCCCGCGTGGTGCGTGGCGCGACCCTTGTTGAGAAGAACAAGGAATACGTCGAGGCCGCCCGGCTGATCGGACGACGCTCCGGTGCGATCATGTTGCGGCATATCCTGCCCAATGTGCTGTCGCCGGTGTTGGTCATCGCCACCATCTCGCTGGCGCTGGCGATCATTGCCGAGGCGACGCTGTCGTTCCTCGGGGTGGGCGCGCCGCCGACCCAGCCGTCTCTTGGTACACTCATTCGCATCGGGCAGGGCTTCCTGTTCTCTGGCGAATGGTGGATTCTTCTCTTCCCTGCGATCACGCTGTTGGGACTGGCGCTCAGCGTCAACCTGCTGGGCGACTGGCTGCGTGACGCCCTGAACCCGAGGCTTCGCTAATGGCTGACCCAGTTCTGTCCATCCGCAACCTTTGTGTGGAAATCCCAACCCGCCACGGCATTCTTAAACCGGTCGATGGCGTCTCTTATGACATTGCCAAGGGCGAGATCCTCGGCATCGTTGGCGAAAGCGGCGCGGGCAAGTCGATGGCGGGCAATGCCGTCATCGGCCTGCTCAATCCGCCGGCGCATGTCTCCTCTGGTGAGATCTGGCTTAATGGCAAACGCATCGACACCCTGAAGGGCGACGCGCTGCGCCGCTTGCGGGGCAAGGAAATCGGTATGGTCTTTCAGGACCCGCTGACCTCGCTCAATCCGCTGTTGCGGATCGGGGATCAACTGGTGGAGACCATGCTGACCCATTTGCCGATCAGCAAATCCGAGGCCGAGAAACGCGCCGTGGCCGCCCTCGAAGAGGTCGGCATTCCGGGCGCTGCCAAACGCGTAAACAGCTACCCGCACGAATTTTCCGGCGGCATGCGCCAGCGGGTGGTGATCGCGCTGGCGCTCTGTGCCGAGCCGTCTTTGGTGATCGCGGACGAGCCGACAACCGCGCTTGATGTGTCCGTACAGGCGCAGATCATTGCGCTGCTGAAACGGCTTTGTCGTGAGCGGGGCACGGCGGTGATGTTGATTACGCATGACATGGGCGTGATTGCCGAGGCCGCAGATCGCGTGGCGGTGATGTATGCCGGACGCCTGGCCGAGCTTGGCCCGGTGCGCGATGTGATCACCGCGCCGGAGCACCCCTATACCCATGGCTTGATGGCCTCGACGCCACTGGCGTCGCGCGGGCAGAAACGTCTGCACCAGATCCCCGGCGCCATGCCGCGTCTGGATGCGGTCCCCGATGGCTGTGCCTTCAATCCGCGCTGCCCGCGCGTGGCCGACAAATGCCGACAGGCACCTGCGCCCAAGGTCGACGGTGCTGCCGCTGCCTGCTGGTTCCCGCTACAACATGAGGAGGCCTCCTGATGGCGCTTGTCTCCGTCAAGAACCTGAGCCGTGTGTTTGACGTCTCCAAACCCTGGCTGAACCGGGTGATCGAACGTGAACCCAAGGCCTTTCTGACCGCCGTATCAGATGTGGATTTCGAGGTCGAGCCGCAGACCACCTATGCGCTGGTTGGCGAATCCGGGTCCGGCAAATCCACCATTGGCCGCATGCTCGTCGGGTTGCTCAATCCCTCGGGTGGCAACGTGGAGATCGAAGGCGTCGATCTGGCGAACGAGACCGACGCCGCCAAGGTCAATGCGATCCGTTCTGACATCCAGATGATCTTTCAGGACCCCTATGCCTCGCTCAACCCGCGCTGGCGGGTGCGTGACATTATCGTCGAACCCGTGGCGGCGCGCGGTGGCAAGACCGATGGGCTGGCCGAACGCCTGCTGGAACAGGTGGGTCTCTCGGTGAAGGACGCGGGCAAGTTCCCGCATGAATTCTCCGGCGGGCAGCGGCAGCGGATCTGTATTGCCCGTGCTCTCGCGTCCGAGCCGCGTTTGATCGTCTGTGACGAGCCCACCTCGGCGCTGGATGTGTCGGTGCAGTCGCAGGTGCTGAACCTGATGAGCGACCTCAAGGACAACTTTGGCCTCACGTATGTGCTGATCACGCACGACCTGACGGTGGTGCAGCATATGGCGGATCGAATCGGGGTGCTCTACCTCGGGCGTCTTGTTGAGGAGGGCGCACCGGACGAGCTGTTCGAGCGCCCCAAACACCCCTATACGCAGATGCTGCTGGAGGCCGCACCGCGTATGGATGGGTTTGGCCGCGAGGTGGCCCCGCCCGAGGGTGAAATCCCCGATCCGATCAACCCGCCGCCCGGCTGCGCCTTCCACCCGCGCTGCCCGCTGGCGGGTGACATCTGTCGACAAGAACGTCCCGAGATGCGCAGGATCGGCACTACCCGAGTCGCCTGTCACGTGGCGGAGGGCTGACACAGACAACAGGAGCGCAGTGCCATGGCAGACCAGACATTCGGTATCATCGGAGGGACGGGCATGCTGGGCAGTGCGATCCTGCGCGCGGTTGTGCAGGCGCAGATGATCGCCGAGGAGCGGATCTGGGTGGCGTCGCGGTCCGGGCAGCTTGACGGGTTCTCCGATTATCCGGGGCTGAGCATCACCACGGACACGACAGCCCTGATTGCGGCCTCGGACGTGGTGCTGTTGTGCGTGCCACCTGCGGCGATGGGCACGCTGTCGCTGGACCTCAAAGACAAGCTGGTGATCTCCGTCATGGCGGGGATTACCATTGACCGGATTTCCGAGATGACCGGGGCAACGCGGATCATTCGCGCCATGAGCAGCCCGGCGGCGGCAGAGCGGCTTGCCTATTCGCCGTGGGTTGCGACAGAGGCCACATCGGATGCGGATCGCGCCTTTGCCACGGCGCTGTTTGAGGCCTGCGGCAGCACGGACCGGATCACGCAGGAGGCGCATCTGGACGTTTTCACCGCGATGACCGGGCCGGTGCCGGGGTTTGTCGCCTATTTTGCCGAGGTGATGGCGGAGTACGCCGAGGCCAAGGGCCTGCCGCCCGAGGTCGCCGACAAGGCAGTACGGCAGTTGTTCCTCGGTGCCGGGCAGATGATGGCGACAGGCGCGGCCCGTCCCAGCGATCATGTGCAAGAGATGATCGACTACGCAGGCACCACGGCTGCGGGGCTGGAGGTGCTGCGGGCATCAGACATTGGCGCAAAGCTCGCAAAAGGGCTGGACGCCGCGGTCGCCCGTTGCCGCACCATTGGCTAGCCCGACGTGTGGCGCGCCATGAACGCTGCGATTTCCGCCTGTGTCGGGGGCTGGCCTGAAAACATCTCCACGTAATGTGGTACGCGGTTCAGCCGCGCGACAGGGTCCTCTTCGACCTCCATCGAGATATAGCCCACCTGCGTGTAAATCGTGGTGAGGCTTCTGACATCGGCCTGTTCCCTGCTGTAGCCAAAGCGCAGGAACATGTTGTGCACGGCGGCGATGCGGGCGTTATCCGCCGCGTCAAGCCGCGCCGCCAATGTGGTGTCATTGCGCGCCCAGTTGCGGATCGCCAGATCGAGGCGCGCATCAAACAGGGTCGGATCCAGCCAGCAGTCCATCAGGTTGAACAGGGCTGTGTTGATGGTCTGCGCCGGGGCCTCGCAGCGGGCCTGTATCTGGCCGGTGTTGCGGGCCTCCCATGTCTCAACCATAGCGTCGTGCAACGCGCCGAGATCCTTGAAATACCAGTAGAACCCCGTGCGCGTTTGATCCACGGCGCGGGCCAGCGGCATGATTTTCACCGCGTCGATCCCACTTGAGACTAAGAGATCAAGCGCGGCATCGAGCCAGAGGTCGCGCGAGCCGCGCGGGCGAGGGGAGGTGGGTTTGGACATGCGGGCACTCTAAAATAATTGACACAAGTGTCAATCGGGGTGCAGGCTGACTTTACACTTGTGTCAAGTCACCTGATTCCATGAGGCAGCGCCATGTCACACGATCCGCTTTTGCAGCCCTTTCAGCTCAAGCATCTGACCCTTCGCAACCGTATCATGACCACCAGTCATGAGCCGGCCTACCCCGAGGACGGCATGCCGAAGGCGCGCTACCGCGCCTATCATGCGGAGCGTGCAAAGGCCGGGGTGGCGCTGGCGATGACGGCGGGGTCTGCGGCGGTCTCAAAGGACAGCCCGCCGGTGTTCAACAATATCCTCGCCTACAAGGACGAGGTGGTGCCGTGGATCACCGACCTGACCGAAGGCTGCCACGAGCACGGCTGCGCGGTGATGATTCAGCTGACGCATCTGGGCCGGCGCACCACATGGAACAAGGGCGACTGGCTGCCGTCGGTGTCGTCGTCACGGCACCGCGAACCGGCGCACCGGGCCTTTCCCAAGCTTGTCGAAGACTGGGATATCGAGCGTATCATCACGGATTTCGCCGATGCCGCCGAACGTATGAAAGCCGGGGGCATGGATGGGATCGAGCTGCAGGCCTATGGCCATCTGATCGATCAGTTCTGGTCACCGCTGACCAATGATCTGAGCGGCCCCTATGGGGCGGATACTTTGGAGAACCGCCTGCGGTTCCCGATGGATGTGCTCTCGGCCATTCGCAAGCGGGTGGGGGACGCGTTCATCGTTGGTATGCGGTTCACGGCGGATGAGGTGCAAAAAGGCGGCATCACCGCAGAGGAAGGGCTGGAAATCACCCGTATCCTGAGTGCGACAGGGCAGGTGGATTTCCTCAATGTGATCAGAGGGCGCATCCATACCGACCCGGCGATGACCGATGTGATCCCGGTGCAGGGGATGAAATCCGCGCCGCATCTGGATTTTGCAGGCCGCGTCAAACAGGAAACCGACTTGCCGGTGTTTCACGCGGCCCGTATCCCCGATGTGGCCACCGCGCGCCATGCGGTGCAGGCGGGGCTGTTGGATATGGTGGGCATGACGCGGGCGCATATGGCCGACCCGCATGTGGTGCGCAAAATCCGCGAGGGGCGCGAGGATGACATCCGCCCCTGCGTGGGGGCGACCTATTGTCTCGACCGGATCTATCAGGCGGGCGATGCACTGTGCATTCATAACGCCGCCACCGGGCGCGAATTGACGATGCCGCATGAGATCACAGCCGCCGAGACCTCCAAGAAAGTGGTGATCGTCGGCGCAGGTCCGGCGGGGCTGGAGGCGGCGCGCGTCGCAGCCGAGCGCGGGCATAAGGTGGTGGTCTTTGAGGCCCAGCCCGATCCCGGTGGCCAGATCCGCCTGACCGCACAATCCCCACGCCGCCGCGAGATGATCTCCATCATTGACTGGCGCATGGCGCAATGCGCGGCGCGGGATGTGCAGTTTCACTTTAATACCTGGGCCGAAGAGGCCGATGTGCTGGCGGAGACCCCGGATGTGGTCATTATCGCCACCGGGGGGCTGCCCAATCTGGAGCTGTTCGAGACCGGGCGAGAGGCGGCGCATGTGGTCTCGGCCTGGGATCTGATCGCGGGGGATGTGAAACCGGCAGGGCGTGTGCTGATCTATGACGAAAGCGGCGACCATCCCGGCCTGCAGGCGGCAGAGGTGGCAGCAGAGGCGGGCGCTGAGGTTGAGGTGATGACCCCGGACCGCACCTTTGCGCCCGAGATCATGGCGATGAACCTCGTGCCTTATATGCGATCCCTACAAGATAAGGATGTGACCTTCACCGTGACTCGCCGCCTGCTAGGCGTGGCCAAAAAGGGCAACGAGCTGGTTGCCACGATTGGCACGGATTACAGCGATTTCACCTATGATCAGACCTACGATCAGGTGGTGGTGAACTATGGCACCTTGCCCAATGATGACCTGTATCAGGAGTTGCGCCCCGCGAGCGTGAACCATGGCGAAGTCGATCACGAGGCGCTAATTGCCGGTCAATCACAGACGGTCAGCCGCAACCCAGATGGCGCGTTCCAGCTGTTTCGGATCGGCGATGCGGTGTCGGCACGCAACACCCACGCGGCGATCTATGACGCATTGCGCCTGATGAAGGATATCTAACGCAGTCAGCCCGCCTTGGCAGTGGTGTGGCGGCCATATTGGGTCTCAAGCCACTCGGTGACCGCATCTTGCGGCATCGGGCGGGCCACGCCATAGCCCTGAAAACGGCTGCAGCCCAGCGAGATCAGCTTGTTCTTTTCAGCCTCGGTCTCGACGCCTTCTGCAAGGCAGACGATACCGAGATTGCGGCAAAGGTCGATCATCGTGCGCAGGATCACCTCTTGCTCGGCGTCCTGATCCACCCCGGCGACAAAATCCTTGTCCAGTTTGATGCCATCGACCTTGAACCGTCTTAGGTTCGAGATTGAGGCATGACCGGTGCCAAAATCATCCAGTTCGATCTTGTAACCGCGCTTTTGCAGTTGCTCGATTGTATTGAGGGCCGGATCTACGCCGTCACTGAACAGCACACTTTCCAAGACCTCAATCGCAATATCCTCGGGCTCAAGAGCTGCGGCGAAAAGCGTGTCGTCGAGATATTCGACCAACCCGCCGTCACGCAGTTGTTTGGCCGAGAAATTGACGCTGACGCTGGGCGCAGGCAGGCCGCGTGCGCGCCATTCTAGCAGTGCGGCAATCGCATCAGAGACGATCCGTTCTGTCAATCGGTCGCCCAGACCGTGCTCAAAGGCCAGGGTGATAAAGACGCCCGGATCAAGCATACCGCGTTCCGGATGACGCCAGCGCGCCAGTGCCTCAAAGCCGATGACCTCACCCGTGATCCCATCCACCTGTGGCTGAAAGAACGCGGTGATCTCGCCGTTGTCCAACCCGCAGCGCAGGTCTTTCAAAAGCGCCATGTTCCCCTCAAACCGAGCGCGGGTGGCATCATTGTAGAAAGACGCCCGCCCGCGGCCTTTGCTCTTGGCGACATAGAGCGCGATATCGGCGTTGGAGAGGATGCGGGCCGGGTCGGTTTCTCCTGCCATGAGGAAGGCAATGCCGACGCTGGCACCCACATGAACGAAATCACCCCATATTTCAATCGGTTGTGAGACCGCCTCGATGATGCGATTGGCAATGCATTCCACCTGCGCATCGGTGCCAGCCTGTCGCAACACGATCACGAACTCATCCCCACCAACGCGCGCGGTCAGATCGTCAGCGCCGATTTGCTGCTGCATGGCGCGCGCGGCGTGGCGCAGGATTTCATCCCCGGCGGCGTGGCCCATTAGGTCGTTAATCTGCTTGAACCGGTCGAGATCCACATGCAGCACCGCCACCCGATGTTCCGATGAAGGGGCCAGATCGAAACAATGTTCGAGGTACTCCTGCAGGGCGCGCCGGTTGGGGAGGTTGGTCAATTGATCGTGCAGGGCCAGATGCTCAATCCGGGTTTTTGCAGCGCTTAAATCCCGCAGCGTATATGAAAAGGCCGCAACGCCTCGCGCGATTTTGCCCACCTCGTCGCGCCGGTCGACATAGCTGACGGGCGTATCAAAATCACCAGAGCGGATACGCTCCATCGCGGCGGCAAGCTGGGTCAGCGACCGCACCAGTTGACTGCCAAACCCGATGAAGGTTGACCCCGCCACAAGGAAGATCACGATCATGGAAATAAAGACCACAACCACCTGCTGCACATAGCGTTGACGCGCATCCTGATTGGCGTTGGCGGCGCTCAGTCGGACTTCTTGTTCCAAGGCAACAAGCGCCAGTTCAAGCCGCCGCGCCAAGTGATCGAGGCGGTTGTGCGAGGGGATATGAGTGTCATTCAACAGGCCGAGCGCGATGGTCGCCTCTGTGTTCCACGCTTCGAACTGCTCTTCGACCTGCGCCACCATCTCGATCTGTTTTTCAGAGCCGGGTGCAGCGCGTAATTCCTGCCAGACATTGCGAAAGGCGGTGACGAAACGCTGATGATTGCGATTGACGCGAGCGGGTGTCTCTACTGTGTTGAACTCAAGAAACTGGCTCAGTTGATCCTCGATTTCGACACGAATGCGTTGTGCGCGCTCGGTGGCTTGCAGAGTACGCATCGTGGTCGTGTCCGCGTCTTGGATCGCGTTTTGGGTGCGGATGGCAGCCAACGAGACCCAGAATGCACCGACGATGCCGATCACAATCAATAGAACGATAGGGCCGAGAATGCGACGTTTGATCGACATAGGGTGTCCCTCAGTCAGCAGGCAGGGCCGGGGCCGATACATGCGGGTTATATGCGGTCAGGGTTTCAAGAAATGCGATGAGGTCATTCACGTTTCGATCGGACATGTCGTCGAGCGGATGCATGTCGTTCATATGCGCTAAGGGGCTGCCGCCATGGCGATAATGCTCCACCACCGCGCGCAGGGAGTTCAGGCTGCCATTGTGCATATAGGGCGCGCGTAGGGCGATGTTGCGCAGGCCCGGCGTTTTGAAACGATGGCGCATCTGGGGATCAAGGATGCCACGACCGATATCGTCGCCGCCGACGCCGACGCTGTGAAAGGCGTGATCTGTGAAGGCCCAGCCATGATGGCAATCTGCGCAGTGCCCGATGCCGGTAAAGACGTCAAACCCGCGTTTGGCCGAAGCAGAAATGGCATCGTCATCGCCTTCGACCCAGTCATCAAATGGAGACCAACCCGACCGTAGGGTGCGCTGATAGGTGGCCAGAGCAATGAGAATGGTGTTTTCCGTCAGCCCTGCCTCGGGGAAGGCGATCTCGAAGTAGCGGCGGTAGCCTGAAATCGCTTCTAAGCGCCGAACCACCTGTTTCATGCTGGAATTCATTTTGAGCGGATGGGTGATCGGTCCGCGAATTTGTTCCTTTAAGGAGGTGACACGACCGTCCCAGAAAAAATGCTCTGATTCTGCCAGGTTCTCGATTGTCGGGGTGTGGCGTTCGAGCGGCTGATTCATGGCTCCGACGGCCCGCGCTGCGGGTGTTTCCCAGCCAAACGAGGGGTTGTGGCAGGTGGCACAGCTGAGATTCTGTGCGCCAGAGAGGCGGGTATCAAAGAACAGCATTTTGCCCAAGGCCGCGCGCTGGGGCGAGTAGGCCTCTTCTTCGGGGAACGCGATACGGGCGGGGCGTTCGAACATCTTCTTTAAGTCTTGTCGCGAGGCCGCGGCCAATACAAAGGTTCCGATGAGGCCAACGCAAAGAAGTGTCAAAAGTCGCAATGTGCTGTGTCCGTGAACATCAATCTAGGGTCGTCGGTGTTCCGTGACCCTGTGGCCCCAGCGTGAAAAAACCGTTTATTGCTACGCTGCGGTTGTCTTCAATGATTTGAAAAATAAGATAAATAACCGGACTAATTTGACTACATCATGGCCCTACCCCCTTTCAGTGAGCGGGTGGTGCACATCCTGTCAGACGTCTGATGTGGTCGGGTGCTGCGCCTTTTACATATATATGTGCAAGGGCGCATGCATCGTTCTCGGTGACTTCACAGTGCTTTGCGGATTTGAATCTTAGTCTCACCATTTGGGCACTGCGGTCTGGGCAGGCTGTTGTGGTGCGCGGCGGGCGTGGCGCAAAAATGCCAACAGAAGCAATTTGACTCGCATTTTAGACATATACGCCGACATTTTAGCTCTTCATTAGCATCCTCACGTCAAAAGTTGGCCTGCATCTTATTGAGTTTGTTGCGGCGGCCGAAGTGCTCCGCACGTTCAGAAAGACGAGAGAGAACACCCCATAATGGGGGAAAGGGAATACATCGGGGCCAAAGTGCTCCTTGCTCAAAGGAACTCATGCTATGTCCAGCATTTTGACAAACAATGGTGCTATGGTGGCTCTGCAGACGCTGAAAGTCGTCAACACCAATCTCACCGACACACAGAACGCGATTTCCACTGGTAAGGAAATTGGCGTTGCAAAAGACAATGCCGCAGTTTGGGCTATTTCCAAGACCATGGAATCCGATATCGCCAGCTTTGAGGCGATTGAAGAAGGTCTTTCGATGGGCGAAGCGACCGTAGCTGTCGCATCTGCTGGGGCAGAACAGATCGTTGAGAAGCTTGTTGAAATCAAAGAGTTGATCGTGTCGGCACAAGCGGAAAACGTGTCGCATGACAAGATCCAGACCGATATTGAATCCAAGGTCGACCAAATCGAATCCATCATCGGCGCGGCGCAGTTCAACGGTGCAAACCTACTGGCCAACACGATTGACGGTACCGCAACACAGATGGGCATTCTGGCCTCTCTGGACCGCGTTGGCGCGGGCGGCACTGTGAGCTCTGTGGACATTTCCATCGAGGCGCAAGGCTTTGAATCCAGCCTGAACCTTGGCACCAGCCTGACCACAATCACCGACACCGCAACCGCGGCTTCCGCTCTGGCTGAAATCGAAGTTTACCTGCAAACGGCGATCTCTGGCGCTGCGGCTCTCGGTGCGGCCTCTGCACGGATCGACGATCAGGTTCAGTTTGTGTCCAAGCTGGTAGATTCGATGACCATGGGCGTGTCGACGATGACCGACACCGACATGGAAGAAGCCTCTGCCCGATTGTCGGCACTACAAACCCAGCAGGAGCTGGCGGTTCAATCGCTTGGAATTGCGAACCAGGCGCCGCAGGCTCTGCTACAGCTGTTTAACTAACCGGCTGAGCCATACCCAAGGTCACGGAACAGGGACGCTGGGCGCGTCCCTGTTGCCGTTTGAGCTTGGTGAGTGGTGGTGATGCCTCATGGCCTGAAATAATGGCCGTTGAGTAAGGCCCGGCGGTCACAAAGCCATTCGATGATGGGTGACGTTAGGGCTGTGCTTTTGCGCCGATAGGGTATTGTTTTTACCGGGGCAGGCAGATGTTTCAGGTGCCCTGAACCAATACGGGCGTAAAATAGGTTTTGGTTCTCCCGCCAATCGTGATCGGCTCAATCATCTCTACGCAGGTTTGATAGTGCGGGGTCTTGCGGTGTTCATCGAGTGCCGCTTCGCTTTCAAAGATTTCGTAGACGAAGAAGTTGTTCGCGTCCTCCGGGTCATGCAGCAGGTCAAAGCGGATATTGCCCGGCTCTTCGCGGGTGCCGTTGCAGTTTATCGTGAAGGCCTCAAGGAACGTATCCCGTGTGCCGTCCTGCACTTTGATGTTCACCAGTTGAATAAGCATAGTGGTCCTTTCTTGAAATCTTGGAGGGCGGGCGCGGTATCAGGTGCCGGGGGCCTGCCACATGGAGGTCGTCACATTTGCGGTGACCAGATCACGTTGCGCCGCATAGGCCTTGGCCCAGCGGATGCTTGCATCTGCATAAAGAGCGTTAAGGTCTGAGTTGGGCGTAAACTCGGCTTCGATTTGAGACCATGCATTGCCCGCTTCGCGCAGTGAGGCAAAAAGGCCCGCGCCAGTTGCTGCTGCTGCGGCGCATCCTTGGGCTGTGGCTTCTTTGACGCGCGGCGTGGCCACGGTGAGGCCTGTGACATCGGCCAGGATCTGCGCCCAATGGGCAGATTTGGAAGCGCCCCCCGCAAAGATGATGCGGTCCGGGCGTCGTCCCGTCAGGTCAAACACCGCCTCTAGGTTGCGATGCGCCACGATGGCCGCGTTTTCCTGAAGGGCACGAAAGATCGCATCTGGGCCGGAGCGCTCCGGGTCGATCGACAGGTTCAGCAGCGAGGGCGCAGCATGAAACCACTCTCCATAGCGCATGACGTCGGAAAATACCGGAATGATCCCAAAAGCACCGGGCGGAACGGATTTGGAGGCCGCTTCCAATTCGCTATAGCTCTTGCCCTGCCCGAAGGCATCGCGAAACCAACGCATCACTGCGCCGGTAAAGAAGCTGATGGCCTCTGCCTGATTGAGATCCGGCACAACATGCGGGTTGATCCGCAGGTTCATGGTGGGGTCTGTCAGGCTGAGGGGGACATTGACCACCTGTTGCCAGAAAGTCCCGCCCATAACCGCGCAATCGCCTTCATTCACCACTCCAAGACCGAGCGCGCCAGTCTGGCAATCGCCACCTCCTGCAACCACAAGCGTGCCGGGCGCAAGGCCGGTTTCGTTGGCAGCCGCCGCGTGGACCTCGCCGATGACCTCGCCGGTGCTGGCGGCATGAGGGAACAGGCTCTCTGGCAGATCCATAAGGTTCAGCACATCGCGTAACGGGGCGCGATCTGCCAGTCCGATCAACCCGGTGGTTCCCGCGTTCGACGGCTCTGAGCTGAGTGCGCCGGAGAGGCGATAAAGCACCCAGTCCGATAGCATGGTAAGAGACTGCGCGCGCTCGAGTACGTCTGGCATATGTTTGCGCAGCCAGATCAGCCGAGGCAACGCGCCAAGAGCGTAGGTCTGGCCCGAGCGGTTGTAGATGTCGCGTTCCAGATCCGGATGACTGGTTTTCAGCGCGCGCACCTCATCGCTGGCGCGGGCATCAACATTGGCGCAAGCCCAGATTTCTGTTCCGGTTTGGTCGTGTAGCACAAAGGCTTCGCGCATCGCGGTGGCGCTGACGGCTTTGATGTCTTTGGGGTCAACACCAGAGGTGGCAATCACCTCACGGCAGCACCGGGCGAGCGCGGCCCAGTTTCCTGCCGTGTCGAAATCCATTGATCCCGGATAGCGCGCATCGGTGGCGTGCCACCATTCCTGACTTGAGGCAGAAATTTCTGCGCCGCTTTCATCAAACAAGACCGCACGACCGCTGCCGGTGCCAGCATCAAATGCCAGATAATACGCCATGATCAGACCTCCGCTGCGTCAAGAAGTGCAAGTGCTGTGGGTTCGTCCGTGACCAGAATGTCGAGGATTTTTCCGCGCAAGGCGGAGAGGATCGGGCCCGTTTTGGTCGCGCCACCCGCTGCGCCAATGACCTTGTTGGACTCGCGCAACTGATCAAGATCGACACCGATCACACGTTCATGCAAGGGCAGGGCAAGCCCTGCGCCACCCCGGTCGTAGAAGCGGCACAGGATGTCACCACGGGCGCCGCCCCGGCGCAGCGGGTCAATCTCGGCAGGTGGAATGTAGCCATGGCTCACCACGGTTGCGGTTTCGCTGATACCACCGATGCCGACGAGCTTGTAATCCGCCTCAAGCGCCTTGGCCATCAGGGTGGCAACGGTCGGTTCTTGCATCAATGCCTGCGCCAGCTCTGGTGTTGAGACCACCAATGGTGCCGGAATGATGTTCACGTTGCGGTGCCAGTTGGCCTCGCGCATACCTTCCACATAGGTCTGCACGCCGCCGGTCAGGGAGTACAGCCCGACACCGCGTTCCTGCGCGGTATAGCCCAACATACGGATGGAGTGAGTCACCGTGTCGCCCCAGCCGACCGACAGGCTGTCACCGGGGGATAGCTTCTGCATCAGATACTGTGCCGCAGCCTGCCCGATGCGCATGTTGGTGTCTTCCGAGATGCTCTCGGGAATGACGCGACAGTCACTCAGGCCAAATTGCTGCTTCATGCGGGTTTCAAGTTCCAGACACCCGCGCTGACGAGAGTTGATCCGCAGTTGGATAAGGCCTGACGTGCGCCCGGCATCAAGAAGGCGCGAGACTTTGATGCGCGACAGGTTGAGGATCTCGCCCACCTCGCTCTGGGTGAGTCCGTCGTTGTAATAAAGCCAAGCCACCCGTGCCAGCAGTGCCTCGTCTGCATCATGTGCTGTCTGGTCGGTCATCGGGGGCCTTCCTCCATGGCGCTTTCGATCAAACAATTAGTGACAGAACATATGATCAAGTCAATGGGTCTATTTTACCAATGTTGATCGGAGAAACTAGCAAGTTATTCGCATCAAACATATTGACAGGATGCGATTCACTTGAACAAATGATGTTGTTGCTAACAGATGATCAATCGAATCCACATAGATCGAATGATCAGCGCTGCAGCGACAAAGCCGATAACGTTGAGGAGGCGTTATGGAACCTGTGCTTGCAGAGCTGGACTCTGTGTCAAAGAGCTACGCTGGCATCCCGGTGCTGAAGCGGGTGAATTTCTCGGTGCGTGCCGGGGAAATTCATGCGCTGTTGGGAGGAAATGGCGCGGGCAAATCCACGCTTATGAAAATCCTTGCAGGTCTGGTGCAGGCCAGCGGGGGCGACGTGCGGATTGCGGACGCACCATTGGTGCCGGCGACCCCAGCGCAGGCCTTGGCGATGGGGCTCTATCTGGTGCCACAGGAGGCACATATCTTTCCGAACCAGTCGGTGCTTGAAAATATCTGCATCGGCTTGCCTAAACCTGCCGCTGCCTATCGCGCACGGGTTCAGGAGCTGATTGCACAGATCGGTGTGTCGCTGTCGCCCGAAACCAAAGCTGCGACGCTGGAAATCGCGGATCGTCAGATCGTGGAAATCCTGCGTGGCCTTGTGCGTGAGGCGAAAGTTCTGATCCTGGACGAGCCGACTTCGGCGCTTACACCGCATGAGGTTCAGACCTTGTTTGCGCGTATGCAGGGGTTGCGGGCCGCAGGGCACGGGCTGGTTTTTATTTCCCACAAATTGCATGAGCTGCGCGCAGTCTGCGACCGGATCACCGTGCTGCGTGATGGCAATGTGGTGCTGAGCGCAAACATGGATCAGAGCACTGACAGCGATATCCTTACCGCAATGAGCCCCGGTGTGACCGAGCTTGAGGCGCGTGGGGCGGGGCGGCAAACCTCAAGCGAGGCGGTGCTGGCGTTGGATGCGCTCAGCGGAGAGGGCTTTGTCGATATTTCGTTTGATGTGCGCCGCGGTGAGGTGCTTGGGCTGACCGGCGTGGTCGGGGCTGGGCGCACGGAACTCGCTGAAACCCTCGTCGGGTTGCGCCCCCGCACTTGCGGTGACGTCATGCTAGAGGGGCAGATGTTTCGCGCAAACTCGCCCAGCGACGCGGTACGTCAGGGCATCGTGCATCTGAGTGAAGACCGCCAGCAATATGGCTTGTTCCTTGAGGCACCGCTGTTTTGGAACGCGTCGTCCTTTGTCTATGACCGGCTGCCGTTCTTCTTGAGGCCCGGCACCGAACGCAAACGCTTTGCGCGGTATCGCGAGATGCTCGGGATCAAATGCGCCAGCCCGGATCAGCCTGCAGGGAGCCTCTCTGGCGGCAATCAGCAAAAGGTTCTGCTGGCCAAATGTCTCGTGGCTGAGCCGAAACTATTGATCCTTGATGAACCCACCCGTGGCGTCGACGTGGGTGCGCGCAACGATATTTATCGCATCATCGAGGAGCTTGCGGCGCAAGGAACCTCCGTATTGCTGATCTCATCGGATTTTGACGAGGTTGTACGTCTGTCTGATCGCATTGCCGTGATGGCCGGTGGGCATCTGGCGGGTGAGTTGCCGGGTGGGGCAACCACGGATGAAATTTCACAACTGGCCTTTGAAGCTCGGGAGGTTGAGCATGCTTGAACGGATCGCCCGCGACCGTGTCGCAACTCTGTTCCTTGTGACGGTGGCTGTGCTGTCGCTTGTCGGGCTGGCAGCTCCCGGTTTCTTGTCGGCGGGGACGGCCACCATCATCTGGTCCAATGGGTTGGTGCTGATGCTGGTTGCATTGGGGATCTTCCCAGTGATCCTCACGCGCAATATCGATGTCTCGGGCGGTTCAATCCTCGGGCTCTCGGCGGTGGTGCTGGGCTTGGCGCTCAATGATGGGTTCGCGCTGCCTCTGGCGCTTGGATTTGCGCTTGGAGCCGGGATCTTTGCCGGGGTTGTGAATGGCCTGCTGGTGGCGGGCCTCGGTGTGCCCTCGATTGTGGCGACACTGGGCACGCTTGGCCTCTTTCGCGGTGTCATGCTGATTACGACCGGAGGCGAGTGGATCGAGGAACTGCCCGAAGCGCTTAAGTCTCTGGGTGCAAAGTCCTTTGGCGGGCTGTCCATCATGGGGATCATCACGGCGTTGGTGATCGTGGCGGTCTGGTGGTTTCTGCGCAGCAGGCGCGGGCGCTGGGTGATGGTGACGGGAGACAATCGCGAAGCCGCCCGTCATCTTGGGTTGCCGGTGCGCCGCATTGAGCTTTTGGCCTTTACCTGGGCGGGGGCGATGTATGCGCTGGCGGGCATCACCTTTGCGGCGCAGATCGGGTTTGTCCCCAATCAGGCCGGAAACGGGATTGAACTGCGCGCGATTGCGGCACTGGTGCTGGGAGGGATCAGCCTGCTGGGCGGGGTTGGTTCTGTTGGTGGTGTGGTCATCGGCGTGATCTTTTTCACCTCGATCGACACCTCTCTCGTGTTCCTGAAAATACCGGCCTACTGGAACGACCTGATTGGCGGCGCGATGCTGTTGGGCGTTTTGTTGATCGACGGGCGGCTGCGTATCGCACTTGAAGCACGTGACAGGGCTGCGCGCTATCGCCGCGGCAGCCAGGCCGAGCAGAAATCCCGCCCGCTGGAGGACGCAGCATGAAACGCTATGTGATGCGGTGGGAGGTGCTCCTGCTGGCCATTCTGGTGGTCGAACTTCTGATCTTTGGCATGATCAACCCGCGCTTCCTGCGTCCCAGCTCTTTGTTGTTTGGAACCTCGGACTTTGTGCAGGTTGGCATCGTGGCAGTGCCGTTGACGCTGGTGATTATCGCAGGTGGCATCGATGTGAGCTTTGCCTCTACCGTGGGGCTTGCTGCGATTGCATTTGGGATTGCTAACTTCTTTGGTCTGCCTTTGCCCCTGTCGCTGCTGGTGGGCTTTGCGACCGGCGCGCTAGCAGGTGTTTTGAACGCCACCATCATCCGGTTGACGCGGTTGCAGCCGCTCGTGGTGACGCTGGGGTCACTCTACATGTTTTCGGGCGCCGCGACCGTTCTGTCTGGTGTTGTAGGTGCCAATGGCTATGAGGGGATCGGCGGTTTTCCGGCGGGGTTCACAGCGCTTGGTTATGCGCAGGTGATGGGCCTGCCGATGCCGCTCTTTGTCTTCCTGTGCTTTGCGGCGGTGCTGCTGGTGTTGCTGCATCTGACCCGATTTGGGCGTCTGGTTTTCCAGATCGGTCTCAATGAGAATGCCGCGCGCCATTCTGGCATGCCGGTGTTTCGGGTGCAGCTTATGACATATGTGCTGACCGGTCTTGCGGCGGCACTCGCCGGGATAATGCTGTCAGCCTACTTTGGCTCGGCGCGGGTGGATCTGGGCAGTGCGACGCTGCTGCCTGCAATCACCGCAGCCGTTCTGGGTGGTGCGTCCATCTATGGCGGCAAGGGATCTGTGCTGGGCACGGTCATCGCCACATTCATCATCGGATATCTGCAACAGGGCCTGCAAATGAGCGGTGTCCCCAGCCAGATTTCCAGCGCGCTGTCCGGGGCGCTGCTGGTTCTCGTCGTTGCGCTGCGCCATGGGGCTGCGCTGCTGCGAGAGTTTTTACCGGAGCGCGCGGCACAGGCCAACTGAGCCGGGCACAGGTTCCAATGGAGGAGGAAACCAAAATGAAAACAACAGCAAAGCTGCTCAGCACACTGGCCGCAGGCCTGATGATGACCACTGCTGCAACGGCGGATGATATTGCCTTTGTTCCCAAGCTCGTCGGCGTCGGGTTCTTTACGTCCGGCGGCAACGGCGCGGTGGAGATGGGAGAGAAGCTAGGCGTCAACGTCACCTATGATGGTCCCACCGAGCCAAGCGTTTCCGGTCAGGTGCAATTCGTCAACAACTTCGTCAATCAGGGCTATGGGGCGGTGATCCTGTCGTCGGTTTCACCCGACGGTCTGTGCCCGGCGCTGAAGCAGGCGATGGCGCGGGACGTATTGGTGATGACATGGGATTCCGACGTGAACCCGGAATGCCGCTCCTATTATGTAAACCAAGGTACGCCCGAACAACTGGGTGGCCTGTTGGTGGATATGGCCAATGACGGCGTGGAGGGCAAAGAAAAGGCCAAGGTGGCGTTTTTCTATTCCTCACCGACCGTGACGGATCAGAACGCATGGGCCGAAGCGGCCAAGGCAAAGATTGCCGCCGAGCACCCCGGCTGGGAGGTCGTGACCACGCAATATGGGTACAATGACGCACAGAAATCGCTGCAAACTGCAGAGAGCATTCTGTCGGCCTATCCCGATCTTGATGTGATCATCGCGCCCGACGCTAACGCGCTTCCAGCCTCTGCGCAGGCCGCTGAGAATCTGGAGCGTGGTGGCGATGTGACCATTGTGGGCTTTTCGACCCCCAACGTGATGCGCCCCTATGTGAAGCGCGGCACGGTTGAGCGGTTTGGCCTCTGGGATGTGACCCAGCAGGGTGCGATTTCGGTGGCCGTGGCGGCGCATGTGCTGGCAAACGGCCCCCTCAACGTGGGGGATAAGATCGACGTTGCCGGGATCGGACCGGTCGAGGTTTCGCCGAACTCCGTGCAAGGCTACGAATACGAGGCCGAGGGCAATGGCATCGTCCTGCTGCCCGAACGCACCGTCTTCACCGCAGAAAACATCGACAACTTCGACTTCTGATCACAATCAGACAATCAACCAGCAGGGGCGCATCATGCGTCCCTGCACAGACGTTCAGGGAAACCGATATGCAGTCCAGATGGAATGACACCGAGGCACAACACTTCATCGATGCAGCACAGGCGCAAGGTCAGCCTGCAGCACTCGGCCTGCGGGTCTACACTTCGCGCCTGATTGGTCAGGACCCCGATCTGGTGCTGCATGGCGGAGGCAATACCTCTGTGAAGATCCCCGACGCTGAAGGTGGCGCGATCATTCATGTCAAAGGCTCCGGCTGGGATCTCGGCGATATTGAGGCGCCGGGACTTCCTGCTATGTGGCTTGAGCCGCTGCTGAAGACTCGCGATGTCGCACATATGTCGGATGAGGACATGGTGGCTTATCTGCGGCGTTACCTGTTGGATCAGACTGCACCCAACCCGTCGATTGAGGCGCTGCTGCATGCCTATATGCCACATGCCTTTGTGGATCACACGCATGCGACCGCGATCCTGGCCTTGGCGGATCAGCAAGACATGGAGACGATCGTCGCGGAAATATACGGCGATCGCGTCGGGTTTGTTCCCTATGTTATGCCGGGCTACCAACTCAGCCATGCCTGCAAGGATGCACTGGCGCGCGACCCGTCGGTTGAGGGGTTGTGGCTCGAACAGCATGGTCTCTTCACCTTTGCGGATACCGCGCAGGCCAGTTATGAGCTGATGATTGAGTTTGTCACACTGGCTGAGGCTTATCTGGCTGGGCGGGGCATTACAGTGCCGGGCCCTGAGCAGACCGACCGCATGATGCCGCAGCCGCTGGCAGACACGTTGCGCGCCGCACTGGCGGCAGGGGGCGCGTTGGGAGCGGAACCGGCGATTGATTTTCGTTCAAGCCCATCGATCCGCACCTATTTGGCGCGTCCAAATCTGGCCGAGTTGTCGCGCCGTGGCACTGCGACTCCGGACCATGTTATTCGCATCAAGCCCTTCGCCATGATCCTAACCGAAGGTGCCGGGCGACCAGAAATCGATTTAGCACTTGAGGCTTATGCGGATGAATACGCGGGGTATTTCAACCGCAATGCTCCCAACGCGGCAGAGCCGAAAGTCATGCTGGACCCGCTGCCGCGTGGTGTACTGGTGCCGGGGGTCGGGATCTTTGGCCTTGGTGCCAATGAAAAGGCGGCGCGTATTGCGGGGGATCTGTATGAACAAACCGCACGGATCGTGAATGCCGCAGAGGATTACAAGCGCTTCACGCCAATCTCAGAGGCGGATCTGTTCGACATGGAATACTGGTCGCTGGAGCAGGCGAAGCTGCGCAAGTAATGCGATAACTGCATCCTGCCCCGAAGTGGGGCAGGGCGCGGTATGGAACATGCCGGGGTGATCCGGTCTCTATTCTCCACGCGGGAAACGGGCAGCGTCTTCCACGATGTTGAGATCCATGTGGTTGCGCATGTAGCGTTCTGAGGCTTTTTGCAGAGGTTGATAGTCCCAAGGGAAATACCCCCCCTGACGCAAGGCCTCATACACCACCCAGCGCCGGGCCTGACTGGCGCGCACGTCGGCGTCGAAACGCTCCAGATTCCAACGCTCTGCTGCAATCGCCTTGAGCTCTGCGTAGGCCTCAGCATGGCGCGGGTCATCGGCGAGGTTTATGCGTTCGTGTGGGTCCGCTTCCAGATCAAACAACTGGTCAGGGTCGAGCGTGCAAAGGTTGAGCTTGTATTGCCCAGACCGGAGCGACACCATCGGGGCATAAGATGCCTCTGCTGCATATTCCATCGCGACCGGAGTTGTGCGTGTCTCACCTTGACCAAGGGACACAAGACTCTCGCCTGCGGTCCAGGGCATCACCTCTTCCATGCTGACCCCCGCCAGATCGCAAAGCGTCGGGCAGACGTCGATGTTGGAAACCGGATCAGTAACCAGTCCGGGGGCCATATGGGGGGCGGAGATCATCATCGGCACCCGCGAAGATCCCTCGTAGAAGCTCATTTTGAACCACAGGCCGCGCTCGCCCAGCATGTCGCCGTGGTCAGAGACAAACAGGATGATTGTATCCTTGTCCTGTCGCGTGCCCCGAAGGGCCTCCATGACCTCTCCGATTTTGTCGTCGAGATAAGAGATATTGCCAAAGTAGGCACGGCGGGAGCGGCGGATATCTTCGTCGGTGATGTCAAAGTTGCGCCAGTCGTTGGCATCAAAAATCCGTTTTGAATGTGGGTCCTGATTGTCATAGCCGAGGTCGCCAACCTCGGGCATCAGATGGTCGCAGTCCTCATAAAGATCCCAGTATTTCTTGCGGGTCACATATGGGTCATGGGGATGCGTGAAGCTGACGGTCAGACACCAGGGGCGGTCGTCTTTGCCGCGTGCCAGATCATAGATTTTCTGGGTGGCGTGAAAGGCGACCTCGTCGTCAAATTCCATCTGATTGGAAATTTCTGCGACACCGGCGCCGGTGACGGACCCCATGTTGTGATACCACCAGTCGATCCGCTCGCCGGGTTTGCGATAATCCGGCGTCCAGCCGAAATCCGGTGGGTAGATATCGGTGGTCAGGCGTTCTTCAAATCCGTGCAGTTGATCAGGGCCGACAAAGTGCATTTTGCCCGAAAGGCAGGTGTAATAGCCCGCTCGCCGCAGATGATGCGCGTAGGTTGGTATGGAAGAGGCAAACTCCGCCGCGTTGTCGTAGACGCCGGTCGCAGAGGGGAGCTGCCCGGACATAAAGCTCGCCCGTCCCGGTGCGCACAGCGGGCTGGCTGTGTAGCAGTTCTGAAACCGGGTGGAGCGCGCAGCGAGCGCTTTCATATTCGGTGCGTGCAGCCAATCCGCCGGGCCATCCGGGAACAGCGTTCCGTTCAGCTGGTCGACCATAAAAATCAGGATGTTTGGCGATGTCATTGAGGGTGTCCTTGGATTGGCAGTACACGCCACGCACCGTAGCCCATGAGAGGGGCGAACCGGGGTGGTTTGCGCGCAGGGTAGTCTTTTATTGACTCATCAGTCAATAAAATCAATTGAACTGAATTACAGCCGCTTGTGTTGGCCTGCGGGATCGGCGCACTCGCTACAAATGGTGATGGGCTACAGGCAGAGAGTAAGTGTTTGCGGTAATTTAACGGTCAACCTCCAGTTGACAGAGTGCGCGCGAGTGCTAGGCTATTGAAATAACAGGAGGAGGGTCCAATGCTTTGCAGCAAAGAGCAGCAACGGACGATGCGGAGCCCGGTCTCCGGCCTCATCGCTATTGTTTGCTCCAGATGCTGCGTGGCCTTTGTGGCTGTGGTCATTTCTGCACGCAACAGTCTCGCCCAAACCAGTATGAACACAGAGCAGGGCATCGTTTTCAGATCTGGCTTGCGGGGGCCTGACGCGGCGGAAAATCACCCTGGTGCATCGGGAATGACGATTGGCGACGCGCTGGCACTGCCGACCTCTTCGCTGGCGATTACACTCTACATCCTGTGCGCCATTGCTGTGTCCGCGATTATTCTGGCCGAAGCAGTGCGCCGTGTCCGGCAGGTCAGACAGACCCGGCCTGCACCTCCGGTGGCGTTTCCCACATCGGTCGAAGCCCGACCCAAAGGGGACAGTATGGCGCTTTTGGATGCGGAGGCACGGGTGATTGATGCCAACCGGCAGTTTGAATCCGAGGCCGGTCTGCCATTGGCGCAAATTCGGGGGCGTCCGATCTGGTCAATCCATGCCAAAGGTTTTGGCAAGAGTTTTTGGGACACCGCACTGGAGGAGGCGCGGACACAGGGAAACTGGCGCGGCGAAGCCCGCACGCTGAGTGAGGATCTGCATCCCGAAACAGAAACGTTGTCTGTGCGCGCGCTAGAGGTGGCGGATGCAGAGTCGACCTATGAATTTCGCTCGCGCAGGTCCTTTCATCCGACGCCGAACCGCACAGGCGCAATCGACACGCGGCTACGCGACACGCTCACGGGGTTGCCGAGCCGACGCGCGATGAAGTCACAGGTGGAATTTGCCATCGTGCGTGCCAAGGCTGCGAATACACAAATGGCCCTGATCGTCATTGATCTTGACCGGTTTCGCGATATAAATTCTATCTTCGGTGATGATATTGGCGACCGCGTTCTGGAGCGGCTTGCAGATGCGATGCGATCTGTTGCGCGTACCGGTATCACCATTGGGCGCATTGGCGGGGATGAGTTCATCCTGCTGATCGAACATGCCACCAACCCCGATATGGTGATGCAGGTCGCCAATGACATAAGCGCGGCACTCGGGGATGAGGTGGTGGTGGATGGGCTGACCTGTCGGTTGAGTGCCAGCATGGGCATCGCGCAATATCCCAAGGACGGAGCGAGCCAGCGCAATCTGATGCAGGCGGCTGGTGTCTCGCTTTGTCATGCCAAAGCCAAAGGACGCGGACAGGTCTGCTTTTACTCCGAAAATATGGAGCAGCGCTCCGAAGAGAGCCTGCAGATGGAGAACGATCTGCGCCGGGCCATCTCTGACGGGGAGCTGCTGATGTTCTATCAGCCACAGGTTGACTTGCGCACGGGCCAGTGTATCGGGGCCGAGGCGCTCTTGCGCTGGCAGCATCCTAAAAAGGGACTGCTGCTGCCGGGAGGGTTTGTGCCGTTGGCGCTGGACACCGGGCTCACCACCGCCATCGACCGGTTCGTGACCAAGGAAGTTTGTGCGCAGATCGAGCGGTGGAAAAAGGCCGGGTTCGTACCCGGTAAGATCTCGGTCAACATGTCCGCGATGACTCTGCTGTCACCCGATTTTGCCCGCGATCTCAAAGCTACCGCTGCGGCGCATGAGGTTGATCTTGCACTATTGGAGATTGAGGTGCTGGAGACCACGCTGTTCCCGCGGATGCGCAGTTCGCTCAGCACGGTGGATGACCTGCGCACGATGGGTGTGCAACTGGCTATCGATGATTTTGGGACCGGATATTCCTCTCTTGCGATGCTGAAGGATTTGCCAATCGACCGGATCAAGCTTGATCGGCGGTTTATCAAATCGCTGCCACAGAACACCAAAGATGACCGCATCGTTGCGGCGGTCGTCGCGATGGGGCGCAGCCTCGATATCAGTGTCATCGCTGAAGGGGTCGAGACGCGAGAACAGCGCGACCGCCTTATTTCTCTAGGTTGTACAGAGGCTCAGGGCTTTTTGTTCAGCCGTCCCATTGCTGCGTCTGAGTTCGCTGAGAACTGGCTGAAGGTTGATCAGCCCAAAACATGTGTAGGCTCTGGCGCGTGAAAAATTTGCTCTGTTAAGGGGCATTAAAAATACGCAATTTGTTACCGCACTCACCATTGATAGTTACAAAAGCACCTAATAGCCCTGACCTTCGCAAGGCCGGACGGCGGACTTTTCTATGTGCCTAAAAAACAGGCGCGACATTAGAAACTCATACGGTAAGGTTGCCGTAGAGGAGCCGTAAAGGTCCCGGTCAAAGGGAGGAAACGCATGACCACTCGCAGAGCACTACTCGGTGCAGCCACCGCACTGGCATTTTCCGCAATGGGCGCTGTGCCCGCGCTCGCCCAAGAGGTGACGCTGAAGATGCACCAGTTCTTGCCCGCACAGGCAAATGTTCCGAAATTGGTTCTGGACGTCTGGGCTGATAAGATCGAAGAAGCCTCGGATAACCGCATCAAGATCGACCGCTACCCCTCGATGCAGCTGGGTGGCAAGCCGCCAGAACTGATCGATCAGGTGCAGGACGGTGTCGCTGATATCGTCTGGACTGTGGTCGGCTACACGCCCGGTCGCTTCCCCTCGACCGAAGTGTTTGAACTGCCCTTCATGATGACCAATGCGCGTGCTGTAAGCCACGCCTATTGGGATATGATGGAAGAGCACTGGCTGGACTCGGAATTCAAGGATTTCAAAATCCTCGCAGGTTGGGTGCATGGTCCGGGTATCTTCCACACCTCTGATCCGGTTGAGGTTCCCGAAGATCTCGAAGGTATGAAAATTCGCGGTGGCGGACGTTCTGTGAACGCCCTTTTGACCGAACTGGGGGCGACCCCTGTGGGTATGCCGGTGCCCGCAATCCCCGAGGCGCTCTCTAAGGGTGTGATTGATGGCACCACCATTCCATGGGAGGTGACCACCTCGCTCAAGGTTCCGGAGCTGGTTGAAAACCATACAGAATTCACTGGTCGTGCGCTTTATACGCTGACCTTTGTTCTGGCGATGAACAAAGAAAAATATGAAAGCCTGCCGGATGATCTGAAAAAGGTCATCGATGACAATTCCGGTGTGGAAATGTCTGTCTTTGCCGGTGGCACGATGGCGGATTCCGATTTGCCAGCCCGTGAAAACGCCCTTGATCTGGGCAATAATGTCATCACCTTGGACGCAGAGCAGACCGCTGTTTGGCGCGAGCGGTCCCAGCCGATCTACGATAAATGGCTGGCGGATATGTCTGAGCGCGGTATCGACGGTCAGGCGCTTCTCGATGAGGCCACCATGCTGATCGAGAAATACACTCCACAGTACGAAAACTGATCTAAACATCGATTGACGGGGTCCGCATCGCTTCTGCAGCGGGCCCCGTCGCATGCAACGGGGCTTAAAAGCCAAAGGTGGGCAAAGGCATGCATAGCTTTATGATGAGGCTCGCGCGGATCATGGCGATGATCGGCGGCGCGGTCCTGACTCTTCTGATTTTCCTGACCTGTATCTCAATCGTCGGACGCCTCCTGAACGGGGTCTTTCACGGCGACACGATGGAGGCGCTTGCGCCACAGCTCTCAGCGTGGATGGCAGCGCGGGTCGGGCCGGTAAACGGCGACTTTGAGCTGGTGGAGGCCGGTGTTGCCTTCGCAATCTTCTGCTTTATCCCGCTATGCCAGATCACGGCAGGACATGCGGCGGTGGATGTTTTTGCCAATAGTTTCTCCGCCCGCGTGAACCGGGTGCTGCGCATGATAACCGAGATCGTCTTTGCGCTGGTGCTCGTGCTGATTGCGTGGCGTCTGGGGGCAGGGACCGTGAGCAAGTTTGAAAATGGCGAGACCTCGTTCCTGTTGGAATTCCCGGTCTGGTGGGCCTACGGGCTGAGCCTTGTGGCCGCCATCGTGGCCGCCATCGTCGGGGTCTATATGGCCGTGATCCGCAGTGTAGAAGCAATAACAGGCCAGATCCGGATCTGGGACGGTGTGGAGGTGCAGTCGTGAGCGCACTTGAAATTGGTATCTGGTCGTTCCCGGTTCTGATGGGCCTGATTTTCCTGCGGGTGCCCATCGGTCTGTCGATGTTCCTCGTGGGGCTTGGCGGTCTGGTGATGGTCACGGGCGACACTGTCGTGGCTTTTGGTCGCCTCAAGAATGAGACCTATTCGACCTTCTCATCCTACTCGCTGTCGATCATCCCGATGTTCTTTTTGATGGGGCAGTTTGCCACGCTCGGCGGGATGTCGACGGCGCTGTTCAAGGCGGCCGAAGGGTTTATCGGACACCGCAAGGGTGGCGTGGCCATGGCTGCCATTGGTGCCTGTGCGGGTTTTGGTGCGATTTGCGGCTCCTCGCTTGCGACCGCCGCCACCATGGGGCGGGTGGCCTTGCCCGAGCTGAAAAACTATGGCTACGCCAGCGGGTTTTCGACCGCGACCTTGGCCGCAGGCGGCACACTCGGCATTCTGATCCCGCCTTCAGTTGTTCTGGTGATCTATGCGATCCTTACGGAACAGAATATCGCCAAGCTGTTCCTCGCGGCCTTTATCCCCGGTTTGCTCGCGGCGATTGGATATATTATTGCAATCTCTGTATATGTGCGCCTCTTCCCCGAAAGCGCGGGCACACGTGAGCCGATTCCGTGGCGTGAGCGTTTCTCGCTGCTCTTTGCAGTCTGGCCGGTGCTGATGGTTTTTGGCCTTGTGGTGGGCGGTATTTATGCAGGCTGGTTCACGCCAACCGAAGGCGCAGCCGTAGGTGCATTGGGCACGGGGCTGATTGCGCTTGCGAATGGGGGCCTCACCCGGCGAACGCTGACCGACAGCTTTATGATTACCGCACGCTCCACCGCGATGATCTTTTTCATCGTGTTGGGGGCGGGGTTCTACAATGGCTTTCTTGCACTGACCCAAGTGCCGCAAGAACTTGCGAATTTCGTGGTGGCGCAGGGCCTTAGCCCGTGGATGGTGCTGGCGTTGATCCTCGTCTTCTATCTGCTGCTGGGCTGTTTGATGGACAGTCTGTCAATGATCCTGCTGACGATCCCGATCTTCTATCCGGTGATCTCATCCATGGACTTTGGCCTTGTGTCGCTGCCTGCAATGCAGGCAGATGCGGCAATGGAGGTGCTGCGCGCAGGTGTGCCGGAGGGCATGGGAGCAGAGATGCTGGCCTCCATTCAGGACGCCATCGCGACGGGTGCGGAACTTACCCGTGATCAGATGAAGGAACTGGGCATTCGCGTGACCCAAGGCATCGCCAACCGTTTGGAGACAGAGTATGTCGCCATTTGGTTTGGCATCCTCACCCTGATCGTGGTGGAGGTCGGTCTGATCACCCCTCCGGTCGGTATGAATCTCTTTGTCATCAACGCGATGGACCCAAAGTCGCGCATGGTGGACACCTACAAGGCTGTGATGTTCTTTGTCGGCTCCGACCTGATCCGGGTGATCATTTTGGTGCTGTTCCCGGTGATCACACTGCTGCCGCTGATGTTGCTCTACTAAGCGCGCGCAGGCCTTTTAACGAAAAAAACGCGCGGCCCCTGAGGGTCGCGCGTTTTTGTTTGACTGGCGATTTGCTCAGCGCCGTTTCAGCGTATCGCCGTAAGTGATGGTCGGCGTCAGCGTCACATGTTTCTCAATCTCCGCATCCGGTTCTTCGAGCTGTGCCGCAATGATCTGTGCCGCCTTCATGCCGATTTCCTGGCGGCAGGCGTCCATAGTGGCCAGTTGCCGTGGCAGCCCGGCCAGCAATTCCACGCCGTTGAACCCCGCAAGCCCGATTTGTCCGGGCACATCGATGCCTTGGTTGAGCAGATGCAACAACCCGCCAGCACCAATCATGTCGTTGGAGTAATAGAGGAAATCAAGTTCCGGCGAACGTTCCAGCATGGCTTGCGTCATCTCGCGTCCCTTCGCCAGAGCGGAGCCACCGGAATAGAACTCACGATCCTCGATTTCGACTCCTTCTTTTGCGAGCGCCTCGGTAAAGCCCTCAAAGCGTTTGCGCGCCCGATGATCCAGCGGCATCTTGGTGCCCATAAATCCAATGTGGCTGTAGCCTGCCTTTAGGATCGCTTTGGCCATCTCACGACCCGCGCGGCGATGGGAAATCCCCACCATCGCATCCACCGGCTTGCCGTCGGTATCCATGATTTCCACCACCGGAATGCCCGCCGCCGCAAGCATTGCGCGCGCGGGTTCGGTGTGCTCAAGCCCTGCGATAATCACGCCAGAGGGACGCCAAGAGAGCATCTCATAGAGGACTTTCTCTTCCTTTTCAGGTTGATAGTCCGTAACGCCTACCACCGGCTGCAATTCGGTGTCTTCCAGCACCCGGTTGATCCCGGTCAACACTTCGGGAAAGACCATATTGGACAGAGACGGGATAATGACCGCAACCAGGTTGACCCGTTTAGAGGCCAACGCGCCTGCGATTTTGTTTGGCACGTAGCCGAGTTCTTTGGCTGCCTCCAGCACCTTTTGTCGGGTCTTTTCCGACACATCACCGCGGTTTCGAAGAACACGGCTGACGGTCATTTCCGATACGCCGGTGGCATCTGAAACATCACGCAGCGTCAGCGGACGCTTGGAGTCGTTGGTCACGTGCTTGGCCTCTTTGCTTTGTTGTATTGAAGTTAGCCAGTCCGGTGAGGGGACACAATGGCTGTTGGCCCGCAGGAGGAGACGCTTGAGCTTGTGGGGCCTATTTGCTATCGCCCTCAAGGACGGCCCCGTGGCTCAACTGGATAGAGCAGCCCCCTCCTAAGGGGCAGGTTGCAGGTTCGAATCCTGCCGGGGTCGCCAGTTAGCTAACAGTCAGAGAAAGCATATGAATGCGCAAACGACAGCATAAGCCTGCGCAAGGGCTGTCAAGCACGTTTTTCGCATGTCCAGAGTTTTGGCGCACGAGCCCTATTGCGTTGATTTCAATTGGTTTTCATGATTTCTTGAACATCTGAGAGCAGGTAGATGCCCTCGAAGACCTCGTCGCCAGCGGAAAATGGCTGCGTGCCATGGTGCTGGACTTGGCTGGTGATCGTCCGACGGTGAACGCCTGCCTTCCTCGCGAGCAGCGCCGTTGTCGTGAAACGCTTGTGGAAGGCAGCAATGTCATCTTCCGCAAGTGACCACTGCTTGCGCTTCGTGACCGAGTTCGTGATCTCCGTGCCCGGACTGTGACCTGTCGCGACAAGCCGCACCATGTATTTCGGTTCGACCAGACCGATCTGCTTTCCGAAGACGCTGGCACTGATCACCTTGGTTTCAGGCCGATCGATGAGCACGTCTGGCGGCAAGGTCTTGATCAGTGCCTCGACGTCCATTCGATCGACCCTGATCGCATGAAAACCTTCCTGATCATCGTGGCGGAAGGCGGCCAGTCGCCCGTCCTGAATGGCTGCGATCAGCGCGGTGAGCCGCACCCCAAGCGCGCGCCTGGTCATCAGGAGTGTGTCGGCGTTCCGCGAGGCCTGTTTCTTTCTGAGGCGCGACGTCAGCGTTTCGCGCAATGCAGTGGCATCAGCCCGCCGCCACCTGTTCAGGACCTTCGCAGTCTTGAGATAGGGTCGCAGCACGCCCTCTGCACAAAGTGCTTCGAACTCCGTTTCGGTCGCGCCGAGTTCCGTCATTATGTCGGACCCGAGAACGAGATGCGGGATTTCCGCAAGGAAGGCCGCGTAGGCCTCTGCGTCGAAGGTCCGGGGGTGCGTCTGCTGACATTGTGTCGGGTCGAAGACGCCCTCTGCGACCAGTATGTCCTGAAGCAGCCCTTTGTGCAGTCCTGTCTCTTCAGCAGCACTGGCGATGGTATGGAAGCGGCGCGTCTCCACCACTTGCCCTAGGAGTGTGTCTCCCGGCGCGATGGGCCAGAAGGTCATCAGTTCATCACGAATGATTTGCCGGAAGTCGTCGAATTCCATGCTGTCCGGGTAGGCCTCGACAAGTGTGTAAGATAGGCTCTTCAGGGGGGACTTTGAGATTGTGAGCGTGCCGTCGTCCCTGCGGAGAAGACTGCGCACCGTGGCGCGTATCGCGTCCGGTCCGGAGCTGATGACACCGAAGCCGGCTGCCTTGGCCGCACGGTCATTGGGGGTCAGACTTTGATGCCAGAGAATATCTTCGCCGAGCGCCAGACACATGGTCATGCCCGCGAAGCTAGTCTGGGTCCGCAGCCATGTCAGGTCTTGGTTCTCGGATAGTCGCTTGTCGAGCCAGGCATCGTAGGCGCTGACCGCGACGCACTCAGTCTTTGCTGTCATTGATGTCAGGTCTAGCAACAGTGGGCGCAGGTGTGCGCCCATGTCTTCACGACGTACGGGATTGCCTTCTGTCCAGAGCGGGACCAGAGGCTGCTGATGAGTTATGCAGATGTCGACGCCACGACACAGCCAATGCCCTTGCATGGGCGTCAGCCTGGCCGACAATGGTACCGCCACTTGAAATGCCGATGTCTATGCCAGCCAACTTGGTATGGGCATGAGCGTCATGACTGCGCGTGCCTACCAGCCCTTGGATAGCGTCTAGATCCAACCCCACGCTGAGTGAGCTGCATGACCGACATTTGAGAGAAGCTCGCGCGCGGGACTCCGGTTTCTTCCCGGATTCACGCGATCCGTCGAGCTACCAGACGCTCGCACAGCTCGAGGCTCGCGCGAGCAAACTGCTTCAGGTCGAAACGCGACCTGCCGCCTACGTCGGCGCGACTGCTGCACCCGGGCATCTCATGAGTAGGGGCCGCACGTCAGGTGAGGTGCCGGTACGCCCGGCCGGTACGGCGCCGTCCAAACCACCATCCGCTTCCCGCCGATCCCGTGGAAAAACACGCGCTCGCTGATGCAGAATTCTGCCCCGTGAAGAGACCGCAAGCGCCTCTCTTATCAGGCTTTTCGCGAATCGGCCAAGTTTGCAAAGGGCGCTTTCTGCGCATCGTGCCCCCTGAAGCGGTCCGCAGCATTGGCAGTAGCTCGCCGGGTTCGGTGAGTGGCCGCTTTTGGTGAGATGGTCCGAAAATTTCGCACCGGCAGCATCCTTGCCGCGTCACACCAAGTCTATGACCGCTTCGGGCTGAATGTCGGCTTTTGAGCGAATGGGA
Source organism: Tritonibacter mobilis (assembly GCF_001681715.1). Lineage (GTDB taxonomy): Bacteria > Pseudomonadota > Alphaproteobacteria > Rhodobacterales > Rhodobacteraceae > Epibacterium > Epibacterium mobile. Next base: position 142,939 of record NZ_LNWY01000001.1, on the reverse strand, counting down.
GTATTGGTGAATCCGTCGGCTATCGCTCGTTCCTGCCTTTCCCGGCAATGATCTTCGAGCGCGCATTATCCACGCGGCGCGATCGCGTCTCCGATTGCTTGGCGTCGGAGAAATGCAGCACCCAACCGCGCTGCCGTCCCAGTGTCAGCTCTTCGAAGGCTTCGGCCAGCTTGGGATCGTCATCAAGGGCGTTCAGCAACTCGTCGGGATAGTCGAGATTGTCCTTCTCGGAAAACGCGACTTCCAACCCATCCTGCTCCGCCTGTATCGCTCGGCCGATAAAGCGTCGGATCGTTTCCTCCCTGTTCTCGATCTCTTCCAGACTCGTGAAATGCAGTCGTCGCATCGCCTGCGAATGCTTACCGGGCCGGATGAGATCGCCGTCCTCGTCCTCCAGGAGCGACCCCTTGAAAAACCCAACCGAGCAGGAGCTCTTCATCCCGTAGATGATAGCGACATTGCAGTCCCCCAAGGCATAAGAGAGCTTGCCCCACTTCACGCGCTCGTCGAGACCGGACTCGAGGAGGATGTCGCGCAGCTTGCGCCTTTCGTCCTGCCAGTTTTTCTGGTTCAGCAGGTCTTCAACTTGCGCATCGTCCGCCATGCCTGTTCCTTTGTTAATGCGGTGCAACGAAGAGCTGCCCGAGCGCGATCACCGCACAAACGGCGGCGACACCGAGCCAGTAGTACATCGGTCCGTTATCCTCGGCCTCAGCGCGAAGGTGAATACCGGAGAAGACCAGCATTTCCACTGCAATGGCAATGGCCGCGATCGGCACCAGCCAACCCAGTGACGGCGCGACGGCAGGGATGGCCAAGCCCACGGCGCAGAGCAACTCAAACGGAATCAGGGCTACCCAAACAGCATTCGGGATTGCCGCAAGCGTCGGGACGGCCTGTTCTGAATTGAAGAGCTTCCAGCCCGCACCAATGGCTGTGTGCAGCGCCAAGAACGCCTGAAGAATCCAGAGAGCCACGTTCATTGCACGTCCTCGATTTCGAGATCGGCGACGACCTTCTCCAAGTTGTCGAGGATCTGTTCCCAACCAGCCTTAGCCCCGTGGAAGGCCTGACCTTGATTGGGGCCGAACCCGGATTGCTCCATCTTCAGATACGTGCCGGTGGCGGTTTCAGTGAGGGTCCAGGTGACGACGCTTTCCAGACCGTGCGCCGCCCAAGTGTAGGACAGACACTTGGGCGGCTCGACGGTGAGAACCTCGCAGGACACCTTGCCCCAGTTGGCTTCGAGATCGAAGCGGTGGCCGACTTCCGGCTTGAAATCGCTTTTCATCAGCCAGTCCTCCATGAGATGCTTCTGCGTCAGCGCACGCCAGACCTTTTCCGGAGCATGTTTCAGCTCGCGTTCCTTCACCACCGAGCGCGTGTCATTTCTGTTTCCCGTCACTGGTCCATCCTCTTCAAAAGGTCTTCTAATCCATCGAGCTTTGCATCCCAGAAGCCGCTCATGGCCCGCGTCCAGTCCACCAACGGGGCGAGCGCTTCCGCACGGGCGGTGTAGCGCGTCTGGCGGCCAGCCTGCCGTCCGCTAACGAGGCCTGCCTCCTTCAGGATGCGCAGATGTTTCGAGACCGCTGGCTGCGAGATGCCTGCTTGCTCTGTGAGTGCTGCAACCGTCTGCTCGCCTTCGAGGCACAGACGCTCAAAGAGCGCCCGGCGGGTCGGATCGGAGAGAGATCGGAAGATTGGATCGTGCAATGTTGGCAACACACATAGCTCCTCGGTTATGAGTAATGCATAACCAACGGGTTATTATATTGTCAACTTTGACTTGATGCATTTGTTCAATGGCACTGGCTCGCGCCATTGATAACCCCTTCACCTGTGGCAGCCACGCCCGCGATCCTGTGTTTGTGCCATCCGCGCACCAATGCCGGCCTCGGCCATGCCAAGACACTCTGTGTTGCTCGGAGAATCCAGTCGGCTAAACGCCTCCATTCGACATTCACCGAGTGGATCCATTGATTTATGGCTTCACGCCATTTGTTCTTTGCGCAGCAGGATCACAGTTCCGGCGGGATCCGACGTCCAATGCCCTGTCACATCGGTCAGCGGCTCCAACTCATTTCGTTTTGGGCTGCCGAGCCGAGAGAGGGCGGCATCAGGATCGTCGTCGAACACCTCAATCCAGATATCCACCTGGCTTTGATGCGGGACACGATCAATCCAAAGGGTCAGGCTGCCGAACTCGAACCCGGTGCTGTTCTCCAGTTCCCTGGCAACTGGCAACCCGACCTTGTCGCGATAGAAGGCTACTGTGTCCTCCCAGCGATGCAGGGGCACTTTGATGGCAATGTTCTTTCCGGCTTCCATGACCCGTCACTCCTTATTTGACATGTGATTTACTTGTAGAATCCGTCCCGCAAGTTGATCCCGTGCTCCAACCAGGCCTTCATGGCGCAGAGCATCCCCGTCCATCCCTCGCAGTTTCCGAAGCAGGAGGTCAGGCCAGCATCGGTCTCGGGCCAGCCGAGTTCGCTGATCCGCACCAGGGTGCGTCCGTCTTCGAGTGAGCTGAACTCCATGGTGACGGTCGTTCAGGTCGCGGTTTTTTTGTCCACCTCCTATTGCAGCACGATCTTTCGGTTGAGGACGACTTCCTGCACCAGGACGGGAAAGGCACTGGGAAAGTCGTGAAAGTCTCAGGTGCCTTCGCCCCCGTTTCCAATCGCCCCTTCGCTCCGCCCGTTGTGAAATATTTCGACAGGCGGTCAGGGGAGACCGCAGCCTCGAAAACGTCTTCGACCGGCTTGGCGATGCGCCCGACCACGGTGAACTTCAACTCCATGAAACGAATCCTCTTTGCTTTCGTTCAATCATGTTATAAAAATATAACATGTCAATCGAAGATAAATTTGACGCCTTGTTCAAGTCACTTAGCCATCGCGTGCGGCGGCGGATTTTGGACCTGATCAAGGATGGTCCAAAGACCACCGGTGCCCTTTGCGATAAACTGAAGGAACTCGACCGCTGTACCGTGATGCAGCATCTGTCAGTGTTGGAGAAAGCCGGGCTGTTGGTTGTCGAGCGACGTGGCCGAGAGCGCTGGAACCATCTCGACGCCCTTCCGATCCATGACGTTCAGAAACGCTGGATCGGACCTTACGCTACCCAAGCCGTTGAGATGCTCCAGGACTTGGAGGCATTGGCCCAAACCGTCGAGTCAGATGTCCAAAGGACAGTGGATCAGCCCGAGCGTTCCAAATGAATGAGTGGATACGTCCTTCCCTGGGCGACTGATACTTCGCCGCCAGCTCAGTCTCAGCGTCAGAAATGACAAACCGGCCATTGCCGATGCAGTCAAGCGCGGCGATGCAGCTTCACCAGACCGAACTTTCGCCGCAGGCGCATGATCTTGGGGTCCTCGAACTCGCAGTCAGCGAACAAAGCAGACACTGTTAGAAATCGGTGGTAGCGTTTGTTGAGAAGGGGACGCCAAAATGACAGTTATCCGCATCGTTTCAAATGTCGCCGCAACGTCAGTTGAGGAAGTCAAAAATTTCTATGCAGACCTCTTTGAATTGGATGTGGTGATGGATCACGGATGGATTGTAACCTTGGCATCTGGCCAAACTGCGCACACACAGGTCAGCATAGCCATGGAGGGCGACTCGGGAACTGCGGTTCGGCAAGTAGCTTACGTGCATCGTCCCGTTGGGCCCGAGCCTGCTTGAGGCTCAGATCAGGGTATTTTCCGAAAGAGAGCAGCTTCTCTTTACCCATCCAGCGGTATTTGCAACGCCAAAGTTTGGAGCCACCGGGATTGACCAATAGGAACAAACCGTCAAAGTCGGCTTGCTTATAGGGTTTCTCTTTCGGCTTCAGCGCGCGGACTTTGGCATCGCTCAGAACAGGCATCTGGGGGTACCCTCATTTCACGACCTCGGCGGTACCCCGACCCATACCCCCATTGAGGGTAGATTGGGCTGGATCGCTCCGGACAAACTCGGACAAAGGGTCCGATGTTTTCGACAGAAATCAGGCTATTAGAAGAAATTACAGACCACAACTGGAAGTGATTGTGGTGCCCGGGGGCGGCATCGCAGAGCAATGTAAGTTCAATACCTTAGAGATCGGTGGGACAGATTTTGTTCCCATGGTTTATTGAATCTTTTCGGATCGGCGTCCCACCCACGACCAATGTTGAATCGGCGGGCTCGCCTTGGACTATATTTGCCGACGAGCGTGAGAAGTATCCCGCTCAGCTATGAGAGGCAGCTATGAGACGGCTTTTTGCCGCTGCGAAATGTCCTCCAGCCACTCGGCAAGAGCTTTGAGTTCGACTTCGATCTGGTCAGGAGTTGGGATCGAGGGGTTCATTGCATCACTGGCGTGATGGAGGAGTTCGGAGCAACGACCGTAGGCTGCACGCATGGATTCTGCATCGGCTTCTGTGATCACGGAGAGCTTGGCGAAACCTTTCGTGTTGACCTTGTGAGAGAAGGTTTTGATGACCGGCGCCACGGCGGCCTCGACGGCACTCTCCCAAGTGTCGCGAATTTGCCCGAGGATGCCTTTCGCGGTGAAGAGCCAGGTCACCTCGGGGTCTTGATCATACTGCAGTCGCGTGTTGGCGAGGTGCTTTCCAATGGTTTCGACCCGTTTGGTAGCACTCTGCGCTTTCATCGGGGCCTGATTTTCGCAATGACCGGGTCGGTCTCCACGTTTGGCGACGTGCCTGATGGCGACGGGTGTTTGCGGCAGGCCATCGTCGGGCTCACTACACGCGCGCTCCAGCAAAAACAGGAACGGCAAGTCATGGGTGAAGACAATCACCTGTCGATCCCTGCCCTCGCGCGCGAGCCGTTTGGCGATGGCTTCCCTGTGGAGGTGATCGAGCGAGGAAACCGGATCATCAAAGATGATGCCCGAATGGTTGTCGGTCGTAGAGAGCTCGGCCATGAAACCGGCCAGCGCAACACAGCGATGCTCACCTTCGCTCAAGATAGACCCAGCCTTCGCATCGGGTTTGTGAATAAGGCTGACCCTGAATTGGGGAACGCCGTGCTGACTGCGCTCCTTTTTCAGTTCAACGGCAAGCCCTGCAATCCCGAGATGGTCAACCTCCTGGGCGAACCGGCCTCGAAGCCTGTCAGTCACGAGGGCCTCAGCGAGCTCGGTGCTTTTGGTTGTGATCTCGTTCTGCCTGGTATCCCGGATCGCTTGCTTGAGCTCATGGAGCTGTTTCTTGCGACCGATCTCGGCGATGACGTCGTCTTTGACACCGGCCAGCCACTTTCGGTCGGAGAGTTCTTGGTATTCTTGGTGCAGGGCTTGTCTCTCCGGGCTGTCCTCATCGGCACGAAGGGTGTCGATGCGTTGGCTAATCGAGACTGCCGCTTGTTCAAGCGCTTCGAGAGGCGACGCGAGAGCGCCGGGCATGGTCCCTGCGCGCTTCCGAAGGATTTCCCGAAGAACCCATTTGGCTGTCAGCGCGAACCGGCGAAAGGCCTGGCTTAGCTCGCTCTCGGCCAAGTCATCTGTTAAAAACAATACCTCCTCGCGAACACGGCGCGCGGAGGGGAGCTCTTCGCTCAAGTTCGCGATGAACTCGGAGACTGCGTCGCGCGCGGCCTCTTCGTCTCGTTGTGTGCGGTCCCTTACGAAGGTTTCGAACCGTTCGAGACGGCCTGAGGCCTCCGGTGTCAGCGTTTGCTGACATAGCACGCAACGGGACCCCTCGGCGACCGACGGAAAGGTCTCCTTAGGATAGGCTTCTTGCGTGGAGTATACGCGCGCCGCGTCCCACAAGAGACGCCAGACTTCTCCACCTGTTCCGGGTAGGACATCGGCGTCGAAGTGCCTGCTTGCAGCCATGCGCGCAGCCTCCCTCTTCCGGCGCAAATCCTCATCCAGGGCGTTCAAGCGGTCCAGCGTTTCGGCGGATGCGGCGTTTTCCAAAGCGGCGATATCCGCTGACAACCGCCCGAGACGTCTGACATAGCTTTCCAAGCGCTTGATGAGGGCGGCCGGGTCTTGGCTTAGGTCTGCGGCAAGTTGCGCGTGGCGCTTGGTCTCATCGTCGGAAAGTACCGACAGTCGCGAGATGTCATCTTCCGTGGTGTCCTTATTGAGACCGGCGATCAGCTTCCCTACGGCGGTATCTGGTGCACATGAGGGCTCGGAAAGCACGTGCGGTGTCTGTGCTTCGATCTCAGTCACCTTAGCATCGAGCCGGCCTTTTACCGAACGGCAGGCCTGGACGAGCCGCTCAAGCAGCTTCATCGGCAGCGGCGTGTAGGCCACGTCGTTCGTGGCATCGACGTGGACATTGGCGGTCGCCGTATCAAACACACTAACTGCAGTTAGAAGATCGGTATCAGGGGCGCCGTCTTGCCATTGTGCCGATTGGGTCTGACCACCGGACAGAAAGCCGATCTCGGCTGTCTGCGGGCCACTCGCTGCCTCATAGATGTTGGTGAGGATGGGATCGTGGCGGCCTCGCGCGCGGCAGGCCTGTTTGAGGATGCGGACATACCCCGACTTTCCGGCGCCGTTGTCACCGTAGATGATAGTGATGCCCTTATCGAGGAAGCTAAGCCGCTGGTTCTCGGCAAGAGCGTTGACGTTATGGACGTTGCCGACCGATTTCAGCTGAACAGGCGGTAGCCCGGAGGCAGGCGACGACAGATCAACTTCTTCGAGCGCAGCGCTTTGAAGAGCGTCGTCGAGGCACAGCGCTGTCAGCTCATCGATATCCTGCTCGCTGAGGGTATCCTTTTTTATCAATCGCTTCAGAGCGTCACACTGCCAGACAGGCCTAGCCTGCGACCACGCGAGAATGTCCTTCAGGGCATCGGCTTCGGATTTTATCGCGTTTGTCACGGCTCTGCTCTACCCCTTAAATGACGAAGCTCTACTCCACACCGAGCGCCTTGAATGCCGCATCGACAGGATCGCTATAGAATGACGTTTGGAATTTCGCGAATAACTCACCCGGAATCGTCGGGATATCGCCCACGCTTGCCATAGGCAGCAGGATACGCTTGGCCCCACTGTCGAAGGCAACCTGTAGGCATTCGGCAAGATTTTCTACAGGAACGATATTTCCGCCCAGGCTCATATCACCAAGAACGACGAGCTGTCCTTGCAGTGGCTTCTGCATGACGCCAGAGCAAAAGGCGATGAAGCCGCTGAGTGTCATTGTTTTGGTTGGCCCCGTATTCTGAAGCTCGACCGAGTGAACATGGAAGTCATGATCACCCGCTTTCGTGCTCCCACTGACACGAGAGATGTTGGCCTTGAAATAGTCAAACGCGACGCGAAGAGCCTCCTTTGCCGCAGCGTTCGAGCCAAGCCCTGAAGTCGTTAGCTTGCCGTTGCCTGCTGTCGTTTGCGTCTCGAGTCGATATAGGCCGAGGTGTCCCGAGCTGCCGGTAGCGACAGTGTGCAAGACACCAGGCTTCAGTGGACCTTCAGGGATCAGGTTTCCGCCACCCTGCTCGGGCACGGCAACGAAGTGCTCTTCTCGGTTTTCGTTATCAATGTATGAGAAGTGAACGTCATAGAACTCCATGCCACCGATTTTCTTGAGCTGCTCTTTCACACGGCGACGCGTCTCAAGTGCGTATTCGAGGCAACGACGTACGGCTTCCTTATCATAGTCGCCATGTGGGTAGAGGAGCTTCAGCAGACCCGACACCGTCCTGCGCACGGCGATGGTATCGCGTTGATTGAGATTGTTTCCGAGCTTGAAGAACTGGTCGATGGCGTCCGCGAAGGTGCGCTTTCGCATCTCGCGCATAAACTCAGCCAGGTAGTCGGTGATCAGCCCATAGCGGTTTGTGAAGAATTCAGGCCGCATCTTAGGCACTTCCCACCCTGGAATATAGGCGTGGAAGCGATCAAAGAACGCAGAGTCGATCATCGCCTCGGGGAAAGGCGCAAGCAGGTGGCTGGTCTTCACGAGCGTATCGACCGGCTGGTTGATGTTTCCCACGAAGACCATACTGGCTGACGCCGAAATTGCGTCGCGACCACGTGCAAAGGATCCGGACGCCATATAGTCCTTCATGATCTGTACGCCGTCTTTGTCCTTGAAGGAGATGCCAGCTACCTCGTCGAAAGCGACCAAATCCCACATCCCGACAAGACCGACCTGGCGGCGGCTCATGTTGTAGAACAGGTTCGCAACGGTAGTCTGGCCACCCGAAATCAGAATGCTATTCGGGCTACACTCTTTGTAGATGTGGCTTTTGCCTGTGCCGCGAGGCCCTAGCTCACAGACATTGTAGTTGTTCTCGACGAAGGGGATCATTCGCGCGAGCAAGTGCCACCGCACGCGCTCGTCTAGCACCGTCGGCTCCATGCCCGTCGAGCGGAGCAAAACGTTGATCCACTCTTCTTCGCTAAAAGCCATCCGTCCTTCGAAGAACTCCTCCATGTCCATGTTGGGCATCTGGATCGGCTTCAGGTCACCGATGGTGAACGGCGAACCCTTCTGGCCTTCTTCATGGTAGTAATGAACAGTGACGATACACCAGATGCCGCCTACGAGCAGCTTTTCGAAGCGCTTCACGTCACTGGCTGACACTTCGGCATCCTTGATGCCAAGGTTTGAAAGCAGTGCTTCATATATGTCGCGCTTTTCATTGAGCCTGACGGTGACCTTATCGATGACCTTGAAGCTTCCGCGTTCCTTGATCTTCGATTTGATCTTTTCGGCCTCGTCGGGGCGCACGTAGTTCTCGGCGAGCACCTTCTTTACGGTCTTCAGGCCCTCCTGAATGATATCGTCATCATCCGAGGCGCAGTACATCCCGAGCAGGTACTCAAGGACATAAACGGGAACGTTCGCCCCTTCTTTAAGGAGTTTGGTCAGGTCTTTCCGAACGACCTTGCCCGCAAAATTCCGGTTCAGTTGCTCATCAAGCCCCACATCAATTGTTAGTTCAGAAGTCATTATCGAATGCCAGGTCTATGGTTACGTCCATCCGCACCTCCTCGACGTCTGTCTCGGCGTTGCGGGCAATTAGTTGGTAGCGGCGCTTCTTGTCGAAGGTTCGACTGGCAAGGGTCAGCCAGACCTCCTTGCGCCACTCGTTCATGTCACTTGAATCGTTGTCGAAGGACAGCGTTTCGACATTGGTGACGGGGTCATCCCCATCGTAGATGGCCACCCTCACCTTAAGCGGCTTTATGCGCTCTGACACGGCCTCTGTCTGGATAAACTTGAAGCGGTAGCGGCTCGTCGTGATCTTAAGGCTCGATCCGAGCAAACTGATCCCCACGCTTCTAGTGCGCGTCTTAACCGCGCTCTTACCTTTTAGCTGCGTGATCTGGATGACAGGCACGGCAATTTCTTGCGGCATGGCTCCGCCATGAATAAATCGTGAACCGCCAACGAAGTGGAAGCGGTTTGTGCCGCGAGGCACCCAAAATTCCATGTCACCATTCGCCGAGGCCGTAACACTGGTCTTTCCATGATACGCGCCTGCGTGGTGGGACAGCGACTTACCAAGGAGGTAGCGCTTCTTACTGATTACAGTGCCCGACGGCTTGTCTGTGATGGAATTCTTGTCGCTCTCTGTTGGTGCACTCTCCTGGAACAGGAAGCCGTGGTCTGCCGTCACGACTACGTAGTTGCCGTTCAGTGTATTGACGATCCTGGCCACGATGTTTCCGAGTTCGGCGATCGTGTTGCGAACCGCCGCGAAGGTCTTTTCCTCGTTGCCGGTGTCAGCCGTCTGATCGATCTGGTTATGATAGATATAGATGACTCTATAGGGCTTGATGAACTCACGGCCGACACTCTTGCTCATCGCCATGAAGTCGTCAGCCTTGATAGCCGTACCATCCACCTTGGCGAGAATTTTCTGTCGGTTGGCGAGGCCACTCGTCGGCATATCGTCCGCCATCACGGCGCCCGCATCGGTGTAGCTCAGTGTCTTGTGCGGAAGAAGACTTGCCATCCCAAGACCAGTGTACGACGGCAGAACCCCTAGTTGCGGCTTGAGTGTCGCTGAAAATCGATAACGCCCGTTCAGTTCCTGCAGAAGTTCCTGCCCCGCTTCGTAGCGGAAAGCATCACTGATGACGACGTAGACGCGACGGTCATCTGCCTCATCAAGCCTTGGCTGCAGATTCCGCTTGAAGAAGTGCTGTTGGCTATCCACCGCCGGGAGTCGCCACGTATCCAGCAAGCCACCCGCATCGAGAGCTTCGCCCCAACGTACTGCGAGATGACCAAGATACCAGTTGCCATAGGCATCTTCGATCTTGTCGCGCAGCGCCTTGAGAATATCCCAGCCCTCGGCTTCCGCTGAATCAGCGGCGTCGCAGAAATGGCGGTAGAGCTGATCGAACTGATAGAGCTCGCCAACATAGGCATCGAAGAATGCTTTTCCGTCTTTAAAATTGAAGCCTGTCGGGTATTTGCCGCGTAAATCAAGGAACTCAGCGGCGGACATCAGTGCGGTATAGACCTGGTCAAGCGCCAGTCGAGGTGCATTGTGGCTCGACGGCAGTCTGCTGTTCGCCCAATAACCGTTCTGCCGTCTAGTGACGATGTCTCGGATTGCCTCAAGATTGATCGTCTCAGCCGTATCGATGATCCTGTCGCGCAGACGACTAGCGATGTACTTCTCGGTGAGCAAGAAGGTGCGAGCTTCCGCCACTTCATCGATATCAAGATCGCCAAGGTGGTCTCCAAGCTTGACGAGTTCAGCAACGGCCGCGGATAGCGCATCATAGCTTTCGTGCAGCCTTGCACTATCGCGCCATTGCCCGACACAAACGACGGCGTTGGAAGCCCCTTTGCTCGGCAATACAAGATGAGCGAGCGCCTTCGGACACGCGCCATCGAGGCTGCGCGCGAAATCAGTAATCAGCAAGCGCATCAGGAAGGACTTGAGACTAGGCTCAGCCTCATCAAAACCAAAGGTATCGCGTACCTGGGTCCAGAAACTGTCTGCCAAGTCGTACTTCTCGATTTCCAGCCATGTTGTCGGCGTCGCATCAAGATTGTCGTGGTCGATGGTATGAAGAAGCGCCCGAACCAAGGAGAATATGTCTGTCTGCTCTGTACGCAATATGGCTGCCATCAAAGCACGGTCGATTGCAGCGGCATCATCAGAGGGTTCGATGAACTTCTGCGCTTTCGCGAGACGTTCTTTGCTCGCAAAGAACTTGCCGCGCGCTGCGACGTGATCCCTAAGCGCCTGCTCCAGAATACCGAGCTCGCGCAAGATCATGGTCGAACGATCGGCAGCAAAGGGTTCCGCATAGAAGCGCACGTCGAGAAGCCAGTCCGTTTCAGGATCAGGCACACGACCTTTCTCATATAGAAGGAACGGCACGCCTGCGCTTTCGAGCTCCAACTCTGACTTCAGCGCCAACGCAGGCACTTCACCAATGTGGCGCAACTCGACTCCATCGATCTTCAGAGACGACAGCATCTCTTCGAACTCACCGTCTCCGTCGCGCCAAAACACGACGCGCGCACCTTTTGCGAAGAGACGTTCTAGGTTCGATTTGATCTGCGCGCTATCCATCACTTCTCCCCTGTAATGGCTTTGCGCTCAGCAAGGAGGTTTCCGAACTTGCCGTAATTGACCTTCACGCCGTCGTCGAGATCGAGAGAAATGCGTTGATCTGCAAAGTGTCGTAGTTCCTCATCGAAGGCGCGCAGCTCTTCAAGCTGCTTCATCATGAGGTCTTTTTCCTTTTGTGCCTTTGTGCGGGCAGCAGAAGAAGACGCCGCGGCGATATCATCGTCCAGACTATCGATCCGCGCAGCCATGCGGCTTTGCAGTGGCGTCACGTATTCCATCCGCATTCGCGACAGAGTGCCCTGATTGTAGCGATGGAGATAAACCAAGCACTCGAAAGCTTTCAACTTTCCGCTGGAAAAAAGCCAGTAGATCGGGCGCTTCTTGTAGGTCTGCATATGATCCTTGAAGAAGCTTTTGGAGATGTAGTTTCGGATCGTCTTGTGCGGATCGTTGCCACCATTAGAGGCAAGGCCTTCAGCGACGAAACGAAGGTTCTCGCGCAAGGTTTCAGGCGACCAGGCGACCTTAAGGAACTCTTCGAACCGCAGCGCGGCATCATCGTCGAACCACTCAACCTCCGTGATCGGCACGATGCCGTCATCGTCTGCCGGGAAGTCGCCATATCGCGATGCGTCAAAGCCTTCATTCCCCGCATTCGCATAGATGAGGCCGGGCTCGGCGAGGCTGTAGCGTCCCATCATGCAACCGATGGCATAGGATATCAGCTCCTTCATCGTGTCGGAAAGCATCCGCTCTTCGCGCTCATCTTCCGTCCCCTTCACGCCGTAGCGATAGGCCGGGTTGCAAGTCAGGGTGATTTCATCAACCGACACCTCGGGAGTCAGCTCATCCTGCAAGCCGTAGGCGTCGATGAAGATGCGGTTGTTCTCTTCCTCCAGCCGCTGCATCTCATCCGTCATGCCATGCCAATGGGTGCGCAGGCGGGCATGGGTGGCCTCCAGCGTCCCGGCCCGGTGATCGGGCAAGAGCAGCGGGAGCGTGGTGAAGTCCCAAGAGGTTTCGTAGGCGTCCCAATCGCGCTTCGCAATGTCTCTGCATTTTTCCGCAGTCCGTTCGACAATTTCTTTCTTATCCTTCGGCATGTTCGGCAACGGAACATTGTCGACCACACCGCAGCTAAAATTCAACGTTGGATTAATAATTGGAGCTACATGGCTCATATATTTCGAGTTTAGAGCTGCCGCTAGAAAACTAATTGAAATATTTGGATTCTCGTAGATTGCGTTTGATGCAGTGTCCAAGAGAAACCCTTGCTCAAAAATCCTGCAAGAATAGCTTCCGGATGTCACCAGTGTCCACGAAACATGTGGCAAACAGAAGTATTTCGCATTTCTGACCGCCGACTTTTGGCTAGAGCGTATTTTTTCCCCATCATTCTCCCAATTGATGACGTGTGCTCTGTTGCCATACCACCTGCGAAACTCGCCTCCCTTGTCATACGGCGCAAATGGCGCCTTCTCTGTAAATGCTGAGGGCTCCACTTGATCAAGCAATACTCTATTAAAGGACACTTCAGGCCAATACTTGATCACAGTTGGGTCGCCTGTAGACATTCCAAACGAACCACGAAAATGATCGCCGATTTTCTTGTTCTCCGCAAACGAACGTATCAGACCCTCGCTCAACCAATACGCTATTGGAGACCCGGGAAGTTTTTGGAAAACCTCTGCTGAAGAGGAAAATTTGTTGTATTCCTTATCGAGAAAGAGTTGCTCAATGACATCAGGCTTTCTTACATCAACGTGCTTTTCAAAAAGCCGTCGATAAACTCCCATTTCTCCGCGAGATGGTGAGTTTCTCAGGCAGAATGCAACAGTTCCAAAATCCGAACCGAACAGACCTCTACCCAGCTGAAGTAATGACGTAATGTGAAGGTTCTGGAGTAATTTTTTACGAAGCTTTTCGAAGGATGACAAAAACATCCATGATGGAAGATTAAGAATTGAGATAAATCCGTTCGCTCTTGCTAAACTCCCTCCTCTCTCCATGAACATGGCGAACAGGTCGGTTTTGCTGTCCGGATACTCGGCCTTGGCAAAACCTCCCAGCTTTCCGTTCATTCCTTTTCCACCCATGTATGGTGGGTTGGCCACAACCACGTGATACTTCGGCGACAGGGCCTCGGCCATCTGCAACACTGCCAATACGCGGTCCTGTACCTCATTGAGCAATAGATCAGAACTGAAGTCCCGTTCCTGGACCAGCCGAAGCGTCTCAGCCGGGTCGCGCATCTTCGGCACAATCAGCGAGCCAAAATTCTTCGCCTGCTCAAACTGCTGGAGCGTCTCGCGCAGCTCGTCTGTGAAGAGGTCGCGCCCGACGACGGCCTGCACATCTGTCATCTCTTCTGTCGTGAAGGCGACATCCTGCAGCACGACAATGTCGGGCCTCACATCCATCTGCAGGAACCGCCGCCGCCCGAGCTTCTCTGCAGCCTTCATCGCTAATGCGAAGGCCGCCAGTGCGCCAGCGCGGTCGTCGATCTCAATGCCAGTCAGGTTATGCTTGAGGATGAGGGCCGGAATCTCCTTCGGGTCATAGCCCTCTTCCTCATAGATCGCGTAGAGAAGATCGAAGGCGTAGGTCAGCATATGCCCGGAACCGCAGGCCGGGTCACAGACCTTGATCTCTTCGGGCTTGCCGATCTTCAGGAAGTCGGTCTCGGGCTCTTCGGGCGCGATGTAGTAGTCCATCTGCTCGGCGAGCCGTGATTCCGGCCGGTTCAGTAGCCAGAGTCTTCCGAGCGAATTCTCAACCAGGTATCGAACGATCCAGTGCGGCGTGAATAGCTGGGTTGCCGCGGGTATCTTGTCGGCCGTGATCTTCTGGTTCTTCTTCAGTCCGGTGAAGACCTCATCCTTCTTTTCAGAAATGTAGAACTGGTAAAGCCAGCCTATGACCTCGATATCTTGCCAGTCAGCCTCATCGATGGCGGCGACAAGCTTTCGGATCAGAGAATCCGAGTGAAGGAGGTTGTCAGGTAGCAGCAGCTCAGTCTCGTCATCGATGCGCTCGAAAAGGAACGGCATTGCGCGGTGCAGCGCGTTGCACTGCGCAATGAGAAGTATTCGGTAGAGTTCGGCATCCTTGGTGCCGTCGAGCTTCAGATCGATGACCGCGCTCTTATCGAGCCCCGGAAAATCTAGGTGCTCGGCGTGCTCCAAAATTTCAGGGAGCTCCTTGCCGGAAGGGTGGCTGAGAACGCGATAGCCATGATCAAGGAGACCGTGAAGCTCCATGTAGCGGATGGCAACCAAGCGGTTGAACCACGTGTAGGCCACCGCCTCCATCGCTTGCTCGAAACCTTTCTGCTGTATGCGTATGGCTAGTCTTTTGCGTTGCTCTCCGACCTTCTTGGGGAGAGCATCCGATCCGACAATGACGATTTCGCCCTGCTCTCGCTGCTCGACTATCTCCTTTTTCGAGATGCCAAACTTCGCGGCACGGGCGACCATGGCCGCAATGAAGTCCTTGCGAGCCTTGGGGGCATATGTCTTGAGCGCGTTGGTATTGATCGTCATCCTGCTCGTCTTCCTTAGCGTATTTCGACGCGTTCGTTGTTAGTGATGGCGTCTTCGAGCTCCTTGCGAAGGGTTTCGAGGAAGGCATCAACCTCTTCCTTGGTCTCAAGATATGTAGAACCAGCAATGTGGCTAGGCTCTACAATGCGCCGCTTCTTGGCAGGAGCTTTCTTGACCTGTGGCTCAGCGTCAGGTTCGGGTGGCGTCGCCTTTCCACCCCCATCAGGAGGAACAGGGACATACTTTTTCGCAGCTTGCTCGATGGCAATGAAGGCTTCATCGGCAGCGTCTCGGGCTGCCGTCTGCATCTGGAAGATATGGGCGATACTCTCTTCACCTTCGATGCCGGATCGTATGGTCTGGATCGGATGCAGGCATTGGTTCCGAAGTTCCGGCGCGGCGCCAGCCTCGTCGAGCTCAGCTTTCACTTTTCCGAGGTGCTCGTCGATCTTCTCAATCGCATGGTCACGACGCTTCTTAAGGAGCGCCTTATTCACCTCTTCAACGCGGCCAATGATCGTGGCCGCATCTTTGATCATGCCGTAGGGTTTCTCGGCGGAGAAAATGTTATCCATGCGCTGCAGGGCTTGTGCTGCATCAGCGTCCTTCAGAAGCTCATAGCGGTTCAGATCAAAACGCTGTTTAGCCTTTCGCAGCTTCTCCCAAGTCGGTCGCTGGGATTCATAGAAGTTGCGAAGCTCCGCATAGGAATCCGCCATATCGAGGAAGTCATCCTGAAATTCGATGAAGTGGTTCAGGAACATGTAACTGTCGTTGATGCTCAGCGCCTTCGCGATCACGCCGAGATTGTCAGCGATACCAGCCGATCCGGGGTAATTGCCGGTCTCGGCGAGTGGTTTCCAGCCGGAGAGGTCTGCCTGCCAAGAGCCAAGCTGCGCACGGATATGCGTATTCAAGGCGTCTTCGCCGTCAGGAGCGATGACCTCAAAAACGTCCTTGGCGATGCCACGCGCTTTTTGAAGGCTGCCACGATCAACGGTCTGTCGCTTTACAACATTGATCCGACGCCATTTATTTGGCCCATCAATGGCGCCGGAAATCAGGTCGGGCGTCAGGGTTTTGTCGCCGTCACTGACGAGGCTGATCTCGCCTAACATGACAAGGCGCACGACTAGGAGAACGGTCTCCCAGTCGTTCCAGCCGTAGGGGCGACGCCCGAAGCGATCTTCAACCAGATCGTAAAGAACAACCTTATGATTCTGAGAGTTCTTAAGGGAAACGAAGTTCAAAACTTCCTTGAGCGCTTCCTCGTTGGCAACCGAACCGCCATCGAGACCTAGGCCGTCTTGCGCCGGTGCGGCTAGAACAGAACGAATTTCAGCCTGGGGATTGCTGACAGGGTTCTTGAGGTAGCTGAGTTTGGGGAAGCTATTCTTGACGAGATAGCCAAGCGCCTCCTCGACCGCAGCGCCGACCGAGCCGGAAGGTGCGGGACGGGACTGACCAGCCGCATAGTATTTCGCCTCCTTCATAAGTCGCTCAAGGATCGTCTTCAGGCGCTCTTTGCGTTCTCGGTTCTCATCACTACGTTCCCGCAGGATTTTCTGCGTTGTGTGGGTCGCGGTGCCGTCATTCTTCCGCTTGATATACTTGTCGGTCTGCAGGTAGGTGCGCAGCTCTCTGGCAAGCGCCTTGTCATCATCGACGCGGATCACGACCTGGCCGTCATCGGCTGTACTTTGAGTAATACACCGAGCATCGCCGAAAGCGTCGTACTCATCGGAAAGCGGCGTGATGACCGAGATTACCAGATCGCCTTCACTGCGGCTGCCATAGGGATGCAAGTCCACAAGCCGCGAAATCCCGAAATCCTTATTGTTTTCGGGGTAACGGTACTTGCGCAGGGTGCCAAGCACTTCATCGAAGATGATGTCGCCGAGGAGCTTGGTTTCCTCACCCGACCCGAGATCGACATCTTTGATTTCGCGGCTGATGTCGCGTTCTTCGTTGGTCAGGAAGAAGTAGTCTTCGCCATTACGATTGACGAGCGTCTCTTTCTCCAGACGTTGCAGGCTGGCCTCGATCTTTTTGCGCAATTCTAGGCGATCAGCGTCAATCTCATCGACGAAGAGCGTTACGAGGTTATCGACGTTGCCTGTGATCTCATCAACGTAGCGAATGAGGAAAAGCGTCTTGAGAACGTTTTCGTCGAACTCTTCGAGATTGGGGTTGCTCTTGACGCTTTCAATCGCTCTGCGCACCACGCCTTCGAGGAAGCTCTCGATGGCAGGATAAAAACGGTACAGGGGCACGAGAACGCCCACTTCTTCGTTCGCCACATCCATCGCACCTGTTTGGAATGCGTCCAGCATTGAGCGCTCGCCTTTTGCCAGGTGAAGGCCGGTAGCACCATAACGGCGGCTGCTGTCGAAAATTTTCTGGACCAGCTGAAACTGGTAAGGCGCGAACGGATAAACATCGATGAAGTCATCTTTGTCAGCATAGGGCTTAAAGGTCATGCCAACGTTCTTGAAACTGAGCTGGTTCTTGAGGATATCGGCCTTCTGGTCGTAAACTTTGCCCAGCTCTTCCTTGGCCAATTCCACCTTGGAGAGAAGCCTCTTCTGAATAACTTCATCCGCGTTCGCGCCCGACAGAGACAAGCGCGTCTTGAACCTGCCTTGAATTTTGGAAAAGTCATTGGACTTGGACGCACGCAACTCGCCGAGCACAGCATCCATGTCTTCTTGCGACGTCACGCATACCCACGCACGGCCACCGCAAGTCGTTCCGAGGTTCTCGGTGATCGTTTGCAGGTTGAGCATCAGGTGAGTGTCCTGACCGATGAACTGTCCAATCTCATCGACGAGGAAGATGATACGGTGGTCTGGCCCTTGGCTGTCTAGGTACTCCTTGACCCATTTGGAAAAGCTCTCAACCGAGAGGGAGAAATCCTGCTCGAACCTTTCGAGCCAGGCATCAGCGTCTTTAATGTCCTCGCCGAGCGCCTTGGAGAGCGCATCTGCCAACGCATCCGAATGGAACTGATAAGCATCGCGCTCATCTTCCCAGACGAGGCCATGCTCAGCCTTCAGAGTGTCTTTGAAAGACTGGAACTCACCCTTCTTATCGAGGTAGCGCTCCATGTGCGCGATATGCGGGTGGTCTCCGCAATAGCCCAGTCGCTCATTGAAGACCTTCAAGAACACGCGCAGGATCACGTCCCGCCCGTCGGCATTGCTGGCCTTACTATCGATGTTGAACAAGATTACATCGATATTGCTGCTGACGGCGCGCTTAATATCCGCTGCCAGCATGGCGTCTTGAATCTTGTCCTTAAAGAAATCGATGGCCTGCTTGGTCTGCCCATCCTTGGTGACTTCACGGTTTTCGAGAAGGTAGGAAAGAATCTTAATGAAGTGGGATTTACCCGAGCCAAAAAAACCGGAAACCCAAACGCCCACCTTGCTTGCGATGTCGGGATCGCGCGAATTGTCGATCGCGTTCAGATACGATTCGAAGAATTTTCTAAGATGAACGTCGAGTTCTTTGGTGACGACATACTCTTCAAGCTCCTGCCAGACGGATTCAGCATCAAATTGCTCGGCCTTGATCACACCGTTGATAGGTCTGTCGATAGGTCTTTCAAAAAGGGACTTTACTTGCATATCTTACTTCTCTTCTCAGTCCACCAGCCGGAAGGCGCGGTAATACGGGTTGTCTTTCAGGAGGCCAAACAGCCGCAGGCTCTGGCCGTCATATTTGCCGGGGTAGAACAGCACCAATGGCATGCCCCCCATAAGCGAGTGCAGGTTGTTCAGGAGGTTGTGGGTACGAACTAGCGGGTACGCAGCGCCAACACCTGACACAATGATTAGGTCTTGATCTACAGGCGGTGCCTTCTCGACGAGTGCTTTCGCCAGCTTAGAGGCGTCCAGCGGTGCTTTGAGCGCTTTAAGGGCTGCATCGCCGCCCTTGGCCCGCTGCATCTCAACCGCTCGATCATAGAGCTTTCGATCCTTTAGATAGTCTACGACAAGCTTCCACAGGTTCACGTGCTGAACGCGCAGCTCGGGTCGCCTCTTAGCGATCTGGGAAAGGACGAAATTGATATGCTCACGAACGGCAAGTTCCTCTTTAGGGTCGTAGTCGAACGCGTAGAATGGGATTTCCCCTGACAGTTTGCGCCCCGAAAGAAAGTCATCAGAGGTGACACGGTCTAGAATCTTGTTAAGGCGCTCGTCGAGGTCAGTCATAACGCCACCTGCATTCTCTCGATGACGTATCTCTCATCATGATCCCGCAGGTAGGCGAGAACCTCGGACGAAATCTGTACCGGTTGCAAACGGTAGGTCTTCGTGTCGGTGATGAACCCGACCTCCTTCAAAATTTGGAAGATGCTGTCACCGAGCTTGTTGGTTGTAGCATCGTTCCAGACTGGCATGGCCTCGTCCTCATTTCGTAGATGCTCAACGAATTCGGGCCAGAGCTTGCGCGGCAGGTCGTGCCTAAAGGTGCGAAATTGCTCCCTGACAACGCGGTCCAGGAAGGCCGCCAAAATTGCGCTGTGCTTGATCGCGGCCGCAAAGAGGGCGTGCGTCGCAGTTTCTTTCGATCCGTCTCGGACGATCTGCCACAGCCCCGGCCCCATGGTTTGAAGCCTTGCCCTTAGGAGTGATGCTTGACGCATGGCTGTGCCAGGCGAGCGCTTCTGTAAGACATTCTGGTCTTCGATCGCATAGCGCCATTCCTCCGCTGAAACTTCATCCAGCAGGAGCCCAGCGACAATGCGGCTCTCTTGGAGCTTTAACGAGCCCCCCGCGATATCGGCTTTGTACTTTGACTTCTTCATCGGCCTACTTTCGGCAGCGGTCGCAGCCTTTCGCGCGGGCATTCGGGGTGACACCGCCTCAAGGGTCAGCGACTCGCTATCGCCGTGGTACAACGTCTTGTCCGCCAGCCCCTGTACCGCTTGCCCCTTTTCCACTTGGCACTGCGTCTGCATCCGCTCCCTCTGTATTGTTATGATCGCGAACATAGGTTCGCATAAATTCTCTAAGCACCTGCGCGGCTGGCTTGTCTTCCGCTTTGCAGGCCTCAAGAAAGCTTTCGCGCAGCTCGCGCTGCACCCTAATGCGAAACCCTACATCTTTCATCGGATAGCAGTGTAGCCAATGGATACACATTTGTGTAGCAAATTTATCAATATTTTTCCGGCACTTGCCGCCCTGCTTCGCCGGAGCCGTCCGTCACCCCTCACTTGCTGATGGGGGTGCGGCGGCGAGGACGCAGCAGGCACCAACGCCCGCCCTGCTTTGCTGGTGAGGCCCAGAACAGCTCTTTGCCTTTACAAAACCCCTGATTGCAGCGCCAAGGACGCTGAAGAGCAGACTTTCTTAAAGAGAGTTGTGGCGTACTCTTTAAAAATATGCCATCATAAGCGTCATGGACACCGAAAGATCGCAAAATCTGAAGAAAGTTCTTGAAGCAGTGCCTGCAGGGTATCTGGTCGATGCGGCATGGCTCACTGACCACGGCGTCGCCTATGAGACGTTCCGCGACTACGTCAAACGCGGCTGGCTAGACCGCGTCCATCGCGGCGTCTTCCGCCGCCCTGCACCGAACGCCTCGAAAGCCAACACACTCGACTGGAAGACCTGCCTGCTCTCATTGCAGCACATCATGGGCTATGACGTCCATGTCGGCGGTACGACTGCCCTCGGCCAGCAAGGCTACGACCACTATTTGCGCCTTGGCAACAACGCCCCTGTCTGGGTCTATGGCGATACCATACCGAACTGGCTCGCCAAACTGCCACTGAACGCACCATTAGAAACCCGCAGCACCTCGCTGTTCGCCGATCCGTCCCTCGGCCTAACCAAAGACGAGACTGACGCCAGCACCACCCTCCCGTGGGACTGGAAACTCAAGATGTCATCCCCTGAGCGGGCGATCATGGAGGCGATGGACGAACTGCCTGACCACGAGAGCTTCCATAACCTCGATATGGTGTTTCAAAGCCTGACCACGCTGCGCCCGCGAACGCTGTCAGCGCTGCTTCACAGTTGCAAGAAGATCAAAGTGAAGCGCCTGTTCTTCGTCTTTGCCGACCGCCACAACCACGCCTGGCGCAAGCGTCTCGATCCGGAAGAATTCAACCTTGGGAGCGGCGACCGCGCTCTTGTCAAAGGCGGCAAGATACACCCGCGCTACCGGATCATGGTGCCGGAAGAATTTGTGAGCACGGAGGCGAGCGATGGCGCGTGACATCTATGAAGCCCAGGTCGCGCTGCTCGTGCGCATACTTCCGTATGTCGCGCAGGAGGAGATATTTGCGCTCAAAGGCGGCACGGCGATCAACCTGTTTTACCGTGATCTGCCGCGCCTGTCGGTCGATATTGACCTGACTTACCTGCCGATCAAAGACCGCGCCGAAAGCCTTATCGAAATCAACGAGTCGCTAGAACGCATCGCCGGGGCCATCGACGCAGGCATCGCCGACGCGAAGGTTCGCCGCATAGATGGCGGCGGTAAGAATCCGACACGCGTGCAGGTCAGCATGGGCACCGCCACGATCAAGATCGAGACGTCACCTGTGACGCGTGGTGTTGTTCACGAGCCTAAGTTGATGGGGGTCACGGAAGCGGTCGAAGATGAATTCGGATTCGCTGAAATCCAGGTCGTTTCGTTTGAAGACCTCTTCGGCGGCAAGCTTTGCGCGGCCACTGATCGGCAGCATCCGCGCGATCTCTACGATGTGAAACTGCTCTATGAGAACGAAGGCCTCACTGATGCCCTATTCCAGACGTTTCTCGTATATGTGGCAAGTGCCAAGCGCCCGGCACACGAGCTTCTGAACCCGAACATGATCGATCTCGACCAACCCTACGCCAAAGAATTCGAGGGTATGACGACAACACCCGTGCCGCTTGCCGATCTGATCAAGACGCGAGAGCGACTGGTCGCTGACCTGAATACACGCCTCGATGAGGATGCCAAAGCATTCCTGCGTGGCCTCTATGACGGGACTGCTGACTTTTCACTGATCGGCGTGCCGCATGCTGCAGACCTGCCAGCCGTCCGTTGGAAGCAGCAAAACATCAAAAAATTGAAGTCGGAAAACCAGGCGAAATTCGAAGCCCAGAAGGAAGCGCTTGAAGAGCTTTTCAAGTAAATTTTCAAGCAAAGTAGACAAACAGCCATGAACGACGACGACCCAAAAAAGAAAATCTCCGACAATCCAAGCACGGAAGAGATGAAGAAGCTGCTGCCGGGGTTGCAGGCACTCAGTAGTGCATCAGGTCTTCTCGGGAGCCTTGGGTTCAAAAGCGATAAGCTTACAGGGTTCAAGGAGAAAGTAGACGATATGATGAAGCAGGCCGACATTCTCGATCTGCCCGACCGTTTCAACGCCGCATTCGGCGAACGCGGTTGGATCGCCGTTGGCGGTGCTATGTCTGTTGATGTCATGAAAGAAGCGTTGGAGCTTTACGAGAACGGCAAGGCCGATGAAGCTGAAGACGTTCTAGTCGAGTGGTTCACCGAAGACCACATCAAACTCTTCGCGATCCTGCGCGCGCGGCGTTTCCACGAAGCAGAGCTTCGGGACGACCAATTGGAAGAAGCCCTGCGGCTCTACCTGGAAGAGCGCTATATGGCGGCGGTTCCCCTGATCCTGATCGCCTGCGATGGTTTTGCATCTGATGTCGCGCCCGTCAGCCCGTTCGAGAAAGACGCCGATCTCAGTTGCTTTGACTCGATCACAGGGCACGACACGTCCTTGCCTGCACTGATCAAGCTGATCACCAAGGGCGTTCGCAAGTCCCGCGATGATGAGATTGATATACCTTTGCGGCACGGCATTCTTCACGGGCGATCGCTCGGTTACGCAAACAAGAAGGTCTGCGCGAAAGCATGGCTTCTGATGATGGCGCTCGTTGATTGGGCGATCGACAAGTCATCTGAAGAGGAACGGCGGCGGGAGTATGAAGAAAAGCAGAGCCGGACGCTGGCCGATGACCTCCGAAGCTTTTCCAAGACCCAGGCTGACAAACGGGTTATCGATGCGTTTAAACCATATGAGAAGGCGGGACCGTTCGAGGAGCCTTTGGTACCTGACGGACCGGAGATGGCGGTAACGGAATTTCTGTCGGGCTGGAAAGCCAAGAACTATGGCAAGATGGGAACAGTCGCCGTCAACTTAGTGAACAAGCCCGCCAACAAGATGGCGGGTGAACTTAGGCTAATGGCTGAGTATGTGGAACTGCTGGACTACGAAATCAGCTCAATCCGATATTCGAACGTGGCGCGATGCGACGTTCATATCTGGGCGCGGGCAAAGACTTTGACCAAGGAGGTTGAGGGCGAGTTCATGCTCATGCTCGCGCGGTACAACGAAGAAGGGAATGTGGCGATGCCGGGCGATGATGGTCACTGGACCGTGCAGCAAAACTGCATCTACAACATCATGAATAAGAAATTCGCGTAAGGCTCACCGGACAGGCGGAATTGCTGTAGACGGTTTTCGACATTGGTGACCGCTTTGCGGTCCCCCATGAACTCAATCCCCGCGCCGGTACCCATACCCGCCACGCTCGCGCCCTTGCTTTAGGCCTTTGTCTTTCGCGCGCTGCTTCCAGTTCCGCTTCTTCTTTTGACCGTCGTCATCATCATCACCGCCACGATCATCATCGTCGTAGTGATGATCACCGGCCGCCTCGTGATTAAATTCATCCTGGAAGGCGCGTTCTTCAAGAAGACGCGGGTCGGTGCGCATGAAGTCTACTGCTTCAGCGGCATCCAAACCTCTCGCCTTTGCTGCAGCACGCAGCTGCTCCTGCCGCACCATCCGCTGCAGCATTTCCTGCTTGAGATCACGCTCAAGCGAAGCGAGCTCGCGTTTTTCGATCTTCTCGATCGACCGCTTGCGACCAGCCAGAGCAACACGTTCGCGCTCATGACGACGCGCAAGGGCGTGCTGCTCCAGGCGATGACGATCACGCGGATCAAGCCCGGCTTTTTCGGTTATGTGACTGAGCACGGAACGCAGCGCCGGACGCTCTGAAATCAGATCGGCCACCCGGGCGCGCATGCGGAACAAGAGCCCCCCGCTCTCGGATTTTTGTGCTGCATCGAGCGCGAGCTTTTCATCTTGATGGCGCGTCAGCACCTGCTGTTCGGCCTGCACAAATTCCAGCCTTCGCTCGCGCTGCCGCGCTTCCATGGCGGTGCGTTTCTGATCGATGCTGCGCTTAAAACGCTCATCATCATGCCAACGATCATGCTGCAGGTCCTGTTGTTCACGCAGCCGGTCTTCCTGGGCTGCAAGCCGGGCTTTGGCTTGCTCCTGCGCCTGCGCAACATTTGGCAGTGACGCCATATCGAGATCGGCGAGCCGAGCCTTTATTTCCTTGGCGCGCACGCCTTTGACGTAGCGCGTCAAGCTGTGCACATCGCCGAACTCATCGACGATAACAAAAGCGCGGCTATCACCCTTGGCAAGCACATAGCCCTTCTCTTCGAGCGCGTTTACAAATGCGGCGGCACTATCGGCCTGCACGTAAGCAGCTGTGATGTCTTCACGCCGCTGCTCAGGGCTGACGCCCGTCTTCTTGGCGCCCGCGGTTTCAGCAAGGCTAGGCTCAAGCTTGTCACCAAGCTCGCGGTTCTTATCGCGCCACTGCTTGAGCCCTTCCGGCAACTCGTGCCCGAATTTCTCGGCAAGAACGACCGCCATGTCGCAGAGCCGCGCCTTGTAGAACGAGTCCGGGATCGCCTTCATCGACTCCGCATCGATGCGCGACCAGACGACATGGCAATGCTCGCGGCCTTCCTTCTCGTGGAAGACAACGGCACGCGGCTGTCCTGCAAACCCCAGTCTGGATTCGATGGCGTCAATCGCCTCGAAATACTGCTCGCGCGTCAGCGCCTCATGGGGGTTGATGGACAGGGAGAAGAGTGGCTTTTGCGCGCGCGTCCCCGATGCGATCATCTCTACTTCCGCAAAGGCGCCGTGCAGATCATCGGCGATAGTGCCGCGCACTTCGCAGAGCTCGGCACGCTCGTTGTCGTAGCCATTCATGAGATGGGTCGCGAGATCGGAACCGTTCGTCCGGCAGCTGCCTTTGAGGATCATGGTTTCCTCCCTAAGGCAGACATGACAACGGTGCGGAGTTCTGCGAGATCGCGCTGCGCGGCGATGACCGTCTCGGAAAGATGATCGATATCGCCCGCATCGGCAGCCTGCCTCATGGAGCACGCGATCGACCCAAGAGCAGCCAGCAAACGTGCGGCAAGTTCGCGATCAAGGGGTGGTGTGCGCGATGCGCGAAGGGGCGCTTGGTCGAGAAGAGCAAAACGGATCACCGCAGACACAGACAGACCGGCAGCATCGGCTTGCTGCTTAACGAGCGAGGCTTCCTGCTCGTTAAAGCGCGCCTTGAGAATGATCTGGCGCTCTCTTTTGTTGCTGCCGCTGCCAGCCATAGCGTATTCCCGTTTCACCTCTCGTAGGCCACCGGGTGCAGGACCGTTTCCTGCTCGTGATCCAACACCGAAATGTTGGTCGATGGAGTTCCAAGAGGAGAGCCGAAGTCTCCCTTTTGGTCGCCGTCCAGGGTGCGAATTTCCCTGGTGCATGGGTTCAGTCCGGATGGGAGAAGCATATCTCCCAAGGTCCGGTCGATGGTGCAGGAGAGCGAAGTCTCCTGCTCAGGTTTCCAAAGGGCACGAAGGCTCTTCGGTCGTGGTGCAGCAACGAAATGCTGCTGTGGTATGAACAAGGGGGACGATTCGTCTCTCTTTCGGTCTCACCACACGAGCGGGGGATGGAACGGGGGCGGCTCTTTAGCCCCCTTCCCAAGATGGCGCGGTGTCACCGCGCACATCTTGTATCGCTCTGAAAACGACCTATTCAGCTAATGATATCGGAACAAGATTAGGGATTTCTTAAAACCTGCCCGCAAACCAGCGCTGAGCAAGCGATCCCGTTGATATACATTCATTTTTACGCTGAAATTGGCGAGCGGACAAGAGTTGGACACGCGCTTTACGCCGCCAATTGAACGCCTGTACCACGGGCTGAATCGGATCGGTGCGGACAGACGTGCACCAGCACGGACCCCGCGCCGATCCTTGCCGATCAGGCAAGTCGGAACGTGCAAGAGCCCTCCGCCGGTCTTGGCAGAGGGCTTCGGCAAAAATTGCGTAGCTAGAAGAGCGTGAGCTGTTTGCTCTGTTGGACGTGGCGCTTCCACGCATCACTCTGCGCTTCGTGATCGAGCCAGGCGATGGCAAACGCCACGGGACCCCCGTGGGCTTCCACAGTCTCGCGATTGGTAAAATGGGAGCGGTAGCCTGTCTCGGTGACGGGCAACTTTGCCCGCCCGTCAGAAACCAGTTCCAGATGCGCGATGGGGTACGCGGTGGAACTTGTCCACCGCGCCGCCCAACGGACTTCGATGCTGATACCCTGCCATTCGATACGGAATGTTTGGTAGGTGCTGCTCATGGCGCACCTACCTTCGCAACGCGGTATCGGTTGGAATCGTATGCTTCAGGATGCGTTTGATCGGCGGTGATTTCGTCCCAAAGATCGTCTAGGAACTCATCCAGAGCCGCCTGGGCTTCCGCATCGGTTGCGAAGGTTTCGTATTCGACCGTTCCATCAAGGTGCTCGATACGCCAGGTGTTCACCCAGCCATCGCAGATCGTATATGTTTGCACTTCGTATGTCATGCGACGATCCTCCCGTTTGCGCGGGCAAGATCGGCATAGGCTGACAGACTGCGATCTGCTACGAAGTGCCGGTCGCGTTCGACGGGAAGGCCGAAGGCCCCGCGTACGCTTTCGATCTCGCTTATACGCACGCTGCCAAGTTCCGGGCATCCAAATCCGAGATCACAAAGCCCGAAGGCAAGGTCGGGATCGTCGGGATCAAGCTCGGATATCAGCCACGCGCAGTTTGCATCGGGGGTGAAGAATTTCACGACCGGCATATGGTCAGGTTCATCGGCTCCTTCGAGTTGGGCCGCGCTCGTTGCGCGACCCTGCTCGATCAGCTTCTGAAACTGGCTGTCGAGAATGAGCTTCATCATGGTCAGCCCTCCTTGCCGGGTTTGAAGGACGCGGGAAGGATCACGAGGCGGCCTTCTGTTGCGGCCAGCGGTGTGGTCAGGTTGCCCTTGAAGCCCTTGCCGGATTTGGTCGGCCAAAGGCCTGAGAGTTCTGTCCAATGCGCTTCGCCTTCGGGCGTGTCCTGCACGAGCCATGCGCGGAATTTCGGGCGCGAGCCTGTGCTCTTGGACTGGTCGTTGGTTTCGGTTTCATTCGTCATTTCAAGTCTCCTTGTTGAATTGGGCCAGCTCCATGCCAGCCGATGCGGATGCGACCGGCGGATGCGCCGGGGCGGCTGCAACGCTTTGTTGGGGGGACCGGAAACGTCAGTGGACGGGGGAGCCGACAAAGCAAGTTGCGGCCATGAGCCCCGCGTTATCCGCCAGCTTCTTGCTCGGACTGGCGATGCGAGCGGCAACGGATTTTCGGAGACGTGATGAAGCCATGCGGAACAGATCAGCGATCAATCGGCACCGACGATGCGGAGCCCGCCATGACGATATGCGGTGCAGGCATTGCCACGGCATAGCTGAGGACGGAACACGGCCTTTCCCTTGCTGACATCAGCAGGGGAAAATTTGGGTCTATGCCAGCCGCAATCGCCTGCTAAACTGCAGTCATGCGCATCCTGTTTGTCTGCACGGCCAACAAGCTGAGGAGCCCGACGGCAGAAGATGTCTTTCGGGACTGGCCGGGTATTGAAGCGATTTCAGCCGGGACGGATGCGGAGTCACCGCGGCCGCTGACAAAAGAGCTGGTCGCGTCGGCGGACATGATTTTCGCGATGGAAAATCACCACCGCGAACGCATCAGGAAGAAGTTCAAACAGCGCCCGCCCGACAACCGCATCATCACGCTTCATATCCCAGATGAGTACGAGCGTGGCGATCCGGAGCTGATTGCATTGCTGAATGACAAGATTGCCCCGCGTTTGGCCGCTTTTAACAAAGCCAACTGAAATTTATGGCTCGCAGGTTGCTGTAGTGTTATTTTGATTGTCTTTTTGAAGATGAGGATTTCATGGCAAAGTACGATGCGCTCGGCAAATTTCTGAACGACAAAGATGTGGACGAGTTGCATCTGACTTTTGCCGAAATTGAGCGCATCCTAGGTTTTTCCCTGCCAGACAGTGCGCGAAAATTTCCGGCTTGGTGGGCGAATGACGCAAGCGCGGGGCGTCACGCGTCGTCTTGGCTGCTGGCCGGTGCCCGGACCGAACGTTTGAACCTTACTGCGGAAACTGTCTCGTTCTGCAAAAACGCTGCTGACAAAACCAAGCCTACGCTCAGACAAGTTGCAGACATAGCTCCGAGTAAAGAGTATCCGGCCACACGCGCAATCGTGGAGTTTCAATGGCACGAAATTGGAGCAATATTGCGCGAGGACGGTGAACTTCGCTTTCCAGAGGTAGCCGCTGAGGCGGGACTTTATCGATTTCGGCTTTTGTCCAAAGCCGGTGACAAAAGCTATATTGGTGAAACAGCCAATGTTCGCCGCCGCTTCGCCCACTACCGAAAACCGGGACCAAGTCAGGCAACCAATCTCAGGATTAACAGCGCGTTTCTGGAACATCTTGCTGCGGGCGGAACCATTTTCGTTGACCTGATCAAACATGGTGCCACGGTGGATACCGGCGATGGCTCTTCCTTTGCCAACCTTGCCGACAAGGTAACGCGCAGGTTGCTTGAAAATGCCGCACTGCTCTCTTCTAACAGCCCCGAAGTGGAGAACTTGAACCTGTAGCCCTTCTGCGCGAGGGATCGTTACCACCCGGCCAAGACTACAGGCTTGGGGCAGTGCAACTGCCTAGAGCCCGGCCCGAACGGGGACGCGCCCTATTCCCCATCCTGTTCGTTGATCCGCACCATGCGAATTTCACAATGCGGATCGAACGGCAGCATCGGACGAACAGATTGGCTGCCTCCATCATCGTCAGAAAAATGCTGACCATTGCCATACAATGTGAACGGCGCATCGCTGGCAATGCGAACATTGTAATAGAACGAGCATTGCGGCTCGCGGATCACGATCAGCAGCCCATCCGCTCCGAACCGAGATGCAATCCCGCGTGACGGGACATTCTGTAAGTCCTCTGGCCTTGCCCCCTCTTCAGGCTTCACCAATGCGTTAGCTGCCCAGACATACAGCCCTGCATGATTATGCATCGGCGCCATCCGAAACACCGGATAGGCCGGATCAGGCAGGGTAGTCGTCACGCATATCCTTTTGCCCTCCGTGTTTCCTGCACCGCTGGTTTCATGTTCGGTGGTCATCAGGCCGATCATCTCGGCGTGGTAGACCCCTGCATACCGCAAAATGTCCTCTTCACTCGGCGAACCCTGCGGCCCGCGCGTCAGCTTCGAAAGAGCGAGTGCCGCGCTCTCATAGTCTACGAGCTGAAAGTCCCCGAGGAAGGCTTCGACCGCCGCAACGAAATCATCGGTCACGCGGTTAGCGTTGTTCAGGAAGCGTTCCACGCGCTTGCGCCCGCCATCATAGGTCATCGCATAGCCCGTACGGTTTACGATGTCATTGGCCAAACCCTGCGGCTTCTTGCTGTGCTTGCGCTGGAACGCGAGTAAGCGCAGCCGCAGCCGCTCATACTGGAAATCTGAATAGATCGACGGCGTATCGCCCATGCTCCGTGTCCAGCTTGTGTCCGCGCAATTACTGCAAATATGCCCAACATAGAAAACCAGCACATGAACCCGCGTCAATTGACGAAAGGTAAAAAATGTCTGGTAGCATCATCTCATACGCCGCCGCTGGCGTCCTTGGTCTCGGCCTTCTAGGCTGGCGCTTCAAGCAAGACCCCAAGACCTATGGCAGCGCAGGCTGGCTTAAGCCGTGGACTGCCATGCGCGCGAGACTGTTCAAGCGCAAAGGCATTCTAGTCGGCGACTGGACGGGCCTTCTTCCAGTCTACTACGAAGACACCCATGCCATCTCTTTTGGGCCTTCGGGCAGCGGCAAGGGTACGTGTACAATCCTGCCGAACCTGATGCTCCCTGGCTTTGCCTTTGCCATCGACCCTGGCGGTGAAAACACGGCTGTGGCGATCAAATCCTGGCGCAAAGCGGGCTATGAAGTCTGTGTCATCAACCCGTTCGGGATGTTCGAAAACAAGCCATGGGCGCTGCCGCGACACGGCTTCAACCCGCTCGACATCCTCGATGCCGATAGCGAGACATTCGCCTCCGAAGCGCTGCTGATCGCAGAGCTTCTAATCCCGCGTTCGGGCAAGGAAGATGGCAGCTCACTCTATTTCAAGAACGCAGCAACCAGCTTCCTGCAGGCGGTGCTGATGCACGTCATCAGCACCCTGCCGAAAAGTGCGCGCCACCTCGGCACGGTCTATGCGCTGGTCAACGGTGATGCTGATGAGTGGGAGACGCTGATCAAAGCGATGGTCGCCAATACTGCTGGCGACGGGTTCGTCTCAAAGACCGCTTCCTCGATGGAGCGCCGCGAAGAACAAGCCCCGGCGGAATTCTCGGCGGTGATGTCCACAGTCCAGCAGGACCTGGTCTGGCTCGGCGATAAAGTTGTGCGCGAGAGCCTAAAGCGCAGTGATGTTGATTTCTCGATCCTGAAAGGACGCAAAAAATCCGGCAAGGCGCTTAAGGGCGGTGTCATCTCTGTTGTCCTGCCGCTTGAGTATAACGAAAGCCATGCGGCCATCCCGCGTCTCGCGCTCGGCTGCGCGATCTGGGAGATGCAGCGCGCCCCGCTTGCCCGCGCGAAGGTGCTATTCCTGATCGACGAGGCTGCAGCACTTGGCAAAATAACGCGATTTCCAAACTGGCTTGCCACGTTGCGCAAGTACAAGGTCGTGCTGTGGCCGATCTTCCAGAATATCGGTCAGGTCAAAGCGCTCTATGGCGAGCAGTGGCAGACCTTCATCGCAAATTGCGGGCTGCGGCAGTTCATTGGCGTCAGCGACTTGGAGACGGCCGAGTATGTCAGCAAGCTCCTGGGCGAGCAGACAACCCATAGCCGCTCGACCAATGCGCAGGGCCAGGCCAGCTCGTCTGAGACGCGCCGCGCCCTGCTAACGGTGGACGAGATTCTGCATTTTGATGCAACACGTCAGCTCGTGTTCATCCGCAACCTCGAAGCCCAGCCGCTAAAGAAAACGCCTTACTGGGAGCGCCCTGAACTACGAGGCCAGTTTAACCGCAACCCGTATCAGTCGCGCAAGCCGCCTGTCACCCTCGGCGCAGGCCTGAAGGGATTGTGGGGTGATCTCTATCACCTGCTGGTCTGTCTGCTGGCGCCGCATCCGGCGGCAGCTTTCCTGTATCTCGGCCTGCTTGGCGTTGCGATTCACAAACTGATCGGAGTTCTGTCATGACGGCGGGTGATGTGTATCTGACGTATTTCGGGGGCGCAGTCGCACTCGGCGTGATTGGCGGCCTTGTGGCCATCACCTTCGTGCTGGTCACGCGGCTGATCTGCTTCGCGTTCATGCTGGTGCTGATCTCGGCAGAAATCGTTCTGCTGGAAGTGCTGCCGTCCATCCCGGCTCGCGTGATCAACCTGATCAGCGACAGATGCAGCGCAGCCATCGCGGCACAGAAAGCCCGAAAGGCGCGCGGTCTGTCGGCATTCAGAGCCGAACCCGAATGGCAGCGCCTCGGCCGCGAAGAAGCCAGGGAAGATGCCACAATTGTGCGCATCAATGGCTGGGTACCTGCCTGCAAACTGCTCGGTCTGCCGGTCGAAGGATTCACCAAAGCACAGCTCTCCCGAGCCTACCGCAAGGCCATGCGCAAGGCGCACCCCGATCTCGGGGGAAGTCCTTCACACGCCAAGGCCATCAACATCGCCCGGGACCTAATTCGCAAACAACTGGGCTGGACATAGATCAATGAAAGGAAATG
This sequence comes from Tritonibacter mobilis, assembly GCF_001681715.1. Classification (GTDB taxonomy): domain Bacteria; phylum Pseudomonadota; class Alphaproteobacteria; order Rhodobacterales; family Rhodobacteraceae; genus Epibacterium; species Epibacterium mobile. The sequence continues at coordinate 110,929 of NZ_LNWY01000001.1, read as the reverse complement.
CAATGGAAAACCAGACACTCACGCCAACCAAAGCCGAAACCTTTGCACCGCAGGCACTCAATCAAGCCACGGATCAGCAACTGACCGAGCTGATAAAGCAAGCGAGCGCCATCCTTGAAGCCCGCGAGGCTGAACGCACACGCGCAGCCATCGCCAAGATCAAAGAACTCGCAAAAGCTCATGGCCTCGATGTCTCTCTTGAGCCCCGAAACACAAAACGCGGTCGCCGTCAGCGCAGAAAGGAAACAACATGACCGGGTATTTCTATACCATCGAGCTCGGCGAGACCTACGGCCCAAAGCTCGAACGTCTCGCCGAACGGGCTTCGTATGATGACCGGGAAGAATTTGCTGCCATGGTTTTGGCCCACGCCGTTGATCAGTGGGAAGAGCAGGACCGGCAGGACGGCGAGGCGCTCCATGAGCGCCTCGCTCAAACATGTTTTTTCGAAGCCGGTCTCATGCCTGATCCTGAACTGTTTGACGAGGGCGAAATACCGTTTTGAGCATCGGCAAGGGTTAAGGGTTCACCGCCCTCGACGTCTAGAAGTGAGGCCGCCTACGCGGCGGCCTCATTCGCGTCGTCTTCGTCGATCAGGGTCTGCAAACTGTAGAGAAAGTCTGCGGCACGCTGCGCGTGGGCGGCGGCAGTGAAGATGGCGCGCTTGTCATCGCGCAGGACTTTCAGCCAGTTGCCGATATAGGCAGCGTGATCCTCGCGATCTTCGAACGTGATCCCCAGATCAGCGCAGAGGAACGCAGCGCCCAACTCAGCGACAAGTTCTTCGCGGGCATATCCGGCATCGCCGAACTTCTCGCGGCCAAAATCCCGATCGAGGCGGCTCTTATGCCGCGTCCAGTGCGTGCATTCATGCGCAAGGGTGGCGTAATAGCTCTCTGCATCGCGGAAGCTCTCGAAGACCGGCATCTGGATGTAGTCCTGCGGCGGGCAGTAGTATGCGCTGTTACCACCGTGGCGGATATCGGCACCGGTATCGGCGAAGAAGGCATCAGCGGCGGCGACCCGCTGATCGGGATTGCGCTGCGTCTTCGCCGGTGCGTAGTAGTGCGCTGGCAAACCCTCGATCTGTTCGATGTTGAAGACCGTATAGCCCTTCATGAAGGGGATGGTCTGATCGACCTCCTCGCCTGTGGCATCGTCGCGCTCGGTGCGGGTCAGCGTGTTGGCGTAGACGACAGGCGACCCTTTCTCGCCCTTGCGGACGTGTCCGCCAAGTTCTCGGGCTTGCTTGAAAGTCATCCAGATCGGGGCGGCGAAGTGGCGTTCCATCGAGGAGGCCCAGAGGCTCAGGACGTTGATGCCGCTATAGGGCTGTCCGTTATGTCGGAGCGGACGTGAGACGGGGCCAGCGGCGTGTGCGGCGTTCCATGGCTGCGTCCAGGGTTTGATGCCCTGCTCCAGGGCGGTAATTATCTGATCTGTGATGCGGGTGTAGATGTCTCCACGATTGTTAAGGCGGGTGTTTTCGTCTTTGCGGGTCATGGCTATTTCCTTCCGTTTGGCGTTTCCTCAAGACGCGTCACGAAAAGGACGGGGGTTTCAGCCGATTGGTCATCGCGCCTCCTTTAGGCGCGTGTACGGCCAACACGGTCTGGCGGAACCGGAGGTGAGGACGGATGGTGCGGGCAGGCCGTTGACCGGGAGGCGCCCCCGGCCAAGTATGCGTCAGAGATTGAGGAAGGCCTTTACGGAAGGCGCCATGGCCACAGACAAGAAACCCGCTCGTCGTGGCGTTCGAACACTGAGCCGCACAGATTGATCGATGCACCTAGACAGGGCAAAGTGCTGAGACCTGCGCAAGAGCCGCCATACCGGATGTGACCAACGGGAACAAATTTGCACTCCCTAGCGGAAAGTCACGCATGAGAAACGGGAACTGAAGCCATGCCGAACAGGAACGCACCGAAGGCCGTCTTGTTGGTGACAATTGCAGCCGCGCTTGGCGCTCCAGCACTGGCAGAAACGGATTATCGCGACTTCTACGGTATGACCGAGGATCAGCAGGGCGAGATCATCACAGACGAGGCAGCAAAGCTGATAGAAGAAGCTGAGGCTGCCGAAGAATTGTTTCGCAGAGATTGCATCACGGCGCTCTTCTACAGCTCGATATTCAATCCTATCCAGGAACGGTTGCCGATGGGATGGAAGACACTGTTCGATGTCATCGATTACGAGCGCCGAAGCATGCACACTTACGAGCATGACAAAACGGTTGAACGTGCTGTTCGCGATATTGCGGCGCTATTCTGCCCGACTGATCCATAATAGCCGCGCCACAGGATTTGCCACAAAATTGCCACAAGGAATTTCAAAACGAAAAAGACGAGGGCGGATTTCTGCGGATTACAGCGGATCAGCAATTTGTGGCAAAAGCGGCATTTTTGGTCATTTTCTTTCCAGAATAATCCGCTTAGTCATTGATTTTGTTATGGCGCGCCCTGCAGGATTCGAACCTGCGGCCTTTGGCTCCGGAAGCTGCGGAGAAAACGTTTCTGAGAGCGGGTTAGCGGCCATCTGCCACAGAATTGCCACATAGATTTTGGGAAAGAGTTCCTAAAAGATTGAACTTGCTCTTATCTCTTCGGTCTTTCTGATCGATCAGGTGGCCATAAACGTTCAACGTCGTTGTTACGTCTTCATGTCCCATTAGATACTGAATCCGCTTTAAGTTCAAGTTTTGTTCTATCAGCATCGATGCAAAGAAATGCCGCAGATCGTACGGTTTGAACTTCGGCTTTTGCACTATCCTCCCATCGACGGTCTCTTCCACGACGAGCCCAGCTTCAATGCAAGCTGTATAGAACCCGCGCTTGCGCCAATGATCGGGCGTCAGCCATCTTCCTGACTTCGTCGGGAAGGCAAGATCATACTTTCCATCGACTGCGATGTGATCAGCGTAGTGCCGAACCATATCGAAGACATCCGGCGTCAGATCGATGAACCGCCTACCGGCGGGCGTCTTTGTCACCGAGATACGCGCTTCGCCGCGTTCCAAGGCGCGGTCTACCAATACACCGCCATCTGTGATGTTGCCGCGCGCTAGCGCGACATATTCCTGCGGGCGCATCCCGCTGTCTGCTGCAAGGTAAAGGATGGGTCGATAGCGTTCCCATGTTCTCGCAGTCTGTCGGTTAGAAGAGTTTGCAAGACGGTCAGCGGCAGCGAGCAACGCAGCAATATCTTTTGCGCTCGGGAGATCAACCGGCTTGTCGTAACGAGAGTCGGACCGGACACTGACGCCGCTGGCAACATTGCTTGCTATGTGGCCCCGCAGCGCCATTTCCTTCACGACGGAATGGAAGGACGACATCACTTTCTTGGCTTGATCTCGTGTATAATCTCGCAAAAGCCAGGACCGAAACTTGACGACATCTGGCGTCTGCAGTTCGTGCAGGTCTTTCTCCCAACCATAAGCCTTCATGATATCGGCACGGTAGGAATAGATTTTGTGAGTGTATGGCGTTACCGGATCGCGGCCATCGCGACCTTCCTTGAAGCAAATCTCTAGCCATCGATCGATTGCCTGCGGGACTGTCCTGATGGATGTATCGACCGGTACGTTAGGGCGCATTCCCAACGTTTCACTAAACGCCCGCGCTTCCTTCATCGTTCGGAACGTCTTGTAAGCGTAGCCTGTCTTAGCTGCGCTATTTGGGTATCTGACTTGGTACGTCGTGCCCTTTTTACCTGTCCTTTTTCTTATATCCGACATTACTTGTTGCAATTTTTGTTCTTGAAAAGTTCTCCACGCTATCAAATCTTGGAACTATTTTCAGCATCTATTTGTGCTTCACGATAAATTCGCACAAGCGTCCCTTTTTCGATCTTTAGTCGCCCGTCTATTGGATCGACAAAGAATGGCAGTTTCCGCTTGCCATTGGGATCAGGGTCGGCAGCCCGCTTGATCTGGCGCTCGGATAGTTCGATGCCCATTTCGGCCAAAAGAGTTCTAACTTGATCGATACGCAGATAGCATGGCGGTTCCATAACGCCCTCCTTTCAGCATAGCTTTACGGCTCGTAGTCCCAGCAGGACGGCCGAAAATGACGTGTATGCATACGGTAGATGGGCTTACCGTCACCGAGATTACGAACAGAGTGTGGATCACCAAACTCATCGGTAACTTGAACTCTTAGCAGCGGTGCGGTGATGAACTGGACGTTGTGCACGTCCTCCAGAACATGGAGATCGGTTAGGATTGCTTGCCGAAACTCGTCCAGCGATATTGTGCCCAATCGGGAGTAATCCACCGTCAGATACGGTGATGGCTTGCCCGGATATTTTCTCGTCATCAAAAGCCCTAAAAAAATCATATAAATATTCTTTAAGCTTGGCAGTCCGTCCTTAGAATTTCGTTAAATTTATCTTGCATTTTATCTATGCTGCGCTCGCGAAATCGGCTCTCCAAGCCATCTTCCGACAAACTTTCATGATCTGAAACAGTCACTTCGCATCTGGGCTACCTGCGCCGATGGTCTGCGCTGATCTCTTTTCTGTATGGCGTCCCGCTTGTCTGCCTCCGCTCGACCTGCCGTCCACGGGAACCTTCTTCCTGCCGATGATGATGTGGGGGGAACGGCGAAAGGTCCCGGTGGTCGGGGTCAACTACGACAGACAAGGAGATTACCATGTCAAAGATATTTACAGCCGCAGCCCTGGACGGACGCAGCATCCCAGAACTTCGAACGTTGTTCCGCAAGGCTCACGAAGAGATGGTTGCAAGCGAAGCCGGAAGCGTGGATCGCCGCAACGCAATCGCCAGCATCGAGAATATCAGCCGCGCCATCGCCCAACGCTCGGCGAACACGCCCACAATCTAAGGCTCATCCCTCGCCCGATCTTGGGTGAGGGATTTTGTTGCTCCGTAACCGAATCTCGAATATGTTCCTATAATGTTCTCTTCTGACGATATAGATAAGGTAGCTTATTTTGAGCATTGGGCTGATGGCAATTCCCATCAGCGGCTCATCCGCGATGCTGTATCGACCCTCAGCGATGCCGTATTCCGGTGCGCGAATGAGGACGCGCGCAGTGATGAAGTCAGACAGGCGCTGCGCTTTCTGGAAAGGCACATGACCCGGCCGGAACACTGCACGCGGTTCAGACAGAACCTCGAAATTCGCGATCCAGTCTTGCGCGCTATGGCAGCACGCGAAACTCTTGCAGCGCTCATCAGAACACTCTCACCAAACTGACGAGGCTTACCTTGTCCAGCTTGTGTCCGCGCGCCAAGGCAGGTCTTGCTCCATATTCCGGGGCAAGATGGTCAAAAGCAAAAACATACTTCCCCATTCTTTGGCGCCGCGCGGCCTTTCCCGTGTGGAGGCCGCCGCCTATGTCGGCGTATCGCCCTCGCTCTTTGACATTCTGGTTTACGATGGCCGGATGCCGCCACCAAAGCGGATCAACAGCCGAACAGTTTGGGACAGGATAAGGCTTGACCAGGCCTTCGAGCTGATTCCTGATGGAGAGACCGTTCAAGACAACCCATGGGATGATTGATGCAATAAAGGGCATAGAGCGATGCCGACATTCAGAATGAGAGATGGCACAGGCAGTTTTCGCCTGAAACACGTGGTCGAAGACACCGACCGCCATGGCAATGTGCGCGTTTACCTGCGCAAGCCCGGTCAGCCGAAGATAAGACTTAAGAGCCAGCCCGGCACGCAGGAATTTCTGGATGAGTATCGCAGGGCTCTGCACGACGCGCAGGAAAAGCCGCAAGCGCCTGCGCTCGACCGGCGCGGCAACAAGGGCACGTTCAAATGGCTCTGTGAGCAATACTTCGCTTCCGCTGAATTCAAGCGCCTGGCACCGCGCACGCAATATGTCCGCCGCCGCATTCTCGATGGCGTCTGCGAGAAGAATGGCAAGAACCCGTACGCGCTGCTTGAAGCGCGCCACGTGCGCAAGATGCGCGACGATAGGGCAGACACGCCGGAAGCGGCCAACGGCGTTGTAAAAGCGCTGCGCCAAATCTTCAACTTCGCGGTCGAGTATGAGTTCGCCGATCGCAATCCCGCACGAGACGTCCCTTATATCCGCTCGGCGAGCGAAGGCTTTCATTCCTGGACGATGGAAGAAGTTGCGCAGTTTGAGCAACACCATGCGCTTGGCTCGAAGGCACGACTCGCGCTTGCGCTGCTGCTCTACACCGGACAGCGCCGCTCAGACGTTGTGCGGCTCGGCCCCCAGCACATCAAAGATGGCTGGCTAACGCTAACGCAGCAAAAGAACCGTAGCCGAAAACCAGTTACGCTATCGATCCCCGTCCTTCCGGAGCTGGACGCCGTGATCGATGCGACGCCGACAGGCAACCTTGCTTTTCTGATGACGGCGTTCGGCAAGCCCTTCACTTCGAATGGCTTCGGCAACTGGTTTCGCAAACAGTGCGACGCAGCGGGTCTTAAGCACTGCTCGGCACACGGTCTTCGCAAGGCCGGTGCGGCGCTAGCGGCCGAGAACGGCGCGACCGAGCGTCAGCTCATGGCGATCTTCGGCTGGAGCACGATGAAGGAAGCCTCGCGCTATACCCGTGCTGCCCGCCAGAAGGTGCTAGCAGCATCCGGCATGAAGCATCTCTCGCGCGACCAAGGCTGAAAGCTGCCGAAGCGGCTTTCGACCGCTTCGGGGGGGGGGATCACTACCACCACGAGTCATAAAAGACGGTATAGCCGTTTTTGACCCTCTCGCGGGCCTTGGCGACGAAGGCAAGATCGTCTTCGGTTTCCGTGCCATCGGAGGCACCGAAGAAGAAGCCGCAGGTCTCTGGCAAACCAGCCCCTTTGATATCAGCTTCCAGGCGATCCAGATCGGCCTCTGTCAGTGCCACGCAGACGCAGTTGAAACTGTCAGCGCTGCCACCTTTGTCGAAGTAGAGCTGTTCCATCCAGCCGTGAAGGTTCGGATGCTTGCGCCAGTAGTGCAGTTCGGTGGGCCGCTCTGGCTTGAAATCCACCTCGCTGTCGAACTGCTCGTCAGTCACCATTGCATACATATCAAGTCCCATTGTCTTTTCCTTTCTCTCTTGGGTTGGCGTCCTTGATGGACGCGCCCCGGAAAGACGGCGGGAGAAGCGGGGGCTTCATGTTTAACACGGTCCGCCTTGGCGGATGGTGCGGGCCGGACATTGAAGGCAACGCGACCGCTGGCAAGGTCGCGGACGATAACTTCAAGGGCGATCACCAAAAGAGTGAAAGGCGATGGCAGCGAAGATGGGGAGGATGGCCGACGGCCAAGATAATGATGTCTCCAAGCACAGAGCGCGAACAAAAAAGTCCCACTTTTGCCCATGCCGGACGGCGGTGGGACAAATCCATCTCTTAAGGCGCTGATTTCATTACATCTAGGGTGATGAATGGTGCCCGGGGGCGGAATCGAACCACCGACACGAGGATTTTCAATCCACTGCTCTACCCCTGAGCTACCCGGGCACGGGAAGGCGTCTCGCCTTGGGTGAGGGCCTTCTATGCGCTGTGTGCGACAGTGTCCAGAGGCTTTTTGAAAGAAAATCACTAATGTTCGGTCAGGGACTGCGACTCTTGCTGTTCTAGTGCATTTTCAAGATCTTCCTGATCCTCACTCGGGACCGAATAGCTACCGTTCAGCCATTTTGCGAGGTCCAGATCGGCGCAGCGTTTGCTGCAGAAGGGGCGGTAGCTCTGTAGGGTGGGCTCGCCACAAATCGGGCAACTCATGACAGAATCTCCGACAGGGGCAGGCGCGCGCGTTTTCGTTGTAGCTCGAAATGTCCGAGGGTGGTCCAACCCACGAGCGTGGTTTCTTCGGGGTCAGATTTGAAGGCCGCACGCAGAGCGCTTTCAAACGCACGGCGATCTTTCTTTGGCATGGGTGCGGCGTCAATGACGATCTGGCCACCGAGGCCGAGACAGCGCAGCGCACGGGGCAAGGCACGCGCACAGGCCATGTTGGCCTTAACGCCTGCGGCAAGCGAGGTGTCGCTACCGGTGTTCACATCTACTGCTACCAGCGCACGAGTGCGCTCCACGTAAAGAAAAGCGCCCGCTCCAATGGAAATTTTGCCAGTGCGGACGGAGTCGAGCGCGTCCAGAACACCGCAGCGCTCAAAACCGCCGGGGTCTTGTTCGATTTGTGCCGGATCGGTCCATTCGCGCCAAGCCTGCAGATGGGGCGCGTCGCCTTCATGTAGAACTTCGGATGTCTCCGACGGATCCTCAAGCACCTGGCGGGCGGTGGCGACCATGGTGGCGATATCCTCGGCAATGTCCTCCGGATCGGCACCAGCGCAGACCGAGCGCAGGATCAATCCAAAATCCACGCCATCCATCTCCGTATGTGCAATTTCAAGGAGACGGTCGCGTTCGTCTTCATCGCGAATTGCGCGGGAGATATTCAGCCCCGGCGCGTCCGGAGTCACGATTGCATAGCGGCTCTTGAACAGCAGCTTCTGTGTGACGGGTAGGGCTTTGCCGGGTTCAGCGTAGCCTGTGACCTGAACCAGCAGCATCTGTCCGGGCGCGAGACCCTTCACCTGACGCAAGAAGGCAGGACCGTCGGGCGTGCTGAGGAACATGCCCCCCTGGCCTTTTACGGGGCGATCGGCGCGGGCGCGATAGATGGTGCCGGGCAGGGGTGCATCGCCTGCGATCAGAAAATCGTCGAGTGTTCCATCGATCATCAGGGCCGCGGCTTCACGCCCGTTGATGTGATCGAGAATGATCTGAGTGCCCTTCATGGTGCTTTGTCCTTGTAGAGGGGATATCCCGCCGTTTGCAGCAGGGTGGCGGTCTCGGCCAATGGCAGGCCCACGATGGCGGTGAAAGAACCACTGATCCACGGGATCAAAGCACCCGCAGAACCCTGAATGGCGTAGCCGCCTGCCTTGCCGTCCCAATCGCCTGTCGCGAGGTAGCCGTTAAGTTCTTCGTCCGAGAGGCGCTTCATTTTGACTTGGCTCACGACGTCACGCTGCCACAGTTTATCGTTTTGGCGCAGCGCCACGGAGGTAATGACGCGGTGGCGGCGACCAGACAGGGCGAGCAGGAATTCTGCGGCCTCGCCTGCGTCGCGAGGCTTGCCCATAATGCGCCGCCCAAGCGCCACCGTGGTATCAGCACATAGTACCAGATCGTCGGGCGCTGCAGTCACGGCCTGTACTTTCTCACGGGTTACGCGCGCGCAATAATCGCGGGGCAGTTCCCCTTTGAGTGGAGTCTCATCAATATCCGGCGGGCGGATATCATCGGGGGTTACGCCCAGTTGTGCCAATAGTTCCAACCGACGCGGGCTACCCGAGCCAAGAATAAACCCCATGCCTGAACTCCTGCTGTTGTGCCGCCCTGTTCTAGGCCTGCAGGCAGCGGCAGAAAACCATGAAACCGAAAGCGGCGGCAAAACAAAAGCCCGGCACCGGGCCGGGCTCTTACCATCTAAAACGAATCGCGCTTACTTGAAGCGGTAGTTGATCCGTCCTTTGGTGAGGTCGTAAGGTGTCATTTCCACCTGGACCCGGTCGCCTGCGAGGACACGGATGCGGTTCTTACGCATCTTGCCTGCCGTATGTGCTATGATTTCATGGCCGTTTTCCAGCTCGACCCGAAACGTCGCGTTTGGCAGGAGTTCCTTCACGACACCGGGAAATTCGAGCGTATCTTCCTTGGCCATGTTGTCTCCATAGTTGTGTTTTCCCGAATACAGACGGGACGTGCGCTTAAATGGGCCTATTTGCCCCATTTTTCAAGAGCGCTTTTATAGCAGTTTATGGTTAACAACATCTTTGACCCGCGTTTCCTGCTCATCCCAGTGGCTGCGGTTGCGGACAACACCGGCGCGGCGCACGTGGTGAACCGCCTGAAGATCCACCTCGCCATATGTCCAGCCCGGCTGATTGAGCGTGCCTTCTGCGATCACGCCGGTGCCGGGAAACCCCGTATCTGGTGGGCCAAAGATACCGCCCATGCCGCAGCCTTCGTCGACGGCCTCTGACCATGCGGCAGAGCCGACCACCGATGCCATTACGGTAATGCATTGCTGTTCCAGCGCACGCGCCATGGCACCAATGCGAACCCGCCAGTACCCGGCCAAGGCTTCGGTGCAGGATGGCACAAGGATCATATCTGCCTCAGACAATGCGCGTGCCAGCTGCGGGTATTCGCTGTCATAACAGATCAATACTGCAATCTTGCCAAGTGTTGTGTCGAACATCTTGAGCGGGCCGCCCGGCGCGATATCCCATGGGGCGCGCTCGAACATCGTCATGATTTGTTTATCCTGATGATCGCGCTGGCCTGTGGGCGTATAAAACTCCGCTCGGTTCACAGGGCGCGCAAAGCCTGCATGCACGGGGGCAGAGGCTCCGAGGATGTGTACATTGTGCTCTGCCGCCAGCTTCAGATGAAGCGCGGCCGCCTCTTCCATCTTGTCGGAGACGGATTGAATGGAAGCTTCGAGGTTGCCTGCGATCTCAGTGCCATCGAGTGTGGCGAGTTCCATCGCCCCATATTCGGGAAACACCAGCAAATCCGCGCCGTTGCCTGCCGCGTTCGAGACCCATTTCGATAGTTTGTCCTCGTAGTGGTTCCAACTCTCAAGCCAGTCAAGCGGATAGGCGGCGGTTGCGATCTTCATAGGGAACTCCATTAAAGGTCTTGCCATATGGCTAGCCGATTATGCGACCGTCGAACAGTGTGTGCGGCGCTGCCACGGCCAGGGGACGTTGGGGTCGAGGAGAGTTTTAGAGATCCCGGAGCCAGAACTGCAAGGCTTTGGTGTTTTCCTTGGGCTGGTCTATGTCCTTCCAAGCGAATTCTGCAACAACCCCCGGCAGTGGCTGATAGCCACGTTTGCGCCAAAACGGATCAAGCGGGGTATATCCCGTAGGGTGCAGCGGATGCTCTTTGGGGCGTATCACGCTGCAGAATGCGGACTTGGCGAACCCCAGCTCGCGCGCGTGAGCCTCTCGGGCATTGAAAAAACCGTGCCCTGCGCCTTGGCCGCGATAAGCAGGCAAAAGCACCGATTCCGCGCAGTAAAAAATGTCCGCCATGTTGAGCGTGCTTTGGGCGAAGGCTGCGGCGAAGTCATCTGCGTGATCGGCCAGAGGGGTGCCAGTCGCCGCCCCCACCAAACGATCTGCATCAAATGCGCCGACAACGACCGCGCCTGCGCTGTCGCGATAGCTTTGTAAATAATCACGCTCGTAAGCAAGATCGCCATCATAGAGATAGGGCCACGCGCGAAACACCTCGATCCGCAGGCGCGCCACATCGTCCAGCGCGGCCTCAAGTGCTGCGCCGGTCAGGGTCTCAATCCGCAGGACCATCAGGCAGAGACCTGTTTGATCCAGTCAGAGAGGTTGTAATAGGTGGTGACGCGGGTGATGAGGCCGTCGCGCAGGTCAAAAAATGATCCCGCGGGCAGCTTGTAGGTTTGCTGATGCGCTTCCGGCAGGCCTTCATCGGTCTGCAAATAGGTGCCATTTACGGTGTATTCCGCCGCTGCCCGTGTCGCATCCGTGTTGGCAAGGATCACCATATCGGTCAGCTCTTCGCGGTAGCAGCGGCTCATATGGGCGCAGAAGTCTGCGAATTTCTCTTTGCCGACGCGGATATTCCCCTCGTTGACGTGATGGGCCACATCATCGGCGAGGCATGCAAGCATGCCATCGGTGTCACCGGCGTTGAAGGCGTTGAAATAGCGCGCAATTGTGTCGTTCATTTATGTCTCCGTCGGGTTTCCCCAGCGCGCAATCAGCCGCTCGAGGATCTGGTCTCGGGTTTGTCTGTAGCTTTCTAGCTTTGCTTGCCGCGACTCGCCGAGCCCAGTTGGGTCCATAATTGGCCAATATTCGACATCGAGGTGAAAAAAACGGGTGAGTTCCAGCGCGCGGCGCTGGCTCGCCGGAGAAAGCGCAATCACCAAATCGTATGAGGAAATATCATCGCCCCATTGCTCCATCTCGTCAAAGGAGCGGGAGCGATGCCGGGACAGCTCCACGTCAATCTCCTGACAGACGGAGATGCAAAACCCATCGATCTCAAGATCGTTCTTGACCCCGGCGGATTGCACATAGGTGCCGGTTCCATAAAGTTTTTTCATGATCCCCTCGGCCATTGGGGATCGGACCGCGTTGTGGTCACAGCAGAACAAAATGGACTGCGGCAGCTCCGTCACGCATCAGCCTCCGAAGTGCAAAACGCAGATCAGGGTGAACAGGCGACGGGCGGTATCGGTATCCACCTCCGCCTTGCCTTCAAGGCGTTCTTGCAGGACGCGGCTGCCTTCGTTGTGAATGCCCCGGCGCGCCATATCGATGGTCTCGATCTGGCTCGGAGGCAGGGTTTTGACCGCGGTGAAGTAGCTTTCGCAGATTTGGTAGTAGTCTTTGACCACCTGACGAAAGGGCGACAGCGACAGGTGAAACTCCGCCGCCTTGTCGCCGCCTTCAGTCTCGATATCAAAGACCAGACGCTTTTCGCGGATCGAGAGTGCGAGGTGATAAGGCCCCTCGGGCGTGTCGCGCTCATCACGTTTGGGCAGTACAAAGCTATTGTCTTCGATCAGATCGAAAATTGCGACTTTGCGTTCCTGCTCAATTTCCGGCGTTGGCGGCGGCAGGTTGCGATCGTCTAGTTCAATTTGGCTGATCCGGCTCATGGCTCTGGTCCCAGTACTGTCTCCCCTCATGACCTAGCGGATCGCTTCCTCTCGCACAATCGGGCGTGTTGACTGACCCTGCGCAATCATTGCGCAAGTGTCACGTCATCGCTGCATTAAATCTGTGAGAGTTGAGAGAAAAGCGAGCTGTCGCGCCTTGGCGTCAATACTCTATTAACCGTGACGGCACTTTCATCAACCTGTGTCCGAAGCGTCAAGTTTCGGCCTGCAACAGGTTCAGTCAGCGGGAGGGCAGCCCCACTGGCTGAACCTTCGCATTCAGGTGTTTAATGCGTCCAGCCGTGCCAAGACCGACAACCCATGTGCCTCAAGGCTCTCGCTTTTGGCAAGCGTTGCTGCGGCAGGGCCGATTGCGCGCAGTGCCTCTGGTGTCATCTGGCTGAGCGTGGTGCGCTTGATGAAATCCATCACCGACAGGCCAGAGGAAAACCGGGCCGAACGGGCGGTGGGCAAGACGTGGTTGGGGCCACCGACATAATCTCCGATAGCCTCTGGAGTATACTGCCCCATAAAGATCGCACCGGCATGGATGGTTTTCTCGCTCAGATCTTGGGGATCGGCGACGCACAGCTCCAGATGCTCCGGTGCAATCCGATTAGAAAGCATGGCCGCCTCATCCAGATCGCGCACTACAATCACGGCACCAAAATCGCGCCAGCTCACACCTGCGATGGCGCGCCGCTCCAGCGTTTCCAGCCGTTTGTCCACCGCAGCCGCGACGGCCTTGCCGAAGTCTGCATCATCCGTGATCAGAATGGATTGCGCGCTCTCGTCATGCTCGGCCTGGCTCAGGAGGTCGAGCGCGATCCAGTCGGGGTTGTTGTTCTTGTCGGCAATCACAAGGATTTCCGAAGGCCCCGCAATCATATCGATGCCGACCTTGCCGAACACACGGCGCTTGGCCGCCGCAACAAAGGCATTGCCGGGGCCGGTGATCTTGTCGACAGGCGCGATGGTTTTGGTGCCATAGGCCAACGCGGCCACGGCCTGCGCGCCCCCCACGCGGTAGATTTCGTCCACGCCAGAAATGCGGCAGGCCAACAGAACCAGCGGATTGATTTGCCCGTCCGGGGTGGGCACGGTCACCGCAAGGCGCTCGACACCTGCAACCTTGGCCGGAATGGCGTTCATCAACACGGACGACGGGTAGCTTGCCAGACCGCCGGGCACATAGAGCCCCGCCGCAGACACCGCCGACCAGCGCCAGCCCAGCGTTGCACCGCTCGCATCGGTCCAGGTCTTGTTCTCGGGCATCTGCTCGGCATGATAGGCGCGAATGCGGTCGGCCGCGAGTTCGAGTGCGCTGCGCTCTGCGTCTGATACAGTTGCGATGGCCGCATCGACCTCCTTAGCCGAAATCCGCAGCGCGTTTGCATCCTTGAGGGCGAGCCGGTCGAATTTTTCCGTCAACTCCAGCAGCGCGTCATCCCCCCGGTGGCGCACGTCAGCAATGATATCTGCAACAATTGCGTCCACATCCGGGCTGTCCTCACGCTTTGCGCCCAGCAGCGCGGTGAAGGACTGTTCGAAGTCGGCATCGGAAGAGGTCAGAAATACGGGCATTACGGCACTCCTTTGTGTGGAGCCTTACCCTGCCTGTGCGTCTGCCTCAAGTTTGATTGGCCGCGAGATTGCGCGTGGTGTCATGTATCGTGCTGTGGCATGTGTTTGGACGGTGCGCGGTAGGGGCGTGTCACGTCCTTGAGTGTGACTTCAAGTGCCTCCACGGACAGGCGGATTGCTCCGTCCCCTGCAAGCGTCAGCAACAGATGCCCGGCGCCATCTTGGCCCGGCTCAAAAGTAACGGATAGCACCGACAGGATCATATCCTTATCGGTGCGATCAATCCCCTGAGAGGCCACGTTCAGGACGTTTTCGGCAAGCAGCACAGATTGTACCCGCTCATAGGCACGCCCGCGACGCTCGGCAGCGACGCGGTCTTCCCAGCGAAACCGGTTCAGGAGAATGGCGAAGCGGCGCGCAGAGGCGCGCCAGCTCATTTCCGTGACAGGAAACACTGCATCCTGAACAAGCGAGGAGATGACCTCCAGATCCTCAGCCTCATAGGCACCGAGGTTCAGGGGGCGTTCGCGGCCGTCTTCAAAGCTGGCATCGGACATTAGTCTTCCTTGATGCGTTCAATCTTGGCGCCCACCGCAGAGAGCTTGCGCACCACATGTTCATAGCCGCGATCCAGGTGGTAGACCCGGCTGACGCGCGTCTCACCTTCTGCCGCCAGCCCTGCAAGGATCAGCGACACGGAGGCGCGCAGATCTGTCGCCATCACGGGCGCACCCTTCAGGCGTTCAACGCCGGTGACTTTGGCGGTGCCGCCATGGACATCAATCTGTGCCCCCATCCGCATCAGTTCCGGGGCGTGCATAAAGCGGTTCTCAAAGATCTTTTCTTCCAGCACCGATTCACCCTCGGCGGTGCACATCAATGCCATCATCTGCGCTTGCAGGTCGGTCGGAAAGCCGGGGAAGGGTTCCGTGACCACATCGACGGCTTTGACGCGGCCCGATTTATGGCTCACTTTCAGGCCCGCATCGGTTTCTGAGATGTCCACGCCAGCCTCTTCGAGCTTTGCGCAGAAGGCCTCCAGCAGATTGCGCCGACCGCCCAGCAGTTCCACTTCGCCGCCGCAGATCGCAGGGGCCAGCATATAGGTGCCCAGTTCAATCCGGTCTGTGACCACCGGATGAGTCGCGCCATGCAGTCGATCAACGCCCTGAATGGTGATCGTGCTGGTGCCGTGCCCTTCAATCTGAGCGCCCATCTTAATAAGGCACTCGGCCAGATCGATAATTTCAGGCTCACGCGCCGCGTTCTTCAGCACTGTGGTGCCTTTGGCCAAAGTTGCTGCCAGCAGCGCATTTTCCGTCGCCCCCACCGAGACAATAGGGAAATCCACGGTTCCACCGGTAAGACGTCCGCCCGGTGCTTTGGCATGGACGTAGCCGTCGCGTAGATCCAGTTCCGCACCCATCGCTTCCAGCGCTTTGAGGTGCAGATCAACCGGACGTGCACCGATGGCGCAGCCACCCGGCAATGACACCACCGCATGCCCTTCGCGGGCCAGTATGGGGCCGAGCACCAAAATCGATGCCCGCATTTTGCGCACGATGTCATAATGTGCCGTGTGATTGTCGAGCCCATGGCTGGACATGGCCAGCACTTGCCCTTCTTGCAGCGCGGAGACTTCCGCCCCCAACGATTGCAGCAATGAGGTCATGGTGCGAATGTCGCTGAGGCGCGGTGCATTTGTGAGGGTCAGCGGTTCTTCGCTCAACAAGGTGGCGGGCATCAGCGTCAGGCACGCGTTTTTGGCCCCGGCAATCGGAATCACTCCGTTTAGCGGGCCGTTGCCAGTTACCAAAATCGAATCCATCTGCTCTATCCTTCAGCGTCGCCCGAGGCGCCGTCTTTTTGTTCGGACCGTGCTTTGGCTTGCGCCTTGCGCCGGGCCATATTCGCCTTGAGTGCCGCTTTTAAGCGGTCCTCGCGAGAGGCCTCGGATCGGTTACCGGTGGGTTTCTTTTTCTCTGCCATAGAGCTTGTCTAACTTAGTCAAAAAAAACCGTCCAGATGCTCTTGCGCTCTCCTGAGAATATGCATAGAAGCCCCCACACGGCGCTGCTGTAGCTCAGAGGTAGAGCACTCCCTTGGTAAGGGAGAGGTCGAGAGTTCAATTCTCTCCAGCAGCACCATGAAATCAGTTGCACACCAGTATACCCAGAAGCTGCTGAAGCTGGCTTATTCAGCCCTTTTCAGTTGGTTTGAGCTGATCGTTGGTTGGGCCGTCACTGTATATATTGGGTTCGGCGAACTTCTGAACTATCCTTCCCGCACTGCAAAGGCTTTGGTTGTCCCGTCTTCTGTCGAATGTGCGGTGGCGAGGTTGCGACGTGCCGTTTCATGGGGGCTGATGTGATGAACACCGACCTGCGCGCTTGGTAAACCGGATGTTTGATGATCGCTCTGCAATGCTGATAGGCCGTGAACTCTGATCCTAAGTGATTGCTTCCAGTTTTTCTTTGGACATATCACCAGGCACAATCGTGATCGGAAACGGCAGCGTACCTGCGGTG
Source organism: Tritonibacter mobilis (assembly GCF_001681715.1). Taxonomy (GTDB): domain Bacteria; phylum Pseudomonadota; class Alphaproteobacteria; order Rhodobacterales; family Rhodobacteraceae; genus Epibacterium; species Epibacterium mobile. The sequence continues at coordinate 94,160 of NZ_LNWY01000001.1, read as the reverse complement.
CGGGTCAATTGGGTGACAATGGGACCGGGGCCTTTGCGATCACTGGCGGCACCCAAAACCAAAATGCCGACTTCCGGGTCGGCTTCGATCTGGGCGAGAATTTCCGGCACGATGTCACCTTCGCGGATCACCAGTTCAGGATCGACACCTTGGCGGTCACGCATCCATTTGGCAAAGACCTCGAAATGAGCATGGATGCGTTCGCGGGCTTCTTCGCGCATCACTTCGCCAACACCGATCCAGTGGTTGAATTCATCCGGTGGGATGACCGACAGAATCACCACGCCACCACCGGTGTTGGAAGCGCGCATCGCGGCAAAGCGCATGGCGTTCAGGCATTCACGGCTGTCGTCGAGGACGACCAAGAATTTGCGCATCAAAACCTCTGTTGTCGTGTCTCGGCTATATTGGCCGATGCAACCCTCCCGCGCAATAGAGGCCTGTGATCGCATTTGTCATCCGTGTCGGGTGGAACGTCGCCGGAGGAAGGGGGTGCTCCCGCCCGATTTCATTGCATTAAAAATGCCATGCAATCCGTTGGGCCGGGCGCCGGACTGCCGTCCGGCGCAGTTGCGTTTTGCGGTGAAGGCAGGATCTGGGTGCAACCGCATCGCAGTCCGTTAGGGCTGAGATGCGCGGCCCAACGCCGCCAGGGATCTTTGGCGCAGCCAGAAGATCGCGCGGGGGCGGGAGCGTTCCCGCTGTGGGTTGGGCAGTACAACCGGGGGGTCAGTTGCCGGATTTCGCCCAATCCCAGTAAAGTTCCCGCACGCGGCGCGTAACAGAGCCATGCTGATAGCTCACATCGTCAAAGGCCGTCACAGGCGTGACTTTGGACATGTTGCCGGACAGGAAGATCTCATCCGCGCTTTCAAAATGGGCATAACTCAGCACGGTTTCATGCACCGCGATCCCGTCTGCGCGCATGTTCTCGATGTGGCGCGCCCGTGTGATACCGGCAAGGAACGTGCCATTGGCAATTGGCGTAAAGACCTCGCCGTCCTTTACCATAAAGACATTGGCTGTCGCGGTTTCAGCCACATTGCCCATGACATCGCAGGTCAGAGTGTTGGTGAACCCTTTGGCGCGCGCCTCGCGCAGCATGCGGGCATTGTTTGGATAGAGGCAGCCGGCTTTGGCGTTCACGACTGAGGATTCCAGAACCGGGCGACGAAAGCGGGTGCGGGTCAGGGTGGCAGAGGCCGCCTCTGGTGCCATCGGGATTTCCTCAAGGCAGATCGCAAATTGCGTGGCCTCAGGTGCGGGCGCGATCAGGGTCTGATCGCCTTCGCTGGCCCAATACATCGGGCGGATATAGACGGCGCTGTCGGGGGAGAAGGCCTTTAGCCCCTCGTTCACGATTTCCACCATCTGATCGGCGGGCACTGTGGCGGCCATCATCAGCGCCTCGGCAGAGGCGTTGGCGCGGGCGCAGTGTTTGTCGAGGTCGGGGCTGACGCCGTCAAACCAGCGTGCTCCGTCAAAGACGGAAGAGCCAAGCCACGCGGCATGGTCGGCGGCGGACATGATCGGCACATCGCCATCATGCCATTGGCCGTTGAAATAGGTGCGGATCGTCTTGCCGACAGCCATTGGGAAACCTCGGGTTCTTGGAACGTCTTGGGTGATTTGTCGGGACGTTAGGGGGCAGGCGCGGCGAGGTCCAGCCGAAAGGCCAGATCGACACATATCGAGCAATCTGCCAGAAATGTATCGATCTGTCGCGCTAAGGCGCGCTTATTCGTCGTAGCTTACGACCAGCTTGTCGGTCAGCGGATAGGCCTGACAGGACAACACAAAGCCCTTGGCCACCTCGTCATCCTCCAGCGCGTGGTTGGCGGCCATTTCAACCTCGCCCTCGATCACGCGACAGCGACAGGTGGAGCAGACACCGGCGCGGCACGACCACGGAGCATCCATGGCGTTGTCCAATGCGGCTTCTAGCACGCTGGTATTGCGATCCAGCGTCACCGAGCGGGTGGCCCCATCCAGCGTGATCGCAGCGGTAACCGGCGCGCTCGCGGCGGTAACCGGCGCGCTCGCGGCGGCATTTCCGCTGGCGGCTTTTTTCGCAGCGCGTCCGGGCTGGTTGGAGGCGAAGAGTTCGAACTTGATCTGCGCGTCCGAGAGGCCTGCTGTGCGCAGTGCCTCGGCAATGCCAAGCATCATCGGCTCCGGTCCGCAGATGAACGCGGTGTCGATGCTTTGGATCGGAATCCAGCGCTCAAACAGCTGGGCGCATTTCTCCTGCGTGACCAGTCCGGTGAACAGATCCACCTCCTGCGCGTCGGCCTCCAGCACATGGATCACCGACAGACGCCCCATGTAGCGGTTCTTCAGGTCCTCGATTTCCTCGCGGAACATGATCGAGTTGATGCCCTTGTTGGCGTAAACCAGCGTGAAACGGGACTGGGGTTCTGCCTGCAGGGTGGTTTTCAGGATCGACAGCACCGGCGTGATGCCGGAGCCACCGGCAAAGCCCAGATAGTGTTTCTCGGCTGCTGCATCGAGATCAGTGAAAAACCGACCCTGCGGCGGCATCGCCTCGACCGTATCGCCGACCTTGAGGTCGGTGTTGGCCCAGGTCGAGAAAGCGCCGCCATCGACCCGTTTGATGCCGACTTGCAGGATACCCTCGTCCTTGCCGGCACAGATCGAATAGCTGCGGCGCAACTCGGTGCCGTCGAAATCGCGGCGAAACGTGAGGTATTGGCCTTGGGTGAAGTCAAACTCTGCCGCCGCGCCATTGATGGGCTTCAGCGTGACCACCACCGCGTCGCGGATGGTGTGTTTGATGTCGGTGACTTCGAGAGGGTGAAAGCGGGCCATGGAGCGAGCCTCCTCAGATACACTTGAAATAGTCGAAAGGTTCCAGGCAGCTGTTGCAGCGCCAATGGGCCTTGCACGGAGTGGAGCCGAACTGGCTCACGCGGGTCACATCGGGACTGCCGCAGCGAGGGCAGTGGTCGGGGCCGCCAGCGGGGGAGGGGGGCGCGATGCCGTATTCCTCCAGCCGGGCGCGGCCTTTCTCCGAGAGCCAGTCGGTGGTCCAGGGCGGCGCGATCTGGGTCTTGATCTCTACGCGCTCAACCCCGTGAGAGGCCAGCGCGGTTTCCACATCCAGCCGAATGATCGACGTCGCCGGGCAGCCCGAATAGGTCGGCGTCAGGGTGACGATCAGCCCGTCGTCGCTCCACTCAACATCGCGCACGATGCCGAGATCGACGAGGGAGATCACCGGAATTTCCGGATCAGGCACCGCATCGAGCCATTCCCAGATCTGCGCGACGGAGGGTTGGTTGGATGTTGTATTTGCCATTTAAGCACCTTGCCCGGACGAAGGCCGGGCAGCCCCCGTCCGCCCCGTTTTGCCGAAGGCAAACCTGCGGTTTGACGGGCGGGGGCTACACCCCCACCCGCGGACGGGATCTGCCCTCAGCAGCATCACCACGTCGCGCCCGGATAGGCGCGCTGCATCCACTGCATGGTGGTCAGCAGATGCCCGAGGTGTTCGGTGTGCATCTTGCCATCGCGGCCACCGCCACGGGCGCGGCGCGCCTCGGGGAGCGTCAGCGTCGCCTCGCCCAAGACACGGGCGAGTGTATCATCGTAGTCCGCGCGCAAACTCGCGGGATCAGGGGCAATTCCGGCCTCTACCAGCGCGGCATCCACCGCGTCGCTCAGGAACATTTCGCCCACATAGGGGTAAAGGTAATCAAGCGCCGCCTGCATCCGGGCGTGGCTTTCCGCGGTGCCGTCGCCAAGGCCCACCACGGTCTCGGCAGAGCGCTCCAGATGGTAGGTCGCTTCCTTCACCGACTTGGCAGCAATCGCGGCCACACGCGCGTCGGAGGAGGCGGTCAGGGCGCGTAGTTGCAGCACATGCCAAGCGTCGAACAGGAATTGCCGCATCAGGGTCTGGCCAAAATCGCCATTCGGCATCTCGACCAGCAGCAGGTTGCGAAAGTCCCAAGCGTCGCGCAGGAAGGCAAGGTCATCGGCGGTTTTGCCCGCCCCCTGCACCTCAGCCGCGAGGCCGAGCCACATCTGGGTCTGGCCGATCAGATCCAGCGCGGTATTGGCAAGGGCGATGTCCTCCTCCAGCACCGGAGCATGGCCGCACCATTCGCTGACCCGGTGGCCGAGGATCAGGGTATTGTCCCCCATCCGAAGCAGGAATTCGTAAAAAGCAGCCTCCCGCGCCATCACATCGCTCCCACGTCATCGGGGATGTCGTAGAAGGACGGGTGGCGGTAGACCTTGCTCTCCGACGGCTCATACATCGGCCCCTTGTCGGAGGGCGAGGAGGCGGTGATGGCCGCAGCCTCGACCACCCAGATCGACACGCCTTCGTTGCGGCGGGTGTAGACGTCGCGGGCGTTTTTGATCGCCATTTCCGCATCGGGCGCGTGCAGGCTGCCGACGTGACGGTGGCTGAGGCCATGCTGGCCGCGGATGAAGATTTCCCAGAGGGGCCATTCGGTTTTCATGTTTGGTCCTTTCGGTGCTGAGACAGGGCGCGCCCGAGGCTGCGGGCGCGCGGCGCTGCCGCAGGGAATGTCAAAACGAAGGGGGCGCTTATTCCGCCGCCATCTTGCGGGCGCGTTTTTTCTCGGCGTGGGCCATCATGCCCTCGCGTACCCAAGCCCCGTCGTCCCAAGCTTTGTTACGTGCGGCCAGACGGTCGGTGTTACAGGGGCCGTTGCCTTTGATGACCTCAAAGAACTCCTCCCAATCGGGCTCGGAAAAGTCATAGCCGCCCTTTTCTTCGTTCCACGTGAGGTTCTCGTCCGGCACCGTCAGGCCGAGGTATTCCGCCTGTGGCACGGTCTGGTCGACGAACTTCTGACGCAGCTCGTCATTGGTGTTCATCTTGATTTTCCACGCCATCGACTGCGCGGAATGGACCGAGTCCTTGTCCGAGGGGCCGAACATCATCAGCGCCGGATACCAGAAGCGGTTGAGCGCATCCTGAGCCATCGCTTTTTGCTGCGGCGTGCCCTGCGCCATCTTCATCATGATGTCAAAGCCCTGACGCTGGTGGAAGCTCTCTTCCTTGCAGACGCGGATCATCGCACGCGAATAGGGGCCAAAGGAGGTGCGCTGCAACGGCACCTGATTCATGATCGCGGCGCCATCCACTAGCCAGCCGACCGCGCCCATATCGGCCCATGTCAGGGTCGGGTAGTTGAAGATCGACGAATACTTCATCCGCCCATCCAAGAGCATCTCGGTCATCTCATCGCGGCTGACTCCCAGCGTTTCAGCGGCGCAATAGAGATAGAGCCCGTGACCGGCCTCATCCTGCACCTTGGCCAAGAGGATCGCCTTGCGCTCCAATGTTGGCGCGCGGGTGATCCAGTTGCCCTCCGGCAGTTGGCCGACGATTTCGGAATGGGCGTGCTGACCGATCTGGCGGATCAGCGTTTTGCGATAGCCTTCGGGCATCCAGTCCTTGGGCTCGATCTTTTCGCCCGCGTCGATGCGGGCCTGAAACGCGCGCTCCTCGGCGCTCATCTCGTCCGCGGATTTTAGTCCCGTGCCGGTCGATTTGACCATTTGCGCGTACATAGCTGGCTCCTCCGGTCCTGGCCCAATACTCGGCCCGAATAACTTGGCGTGCATCGCCGCATGTTGCGCGACGCAGGATCAATCTACGCCCGCGCTCGATTCGGCTCAAGAGAAATGTAACACAAAAATACACATTAGAAAAAAACGGTAACGCAATGTGCTAACCTCCCACGCGGGTCGGCCTGCTGCGTTGCCAAATCCAACCATACTGCCGTAAGCAGGGGGCAGGCAGCAGGAGAAAGCGATGGCCGGGCAGACAGATACGCTGATTGCCGCGATCCTTGAGGATATCGACGCCGGGCGGCTGGCGCCGGGGCAGGAGATTGACGAGGCCGCATTGGCCGCGCGACATTCCGTGTCGCGTACCCCGATCCGTGAGGCCTATATCCAGCTCGAAGCCTCTGGCCTGATCCGGCGTCTGCCCCGCAAGGGCGCGGTGCTGTTCAAACCCACGCTGGAGGAATTCCTCGCCATCCAGGAGGTGCATGCGCAGCTGGAGGGGCAGGCGGCGGGGTTGGCCGCGCGGCGGATCTCGCCCGTGTTGCGAGAGCAGCTGCACTCGGTGGTCGCAGCCTGCGAGACACATGCGTCCCAAAAAGGCGACGCCGACCCCGATGGGTATTACCAGTTGAACCTGCGGTTTCATGAAACGGTCGCGCTGGGCTCGGCAAACCCGTTTCTGGTCGAGATGATCAAGACCAATGCCCGCAAGCTGATGGCCTATTATCGCGCCCGCTACCAATATCCCGGTGCCATTGCGCAATCGGCGCTAGAGCATCGCGAGATCGCAACGCTGATCCTGTCGCATGACCGCGACGGTGCCGAAGCCGCGATGCAGGCGCATGTGCTGTTTGATCAGGTCACGGTGATGGATCTGCTCGCAGCCCTTGGCTAGGCAGCGCGCGCAGCTTCGAAAAACCGCGCGATGGCCTCTGCCAGTGCGGGCTGGTCGACCTTTTGCTTTAGGCTCTCCTGCGCGCGGGCGTAGACCTCGGGGCCCATGTCCTGCCGCAGCTCTTCGGTCAGCGCGCTGATAAACGCATGTGTCATTTCCGGGTGATGCTGGCTGGTGGCGATATGGCTGCCGAGGGTAAAGCCGGTGTTGTGGCCGTCGCGGGTCATCAACGGGTCGGCCTCTTTCGGCAATTCGCGCACATATTCCACATGAGAGCCGTAGATCGAGACCACCTCCGGCAGCTCTGCGGCCCACTCCGGGCGCGCAACCAGGTGATTCTCGGTGCGGCCATGCACCCAGCCGCCGGGCAGATTGTCGACGCGCCCGCCCAGGGCGAGCGCAATCGCCTGATGACCAAAACACGCGCCAAAAAGCGGAATCTTGCGATCATGGATCTGCCGGATCAGCGCCAGAAGACGCGTCACCCATGACGCGCCAGACCGTGTTGAGGTAGGGCTGCCGGTAATCATCGCACCGTCATAAGTGACTATATCATCGGGGAAAATGCCATCCTTCACGGCGTAGACGTCACAGCGCCACGCGGGGCGCGCCATCTGCACCAAAGTGGTGAACTTCTCACCATCCATCGGGTGCGTGTGTGCAAAGCCGCTGTCGTCCGTATTGGTCATCAAAATCGCAATGCGCATGTTCAGGCTTCCCATATGCATATTTACAGTGCTTAATAATATACATGTGAAGCAACCCAAAGGAAGCCCCGCCATGACGATCTGGACCCCGACCGATGATGGATACGCGGACCTGTCGAGCCATGACGCCTTTGCCGGTGGTGCGCCGCACAACACCTTTGCCCGCCTCCGGTGTGATGATCCGTTGCATTGGACAGACTACCCGGCCGGGCAGAATTTCTGGTCGGTGACCCGCTACGATGACATCACCAAGATGAACAAGAACACAGAGGTGTTCTCCTCGGCGCGCGGCATCCGTATGGAAGATCAGACCTATGAGGAATACCTCGCGCGGCGCACCTTTCAGGAAACCGACCCGCCCGAACATTCACAGGTGCGGATGAAACTGCTGAAGGCGTTTTCCAAGACCACCATGGCGCAATACGAGGCGGATATTCGCGACCTCTGCGCCGAAATTTTGGACGCGGCGCTGGCAAAGGGCACCTTTGACGCCACTAAGGAGATCGCCCGGCAACTGCCGATGCGGATGCTGGGGCGCGTGGTGGGCCTGCCGGACGCGGACCTGCCGTGGCTGGTGGAAAAAGGTGACGCACTGATCGCCAATACCGATCCGGATTTCACCTCGCATGTGCTGGACAAGATGGACACGGATGAATTCCGCATGATGCCCTTCAACTCTCCTGCGGGTGCGGAATTATACGTCTATGCCAAGGAGTTGATGGAAGCGAAGGAGAAGGCGGGCGACACATCCGGCGTGCTCAACATGATCTTGCAGCCGGCCCGCGACGGATCTGTCATTACCGAGACCGAGTTTCGCAATTTCTTCTGCCTCTTGGTGGCGGCGGGCAATGACACCACGCGTTACTCCATCGCGGCTGGCATTCAAGCGATGTGTCACCAGCCGGAGCTTTTGGCGCAGATGCAGGCGGGCGGCGATGTCTGGGAAACGGCGGCGGACGAGATCATCCGCTGGGCGACGCCCGCGCTCTATTTCCGCCGCACCGCGACGCAGGATGTTGAGATGCACGGCAAGACCATCCGCGAAGGCGACAAGGTGCTCTATTGGTTTGCCTCGGCCAATCGCGACGACAGCTATTTTGACGATCCGTTCCGGGTGAACCTGATGCGCAATCCCAACCGGCACCTGTCCTTTGGCCAGTTCGGCCCGCATGTCTGCCTTGGCATGTGGCTGGCGCGGCTGGAGGTTACCGTGCTGTTTCAGGAGCTTGCCAAGCGGATCAAGTCCATCGAGCCAGCCGGTGCCCATAAATTCCTGCGCTCGAATTTCGTCGGGGGCATCAAGGAATTGCCGGTTCGGGTGGAAGCCGCGTAGGCTCAACAGAAGACCCGTTCGGGCGGCCGCCCGGACAGCGCCCGACCTCCCCCCCACGGGAGGGCGCTTCGCACCCACCCGAGGTCGGTCACTGCCCTCTGTTGGGACCCAATCTGGGCCAAGACGCACGCCAAAGATGCGCAGGCCACCAACAGGAAAGGAAGCCAAATGAAAACCCGCCTGCGTGCGCTTTTCTGCGACCATCTCAGTATCATGCGCGGAAAATACCTGCCTTATTCAAAGATCGGAGACGATGACACCCGGTTCTGCCGCTCTGTCTTTGGCACCCATTATGACCGCGATCTGCTGGATGCGCCGGGGTCGATGGTGAAACAGGGTCTGCCGGATATGGAACTGCGCTGGCGCGGCGAGGAGATCCGCGACAGCTGGCATGCCTCCACCAAGATCGTGTTGGGCGATCTCTATGATGATGCGGGCGCGCCGCTCACGCTGTGTCCGCGGGGGGCGCTGAAACGCGCGGTGGCGGATTGGCAGGCCAAGGGGCTCTCGCCAAAAATCGGCATCGAGCTGGAGGCCTTTGCGCTGCAGCCGGACGATTATGGCCGGTTGGTGCCCTATGATGCGCCGGGCGGCGTGGTCTATGGCACCGGGCCTTTTGCCGACCCGTTGCGGTTTAACGACCGGATCTGGGCGATGGCGGATGAGATGGGCTTCTCGCTTGATATGATCACCGCCGAGTTTGACAGCCCGCAGTTCGAATATACGCTGACCTTTGACGATGCCGTGAAGGCGGTGGATGACATCGTTCTGTTTCGCCTGATGGCGCGGGAGATTGCGCTGGAATATGGCATCGTCCTGACCTTCATGCCCAAACCGGTGGCGCAGGCCGGAGGCTCGGGCATGCATGTGAACCTGTCATTTGCGGATGAGGCCGGGGGCAATGCGCTCTCGTCCGGACCTAAAGGCGGGCCGGAGCACATGAACGATCTGGCGCGCGGCTGCCTTGCCGGGTTTCTGCATCACCACAAGGGTCTGGCCGGTCTGATCGCGCCCACCGCCAACAGCTACATGCGGTTGCAGCCCGGCAGCCTGTCGGGCTTTTGGCAGAATTGGGGCGGCGATCATCGCAATGTCACCACGCGGATCAGTTCCGAGGGCGGTGCCAAGGCACGGCTGGAGCATCGGATGGCAGATGCCTCATCAAACCCCTACACCACGGTGGCGGCACTGTTGCAGGCGGCACGGCTTGGGGTGGAGAAGGGCTATGAATTGGGGCCGATGGAAACCGGCGACGGGTTTGACCGCACCGATACCCGCGAAAGCACCGCAATGACGCTGAAGGGCGCGGTGGCGGATCTGGAGAAGGACACGGCCCTCACCGAGGCTGTGGGCGCTGATCTTGTCGCCAATCACGTCTACATGAAACAAAAAGAGGTCCGCAAAACCCGTGATCTGGAGGGCGACGCCTTGCGCGATTTCTACGTGCATTTTGTCTGACGGATTGTCTGAACCGGGACACAGATGATGGTCGATGCGCAGGCCCGCTGTGGCCTGCGCTTGCTTTTGCATCGAAGACCGCGTCAGAGTGTCGGCATAATCAACTCAGGCGAAACGAGCAGAACATGTCTGATACAGAAGTGGCACCGCATGATGCGGGCCCGGTGGTGACGCAGGAAGTCGCAGCGACCTGCCTTGGCGTAAAGGTGCCGCAGTCGTCCTTTTTGACCGAAACGCGGATCAATCGGATCAATGCGGCGCGGTACGAGGGCCAAGAAATTGCCGGCGCCCTGCATGTAATACGTGAAGACGACCGGGTGCTGGAGGTTGGCGCAGGCCTTGGCGTGGTGGGGGCGGTGATCGCAACCAACGCCAAGCCCGAAAAAGTTTTGTCGTTCGAGGCCAACCCGGAATTGGTGCCCGTCATCCACGCCCTGCACCAGATGAATGATCTTGGCGATCGGGTGGAACTGCGCAATCAGGTGCTCTTTGCCGGTACGGACCGACCTGACAGTATGGAATTTCACCTGCGCAACAGCTTTCTCGGCTCTTCGCTGCTAAACGAGGGCGGGCGTCCGTCGCGCGTGGTGGAGATCCCGACCGCAGATATGGGCGAGGTGGTGGCTGAACTTCAGCCCACTGTGCTGGTGATGGACATCGAGGGCGGCGAGTTGGCATTGCTGGAAGCGATGGACCTCAGCGCCTTCCGGGCCATCGTCATCGAATTCCACCCGGAGGCCTATGAGGTTAAAGGCATGCGCCGTTGCAAGACCATCTTGCGCGAGGCCGGTTTTCAAAAACTCGATGAGGTTTCCAGCCGGACTGTCTGGACCTGCACCCGCGAAGGTGCGGCGCCCTAAACTCCACGCGCGACCGCCCCGCGCCAGCGGCGCTGCCGAAAAGCGCGGCCCCGAAGCCGATGGCTTCGGGGCCGCCATGGTATCTGATGGCCTCCGCGCCCCATTGGGGCCCGGAGGTGGTCGCGCCTGAACGCGTGTGTTAGCTCACCGCAGCAAAGCCCGCGTCCAGTGCCGACAGGATTTGCGCGGCATCCACCTCCGTCAGGACCAGCGGCGGCGACAGGATGATATTGGACCCGCTGACCCGCACCATGGCACCGTTTTGATAGGCGACCTCTTGAATGGTGTTGATGGTCTTCTTGTCAATTGCAGCCTTGGTTGTGCGGTCACTGACCAGTTCCAGCGCACTCATCAAGCCGTGGCCACCACGCACGTCGCCGATCAGAGAATATTTATCCTGCAAGGACTTGAGGCCGTTGAATACTTGCGTTCCACGCGCAGCGGCATTGCTTGGCACATCAAGCCGCTTGGTCTCGGCCAGACAGGCCAGCGCCGCCGCCGCTCCTACTGGGTGGCCTGAATAAGTATAGCCATGGCCGATCGCGGCCTTGCCACTCTCGTCCTTTTCAAAAACCTCGACCAACCGCTCAGAAATCATCAGCGCGCCAAAGGGGAAGTAGCCATTGGTGATCGCCTTGGCGGTGCACATCATGTCCGGCTGCACGCCCCAATGGCGTGATCCGCTCCACGACCCGGTGCGGCCAAAGGCAGTGATGACCTCATCCGCGATCAACAAGATGCCATGTTTGCGGCAGATCTCCGCGACACCGGGCATGAAGCTTTCATGCGGTGGGATCACGCCGCCAGCGCCCAGGATCGGCTCCATGATGAAGGCGGCAATCGTGCCGGCGCCCTGAAAGGCGATCTCGTCCTCCAGCGCCGAGAGGCACAGTTGCGCCAGCCGCTCCGGGTCCGTTTCATTAAACGGATTGCGATAGGTATAGGGCGCCGGGATGTGGTGGCAGCCCGCCAACAGCGGCTCATAGGCAGTGCGGAAATTGGCGTTACCGTTGACCGAAGCACCACCAAAATGGGTGCCGTGATAGCCTTTCTTCAGGCTCAGGTATTTCACCCGCGACGGCTCCCCGCGTACCTTGTGGTATTGCCGCGCCAGCCGCAGGGCGGTCTCCACCGAATCTGAGCCGCCCGAGGTGAAAAACGCGCGGCTGAGGCCGTCGGGCGCGAAAAACGCCCGCAGTTCCTCGGCCAGCTGGATCACCTGATCATTGGTGGTGCCGCGAAATATCGAATAATAGGGCAGCACATCCAGTTGTGCGGCGATGGCGTCCTTTACGGGCTGGCAGGAAAACCCGAGGTTCACGTTCCACAGGCCGCCCACGGCGTCAACGGCCTCATGCCCGTCCACATCCTTGATCCGAACGCCGGAGGCGCCGGTTATGATGGTGGGCGGATTGGCGAGGCTATCGCCGGGGTGTGCCATCGGATGCCAGAGGCTCCGGGCGTTGTGTTCTTTCAGGAAATTGGCGTCGGGCTGATGTGCGGTCATGGTTTGTCTCCTTGTCGCGGCGCGGCGTCTCAAGCCGCGATGTCGGTGGGGAACTCTGGCGGGCAAGCGCCGCCGATGCGTTCGGTGAGGGCAAGGCCAGCCGCACGCAGCGCGCGTGGAATGGCGGTTCTTTGTTCGTCGGTCATGCGAGACGTGGGTGCAGCCACGGCCAAGGCACCCAGAACGGCGCGGTCAGGGCCAAAGATCGGCACCGCGTGAGAGTGCACCTCCGCCTCAAAACCACCAATGGATTGCGCAAGCCCCGTTTGACGGACCTCCAGAAGCTCGGCGCGGATGGCGGCTGGGTCGGTTTGCGTGTGGGCTGTGCGCGCGGTCAGCGGCTGTGTCAGCACTGCATCAACAAAACTCGCATCCGAGTAGGCCAGAACCGCCAGACCCGAGGCGGTGCCGTGAAAAGTCAGCACCTCAGCATCTTCCATCATCACCTTGGTCGCATTGCGGGGCGAATATGCATGGCTGAGTGATGCCAGCTGATCGCCCTGCAAGAGCGACAGGTGGGTGGTTTCGCCGGTTTCCTCAGAGAGTTCCCGCAGAACCCGACGCGAGGCCGACAGAATCGGCACGCTGGCTTCGCGCAGCGCCGCGAGGCGCAAAACCTGCGGACCAAGGCGATAAGATCGGGCGCCATCGACCTGTTCGACGAATCCTGCACTCTGCAATTCTGCCATTAAACGGTAGACGGTTGCTTTGTTCATACCTGACAACCGCGTGAGGTCGCTCAGGCCGATCTCCAACCGTCCGTGGTTGAAATACGTGAGCAAAGTCAGTGCTTTGGAGACGGTTCCCATGAGTGATCGCAGTCCTAGCTTGCCTGAAATTCTGGCGCAGACAGTCACGGCCGACCGATGCGCTTTCATTTTTGTTGACAGATATCCCCTATGGCTGTCAATCTAATTTCAAACCAACGGTTCAAATAATGAACCAATAAGATTCCAACCAAGCGAGCGGCGAAAAACGTCGCCAACTGACCAACGGCAACTCGAATGGCGAACAGGGAGACAGCCAATGACCGTGACATCTGTACTCAAGGGATGTGTGGCCGCAGCCGGCCTTGCACTGACAGCGGGGGCCGCGTTTGCGGACTACCCGGAAAAGCCCGTGAACTTTATTGTGCCGTGGCCGCCGGGTGATCTTGAGGACGTACTGACCCGTATGATCGCCGAAGATTTTCAAGAGAAATACGGCGTTGCGGCAGCGGTGGTGAACAAGCCCGGCGGCGGCGGTGGGCCGTTCCCCGGCGCGATTGAGGTCGCCAATGCGCCTGCGGATGGCTACACCGTGGGTTCCTTTGTGATCGGCGTGCCGGTGATGGGGCATCAGATCGACATCCCGCCGCTCACACCTGCAAAATTCGACCCACTGGGGATTTTCCTGACCTATCCCTTTGTCATCGCGACCTCGGGCGATGCGCCTTACAGCACCATGGAGGAGTTGGCAGAATATGCACAGGACAACGATGTGGTGCTTGGCCACTTTGGCGATGTGCTGACGCCGACCCAGGTGACCAAGGCCTATGCCAAATCGGCGGGCTTTGAGTGGGGATCTGACGCGGCCTTTGATGCGCTGGATTGTAACACGCTGGCCTCGGGCGATGCGGATGTGATCAACACCACGCTGCAGCTGATCCTGCCCTGCATTGATGATGTCAAAGTGCTGGTGTCCATTACCGACCAGCGTATTCCTCTGGCGCCGGACGCGCCTGCCATTGGTGAATTGAACCCGGATCTGGATATCGCGCTCTGGAATGGGCTGTTCGTGACCAAGGACACGCCGCAGGACGTACGCGACAAGATCATCGAAGTGGCGCAGGAAACCGTCTTCTCGGAGCGCGCGCAAGCTGTGGCGGCTGAAACCGGCGCGCTCGTTTATTGGCAAAACGCAGATGAAAGCGCGGCGCGAGTCGCCAACGACATCGAGACCATGGCCCGGATCAGCGAAACACTGGAGTAACCTCCCCGACCTTCCGCCGGTGTCATCTATATGACCCGGCGGATTTTTCAGCGCTGAACGCACCCACACGATCCGCCTTCCCAGCCAGAGACCTTCCATGCAAAGCGAACGCGAACGCAGATTTGTCGGCCCGCGCCGGGGACAGCTTCTGTTTGTCCTGACCTTCCTGACCCTCTCGGTGCTGCTCCTGTCGCAGATCGGCACGCAGACCGTATGGGTGAAGAAAACCGATTTCTTTGCCCAGCCGCGATTTTGGCCCGCAGTGGGCGTGGGCGGCATGGTTCTGTTCACCGCTTTACACCTGTGGCGGCTCCCCTTTCGCCGGATTGAACGCACGGACTTGCGTGAGGCGCTGCGCTGGGCCGCCGCACTGGAATATACGCTGTGGTTCATGGGCTATGTCGTGCTGGTGCCGCTTATTGGCTACCTGCCCGTGACACTGGTGTTCGTGCCGCTGCTGGCATGGCGGATGGGCTATCGCAGCCCGCAGATGATGGCGATCAGTGCCGGGTTTGCGGTGTTTATCGTCCTGTTCTTCAAGGGCGTTCTGGCTGTGCGTATCCCCGGTGCGGCGCTTTATGAATACCTGCCGGATGCATGGCGCAGCTTTGCCATTCTCTACCTCTAAGGCCCTGTTTCAGAAAGACGCGCGCGCATGGACCTGATCCTCTCTGCAATTGAAATCCTGATGCGCTGGGATGTGGCGCTGGCGCTTTTGGCGGGCTCCGTCGGCGGTGTGTTGATCGGGGCGATCCCCGGCGTCGGCCCGGCGGTCGCCATTGCGATTCTGCTGCCCGCAACCTTCTCGCTTGATCCCATCGTGGGGCTGACGGTCCTGTTGGGCATATATGGCTCGTCGATGTATGGCGGCGCGATCCCTGCGATCCTGATCAATACGCCCGGCACCGCCGTCAATGCGCTCACCACCTATGACGGCTACCCGATGACCGCCCGGGGCGAGCCGCGCCGCGCCCTTAGCCTTGCGTACTCTGCGAGCTTCTTCGGCGGCATCTTCTCGGTGATTTGCCTGATCCTGTTTGCGCCGGTGCTGGCGAAAATCGCGCCGCTGTTTGGCACGCGCGAGATCTTCCTCGCCGCGCTGCTGGGCTTGCTGCTGGTAGTGGTGGCCCATCGCGGACAGGCGCTGATTGCAGGGGCGCTGGCCTGTCTCGGGATCTTTCTCAACACCATCGGCATGGAGCCGGTGAAATACACCCAGCGCTACACATTTGGCACGGATGCGCTTGGATCGGGCATCAACCTCATCGTGGTGGTGCTGGGGCTGTTTGCGATTTCGCAGGCCTTTGTGCTGCTGACCGATGAGGACGAGAAAATCCGTCTCACCAAGCTGCGGGGCGGCATGTTTCAGGGCCTGCGCGAGCTGGCGCGCCACCCGCGTGTAGCCTCCGTGTCGGCTGGCTTTGGCGTTGTGATGGGCATGATTCCCGGCGTGGGCGAGTTCACTGCGCAGTTCATGTCCTACACCTACGCGCAGAAGACGTCGAAACGGCCGCAGGATTTTGGCAATGGCTCTTCCGAGGGGCTGATCGCCGCCGAGACCGCCAACAACGCCGTGCCCGCCGCCGCCATGGTGCCGCTCTTGGCGCTTGGCATCCCGGGTGAGGCGCTGACGGCGATGATGCTCTCGGTCTTTTACGTGCACAACGTGGTGCCAGGGCCGGGGTTGTTTCAGAACCAGATGGATTTTGTCGTCGCACTTTATCTGGCGCTGCTGATCCTCAATGTGCTGGTGCTGGTCTTCCTCTTGGGTGCAACCAGATCGCTCATTCAGGTGGTGCGTATCCCAAATCGGTTTCTGGGTGTCGCGATCCTCACCCTCAGCTTTGTGGGCGTTTACTCCCTGCGAAACTCCGCCACCGATTGCTTTATTGCGGCAGGCTTTGGTCTCTTTGGCTTCATCCTCAAGCGCCTACAACTGCCCGCGGTGCCGATCATCCTCGGCATGGTGCTGGGTGGCATCATGGAAGTGAAGCTGCGCGCCGCCATGGCGCGGGTGAAAACACCCTTTGATTTCATTGACCGCCCGGTGGCGTTCATCCTGTTCACTATCATCTTGATCGTGCTGGCGACGCATATCCTTCGCATTCGCAAGGAAGCGCGCGAGCTGAAGGAGGCCGAATGGCAAACCAAGACCTCATCAACACGCTTCGGAGCACTCCTGTTGCGCCGCAGAACCTCTTTCTTGAAGGAGCACGGACGCAAGGTTCGGGCACGCCACGCGAAACTACTTCGCCGATTGACGGATCTGTTCTGACCACATTGGCCACGGCCACGGCGGCGGATGTCGACCGGGCCGTTGCCTCTGCGCGGCGGGCGTTCGAGGATGGCCGCTGGTCAGGGCTGGCGCCTGCGGCGCGCAAGAAAGTACTGCACCGGATCGCCGATAAGATCGAGGCCGAGGCGGTGGCGCTTACGGTGCTTGGCGTGCGCGACAACGGCACCGAGTTCAACATGGCGCTGAAGGCTGAGGCTGGCTCTGCTGCCGGGACCTTTCGCTATTACGCCGAGGCGCTGGACAAGGTGGCGGGCGAAGTGGCCCCCACCGCGCCGGATGTGCTGGGGCTGGTGCAGCGCGCGCCCGTCGGTGTGGTGGGCGCGATCGTGCCATGGAACTTCCCGCTGATGATCGGCGCGTGGAAATTGGCGCCCGCGCTCGCGATGGGCAACTCCGTGGTGTTGAAACCGGCCGAGACCGCGTCGCTGTCGCTGCTTCGGCTGGCGGAGATTTGTTCGGACTGCGGCCTGCCGGATGGCGTGCTGAATGTTGTGACCGGGCCGGGTGCTGTGACAGGTGCCGCCCTGTCGGAGCATATGGATGTGGATGTGATGGTCTTTACCGGTTCTGGCGCGACGGGACGGCGGTTGCTGGAGGCCTCGGCGCGTTCGAACCTCAAACGCTGCTATCTGGAGTTGGGCGGCAAGTCCCCCAACATCGTTTTTGCCGATGCCAAGGATCTGGACCATGCCGCCAAGGTCTCCGCTATGGGGATCTTTCGCAACTCCGGGCAGGTCTGTGTCGCAGGCTCCCGCCTGCTGGTGGAGGCGTCGATCCATGATGAATTTGTCGCGCGGGTGGTGGACCATGCCAAAGCACTGACGGCCGGCGATCCGTTGGATCTGGGCACACAGATCGGCGCGGTGAATTCTGAGGTTCAATTAGAGGCTAACCTCGCGCATGTGGAGCGCGCCATCGCCGAAGGCGGCGAGGTGCTGTGTGGCGGCGGGCGAATTTTGCAGGACACTGGCGGCACCTATATGGCCCCCACAGTCGTGACCGGCGTGACCCAGCAGGCGAGCCTGTTTCAGCGCGAAGTGTTTGGGCCGGTTCTGTCGGTGACACCGTTCGAGACGGAAGAAGAGGCTCTGCGGCTCGCGAACGCCACCGACTATGGCCTCGCCGCCGGGGTCTGGACGCAGGATCTGTCGCGGGCGCATCGCTGTGTCGCGGGCATACGCGCCGGTGTGGTGCATGTGAACACCTATGGCGGTGCGGATAATACGGTGCCTTTGGGCGGTGTTGGCCAGTCCGGCAACGGACATGACAAGTCCCTGCATGCGCTGGAAAAATACGTCGATCTAAAAACCGCCTGGATTCAGCTTTGAAGGAAGCGCGGCCCTGGCTGCGCCCGGACCGCGCGGCCTCCGGCGGGGATATTTGGAAGAAGATGAAGACGGGCGCGGGAGGCGCCTGCGGGGAGGATGAGATGAGCGGTGAAAAGACGATCCTTGTGGCCGGAACTTGGGATACCAAGGATGATGAGCTGTCCTATCTGTCAGACGTGATCCGGGGGCAGGGCGGTCAGGTGCTCAGCATGGATGTGAGTGTCTTGGGCGATCCAAAGCTGCCCACGGATGTGTCAAAACACGAGGTGGCCGAGGCGGCGGGCAGTTCCATTCAGGCGGCCATTGACAGCGGGGATGAGAACACCGCGATGCAGATCATGGGGGCAGGGTCGGCCCGGCTTGCGCTCGATCTGTGGCGGGAGGGGCGCATTCACGGCGTGATCGTACTGGGCGGGACCATGGGCACCGATCTGGCTCTGGATCTCTGCGGAGCACTGCCGCTTGGGGTGCCGAAATATGTGGTGTCCACCGTGGCGTTTTCGCCGCTGCTGCCGCCGGATCGCATTCCGGCGGATGTGCAGATGATCCTCTGGGCCGGGGGACTTTATGGATTGAATGACATCTGCAAGGCGTCGCTCAGTCAGGCGGCGGGGGCGGTTCTGGGTGCATCCCGCGCGGTAGAAGCGCCGACGTTTATGCGGCCGATGATCGGGATGACCTCCTTTGGCAAGACGGTGCTGCGCTACATGGTGACGCTGAAACCGGAGCTTGAACGGCGCGGGTTTGATGTGGCGGTGTTTCATGCCACTGGAATGGGCGGACGGGCGTTTGAGAGCCTCGCAGGCGATGGTGCCTTTGCTGCCGTAATGGATTTTGCACCGCAAGAGGTGGGTAATCATCTGTTTGGCGGGCTTTCGGCCGGTGAGGGGCGCATGACCCATGCGGGTCGCGCGGGCATCCCGCAGATGATCGCACCGGGCTGTTACGATCTGGTGGATTTTGTGGGGTGGCAGGGCGTGCCCGCACCGCTTCGGGGGCGGGAGTGTCACGCGCATAATCGCCTGTTGACCTCGGCCATGCTGGCGGCGGAGGAACGGCGTGCGGTGGCGCGATCCATATGTGAGAAGCTGGCTGGTGCAGCTGCCCCGGTGGCGTTCTTTTTGCCCACTGCGGGGTGCAATGAATGGGATCGCGCGGGCGGTGAATTGCATGACGCAGCAGGGCTTTCTGCTTTTTGCGAGGAGATGCGTAGCAGATCGCCTGTAAATGTCGATGTGCTGGAATTGCCTTGCCATATCAATGATGTGGCTTTTACCGATGCGGTGCTTGCACGTTTTGATCGCTGGGTTGCAGAAGGCGTGATCTCGCACTGAGGGGAGGGCGGCGCATCCGACCATCGAGGCCGGATGCGCCGCGCCCATCTTTCCTGTCGGAAAGTGGGCTGGACCTCAGGTGAGGTCCGGGTCACAGTCGCCATCAAGCTGTGCAGGCGAGAAGGGGCAATGATGACATCTGAGACGCATGACGTGGGTGGAAGAGAGATTTCCGATCCGGGATGTCAGAACATGGTGGGGTATGAGACAATAATAGACGCCTCCGGGATCTGCACAGTCACTCTGGAGGTCGCGGCGCGGCATCTCAACCGGCACGGAATTTTGCACGGTGGGATGGTTGCGACCGTTATGGATGTGGCCTGTGGCAACACGGCTGCGCAGTATTTCGACCCCGATGGCCGTGCCGCCTTGGTGACGGTTGCATTGAACCTATCCTACATCGCGTCGACCAAGATCGGGCGGGTGGCTGCAACTGCGCGCGCGACCGGTGGCGGCAAAAGCACTGCTCATGTGCTGGGTGAGTTGCACGATGCTGACGGTCGGCTGTTGGCAACGGCGACCGCGATCTTCCGACGGATCAACCCGCGCTGATACGCCGGGCCGCAAGGCCCGGCGCCCGGCCCAACGGGAAGGGGTGCATTTATCAATGCATCCGTGACGGGCGGGAGAGCGCCCGCCATGGAAAAGCGATCTTCGTGATCAAGCGGTGGAGGCAGCTTCGCGGATCTTGCGGATATTTTCGCCATAAACCTGCGGTGCGTCGACAGAGCCGCCCCGGAAGACCGCAGAGCCTGCCACCAGAACGTCAGCTCCGGCCTCGACCACCAAAGGTGCGGTGCTCGGATCCACGCCACCGTCGATTTCAATATGCACTGGACGGTCACCGATCATCTCTCGCAGAGAGCGGATCTTGGCGGTCATGTCGATGAACTTTTGGCCGCCAAATCCGGGATTTACAGTCATCACGCAGATCAGATCGGTGAGGTCCAGAAGATGTGCCACCGCTTCGGCGGGGGTGCCGGGATTGAGGGCAACACCGGCCTTCATGCCTGCCCCACGGATGGCTTGCAGGGTCCGGTGAATGTGCGGTCCGGCCTCCACATGGGCGGTAAGGACATCTGCGCCCGCATCCGCATATGCGTCAATGTAAGGGTCAACCGGTGCGATCATCAGGTGCACGTCCATCACGGTTTTCACATGCGGGCGAAAGGCCTTTACCGCAGCAGGACCAAAGGTGAGGTTGGGTACAAAATGCCCGTCCATCACATCCACATGAACCCAATCTGCGCCTTCGGCCTCGATGGCCCGAATTTCCTGGCCGAAGTTGGCAAAATCCGCCGACAGAATGGAGGGGGCGATCTTGATGGAGCGGTCGAAGGACATTAGCAGGGTTCCTTGGAGCAAAATGGTCGAGACGGGATGAGTCTCATGTTTCTGCGCGCCATATAACGCGTCTCTGTGCTGCTGCACAGGGTCGCATTTCTATATATGACTGGACGCCGAATATGACTGCTCGCCGACGCGGGTGCTGACGGGTGCCCTCGATAATACCCGCCAGCATCCGCCCGGACGCGCCGCTCAGCCGGAGACCGGCGGCAGCCCGACCTTTTCCCGCGCCTCATCACTTTTGAGGGCGAAATCCTGTCCAACCCAGTCGTCCCCGCCGGGACCAGCCAACCAGACCAGCGCTTTTGCGACCCACTCGGCGGGGATGTGCACGGCGGGATCTAGCTGCGATACCGGATTGATGCCCGATGCGCGGATGCTGGTTTGCAACGCGGTTGCGACCGTACCGGGGCTAAGCCCCATAATGCGCAGGCCCTGAGCGCCATATTCTTCATGGGCGCAGCGGGTGAGTGACAGCACCGCCGCTTTGGAGGCGCAATAGTGGCTCCAGCCTTCAAGCACGCTTGTCGCCGCGCCAGATGAGATGTTTATGACGGTGCCCTTGCCGCGTGCCTGCATCCCCGGCAGCACCGCGCGCAAGCCGTGGTAAACGCCTTTGACGTTCACATCGATCACCTTGTTCCAGCCTTCGACATCGCTGTCGCCAAGGCGCGCGATTGGGTCGATGAGGCCTGCATTGTTGATCAATAGATCGGTCGGTCCAAAGGCCTCTTCTGCCTGAGCCACCAAAGTTGCAACCGCATCCCAGTTGGCCACATCACAGCGCAAGGCCAGCGCATTGCCCCCCGCAGCGGTGATATTTGCCGCAATCGCGGCGATCTCATCTTGGCTGCGCGCGGCAAGCACCACATTTGCGCCCGCGCCTGCAAAGGCTTCTGCCGCTGCCGCCCCGATGCCACGGCTGGCACCAGTGATTATGACAGTTTTTCCAGTCATGTCGGTCATCGGGGAGAGGCTCCTGCGGTATGTCAAAGTCTCTCGTATCTTATTGCTGCTGAATTCGCGTCGAAATGCTTGTTTCATCGTGACCTTGATGCGAAATTCGCATGAATGGATATCTCGCAACTCAAAACCCTTCTAACGGTCGCGCGTCTCGGCAGCTTTGCCGCTGCAGCGCGTGCTCTGGATCAGGACCCTTCGGCCATTTCGCGTGTGGTGGCGACGGCAGAGGCACGTCTCGGCGTGCGACTGTTTGAACGCAGCACGCGCAGGCTTGCGGTGACGGGTGTGGGGCGCGGATATCTGGACCGGATTGCGCCGCTTGTAGAAGAACTGGACCTCGCCGCAGAAGAGGCGCGCTCTGCCCGGCGCGCGCCCACCGGTAAATTGAGGATCACAGCCTCCGTGGCATGGGGGCAGGAATGCTTGGTGCCTTTGTTGCCCGAGTTTCGCAGCCGTTACCCGGAAATTGAGCTGGAGCTTATCTTTACCGATAGCTATCTGGACCTGCTGGCCGAAGGGATCGATCTGGCAATTCGTCTTGCACCTGCGCCGCAGGGCGATTTGGTCAGCACCCATCTGCGGTGTACCCGATATCTGGTCTGTGCATCGCCGGACTATCTGGCGCGCGCAGGGCATCTGCCGTCGCCGGCGGCCCTGAACGGCCATGATTGCCTGCGCATGCCGTTGCGCGGGTTCGACGGCACATGGCGTTTTTGCAGCCCCAGTGGACAACAGGAGACAGTGCCCGTCACCGGCAAAGTGGTGATGACAAGCCCATTGGCGCTGCGACAGGCGGCGCGGGTCGGGCTGGGGCCGACTTTACTTGCAGATTGGCTGGTTGCGGATGATCTGGCGCAAGGGCGTTTGGTTCCCTTGTTTCCAGACTGGCAGGTCAGCGCCACCGGATTTGAAAGCGGCGCATGGGCGCTTTATCCCAGCCGCACCTATATGCCGACCCGGCTTAGGGTGATGTTGGACTACCTGAGCGCGCGTCTAGGCTCCGCCTCACACCAAGAACGCGCGAGGTTTGCCCAGATTTAGGGCGATGCCAAAGCAGCCCCGTTGAATTCGGGGCCGTTTACAAAAGTTTTACACGTTCGACACAAATGATTTGAGCGAAATGCGTAAGCCATCGCGGAACCAAAGGGGGCCGCCAAGTGCTGCGCATCAATAAACTGACTAAGAGATTCGGCGACAAAACGGCTGTAGAAGCCGCGACGCTTGATATCGACAAACCCTGCATGCTGGGCATCATCGGACGTTCCGGCGCAGGTAAATCCACCTTGCTGCGGATGATCAACCGTCTGGGCGATGCCTCTGAGGGCTCGATCAGCTTTGAGGGCCGCGAAATCACCACCCTAAAGGGTAAAGACAAACGCGCATGGCAGTCTGAATGTGCGATGATCTTTCAGCAGTTCAATCTGGTGCCACGTATGGATGTGGTCTCCAACGTACTGCACGGCACGCTCAACCGGCGCTCGACGCTGGCGACCATGTTCAACCTCTATCCGATGGCGGACATTCACAAGGCGATCGAGATTCTGGATCGTCTGGGTATCGCCGAACATGCGCCCAAACGCGCCGAGGCCCTCTCGGGTGGTCAGCAGCAGCGAGTAGCGATTGCCCGCGCGCTGATGCAAGACCCCAAGATCATCCTCGCCGATGAGCCGATTGCCTCGCTCGATCCGATGAATGCACAAACCGTGATGGAGGCCCTGCGCCGCATCCACGAAGAAGACGGCCGCACCGTCATCGCCAACCTGCACACGCTGGATACCGCGCGCCGCTATTGTGACCGAGTGGTGGGCATGCGCGATGGGCGCATCGTCTTTGACGGCCTGCCAGAGCAGCTGACCACCGGCGTTGCCCGTGAAATCTATGGCGCTGGCGCGGATTTCTCTGAGGCCGCCACCTCCACTGAGATTGAGACGCTCGACAAGACCCAAGCCGTACGCACGGCAGAAGCCTACGTCTGATCCTGACCCCTTTCATCACCTCGGGGCCGGTGTGGTCTCGGGCCAACCAACAACCGGAGTGTTCCACGATGAAAAAACTGATCCTTGCCGCACTGGCCACCACCGCCCTGACCACCCCGGTCATGGCAGAAGAAATCTCTGAATTCCGCATCGGCATCCTTGGCGGCGAAAACGCTCAGGACCGTCTGAACTCCAACGAGTGCCTGCGCGCCAAGACCGAAGAGCTGCTGGGTGTTGAAACCAAGCTGTTTGCCCCTGCCGACTACAACGGCGTGATCCAGGGTCTGCTGGGCGGCACCATCGACATGGCATGGCTGGGCGCATCTGGCTACGCAAAGACCTATCTCTCCGACCCCGAAGCGGTTGAGCCGGTTCTGGTCAAGGTCAACGTCGATGGCGGCTACGGCTACTACTCCGTTGGTTTTGCCCGCAAGGACAGCGGCATCAACGCGCTTGAGGACGTCAAGGGCAAGGTCTTTGGCTTTGGTGATCCGAACTCCACCTCCGGCTTCCTGATCCCCTCCATCGAGATCCCGCAGCAAACTGGTTCCACCATGCAGTCGGGCGAGTATTTTGGTGAGGTCAAGTTCACTGGCGGTCACGAGCAGACCATCGTCGCGGTTGCAAACGGCGACATCGATGCTGGCGTGACCTGGGCCGACGGTCTGGGCAACTGGGAAGATGGCTACAACTCCGGCGCGCTGCGCAAGGCGGTTGATGCAGGTCTCATCGACATGAACGATCTGGTCCAGATCTGGCAGTCCAAGCCGATCCCCGAAGGCCCGGTTGTTCTGCGCAAAGCCCTGCCCGAGGATGTCAAAGTCAAGATGACCGCGCTGATGGCCTCCATGCCGGCGATGGATTACGACTGCTACTACTCTGTTGCAGCGGGCGACTCCAAAGGCTTCCAGCCGATCACGCATGAGGCTTATGAAGTCATCATCGAAGCGCGCAAGCTGAAATCCAACTAAGCGCGCGTTTACGTCTTCGCGGGGTTCGGGCCAAGGTCCGGACCCCGCTTTCGTGGCCCGCAATGCATTTTCTGCCGCTGGCCACTCCCAATGACTCAGGAAGAATTCAATGGCTGATCTGACCGCTCAGGCCCCCGGATCGGTGGCTGAGATTCAGGCGCAATACGCCGATCTCACCCGTCGCAAGCGCATCTATGGCGGGGTTTTGCTGGCTCTGTTCATCGCGCTGATGATGGCAGGGTTCCGCACCGCCGATGACCGCAATGCTGGCTCTTTTGCTGATGGGTATCAGCGCATCTTTGACTACCCCGCAGAAGTGCTCTCTGAGGCGGGGGAAAAGGTGGCCGAGCTGCCCGCCCATGTGGTCCATTTCTTCCCGGCCTTGGTCGAGACTCTCAACATCGCCGGCGCCGCGACGTTGCTCGGCGCGATTCTCGGCACGCTCCTGTCACTCTTGTCGACCCGCGGCATGGCCCCTTGGCCCGCATTGATACCGGTGTTTCGTCGGGTGATGGACATTTGTCGCGCGATCCCTGAAATCGTGATCGCCTTGGTGCTGATTTTCCTGCTGGGCGGCGGCCCGGTGCCCGCGATGATCGCCATTGCGATCCATACGGCGGGCGCCTTGGGTAAGCTGTTCTCCGAGGTCAATGAAAACGCCTCGCTCAAACCTGTAGAGGGGCTGAATTCCACCGGTGCCTCTTGGGCACAACGCATGTGGCTTGGGGTGATCCCGCAGGTGGGGCCGAACTATGTATCCTATGCGCTCCTGCGGTTTGAGATCAATATTCGCGCCTCTGCGATCCTCGGTTTTGTTGGCGCGGGCGGCATCGGGTATGAGCTCAAGAACTCCATGTCCTGGGGTCAGGGCAAATACGACGAGGCGGCGGCGATCTTCATTCTGCTGTTTGTGACCATTGTTGTGGTGGACCAGATTTCTGGTGCGCTGCGTGATCGTCTGACCCACGGCAACCGGAAAGGGGCCTGAGACATGACTACCATGGACCTCAACACCGCGCCGCTCAAAGGGCAGATGGACAAGCTGTTTTTCAAGAAACGGCTGATGAACTTCGGCATCCCTGCCGTGATCCTGGCCTATCTGACCTATGTGTTCTTTGCCTTTGACGTGCCGGGCCTGTGGGAACGCGCGTCGATGGACAATGCGCGCACGCTGGTGTCTGACACCTATAGCTATAAAACCCATGTGACCCGCGACAATCGCACAGGCGATGTGACCTATGCAGTCGAGGGGGAACGCAAAGGCGAATACCCCGAGGGCATGAGCCCCGAATGGGTCACCCCCGGCACAACAACAGTGATCGATCTGACCGGTGGGCATGTGGTCCGCTTTGGCCCCGAGACCATCGAATATGATATTCCGGGCTACGGTCTGGTCACCGCAACGCCATCACGCACCCAGGGGGTACAGGCCATCCTGCCCGAAGGTGACGTGCCTCAATGGATTAACCTGTCGAAAAACCGGCTGGCGATTACCACCGATGCAGGCCGCCTGACCGTGACTCGCAACCGGGCCGAGGTTTTCCGCTATTTCTACGGCTGGGAGCTGTTTTTCTTCACGCTCGACAGCCCCTATCACGGTCTGAACCCGTTTGAACTGGCGGGCCGTGCGGTGTCTGGCGAGGCCGGGGCGATCTGGAATGACTTCTGGAACAACAAGATGTGGCGCCACGGCGATGTGGCATGGGCCATTGGCGAGACCATTTTGATGGCCTTCCTCGGCACCTTTGGTGCGGGTCTGGTGGCGCTGCCGCTGGCCTTCCTCGGGACGCGCAACTTCATGCCCGTGCGGGTGGTCCGCTTTGCGGCGCGGCGGTTCTTTGACTTTGTCCGCGGGGTGGATTCGCTCATCTGGACCGTGGTTCTGGCCCGCGCCTTTGGGCCCGGTCCGCTCACGGGCGCGCTGGCGATCCTGATCACGGATACCGGCACCTTTGGCAAGATCTTCTCCGAGGCATTGGAAAACGTCGATGAGAAGCAGATCGAAGGCGTGTCCTCCACTGGGGCCAAGCCGATCCAGCGCTACCGCTTTGGGGTGATCCCGCAGATCACGCCGGTTCTGCTGTCGCAGTTGTTGTACTTCCTCGAGTCCAATACGCGGTCGGCCACCATCATCGGGGCGATCACCGGCGGCGGGATTGGTCTGTTGCTGACGCAGGCGATCATCACCCAGAAGGACTGGGAAGAGGTCTCCTATTATATCGTGCTGATCATCGTCATGGTGATGTTCATGGACTGGTTCTCCGGCTGGTTGCGCAAGCGTCTGATCAGTGGGGACGAGGGCGGCCACTAAAGGATCACCGCCGATATCGGATCCCTGTCAAAAGACCCCTTTCGCAGTCGTGAGAGGGGTCTTTTTGCATCCGGTTCGTGGTGTTTCAGATGGCCTCATGACAGTCGCGATGATAGTATAAGTCTAGTTGTATAGTGAATCTCGACAGGTGCCCAGATGCCCAGACTTTCCGCCACTGAACCGCTTGTGCACCCCGGGTGCAGCCTGACCAACAGCACCTTTGGGGCTTGGGTTGAGATCGGGGCCGACACCCGGGTCGCCAACAGTCATTTTGGCGACTACAGCTATTGCGACCGGATGTGCGACATCGCCAATGCCGAGATCGGAAAATTCGCCAATATCGCCAGTTCCGTACGGATTGGGGCGACGGATCACCCGATGGAGAAGGCCTCACTGCATCATTTCCTCTATCGCTCCGCGAGTTATTGGGAAGATGCCGAGGATGACGCGGATTGGTTTCAGCACCGCAAGAGCCGCCGCGCCGTGATTGGGCATGACACATGGATCGGCCATGGGGCGCTGATCAAACCAGAGGTCACGATTGGCCACGGGGCGGTGGTGGCCTCCGGGACCGTGGTGACGAAGGATGTGGCACCTTATACCATCGTGGGGGGAAACACCGCCAAGCTGATCCGGCGGCGGTATCCGGAGCAGGTCGCGGACCGGATGATGGCACTTGCCTGGTGGGATTGGGATCACGCAGTTTTGCGCGAGAGGCTTGCGGATTTTCGCAGCCTAAAGGCGGAAGAGTTTTTGGAGAAATACGAATGAAATAAGGGGTATGCGCCATAAGGGGGCGCTCCCGCCTCCGCAGGTGCCTTGGCCTTAGAAGGCCAAACCCCCTTGGCGGAGTTGGGCCCGGCCGCGCGTCCCCTTCGGGGACGCCTGGCGCGCCGCCGGTACACCGGCGGCGCCACCCCCAACGGGAGCGGATCGCACCCGTGATCCAGCGACGGGCGGGAGTGCCCCCTTGTTTGATCAATCGTCTCCGACGGTGAGGGTCACCCGGTCCCCTGCAAACCAAGTGCGGCCAAATTCGATCGGTGTGCCGTTCGCATCATCCGAGATGCCGGTGGTGCGCAGGATGGGCGCGCCTTCTGATGTGCGCAGGTGCAGCGCTTGCGTCGCGGTGGCGAGCTTGGCGGTGATCCGGGTTTCCCGGCGGGTGTAGTCCTCCACCCCGCAGGCGTTCAGCGCAGCCGTAATCGACTCATGTGCTTCCAGCGCGTCGAGGATTCCGGGTAGCCGTTCTGCCGGGAACACCGTACGCGCCAAGGCTACGGGGTGGTCGTCCGCATAAGACAACCCCTCATAGACCACCACCGGATCGCCGGGGTCCAGATCCAGCGCATCCGCCTCGCGCGCATCTGCTGCAAGTATTTCCAGACGCAGGACTTTCTTGCTCGGTACACGTCCTGCGCGACGAATATTCTGGTGAAAACGGATGCGCTTGCCCACCGGATAATCGGTGGGCTTTGCCGCGACAAACACGCCAGCGCCCCGCCGTGTATGCACCAGCCCCTGTTCCGCCATATCCGCCAATGCGCGCCGAACCGTGTGGCGGTTGACGCCAAAGCGTTCGGCGAGCTGCGCCTCGGCTGGCAGTTTTGTTCCCGTCTCATAACGGCCCTGCGCAATGTCATCGATCAAAGTGATCGCGATCGACTTCCAGACCGGTGTGCGGGTGGCGGATTTGGCCATGTTCAATCCTCTGTCACGAAACCTTCACGAGAGAGCGGCTTGCGTCCCTGGAGCCGACTCATGTAGTATTTGTCTAGTTGTATAGGACATGTAGACAAATCTGCCAAGAGGCGACACCAGACATGACACAAGAAATCACGCCGGAGGCACGCAAGGCTTGGATGAGCCTGCTGTCCACCGCGCCCGAGGCCCGGCTAGCCGCGCTCTTCGACAAGCTGGACAACAGCCCCGACCACGACACCCTGCGCGCGCCGGAAACCGGTGGCGTGATGGTGCGGGGCCGGGCAGGGGGCACCGGCGCGCCCTTTAACCTCGGTGAGATGACCGTCACCCGCTGCACGTTGAAACTGGCGTCCGGCGCGGTGGGGCATGGGTACGTGCAGGGACGCAGCAAACGGCAAGCAGAATTGGCCGCAAAGCTCGATGCGATGATGCAGACAGAGGCTGCGGCAGAGGTCGAGGACAAGATCCTGACACCCCTGCGTACTGAGCGTGATGCGGCTCGCGATGCCCGCGCCGCCAAAGCGGCTGCCACCAAGGTCGATTTCTTCACCATGGTGCGAGGAGAGGACTGATGACGCAGACCAATATCTACACAGGCGGCTTTGCCGACCCGGCGGTGGCCTCGGCCCATGGGTTCCGGGCTGCGATGGACGTGATGGCACGTCCGGGCGAGATCCGCGAAATCACGGGTGGTGTGGCTCCGGAGGGGCTGAGCATTGCGGCGGCGAGCCTGATCCTGACGCTCTGCGATCCTGAAACCGGCATCTATCTCGCGCCGGATGTCGACAGCACCGCCTTGCGCGGCTGGATCACCTTCCACACCGGCGCGCCGATTGTGCCCGCAGCGGAGGCTGATTTTGCCGTGGGGGGCTGGGAGGCGCTGATGCCCATCGATCAATACCGCATCGGCACCTCGGAGTACCCGGACCGCTCCGCCACACTAGTGGTGGAACTGGCGGAGTTTGCCGCCTCCAATGCCACGCTCACCGGCCCGGGCATCAAGGACACCGTGCGGATGAACCTGCCCGATGTGGCGCTGATGCAGCGCAATTCAATGCTCTACCCGCTTGGGGTGGATCTGTTCTTCACCTGCGGGTCGGAAGTGTCGGCGCTGCCGCGCTCGACCCAGATCCAAGCGGAGGGCTAAGCAGATGTATGTAGCCGTAAAAGGCGGTGAACGCGCCATCGACAACGCGCATGCGTGGCTTGCCGAAGAACGCCGGGGCGATCAAAGCATCGCAGAGATGACGCTGGCACAGATCCGAGAGCAGCTGAAACTGGCGGTGAACCGGGTGATGGCCGAAGGCTCGCTCTATGATCCCGATCTGGCCGCACTGGCGATCAAACAGTCGCGGGGCGATCTGATCGAGGCGATCTTTTTGATCCGTGCCTACCGCACGACGCTGCCACGTTTTGGCAACTCGCGCCCGGTGGAGACCGCCGATATGACCTGCGACCGCCGGATTTCCGCGACTTTCAAGGATGTGCCGGGTGGGCAGGTGCTGGGGCCGACATTTGACTATACGCACCGTTTGCTGGATTTCAAACTCGCCGCCGAAGGCGAAGTGCCCGAGGCTCCTGCTGCGGAGCCGCGTCGCGAGCCGACGCCGCATGTGACGTCCTTCCTGCGTGGCGAGGATATCATCCAGACCGAGGAAGAGTCGGATGCGACGCCCAAGGACATCACCCGCGAGCCGATGTCCTTCCCGGCGGATCGTGCCACCCGGTTGCAGACGCTGACACGCGGCGATGAGGGCTTTGTGCTGGGCATGGCCTATTCCACCCAGCGCGGCTATGCGCGCAACCACGCCTTTGTGGGCGAGCTGCGCATCGGCACCGTGGCGGTCGAAATGGACATCCCCGAGCTGGGCTTTGCCATCGAAATCGGCGAGGTGGAACTGACGGAATGCGAGACGGTGAACCAGTTCAAAGGTTCCAAGACCGAGCCGCCGCAGTTCACCCGTGGCTATGGTCTGGTGTTCGGTCAGACAGAGCGTAAGGCGATCTCCATGGCGCTGGTGGATCGGGCTTTGCGCTGGAAGGAATTGGGCGAGGACAATCTGGGAGCCGCCGCGCAGGATGAGGAATTTGTCCTCAGCCATTGCGACAACATTCAGGCGACCGGCTTTCTCGAACATATCAAGCTGCCGCACTACGTCGATTTCCAGTCCGAACTTGAACTGGTGCGCAAGCTGCGCCGCGAGGCCGAAGCCGCGCGTGTCGCAGCGGAGCAGGCGCGGGAGGCGGCGGAATGAGCTTAATCTTCTCCGTCTCTATGGATTGCACCACCTCCGTAATGTCCCGTGCCGACCGCTACATCGATTGGATCTATCGAATTATGCGCTTTCGTTTGATCGCCTTTGGCTGGGGCGCTGTCAAAATCTCCTCGGCGAAATCTAATCGCCAACCGAACGAGACAATAGATCAACAGGAAAAAACCTCCTCCAAATGCGAAAGCCAATTTTTGTTCAAAGCTCATTTGGGATCGCCCTCAAATGCAGGTCACAGAAATCCGGTAAGGGGTCGTTAACATGTCTGACTACAACTTTGCATACCTCGACGAGCAGACCAAGCGGATGATCCGTCGCGCGATCCTCAAGGGTTTGGCCATTCCCGGCTATCAGGTTCCCTTTGCCAGCCGCGAAATGCCCATGCCCTATGGCTGGGGCACCGGCGGCGTGCAGGTCTCTGCGGCGGCGCTGACGCCGGATGATACCTTCAAGGTCATTGATCAGGGTGCCGATGACACCACCAACGCGGTCTCTATCCGTAAGTTCTTTGAACGCACCGCAGGTGTCGCCACTACCGAGGAAACCGAAAAAGCCTCGATCATCCAGACCCGCCACCGCATACCGGAGGCCGATCTGCGCGAGGATCAGATCATTGTCTATCAGGTGCCGATCCCGGAACCCCTGCGCTTTCTGGAGCCGCGCGAAACCGAGACCCGCAAGATGCACGCGCTTGAGGAATACGGCCTCATGCATGTGAAACTCTATGAAGACATCAGCCAACATGGCGCCATTGCCACCGCCTACGCCTATCCGGTGAAGGTGGAAGGGCGCTACGTGATGGATCCGTCTCCCATTCCGAAGTTCGACAACCCCAAGATGGAAATGGCCGCGATCCAGCTCTTTGGTGCGGGGCGGGAGCAGCGTATCTACGCGGTTCCGCCCTACACCAAAGTGGTCTCTCTCGATTTCGAGGACTACCCGTTCGAGGCCACCAAGGCCGACCACCCCTGCGATCTCTGCGCCGCAGAGGACAGCTATCTCGACGAGGTGATCCTCGATGATCAGGGCGGGCGGATGTTCGTCTGCTCCGACACCGACTATTGTCGCTCTCGGCGTGAGGCGGGCCATGTGGGTCGTCTGGGCCAGGACGCTCCTCTCACCACCGGACCGGAGGCCGCGTGATGCATCCCCTTCTGAAAGTCAACAATATCAAAAAGATGTATGGCCATCGCATCGGCTGTACGGATGTCTCCTTTGACCTTTATCCGGGCGAAGTCATGGGCATCGTGGGCGAGTCCGGTTCCGGCAAATCCACCTTGCTGAACTGCCTTGCGGGTCATCTGGACACGGACGGCGGCGAGGTGATCTTTGACACTCGCGACCGTGGCCCCATTGATACGCTCACCATGTCGGAACCCGAGCGCCGCATGCTCGGCCGCACCGACTGGGCCTTTGTGCACCAGCATGCCCGCGATGGCTTGCGCATGTCAGTCTCTGCCGGTGGCAACATCGGTGAACGTCTGATGGCCGTCGGCGACCGCCACTATGGCAACATCCGCGACCGCGCCGTCGACTGGCTCGACCGGGTAGAAATCGACGAGAGCCGGGTGGATGATCGCCCCACGGCATTCTCCGGCGGTATGCAGCAACGCTTGCAGATTGCCCGCAACCTCGTCACTGGCCCGCGTCTGGTGTTCATGGACGAACCCACCGGCGGTCTTGATGTATCGGTTCAGGCGCGGCTTTTGGATCTGCTGCGTGGCTTGGTGCGCGAAATGGGCCTCTCGGCGATTATCGTCACCCATGACCTCGCGGTCGTGCGCCTGCTGGCGGATCGCCTGATGGTCATGAAATCGGGCCACGTCGTGGAAACCGGCCTCACGGATCAGGTGCTTGATGATCCACAACATGCCTATACTCAGCTTCTGGTCTCTTCAGTGCTGCAGGTGTGAAACATGCTCTTTGCCTACTCGATGGATAACGCAACCCTGACCCGGCTGGCAGATGATGCCCCGCTGGAGTCGGCCCACTGGGTCGATCTCTACCGGCCCCAGCCGGAACAGGTGGCACGGGTGGAGGCGCTGGGGTTCAGCGTTCCGACCCTTGCGGATATGGAGGAGATCGAGGTCTCCAACAGGTTCTATCGGGCGGGCAAAGTGGATGTGCTGACCGTGTCCCTGCCGGGGCTGGATCCGGAGAAAAACCGCACCTTCGGCCCGGTGGCCTGTCTCTTGGGGCCGGATCGTCTGGTCACGGTGCGCTACCACGCGCCGCGCCCGTTTGAGACACTGCCCGCCCATGCGGAGGGCAGCAATGCAGGCTGCAAAACGGTGCCGCATCTTTTTCTCTCTCTGATGGAAGAGATCGTCGCCCGGATGGCCGACCTTCTTGAAGGGGTCGGGCGCGAGTTGGACGAACGCGCGGCTAAGCTCTTTGACGACAAGGGCGTCTGGGGTGATGCGCTTGAAGTGATGCTGCGCGATGTTGGTCGCGCGGGCGAGATGCTGGCGAAGTACCGCCAGTGCTTGCTGACGCTTGACCGGGCGCTGTCGACCTTTGGTGTCACCCATGATGCCAAGGATCTGCGCGGTTTCACTCAGGCGACAGGCCGCGACATTCAGGCGCTTTTGGTGCACGCGGATTTTCTCTCCGGGCGGATCTCGCATCTCACCGATGTGATCCTCGGCATGGTCACGCTCGAACAGGGCATCACGGGGCGCATTGTCTCCGTGGTGGCCGTGATCTTTCTGCCGCCGACGCTGGTGGCATCTGTCTATGGCATGAACTTCGAATTTCTGCCGGGGCTGCACTCCGATTTCGGCTGGCTGATCGCCACCGGATTGATGGGGTTCTCTGCGCTCGGCACGCTTCTCTTCTTCCGATGGAAAGGCTGGCTATGACCGCGTCTTACTCTCCTATGATCGACATTCAAAATGTCTCCAAGACCTTCACGCTGCACAATCAGGGCAGCGCCCTGATCCCCGTGATGGAAGGGGCCACCCTTTCGGTGAACCCCGGCGAATGTGTCGGGCTGATCGGTGCCTCGGGCGCCGGGAAATCGACCCTGATGCGGCTGATTTACGGCAATTACCTTGCCGCCTCCGGCCATATCATGATTGGCGGGCTGGAT
The DNA here is from genome assembly GCF_001681715.1 of Tritonibacter mobilis. GTDB lineage: Bacteria > Pseudomonadota > Alphaproteobacteria > Rhodobacterales > Rhodobacteraceae > Epibacterium > Epibacterium mobile. Next base: position 60,267 of record NZ_LNWY01000001.1, on the reverse strand, counting down.
GTCGCCAATGCCGAGCCGCGCGAAATTCTGGAACTGCGCCGCAAGACACTGGGCTATGTCAGCCAGTTCCTGCGGGTGGTGCCACGGGTCTCGACGCTGGATGTGGTGGCAGAGCCGCTTCTGTCCGTTGGCACCCCGGTGGAAAAAGCCCGCGACCGCGCGGCGTCGCTTCTGGCGCAGCTCAATATTCCCGAGCGTCTCTGGACCCTGAGCCCCACAACCTTCTCCGGTGGCGAACAGCAGCGGGTCAATATCGCGCGCGGCTTTGCCTATGACTACCCGGCGATGCTGCTCGACGAGCCGACCGCTAGCCTGGATGCGCAGAACCGCGCAACCGTGCTGAACCTCATTGAGACCGCCAAGGAGCGCGGCGCGGCCATCATCGGCATCTTCCACGACGAATCCGCCCGTGAACAGGTCTGCGACCGTTTCATTGATGTCTCGGCCTTTGCGCCCAAGGCCGCCGCATGAGCGCGCCTGCCGACATAACCCCCGCAAAAGGGCCGGTGATTGCCGTTGTCGGCCCCTCGGGCGTCGGCAAAGACAGTCTGATGAGCGGCCTTGCCGTGGCCGATCCGCGCCTGCGCAGCATGCGCCGCGTCATCACGCGCGCGCCAGAGGCCGGGGGGGAGGATTATCAACCCGTCAGCGAGGCCGAGTTCGCGGCGCTGGTCGAGGCGGATGTCTTTGCGCTTCACTGGAATGCCCATGGGCTGCGCTACGGCGTGCCGCGCGACATCGAGAAACTGCGCATCGGCGCGTCCGGTGTGCTGGTGAACCTGTCACGCGCGGTGCTTTTGCAAGCGCAGGAGGTGTTTGACGACTTCCGCGTGATTTCCGTCACCGCCCGGCCAGAGGTTCTGGCAGAGCGGCTGGCAGGCCGCGGGCGCGAGGATGCCGATGAGGTCAAACGCCGCCTTGCACGCGCCAGCCTCGCGCTGCCCGAGGGGCTGAAACAGGTCTATGAGGTGGACAACAGCGGCGATCTTTGCGCCGCGATCGTCCAGGCTCAGTCGATCATTCAGGCCAAGAGGGGGTAGCGTTGGATCAGGTGAAAACGCCCATCCTCGGCCTCGCCCATCAGCGCCAGATCGTTGATCTCAAAGGGCTGTGGCAACAGCGGTGCCAGTTCGGTCGCGAGGTAGTCCTCGACCGCAGGCAGATCGCCCTTGGGCAGCTTGCCGGTGAGGGTGATGTGAAAACGGAACTGATCCAGCACATAAGGATACCCCCACTGGATGAGGTTTGTGTCCTGCTCAGCGCTCAGACCCGCTGCCCGGCGTTTCTCGATCTCTGCATCGGGAGCGGGTGCGCGAAAGGTGTCAAGCTCGGTCACGCAAGCCGCTGCCAGCGCATTGAGCGCGTGCACATCCCCAAGCGGGCGCAGCGCCAGAAACCGGCCCAGACGTTCCACCTGCAAACCCTCCAGACGGACCGGGGCGCGGGTGGCGGCCAGTTCCGCGCATGCTGCGCGCAGGGCGTCCTCATCGGTGCCTGTCGCCAGCCGCATCGGCGGTTTCATCGTCGCATGCAGCCCGTATTTGCGCGGCGTTGCCGTGATCGCCGCCACATCCAACGCCCCGGCGTCGGGGAGCGCGGTTGCACAGCCCGCCTCCATATCCCAACCGAGCCAGCCGGTTGCCCATTTGCTCCACGCCGCCTCGGCGGGGGGCGCATAATAAATCGCGTATCGCGTAAATGTCACATTGGCCTCCTAAGACGTGGGCCTTCCCTATCCCGAAAGATGTGAACTTCAGATGACACAAGAGTTGATCCTTGCCAATGCCACGCTGATCCTTGCAGGTGAAACCCGCACAGGTAGCTTGAAAATCAGCCAAGGCGTGATTGCCGACATCTCCGAGGGCACCACTGTCCCTGCCGGTGCGGTGGATCTTGAGGGCGATTTCCTCAGCCCCGGTCTGGTGGAGCTGCACACGGACAATCTGGAACGCCACATCGAACCGCGCCCCGGCGTCGACTGGCCCCACGCGGCAGCGCTGGTGGCCCATGACGCGGAACTGGCCTCCACCGGGATCACCACGGTATTTGATGCAATGCGCGTGGGCTCGATCCCGCGCGGCAAAGGGCGCTACCTGAAATATGCCCGCCAGCTTGCCACCGAGATGCTGGAGTTGCGCGCCAAGGACATGCTGAAGATCAGCCACTTCCTGCACCTGCGCGCTGAGGTCTGTTCGGAAACGCTGGCCGAGGAGCTGTCGGAGTTCACCGCCGAGGACCGTGTCGGGCTGGTCAGCCTGATGGACCACACGCCGGGTCAGCGCCAGTTCCGCGATATCTCCAAGCTCGAACAATATGTGAAATCCAAACGCGGCATGTCCGATGAGGAATTCATCAACCATGTGGCCGAGCTGAAAGATCTGCGCGCGCAATATGGCGATATGCACGAAGCGGCCACGGTGTCTGAGGCGGCGCGGTTTGGGGCGGTGCTGGCAAGCCACGATGACACCACCGCCGAGCAGGTTGCCACCTCTGCAGGCCACGGCATTCGACTGGCCGAGTTTCCCACCACGGTCGAGGCGGCTCGGGCCTGTCACGACCATGGCATCAAGGTGATGATGGGCGCGCCAAACCTCATTCGCGGCGGGTCGCATTCCGGCAATGTCGCGGCGCGCGAGCTTGCAGATCTGGAATTGCTGGACATCGTCTCGTCAGATTACATCCCGGCGGCACTCTTGCAGGCGGCGGTCAAACTCGGTGACATCTGGGGTGATCTGGCGCGCGGTATGGCGACGGTGACAGCGGCGCCTGCTGCTGCGGTTGGCTTGACGGATCGCGGCGTGCTGGAGGTTGGCAAACGCGCAGACCTCATCCGGTTCCGTGTTGGCGACGGGGTTCCGATGCCACGGGCCGTTTATGCGCGCGGTGCGCGTGTCGCCTGACGGGGAAGGCATTGAGAAGCGATAACGCGCGCGCCTTACGTGGGCGCGCGTTAAGTTTATACTTCAGTAGGTTAAAGATCCGGTGAGTCCGCTGACATCTGGTGCAAGCAAGCGCATCCCCAGATGTCAGCGTACGCTGCATGTGCAACGCCCACATAAAGTATCAGTCTCTGTGACCTGTTGTTTCGCATGCGAAACAATCTGACAGGACTGCTGACCTGTTCTTTGTTTTGCAGGGAGGGGGACCTCCCGCCCCTTTATGAGTGAGGCAAAGCCTCCCCCAAAAGCGTTGGGCCGGGCGGTGGCCGCGCCGCAGGCGCGGCCACCGCCCCACCGCGATTTGCAAAGCAAAGCGCAAAACCTGAGAGCCGCCAGGCTCTCCGCTGGGGTAAGAGATCTCGGCTTACCCGGCGCGGTAGAACATGTAACGGCCTTCGGGGATGCCTTCGGGGCCGTCGATTTCCTCAAACCCCACCAATGGCTGACCCGAAATGATCAGCCCTCCCGCTGCCATGACCTGCAAAATCGCGGGTGAGAGTTTTGCGGCTTCGGCAACATCCTGTTCCTTGACGCCAAACCCAAGATCGTAATGTGCAAGGGCCAGCCGATGCCCGCCATCCGCAAGTCGCGCCAGCATCGGTTCTGCCTCGCCTTGCAGGAAGTTTTCTTCAGGGGGCACGCAAGACGGGTGGCATTGCAGGACGCGATCAATGACCCAGACCCGCCGCTCCGGCATGACCTCGCGCAGATGGTCATAGGTGCGCCCGTTGCCCAATCCCAGATCAAGCACATCCCCCTCAACGCCCGAGATCTGTTGCGCGGCCCAGTTCAGCCCATCGCGTTGCGCAGTGAGGCGGCGTAGCATGCTGTCCAGTCGGCTCATCTCAGCCAATCCTTTCATTGAAACGCCAAGGGTGTGCCGGGCCATCCAGCAGTCGGCGCAGCAGTGTTTCGCAGAACTCCCACACCTCGTCACTGTGTACAAGGTGATGCGTCAGCAGGCCAAGTGGCTCTGCGCTATCTTGCTGACCGGTGCGGCGTGCTATGAGCGTGTCGACCAACCGTGACAGGAGGTGATCTTCGGGCACCAGACCCCGTCCATGTTTCCAGTCGATGGGGTCGATATGGGTGTTGATCTGCACCAAACCCGGCGCGGCCTGAACGCGCTTGCGTGGCCCATAGGTGGAGACCGCAGCAAAGCTCAGACCCGCAAGCCAGGGCAGCATGGCTGGAGAAATCCGGTTCCAAGGGGGAACGAACATCGGCTGCAACGCGGGACCAAACAGATGTTTCAGGCGGTCCATCCCCTGCTCCGCCGCATTGAGCGCCTCATCCACCGGGCGGGTGCTGGGAAATTCGCATTTCTTCTTATCTGCGCTGGCGTGGTTTTTATGCGCCCAGCCATGCACCACCGGGATCAGGTGGCTGGATTGCGCAACCGCCTGTGCCAGTTCCTCTTGCGCAGTTTCGGGGATCACCGCCAGGTGCACCGGCAGGTCGAGCCGCGTCGCCAATGCCCCCAGCTGGACCAGCGCCTCCGTGGGTGCAATGGCATCATCATCCCGCCACCAGAGCGGTAGCCGCAGGCCCTCCGTGGTCCAATGCGCCAACTCCGCGTCCAGCTCGTCCCAGCCTCGTGTCATGTCCGTCCCCCCCGTTGCGCTCAAGCGCGCTGCCGCCTCAGCAGCGTTGCGGCAATCTCCACGCTCCGCTGCGCTCCGTCAAATTCAAAGCCGTCAAGGCCGCGTTGCGTATCGTGCATGGCACGGGAGAGTGCGGCGCACAGACTAGCCGGGGTGAGGGTTGCTGCTCCCTCCACCTCAATGCCTGCGAGGGGCGAAAGGCTCTGGGCGCGCAGGGATTGTTCCACCTCTTTGCCCGCATCAAACGGCACCAGAACGGCGGGTGTGCCGGATTGCAGCAGATCGAGCGCGGTGTTGTAGCCACACATGCTGACGGAGGCCGCCGCATGGGGCAGCATGGCGCGAAAATCCGGGCGGGCGGGTTCCAGGATCGCGGGCGAGCCTGCATCCTCAAGGTCAGCGATGCGTGCCCGTGCATCCGCGCCGCCAACCAGAATGCGCCAGCGGTAATCGGGCATCAGTTTGGCGGCCTCAATCGCGCAAGCGTAAAGCGCATCCCCGACGCTGCCACCGCCGGCACTGACGAGGATTTCCCCTTTGCCGAGGCCCTCGGGGTGCGGTGCTGCAGCAGGTGGTGCGACATAGCCTGTATACTGCAGCCGTGATGCCAGCATCTCTGAGACCGGCCAACTGACGTCCAGCGTCGTGGCCTTGGGGTCCGAGTGCACAAGCACGCCGTCGTAGTAGGCGGCGATCATTGCATCGGCGTCTTCGGCCTTTTTGGGCTTGGAGGGCGGTGCGAGGATATCGCGGATCGACGACAGCACCAGCGGACGGCGAGGCAGCGCGTGCGCGGCCTCCAGCAGAGCGCGAAACTCACCGCGGAGGGAACGACGGCCAAACGGGTAGAGCTCGGTGATCAGCACATCCGGCTGCTGATCCTGCACCCGCGCCTGCATCTGTTGCCGCCTGCGCATCAGATAAGCCTCATCCGCAACCGTGCCATCCGTGCCGAGCAGGCGCGAGAACTCCACGCCATCAGAGCGCAGGGGCGGTAATTGTTCAAACTGCAGACCCTGCGCAGAGAGTTGCGGTGCCGGAAAACCACCAGAAACCACCGTAACCTGATGATTTTCAGAAGCAAATGCGCGCCCCAGTGTCAGGGCGCGTGACAGATGCCCGGTGCCCAGAAGGTGGGTGACGGCGATCAAGACCTTCATGATGGGCGTCGCTCAAGTCGAATGGGATCGGGCCAGGGCGTGAGCTTGTCGCGCGAGATCTCCACCACAAAGAGTCGATTGCGTTTGACCTGAAACGGAGCAGGGCCGTCGAAATCCCAGCCATGGGCGCGGGCAAGGATCATACGCATGATCCCGATATGGCAGACCGCGATGGTGTCGCGCGCGAGGCTCTCGATCCACGGATTGATGCGGTTCCAGACCTCAAGCGGGCTTTCACCGCCGGGGGGGCGATAATCCCAGCCCCAGTGTTCGATGTCGCGAAAGCCGGACGCGGGATCTGCACGCAGGTCCACCCCGTGCTGGCCTTCCCACGCGCCCCAGTTCATCTCGATGAGTGCAGCTGTGGTCTGTGGTGCGCGCCCCGCCACAAGCGCGGCGGTTTCAGAGGCGCGTGTCAGGGGGCTTGACCAGAGATCCGCGTCGTTCCAGCCCTCGGGGAGAGACTGCGCGGCGAGGTCTGCGCGTGCGGTCTCGTCAAGCGGGATGTCGCTGCGGCCCTGAATGCGGCCCGCACGGTTCCATGCGGTATGGCCGTGACGCAGCAGGGCAAGACGGATCATGTGCGCCGTTCCTTTATCAGTGGTCCCAGCGCAGCCCAAAGGGTGTCCGCAGCGGCGGGTCGCAGGTGGTGGGTGGCGATATGTTCGCGCGCCCGCCGCCCGAGGTCTTCGCGCTCAGAGGCACTGTCGAGAAGGTGCAGAACGCGACCCGCCAGTGCGGAGGCCCCGGCATCAGGCGCAGGATAGTCACCGGGCATTGAGGGCAGCAGCACATCGCGCAGGCCGGGGCGGTCTTGCGCCACCACCGGCAGCCCGTGGGATTGCGCCTCCAGGTAAACCATGCCGAAGGCTTCATTGACTCCGGGCCACAGGAACAGCTGTGCTGTGCGATAAGCCTCTGCCATGGCTGCGGCATCGAGCTGACCGAGAAAGCGCACGCGCGTTCCAAAGCGTGCAAAAAGCGATTCCACCTCGGCGCGCGCGGGGCCGTCGCCCGCAATCAAGAGCTGCCAGTCGACCGCGTGCTCTGTGCTCTCCAGATGGCGCAGCGTCTCGGCGATGAGCGCATAGGAGGCCAGCTTGTCACCCCGCCGCATCATACCGGCAGCGAGCATTGGGCCATCACCCGTGCCGGGCGCGGGGAGGGCATCTTGCGGCAGGAAGGGGCGCAAGTGCACCAGTTGCTGGTTGCCCGCACGATCACGCTCCAGTGTCTCGCGGTCCTGTTCGGTGAGGTAGAAGATCACCGCCGCCTGATCCGCTGCCGCATGTGCGGCTTGCGCAAATTCCGACCACGGGCCCGTCAGGCGTTTGCTGGCGCGGGTGCTCTCGATCTGCACATAAGGAATGTCACGGGCGGCCGCCACGGCGGGGCCGATCAGGTCGGGGGCTTTGTAATAGTTATGATAGGTGACCCAAGCGTCGACCTCGGGCAGTTCTTCTATCAGGCGGCCCACCTCATCCGCAGCGCGCTGTTGCAGGATTTGCTGGTGGTCGCGGTCGCCGAGTTTGTCATGCAGGCGCAGCTCAGACGCGAGAATGACCTCTGCACCGCCCCTTTCCAACAGGCCCATCAGGCTTTGTGCCATGGCCCGGTCGCCGGAGGGCGTCGGATGGGTCGGGGCCTTCATCGGCGCATAATAGGCGATGCGGGGCGCGGTCATGCAGCGCCCTTGAGCATGGCATTCAGGCGGGTGTTCAGCTGCCGGATGCCCGGGTCCATGCCGAAATCACGACGCAGGCGGTTGAGCGCGGCGTCGGCCATGCGGCGGGCCTCGTCTGGGGCATGTGCGAGGCGCAGCATCGCGTCGGCAAGCGCTGCGGGGGTGTCATCACTGAGGAGACCATGGGTACCGCTTTGGATGAATTCCGGGATCGCCGACACGGGCGTCGACAGGATCGGCAGGCCCTGCGATGCGGCCTCCATCAGCACATTGGGCAGCCCGTCGCGATCGCCATCCTCCGCCACGCGCGAGGGCAGCACAAAGAGGTCCGCGGCGCGCATGGCGGCGATCACCTCCGGCTGGTCACAGGCGCCGCGCCATGTGATGCGCGCTGCAATCCCTGCGTCCTCGGCCATGCCTTGCAGCAGATCGCCCAGCCCGCCACCGCCAATATGGGTCCAGTGCCAGTCCAGATCCGCAGGCAGCAGCGCCAGCGCGGCGATCAGCCGGTCAAAGCCCTTTTTCTCGACGAGACGCCCCACCGACATCATGTGAAAGGGGGCGTCAGGCGCGCGCGCCTCCCGGTCGGGCGGGGCAGGGAACCGCGTCAGGTCAAGGCCGTGATAGATCAGATCCACCGGTGTGCCAGCCGAGAGATCTTGCAGGTGTTTTGCGCCAAAGCCCGTGCAGGTCGCGCCAAAGGCCGCGCCATGGGTCCGTGATGAGAGCTTTTCGCGCAATTCCCATTCGGGCGAGGTCCAGATGTCCTTGGCGTGGGCGGAAAAGCTCCATGGCAGGCCGCGCATGATCGCGGCGTAGCGCGCCACCGATGACGGCGTGTGCAGGAAATGCGCATAAAGCCCGCGCACCTCGGGTGGCAGTTCCGCCGCCAGCACGCAAGCCTGACCAAACCGGCGAATGCGATTGTGGCTGGGATCACGGCGCAGATCCGCGCGCCAGATGCGATAGGCGGCGGCATAGCCGGGCAGGGCTTGCGCAATGGTGCGCGATTTCGCCACGCGGGCCGGGTCGTCATAAAGGTATTCCGGCAGGTAGTGCACCGGGGCCTGCAAGCGATCATGCAGCGGGTGGGTCTTCGTGTCGGTGGGGTGGCGCAGCGACCAGATTTCAAATGGCTGGCCTGCGTCCTCAAGGGCGACAAGTTCCTGCGCAATGAAGGTCTCGGACAGGCGTGGCCAGCCTTTGACCAATACGGCGAGCGCCGGGCGTTCAGCGGTCATTCGGCGGCCTCGCGCGGGAGTTGGTGCAACAAGGCATCCACCCGTGTGGTGACATAATCAAGCCCATCAAGCAGCCCGTCAGAGATTGCTTTGGACGGGTTGGGCTGACGCTCCAGCGCACGGATTGCGCCGATCATCGCATCCGGCGTCCAGCCATCGCGGGTTTCATCGAGCATGGTGACAAGGCCCAGTTCCTCTGCACGGCTGGCGCGAATCCACTGCTCCAGACGGGGTGTGGTGCGAGGTACGATCACGGCGGGTTTGTCAAAGGACAGAACCTCGCAGAAGGTGTTGTAACCGCCCATGCAGATCACGCCCTGCGCGCCGGCAAACAGGGTCTCGATCTGGCTTTCAAAGCCGACAGCGGTGACACGACCGTCCAGTGCGGCGACGCGATCCTCAAACGCGGCGCGGGTCTCTCCCGACAGGAACGGGCCGTAGACCAGAACCGCGCGTGGGGCGAGGGTGGGGTCGCGTTCATAAGCCGAGATTGCCAGATCCACCATCATGGCACCATCGCCACCGCCACCGGGGGTGATCAGCACATAGGGCTGCTCGGGTGGCTCTCCCACCTCGCCAAGGTCGCGGCGCAGGTAGCCGGTCCAATGCATCCGTGCCTGCGCCTCTTTGCTCAGTGGTAAGCCGGCGGTGGGGTCGTAGACATCATGCAGCCCGTAAATCCAGATTTCATCGTAGTATTTTTCGGTGGCCTGCAGAGCGGATTTGCGGTCCCACTCGGCGCGCAGCACTTCGGGTTCATCCAGCACATCGCGCAGCCCCAGAACCAATCGCGCCTGACCGCGATCCTGCAGCAGGTCCAGTGTCGGGATCAATTCGCCGCGAAAACCGGTGGGTTCTTTATCAACCACCAGAATATCGGGCGCGAATTGTTCGGCGGTGGAGCGGATGAGCCCGGCGCGCAACTCGGTGGTTTCCTCGATAGTCATGCCCATGGTGCGGCTGGCATAAGAGCCATCGGCACGTTTGATGACGCCGGGCAGGCGCATGTGGTCCACCCGGTTGGGAAAGGCAAACCGCCCCGCCACCGGCGAGCCGGTCAGGATCATCGCAGAGGCCTTTGGATCGGCGGAGGTGATCGCTGCCGCCAGTGCGCGCGAGCGGCGCAGATGGCCAAGGCCAAAAGTGTCGTGGCTGTAAAACAGAATACGCGGGCCGCGGTCCGAGGGGCCTAAACGGGGGGTGGTGCTGGCGCTCATGCGGGGGCTCGCTTGCAACTGATGGTCGGGCGGATGGTCAAAGAGGGGCGCAGGCAATGTGACAATCGCGCATAGCGAGAGGCGGCGTGGTGCCGCATCGGGGGGGATGTGCAGCGCCTCGATTGAGTGGCGCGATGCGTCTTGGCCATATTCCGCCCCAACGTCCTTTGAACGCGCCTCTTTGAACCAGCGGCGCGGCCGGATTTCTCATGCCTGTTACCGGGGCTTCATATGGCCGTGTGAACACGTCATGACAACAACCCAAGCTCTGAAACATCCGTGATATAGCTTGCGTCGGCCCTTCGTGCAATCAAACCTATAGAATCCGAGTGCAATCGGAGGCGCAAAATCGACAATCGTGGCCCGTTTGCGGCTAAGCTCGAGAATAATGCGCCCGAGGGAGAGGAAGCGATGCCATGCCAAGACTTATAAACGCCTTATGTCTGTGTCTGGTTGCCGCCACGTTGTGTCTTCTAAGCGGTGCTGCCCTCAAGGCGCAGGCTGCGGAAACACCGCAGGCAGCAGCACAGCAGGATCTGGCTTCGGCTATTCGCCAAGCCGCAGAGGCTGGCGTTGGTGTGGTGATTGTCGACAGCAGCGGTCGGGCGCTGAGTGGTGCAGAGGTCGTGGCGCAGGCCGAAGCCGAAATGGTCAAGGAACCCGGCGTCATGGGCGGCGCATCCACCATGATGAAAGCCCAAAGCGAGGTGCGTGATTTTCGCGCCAAGCTGAACGAGCGGCTCAAAGCGCTGCCCAGTTCATATAATGAGATGGCCTATATTTTGCGCGCTACCAGCCCGGATGGGCGCATCATGACTTATGTGCGGGTGGTGGTGATTACCACGATACTGCTGCTGATCGGGCGTTGGCTTTCGACAGAGATCTACGGCAAGCGACTGATCAAACGCTATGTGGTGAGCCGTATTGAGGAACAGCCCGAAGGCTACGCGGGCAAGATGCCCTTTTTGATCATCCGTTTTTTCGCCGGGGTCGGGGCGACGCTCTTTGCGATGATATTTGCCTTGGTGGTGACGCTATTGGTATTTGGAACCTCTGGCGATGTGTCGGTTGAGTTCACCTCGCTTGCGGTCTATCTGACCTTTTTTGTGGCGCGAACCATCTCCGATCTTTGGCGCATGGTGTTGTCGCCCTATCTCAGCCAATACCGTATTCCGTCGCTGGATGATCGAGCGGCGCGGCGGCTCTATTTCTGGCTGTCGGGGCTTGCGACCTTTGATTTCGCGGCGGTGATGGTCTCGACCTGGGTTCAGGATTTTGGCCTGAATTACAATATCTACGCATTGACCTATTCGATCCTGATGCTGGCGTCGTCATTGCTGGCAATCTTGCTGGTGCTGTTCAACGCACGGGCAATTTCTGGTGCGATCCGAGGCGACGGAGAGGCGCAGGCGGTGGCCTGGCCCAATCGGTTGCTGTCATGGGTCTGGGCGCCAATGGTGATCCTTTACATTGCCTTTGGCTGGCTTGCGCTGACCTTTGATCTGGTTTTGGAAAACCCAAGCCCGGTGCCGCCGAACATGGGTCTGTTCGCGGTGCTGACCTCAATTTTGGTGGTCTATGGCTTGATCAACTATGTGATTGAGCAATTCGCGACCCGTCGCAGGGTGATCTCAGATGTGCCAAGCGCTGACAGCGCAGAAGATGAGGGGGCGGAGGTGCTGTTGGACGATGCCCCGACATCGGGGCGTGCACCGCACCCCATTGCGACGTTCAAGGATCTGGCCCGGCGCGCGGCAGGTATCCTTGCCTTTCTGGGCGGGGCTGTGTCGCTGATCTATGTCTGGGACCCGGAGTTTGCGCTTCAGGATGCGCCCCGGCTTGACCGGACGATTGATGTGCTGGTGATCCTGTTCATCGGCTATCTGGTCTTTCACATCGCGCGGATCTGGATCGACAGCAAAATCGAGGAAGAGACGCAGGACCAGCCGGATGGGGAGTTGGGTGACGAGGGCGGGGGCAGCAGTGCCAGCCGTCTCGCCACTTTGTTGCCGCTGTTTCGAGGGGCCATTCTGGCGGTGGTCGTTGTCACCATCGTTCTTATCGTGCTGATGGAAATCGGCATCAACGTCAGCCCGCTGTTTGCTGGCGCGGGTGTTGTCGGTCTTGCGGTGGGGTTCGGGTCTCAGACGCTGGTGCGTGATATCTTCTCGGGCGCGTTCTTCCTGATTGATGATGCGTTCCGGCGCGGGGAATATATCGATATTGGCAGTGTGAAAGGAACGGTAGAGAAGATCTCCGTGCGCTCCTTCCAGCTGCGCCATCACCTTGGCGCGCTGCATACGATCCCCTTTGGTGAAATTCAGGTGCTGACCAACTACTCGCGCGATTGGGTGATTATGAAACTGCCATTGCGGGTGACCTATGACACGGATGTTGAAAAGGTCCGCAAGCTGATCAAGAAACTGGGTCAGGAGCTGCTGAACGATCCGGTGATCGGGCATAACTTCATCCAGCCATTGAAATCGCAAGGTGTGATCGAGATGCAGGATTCTGCGATGATCATCCGTGTGAAATTCATGACCAAGCCCGGCGATCAATGGCTGGTGCGCAAAAAGGTGTTTCAGGAGATCCGCGATCTGTTTGAACGCGAAGATATCAAATTTGCGCACCGCGAGGTTACGGTGCGGGTTGTTGACGACAACGGTGAAAAGGTCACGCCAGCCAAGCGTGATGCGGCCTTGGGGGCGGCGCATGCGGCGATTGAGGATGATCTGATGGATGCCAATGACGGCGGCACTGGAGACGATCGCTGACAGGGGAGCCGGATCGGGGGCACTCCCGCCTCCGCAGCGAGCCGCAGGTGCCCTGCGCCTCCTTTGGAGTTGGGCCTAGCGCGGCGCGGACCCAGAGGGTCCGCGCCGCGCGGGTCGCTTCGGGCAAAGCCCGAAGCGAAATCATACCCGTCGGGCGTCGCATAAAACTATTTCGAGACAGAGGGCGTGGGAAATGAGGTCAGAAATGCGCCTCAGGCCACTGCGCTGGATGACGACCGCTTGGATTGGATGGCAGGCTCCAGCACATCTGACAGCCATGAAGCGAGAGCGGCGGCCGTAGTCTCAATGCAGGGCCCCAACCGCTGTCCTCGTGGCTGGCGTAGTCATCTCCTGTGGCCCCTGTAATCTCAGGCCCAGAAAGTGTCTTTGGCAAGCCGGTCAATTCCTCCGCCATCCGTGCAAGCGACAGGCGCGCAACACCGACACTTTCGCTTCGCGCCGCCGTTGCCACTCCGGAGAGAACTGCCGCCGCCATCATATAGCCGGTGGCGTGATCCAGGGCCTGAACCGGCAAGGGGGTTGGCTTTTCAGCCTGTGCCCATCGCCACCCGGCCTCGGCAATCCCGGAACTCATCTGCACAAGGCTGTCAAACCCGCGCCGTTTGGCCCAAGGACCGGTCCAGCCATAGGCGTTGAGCGTCACCTCAACGCGGTTGGGGGCGATGGCATCGCGCGTGGCCAGATCCAGCCCCAGCGCGTCCAATGCCCCCGGACGATATCCATGGACCAATACATCCGCCTCCGACATCAGCTCCCTGAGGCGGTCACGGCCTGATTTTGTTCGCAGGTTCAGCGAGGCCATCCGTTTGCCCAGCGAGATTTCCTGCAACACGCCCGGCTCGTCCCAATCCGGCGGGTCGATCCTGAGCACATCGGCGCCGAACCCGGCCAGCGTGCGGGTGCTGACCGGACCGGCCAACACGCGCGTCAGATCGAGCACCCGCATCCCCTGAAGGGGGCGGGACAGACATGCCTTCGGGCGATCCCGCAGCACAACCCGGCGAGGTTTGATCCAGTCGATCAGTGGCTCTTGCGCCACTGCCGCCCCTTGCGGATGGTCGAGCCAATCTGAGCGGCTGCGCATGGCGGCTGCAACGCCACCCGCGCCGACCACCGCAGTTTCCAAAGCGTCGCCCTGCCAATTCAGTACCGCTGCCGCCACCGCGTCACGCGCCTCAGCGCAGCCCAGCACAGAGAGCGCCGCAGCGCGGTGATGTGGCAGATTGGTGTGCAACCGTATCCAGCCATCCGCGCAAGGATAGTCACCCGCAATCGGGTCCCAGAGCGATGGCATCTCCCAGCCTTCGGGGCGGAAAGAATAGCCAAACCATAAGGACGCCAGACGCTGATCTACGGTGATCTCGGGCGCATGCGGGGCCAGCCCGAGCGCCTCTATGAGATCCGCCATTGCCAGTCCCACAGCAGCAACCGAGGCATTGGCGAGCTCCGACACCGCGTAAAGGCTGGGGCGATGGCCTTCGCCGGTCACGCGATAGGTGCCAGTCGCGGGCAGGGTGGTTACGAGGCTCATTGCTGATAGGGATCCAGACTGTCGCGCAGCCCATCGCCGAGGAAATTGAACGCAAGCACCACGACGATGATGGGCAGCATCGGGATCGCAGTCCAAGGGTAGATCTCGATATTGGCGAGGTTTTGGGCGTCATTGAGCATTACACCCCAACTGACCGCAGGTGCGCGCAGACCAAGGCCGAGGAACGAGAGCGCGGTTTCGCCCAAGATCATCGCCGGGATCGACAATGTGGCCGAGGCGATGAGGTGGCTCATGAAGTTGGGCAACAGGTGTTTTCTGATGACGCGGCCAGAGGAGGCTCCCATCATTTCAGCCGCGCGGACGTATTCCTCCTCGCGCAAGCTCAGGAATTTGGCCCTGACGGAACGCGCAAGCCCCGGCCAATCAAGAATGCCGAGGATGATTGAGATGATGAAAAACACCGCCACCGGCGACCAGGTCGAGGGCACCGCCGCCGAGAGCGCCAGCCACAAAGGCAGCTCTGGCAGGCTGCGCAGGATCTCAATGGCGCGGTTGATGACCCAGTCAATCTTACCGCCGAAATAGCCCGCGACAGAGCCAAAAAAGATCCCCAGCACAAAGGATACCGTGATCCCGATCAGGCCCACAGTCAGCGACAGCTGCGCGCCAAACAGGATACGGCTGAAAATATCGCGCCCCAAACGATCCGACCCCCAGAGGAACAGCGTCGCGCCCTCGGGGGCGCAGAACAGGCGGGTGTCGGCTTCGATCACCCCCGCCAGCCGATAGGGTTCTCCCTCGCAGAAAAACCGGATCTTTTGTGGGTTGTCGTAGTCGGGCTTCACCACCCACTGAAAGGTCGCAAGATCGGCTTCAGACGTCAGCGGATAGATAAAGGGACCCATAAACTCGCCCTCATGGAACAGATTTACCGATTGCGGCGGCGAATAAAGATGTTCGGCGTCGCGTTCATTTGGCCCGTAGGGGGCGATGAAGCCGACAAAGGGCAGCATCACATAGCAAAACAGCAGGAAGATGCCGGAGATCAGGCCCAGACGATGGGTCTTGAACTTGCGCCAGATCAGCACCCAATTGGGAGCGTCCAGATCCTTGCGATCCAACTCGCGGATCGAGGCCTGCGGATCATAGGGCGCATCATCGACATAGCGCCCATCGGGGGACTTCTGGCTCATGTCTCACGCCCCTCATAGCGGATGCGCGGATCCAGCAGGACCAGCAGTACGTCGGAGATCATGGTGCCGATGAGGGTCAAGAGCGCCACGAACATCAAAACGAACCCCGAAAGGAACATGTCCTGCGATTTAAGCGCCTGCAGCAAGACCGGGCCGATGGTTTGCAGCCCCAGCACCACGGAGACCAGCACCGAGCCTGAGACCATGGAGGGGAGCAGGTTGCCAATGTCGGCCACAAAGGGATTGAACGCCACCCGCAGCGGATATTTCGCAAGCATCCTTGAGGGGCGCATGCCCTTGGCCACGGCGGTTTCCACATAGGGTTTGCCCAGCTCATCCAGCATGTTTGCCCGCAACCGCTGCATCATGGCAGAGGCCCCGGAGGTGCCGATCACAAAGGTCGGTACGATCAGGTGGATCAGGATGGATTTGACCTTCTCCCAAGTCATTGGCTCGCCTTCAAATTCGGGTGCCATCAGGCCCCCGATGGGCAGGTTCAGATATTGATGCCCGTAATAAAACAGGATCAGCGCGAGCAGGAAATTCGGTGTGGCGAGGCCCAGATAGCCAATAAAAGCAGCGGTGTAGTCGATCATGGTGCGTGACTTGGCGGCGGCCAGAACGCCCAAGGGCAGCGCGACCATATAAACAAACAGAACGGCTGCGAGGTTCACCAGCACCGTGAGCCAGAGGCTTTCCCCAACGATTTCCGACACCGGGCGATCAAATTCAAACGACCAGCCGAAATTGCCCTGCAGCATGCCGGAAAACCCGTGTGGCCCGGGCCAAAACCCCATCCAGATCAGATATTGCTCTGTCAGCGATCGGTCGAGTGCATATTCCTTGCGAAGGAATTCGGCCTTGGCGACGCCCGCTTCCTGACCGGTGGCGCGCAGCTCTGCGATCTGATTGGAGAGAAAATCCCCCGGTGGCAGGTTGATGATCCAGAAGATCAACACCGACACCAGAAGCAGTGTCAGCAGCATGGTGCCAAAGCGATAGACCGCGTAGCGCAGAATTTCCATCAGCCTTCGCCGTCCTCAAAGTAGAATTCATCCATGCGGTGCACGCCGAAATGTGCGCCGGGCTCCCAGGCCCAGATGGCTGTTTTGGGTACGTTGCGCAGACGGTTGGAGATCACCACCGGCTGTGGAGCCCCGGCCACCAGACCGATGGCAAAAACGTTGTCGGCGTGGATTTGCAGCATCTCGTGCCATGCTTCGGCGCGCTTGTCGGCGTCGGGGGCGTTATTCCAATTGTCCAACAGCTCCATCAGGCGTTGTGCTGCTGGTATATCTGGTGCCTCGCCCACCGCGCCGCTGGTCTGATAAAACTGCCCCCATTTGGGCCATGACAGAAAGACTTGATCTGTTGGCGCAAGATAGGCGGGGGAAGTGTAGCTTTGCGGCAGGCCATTGTCCCAGCCGTACCAGACCGATGCCATGGTGGTTCCAGAGAACACGCGATTGCGCAGAATGTCCCGATCAAGCGGCCGCATCACCAGTTTTACCCCCACATCGCGCCAGTCATCGGTGATGATCTGCAATGCGTTTTCAACCTCTTGCCGCTCTCCTGCGGTTTCGACCACCAGCTCCATGGGGCGGCCATCGGGCAGGCGGCGGATGCCGTAGCCATCGCGTTCGGTAAAGCCTGCCTCATCCAACAGTGTATTGGCCAGATCCGGATCATACTGCGCCCATGCATCACGCAAAGCTTGATCAAAGAAGGGGCTTTGCTCCAGCACGGTCATCGCGCCGGGTTTGGCGAGCTTAAAATAAAGCGATTTGTTGATTGCAGCGCGGTTGATCGCAACCGAAAGGGCGCGGCGCACACGCACGTCACGCAGGGTTTCGCGCCAGACATCATCAGCGGAATTGAGATTGGGGTAAATCGCGATCTGCGATGCGGTGCCCGACGACCAAAGCTCCGTGCGATAGTTGCCGTTTGCCTCGCCCTTGCGCAGGATCGGGATGTCGCGGAAATCAAGCCCACGCGCCTGTAGATCGGCCTCACCCGCGTTCGATTTCGCCGCGACCAGCCCGCCCGAGACGATCTCCATTTCGACCGTGTCGATGTAAGGGAGCTGCACGCCGTTCTCATCTATGCGGTGGTAATAGGGATTGCGCACGAACTGATGGCGGATCTTCTTGCCGGCGGTGGCATTGATCCATGGTTGCAACGTCGGCAAGTCGGGGTTGTCGAATTTATCCATGTTGTCGCGCTTATTATGCAGCGCGGCCCAGCTTTTGACGCGGGCATAGTCGATTTCATCCTGCAAGGCGTCCGGGTCGGCAAAATCCTTGTGGAATTGTTTCAGATAGGCAGAAGGGCGGTAGATGAAGGGCGGCACCGCCTGCGCCAGCACCTGAAGAAAGCTCGGATTGGGCTTGCTCCACTCAAACACCACTGTGGTTGCGTCTGGGAATGTGACCTCTGGCAGCTCTCCCTCGACGCGGACAAAATCCGGGGGGCCGGTGGGGTTTAGCTCTTCGTTATTGGCGATGTGTTTCCACCAATATTCAAAATCGGCAGAGGTGAACGGGTCGCCAGAGGACCATTTGTGCCCTTCGCGCAGGTTCAGAGTGAACTTGCGATCGCCCTCGTTTTCATAGCTCTGAAGGATGTCGGGCACCAGATCATATGTCTCGTTATAGCCCACAAGCCGGGCGTAGCCGTAAACCACCATCTGGCGGATGTCCTTGGAGCGCGTGACCATCGTGTTGAGCGTGCCGCCCTGAAGGCCGGGAGCGCGTCCCTTGGCGGCGACATTCACCACCAACGGCTCTGCGGGGATGCGATCTGCGGCGGGGGGCAGATCGCCAGCGCTGACCTCTTGGCTCCAAAAGGCGCTTTCCTGCACCGACGGCTGTGCGAGGGCCGCAAGCGGCAACAAAGCCAAGGCCAGCGCAGAGGGGAGGGAAAGCAGAAGGCGGGGGTTAGACATGACAGCGTACCTTATGTCCGGGGTCCAGTGGCACCAATGGCGGGGCATCCTGTCCCGCAAAGCGGAAGGCCTCCGGCCAGCTTTCGGGCGCGCCTGCGCCCTGTGCCACAAGTTTGAGATTGATAGGCCGATCCACATCCGGGACCGGTTGAGCGGCGATCAACGCCTTTGTGTAGGGGTGTTTGGGATCATGAAACAGCACTTCGGGCGGGCCTAGTTCGACAATCAGGCCCCGTCGCATCACCGCGACCTCATCCGCGATACGCGCCACCACCGCAAGGTCGTGGCTGATAAACAGATATGAGAGCTGGCGGGCGTCGCGGATCTCTTCGAGGAGGGTCAGGATCTGCTCCTGCACCGAAACATCCAGCGCCGAGGTCGGCTCGTCACAGACCAAAAGCGCCGGGTCGAGCATCAGCGCGCGGGCAATCGACAGGCGCTGGCGCTGGCCGCCGGAAAACGCGTGTGGATAGCGGCTGAGCATATCCACCGGAAGACCCACCAGACGCAGCATCTCGGCGGCACGGGATTTGTGCTCGGCCCGGTTGCCGATGCGGTGAATTTCGAGCGGTTCGGCCAGAGTATCCAAGATGCGCTGGCGCGGACTGAGCGAAGAGTAGGGGTCTTGGAACACCATCTGTGCCTGACGCTGGAACGCGCGCCGGGCGTCGCGGTCCATAGCGTGTACCTGAAGCGGCGCTGCCCCCGTGGTTGGGCGAAACAGCACCTCGCCCCCGGCGTCCACGGTTTCCGCCCCCAAAGCGATGCGGGCTGCGGTGGTCTTGCCAGAGCCGCTTTCGCCAACGATGGCCAGCGTTTTGCCACGCGGCAGGCTGAGATCGACATCCTCGCAAGCCCGGACCAACGCGGGTTTGGACCAGTTTTTGCCAGAGCGCATGGTGAAGGTTTTGGTGACGTTGCGCAGCTCTAGGATCAGGTCCTCCTGCGGGTCACGAAGCGGGCAGATCGCCTCCGGGATCTTGGGGGCGGCGTTGAACAGATCTTTGGTGTAGGGGTGCGCGGGTGCGCGCAGGATCGGCTCTGCAGGGCCTGCCTCCATGACCCGACCCTTGTGCATCACCACCACCTGCTCGGCCATATTGGCCACCACGCCAAGGTCATGGGTGACAAGGATCATCGCCATGCCGGTTTCCTGCTGGAGATCCTTCATCAACCCAAGAACCTGCGCCTGTGTGGTCACATCCAGCGCGGTTGTGGGTTCATCGGCGATCAGCAGATCAGGTTTGGCCACCATGGCCATAGCGATCATCGCGCGTTGGCGCATCCCGCCCGAGAGTTCAAACGGATAAGACCGCCATGTCCGTTCCGGGTCGGCAAAGCCCACACGTTCGAAACACTCCAGCACCTCGCGTTTGGCGTCTGCTTCTGAAGTATTTCTATGCAGGTGGATGACCTCGACCACCTGATTGCCAATGCGATGTAGCGGCGAAAGCGAGCGCATCGGTTCCTGAAAAATCATGGCGATGCGGTTGCCGCGCACGTCGCTGCGCATCTGACGCTCGCTGATCCGGGCAAGGTCGATGTCGCCTTCCTGCCCACTCAGGATCATACGTCCCGAGTGCAACCGCGCAGCCCGCGGCAGAATGCGCAGCACGGCGCGGCAGCTGATGGTCTTGCCAGAGCCGCTTTCGCCGACAAGTGCCAGCGTTTCGCCGGGGTTCACGGCAAAATTCACGTTCTGCACCACGGGTGCATCGCGTCCGAACCCAATGCTGAGATCTTCGACTGACAGGAGGGGGCGCATGTCAGACGCCCCAGCCGCGTAGCCGCCGCGCAGGTTTGGAAATGAGAGTTCTCCCTGATTTTTGGCCCTTACCTTCGCGCGTGCAGGCCCTTGTAGTCAAATGCCATTTACCCCGAGTGCCGTGGAGTTTCGGGATTTGTGCCCCTTTGGACAGCGTCCAGTCGTTGGAGCCCGGCTCTTGGGGCGCTCTTAGAGAGATGATGCAACACCAACGCGACAATTGCGGCTGCGGTTCCAGCTCGGGGCAGAAATCTGATGCCACACGGCCGAGCCGCACTCAAACGTGGTGATCCGGTGCCCCCTGCCCGGGGTGGCTTGCACTGATATGCAGGGCGGGGCACTGTGACGGAGCCTAAATCCTGAACTGAGACCTTGATGCCCCCCAAACCCCTGCTCCATCGCGATGACCCCGAAGCCGCGCCTTTGATCGGCAATATCAAAGTCACCCGTGAGGATTGGCTCAATATCGGGCTGGATGTCCTGATCCGCGACGGGGAAGAGCGGGTGAAGGTGCTGGCCTTGGCGGAGGCGATGGGGGTCTCGCGCTCGTCGTTTTATTGGTATTTCAAGTCACGTCAGGATTTGCTGGACGCCCTGCTGACCCGCTGGGAAGAGACCAATACCGCAGGCCTGATCCGTCAGGCAGAGGCTCCGGCAGAGCGGGTGACTGGCGCGGTTTTGAATGTGTTTCGCTGCATCGCAAACCCGGATCTGTTCAACACCGCGCTTGATTTTGCGGTGCGGGATTGGGCGCGCCGGTCCGATGCGGTGCTGGCGCGCATGCGGGCGGGAGATCTGGCCCGTGTGACGGCGTTGACGTCAATGTTTGGGCGCTACGGCTGTGGCGAGCGCGAGGCTCTGACGCGGGCAAAAGTGCTTTATTATATGCAGCTTGGCTATGATATGGCGGAACCGGAAGAGAGCCATGACTACCGGCTGGCGATGACACCGGAATATCTGAAGGTTTTTACCGGTCAGGCACCAACAGAAGCCGAGCTGCAGGAGTTTGCGGAGTATAGCCGCGCTTTCTGGCGCGACCTGTCGCAGTAGTGATGTCAGCCAGACGGGCGCGCTGACGCGCGACAGGCTTGAGCCCTGCCCCCAAGAGGGAGCAGGGCCGATGCCTCCGGCGGAGGTATTTATCAAAAGATGAAGGAGGTCAGTGCTTGCGAAGCATTTCGACCTTGGCTTTGACCTTTATGGCGGCATCTTCGCGCACCGGGCCATAGCCACGGATCTCCATCGGAGCTTTCAGGATCTGTTCGAGCGTTTCAGTTGAAACCAGCGTGGGGTAGGCGATGATGTCATCGATCATGTTCTGGAACCACTCCCTGAGTTCGCGGTGCATCCGGGCCTCGGCGTGGTAGGCGAAGGGGTTGAGTGGGGACTGACGGAAGGTCTTGCCTTTGGCCAGCAAGGACAGCACCGGTGTCATCCAAGCCCCAAGCGCGCGTTTGACAGGGCGGCCCCGGGCATCGGTTTTGAAGTTCAAGAACGGCGGGGCCATGTGGTATTTGACGGTGAAGTCGCCGTCGAATTCGCGGTCGAGTTCGGCGCGGAAGCTGTCTGCGCTCATCAGGCGTGCCACTTCGAACTCGTCCTTATAGGCCATGAGTTTAAAGAGGCTGCGGGCTGCGGTGGCCGTGAGCGCGTCGGCTTGATCTGCGGGCAGTGCTGTGTGCAGGCGCTTCAGGCGATCCGTGTAGGACTTGGCATAGGCCGCGTTTTGGTAGGAGGTCAGGAACGCGGCGCGGCGGTCGATGAGCTGCTCCAGCGTTTCGTCCTCTGGCGTGTCCTTGCTGTAGTGGGATTTCAGGCGGTCCGGTGCGGCGGCCATGGCGCGGCCAATGGCGAAGGCGAGCTGGTTTTTCTCGATCGCGACGCCATTCAACACAATGGCCTGTTGCAATGCGGTGAGGCTGACGGGCACCAGACCTTGTTGCCATGAGAACCCCAGCATGATGACATTGGCCAGCACCGCATCGCCCAGAAGTGTTTCGGCAATTGTGTTTGCATTGAGGGCGGTGATGTTCTCGGTGCCGACCACCGAGGCCACTGCGCGGGCGCGGGCGGGGATGTCGAGTGTGGCGTCGCGGCGCAGCACGATGTCGCCGGTGGGCATTTCGGCAAGGTTCAGCGCCACCCGGCTGCCTTCGCGGTAGTGCGCAGAGGCTTTGGGCGCGGAGGAGACCACTGCGTCACAGGCGATTACCGCGTCGGCCGCGCTCAGATCGGTGCGCACCTGATGGACCTCATCCGGGGATTTGGCGAGGCGGATGTAGCTGAGGACGGTGCCGAATTTCTGCGCAAAGCCTGTGAAATCAAGCACCGATGCGCCTTTGCCCTCCAGATGTGCGGCCATGGTGATGAGCGCGCCAACCGTGACCACACCGGTGCCGCCAACGCCGGTGACCAAGAGGTCAAAGGGTTTGCCCAGCGCAGGCAGCTTGGGTGCGGGCAGATCGGCGGTGAGCTGTTGGGCGTCCAGATCGCGCAGTTCCTTCTTGCGCCGGGTTGCGCCCTTAACCGTCACGAAGCTGGGGCAGAAGCCATTGAGGCAGGAGAAATCCTTGTTGCAACTGGAGAGGTTGATTTTGCGCTTGCGCCCAAACGGGGTCTCCTTGGGTTCGACGCTCAGGCAGTTGCTCTCGACGGAGCAATCGCCGCAGCCCTCGCAGACCAGATCGTTGATATAGGCAAAGCGCTTGGGGTCTTCCATCTTGCCGCGTTTGCGGCGGCGACGTTTCTCGGTGGCGCAGGTTTGCTCGTAGATTAGGAGGGTGACGCCCTTGATCTCGCGCAGCTCGCGCTGGACCAGATCGAGGTCGGCGCGATCATGAAAAGACGTGCCCGCCGGGAAGTCGCTGCGGGTGAATTTCCCGATATCATCAGAGATCAGCGCGATGCGCTCCACGCCTTCGGCGCGCCCGGCCTGCGCGATGCCGGCGACCGAGACCGGGCCGTCCACGGGCTGACCGCCGGTCATGGCCACCGCATCATTATAGAGCACCTTGAAGGTGATATTGGCCCCCGCTGCCACCGCCTGACGGATGGCGAGCGAGCCGGAGTGATACCATGTGCCTTCGCCAAGGTTCTGGAACACATGTTTGCCGCCGTTGTACTTGGACGCGACCAGATGCGGCACGCCTTCGCCGCCCATCTGCGCATAGCCTGCGGTGTCGCGCCCCATCCATGAGGCCATGACGTGACAGCCGATCCCGGAGTTGGCGGTGGAGCCTTCGGGTACTTTGGTGGAGGTGTTATGCGGGCAGCCGGAACAGAAGTAGGGTGTGCGGGTGGCACCGGGGATGTTCAAAAGGTTGGGCGGCTGCTCGGTCAGAGCGCGCGCCTTGTCGCGCAGGTTCAGTTCCGGGAAGAAACGGTCAAGACGTTCGGCCACCACCGGCACCAGCATCAGAGGGCTCAACTCGCCCACCCATGGGATCAGCGGCTCGCCTGCGGCGTGGTATTTTCCGACCATTTTCTTGGGCTTGTCGCCGGGCCAGTCGTAGAAATACTCCTTGAACTGACTTTCGATGATGCCGCGTTTTTCCTCAATGACCAGCACTTCTTCCTTGCCGTTCACAAAGCGCAGCGCCTCGGCACGGGCCAGCGGCCAGACCATGCCGACCTTGTAGATATCGATGCCCAGGCGGCGGCAGGCGTCCTCGTCCAGATCCAGCAGGCGCAGCGCCTCCATCAGGTCGAGATGCCCCTTGCCAGTGGTGACGATGCCGAAGCGGGCCTCTGGCAGATCGTAGATGCGGCGGTCGATCGGGTTGGCCTCGGCAAAGGCGCGCACGGCCTGAAGTTTGGCGCGAATGCGGGTTTCGATCTCGGGGCTGGGCAGGTCGGAAGACCGGATGTGCAGCCCGCCGGGGTAGTCGGGCAGATCGGGCAGGGTGAAGGCGCGGTCCTTGGGCAGTTCGACCGAGCGGCCGCTTTCCACCGTTTCCGAGACGGCCTTGAACCCCACCCATGTGCCGGAATAGCGCGACAGCGCGATGCCGTATTCGCCAAAGGACAGGTATTCACCCACATCGGCGGGGTTTAGCACCGGCATGAACCACGACATGAAGGCCACATCGGACTGATGCGGCATGGAGGAGGAGACACAGCCGTGGTCATCGCCCGCCACCACCAGAACGCCACCTTTAGGCGAAGAGCCATAAGCGTTGCCGTGTTTCAGCGCATCGCCGGAGCGGTCCACGCCGGGGCCTTTGCCGTACCACATGGAAAACACGCCCTCGACCGCGCAGTCGGGATCAAGAATGGCCTGTTGCGCGCCCAGAACGGCCGTTGCGCCGAGGTCCTCATTGACGGCGGGCATGAAGGTGATGCCAGCTTCGCTCATCCGGTTGCGGGCGCGCCAGAATTCGAGATCGACACCGCCAAGGGGGGAGCCGCGATAGCCGGAGACAAAGCCCGCCGTGTTCAGCCCGGCGGCGCGGTCGCGGCGGGATTGGTCCAACATGATCCGGGCGAGGGCTTGTGTTCCGGTCAGAAACACGCGGCCTTCGGTGCGGGCGTAGCGGTCCTCCAGCTGGTAAGTCTGAAACGCGTGGGACAGCTCGGTCATGGTGGCTCCTTGGTGGCTATCGATCAAAGGGATGGCTGGTCGTGCAATCATACTCCTGAAGAGGCGAAAAAACTTGCCAGATTTCACGGGATTTTGCACAAGTGGGGATAAATTATTCGCAAATCGTTGATTTTCCGAGAGGGTGTTGTGACACTGAAGCTGGATGAACGTGATCGCCGTATCCTTACCTTGCTGCAAGAAGATTGCCGCATGTCCAATGCGGATCTGGCAGAGGCCGTCGGCATGTCGCCCTCGGCGTTCTGGCGGCGCGTGCGCGCATTAGAAGACGCAGGTGTCATTGCGCGTTACGGTGCTGTGGTGGTGCCCAAGGCGATGGGCCTGAGTTTTGAGGCCTTGGTCCAAGTGAATTTGACCCGCCATGCCCCAGAACATCTGACGGAATTTATCCGTGCGGTGGAAAGCAATCCACATGTGGTGGAATGCTATGCAACCACAGGTCAGGCGGATTATCACCTGCGGGTTTTGGCCCCGGATCTGGAGGCCTATAATCAGTTTCTGGAACGATTTTTGTTTCGGCTGGCAGGTGTTGCAAGCGCACAAACGCATGTCATTTTGAAAACCATTAAACGAGACACACCGGTGGTGCCTTAACGCGGGGCAGTCTCACACTCGTGCGTTAGATTTCCGCTTGCTCGAACAGGATGTTCACTATATGTTCTGATTCAGGTGGTGAGTGAGAGAGGCCGCATTTGGATGAGCAAAGTGGCTGTGCTGCTGACGCAGGGGTTTGCGGATTGGGAATACGGGGTTCTGTGTGGTCTCGGACAGGCCTATTTTGGGCTGGACATACGTTATGTGACGCCCACGCCGGGGGATGTGGTCTCGATGGGAGGACTTGTGGCGCGCGTATCCGATGGTTTCGAGTTGCTCGATACCTGGGAACCCGATGCGCTGGTGGTCGTGGGAGGCACCCTCTGGGAGCAGCCCGAAGCGCCTGATATCTCTGGCGTATTGGAGGGGATGCATGCGCGTGGTGCCGTAGTTGCGGGCATCTGCGGCGGCACATTGGCGCTGGCGCGGGCAGGGTTGCTGAACAGTGTACGCCATACGTCAAACGATGTCGGGTTTCTTGGCACACATGCGGAGGGTTACGCCGGGGCTGCGCAATATGTGGATCAGCCCACAGCCTTGTCTGACGGGGGTGTGATCACAGCACCGGGGACGGCACCGGTGAGCTTTGCTGCCGAGATCATGGCGGCACTCAACGCGCCCCTGGAGACTGTGCACCAGCTGAAGTCAATGCTGGGCGCGGAGCACAAATCGGGGCAGAAGGCCGCGTCTTGATGCAATCGCCGCGCGCATGCGCGGCGCCGGGCCCAACGGGGGAGGGAGCATCTATATGCTTCCGAGACGGGCGGGAGCCTCCCCGTCCACCGTGTGTTCCATCAGAAGCTTACCGCAGCCCAGGCGGCGGTCATCCCCACATAGGTCAGATGGTGCAACAGCTGATCCGTGCCCATAGCGCGCCAAAACGCCCCTTGGGTCGGATCGAGCTTGTGGCATTCAGTGTGATGCGCCTTCCAGAAGTCGATATTGAAATGAATGAACCATTCCACCGCGCAAATCACCGCAATAAACCACGGCGGGCTGCCGACGATGAACAATACCACCACCGAGGCCAAGGCATGTACGCCCGCATGTTGCGCCCGGCCCGGATGAAAATACTGGCACCGTCCTGACAACATTTTTTTGGTCTGCAGGTAGAAGTCGGCAAACATATGTTTGACTTCAAACAGGCAGATCAACAGCAGGACTATACCGATATGTTCAGGCAAGGCAGGCTTCCTCTGGCAGTGGCATCAAACGGCGGAGCATATATCCGACGGACCTTACGGTGTTTTCTCCGTATCGCAAATATCGCATCCAACTGTCTGTGACATAGCTCACAGACGTGTATCAGCCATCCCTCTAGACATGTGACCGGTGCTGCCTGCGTCATTGCCTGTAAGGGACAAACCGCGCTAACCATGTCAAAACACGTAAATTCCACTGGTCTGGTGACGCAGACCTTCGCCCTGACGCAAGATCTGCGGAGCCGCCCCATAGAACGCTCGCTATTCCATTTCATCTGGAAATATTCCAAGCGCGATCAGCTGATTCTGCTGGTTGTTACCGCCTGTCTGTTTCCGCTGCTCTACCTGACGTTGGAGCTGCCCAAACGCATTATCAACGACGCCATCGGCGCGCAAAGCTCGACCATCGAAGTCTGGGGACAGCAGTTTGATCAACTGACCTATCTCTGGATTCTATGTGGCGCGTTCCTGTTGGCGGTGCTTGCGCATGGGCTGACAAAAATGCGCATCAACACCATGAAAGGTGTGCTGGCAGAGCGAATGCTGCGCCGGTTCCGCTACAGTTTGATTGCGCGGGTTTTGCGATTCCCTCAGCCCTATTTCGAGCGCACCAGTCAGGGGGAACTGGTCTCGATGATCACCTCTGAGTCCGAGCCGATGGGCGGCTTGATGGGGGACGCCGTGAGTCAGCCGGTACTGCAGGCCGGGCAGATGCTGACCATCCTCTACTTTCTTTTTGCGCAGAATTTCTGGTTTGGCCTTGCTGCGGTTGCATTGATCCCTCTGCAGGGCTGGCTGATCCCGCTCTTGCAGCGTCGCATCAATCTGCTCAACAAAAAACGCATCCAACAGGTGCGCGCGCTGGCTTCAGAGATTGGCGAAAGCGCGGTCGGTGCCTCCACTTTACGGGTGAATGGCGGCTGGCGCTACCGGATGGCGCGGGTGACGGAGCGTCTGGGGCGGCTCTATGAGATCCGTTTTGAGATCTATCAGAAGAAATTCTTCATGAAGTTCCTCAACAACTTCATCACCCAGCTGACACCATTTTTCTTTTATGCGGTCGGCGGTTATCTGGTGCTGCAGGGGAAAGTGTCTTTGGGGGCGTTGGTGGCCGCGCTTGCGGCCTATAAAGATCTCGCGTCACCTTGGAAGGAATTGCTGACCTATTACAACCAGACGCAGGATATGTCGCTGCGCTGGGAGGTGATCCTTGAGCGATTTGCGCCGCCGGATATGGTGGACGAACGCCTGATGCAGGGGGAACCAGAAGAGCTTCCCCATCTGGGCGGTGACATCGTTCTGGATGGTGTCAGCGTGCGCGATGCCGACGGCAATCTGGTGCTCGAAGAGCTGTCAGCCACCTTCCCGAAAGGCGAGTTGATTGGCATTGCCGCCCCGTCGGAGGAGGACCGCCGCGCGCTTGCCGAGGTGCTGACGCGCGAGGTCCTGCCTGCCTCGGGTACGGTGACATTGGCCGGGCATGACATCCGCGAATTGCACCAGATGGTGCTGGCCACCCGTATCGGCCATGCCACATCGCGCCCTGCATTGTTTCAGGGATCGTTTGGTGAAAATGTGCTTATGCCGCTGCGGGTACGTCCGTTGGAAGACCCAAGCGACCCGCGTGCGCTACGCGATGCGATCCGCGCAGGAAACAGCCCCGACCCCTTTGATGTCAATTGGGTCGATCCCAAGATCGCAGGGTTTGAAAAGACAGAAGAACTGCGCGACTGGTGGTTGCGGATCGTCGAAGGGATTGGCTCAGACACGGCGCTGTTGCGTCGTGGTATGGATCAGGTTTTTGACAAACATGATCACCCCAAGCTGGCAGATGCTTTGATTCAGCTTCGCCCGCGTGTGCAGCAGGCCTTGATGGATGCGGGACTGGATGCATTTGCGCATTTCAACAACCGTGCCCACTATAACCCGGCGTTGCCGGTGGTGGAAAACCTGCTCTATGCCACGCGCTCGGTGCCGATTACATTTGAACTGCTGCGTGAGCAGACCGAGTTTTTGCAGACGTTGCGACGGATCGGGCTCGACACGGATTTGGTCGGGTTGGCGCAGGACGTGCTGGAGATGCTGCGGCAGATCTTTGGCATGGATGGCACGGTTCATCCGCTGTTCCGCAAACTCGGGCTTGAGGCCAGCGATTATGAGGCGGCGCTGCAACTGCTGCAAAAGGTGAAATCCAGAGGCACAGAAGCGCTGGAACCAGAAGAACTGGCACAGATGATGATTGTGCCGTTTTCTATCTCAGCCGAAGCATTGGGGCCGGCGTTCAGCTCTGAGATTGAGGACCGCATTCTGACGCTGCGCGAAAGCCACGGTCGCGAGCTTCTTGAAACGCTAAATGACCTATTTGTGCCGCTCCACAAGGGTCATTTCGCTCCCGGCTTTACGGTGTTGGAAAACGCGATATTTGGCAAAATCTCGGATAATGCCGGGGCGCGGGCCGAGGATCTGCGCAAGGCTGTCGCTGAGGTCATTGATGCGGCTGGCGTACGCGAAATGGTGGTGGAACTGATCTTTGATCTGCCCGTTTCAGTTGGCGGGCAGGGGCTTGGGCAGAGCTTTGCGGAACCCTTGGCCTTTTGCCGGGCCTCAATCAAACGGCCCGACATTCTGATCCTTGATGGCGCATTGGCCAGTTTTGACCGCAGTACCCGGCGCGCGATGCAGGACAATCTGCGCGAGTTGTTGCCTCAAACAACATTGATTTTCCTCGAACCAGCCTTTCGCGAGCCGGATCGGTTTGACCACTATTTCGAGATGCGTCAGGGCCGCCTCAAGGATGAGCGCGCAGAGGATCGCGGCGCAGGAGATGAGGACAGCGCCTCCGCTGCCGATCTGTCGCGCAAACTGCGGGCACTTGAGTCGACTGAGCTTTTTTCCGGTCTCAACCGACGTCAGCTGCGTCTTCTTGCGTTCGGGGCGCGCTGGTATGAAGCCGCACCTGGCACGGCGGTGTTTCATAAGGACGATGCGGCAACGGATGGTGCCTATATGATCATCGAAGGCGAGGCGGGGTTATATCTGCCGGCTGAGAGTGAAGGCGCGGAAGGTCAGTTGATCGCCAAAGTCGGTCCCGGTCGTTTGGTGGGCGAGTTGGGCCTGATCCGCAAAGAGCCCCGCGCCTTATCGATGATCGCTGAAAGTGATCTGACCTGTTTGCGTATCGGTGAGGAAGAATTCCTTGCTGTGGTCGAGAATGACGCAAATACCGCCTTCAAATTGCTGCAGGTTGTGGCGGGCTATCTGTCCAGCTAGGGCAGATGAGTGCTGCGCAACTTGCCGTAGGCGATGGGTAAGACACAGCTAGTTCAAGGGAGAGAGATCGCATGAAACTGTTTCGATACCGCACGGCTGAGGGTGTGCGTCCGGGCCTGATCGACGCGCAGGGCGTTGCGCGGGATTTGTCTGACCACGTGTCGGATCTTGGGCCGGAAACGCTGGGAGCGTCGGTTCTGGCTGACATCCGGGCACTCGATCAGAGCGCCTTGCCAGAGATTTCCGGAGAGATCGATTATGCGCCTTGTGTGGGACAGATCGGCAAATTTCTCTGCATCGGACTCAACTATTCCGATCATGCCGAAGAGGTGGGGGCGACGCCTCCCGAACACCCCATTCTTTTCATGAAAGCAAATTCAGCCATCGTTGGGGCCAATGATGATGTTCGCATTCCGCGCGGATCGAAAGCCACCGATTGGGAAGTCGAACTGGGAGTCGTAATTGGTGCTGCAGCCAAATACGTGACGGTTGAAAGCGCGCTAGAACATGTGGCGGGCTACTGCATCGTCAATGACGTCTCTGAACGTGATTTTCAGATGCAACTTACCGGTCAGTGGACCAAAGGCAAAAGCTGCGACACCTTTGGGCCGATTGGCCCGTGGCTGGTGACCGCAGATGAAGTTGCCGATCCGCAAAACCTCGCACTGTCATGTGACGTGAACGGGACGCGCATGCAGACTGGCAATACTGACAAGATGATTTTCTCTGTTGCCGAGATCATCAGCCATCTGAGCCAGTTGATGACGCTGCATCCGGGCGATGTGATTGCAACCGGGACCCCGCCCGGTGTGGGTATGGGGCAAAAACCAACACCCGTATTCCTACGCGACGGAGATGTAATGGAGTTGAAAATTCAAGGACTTGGTCAGCAGCGCCAAGTCTTGCGTGCTGACGGCTAAGTCCATGTCTCGAAAGAGGCCTCGCCTAAGTGGGGCCTCAGCGACAGTATATGTCGTGCAGGGTTTCCAGAACCCGAGTGGCCGGTCCATCCGCGAGGGAGTAATAGACAGTCTTTCCTTCACGCCGCGCGACCACCAGCCGATCTTCGCGCAGGCGCGACAACAATTGGCTGACCGCCGCTTGGCGTTTGCCCAGAAGGTCCTCTAGTGCGCCGACCGAAAGTTCCTTTTCGCCCGCCAGATAACACAGGATCATCAGCCGCCCTTCATGGGCGAGCGCTTTGAGTAGCGCGGCCGCGTCAGAGGCGTTCTCCACCATGGAGTTTGCGGGCAGGTCCAATGTCTCAGTCATCATACTCGGGTCTTCTTTCGAGGGCCGAAGAGACGGCCTTGGGCAAAAATGAGAATTTTAGCGCAAAAACTGACGCTAATTAGAGTAAAGCCATGGATGACGGTGCCGTCGCAAGAGTTTTGGTAAAGATTTATTCTTTTTAGCGGACCTTTGCTCATTGCGCGGCTCAGTCACCTCGCTGGATATAGGGAGCCGCGCCATCAGGTTTCAACCTTTGATTGGGGGCGCGCCGCCCACAAACGCGTTACCCTCGGCATAATTGCAGGGGGATTCTTGCATGTTGAGGTGCAGATCACTGCCCTCAAACGGATGTGCACGGGCGAGGTCTTCATCGACATCTATGCCTAATCCCGGTGCGTCAGGCGGCGTGACAAAGCCGTTTTCAACACGAATGGAGCTTTTGATCAGGGCATCGTGAAACGGGGTCTCGATTGTCTCGGCCATCAGGATATTCGGGATCGAGGCGGCGAGATGAATATTGGCGGCCCACTCCACCGGACCGGCATAAAGATGCGGTGCCATTTGCGCGCTAAAGACTTCGGCTATGGCTGCGGTCTTCTTCATCTCCCAGATCCCACCGGCGCGCCCGAGGGCGGGTTGCAGGATTTCCGCGGCACCCGCACGCAGGACGGCTGCGAATTCCGCCTTTGTGCAGAGCCGTTCGCCGGTTGCGACGGGGATGCGCACGCCGCGTGCGACGCGCGCCATGTCATCGATGGCATCGGGAGGGGTGGGTTCTTCGAACCAGAGCGGGCTAAATGGCTCCAGTGCTTGTCCGAGGCGGATCGCTCCGGCGGTGTTGAATTGACCGTGGGTGCCAAACAAAAGATCCGCTTTGTCGCCAACCGCGTCCCGGATCGCTTTGCAGAAGGCGACCGACTGGGTGATATCCGACATCGCAGGCATATGCCCGCCCCGGATCGTATAGGGTCCTGCAGGGTCGAATTTTACCGCAGTATAGCCGCGCGCAACCGCATCCAGAGCCGACTCAGCCGCCATTTCCGGTGAGGTCCAGAAGGCGCTGATGTCGTGGTGGGGCAATGGGTATAGATATGTATAGGCCCGAATGCGGTCGTTCATCCGACCGCCAAGCAGTGCGTGAACGGGGCGATTGCGATCTTTTCCCAGAATGTCCCAGCAGGCGATTTCCAGACCCGAGAAGGCACCAATTACGGTGGGATCGGGGCGTTGGGTGAACCCAGATGAGTAGGCACGGCGAAACATCAATTCGATGTCTTCGGGATTTTCGCCCTGCATATGGCGTGCAAAGACATCCTCAGTGACTGCACGCATGGCGATTGGCCCGACGGTGGAGGCGTAGCATTCCCCCCAACCTGTGATCCCAGTGTCTGTGGTGAGTTTTACAAGGATCCAGTAACGCCCACCCCAGCCCGGTGCGGGCGGGGCGGTGATGATGATGTCGAGGTCCTGGAGTTTCATGTCTCTCGGTCCTTTGTTGTTTGGCCAATCGGGTGGAGGTGGGAGCGCGCGCCGGGGCCGTCGAGGCCCCGGCGCGCGCGGATCCGGGCCATTCGGCTCGGATCCCGGCTGCTGGTTGCTATGTCACGTCGCCAGATGTCGGACGGTGCGGTCAGGGAGGCGACAAGACGCCTGCTGTTGATGGCGATTGAACAGAATTCTAACGGTTTAACAGGATGACATTGCGGCGGGCTGATCCGGATCTGGTGTCCGCGATCGCCTCGTTGATCTGCGAGAGAGACCACCTGCCGGAGATCAATTCGTCAAGTTTCAAACGCCCTTGCTGATAGAGATCAATGATCCATGGCACATCGCGCTGGATCACCACGTCTCCCATTTTTGACCCTTTGAGGCCCTGACCAAGTGCCGCCATCACCACCGGTTCGTACTGTGCAGTTTCGCCGGAGTGCGGCATGCCGATCATCACCGCACGGCCGCCCGGGCCCAAATAGCGTGGGGCCTGATCATAGGCCGCAACAGCGCCGACGGTAATCAGCACCACCTCCGCTCCTTTGCCGCCAAGCGCTGCGGCGGCGCTGCGCCATGGTTTCGGCGCGTTGGCGAGGACACCGTGGGTCGCTCCAAACTCTTTGGCGATTTCCAGTTTCTCCGCACTCATGTCGACCGCTACAATGCGGCGCGCACCTGCGATCCGTGCGCCTTGGATGGCGTTGAGGCCAACGCCGCCTGCGCCGATCACCACCACGTCTTCGCCTGCGCGCAAGTTTGCCGCGTTAACGGCCCCACCAATGCCTGTGATGACGCCGCAGGAAATCAGCGCGGCCACATCCTTGGGCATATCTGAGGGGATCGCGACGATTTGGCGGCTGGAGACCACCACCTTTTCCGCAAACGCACCGCAGGCCATGGCCTGAAACACCGGTTCTCCGGCGACAGTGAAGAGGGGGCCTGTCAACCCATCATAAGGCGTGGTGCAATTGACAGGTTTACCAGAGGCACATGAGGGGCAATGACCGCAGGCGCGGATCAATGTGACAATCACATCATCCCCGACAGAGACACCTTCGACGCCTGACCCCAATGCGCTGATGCGGCCTGCGGCCTCATGTCCGTAGACGGCGGGCAGTGGCCCGCCCCAAGCGCCATCCGCAAATGAAATATCGCTGTGGCAGATCGCGACCGCGTCAAGGGTGACTTCGACTTCTCTGGGGCCGGGGGGCGCAATAGTGATCTCCTCAATCCGTAATGCGCTGTCAAAGCTGTGGCATACGGCGGCTTTGATGGTCTGCATATAGGCTCTCCCCGCTTGTTGCCTCTAGCGTGACGGGCGGTCAGGCGGATCGCAATGCGAAAAACGGCGTCTGGGTGTCGTATTCATGTAAGGGAAGGACCATAGGAGGACGGCATGTTCGGCAAACCTGTGTTGCGACAGATGGAATTGGCGGACGAAGGGCCGGGGTCATCCTCTACTTGCCTCATTCATCCGGTAGATGGTGGGGCGGCGCCTAGCCTTGAGTGAACAGTTGATACCCGGGGTGCGCAACCGCGCAGAGGCTGGTGATTGGGGCCGCATCTATCCATGTCGTGCGTTCCATCACAAACAAGGCTTCCCCCTCCTGAGCTTGCAGCATGTCGCGATCACCTGCCGTGGCGGTGCGCGCATATAGACGCAAGTCGCATTTGCTGTAGGGGCGATTGCGCACCAGCCATTCGTTTGCGTTTTCATGGGTGAGGTCGACGGAGGTGATTTCGGGGACGGTTTCCAACGAAATCCAGCGGTCTTCAAAGATGTAGGGGCGATTGTCGGCGAGATGCAGGGCCTCGACACGCAGCATCGCACGGGGCTCTGAAAACCCGAAATTGGCCATGATCGCAGGGGGAGTGTCTTGGACCGATTGGCGGATCAAGCGGTGGCGATAGCGATAGCCGCGTTGTTCGACCTCGAGTCGGGTGATGGGGATGTCCAAAGTGGCGCGTGTGACCGGATCACGGCGTACGGTGGTTCCGCCTTTGCGTCTGCGTTCCACGATGCCGTTTTGGGCCAGATCACGCATCGCCCTGTGCACCGTGGAGCGGGCGCAACCAAAGCGCAGGGCCAGTTCTTCGTCGCGCGGCAGCTTATCTCCCGGACCATAGGTTGCGTTCAGAATCAGGCCTCGAATGCTGTCCCGGATCTCCATCCATGAATGCCGTCGCCGCTCTGACATCTGTTGCTCCTAAAACCTGAACTCAAAAAACTGCCTCATATTCATGCGAATGAGGGGGCATGTCGAAACACGTAGCCAAACGTCGCGACGATGATTGACAAGAATATGTACCTACATATTAATGTAAAGCACCTACAAAATAAACTGAGTCTGCGCTGCTGGCGACCGCCCAATCGCAGATCTACCGACAGAGGACTGGACATATGCAAAGACGTGCGTTTCTGAAAACCGGCGCGATTGGCGCGGCGGCCACTGCGCTGGCAAGCCCTGCAATTGCTCAGGGCAAGATGCAATGGAAGCTGGTCACAGCCTGGCCAAAAAACTTGCCCGGCCCCGGTGTGGCGGCGCAGATGCTCGCAGATCGGATCACCACGCTTTCGGGTGGCCGGATCGAGGTTAAACTGTTCGCGGCGGGTGAACTGGTTCCGGGTCGGGGCGTTTTTGACGCGGTTTCTGAGGGCACCGCAGAACTCTACCACGCGGTTCCTGCGTATTGGGGCTCCAAGTCCAAAGGTATTCTGTTGTTTGGCTCGCAGCCCTTTGGTTTGCGCGCAGATGAGCAGTTTGGCTGGCTCTATCACGGTGGTGGTCAGGCGCTTTATGACGAGATGTATGGCCGGTTTGGCATTAAGCCCTTCCTGTGCGGCAACTCTGGTCCGCAATGGGGTGGCTGGTTCAAGAACGAAGTCAATTCCGCTGAAGATCTGAAGGGTCTGAAGTTCCGCACAACTGGTCTCGCCTCTGAGATGGCTTCAAAGCTGGGTATGGCGGCAGAGGCCACCAGCGGCCCTGCGATGTTCCAAGGCCTGCAGACTGGTGCATTGGACGCGGGTGAGTTTATCGGCCCATGGACCGATAGTGCGCTTGGTTATTATCAGGTCGCCAAGAATTACTACTGGCCCGGCGTCGGTGAGCCGTCCTCGGCTGAGGAATGCGGTGTCAACGCCACTGTCTTTGCGGAACTGCCGGAAGATCTACAGCAGGTTGTCTCCTTGGCATGCGAGAGCCTCTACAACCCGGTTTGGACCGAATACACCACCAAACATGCATTGGCGCTGAAGAAGATGGTGGAAGAAGACGGCGTGCAGGTGAAAATGTTCCCCGAGGACGTGATCGCCGCAATGGGTACTGCCGCTGCCGAGGTCATCTCTGAACTGCGCGAAGACGAAGACGAGCTGGTGCGCCGCATCACCGAGAGCTTTATCGCGTATCGTGACAGCGTCGGTGGATACATGACCTATGCTGACAACGGTCAGATGAACGCCCGTGCTTCGGTGATGGGCTACTGATCGCAAAAGAAACGGACCTGCCGGCGCTCCCTGATGGTGAGCGCCGGTTTTTTCTTGGGGAGAGGTGCAGGATGCTACGGGTTGCAGATGCTTTGGACGGCATCAATCGCGGGCTTGCGCATGTGATACGCTGGCTGGCGCTTTTGATGGTACTGGCGCAATTCGCCATCGTGGTGGGGCGGTACGTCTTTGGCGTAAACTCCATCGCCGCACAGGAAAGCGTGCTCTATATGCATTCTACCCTCTTTATGCTTGCTGCGGGCTATACGCTGCTGGTCGACAAACACGTACGGGTGGATGTGTTTTACGCAGGTCTTAGCCCACGCGGACAGCGCCGGATCGACATATTCGGTCATGTGTTCCTGCTGCTGCCGTCGATGACGGCGCTGCTTTATTGGTCGTGGCCATCTGTGCGCAACTCTTGGTCGATCCTTGAGGGGCCAATCGCCGTTGGCGGAATCGAAGCCGTGTTTTTGCTCAAATCACTGATCCCCGCTTTTTGCGTGCTCATTATGCTGCAATCCGTCGCTCTGCTGATCCGCCTGCTTTGTGAAAGGCCCGCCCAATGATTGCTTACCTCGACCTGATCATGTTTGCGGCGTTGATGGCTGTAATCCTCATGGGGTTTCCGGTTGCCTTCTCCATCGCCGGAATTGCGATCCTGTTTGCTTACCTCGGCTGGATTCTGGGGGTCATGGATATCTCGCTCCTTGGTGCGTTTGGTCAGCGGGTTTTTGGTCTCCTCAGCAATGAGGTGCTAATCGCCATTCCGCTGTTTGTGCTGATGGGCGCGATCTTGGAAAAGAGCCGGATCGCCGAAGAGCTACTAGATACAATGGGGCGTTTGTTCGGCCAGATCAAAGGTGGGCTTGGGATCTCTGTGGTGCTGGTGGGGGCGCTTTTGGCGGCCTCGACAGGAATTGTAGGTGCGACCGTTGTCGCCATGGGGATGATTGCGCTCCCGGCCATGCTGCGTGCGGGATATGATCCAAGGGTGGCTTCGGGGATTGTCTGCACTGCGGGGACCTTGGGGCAGATCATTCCGCCATCAACCTTGCTGATTATCCTCGCGGATGTAATGTCCAACGCCTATCAGCAGGCCCAGTATGAGCAGGGCAAATTTGCCGTTGAGGCGCTGTCGGTGGGACAGTTTTTTGCGGCGGCCTTGCTTCCGGGGCTGCTGCTGGTTGTGCTCTATCTGCTTTATATTCTGGTCAGAGGCGTCTTGCGGCCGCAGGACATGCCATCCGCACCGGCTGATGTCGCCCGTCCGAGCCGCGCGCAAGTTTTGCAGGCCGTGGTGCCGCCGATCTTGTTGATCTTTGCGGTGCTGGGCGCAATTCTCGGCGGTGTTGCGACCCCGACCGAGGCTGCGTCTGTCGGCGCCATCGGAGCCTTGCTGATGGCGGGCCTGCGCTGTGGTGGGTCTGCGCGCGTGATCCTTCTGGGGGCAGGGGCGCTTATTGCGTTGGGCGTTTTGTCGGGTCTTCATCCTGTGCGTTTGCAACGCAGTGACCTGAGCAGCAGCGATTTTGCAATTGGGCTGTTTTACGCATTCCTCGCGATAGCGGGGGCTGCTGCAATCCTGTTGTCGTTGCGCAGCGGCATGAAGAAACGCATCCTGCACGAAGCTGTCACCTCCACGGCGACCATGACTGCGATGATTTTTGCCACCATGCTTGCCGCTAGCATGTTCTCACTGGTCTTTATCGGGTTGGGCGGCGAAGAGCGCGTTGCTCATATCCTTGGGAATATGCCCGGTGGCCCGATGGGGGCGCTGGTGTTCTCGATGCTGTTCATCTTTGTGCTGGGGTTCTTTTTGGACTTTGTCGAGATCTCGGTCATTGTGCTGCCGCTGGTGACGCCGACGCTGATCCTGATGGGGCATGACCCGGTTTGGCTTGGGATATTGATCGCGATCAACCTGCAGACCTCATTCCTGACGCCGCCATTTGGGTTCTCGCTGTTCTATTTGCGGGGGGCTGCGCCCAAAGAGGTTACAACCCGTCATATCTATCAAGGTGTTGCTCCTTTTATCGGCTTGCAGGTGCTGGGGGTCTTGTTGGTCTGGCTTGTGCCTGAGATCGCAACGTGGCTGCCCTCGGCGATCTTTTGACCCTATGAAAGACCAAATGTCCTGAGGCAACTGGCATATTCAGACCCGCACCGCCCCCGCCATGCTGGTGGGGCGGGGTGGGGGTCAGGCGAGGTGCCCCACGTCGTGCATGAATTGGGTCAGACGCTCCGCAAAAGCTTCGGGCTGGTCGATGGGGGGGACATGGCCGGTTCGGCGCAACACCGTGAATTGTGATCCGGGGATCAGGTCAGTGGTTTCTCGGACGAGGTCTGGCGGGGTGGAGCCATCATCAGAGCCTGCTATGCCGAGCACAGGCAGACGCAGACCAGAGGTCGGAGTATAGAAATCCGTCCCTGCGATCGCGGCACAACATCCCAGATACCCCTCAACGGAGGTCTTCTGAACACGCCTTTGGGTCGCAAGATGCGCGCCCGATTGTAGGTAGCGGCGTGGAAACCAGCGCTGCATGGTATCGTCCAAGATCGCATTCAGACCATTGGCCCGGACCGCGTCCATTCGGCGTGCCCAGATTTCCGGGGTGCCGATTTTTGCAGCCGTGTTGGAGAGCACAAGCGCGCGGATCAGATCGAGGCGTTTGACTGCAAGCCCCTGTGCGATCATGCCGCCTATCGACAGGCCGACAAAAAGACTGTCGCGGATTTCGCAGACCTCCATGAGCCGTTCCGCATCACGGATCAGGGTGCCCATGGAGTAAGGCGCATCCGGGACCGAAGAGGCCCCATGTCCACGCATGTCGAAGGTAAGGATGCGCAGGTTTTCCGGCAACGCATTGATAACGGCATCCCAGATGCTTTGATCGGTGCCAAGCGCATGGGCGAAGACAACGGCTGGGGCATCGGTAGGACCGCGCAAGGTGTAATTCAATTGGACGTCGCCGAGGTCGGCAATAGGCATGAGGATGGCTCTGTTGTTGGTTGCCGGATGACTTTAGGTGCAAGCGACGCGAGAGGCCAGCGACAGCAGATGCGAGGGGCGCTGCCCCTCGCGCTCCCCGGGATATTTGCGGTTAGAAGAAAGATCAGGCAAAGCGCGAGAGGGCTTTGGCAAATGTTGCGGGGTCAACATTGCCGCCCGTGGCCACTGCGATGACCGCATCACCATTGAGTTCATCGCGATGAAACAACGCGGCAGCCAAGGAGACGGCGCCGCCCGGTTCCAGAACGATCTTGAGGCGTTGAAATGCAAGCGCCATAGCGCGCAACGCCTCGTCATCGGTAACGGTCAGGCCGGGACCACAGAGCCGTGACAAGAGCGGCCATGTAATGTCTCCGGGTGCGGGCGTCAGAATTGCATCACAAATGGAGCCGGTGGGTGTGGGGTTGCTCTCAATCTTTCCTGACGCCTGAGAGCGTGCGACATCGTCAAAACCTTCGGGTTCTGCCGGGCGCACACGCAGGCTAGGCGCGCGATCCTCCAGGGCCAGAGCAATGCCCGCAGTAAGACCCCCTCCGCCGCAGCACACCAGAACATCGGCTTTGGTGACGCCCTGTTCGGCGGCTTGTTCGGCAATCTCCAGCCCGGTGGTGCCCTGTCCGGCGATCACCTCGGGCTCATCATAGGGTTTGATGAGTGTCAGGCCGCGTTCTGTGATCAAGGGGTCGGCTGCGGCTTCGCGGCTCTCGCCTGCGGCGCGATCATAAAGCACGACCTCAGCGCCGAGGGCACGGGTGTTGTCGATTTTAAGCTGTGGCGCATCGGCAGGCATGACGATGACAGCGGGCGCGCCATGCGCCTTGGCAGCGGCGGCGACGCCTTGAGCGTGATTGCCCGAAGAATAGGCGATGACACCGCGTTTGCGCAATTCGGGATCCATGGCCGAGAGCGCTGCCCAGCCACCGCGGAATTTGAACGACCCGGTGTGTTGCAGGCATTCGGCTTTGACGAATACGCGGCGACCGGCAATGTCGTCCAGAAATGGCGATGACAGCAGCGGCGTGCGGCGCGCGTGGCCTTTGAGCCGCTCTGCAGCGGCTTCGATCAGGGCGAGGGAGGTCATTTGATGTCCTTCATAACGGAATGAATAAGGGCGAGCGCGTCAGGCTCATCAAGGAAAGGGATATGGCCGCGATCAGGAAGTTCCACGGCGTGGAGTGCAGGCAGGCGGCGCTGCATCTCGTGGTAGGTGTCTTGTGAGAGAATATCGGATTGGGCTGCGCGGATCACGCCGCAGGGGAGGCCATCCAATGCGGCAAACCATGGCCAGAGGCTGAGTTTTTCTTCCATCTCGGCGAGAGCTTTGGCCTGCGCGAGCATTGCGTCGCGCAGGCGAGCGTCATAGCGCAGTTCCAGACCGTCGGGCGTGGCTTTGTAAAAGGTCTGTACCTCTTCCAGCCAGCGTGATGGGGGCACGCCGGGGAAGGCGGGGGCCATGGCGGCCTCTAGCGCCTGAGCGGCCTGCGCATGAGTTTTGGCGGCGGGGCGGCGGCCGAGATAGTCAAAGATACGGCCAAGCCCCTCATCCGCGATATCGGGGCCCACATCATTGAGGATTACGGCTGACAACTTCTCGCGGGCGGTCCCGGCAAGGGCGAGCGCCACAAGGCCGCCGCGCGAGGTGCCAAGGATTGCGGCCTGAGCCAAGTTCAGATGGTCCATCAAAGCTAACACATCAGAGGCTTCGGTCAGGATGTTGTAGCTGGCAGGGTCTTCGGCA
This sequence comes from Tritonibacter mobilis, assembly GCF_001681715.1. Lineage (GTDB taxonomy): Bacteria > Pseudomonadota > Alphaproteobacteria > Rhodobacterales > Rhodobacteraceae > Epibacterium > Epibacterium mobile. The sequence goes on along the minus strand of NZ_LNWY01000001.1, from coordinate 19,611 downwards.
TAGTCCGAGCGGCCCCGCCCGCGCAAATCCAGCAGGATCACCCGGTAATCAGTGAGATGTGGCAGCGCGTAGCGGAAATCCTGCCCATCGCGTGTGAGACCGGGCAGGCAAATCAGCGGTGGCCCCTTCGGGTCGCCGTGGGTTTCATAATAAAGCGACAGCCCGTCAGATGTGTCAAAGCGGCTCATGTGGAAATTGGTCCTCTGTTGAGAGTCAGGCGGTGGCGGCAATATCCGGGATCGACGTGAGGTCGCTCAGGACATGTGCAGGCGGCCACGGGAGGCGGTCGATGGGGTCGGCCGCGCGATTGACCCAAACGGAGGTAAACCCGTAGCCCGCCGCGCAACCTGCATCCCAGCCGTTAGAAGAGACAAACAGCACTTCGGATTTCGAATGCCCAAACCGCTGCCCGACCAGATCATAGACGGCGGCGGCGGGTTTGAAGATACCGACACTTTCCACAGAGAGCACATCGTCAAGCAATGCCCCGAGAGAGGCAGACTGAACGGCACCTGCGAGCATATCGGGAGAGCCATTGGAAAGGATGCCGGTTTGATATCCCGCGTCTTTAAGTGTGCGCAGCATGGCTGGAACTTCTGGATAGGCCTCAAGCTCCCAATAGAGATCGAGCAATCGTTGCCGGAGCGCTGGCTGACCATTGAGGCTCGCCGCTTCCAACGCCCAATCAAGCCCCTCCTGCGTGACCTGCCAGAAATCTGTGTGCGCGCCGGAAATGGCCCTGAGCCATGTGTATTGCAGCTGTTTCAAACGCCAGTTCTGCGCCAATATGGACCAGCTTTCGGCGAGCTGCGGGAAGTCTGGTTCTGTGGCGGCTTGTCGTGCGGCAGCGCTGACATCAAACAGCGTCCCATAGGCATCGAAAATGCAGGTTTTGATCGTCATTCAGAGCCCTCCCGTATGAAGGGGAAACCTGCCACAAGCAGCGCTGGTCTCAATGGGCTAAATTGTGTTGGTACGGGTTTACTCTCGCGCCATGGCCGTTAGGGTGCGCGCTATCATTGGGCCTGCGTGCCTGAAATACACCTGAGAACCCGAAAGGGGGTCATCATGACCGCGGTAAAAAATGGCGACACGGTTCGCATTCACTACACAGGCAAGCTGACAGACGGCACCGTCTTTGACAGTTCCGAAGGGCGTGACCCGCTCGAGTTCACTGTTGGTGCCGGCCATGTCATCAAGGGCATGGACGAAGGCATGCTGGAGATGGCCGAAGGCGATAAGAAGACGCTGGAGATCGCCTGCGAGGACGCATACGGCCCGGTAAACCCATCGGCGCGTCAGGCTGTGCCGCGCGAAGGTATCCCGGATGATATCCCGCTTGAGATCGGCACCATGCTGCAGATGCAGACGCCCGAAGGGCAGGTATTGCCGGTGACTGTGATCGAAGTCGATGAGGCGAGCGTGACGCTGGATGCCAACCATCGTCTGGCCGGTCAGGATCTGGTCTTTGACGTGGAACTTGTGGCGATCGCCTAAGCGCCCCAAGATGTTTGATCTGATATGACTTTACGGGTTGGCGGGCAGGCTCCGCCAACCCAAGACGTAGCTGGTGCCGCGCAGTGAACATGCGCGCCGTTGCTTTATGTGCTCCACCACGGGCGCTAGCCGCGTGGGTTGATTGCGCAAATCGCCCGTAACTTGTCTAAATTGCATCATGTATTTCCGGGCCTTAGCGGGTCGGATTCACGTCCTGTTCATACCTCCCAGCGACCTTGCAGCCAGCACTGCTGCCATATTGAGGGCGGCGGGTGGATTTATTTAGACAGGAGTTCTCTCACATGCGGAATTTGCTTCTTGGCGCTATGCTGACCCTAGGCGGGACAATGGCGCAGGCTACGGAATATCTGAACATTTTCACTTGGGACGGTTATGTCGCGCCCGAAGAAGTCACCGCAGTCAATGCGCTCTTGAAGGAGCAAGGCTACGACATCGAAGTGCGCGTTATGGACACGCTCGCCGAGGGGCCGGAGCAGATGTTTGACGTGATCCGCTCTGGTGATGTGGATGTGTCCTTCCTGACGCTGAATTACATCAACATGGAGGGCGTTCCGTTCTCCAACCTGTTGCAGCCCATCGATACCTCTTCGCCGCGGTTGAGCAATGCGCAGGCACTGCTGCCAGAGCTGAGTGCTATTGAGATGGGCATGTCCGACGCAGGGCCGCTCTACCTGCCATTTGGCGGGGGTGCATATGGGATTTGGGCCAATGATGACGTGGTGTCCGAGCACCCTGCATCGGTCGCTGACCTGCTGAAACCTGAGTGGAGCGGACGTATCTCGCTCACCTCTGGTCAGGTGCAGCCCAATGTGGCTCTGGCGCTGATGGCAATGGGAGAGGCCCCCTTTGCAGTTCAGGATGCCTCTGGCGATCGCAAAAAGATGGCAGAAATGCAAAAAGCCGATGGTGCGTTGCAGCAAACCCTGACGGCGCTTTATGAGCAGGTCGGCTTCTTCTGGAGTGCAGGTCCGGAATTCCGCGATGATTTTGCCTTTGTGGCATCCTATGGTCCCGGTGCATCCGCGCATGTGGCTTCGGGCGGCAATTGGAGCCTCGTGAACTTTGATGAGGGCAGCACGGTCTGGCTCGACACCATCAACTTTTCCAAGACGCTCGAAGGCGACAAGCTCGAAGCGGCTGAAATTTTTGCCAACTACTTTATCGGCAAAGAGGTCCAAGAGCGTATTGTGAACGGGCTTGGCATGGTGGCAGCGACCACATTGGTCGACGCCAACCCGATGCTCGACGAAAACCCCGAGTTCTTTGCCGAAGAGCTGTTCTGGCCGCCCTACACCAAAGTCGCAAACAACGTGATGAACATGCTGTCCAAGCGCGCATCTGGCGGCGACAGCTAAGTCAATCAGGCTTTTATACCTGTGTGAGGGGGGCGCTTTGGCGCCCCCTTTGGCATTGCGCCGCCACCTTGCGGCGAAATCTCGTGCAAGTGGTTGCGGTAAAGCGGATTTCCTGCAACCTGTCATTGAAACTTGCGGAGGGTGAAACATGTCCATGAACAGACGACAATTCGGTGCGGTTGCTGCTGCTTTTGGGCTGGCCAGCTGCACAGGGGTGAGCACCACAAGCGGCCCGTCCGGCGCCTCAGGGCTTGCCGCCGACCTGCGCCCGGCCCGTAACGCAGGATATGACAAATGGGTTGCCGATTTCCGTGAGCGCGTGGCGCGGCAAGGGTTCTCTCAGGATCTGTTGTCGCGTGCGTTTCGGGGCACCGGCTATCTGCCCGGTGTTGTAAAGCGAGATCGCAACCAGACCGAGTTCAGCCGCACGCTAGAGGACTATCTGTCGATTGCAGTCTCGGACGAGCGTGTCAGCAAGGGACGCGCGGCCTATGCCCGTCATCGCGCTACGCTGGATGCGATTGAACGCCGATATGGGGTTGAGGCCCATGTGGTTGCCGCCGTTTGGGGGCTGGAAAGCTATTATGGAGAACGGCGTGGCAATGTGCCGGTGATTTCCTCCACCTCGACGCTGGCGTATGATGGACGGCGCGGCGCACTCTTTGAAAAGCAGCTGATCGCGGCGCTGAAGATCCTACGCAATGGTGATATTGCCCCACAAAACATGACCGGTAGCTGGGCGGGAGCGATGGGACATACGCAGTTTATTCCGACGTCATACCTGTCTTTTGCAGTGGATTTCACCGGCGACGGGCGGCGGGATATCTGGTCGGACGATCCCAGTGATGCCTTGGCCTCGACCGCGGCCTATCTGTCTCGCAATGGCTGGCAAAAAGGGGTGAAATGGGGCGCTGAAAATGGTCCCGGCGCGCCCTCTGGGTCGGTTATTCAGCCACAGCCCGGCGGGCCTCAGTTTGTCACCACGGCCAACTTCCGGGCGCTGAAACGCTATAATAACTCCGATTCCTATGCCATCGGTGTCGGCCATCTTTCTGACCGGATTGCGGGGGGCGGGCCGCTGCGTGCGAGCTTCCCGCCGGATCGCTATGGTCTGCGCAAGGCTGATCGGATCGCCTTGCAAAAGGGGCTGACGGCGAATGGCTTTGATATTGGCACCGCTGACGGTGTGATTGGGCCCAAAACCCGCGAGGCCATCAGCGCCTATCAGCGCCGCCAAGGCCTTGCTGCAACAGGTGATCCGTCGCTGGAGCTGCTCCGCCGACTGAGCTGAGGATGGCGCACCCCGACCCAAATTTGGATCGGGGTGGTGTTCTCTATCAGTAAGGGGATGTGCAATCTGCAAGTGTGTCCGTGCCCATCACCATGCCATTGATAGTCAATGTGTGGCTTGCGTCATTGTCGAGCGCGGTGCCGGACCAAGACCCGGTATCGGCGCTGCAATCTGCGGGCGTATTGAGGACTGTCACATTGCCGCTGACATTGGTTGCAGGCCCATAGAAGTTCACACCGGCAGTTGCCGCATTGTCGATTGTGACATCGGTGAACTCGACGTCGGTGATTGGCCCACCATTGTAGCCCCAGCTGTCCCCGAGCAAGAAGATGCCGTGGGTGCCTGCATTGCTCACCGTGATATTTTCAAAGTTCACGTTTCGGATCGGGTTCAGGAAGATCCCCGCCCGGCTGGTGTCACTTATGGTGATGTTACGAAAACGCATATCCTCGGTGATACTCTCAAGGCGCAAGGCGTCCACCAGCATCAGCCCGTTGATACCGCCACTCAGAGTGGCATTCTCCATGGTGACACGCCCGCTGGACTGGATCACCACGAGGTCCATATCGCGATCTTGCGCGCTGTTGTCGAGGGTGACATGCGTCATATCCAGCCCATCGACCCCCACCGCAAGAATGGCCTCTCGGCGGCTGTTGGTGATGGTGATGTCGTTGAGGCTCAGATCAGTTGAGCCGCGGGTGATGGTGTAGTCGTAATCTGCGGTGCTTATTTCCGAGGCAAGGAAGAAACCATAAGTGACATCGTCCATCCGGATGTTGTCGAAGCTGGCATTGGTCAGGCCGATGGCATTTACCCCGGAATTGGGGACGGAATTGGGGTTGTAGACGCTGAATTCACACAGGGTGTTGTCTTCACAGATTGCCATATCGCTGAGATGGGCATTTTGCAGGCTGAACCCGTCGATGTTGCGCAGCTCAAACCCATTTTCACCAGGTGTAGCGATGTTGGCGCCGCTGATCGCGATGTTGCTGCCACCTGTCGCGGCAAAGCCATTGCCACCAGCATTGTCGATTGAAATCTCGCTAAAGCTGGCATTGCTGACGTCTGTTAAATGAACCGCATCATCGAGGGTGTCGGAGATATGGATATCTGAGACGGTCACAGTATCCGCGCCATGTGCGGCGATACCTTGCAGGCCGCCCGTCAGTGTCAGATGTCGCGCGGTGCTGTCATTCGCCATGGTCAGGATGGCGGATACCGGTTCAGCGTTGGTGGCATCTGCTGATCCGCTCGTAACAGCCTGTCCCTGAATGGTGGTCGCAGCGCCCGAGTTGGCGAGCACCATCTGGCGACCATTTGCGGCCTGCAATGTCACGGCACCGCCGCCCCCAACAAGCGTTTGACCGTTTGCAAGGGTCAAGCCTGCGGTGGTGAAGCTCCCCGACGCAAAGACCAAACCATTGGCGCCTGTTGTGTTCAGCGCGTCCTGTAGATTGTCGCCCTCGCTAGCGCGGGTGAAACCGCCAAGAGCTTGACCGGAGAGCGTGACGGCTTCTGCTGCGCCATAGGCTCCGGCGCGGGTGGTGACACGGCGACGGCGCAGGGTGTCGCGCGTCAGGCGATTAAGGCTGGATGCGCGCGGACGTCCATTTTCTCCCGTGGTCTTGGTGGGTTTGGCCCCTAGTGGAATGCTCAGCGAGACATAGGCGCTGCTATCGGTGCGGCCCGCGGCGCGTTCGGCACGTACGCCAGCGCGCACCAATGCGCCCGGATAGGTACCAAAGAGGTTTTCCAGTTCCAATTCGGCACGTGCGGAGGTGCCGTCATAAGATGCACCATCGCTGTGTTCAAAGGTGAAGCCACCGCCAAACAGGCCGAAAGACCCGCCTCCCAGCGCAGAGAATGCAAACCGCGCACCCATTTCCGCATCCAGACCCCGCAGCGCGAGGCTGCGTCCGCCTTTGAACCGGATCGTTCCATCCATTTCCGCAAGGGCGTCATGGCGTGCGTCTGCGTGGCTCTTGGTTCCGACTGGCAAATAGGCGTTCAGATTGGCTTGAAAGATCCCGCGCTGCAGATCTCCACTCATGCCAACCTGAGAGAAACGATTGCCGATGTCATCCGTTGAACTATCGGCAAACACCCCCACACCAACCGTCCAGCCATGGGCGAGGGTCATGCGCCGCATGGCCTCGATGCTGAGCTGAGCGTTATGATCCTCGTCCCGGCCATAAGACAGCCGGGCGATGGTGGCGCGGTTCTCTTCGATGGCGAATGGGAAGGACAGGGCAATTCCTGTCGACAGGCCTTCCTCGTGGTAGAGTTGTAAATCAGCGGCGAAAAGTGCTGTAGAGGTCAGCAGAAAAGACAGCCCCGACAGGGCTGTGAGACGTAAAGTCATTGGAGAGTTGTCCGTAGATTTTGGCCGAGCTGGGAATCGGGCTGGGCGTGCGACCGGATTGGTAGAATGTTTTAGGCGCACTCACAATGTATCATGTATACCAAATATCACATCACGCGAGGCCACGGACTGACTAGAACAAACCTCAGCGGGGTTCACTTTGTCGCGCTGCGAAAGCCCGCTGGCAGGGGCAAGCATCCGGGCAGGCCCGCGGGCAAGACCAGTCGCGCCCCACTGGCATAGAGCGCCTTGGCGTATCCCGGCTGCGCAGAGGAAACGGTTATGCTGAGCTGTGATGCGGCGATGATGGCACTGCCTGCGGGAAGGTGTTGCATAAGCTGGGCGCTGGGAAACAGCACCACATAGGCGGGGGCTTCATCCGTCACGAGCGCAACCGCGATCAGCACCGATACCCACCCTGCCAACAAGAGTGGCAGGGCAAAAAGGAGCGATCTAATAGTCATGGATATGCTCCAGCGTCAGATCCGAGCCCGGCATATCGCGCAGGCGTTCGGCAAGATCTGCGACCTTGAGGCCAATCAGGTGCCGATAGTCCCGAAATCCCTGACGGCGCGCGCTCATGATCGATCCGGGTGCGGTTGGTGTTTTTGACAGCGCCGTCAGCAGGATGTCATCGTTTCCGGCAATTTCGACCACATCAATCCCCTGAGCGGCCATGTTTTGCAGCAAATGGGTCAGGGTGCGGTAGCGCGGTGTTTCAATCTCGATCCCCTCGGGGCGCTGCTGAATAATTCTGACGCCGTCCATATCCCGCAGTTGTGCCTCTGACGCGCCACGGACAATCATCCGCAGGGTCAACGCATCAGCGCCGACCTGCGCCACAGCCTGTTCGATCAGATCTGCGTAGGCAGCTTTGGCACGGTACTCCAACCCCAGGGCGATATTGCGCTCTCGGTCACGGAGCGCCGAGGTCGCTTCTTGGCTCAGTTCTTCGACATCATCGCGAAACGGCCATTTGTACCACGGGACTTGCTGCAGGAAGGTGGCATAATCGGCCGCCTGCCGGGCAGAGATCTGGTCAAGCGGGCTGTGTTCAGACCCACGGATCACCGCAAAGAACCGCCCCAGCGTTTCTTCGTAAGCGGCTTTCAGGGCCAGTTCAGCAGTGAAGCTGACGCCTATGACATAGACCATCTGTTTGGTTGCACCATCGACCTCGCCATAAGCGGAAGATTCTTCGTTCAGGGCGCAGAGCGACGACCAGAACCCTCCGATGCCGCGCAGATAGGCGTAGTCGTGCGGATCCCCGGTGCGGAGCACCTCGGCGTAATCTTCATAGGCGTGTACGATGTACCACTCCGGATAGGTCATCAGCGTGCGGGTCTCAGGCCGCTGGTGCGCGGGCTCAATCAGCGCGCGATAAGGCTCAGGCGTGGCGTTGCCCCTGCACATGGTCTCGACATAGATAACGGGTGCACTGAGGCTGAGTGCGAGCAGCACCGCCAGCAACCCGAGACGTTTGATCCAGCGCCGTAGGGTTTTCATTTCGGTTGCCCAAGATTGCGCAAGCCTGCCCAGACAGCCAGCCCCCCCAATGCCAGATGCGGCAGGTTTGCCAACACGCGGCGCAGCGAGATCTCCATCCCAAGTGCCTCGTTGGTGAAAATTCCAAGGTCGAGGTAGCCGTAACCGGTAAAGAACCCAAATATCCCATCCCCGAGATAGGTAAAGCCAAACAGGATCAGAAAACTGCGCGCCGCTTTGTGCGACAGGAGCGCTGCCACCAGCGCCCAGAGCGCGGAAGCCACATGCAGGGCATCGTCATAAATATCGAGTGCAAAGATCCCAAAGGCCAGCCCGGCTTCATCGGTGAGGCCGGGAATATAATTCAGCGAGGCGGCAATCATCAGCGCCACGAAGTACCCAAGGGAGAGTTTTTGAAGCAAAGTCATAGGCGATCCAGATAGCTGTCCCAGAGATTGTTGCGCAGCACCAGTTCAGGGTCCAGCGCACGTTTTGCCTGCGCAAAACTCCGCGCCTTGGGGTAGGCGGTGGCAAATTGCTCTACCGTCGCATGCGGGCGATAGGGGAGGTAGTAGGCCCCGCCGATCGCGATAATCCTGTCAATCAGGTCGCGGGTCATGCGCGCCATATCGGCCTCGCCGCGGTTGGTCAGCTCCTGACTAAAGGACATAACCGCAGCAATCCTCGGTTCGGTCGCAAATGAAAGCGCGCTTTGCTCATCCTGCGCCACATAGCGCAGGGTCACGTTCAGGAATTCCTGATAGGAGGCGGGGATCACCTCTCGGCAGGCGCTGAGGAAACCGTCAAAAGCGTCAAAGCCCACGAAATACTCGTGTAGAATGTCGGTGCGATCGGGGTCGCGGTCATCGAGCGTAATGACAGGCTCGTTTATCAGTGAGTTGCGTGTGACATCACCAGAGCCGAGCGCAGGGCCGACCCGCGTTTCATTCCACCAGCGAAAGGACTTGACCGCCTCATTGCCGAGCTGCGCGCGGTACAGACGGCTTGCAACATGAGCCATCCAGCCTGACCCGGATGCAGAAGGCAGATCAGATTGATCCGGTGTTTCGCGGTAAGTAACGAGCAAGGCTTTTTGAAAGAAGCTGGCGCGTTCGACGTTCAGGCGACCGTAAGCCATTGTCACCGCTGGATCATCAACCGCCTGCCGAAAGGCCGCAGGGAAATCCGCAGCATTCAGCAGATCAAAGGAGGGTGTCAGACGCGTGTTTTTCACCATTTCGACCTCAAGGTCGATGATGAGGCCAATCAGACCATAGCCTCCCATCGCCATATTAAAGAGATCGCTGTTTTCTGTGGTAGAGCAGGTAACCAGATCGCCCGAGGGTAAAAGCATCCTGAGGCTGCGCACGGTTGATCCCATCGGGCCAAAGGGAACTGGCCATCCATGGGCGTTCACCGAAAACGTCGCTGCGACGCCGAAATCATTGTTGGATTGCATGACCTTGGGGGACCAGCCAGCGGGATCCAATGCGGCAATGATCTGCGACCAGCGGGCTCCGGCGTGTGCCTTGTAGGTTTGCTGCGCGCTGTCGAGTTCGACTGTGCCATTGTCAAAGGTGATCGCGGTGCCTTGTTTAGGGATCGCTTGCCCGCCCATGGAGTGACGCGCCGCGCCGATATTGAGCGGCCGCCCCTCTAGGCGGGCCTGTTTGAGCTCAGCGCGCAGCGCATCAATCAATGCCTGCCCGGCGTCTTGTTCTATAATCAGGTGTTTATGGATTGGGGTTTCAGACAAGCCGCTGGCATCATTTAAAAAATTCTCACCTGCTTGCTGTGTGATCCGCTTGGTTCCGTCATAAACGGGAAGGTTTGCGCCCAGCCCGCGCGACAGCCCCCAGCCCGCCACGCCACCAAGCCCAACAAGGGCCGCTCGTCTGGAGAATGTCTTCATTTATGGGATCTCCTGCCGCGCGGAGAATGGCGCGGCTCTTAAATTCTAACGTCTCGAAATGATTCCAGTCAGGTGACCGGGCCGGGATAAGATACTCATTTATGAGAGATAATCCCGCGATTGGCAATCTGGGCGGCACGGGCATTCCATCTCAGAACCGGATATCCCAACGCGGGTGCATGTCGTCGATGATCAGTGGATGGCTGTGCTGGCGTTGCCCGTTCAGATGCGGATGATCCAGCGGGAGGTTGTCATGTCTGTGTTCAATCTCTTCCACGTCCTGTGCTGGCCATAGGCGGAGTGCAGCTATGATGCTGAACAGGGCCAAGACAATGAGGACAATGAGCGTCGGCACGGTTCCGTAGGTTGTCATCAGAAACCCTGCCAGCGGATATGTGATGAGCCAGCAAGCATGAGACAGCGCGAACTGCGCCGCAAAGAGCGCTGGACGATCCTCGGGGTGGGCGGATTGTTTGAGCAAGCGCCCCGACGGGGTCAGGGCTGCGGAAAATCCAAAACCAACCAGAAACCAAACCAGCAGCAACAGTGGCCAAGACAGGCCAGATATCGCGATCACCGCTGCCAGTACGCCGAGCGCGAGCGTCATAATCATCGCACCAGCGATCATCACCGGGCGGTTTGGCAGTGTTTCCAACATCCGGGGCAGGGCAAGGGCCACAACCATACTGCCTGCACCAAAGGCAAACATAGTCCACGCAAGGTCGCTTTCTCCAAGCCCTAGCTGGCTGCGCACCAAGACCACAGAATTTACCAGCACCATGGCGCCGCAACTGGAGACTGCAAGGCACAGGGCAAGTAATCCGCGCAGGCGTGGCGTTGCGAGATAGATGCGAATGCCGCGTGTGGTGCGATCATAGATGCCCCGGCGCGCGGTCGGGCGTGGAGAGGGCAAAGCCACGCTGATCACGAGTAGTGCAGAGGCAATGAAACCAGCGGCGGTTGCAATAAAGAGCGTGTTATAACTCAGTATGATTAGCAAGAGCGCCGCAACCATCGGCGACAGAATGTTTTCAAGATCATAGGCCAGCCGCGAGAGTGACAGCGCGCGGGTGTAACGCTCTTCTTCTGGGAGCACCTCTGGGATTGTGGCCTGAAACGTCGGTGTGAAGGCTGCAGAGGCAGCCTGCAGAACGAAAATCAGAACATAGATTTGCCCCGCACTGGTGGCGAAGGGCAGGCAAATCGCGCAGCTGGCCCGCACAAGATCCAGCGCAACCAACATCTTACGCCGACTGACCCGTTCTGCTACTGCGCCCGCAAGTGGGCTGATCGAGACATAGGCCACCATCTTGATGGTGAATATTGTCCCAAGCACCATGGCGGCACTGTCCTGTGCCAGATCGTAAGCCGTAAGCCCCAAGGCAACAGTGGCCAGTCCGGTGCCAAGGAGAGCCACCAGCTGTGCAAGAAACAGATGGCGATAGGTGCGATCTTTTAAAACGTCCAGCATAACCAAGCCCGCGATTGATCGAAGGCGGCCAACGGCTCTGTGCTTCGACATTTAGTGGTGTGGTTTGGACTATGGCAGAGGCGCGACAAGAGCCGCAAACAGTTTGCGCCTCAAGGTGTAAGGATGTGGCGCGCCCGGTTGAGCGCGCCACACCGGTTAGGTTTGCGCGGCTCTATCGCCCGAGAGTTTTCGCGTGACACGCATAATCAGGACATAAAAGGCAGGAACCATGAAAATCCCGAGGAAGGTCGAGGCCAGCATCCCACCAATGACACCAATCCCGATGGCGTTTTGCGATGCCGCCCCGGCCCCTGTCGCAATTGCGAGCGGCAGCACGCCGAGGATGAAGGTCAGCGCAGTCATCAGGATCGGGCGCAAGCGCAACCGCGCGGCCTCAATCGCGGCTTCTGCGATGCGCATACCGTCACGGCGCAGGTCTTCGGCAAATTCGACGATCAAAATGGCGTTGCGCGCGGCGAGGCCGATGGTCGTCAGCATGCCCACTTTGAAATAGACATCATTGGACTGCCCAAAGATCCACGCAGAAAACAGCGCGCCAAGAATGCCAACCGGCACCGCCAGCATCACGGCAAGCGGGATCGACCAGCTCTCGTAGAGCGCGGCCAGAGCCAAGAAGACCACCAGCGCAGAGATTGCATAAAGGATTGGTGCCTGATCGCCGGACTGGCGTTCCTGATAGCTCAGACCAGTCCAAGCTGCAGCATATCCCCCGTCAAGTTCCGCCACCAGCGCCTCCATTTCCTCCATTGCGCTACCAGAGCTGTAGCCAACGCCGGGAGAGCCGGAAATCTCCAATGCGGAGGTGCCGCCATAACGCTCTAGCGTGGGGGCGACCGGTTCCCACGAGGTCGACATGAAGGCAGAGAAGGGCACCATTTCACCGGAAGCGTTGCGGGCATACCAGTCGAATACATCTTCGGTCTGCATCCGATGTGCGGCGTCCCCCTGTACGATAACTGGACGCAGCGCCGCACCCAGTTCAAAATCGTTCACCTCAAGGCCCGCAAAAATCACCGAGAGCATGCCGTTCACGTCAGAGAGGGTGAGCCCGAAGCTCTCGGCTTTGGCGCGGTCAATTGTGATCTTCACCGCGCTGTCCTTTTCCGTGCCATTGGCGCTGAGGTTGGTCACGCGTTCGCTATTTGTGGCGTTTGCAACAAGTTGTTCGGCCGCAGCCTGCAGAGCCTCTGAACCGGCCCCCGACTGGTCCACCAGATACATCTCAAAGCCGCCGCTATTGCCGAGCCCGCGGATTGCCGGGGGTTGCAGCACGAAAATCTGCCCGTCGCGCAGCTGACTGAACGCAATATTGGCGCGTTGCGCCACCTGCGCAGCCGTCAGATCGGCGCGCCCACTGCGTTCATCAAAGCTTTTGAGTTTTACAAACACCAGTGCCCGGTTCTGGCCGCTGCCCGAAAAGCCAAACCCCAGCGCGGCAAAGGTGCTCTCGACCCCTTCATCGGCAAGGAAGAACTGTTCGAGTTTCTCAACCGTGGCCGTGGTCTGGGCGGTGGTTGCGCCTTCGGGCAGGGTGACGATGGTGATCAACACACCCTGATCCTCGGTCGGGATGAACGAGGTGGTGAGGCGGTTGTTGACCATATAGGCACCGACCAAAACCGCGACCAACGCAAGTGGCATCAAAAACGGCAGCCGCAGTGTGCCCTTCACGCCTGCGCCATAACCGGTGATGGCGCGGGCAACGAGCGCATTGAACCAGCGAAACGGCGCAAAACGCGGCTGCCCGGTCTTGGGTTTCAGCAGGCGTGCCGACATAGGCGGCGACAGAATAATCGCGACACAAAGCGACAGCGTCATGGCGGTCACCATCGTGACGGAGAACTGCCGGTAGATGACGCCGGTGGAGCCGCCAAAGAATGCCATTGGCAAGAAAACCGCTGCCAGTACCACGTTGATACCGAGCAATGCCGAGGTGATCTGCCCCATGCTCTTGCGGGTCGCGTCCAATGCCGTGAGGCCCTCGTCTTCCATCAGGCGTTCGACGTTTTCGACCACGACGATGGCGTCATCGACCAAAAGCCCAATCGCGAGCACCATGGCAAACATGGTGAGCGTGTTGATGGAAAAACCACCTAGCTGCAGCACGGCAAAGGTTCCCAACAAGACAACCGGCACTGCAATCAGTGGGATCAGTGTTGCGCGCCAGCTTTGCAGAAACAGCAGCAGCACCAGAAAGACCAGTACCACGGCCTCAATCAGGGTGTGGTAGACCTGCTCAATCGACAGCTCCACAAAAGGGGAGGTGTCATAGGCGATTTCAAATCTGACACCATCGGGCAGCGATGGCGCAAGCCGGTCGAGCGTTGCGCGTACCGCAGCGGCTGTGTCGACCGCATTGGCCCCGGTTGCGAGGTTTACGCCAAAGCCCGTAGCGTTCTGGCCGGAAAAGCGCGAGTCACCGCCATAGCTTTCTTGGCCGATTTCTACCCGCGCCACATCAGCCAGCCGCACCGCGCCGCCGTCCTCGTCGGATTTCAGCAGGATCTGCTCGAATTCATCGACGGTGGTCATCTGGCTCTGGGCGGTGATGGTGGCGTTGAACTGTTGCCCCGCAAGCGTTGGCTGGCTGCCCAGTGAGCCGACGGAGACGGTGGTGTTTTGCTCCTCGACGGCACCGACAACATCCTGCGGTGTCAATTGGAACCGGGCCAGCGCAATTGGATCGAGCCAGATCCGCATAGCATAGCCTGAGCCAAAGATGCTGACGCCGCCGACACCCTCGGTGCGCTGGATCGGCCCCTCGACCTGTTCAGACAGGATATTGCCCAATTGCACGGTAGAATATCGGCTGTCATCCGCAACGATGGCCCCGACGAGCAAGATCGACGATGAGGAGCGCGACACGGTCACGCCCCGGCTGCGCACGGCCGTTGGCAGCTGGCTTTCAACTTGCGAGACCTTGGTTTGCACCTCATTTTGCGCGTCGATTGGCTCGACGCTTTCGTCAAAGGTGATCTGGATGGAGCTTGACCCTTCGGAAGAGCGCGCGGTCATGTAGATCATCCCGTCGAGCCCCGTCATCGCATCTTCGATGACACGGGTGACGGAATTTTCGACCGCCTCGGCAGTGGCCCCGTTGTAGCTGGCCGAGACCCGAACAGTGGTAGGCGCGATGTCCGGGTATTGCGCCACTGGCAGGGTGAAGGCGGACCACGCGCCGATGAGCATCGTCATCAGGGCAAGCACCCAGGCAAAGACCGGGCGCCGGATAAAGAATAGACCCATGATTAGCTCTCGTCGCTGCTGGCATCTTTGGCGTCCGTGACGACGCCATTTTCAGATATTTCCACGCTGACGGGCTGAATGTCGGCTCCATCACGCATGGCCATTAATCCATCGACGATCAGGGCTTCGCCGGGGGCGATGCCGTCGGTGACGATCCACGCGTTTTGATAACTTCCGTGTTCGGTCAGCTCGCGTTGCTCCGCCTTGCCATCAACGGCCACAAAAGCGGTGAGCGTGCCGTCTGCAGCCCGCGAGGTGGCCCCTTGGGGCACCATAACGGCGCGTGTCGTGCCAAGCTCGATTTCGACGCGCAGGAATTGCCCCGGCAGAATATGTCGCTCTGGATTGTCAAAACGGATGCGGAACTCAAAGCTGCCGGTTGTGGTGGAGACGCGGGTGCCGGGCGATTCAAGCGTGCCTTTTTGATCGTATTGGACGCCGTTCTCCAGCGTGAGCGTCAGATCCAGCCCTTCGCCCCGTTGCAGCGTACCACCTTCCATCAACGCGCGAACCTCTGCGAGGCGTTTACTGGATTCCTCAACATCGATGTAGATCGGGTCGAGACGGGTCACCGTGGTGAGCGCATCAGCTTGATTAGCTGTGACCACGGCCCCAACGGAAACTTCGGGAACCGCGACAATGCCCGTGATCGGGCTGTGGATCTCGGTCCGTTCCAGATTCAATCGAGCCAGTTTGAGTTTTGCGTTTGCCGAGCTCAGCTCGGCCTTGTTCTGCAGCACCGTCACGCGGGCGTTTTCCACGTCCTCAATGGTCACGCCTGTTCCTTGCAGGCGCTCATAGCGAGATAATGTGGCCTCGGCTGCGGTGACGGCGGCCTCTGCGCGCGCGACTTCGGCCTCGGCTGCGGCGACGTCTACCTCAAAGGTGTCACCTTCAATGCGAAACAGAACATCGCCTTTTTCGACCTTGCGCCCAGCTTCATAGGGTATTTCGCTAATAGTGCCGTCGACGCGCGGGCGGATATTGACCTCTTCATAGGCGATGGCGCGTCCGGGCAGCGTTACCGAGAAAGGCACCTGTGCCTCGCTGAGTGTGATCACTCCAGCCGGTATAGGGCCGCGATCACCGCCGGGCATCGGTTGGGCAGACGCACTCGCGGATAAAGCCAGAGAAATCAGCCCGGCGCTGATCCATTTCAGCGGGGCGTAAATATAAGTAAACGAATAAGCCATGCGTATCCTTGATAGGTCGGGGCGGCGCTGCGCCTGTCAAATGTGTTACGGCTACCATTTAACGTTCTGTCGCCCTCTCGGAAAAAAATACCAAACATCGGCATACGGGGCGGTTACTGCCCTCCAACCACAATGCAATGCGATGCACAAGCCGCTGAGGGCAGCATCAAGCTGATGCGCCTTTTGCTGCGAAGGGGACGCATGAAATTTGAGCAATGTGCCACTTGGCGGCACATCAAATCTGTTTGTCCTGCATCCAATCCATAAGGCCAGTAGCATCTGACATCTGGCGGGAGGTTCCCGTCTGCAGATCGCCATCGCCGTCCTCAGGAGAGCCAGCATGTCCATTCGTTTCTTTTCCTCCCGGCATCGGCCCGTGCATATGGGGCCTTTCCCGCTGGAGCGGTTGAAGCGTTGCGATCATGCGGAGCTGAGTGATTTGCCGCCATCGGCGCCGCTCAATTTCCGCCGCCCGCAAAAGCCTGACAGCATCATCAACGCGATGTGCGAATATCAGGCGATGATGGATGCGATCCGCGATGGGCTGGTGAATGGTTCTCGCGGCGAGGTGCCGACCGATCTGCAAGAGCGATCAGATCACATCAAAGCCTTTGGGTATTTTGCGGATGCTTCCATGGTGGGCATCGGGCCGATGACGGAAGAGGCCCGCCTGTCAACGCCGTGGCTCAATCCGGACATCGACCGTTTGGCCGAGGATCTGAAGACCCGCCAGACCAAGACGCTGGCCTCGGGGATCGACATGATCATGGCGGACCTCAAAGAAGCCATGCACGCGCCACCCACCACGATTGGTGCGCATCGTCATGCGATTGTGTTCCTCTATGAAATGCCGCGTGATCCTCGCCCGGAAGAGGCGGGGTGTGACTGGATCGAGGGCGCGGAGGCGCATCGGGCCTGTCTACGCAGCGCCGAAACGGCGGTGGTGATTGCCAATTACATCCGATTGCTGGGCTGGGATGCCAAGGCGCATACTGGGACGTCGTCTGATGTGGATCTAAACCGGCTCGCGGTTGCGGCGGGGTTGGTGCGTATGGAAGATGGCCAGCTTGTTGCGCCCTATTGGGGCACCCGGTATGGTCTGGCGGCCGTGACCACCGACTTTGAGTTGGCCGAAGATCGCCCCTTGGCGCCGCTGCCCGAGCAGCCCGGACAAAACGGGCGCGATTTGCGCTGGTGGATCGGGGCAGGGGCAGAGCGGTCTGCCCTGAACGGTGATCCTTATAAAGACCGCGACTTTCGCGATGGCCCGCACCCTTTTGAGACACTGAAGCGAGTGGAGACGCCCACGACATATATAGATGAGGCGCGCGTGGCCCGTGTGCCCAAACGCGCCGATATGTTTGCCCGTGCCCAGTTCGGCGATATGGGCAAGGGGAACCAAAAGGCCGCGACCGGCGGCTTCTATGTCCGCAAGGCGGCGCCTTCAATGGCGCAGCGGCGGATGCTTGGGGCGTTTGTGCTGTTGCAGGACGGCACGCCTGCCGACGGGCCTCGTCCGACGGATGCTACGCGCAATGCGGATATGGTGAAAGCGGCTTCCTATTGGTTGGGGATTGATGCGGTCGGGATCAGCCGTTGCCCGGATTGGACATGGTACAGCCATGATGCCACCGGCACACCCATTGTGCCGGATCAGCCGCATGCGATTTCGATGATCGTCGATCAGGGGTTCGACACGACCGAAGGGACCTCAGGCGACGACTGGATTGCGGTTGCGCAATCCATGCGCGCGTATCTGCGGTTCTCGCTGTTGGGGGGCGTGATTGCACGCCAGATCCGCAATCTTGGCTATAAGGCCAAGGCACACACGGTGATGGATGGCGAGGTTCTGCAACCGCCCTTGTTGTTGCTGTCCGGTCTGGGTGAGGTCTCACGCATTGGCGAGGTGATCCTCAATCCCTTCCTCGGCCCGCGCCTGAAATCCGGTGTGGTGACCACCGACATGCCGATGGCGCATGACAAGCCGATTGACTTCGGCCTGCAATCCTTTTGCGAGTCCTGTAATAAATGTGCGCGCGAATGCCCGTCGGGCGCGATCACTGCGGGTCCGAAGCTGATGTTTAACGGCTACGAGATCTGGAAATCCGACAGCCAGAAATGCACCACCTACCGGATCACCACGCCAGGCGGCGCGATGTGTGGTCGGTGCATGAAAACCTGTCCTTGGAACCTCGAAGGGATCTTTGCGGAAAAGCCCTTCCGCTGGGCGGCGATGAACATTCCCAAGGCCGCGCCGGCTTTGGCACGGCTCGACGATATGCTGGGCCATGGCGAGATGAACCCGACCAAGAAATGGTGGTGGGATCTGGAACTGGAAGAAGACGGTGCCTATCGCCCGACCCGGCATCCGGTGAATGCGCGGGATCTGCAAAAGGACCTCAACCTGCGCTACGAGGATCAGACGCTGGCGGTCTACCCGGCTCACCTCGCACCGCACCCTTATCCCTATCCGTTTCCAATGGATCGCGAAGCCGGGATCGAAGCCTATCAGGCCATGATCACCGCCGAGGAATACAAACAACGCAGGGAGCGGGGCGAGACAGGTGATTGGGATCACCTTTATACCAATGATGACGAGAGCCCGGTTCTACAGGTGATCGTCTCAAAGGTAGAAGGGATGGCCGCAGGAGTCACAAAATACGAATTCCGTGCTGCCGATGGCTCCGATTTGCCGGAGTGGAGTGCCGGAGCGCATCTTGATATCGTCGTCGCCCCAGAGTTTCTGCGTCAGTATTCCATGTCGGGCAATCCGGCGGATCGCTCGCATTACCAGATTGGCGTGTTGCGCGAAGAGGCTGGGCGTGGCGGCTCAAAGCTCTTGCACAGGATCTTCTCGGAAGGGCGCCGTATTTTCATCTCTCGCCCGATCAATCACTTTCCGCTCGATGAGAGCGCCAGCAAGACCTTTCTGATGGGGGGCGGGATTGGGGTCACCCCGATGATCGCCATGGCGCACCGCTTGCATGCGCTGGGCGCGGAGTTTGAGTTCCACTATTCGATCAAGTCGCGGGAGCAGGGTGGCTACCTCGATGATCTCGCCCAGATGCCTTGGGCGTCCAAGGTCCACCTCCATATATCACAAGAAGGGACGCGGGCAGCCTTTGATCAGATCCTCTCGGGGTACCAGCCGGGCTGGCACGTCTACACCTGTGGGGCCGCGCCCTATATGGAAGCTGTCATGACTGCGGCCGAGGCTGCCGGTTTTCCGGAGGACGCGAGGCATCTGGAGTATTTCTCTGTGCCTGAGCAGCCAGAGTATGAAAACCACCCCTTTGTCTTGAGACTGGCGCGCTCTGGTCGCGATATCCATGTGAGTGCGGAGCAAACCGCCACTGATGCATTGGCCGAGCAGGGCATCCATGTAGATGTGAAATGTGCTGACGGCATCTGTGGCGTCTGCAAATGCGGGTTGCTGGCCGGAGAGGCTGAGCACCGCGACTTCGTTCTGTCCAAAGCGCAACGGCGCGATGCGATAGTCTTGTGCCAATCTCGTGCAGCAGACCCCGACGGGGTGCTGGAAATCGACCTATAGGGCGAATGTCTGGCGGGTAGGAGGGCGACTCGAGTCGTCGATTCCGCATCGCTCTGGTGTGTGGCAGAGTTTCGACCGCAATATATAGACATGGCTTCATGATTCATCTCACGGCAAACCATCAAGTTTGGGGAGGGTGGGTAAAATCCTCAATGCTGGCATTCCTGTAAGGGCGTTTTAAGTATATGAAAACATGTGGTTTTG